>CAWKMM010000012.1:0-544987 GCA_963850715.1 uncultured Nitriliruptoraceae bacterium | reverse complement strand
CGTTCACCGCATTCCAACCCTTGGGGTGCCATTCGGGCCGGTACGATCGGCGCTCGCATTTCATCCTCACTTTCGGCCGGTCGTTCGCGATCGGGATCGGCACTCCAAACCCGGGAGCACGCATGACTCCAGGAATGACTCGTCGCCTGCCGCTCGTCGTACTCGGGCTCGCCGTTTTGCTGCTGATCCCGGGGGTGGGCGCGTCGAGCATGGTGCCGGCGCAGCCGATGCGAAGGTGCTCCGGATCGGGACGACGTTCTACGTCGACACGCTGAACCCGTTCGTCGGGATCGAGACGAACGACTCGACGGCCTACACGATGGTCTTCCCGCAGCTGGTTCAGTACGCGCCAGGCCCGAAGATCGGCAGTGACTGGGCGTCGAGTTGGTCGAGCAGCAAGGGCGGGCTCACCTGGACGTTCCGGCTGAGGAAGGGCAAGTGGTCGGACGGCATCCCGCTCACCGCGGACGATGCCGTCTGGACGATCAACACGGTTCTCAAGTACAAGGACGGGCCGACCTCGTACGTTGCGAGCCGTTCGAAGGGATCAAGAGAGCCTCGGCACCGGATCCGAGACCCTCGCAGATCACCTACTCAGCCGCCCGATCGCCCCCGCGCTCTCGAACCTGTCGCAGTCCTTCGTTCTTCCCGAGCACGTCTGGTCGAAGAAGCTCGGAAAGAACGGGAAGGGGCTGAAGGAGTTCAAGCCGCAGGAGAGCTGCCCAACGTCTCCGGTGGCCCGTACGTGGTCACGCAGTACGAGCAGAAGGGCACGACCGCCTTCAAGCCGAACCCCAACTTCTACGGCCCGAAGTCGAAGTCGGCGGGGTGGCGTTCACCTACTACACGAACGCGACCTCGATGGTCGTGGACATGCGCCGCGGAAAGCTCGAGTTCATCGACTCGCTCCCGTACGGCGCTGCGGACGCCGCGAACGGCAAGCCCGGGATCAAGGTGAACTTCGGTGCGGGCTCGGAGGTTACGAATCTCGGGTTCAACTCGAATCCGAAGAAGTCGAAGAATCGCGAGCTCCTCAACCCCCGCCTGAAGGAGGCATTCGAGTACGCGATCCCGCGTCAGCAGATCGTCGATGTCGTCTTCAGCGGGCACGCGAAGCCGTGGGCGAACATCCTCTCGCCGGCGTCGAAGGCAGAGGGTTGGCTGAACCCTGCAGTCAAGCCCCTGCCCACAACGTCGCCAGGGCGAACACCATCCTCGACTCGCTGGGCTACAAGCGTGGCGCGGACGGGCTGAGGGTCGTCCCCGCTACGACGGGAAAGCTCGCGCAACCGGCCCACGCGATGAGCTATAGCGTGATCGTCCCGAACGATCTCGACTTCAACGGCGATCGTCAGTTCGACATCCTCGCGACGGCCTTCAAGAAGATCGGGGTCAAGCTCAACCTGACGCCCGGAGGGGACGGCGCCCAGGCGTTCGAGCTGATCACCGCTCCGGGCGGGAAGTACCTCAAGGCCGACATGTACACGTGGTACTGGCATCCGTACATCGATCCATCGTTCAACCTCTCCGTCGTGACGAAGGCGGAGTGGTACAACAACAGCGACACGGGCTTCGACGATCCGCTCTACGACAGCTGGTGGAACAAGCAGGGCTCGCTCGTGAACGTGAAAGAGCGGCGGGCGCTCGTCTGGAAGATGGAGGCGTATCTGGCGAAGAAGCGTCCCTACATCCAGCTCGTCGTCTCGAACGCGATCAGCGCACAGTCGCCGACGTGGGCCGGCTTCCAGCCGACGCTCAGCGGCTCGTGCAAGTGCTACTTCACGTCTCCGCACCCGGCGCCGTAGAGGCTCCTCGTGCCCGGCTCGCTCTTTCGTGACGATGGAGTGTGGTTGCGCTGCCAGTTTCACGCGCACACGACGAACTCGGACGGCGAGCCTTCACCGGATCTGCTCTGCGACCACTACGCGGAGCTCGGCTTCGACGTGCTCGCGATCACGGACCACTGGCACGTAACCGATATCGCCCACGACCGCATCCTGGTCATCCCCTCCAGCGAGCTCACGGCCGACGCGCCGTCCGCCCACGACGAGGCCGAGGTGCTCGCTCTCGGTGTCGCGGAGCTGCCCGAGGTGGCGGAGCCGTTCGAGAGCGTCGAGGCGCTCGCAGCGTGGATCGTCGACCGGGGAGGAGTCCCGTTCCTCTGTCACCCGTACTGGAGCGGCCTTCGCGCGGAGGACGTGCTCGCGGCGCCGTCGCTCGCCGGGATCGAGATCTGGAACGGCGCCTCCGAGGTCATGCAGGGCAACGGCCTGTCGACGGTGCACTGGGACGACGTGCTCCAGCGAGGGTCAGATGGTGACGGGGCTCGCGACCGACGACTGCCACACGCCGGGCGAGGACAGCGGCTTCGGCTGGACGTGGGTCCTCGCCAGGAGCGATCCGCGCGGCCGCCGTGATCGAGGCGCTACGGAGCGGCAGGTTCTATGGCTCGCCGGGCCCGAAGATTCGCGACGTCACGATCGAGGAGGCGTCCATCACCGTGCGCTGCTCGCCCGTGAGGTCGGTGCGGGTTCGGTCCGGCCCGTGGGACGGCTGCGCCGTCAACGCCGACCTCGGGATGGGCAACTGGCGCGGGGAGGCGCGCGAACGCGACGCCGACGGGCTGATCACCGGTGCTCGCTTCGAGTTCCCGGAGTTCTGGCGCTGGGCGCGGGTCGAGGTCGAGGACGAGCGCGGCCGCCGGGCCTGGAGTAACCCCTTCGGGCTTCCCGGCGAGACGGCGAGCGCTGTCCTGAGACCGGCCGGAGTAGGAATCAGGGGGTGTAGATCGAGCGGCCCGCCCCTGCCCGCGCGTTCGGCGGATAGGGGAGGAGGTCGTTGACGTAGCCGGCTTGCCCTGCGACGCGAACGAGCCAGTCCCGGACTGCGGGCCAGCGGTCGAGGTCGTATCCCGCTTCGTCTGCGACGTGGGTGTAGCCGTAGACGGCGATGTCCGCGATCGTGTACCGATCGGCGGCGAGGAACTCTCTTCCCGAGAGGTGACCGTCGAGGATGCCGAGCAGCTCCTCGCCGGCGGACCTGCGGCGCATCGCATCCGCGTCGCCGGAGGCGATCCGTCCGGTCTGCAGACGGAAGCGCAGTCCTGCGATGGCGGGGATGAGGTCGGTTTGCTCGAGGATCAGCCAGCGGACGACGTCGGCCTGCTCGATCGGCTCTGGCGGCAGCAAGGATGTCCCGTGGGCGAGGTAGACGAGGATCGCGTTCGACTCGAGCAGGTAGCGGCCGGGGCGATCTCGAGCACCGGGGTCGAGCGGAAAGGGTTGATGCGGCCGTACTCGTCGGTGAGCGTCTCGCCGGCGAAGATGTCGACCGGGATTCGGTCGTACGGTCGCCCGAGCTGCGCCAGGAGGAGGCGCACCTTGTAGCAATTGCCGGAGGCCGCATAGTCGTAGAGACGCAGGTTGGTTTCGGTTGTCATGGAGGCTGTAACGCTCCTTCGTCGCGGTCCGTGAGATGCAGCGCCTGCGGACGGACGTCCTCTCGACATGGTCACCCAGCTCCCCTCTCCGAGGCGACTAAGTACCCTGAGCCGCGAGTGATTCTCGAGTTCGGCACGCAGCAGGAACTGCAGCTACTGGCGCTGTTGGTCTCGGCCGCGGCGCTGCTGATCCTGGCGGTGCCGCTGCGGATCCCCTACCCGATCCTGCTCGTGCTCGGCGGCCTGCTGCTCGGGTTCGCGCCGGGCGTGCCGACCGTGACGATGGCGCCCGAGGTCGTCCTCGTGGGCATTCTGCCGCCGCTCCTGTACGTGTCGGCGTACTTCACAGGCCTGCGTGAGCTGCGCCAGAACCTGCGACCGATCTCGCTGCTCGCGGTCGGGCTCGTCGCGGTGACCACGGTGGGCGTGGCCGTGGTCGCGCATACGGTCGCCGATCTTCCCTGGGCTGCGGCATTCGTGCTCGGAGCGGTGGTGTCACCGACGGATCCGATCGCGGCGACGGCGATCGGGCGGCGGCTCGGGGTGCCGCGACGCCTGATCGATATCGTCGAGGGTGAAAGCCTCGTCAACGACGGGACAGCGCTCGTGCTGCTGCGCACGGCGATCGCAGCCGTCGTGGTGGGATCGTTCTCGCCCTGGGACGCGGCGTGGCGCCTCGTGTTCAACATCGTCGGCGGGATCGTCGTCGGGCTCGTCGTCGGCTACGTGGTCCGCCGGGTTCGGCGCGCGCTCGACAATCCGCCGCTCGAGATCACGATCGCTTTCCTGACGGGCTACTTCGCCTTTCTGCCAGCCTCGGCACTCGGCGTCTCGGGCGTGCTCTCTGTCGTCACGGCCGGGCTCTACATCGGTTGGTACACGCCCGAGCTCACCACGGTGCAGACGCGTCTCCAGGGCCACGGGTTCTGGGAGATCCTGACGTTCCTCCTGAACGTGCTCCTGTTCGGGCTGATCGGGCTGCAGCTGCGCCCGATCCTCGATGCGCTCTCCGGCCGCGGGGGCTGGACGCTCGTGGGCGAAGCTGCCGTCATCGCGCTCGCGGTGATCGTCGTCCGGATCCTCTGGGTGTTCCCGGCGACCTATCTGCCGCGCGTGCTGAGGCCGCACCTCAGGGACAGGGATCCGTCGCCGCCCTGGCGCTATCCGGCGTTCATCTCCTGGAACGGCATGCGAGGTGCGGTGACGATCGCGGCGGCACTGCTCATTCCCCTGCACACGGAGACGGGCGCGCCGTTTCCCGACCGCGACCTGATCATCTTCTTCGCGTTCGCCGTCGTGCTCGCGACGCTCGTCGTGCAGGGGCTGTCACTTCCGCTCGTGATCCGCGCGCTGCGACTGGAGGAGGACGACGGCGGCGCCGACGCGGAGGAGGCGCTCGCCCGGGTTCGCGCGGCGGAGGCCGCGCTCGCGCGACTCGACGAGCTGGTCGGCGAGAAGTGGGTGCTGGAGGACACAGCCGAGCGGGCTCGCGGTCTCTACCGGTTCCGGATCGACCGCTTCTCGGCCCGTGTCGATCCTGACGGCGACAGCGCGATCGAGAAGCGGTCGCTGAAGTACCAGCGTCTCCGCCGCGAGCTACTCGAAGCGGAGCGACACGCCGTCGTGGAGCTGCGCAACACCGGCGAGATCAGCGACGAGGTCATGCGACGCGTCGAACGTCGACCTCGATCTCGAGGTCTCCCGTCTCGACTACTAGTCTCGCCGGCACGCCTGTCGGCTGGGAGTCGTGTAAAACCGCAGCATGTTGCCGCCGGATCACCTAGGTGGTCGGGTAGGTTCGTCTGAGTGCGTCCTGCCCTCGTGCTCGCAACTCTTGTTCTGGCAGGCACCGCCTTGCTCGCGCTGACCGCCGGTGCCGCGACTGACGCGAAGCCGGTTCCCGCGCGAGAGGTTCAGCTGAAACTGGTGGGGCGGTTCGACTTCCCCGACTACGTGGCGTCACCGAGCGGGGATACGAGCCGAGCTCTTCGTCGTCGAGAAGGCAGGCCGCATCCGGCTCCTGCTGAACGGCCGCAAGGTCACCGCTCCGTTCCTCGATATCGCCTCCGAGGTCGCCCCCGGGAACGAGCCCGGCCTGCTGTCGATGGCGTTCAGCCCGGGATACGCCCGGAACGGCCTCTTCTACGTCTACTACGCCGGAACCGACAAGCGCACACACCTGGTCGAGTTTCGCCGCTCGTCGTCGAACCCGAATCGGGCCGACCTCACGACTCGGCGTGAGGTGCTGTCGTTCGAGCATCTCTCCGGCGAGCACTTCGGTGGTCTGCTGCTCTTCGGCCCCGACCACAAGCTGTATCTGAGCACCGGGGACGGTGGCTTGAACGAGTGGCAGGACAAGATGCGGGCTCAGCGGCTGAATGATCCCAACGGCAAGATCCTGCGCGTCAACCCGACCACCGGCGCGACGCGGGTCGTCGCCCGAGGCCTACGGAACCCGTGGCGCTACACGATCGACGCGAAGACCGGTGACCTCTACGTCGGCGATGCGGGCGAGTTCGTACGGGAGTCGATCAAGTACGCCCCGGCCGCCAGGGTCCAAGGCACCAACTTCGGCTGGCCCTGTTTCGAGGGAATCCTTCCTTCGACGCAAATTCCCCGCCGGCATGTGCCCCGGCGCGGATACCGCCGCTCTACGAGTACGCCCGCGAAGGCGGCAACTGCTCCGTCATCGCCGGCGTCGTCGTGCACGACCCGAGGCTTCCGCTCCTCGGCGGCCGCTTCCTGTACGCGGACTACTGCCTCGGTGAGGTGATCGTGCTCAACGTCCAGAAGGGCCGACTCGCGTCGAAACGATCGCTGAGGATCTACGAGCCGGGAATCACGTCATTCGGTACCGACGCTCTGCAACGCATCTACATCACCACCGCAGCGGGAAGCGTCTTCCGGCTCGACCCGACGGCGCAGAAGGGACCGTCGAGCGGTAGCGCAGTCGCAGCTACGGGCAAGGAGCTGTTCCTCGCCTCGGGATGCGGTACCTGCCACACCTTCGGCCGCGGCGAATACGGGCGGCACCTACGGGCCGAACCTCGACAACGCCGCGCCCGCGCGTGACCTCGTCATCGAGCGCGTCACCTTCGGCAAAGGGCTGATGCCCTCCTTCAAAGGCAGACTCAGCGACCAGCAGATCCAGGCCATTGCCGACTTCGTCGCCAAGCGCTGAGTGAGACTCCTCCCCGCGACGATCGGAGACTGAACCGTGCGCGCGCTCGTCAAAGCAAGAGCTGAGCCCGGTCTGTGGCTCGAGGACGTGCCAGAGCCCGCGCCCGGGATCAACGACGTCCTGATCCGCGTCCGGAAGACCGGCATCTGCGGCACCGATCTGCACATCTACTCCTGGGACGCCTGGGCCCAGAAGACGATCCCGGTGCCGCTCGTGATCGGGCACGAGTTCGTCGGCGAGATCGTCGAGGTCGGCTCGAACGTCAGCGACTTCCACCCCGGCGACATCGTCAGCGGCGAGGGCCACGTCGTCTGCGGCCGCTGCCGCAACTGCATGGCGGGGCGGCGGCATCTCTGCGCGCATTCGATCGGGCTCGGGGTGCAGCGACCGGGCGCCTTCGCCGAGTTCGTGGCGCTGCCGATGACGAACATCTGGCACCACTGGCCCGGCGTCGACGAGGACGTCGCCGCGATCTTCGATCCGTTCGGGAACGCCGTCCACACGGCACTGACGCTTCCGGTGCTCGGCGAGGACGTTCTCGTCACGGGCGCCGGCCCGATCGGCTGCATGGCGGTCGCGGTCGCCCGCCATGCGGGCGCGCGGTATGTCGTCGTCTCCGACCCGAACCCGCTACCGCCGCGAGCTCTGGCGCCGGATGGGGGCGACGGCAGCGGTCGATCCGACGGCGAGCGGCCTCGACGCGATCCAGCGAGAGCTCGGGATGACGGAGGGCTTCGATGTTGCGCTCGAGATGTCGGGGCAGGCGGCGGCGCTCGCGCCCTGCTGCCGGCGATGGCGCACGGCGGCCGCATCGCCCTGCTCGGGATCCAGACGGGTGAGGTTCCGATCGACTTCACGCCGATCGTCTTCAACATGCTCACGCTCAAGGGCATCTACGGCCGCGAGATGTACGAGACCTGGTACCAGATGTCGGTGATGGTGCAGTCCGGCCTCGACATCCGCCCGGTGATCACGCATCGGTTCTCCTATCGCGACTTCGCGGAGGCTTTCTCGGTCGCCGCTTCGGGGACTCGGGCAAGGTGATACTCGACTGGACCGATCTCTAGAAGGGGGCAGGCCGTGTACGGATCGCTGCAGCAGGAGCTCGTCGCCGAGCTCGACGGGCTGAGGGAGGCGCGCCTCTACAAGGGAGAGCTCGTGCTCGAGTCGCCGCAGTCGGCGCATGTCGAGGTCGAGGGCATGGGCGGCCTGCTCAACCTGTGCGCCAACAACTATCTCGGGCTCGCCGATCATCCCGCCGTGATCGAAGCGGCACGTGACGCGCTCGAGCGGTGGGGTTTCGGGATGGCGTCGGTCCGCTTCATCTGCGGGACGCAGTCACTGCACAAGCAGCTCGAGGAGCGCCTGTCGGAGTTCCTCGGCACCGAGGACACGATCCTGTTCTCAGGCCCTCGAAGGCGTCCTTGCAGTAGAAGACCTCGCCCTCGTAGGTGGCGCGCAGGTCGTCCTCGACGTAGCCGCGGGTGAGCGCCGCACCGCCGAGCAGCACCGGGTACTTCGAGAGGCCGCGGTGGTTCATCTCCTCGAGGTTCTCGCGCATCACCACCGTCGACTTGACCAGCAGTCCCGACATCCCGATCGCGTCGACGCCGTGCTCCGTCGGCGGCCTGCAGGATCGCGTCGATCGACTGCTTGATGCCGATGTTGTGCACGTCGTAGCCGTTGTTGCGCAGGATGATGTCGACCAGGTTCTTGCCGATGTCGTGGACGTCACCCTTGACGGTGGCGAGCAGGATCGACCCCTTGGTCGACGACCCGCCGCCCGACGCCTCGATGTGCGGTTCGAGGTAGGCGACCGCGGTCTTCATGGCCTCCGCGGACTGCAGCACGAACGGCAGCTGCATCGCGCCCGACGCGAACAGCTGACCGACCTCCTTCATCCCGCCGAGCAGGTGGGTGTTGATGATGTCGAGCGGTGGGATGTCGGCCAGCGCCTCGTCGAGGTCGGCCTCCATCCCCCTCGCGTTCGCCGTCCACGATGCGGCGGTGCAGTCGCTGGTCGAGCGGGCAGGTCGGCGAGCTGCTCGCGGTCGTCCTGCTCGACCTCCCCCTCGAACAGGGCCATGAAGTGGTGGAGCGGGTCGTACTTGGCGCCCTGCTCGGCGGCGCCCTCGGAGGTCCCCGCCTCGCCGCGGCGATCGTGGATCAGGTCGAGCGCGGTGGTGACCTGCTCGTCGGGGATGCGGTGCAGCGGCAGGATCTTGCCCGGGTGCACGATCGCCGACGTCAGGCCGCGGTCGATCGCCTCCTTGAGGAAGACCGAGTTGAGGACCTGCCGGGCGGCGGGGGACAGGCCGAACGAGATGTTGGAGACCCCGAGCGTGGTGCCGCACCCGGGCACCAGCGACCCGATGCGCTCGATCGCCTCGAGCGTCTCCTTCGCGTCGCCCCGCAGGTCCTCCTGCCCGGAACCGAGCGGGAAGGTCAGCATGTCGAAGATGAGGTCCTGCGGTTCCAGACCGAACTCGTCGATGGCGATCCGGGCGATGGCCTCGCAGACGCGGAGCTTCCACTCGGCGGTGCGTGCCTGGCCCTCCTCGTCGATGGCGAGGACCACGACCGCCGCGCCGTAGCGCTTGGCGAGCGGCAGCAGCAGGTCGGCCTTGTTCCGGCCGTCCTCGAGGTTCACCGAGTTGATGACGGCGCGACCGCCGAGTCGCAGGAGCGCGGTCTCGATGACGTCGAGCTGGGTCGAGTCGATCACGAGGGGCAGGGTCGACTGGGTCGCGTACCGGTCCACCACCTCGACCATGTCCGGGGCGCCCTCGCGACCGACGTAGTCCACGCAGACGTCGAGGACGTGCGCGCCCTCGCGGGTCTGGGACTTGGCGAGCGCGACGGTCGCGTCCCAGTCCTCGGCGAGGAGGATCTCCTTGAACGCCTTCGATCCGTTCGCGTTCGCGCGCTCGCCGATGGTGAGGAACGCGGTGTCCTGCTCGAGCGTCACCGCGCTGTAGAGCGAGGCGAGCGAGGGTCGGTACTCGACGACGAGCGGGGCCGGCGCTGCGGCTTCATCCGCGTCGGCTCCGTCCTCTTCGGCCACGACGAGCGACCCCGCGAGGCCGGGCTTCGCGAGGCCCGGACGGTCGAGGGCACGCGGACGGGGCGTGAGGCCGTCGACCGCCTGGACCACCGCCGCGAGGTGCGCGGGGGTCGTGCCGCAGCAGCCGCCCACGATCGACACGCCGAGCTCGGTGACGAACTCGCGCTGCGCGGCGGCGAGGCCCTCCGGGTCGAGGGGGTAGACCGTCGCGCCATCGACCAGCGACGGCATCCCGGCGTTCGGCACGATGCTGATCGGCAGGCGTGAGGATCGGGCGAGGGTCCGCACGTGCTCGCGCATGTCCTCGGGGCCGGTGGCGCAGTTCATCCCGAGCACGTCGATGCCGAGCGGATCGAGCGCCGCGATCGCGGCCAGGGGTTCGGTCCCGAGGAGCATCGTGTTGATGTCCTTCTCGACGGTGAACTGCACCAGCACCGGGACGCGGGCACCACGTTCGACGAAGACGTCGTTGGCGGCGGCGACCGCCGCCTTGATCTGCAGTAGGTCGAAGCTGGTCTCGATCAGGAGCGCATCGGTGCCGCCGTCGAGCAGCCCGCGGATCTGGCGCCGGTAGCCGTCCTCCATCGCCGGGACGTCGATGAAGTCGCCCGTCGTGGCGGGGTCCTTGCCGAGCGACAGCGTCGGGGAGCGGGTCCCGGGACCGATCGACCCGACCACGAACCTCGGCTTCTCGGGGGTCGAGAACGCGTCGCACGCCTCGCGGGCCAGCCTGGCGGCGGTCTCGTTGAGCTCCTCGGTCCGGTCGCCGAGGTCGTACTCGTCGAGGACCCAGGGGGCGCCACCGAACGTGTCGGTCTGCACCGCGTCGCACCCGACCTCGAGGAAGGATCGGTGCACCTCGGAGACCACGTCCGGGCGGGTGGCGACCAGGATCTCGTTGCAGCCCTCGAGGTCGTGCGAGCCGAAGTCGTCCTCACCGAGGTCGAACGCCTGCAGCGAGGTCCCCATCGCCCCGTCCAAGACGAGCACCCGCCGACGCAGGGCATCGAGGAAGGGGTGGGACTCGAGGGGAGGCAGCATCGGTGGTCCGGGGGTCTCGGGGCGGTCCGGGTGGTCTTCGACACCGGACGAGCCGCGGGGACCGAGACTTCGGACCGCAGTGCGCAGGTACAGGAGCGTACAAACACCGCCCGAGTTGCGCCCGGCCGGGTCGGGCGGGGAGCATCGGGGCATGGCCCTCTTCTCGCGCAAGCCCGACCTGCCCGCCGACCTCCACGACGCGTGGTGGTCCTTCCTCGACTGCGCGGAGGTGATCGAGGGTGGCCGCCGGGTCCTGCTCGGGACGCTGCCGACGGGTCGCGTCGAGCCGGCGCCCATCGCGGTCGGTCTCGACTCCATGCGGCAGGCCATCCGTGACGCTCGGGAGTGGATGCCTCGCTGGCGGGTGGTGGCGCCCGTCGAGGGCGTCCCGGCGCCGGGCGACGCCGACCCGGACCGCGTGACCGACCTCGCGCTCGCCTGGGAGTCGGCGGACCGGTCGCTGTCCGAGGCCGACACCGGGTGCGAGCACGTGGCCGAGGTCGCGGCCACCACGGGTGAGCTCGAGGAGCTGCTGACCGCGTTCCAGGCCGTCATCGATCCGCTCGACACCTTCTCCGACGCGGAGCGGGCGTGGCGCAGAGCCTGGAAGGTCCCCCGCGAGCGCGTCTGATCGGCCGATCACGACCCCGCCGTCGAGCTAGTCTCTCGCCTCCGACGGGCCACGGCCATCGCGGTCGCGCGCGTCGCACCCGATCGACGACGTGGGGGCCGAGGTGCGTTCGATGACCCACCTCCTCGCTGCCACCCTGGCCGCGGTCCTCGTCGCCTGCGGCGGTGACGGCGATGCCGAGGTCGCGCCGATCGGGGCCGACGACGCCACCGCGGTGGAGCCGACCGACCCGCCGGCTCCAGAGCCGAGCGACGAACCCGCGCCCGAGCCGCTCGCTGTCGACGAGGTGCCCGAGGATCTCGCGGAGGTGGACCTCGACCTCGCTCAGCGGATCCTCGACGAGCTCGACGCGGCCACCGGGGCGCTCGCCGAACGGGTGGTGGCCGACGGAGGGTTCGGTTCCGAGGACGCGGAGGTGCACCTGCGGAGCATCTACACCGCACGGTCGGCTGCCGATACGCGGACCATCTGGGAGGACGTCCTGCTGCCGGAGATGCCCGACGATCCCGGTGCGCCCGTCTCGCGCGTGACCGAGGTGGTCGGCGTGAGCGGCTCGTGCGTCGTCGTCGAGGCGGAGCGGGACTACTCCGCGCTCGGCGCGGGCGACGACCTCGCCGGTCGCACCTGGACCGTGGCGCTGACCCCGACGGGTGCGGGGCCCGACGAGCACAACCCGACCGTGTGGCTGATCGACACCGAGGCAGCGGCCGTCGACGTCGAGGCTCCGTGCCTGGCCGAGGAGACGACCGATGCGTGAACGTCTCGGCGGTCGTCGGCTGCGAGCGGTGGCGTTCGCGGCCGGCACGGTCGTGCTCGCCTCGCTCGTGACCGCGGCGCCCGCAGCCGCGGACGACGACTGCGCCCCGTGGTGCGCCGGGATCGGCGGACCGGGCCAGGGCGGCGGGGGTGAGGACGCCCCTGCCCCGATCGGTGGATCGCCGGGCTACGCGTGGTACGACTTCGGACTGGATCGCGACGACGACGACAACCTGTGCTGGTACCCGGAGTTCCTCGGCTACCAGCCGACGCCGCCGCCGGAGGACCAGACCTGGGCCTACGTGAACGGCCGCATCGTCGAGTGGACGTCGGACGACATCGGGCCGACCCGGTGCCCGGGCACCGAGGACGCGTTCGACCCTGGCGAGTTCGCGCGGTCGTTCTGGCTGTCGGCCGACCCCGTGGCCAGCTCCGTGACGATCGATCCCGGTGAGGCGCTCGCGGGCCTGCGCACCTACCTGGTGCTCGAGGGACCGACGTCGATCACGCTCGGGGACGACACCCCGCTCGGGCGCCTGACGATCAGCGGCCGGGTCAGCTACGAGATCGACTGGGGTGATGGCACCGTCACGACCAGCGAGCACCAGGGGGTGCCCTACCCGGGTGGCGCGACGGAGATCACCCACGTCTACACCGACGTCGGCACCTACACGGTGACGGTCACCTCGGTGTGGTCGGGGTCGTGGACCGCGGGTGCGCTCTCCGGCGACCTGCCCGTCCTCCACCGGGACGCCAGCACGACGCTGCCCGTGACCGAACGGCAGGCCGTCCGCGTCGACTGACGGATCGCCACCGCATCACGCGTCGCTGCGGACCTCGATGCGATCGCACCCGTCGTCGTCGGTCACCACGACCGGCTCGCCGTCCGGCGTCCCCGTCCGCTCCGCTGGGCCGCTCGCGAGTTCGCCGCCCTCTCCGGCGAACCCGTCGAAGGTGAACGTCTCTCCCGTCGACGGTCGGTACAGGCCCGGTGTCTGACGGCCGTCGCAGTTCCAGTCGCCGACGACGAGGAGATCGCCGGGCTCACCCAGCTGGTAGCGCGTCGGCGGTCCCTCGGCCCGGGGCACGGTGAGGATCCGGGCGTCGGCGTCCCAACCGAGCTCGATCACGCACCCGCGCCCCTCGGTGTCGGCGGCCATCGGAGTGCCGCTGTCGGGCGGGAGCGCGGGGGCATCGTCGCAGGGCGGCACCTCGACCGGCAGCTGCCTGGCCGTCTCGGTCGCCGCGGGCGGCGCCGGGAGCTCCGCGGGGTCGTCACCGGCGAGCACGAGCGCGGCCACGATGGCGATCGGGACGAGGAGGACCGCGAGGACCGCGAGCACCAGCGGGACGCGTCGTCGCGGCTCCGCAGGCGGGGCGGTCGGCGCCGGTGGTGCGGGCCCGAAACGCCTGGTCGACATCGGGTCGGGGAGCGGTGGCGCGGGGGCCGATCTGGCTGCGGTGTCGGGGGGCGTGGCGGTGCCGGTCCGGTCCAGGTCGCCAGACCCGCGCGCGCCTCCTCGAGCCGGCTCGCGAGCTCCCGGACCGTCGCGAAGCGCGCCGCCGGATCCCGAGCGAGCGCACGCTCGATCGCGGCGGTGACCGTCGCGGGCGCCGCCGGTGCCAGCTCGGCGAGGGGGAGGTGGACCCCGCGGTCGGCCGCGCGGAGCGTGGCCTCGACGGTCGGGGCGGCGTAGGGCGGGGTGCCGGCCAGCGCCTCGTAGAGCAGCACGCCGAGTGCGTACTGGTCGCTCGCGGGGCCCTGGGCTGCCCCGCCCGCTGCGACCTCGGGGTCGAGGTACGCCGCCGTCCCGATGGTCGTCGTCGGGACCTCCCCGACAAGGACCGCCGCGCCGAAGTCGGTGAGGAGGGGCTGCTCCTCGGCGTCGTAGAGCACGTTGGCCGGCTTCACGTCGCCGTGGACGACCCCCGCGGCGTGGGCCGCGGCGAGCGCGTCCCCGAGTCGTGCGCCGAGGTCGGCGACGGCCCCGGTCGGGAGCGAGCCGTGGGCGATGCGGTCGGCCAGGGTCCCGCCCGGCAGGAACGGGGTGACGAGCGCCGCCCCGTCCCCGTCGGTGACGACGTCGAGGAGCCGCACGATGCTCGGGTGCGAGAGCCGCTCGAGGATCGCCGCCTCCCGACGCACCTCGGCCACCGAGTCGGCCGTCGGCGGGGCGAGGAAGCGCTTCACCGCGACGATGCGTCCGGGGTGCGTCGCGGGTTCGGCCCGGTGGACCGCGGCGTGGGCCCCGGTCCCGAGCACGCCGTGGAGCGTGTAGCCCTCCACCCGTGCCCTCCCCATCGGCGGCAGCGGGAGCCTAACCGAGGGGTCGTCCCCCGCGTCGGGGGGAACGAGTTGACAGGAAAGTGTACGAACCTACGCTGTACCCGTCGCCCGTCCCGGCCGCGCGCGTGCCATGGTTCGGGCCGCCCGACCCGCGACGTGCCCGCACGGAGGACGACGAGGTGGACAGGTTCCGCGGCTGGCTCCCGCTGCTCGGCTGGCTCGCCTCCCTCGGGGCGGGCATCGTGCTGTTCACCGCGCTCGGTGGCGGTCCACTCGAGGCGCCACCGCTCGGGACCCCGAGCGCATGGGGCGCGTGGGCAGCCGAGCGGGACGCGGTCACGGCGACGATCGCGATCCTCCGGCTGGTCGTGCTGGCCCTGTCCTGGTACCTCGTGGCCGTGACGACCATCGGGCTCGTGGCGCGGCTGACCCGCGCCGCCCGGCTCGTACGGGTCGCCGACGCGCTGTCGGTGCCCCTGATCCGCCAGCTGCTGCAGGGCGCGCTCGGCCTGACCCTGGCCGCGGGGGTCGTCGTCTCATCGTCCGGGGCCGCCCCCGTCGCCGCGGCTCGCGACGGTGGGTCGGCGCCGGTCACCGCCACGGCCGTCGCGCTCACCGTCGACGCCGAGCCGCAGCCTCCTCCCGCGACCGCCTCGATGGTGGCCGTCGAGGGCGTCACCGCCCGGATGGTGGGTCTCGGCCCACCGGGAGCCGCCGCGGAGGCGGTCGACGAGGTGGGGGCCGGGGCCGAGCACGAGGTCGCCGCCGGCGAGCACCTGTGGTCCATCGCGGCAGCGCACCTGAGCGCCCACCTCGGACGTCCCGCGGCCGACGCCGAGGTGGTCCCCCACTGGGAGCAGCTGATCGAGCTGAACCGCGACCGCCTGGCCAACCCTGACGATCCGGACCTGATCTTCCCCGGTCAGCGGTTCGTCCTGCCGGACCCGGTTGACGGGTCGGGCGCGTGAGCGACCCGAGCTGGCGGCCGCCGACCGACGACCCCTTCGTCCGACTGACCGACGAGGGACGCCTGGCCGACGCCATCCGCGAGCGCAACGAGGAGCGCGACCTCCGCCAGCAGCAGAGCGAGTTCGCCACCTTCGCAGGGACCATGCGCGACCTGGCCGAGGCTGCTCGCAACGTGACCATCCGCAGCGGCAGCGGGCGCAGCTACCAGGGCACCCTGCTCGCCGTCGCCGTCGACCACCTCGTGATCAGCGCCGGCACCGACCGGCGCATCCACGTCGCCGTGGACCAGATCACCTCGGTGCAGCTCGACCCGACCTCGGTCTCGGGGGTCGCCGGCGGCGAGCGCGAGGCCGCCCAGGACCGGACCCTCGACGAGGTCCTCGCCGACGCCGTCGAGGAGCGACCCGTCGTCGTGCTCGTCACCCGAGGCGACGGGGAAGCCCACCGCGGGCAGCTCGTCGCGGTGGGCGAGGACGTGGTGACGCTGCGCGTCGAGGGAGCCGGGGCCCGGTACCTGCCGGCAGCGGCGCTCTCGGAGATCGTCGTCGAGCGCTGATGGCGCGGCCGGCCGGTTCGACGCCACGCGGACCGGTCAGGGGAGGACCGTCAGGCGTCGGACTCGAGCTGCTGGTCCGCGTAGAGGTGCTCGAGGGAGCCGGGCGCGATGCGTGCGGCGTCGATGAAGCCCTCGACGTCGGATTCCTGGATCCGGATGACACGCCCGAACTTGTAGGCGGTGACCTGTCCCTCGTCGATGAGGCGGTAGAGGGTGCGGTTCGCGATCCCGAGGCGGCGCGCCGCCTCCTTCGTGCTCAGCCAGGTGATCTCTTCGTGACCCATCTCGTTCCCTCCGACGCCTGACAGCGTACCTCGTACCCCTCCGGCCGTCGAGCAGCCAGGCTGCTAGCCTCCGCCCCGCTCGGCCGAGTGGCCGACGGTGTCGTGACGGGCCGCGGCTCCCCGCACCCCACGCGGGCCGACGGCGGACCCGGTCGGTACGGACCGCGTGAGCCCGGGGGTGGCCGAGGTGGCGGATATCGGGACGATGACGACGGCCGACCGTCCCGGGGGCGGCGAACTCCCGGAGGGCGGATCCGGCCGACGCATCCGGCGGACCCGGGGCCTGCCGGGTAGCCGCGCGGTCGTCGGGGCGCTGCTGGTCACCGCCGCCGCGGTGGGGGTCTTCGCGGCCTACCTCGACGCCACCGCGACGCCGAGCACGAGCTACGTGGTGGTCCAGGGGGACGTGCCGATCGGCACCCTGCTGACCGAGGAGCTGCTCACCGACACCTCCCGGTTCGGGCTGGTCGCTCTCGACCTGCCGCCGGAACTGGCGCGCAACAGCATCCGAGCCGAGCGGGCGCTCAGCATCGCCGGTCAGCGGACCACCGCGCCGCTCGCCGCAGGGGACCTGCTGTCGCGGACGTCGCTCGCGGACGCGGCAGGTGATGACGATGCCGTGGCCATCTCGTTCCAGATCGACCGATCACGAGCCGTCGCGGGCCAGCTCGAGGCGGGCGAGCGCGTGGACATCGCGGTCACCTACGGGCAGGCCGACAACGCCTACACCCTGTACGTCGCGCGCAACATCCTGCTGGTCGACATCGCCGAGGCTGGCGGCGGGCTCGAGGGCGAGGCGGTCGTGCTGACCCTGTCGCTGCCCGACGACGAGCGGGTGCTCGCCATCGCCCAGGCGACCAACACCGGTCAGGTGGTGGTCACCCGGGCGGCGGCCGCCGCCGGGGAGCGCGGGGCGGCGGTGCCGACCTACTCGCCCCCGGGTCCCGAGGGCGGAGCGCCACCGGTGTCCTCCCTGCCCGACCCGGACCCCGCTGACGCCGGGCAGGACCCCCCGCCCGCCGCGGAGGACTGATGGTGGCCAACGAGCGCTACGTCCTGCTCGGCGTCGCGACCCCCCGCGCGCGGTGGTTCCGCGAGGTCGGCCAGTGGGCCCAGTCCGCGGCCATCCCCGCGGAGTTCGTCCGGTGCGTCTCGCTGGCCGAGATGCGGGCCCGGCTCGCCTCGGGCCGACCCTTCTCCGCCGTCCTCGTCGACGGGCAGCTCGGCGGCATCGACCGCGACCTCATCGCCACGGCCGCCGGCCACGGGTGTCCCGTCATCGTCATCGACGACCGCGGGCCCGAGTCCTACCGCGACCTCGCCCCGGCCGCCGTCCTGGCGCCGCCGTTCACGCGCGACACGTTGCTCGACAGCCTCGGTGCCAACGCCAAGATGGTCGGCGGGGCGGTCGTCCGCCCCTCGAGCGGGCCGGCGCCGGAGGCGTCCACGCGTCGCGGCGAGGTCGTGGCGGTGCTCGGGCCCGGTGGCACCGGCGCATCGACGGCAGCGATCGCGTTGGCGGAGGGGCTGGCGAACGGTGAGCGGGCCGCGGACGGTCCGGTGCTCCTCGCCGACCTGTGTCGGAGCGCCGATCAGGCGATGCTCCACGACTCCCGCGTGGTCGTGCCCGGTGTGCAGGAGCTGGTCGAAGCGCACCGCACGGGCACGGTGCCGAGCGGTCTCGTGCGCGACCAGACCTTCGAGGTCGCGGGGCGTGGCTACCGGTTGCTGCTCGGGCTGCGCCGGTCGCGTCACTTCGTCACGGTGCGGCCCCGCGCCTTCGACGCCGCCCTCGACTCGCTCCGACGCACCTTCGCGGTGACCGTCTGCGACGTGGACCCCGACCTCGAGGGCGAGGCCGAGACCGGCTCGCTCGACGTCGAGGAGCGCCACCTGATGACGCGCGCGACGGTGGCGCGGTCGACGGTGATCTACGTGGTCGGCGCACCGGGCCTCAAGGGCGTCTTCAGCACCGTCCGGCTCGTCGGCGAGCTGCTCGGGTTCGGGGCCCCGCCGGAGCGCATCGTCCCCGTCGTGTCGCGAGGGCCGCGCAACCCGCGCCAGCGCGCCGAGTTCTCCAGCAGCTTCCGTCAGCTGCTCGGCGCCAACGTCGGCGAGGCCGCTGCCAAGGTGATGATCAACCCGGTGCACCTCCCCGAGCGCCGCGTCGACGAGGCGCTCCGCGACGGCGTCGGGATGCCGAAGCCCCTGCCGGCCACGCTCGCCGGTGCCTACCACGCCGTGCTCGAACGGGTGGGTCCGCTGGCGGACGTCGACGCCGCGCCCACCCGCATCGCGCCGGGCAGCCTGCCCGCGTCGGCCGCACGGGAGGCCACCCACCGTGACTGAGAACATCTCGCCCCTGGCCGACATCGAGCGCGAGGTCCTGCGACGGGCCAAGGAGGAGACGCTCGACCTCGACGCCGACGGTGCGGACCGCCGCCTGCGCGAGCTGATCGAGGACGCCGTCGCGCAGTGGAGCCTCGACCACAAGCACGGCCTGCGACCGTTCGACCTCACCTCGCCCGCCCTCGTCATCGAACGCGCCTACCGCAACCTCACCGGGTACGGGCCGCTCGAGCCGCTGCTCGAGGACGACGACGTGTGGGAGATCATGATCAACGCTCCCGACGCGATCTTCGTGAAGCGTCACGTGGGCGTGAGCGGCTACCACGACGAGGCGTTCCACGACGACGAGCACGTCACGCGCACCCTGACCAAGATCCTCGACGACGCATCGGCCGCCCACCGCAAGCTCGATCCGTCCGAGGGGCTCCAGGACGCCCAGCTCGAGGACGGCGCGCGGCTCCACATCGTCCACCGCGACGTCGGGCGCGGCAGCCACTTCATCGTCAACATCCGCAAGTTCACCGGCGTGGCGTTCCGGTCGCTCGACGAGCTCGCCGACCGCGGGATGCTCACGCCCGAGATCGCCGAGTTCCTGCGCGCTGCCGTCCGAGCCCGGCTGTCGGTGGTCTTCGCCGGTCCTCCGGGGTCGGGCAAGACCACCCTGCTGTCGTGCTGCACCGCCGAGCTCGACCCCTCGCTGCGCGTGGTGACGGCCGAGGAGGTCTTCGAGGTCGACGTGCCGCTGCCGAACGTCGCCTCGATGCAGACCCGGGCGGCTCGCCCCGACCGCCCGGCGGTCGACCTGCGGCGGCTGGTCGCCGGCTTCCTGCGCATGGCCCCCGACGTCGCCATCGTCGGCGAGGTGCGCGACCGCGAGGCGCTCCCGCTGCTGCTGACGCTGTCGTCCGGCGTCAAGGGCTACACCACCATCCACGCCGGCTCGGCACGCCAGGCGCTGTCGCGCCTGCGGTTCATCTGCCAGCTCGCCGACACCTCCAGCGAGCTGCCCGCTGTCGGCGCTCAACAGCCTGGTCACCGAGGCGATCGACGTCGTCGTCCACTGCTCGCGCCACGAGGGCGTACCGCGCGTCAACGAGGTCGTCGCGGTCGAGGAGCAGCAGACCGGCGAGGTCGGGCACGGCCTTCACGGTCACCGAGCTGTTCCGGCGCCAGAGCATCGACGGTCCGCTGCAGTGGACCGGCACGGTGCCGGTCCGCATCGCGCGACCGCTCGCGGACGCGGGCTACGACGTCCGACAGCTGCTCGACACCTCGCGCGGGGCGATGGCGTGACCAGCGGGCTCGCGGCGATCGTCCTGGCGTTGTGCGCGGCCTACGGGGTCTTCCTGCTCTTCACCTGCGTCGCGCTTCGGGTGGCGGGGACTCGGTGTCGCGGCCAGCGGCCGCCGACGGCGCAGCCGCGTCCAGGTCGACGAGTGGCTCGTCCAGGCGGGTCTGGACAAGGTCCGCGCCCGTCGAGTTCCTGGCCGTCACGCTCGTGCTCTTCGCCGTCGGGATCGATCGCCGGCCTGGCGCTCTTCGCCGGCCCGCTCGCGGGGCTCGTGATCGGCGGGGTCGCGGCCTCGGCCCCGCTGCTGACCGCCCGAACGCGTCGCCAGCAGCGTCGTGAGCGCACCCGCGACGCATGGCCGCGGATGCTCGAGGAGCTGCGCCTCCAGGCCATCAGCCTCGGCCGCTCGATCCCACAGGCGCTGTTCGCCGTCGGCATGCGCGGGCCCGAGGAGCTCCGCCCCGCGTTCGCGGCCGCCCAGCGCGAGTGGCTCATCTCGACCGACTTCGACCGCACGCTCGAGGTGCTGAAGGCGCAGCTCGCCGACCCCACCGCCGACGCCGTCGCCGAGACGCTGCTGATCGCCCACGAGATCGGCGGCACGGACGTCGACCGCCGCCTGAAGGCGCTCATCGAGGACCGCATCCAGGACCTGCAGGGACGCAAGGACGCCCGGGCCAAGCAGGCAGGGGCCCGCTTCGCCCGCTGGTTCGTGCTCATCGTGCCGATCGGGATGGCGCTCGTCGGCCTCTCCATCGGCGAGGGTCGAGCTGCCTACGCCAGCGCCGGTGGGCAGATCGCCGTCCTGTTCGCGCTCGCGCTCATCGCGCTGTGCTGGCTCTGGGCGGGCCGGTTGATGCAGCTACCGCAGGAGCAGCGGGTCTTCACCGAACGGGCGCCGTCGTGAACCCGGTCGTGGCGCTGTCGGCGTTGCTGCTGTGGGCCGGCCTCACGCTGCTGCTGTCCCAGCTGCGGTGGTTCTCACGCCGCAGCATCGTCGCCCGTCTCGGTCCCTACGTCCCCGGGGGGATGGGGGTGCGTACCCGGGCCGGGGTCCTGTCGGTCGAGTCCTTCCGCGAGGCGGTCGGGCCGCTGGCCCGTCTCCTCGGCTCGCAGTTCTCGCGGCTGTTCGGCATCACCGAGGATCTCGATCGACGGCTGACCCGGATCCACTCCCGCCTCGACGTCACCGAGTTCCGCGTCCGCCAGATCGGGTGGGCCATCGCCGGGTTCGGTGTCGGTCTGCTCGCGACGATCGCCTTCCGTCCACCGGCCGTGGTCGGCGCTGCTGTTGATGCTCGGCGGGATGCTGCTCGCCTTCCTCCTGCTCGAGCAGCAGGTCTCCGGCGCCTCGGACCGGTGGAAGCGGTCGGTCTACCTCGAGCTCCCCGTGGTCGCCGAGCAGGTCGGGATGCTGCTCGGATCGGGCTACTCGCTGTCGGCGGCGCTCGACCGGGTCGCCAGCCGCGGGACCGGGTCGGCCGCGCTCGACATCCGTCGCGTGCTCTCGCGCGTGCGGCAGGGTGTGAGCGAGGAGGTCGCGCTCCGCGAGTGGGCGGACCTGGTCGAGGTCGACGCGCTCGACCGGCTGGTGTCGGTGCTCGCGCTCAACCGCGAGGCGACCGACCTCGGCCGGCTCATCGCCGAGGAGGCACGGGCGATCCGGCTCGACGTGCAGCGCGAGCTGGTCGAACGCATGGAGGCCCGCAGCCAGCAGGTGTGGATCCCGGTCACCGTGGCCACGCTCCTGCCGGGCGTGATCTTCATCGCGGTGCCCTTCACGCGGGCCCTCGGCGGCTTCCTCACGAACTGACCTCTGGTCCCCGAACCTGCTGCGCGTCCTCCACACGACCGAACGGCCGTTGGCACCCGGCCCCTTCTGGCCGGTAGAGTCTGTCGACGCCGTTGGGGTACGCGGCGCATCGCCGATCCGGGGGTCCTCGATGTCACACCTCAGCACCGTCGCCACCGTCCGGCTCGCAGGGCGCGCTCCGCTCGCTGCTCCACCGGGCGCGGGCCGACGCCGGCGAGGGCGTCATCTCGGCGGCCATCGTCGTGCTCATCATGGCGCTGATCGGTGCGGCGATGTGGGTCGCGTTCCAAGCGGTCTTCCAGGACGCCAGCAGCCGTGCCAGCGGCGCCGTCCAGCAGATCGGCGGCTGACGCACCGTGACGTGCCCGCGGTGAGCGCCCTCGCCGACGAGGATGGGAACGGGCCGCTGACGAGCGTCTTCGGCATCACCATCTTCCTCGCGTTCATGCTCTTCGCCGTGCAGGTGCTCCTGCACCTCTACGGCACCTCGACCGTGTCCGCCGCCGCGTTCGACGGCGCTCGGCTGATGGCGGCCGACGGCGGCATCAGCTGCGGCGCCGCGGAGTCGCACGTCCGCGGCATCCTCGGCGAGTACGGGGGGAAGGTCAGCGTCGACTGCCCCGTGGCCGACGGCGAGGTGGTCGAGCTGCGGGTGGTCGGGCCGAGCCCGGCGCCGCTGATCGGCGGGTTCCTGCGCAACTTCGACCTCGGGGACATCGAACGCACGGCTCGCGTGCGTGTCGAGGTGTTCCGTCCGGGTGGCTCGTGAGGCCGCGGGCGGCGCGACCCCGCTGGTCGGAGGAGGACGGGCTCGGCGGCGCCGAGGCGCTGATCTTCGGTGTCCTCATCTTCGTGGTGGGCACCCTGCTGATCGTCAACGCCTGGGGCGTGATCGACGCCAAGATGGCGGCGTCCGCCTCCGCGCGTGAAGCCACCCGGGTCATCGTCGAGTCCCCGGAGGGCTCGTCGACGTGCGGTCATCGCCCAGCGCGTGGTCGCGGACACCCTCGTCGGGCACGGCAAGGATCCGAGCCGCATCGTGGGCACACCGTCGGTGTCGGGCACGATCGCCCGCTGCGCCCGCATCCGGGTCGACGTGCAGTACCGCGTCCCGACCATCACCCTCCCGTGGATCGGTGGGCTCGGCTCCGGCAACCTGCAGGTCCGCGGCAGCCACACCGAGATCGTCGACCCGTTCCGCAGCGGCCTGTCCGGGGAGGCGACCTGTGGCTTCTGAGGTGCGGGCGCCGCGCCGTGCGACCACCCGCTGGCGGGACGAGGGCGGCAACACCCTGCTGCTGATGCCGGTGGGCGTGCTCATCCTCATCGTGCTCGGAGCGATCGCCGTGGACTTCGCGATCGTCTACACCGCGCAACGTGAGCTGGCCAACCTCACGGCGGGCCTCGCCAACGATGCCGCCGGGGCGGTCGACGAGCGGGCCTTCTACACCGACGGCGAGTACCGCATCGACGGCTCGCGCGCCCGGCAGATCGTGAACTTCGTGGTCAGTTCGCGCCCGGACGACACCCTGAACATCTCGTGCCCGACCGTGACGCTCCAGGCCGTCGACGAGGTGCGGGTCGCGTGCGTCGGCACCATCGACCTCGTCTTCTCCCAGGCGCTGCCCGGTGGGGTCTCGCCCTACACCGTCCGCGCCTCGAGCACCGCCCGAGCCGACGAGGGATCCTGACGGAGCACGACACCACCGCGTCCGCGTGAGAGGGAGCGAGGTGCTACGTTAGGCACCGAGCGACGAGTGAGGGGTGCGCCGTGGTCAACGCGATGGCCGATATCCCGTTCGACTTCGGTGCCGCGCAGCAGCTCGCCGGCGAGTTCGACGCCACCGCCGACCTGCTCGACAGCCAGAGCGGAACGCGACCGGGCCTGGCGGCCGGACCCCGCGCCTCCTGGGAGGGTCGCCTCGGGGGCGAGTTCGACGACCGGGTCGCCACCTGCGTCGCCGACGGGCAACGGCTCGCCGATGCCATGCGCCGCGCGGCGACCGGTGTCCGTGAGCTCGCCGCCCACGTCGCCGAGGAGAACCGGCGCCGCGAGCACGCGCGGGCGTGGGAGCGCGAGCAGCAGGACAAGGCCTGGTACCAGCGGATCGGTGGCAACATCTCGGACTTCTTCACCGGACGGGACCCCATCCCGCCCCCACCGCCGCCGCCGCACCCCCCGTCGACCGAGGTCCTCGTCCAAGCCTGCACACCACGAGGCTGACGACCCGCACCGTCCCGTCCCGGCCCGTGGAGACCCCGTGGATCACCCCATCGCGCGGACGCGTGAGCTCGACGGCCTCCGGGTCGACGAGCACCCGCGGCCCGATGCCGACGATCGCGTCGTCGCCGAACTCCGGGCGGAGTTCGGCGAGGCGCACGAGCCGACCCACCTGCACGGCATCGGTCGGCTCCTGCTCGGCGCGGCGCACCGAGCGGCCGCCGACACCGGGGTCGACGTCCGCGCGGCCGTCACCATCGAACGCAGCGCGCTGCGCTTCGAGGGTCGACCCGCGCAGGTGGCCGCCGCCCTCGGGGCGGCGACCGCCGAACTCGCCGCGCCGACCGCCGAGCACCTCACGGCCGCCCGCGCAGCGCTGGCCGGCACGCAGCCCGAGGTCACGCACGGCGCGTTCGCGCGTTACCGCCGGTACGGCGGCGCCGGGTACGGCCTCACGCCGGTCGTCTTCCACGGTCTGGCCGGCGCGACGGACGACGACGTGCGGCGCTGGGCGAGCCACTGGCACGGCGGCACGGTCCACCTGACCGCGGTGGGGCAGGTCCCCGATTTCGCCCAGCACCTGCCCACGACGGGCCCGACCCCCCGGGACGTCGACGTGATCAGCACGCGGACCGTCCCCGGCACGGCCAGCTGGGCGACGCCGGTGGTCGCGCTCTCGTGGCTGGCTGGCTCCCTGCCCGCCGACCGGTCGGTCGCCGTCGTCGCCGTGGAGCGACTCCGGCGCGAGTTGCCGGCGACCACGACCATCGTCACCGAGGTCGAGCTGCTCCAGCCGGGGACCCAGCACGTCGTCGTGGCCATCGGCGTGTCCACGGACGAGGAGGGCGACCGGGTCGCGGCGACGGCGGTCGACGTGCTCGACCGGCTCGCGGCCGACGGCCCGTCCGCCGCCGAACTGGCCGACGCGTCCGACGACTCGGCGCCGGTCGACCTCACGCCCGCCGCGGTCGCCGCTGCCGCGACCCGAGCACGGGCCGAGCTGCTCGTGCTGCTGCCGGGTGAGCCTCGGTCGCTCGGCGACCTGCTGGTGGCCACCGTCCGGGACCCCGCACGCCTCGAAGGCGACGCGGTCGCGACGCTGCGGCCCGCCGTGTGGACACACGACCGCCGTTCGCGGCTGGAACTGCATCCCGACGGCCTGCGGCTCGACCGGGCGGACCTGCGGGTGGTCGTCGACCGCGCCACCGCCGTCGCGCTGCTCCGTCACGCGGACGGCACCCGCACCGTCGTCCTCCGCGACGGTCGGGAGCTGACGGTCGATCCCGCCACCTGGAACCAGGGCGGACGCGCGGTCGAGCACGTCGACGAGGTGTTCGACCACGTCGCCGTCGAGGCGCCCCCCGCCGGGCCCCCGTCGCCGCAGCTGGTGGCAGCAGCCCGCTCGCCCCGGTGGCTCGTCGCGCTGGTGGCGGCGATCGTGCTCCTGCCGATCGGTGCTGCGATCACGGTGCTGGCGTTCGGGGCGCCCCTCCCCGGCCGGCTCGTGCTGGTCCCGCTGGCCGCCGGGCTGACGCTCGGGACGGCGTGGCTGGCGCTCCGCTTCGCCAGGGAACGGTTCGCCGCCGTCGCGGCGCTCCGTGACCGTGACGCCGCCGGTCACCAGGTGCGCTCGTAGGAGAACCCGAACTCGTCATCGACCTCGCGGTAGCCCATGGCGGCGATCGCCCGGTCCGCGGGCGACCGGTCGGCGAACCGGCTGAGGGCGCCCGACGTGACGCCGGCGCGCGCCTCGGCGGTGAGGAACTCCTCCCGCGGGTCGACGTCGAGCACCTCGGCGGTCCGCCACAGCAGCGCGAGCGGTACGACCGCGTCGCGGTCGGCGGCCCCGCCGTGGCCCAGGACCATCGCGTCGAGTCCGGCCCGGAGCCGCCCGGCGTCGCCGGTCCGGCGGGCGAGCGTCGCCATCCGCTCCGCGAACGCGGAGAGCACGGCCACGCGGCCCGGGTCGAGGACCGGCAGCGGCCGCTGCGCGAGCAGGGACGCGACCCGGTCGGCGATCTCCCCGTCGCGGACGGCGGGCAGCCGCCAGGTGCCGTACCCGGCGTTGTTCGCGGGATCGAGGACGTCCTCCCCGCCCCCGCCGTCGGTGGCGGGTCCTGCGTCGCCGGTCACGGGCCACCGCCGGGGACGAGGACGTGCCCGACGTCGTCGATCGGGACGTACCCGGCGTTCCGGAGCTGGTCGAGCTCCCGACCGAACACGGTGCTGCGGTCGTGGATCGGGTCGAAGAGGTTGAACTTGGTCTCGGGCGAGGCGACGTAGACCGGGAGCTGCCGGTCGATGACGCTGCCGACCCACGCGTCGTTGGCGTCGAGCGTCCAGCTCGGGATGTCGAGCACCTCGTGGCCGGGCCAGTCCCGGGCCACGGCGGTGTCCCACTGGCGACCGACGACCGCGATCTCCGAGCTCGGGTCGGCGCCGGGCGGGAGGGCACGTGGGACCGCCGTGGTCTCGCCGATGGCGGCGGTCGGCACGTCGACGTCCACCGCCCGGGCGGCGCCGCGAGCGTTCCAGGCGTAGCTGCCAGCGGTGAACGCCTGGCCGAAACCGACGTTGATGGCCACCGCCGCCGGATCGACCCGGCCGGTCGTGATGAGCTGCGACGCGGTCGACGAGCTGGCGTCGAAACCGGCACCGACGGCCAGCTGGGTGGTCAGCCGCGAACCGTTGAACATCTGCCCGAGGGCGCCCCCGCCGGCGCCGAGCGCGGTGTCGACCAGCAGTGCTCGGCCGTTCACCTCGCCGGTGAGCGCGATCTGCGAGGTCAGCGACGCGGCGCCCGCGATGAGCATCCCCGCACCGATCGGCGCGCCGACACCGGTGGCGACGAGCACGGCGCCGAGGACCAGCAGGCCGCCGGCGACGATGCCCTCCCAGTTGTCCTGCACGAACGCCCACGGGTCGTCGACGAAGCTCTTGACGCCGTCCCACGCGCGGGTGTGCAGGCCCCGCCCCGCCTGGTCGTTGAACGCGGCCAGCTCGGCGTCGGTGAGGGGCTGCAGCCCCCACGGGTCGACGAGGTGGACGGGGTCGTTGGCAGCGAGGTGGTAGGGGTTGGCCACGTGCCCGCCGCCGAGCACCGGTGGCAGGGGATCGCGGGAGAGGAAGACGCCGGTGTCCGGGTCGTACACGCGTGCGCGGAGCCAGACCAGCCCGTCGACGGTCGTCTCGCCCCGGGCGCCGCGGCCGACGGAGCCGGCGACCGGTTCGCTCCCCGGCGTCAGACCGAGGGACGCGGCGAGGCCGAGGCTCGTCGGGCTCCCGAACAGGTCGAGGGCCGACCACGTCGGCTCGCCGTCGGTGCTGACGGCGGCGGCGCCGCCGTCGACCAGCGTGGTCGCGCCCACCCGGTCGACGACCGGGAGACCCGTGGCGTGGTCCCAGTCGAGCTCGATCCCGTCCACGGCCACGAGGTCGCCCGTCGGGTCGATCGTCATCTCGACGGTCGTGACGTCGTCACCGTCGGTGCGGATCAGCGTCGACAGGCGACCGCCCGCACCCCAGGCGTACGCCACCTCGGCGCCGTCCGGGCCCGCGCGCCGCACCCGCCGGCCGAGGTCGTCGTAGGTCAGCCGTGTCGTCCCGTCGGCGGACTCGACCGCGACGAGCTGACCCGCCGGGTCGTAGCGGAACCGGCGCTCGGCGCCGTCGGGGCCGACCTCGTGGACGCGACGGCCGTGCTCGTAGGTGAACCGCCACCGACGGCCGTCCGGCAGGGAGAGGTCGGTGAGCTGCCCTGCCGCGTCGTAGGCCAGCTCGGTGACCTGGTCGCCGTCGGCGAGGGTGGTGATCCGCCCGGCGTCGTCCCGGTCGACCCGCGTCGTGGAGGTCTCGCCCCGCACCGTCTGCTCGACGGCGACCAGCTGGCCCCGGTCGTCCCAGGTCCAGCGGCGTTCGAGGTCGGGTGCGACGAGTCGGGCGGGGCGCCCGAGGGCGTCGCGGGTCAACGTGGCCCGCCCGGCACCGTCGTGGTCGATGGCCACGAGCCGGCCGGCAGCGTCACGTTCGTAGACCGTGCGCTGGCCGACGGGGTCGGTGACGATGAACCGGCGCCCGTCCCGGGTGTAGGTGTGGACGCGCCCGTCGGCGACCCGGCGGCTCAGACGCCCCGCCGGATCGAAGGCCAGCTCGACGCGACGGTCGGCGTCGGCGATCGAGACGGGGCGACCGGCGGCGTCGAGCTGCACGTCGACCCGGCGGCCGGTGCGATCGGTCAGCGCCACGACGCGGCCTGCGGGGTCGCGCTCGACGTGTTCGGTGCCGCCGGCGGCGTCGGTGTGGCCGCTGACCCGGCCGGCCGCGTCGTGGTGCACCTCGGTGCGGCGCCCGAGCGCATCGGTGAACGCCACCAGCCGCCCGGCGGCGTCGTGCTCGTAGCGTTCCTCGCCGCCCGCCGGGTCGGTGGCGCCCTCGAGCAGGCCGGCCGCGTCGCGGGCGAAGCGGGTGACGCCGCCGAGGGGATCGGTCACCTCCTCGAGCTGTCCCGCGGCGTCGTACCCGAACCGGGCTGTGCCGCCCGCCGGCGAGGTGGTGGCGACCGGTCGGCCGGCGTGATCGAACTCGCTCCGCCAGCTCGGCCCGCGGCCGTCGTCGGTGCCGACCACGCGCCCGCGTTCGTCACGCAGCACCTCGATGCGTCGTCCCTCGGGATCGTGGAGGGCCACGATGTCCCCGGCGACGTCCCGCTCGAGTTCGAGGGTGGCGACGGTGTCGCCGTCGGCCTCGGTCGTCACCCCGGCGAGGCGGCCGGCGGCGTCGTACCGGAAGCGCCGGGTCTGGACCGTGCCGCCGTCCTCGCCGTCGGTCCTGGTGGTGACGCTGTCGAGCCGGCCACCGGGCGTCCAGGCCCACCCCGTGACCGCGCCGACCGCGTCGACCGCCCGCGTCCGTTGCCCGGCCGCGTCGTAGGTGAAGCTGGTGGTGCCCCCGATCGGGTCGGTGACCGACGTGACCCGTCCTGCGAGGTCGTAGGCGAAGGTGGTCGTGGCGCCGGTCTCGTCGGTCGCGCTGGTGATGCGACCGGCCGCGTCGTACGTCCGCGTGCGGCGGGAGCCGTCAGGACCGACGGTGGCGGTGATGCGACCGACCACATCGTGCTCGCGTCGCCACGTGCGGCCGGTCGGGTCGGTGGTGGCCACCAGCCGCGACAGCCCGTCGTAGGTGTGGACCGTCCGGCTACCTGCACCGTCGGTGAGCGCCACGAGGTTGCCGAGGTGGTCCCACTCGTACCCGACGCTGACCCCGGTCCCGTCCACGACCGCATCGAGCTCGCCGTGGGCGCCGTAGCGCAGCGCGGTCGTGGCCCCCCGCGGCGAGGTGATGCCCGTGACGCGTCCGGCGCCCGAGCGTTCCCACCGGGTCGTCGCACCGTCGGGGGTGGTGCGGGCGGTGATGCGGCCGAGGTCGTCACGGACGATGGTCGTGGTCGCGCCGTCCGGGCCCGTGGCCGCGACGACCCGACCGGCCTCGTCGAGCGTGACGGTCGAGCGGGCGCCGTCGCCGGCGACCAGCGCGACGACCTGGCCGTCCGCATCGCGTTCGAGCCGGGTCGTGACCCCGTCGGGGTCGGTGATGGCGATGGTCCGGCCACGCTCGTCGAGCTCGCAGGTGGTCACCCCGCCGAGCGGGTCGGTGGCACGGACCGGGTCCCGCGCGTCCCCCTCGTAGGCGAGTTCGACCGAGGCACCGTCCGGACCGATACGCCGGGTCACGCGACCGAGGTGGTCGTAGCCGAGCTCGGTGACGCCCCCGTCGGGCGCCTCGGTGCGGATCGGGCGACCGGCGTCGTCGAAGAGCCGCGTGGTCACGCCCCCGTCGCGGTCCATGGACGCGATCGGGTTCCCGGCGGCGTCGTAGCGGGTGGTCTGGTGGGCACCGTCGGCGTCGATGACGCCGACGAGCCGCCCGGCGTCGTCGTGGACGAAGGTCGTCCGCGGACCGCCGTCGGCGTCGTCGACGATCGTCACCCCCGGGCGCAGGTAGCTGAACCGTGTGGTCCTGCCGAAGGGGGAGACCTGGGTCAGGACGCGGCCCTCGTCGTCGTAGGTGTTGCGGAACAGCAGCACCCCGTCGGCGTCGAGCGCCGCGAGGATCAGCCCGTCCTCGCCCAGCTCGAAGGTCCGGCGTCCCTCCGGCCCCTCGACGCTGACGAGGTCGCCGTCGGGGTCGTAGCCGTAGGTCACGGCGCGTCCGTCGGAGGAGCGCAGCGCGGTGACCCGGCCGCCGAGCCGGTCCACGCGGACCTCACGGCCGCCGTCGTGGCGGAGCGCCACCACCTCGCCGTCGGCGTCACGGTCGAACGCGATGGTCCCCGCCGTCGTGCGGACCGACGTGATGCGGCCATCGGCGTCCAGCTGCCACCGGTCGCCGTTCGGGAAGCGGACCGTGTACCCATCCGCGCCCCGCTCCACGTCGGCGCGGCACGCGGTGGTGGCGCTGAGCCGTCCAGCGACCTCGACGAAGGGCACGCGCCGCCCGTCGGGGAAGGTGAGGGTCACCCCGCCGTCGCCGGGCTCGATCCCGGCGTCCAGCCACGAACTCCATCCCCGTCCGAAGCTGCCGGGTCGGCGGAACCGTGAGCTGTAGACGCGAGCGCAACGCAGCGGACCGAACTCGTCGGGCAGGGGCAGGTCGACCTCGACCTCGGCGAGGTGCCCCGTCGCGGTGGCGACCGGGTCGTTCGCCCACCCGGAGGACAGCGGCAACCCCACGGCGGACGGGTCGTCGAAGGTGACCTCGTCGCGGCCACCGTCGAGGCCGTGCTGGGCGAGCAGGTCCTCGATCAGGTCGCTCGGGACGCCGTCGGGGAAGTGGCTGTCGAGCTCACGGAACGCCGCCGCGATCAGCGCCACCCAGGCATCGTCGGCGTCGTTGAGGGACACGTACGTGGCCAGCGCCGAGAGCGCCGAGGTCGCATCGACGGTGCCCCAGGTCCACTCCGACGCCACGCTCTGGTAGGTCGAGATGAGCGCGGCGGTGCGTTCGTGCAGCGCCTCGTTCAGCTGCTGCGACGACGCGACGTAGTCGTCGAGGTGGTCCGGATCGACGCGGATCGTCCCCACGCGGTGCCCCCTGTGTCCCTCGCGGTCAGCCCTAGTCGCGAGCCAGAGGGTAGTACGACGAGCAGTGAGATGTCACCAGAGGGCACGTGCTCGCGCGCAAAGGGCCGTGGGGCTAGCGTAGGACCGCACGCGGAGGCGGAGGGCCGGTGTGGCGGACGGGACCGAGCGCTTCGGGCGCCGGCGTCAGCTGCTGCGGCTGTGCGGGGTCGGCCTCGGCACCTCGATGATGATCGCGGTGCTGTTCGCGATCCGTCGTGGTGACACCGGTTACGGCGGTCTCTGGGTGGTCCTCCTCGGGCTGGTCATCGCGCTCGCCTCGGTCGAGTTCGGTCCCGACGAGGTCGCCGTGGAGCCGCACGCCATCGTCGTCCGCGGCGGCGCCCGGCTCCGCCGGTCCTGGACCACCCGCTTCGAGCGCGGGGAGGTCGTCGCGGCACGTCTCGAGGGGTGGTGGCTGCGGATCGAGCGCACCGACGGGGAACAGCTCCGCTACTGGCTGCGCAGCCACGACCGTCCGGCGATCGCCGCCGCGCTCCAGCGCTTCGAGGACCGGGTGCCGCGCTAGACACGCCGACGCCGCACCCGAGGGTGCGGCGTCGAGGTGGTACCCGGTCGAGGCGCGGTCAGCCGATGCCGCCGGCGTCGATCTGCTCGAGGCCCTGACGCATCGCGGTGACGTCGCTCTCCATGGTCTGGAAGGCCTCGCGGGCCTGGGCCAGTGCCCCGCCGTAGCTGGCCTCCATGTCGGCGACCATCTCGGCGGCCATGTTCACGACGGCCGCGCGGAACGCCTCGACGCGGCCCTCCTGGCTGGCGTTGACCTGGTTGATCGAACTCTCGAGCTCGGCGCCGGCTGCGATGGCGCGCTCGCGACGACCGCCGACCCACTGGGTCCCGTCGAGCTTGGCCTGGGTGTCGCGAGCGATCTGGTTGTACTCCTCCGCCGTCTGGGCGAAGGTCGACCGCATGATCTCGCTGACCTCGTCGAGGCCTGCCTCCATGTCGACGGCGAGACGGTTGGCCAGCGAGGCCGTCTCCTCCGTGCTGCCCTGCGTCTGCAGGAAGGTGCTGCTCTGGCTCTCGAGGTCGGCGAGGTTGCCCCCGACATCTCCGGACATCTTCGATCCTCTCATCGCCCCCGGTTGAGGGAGGGTCGGCCGTCTGCGACGTGATGGTACGAAAGTAGACGAGAGGTGCGAGCAGGTCAACCGCCGATCGCGGGACCTTCCTCGTCGGCGGCCGGCTCCCCGGCCCGCTCCGCGGGGAGGGCGAACTGGGCCAGGTGGGCCGCGCCGCCCACCACCAGGAACCCGCGGCCCGTCCCGAGGTTGACGTGCAGACGGCGCGGCAGCTTGACGCTCAGGAGGTTGCCGTCGGTGAGCAGGTTCGGCTGGAGCAGCACCCCGGTCCGGGACTGACGGACCTGCCGGGTCCACTTGCCGTAGTCGCTGGCGAGCTCGTCGGTGCGGCCCGCGACGAGCAGGTGCAGGTCGGCTCGACCGCAGCGCGCCAGCGCGGCGAAGGCACCCGACTCGTCCTCGAACGACGCGGCATCGTCGACCAGGACGATCCACGCTCGTTCGTCGGTGACGCCGGCGGCCAGCACCGCAGCCAGGCGATCGGGTGTCCCGAAGGCGTCGAGGGTGGGTTCGCCCCACAGCGGCGACCGTTCCGTGCAGACGCCCACGAGCACGAGCTTCGGGTCGGCGGCCCGCAGCTGCTGAGCCGCCGCCCGGAGCAGGGACGACTTCCCGCTCCGTGGGGGCCCGACCACGAGGGCGTGCTCGCCGGGGTGCAGCTCGAGCGTCGCCGGCCCGAGGTCCTCGTCGGTGACCCCGAGGGGGACGCGGAGCGGCCGGCCGAGCTCGGTGGTCCCGGGCACGTCGGCGAGCGCGAGCGTGGACGGCAGCGAGGTGATGCGGACCGGCGCCGAGGCGTCGGATCGGTCGTCACCGAGCCGGGCGCGGAGGTCTGCCGCGAACGCCTCGATCGACGCCGGACGGCCGACCTGGACGACCAGCCGGTCCTCGGCACGCACCGCGCGACCGGGCACGAAGGTCGGCACCTGCTTGGCCCGCAGGCCGATGGTGCCGAAGTCGTTGACCTCGGCCAACCGGAACAGCCAGCGCTGGCTGACCAGCGAGGCCAACCGCAGGGGCAGCGCGCCCGGGCGGTCACCGGTGACCACGAAGCTGATGCCGACCGTCGGGCCCTCGGTGAACAGCCGCTTGAACGCGTCGCTCAGCTCGGCCCCCTCGATGCCTTCGTGCTCGGCGAGGAAGCCACCGATCCCGTCGATCAGGACGACCTGCCGGGGCTGGCGGACCCGTTCGGCTGCGGGCAGGTCGCGTCGGCGGTCGAGCTCCCGGCGCAGGGTCCGGATGAGCCGGTACTGGCCCTCGCGCTCGGTCGCGCCGATGACCGCCCCGACGTGCGGGAGCGCAGCGAGGGGGGCGAGCTCACCGGCGCCGAAGTCCACCGCGTAGAGGTGGCACGCCGAGGGTTCGTAGGTCCGGGCCAGCGCGCACGCGACCGACGCGAGGGCGGTCGTGGTGCCGCTGCCGACCATCCCGTAGAAGGCGAGGTGGCCGTCGTTCGGGTCCCACCCGACCACCGACTGGCGCTGTCGTTCCGGTTCGTCGGCCAGGGCGAAGCGCACCGGCTCGGCGTCGTCCTCGGCAGGCGCGGCGAGGATGTCGTCGAGGTCGAGATCGTCACCGAGCATCTCGAGCCACGGCTCGCGCGGGGGCGCCGCTCCGGACCGCGAGAACGCGTCGTTCGTGGCCGCGACCAACCGGGCGAGATCGCTCGGCCCCCCGCCCTCGGCGGGACCCTCCCGCCGCACGGAGGGCACGAACTCGAAGGGACGCACGCGGAGCGGCTCGGCGCCGCGGCCCGAGGCGCCGATGGTGGACAGCGGGGTCTGCACCAGCTCGACGTCGCCCGGGCCGAGGCGGACGTACGCCCGGCCCGGGGTCGCCCGCGACAGCGTGGCCGCGTCCTTGCGGTCGATGATGTCGATCGAGTCGCCCTCGTCCTGCACCCGCAGGGCGATGCGCAGGTTGGTGTTGGCCTTGATGTTGGCGTTCACCGCGCCGCGCGGTCGCTGGGTGGCCAGGATCAGGTGGACGCCGAGGCTGCGGCCGCGCTGGGCGACGCCGACGAGGGCGCCGAGGAAGTCCGGCAGCTCGGCCGCGAGCGTGGCGAACTCGTCGATGACGACCACCAGCCGCGGCATCGGACCGAGCGGTGCCCCGAGCGACCGGTACTCCGGCAGGTCCTGCGGCGCCGGCCTCGCGGAGGATCCGCTCGCGGTGGTGCAGCTCGGCCTCGAGCGAGCGCAGCGCCCGCTCGCCGAGGTGGTCGTCGAGGTCGGTGACCATGCCGACGGTGTGCGGCAGCCTGGCGCACTCGTCGAAGGCGCTGCCGCCCTTGTAGTCGACGAGCACGAAGACGAGGTGGTCGGGGCCGACCCGCGCGGCCATGCCGGCGACGAGGGAGCGCAGCAGCTCGCTCTTGCCCGAGCCGGTGGTGCCGCCGATGAGCCCGTGCGGCCCGTCGGCCACGAGGTCGAGCTCGACGACACCGTCCTCGCCGCGGCCGATCGGGGTGCGCAGGGGCGGGTCGGGGAGCCCGAGCGTCCACCCCCGCAGCAGGTCGTCGGGGGTCACCTCGTCGAGGGCGAGCAGCGGCAGCAGCCGCACGAGCTGTGGGAGGCCGGCGCCGACGATGGACAGCTCCGGATCCTCGAACCGTGCCAGGGCGCGGGCGCACCGGCGAGCGGTGGCGTCGTCGAGGCCGGCGATGGTCAGCTCAGCCGACGGTGAGCCGCTCCTGGGGGCGCCGCAGCTCGGCGTCCCCGAGATCGCTCCAGCACTCGACCACCGTGTCGCAGAAGGCCGGGAGCTGGTCCTCGCGGTCCGCGAGGACGATGCCCGTGACCGGTCCGCCGGCGCCTCCGAGCAGCAGCCGCGCCGGGGCGCGACGGCCCGCCAGCAGGCTCACGTCATCGACGACGAAGCAGCGCACCGGCCCGTGGGGCACCTCGCGGGTGCGGCTGCTGCGGTCGTCGGCGGCCTCGGCCGCCGCGAGCAGCTGGCCGAGCATCGCGCCGGACCGCTCCGAGCTGTCCGAGAGGGTGCGGCTCGCACCGGTCGCGTCGCGCGTGTGCGGGAGCCACTTGGTCCAGTCCCAGTCCGCGCCCCGGCCGTCGGCCGCAGTGACCACGACCGAGAGGTCTGCCGGTCCGTGGTGGACGGTGAGCTGGCACAGCAGGGCGCGGGCGAGCGCGAGGGACGCGGTCCGGTCACCGACGATGCCGACCACCCCGCCACCGACGAGGTCCACGGTGACGGGCGCGCGGGGGAGTTCGGCGTGCTCGTCGACGAGCTCCTGGACCTGCGGGGGTGGGGTGCTCCGCGGGTCCCCGATCGGGACCTCCCACGGCATCGAGCCGGTCCCGAGCCGGACCCGGAGGTAGTCGTCGTGCTCGGGACGCCGCTGCCACAGGGCGGTCGACGGTGCCTCGGCGCGGCGGACCACCTCGACCAGGTCCGGGTCGAGCTGTTCGCGCCGAGCCACCTCGTCCCGGATCCGAACCGCGAGCTCCTCGCGGAGCCGGACGAGGGCGCGACGGAACTCGCGGTCCTCGCTGGCGTGCTCCTTCTTGGCCCGCCGCTTCGTCGCAACGTAGTTGCCGATGAGCATCACCGGGCTCATGAGCATGAAGAGGGCGAACCGGGGGTTGCGGGTGATCGCGACCATCGCGCCACCCATCAGCACCGGCCCGATCAGGGCGATGGCGCTGAACGCCCGGTCGCTGCGTCGCTGCTTCGGTGGGGCGGGCGGGTCGATCGCGGGCAGCTCGTTCGGGAGTCCGGCGCGGGGCGGTCGGTTGAAGGGGCTCGTCGGCCCGTCGAGCGAGCTGATGCGCAGCTCGTCGCCGGCGACCGGCCGACGGAGGATCCCGTGGACGGCGCCGAAGCGCAGCACGCCGCCGGGTGGGAGGTGCGCCTGGTCGACGACGGGCTCGCCGTCGATCCAGGTGCCGTTGCTCGACCCGAGGTCGCGGACGAGGAGCCCGCCTCGGTCGTGGTCGCGTTCGAGCTCGACGTGACGCAGCGACACCGTGGGGTCGTCGACGACGATGTCGCACGCCGGGTCCCGCCCGACGGTGAACAGCTCGCCCGGCAGCGCGAAGGCTCGGCCGACGTGAGGCCCGGCGATCAGCGCGAACTCGTCCTCGTAGCCCGGCAGGTCGGCGGGCGGGGGAGGGGTCTGCGCCAGCCGGACCGTCACACCGTCGTGGAGCGGGAGCTCCTCGATGCCGACGTCCGGGCCGTGGTAGCGGCCGTCGATCTCGAGACCGGCGTCCACGGCCCGCGCCACCGGATCGAGCACCGCGACCAGGTCGGCGACGCACGCGTCCGGGTCATCGAGCTCGAGTTCCAGCTCGAGCTCGCTCCCCTCTCGATCGACCACGATCAACACGTCGTTGCGGCCTTCCCCGCTGGGCCCCACCCGTGGTGGACGGCCGGAGCCTACGCGCCGACGCGCCGGACGAACCTGACCGACGTGTCACGGGGTGCCGCGCCCGGCCGTGGGGGTCGAACGGTCGCGCGGTCCTCGTGGGGCAGGTCCAGGCTTGCCGCCCGCTGGCGGGGCGCTCGGTCAGAACGGCAGGTCCACGTCGGGCAGCCCCGGGGCGGTGAGGTGCTGGTCAGGTTCATCCGGCCCGGGACCGTCGGGGCCGGGCGGGTCGGGGCTGGCGGGTCGTCGCCGGTGCCGGTGGTGGTCGTGGTCGCGGGTGCGGTCGGTTCGGGGGTCGCCGGTGGGTCGCCAGGTCGATGGGATCGTGGTGGTGGTCAGCCCGCTGCGGGGGTGGCGCCAGGTCCGTACTCCCGCGGCGGTCTGGATCGTCTGCCAGCCGGCAGCTTCCTTGTCCCGGTTGGTGGCCGCACAGAGCGGTCCGAGGTTGTCGACATCCGTGTGTCCCGGTCGGCCGTCGGGTCGGGCGGGCCACCACGGTCGGGCGTGATCGATGTCCGCGCCACGGGCGGGCCGGTCACAGCCCGGGCCGGTGCAGGTGTCGTGCACGGCCGCGACCACGTCGGTCAACCAGCCCGGTGGTCGCCGGGTCGCACGTCCGACCCCGAGGACGGTGCCGTCATCGTCGACCACCACGGTGCGTAGCAGTGCCCCCCGACGGTCGATCAGCCGTCGTGCCGCGGCCGAGGTGAGCTTGAGCCGGCCACCGACCAGGCCGGTGAGCAGCTCGGCCGGGACGGCCGGATCGACCAGCGCGTCGAACGGGAGGCGGACCAGCAGCTTGGGGGGCGCCAGCCGTTCCCACCACGGCGCGCGACCGCTGCGGTCGGCGCTCACGGCGTCGCCGAACGTGCCGGGCGTGCCGGGCGCGCCGGGCTGCCGGCGGCGGCGTCCGTGGCGTCGGGGGTGGCCGTGGCCCCGCCGGCACCAGCCGCGCCGGACCCGTCACCGGTCCCGTCACCGTCGTGGTCGTGGTGGTCGGTGCACGTGCTGGCCAAGCGGGCGAGCAGCGTGTCGGCCCGGGCGGCGCCGTACCCGCCCGGCTGGTCGACCAGCGCTGCCGGTGGGGTCGTGGCCGCGTCCAGCAACGCCAGCCCGGCCGCGTCCAGATCGCCAGCGAACCGGCCACCGGTCCCATCGAGACGTGGTTGGAGCGTCAGGTACCGTCCCGCCGCCGCATCCCGTTCACGGTCGGCCAGATCGTCGGGGGCCAGTTCATCGACCGCGTCGGCCACCTGACGGACCAGCACGTCCGGATCGGGACGATCCAACTCCTCGAGCCCGTCCAGCAGCGCGACGAGCAGCCGGTCCACCTGACCGTCCAGCTCACGCGACATCCCCCGCAGCGCGAGCGTCAGACCACGCAGCTGCGCGAAGCTGACCCGCCCGGCCCGCACCGCCGCCTCCAACATCGGCAGACGGTGCAGCAACCGGCAGGTTCGCACCAACAGACGTCGATCCATCCGCGTCATGGTCGCGACCGCCGCCAGCCAGTGGTCCACCCCCACCCCGGTGGTCGCCTCCACCGCATCGGACCGCAGCACCTCCGCCAACTCAGCGACCGCGGCCAGCTGCGCCCGATCCGCGACCGTGAGCTGTTCGAGCACCGAGGCCAACCCCGGCAGCTCGGCCAACACCGGCAGACCGAACGGCACCCGACCCGGATCCGCGACCGCGCCCGGCACCTCCCCGGCGGTGGGCATCGCCCCGCGACCACCGTCGCCGGTCCCGGCCGACGTGCCCGCGGAGGCCGGTCCCGCGTCGTAACCCCCACCCCGCTCGGCCGCGATCCCCGACCACCCCGGCACCCGCCGACGCCCCCCGCACCAGCGTGCGGCGGGACGGACGAAGGAACCGGTCGAGGTCGACATGGGACCCAGTCAACACCGAGGGTGTGACAACGACGCCGCGATGTCCCCAGGCCAGCGCCGTCCCCGCGCAGGTGGTCAGATGGCGCCGGAGCCGAGCCAGCTGAACGGCGCCCACGGCAGGTTGCGGACCAGCATGAACACGGGGATGCCGATCGCGAGCGTCCACGCCACCGGGGTCGGGAGGTCGGGCCGGGCCGCCCGTCGACCGGCGCGGTGACGCAGCCAGCCGAACCACCCCCAGACCAGCAGCGGGAGCAGCAGCACCGTCAGCAGGTTGTGGCTGACGGCGGTGAGCAGGTCCCCGCGCAGCAGCGCCGTCAACGCACGGGTGCCCCCGCACCCCGGGCAGTCGAGGCCCGTGGCCGCCCGGAACGGGCAGCGAGGCGTCCACAGGGTCCGGTCCTCGGGGTCGACGAGGGCCAGGACGGCGCAGACCGCGACCGCGAGTCCCGCCACGGCCAGCGGCGCGACCGTCGGGGGGAGGCCGGTGGCTGCCATCAGCGGTGGCTGCCGTCGCGGGGGTGCAGCGGTCGGCATCAGAAGCCCATCATCGCTCCGCTGAACCCGAGCGCGAAGAACCCGACCTGGAAGACCACGCCGATGCCTATGGCCACGAGCGTCCAGGTCCGTGCCTCGTCGGCGCGCTGCCGAGCGAGCTGACCGTTGCCGACGTCCGCTGCGGACTTCGACTGCGTCGACTTGACGATGCCGACGATCCCGAGCGGGAGGCAGCACAGGACGGTCGCGACGATCGACTGCCACAGCCACGGGTCGACCTGCACCGCGGGGGAGCCTTGCGACCACGCGCCCTGCCCCGCGTGCGGGGCGTTCTGCCAGGACGGCGGCGATCCGCCGGGCGATCCCCAGCCGCTCGGGTCGGCTGCCGGCGGGCGTTGCTCACCCCACCGACCGCCGTCCCAGTACCGCTGTCCGCCGGGGACCTCTGGATCCGGGTACCACCCCGCGGCCGGCCCCGACCCACCCTGATCGCTCACGCACGCTCTCCTCGTCCACCCCTCACCGCGGTGCACCGGCGTGGCATCGCGGAGGACGCCTGAAGTGAAGCAGAGACCCCGTGACCGCCTCGGCGATCCGCCGGCGGCGGGAGCGTCAGGCGAGCGTGCCGACGATGGCCAGCAGGAGGAAGCCGCCCACGAACAGCACCCCGACCCCGACGCTGGCCAGCGTCCAGTTGCGGGCCTGCTCGGCCCGTTGCCGGGCGAGGAGGGGGTTCCCGGCGTCGCGTGCCGACCCGGCCTGGGCGGACCGCACGATCGCCACGATGCCGAGCGGTTGGCAGCACAGCACCGTCGCCACGATGGACTGCCACAGCCAGACGTCGATCGTCGGCTGCGGGGCGGCGGCCGCCCCGGCTCCCCAGGGAGCGTCGGACGTGGCATGCGGGCCGCGCCGGTGCGGGGTCCAGCTCGACCCGTCCCAGTAGCGCTCGCCGCCGGGCGACTCCGGGTCGGCGTACCACCCGGCGACGGGGCCGTCGTTCACGTCGAGTCCTCCTCGGAGGTGGGGGCGGTGTCCAGGCCGAGCAATCCGGCTGCGTGGTGATGGAACACCCCGCGCAGCGCGTCCCGGTCCAGCTCGAGCCGGGCCAAGCCTCGCACCTGCGCGGCGTACGCGTGCGGGATCGTCGGGAAGTCCGATCCGAACAGCAGTCGGTCCGCGAGCCCCCGGACCCGGTCGAGCAGCTCCTCCGGGACGTCGGCGAGGTACGGCGGATCGGTCAGGACCATCGCGGTGTCGAGCCGGAGGGTCGTGGCCTCCTCGGCCAGCGCGACGAACCCCTCGACGTCGGGCGCCCCGAGGTGCGCGACGATCACGGTCACGTCCGGGTGGCGGTCGAGCAGGGCCCGCACCGCGTCGGGCCCGCAGTACTCGCCACCACCGTCCACCCCGTAGACGGCGCTCGCGTGCACCACCGCCGGGATGCCCGCGGCGGCCAGTTGCGGCCACACCTCGTCGAGCCGGGGGTCGGTGGCGTGGAACCGCCCGACCTGCAGGTGGACCTTCGCGGCCCGTCCGCCGCGCGCGATGGCGTCGGCGACGTACTCGGCGGCGTCGTCCTCGGCGTGGAAGGTGAAGGTCGGGACCACCTGGGGATGCCGCTCGGCGGCGGCGAGGGTGTGCTCGTTGCACCACGCCGCGACCCCCGGCTTGTGACCGTACGCGAGGGCCGTGTGCGCGATCACGCCGAGGTCCGCGAGCGTGGCGAGCCGGGTTGCCTCGTCGTCGCGGTAGGTGATCGGCCACGGTGGATCCTCGAGCCGATCGAAGAACGCCCACACCGCCTCCTGGAGCCGGTGCGGCAGCAGGTGCACGTGGACGTCGACGATGCCGGGCAGACCGAGCGTCTCGCGGGCGAACGCGGCGACCTGGTCGTCCCGCTGCGGGAAGCGGTCGGCCGGGACCGGTCCGAGGTCGGTGGTGGTCACGTGGCGTCCCCTCCGCGCAGGTAGGTGTCGAGGCCAGGCAGCGCGAACATCAAGCCGCCGGACGCGGTGGTGCGCAGCAGGCCGTGCTCGTGGACCAGCCGTGACTGGGTCGACCCGAGCTGGCTCGTGGACCGGCCGAGCGCCTTCGCGACGCTGGCGGGCGTGCGCTCGGCCGGGTCGATCTCGGCGGCGGCGCGCAGGAACCGGCGTTGGAGGTCACCGAGCTCGCGCAACCGTCCGGCGTAGAACTCCGAGATGGTCGCGTCGGCGTCGGCCGCACCGGCCTGCGCGTCGGCGAGGGTGATGACGGTGCCGTCACCCGCCGCCCAGATGTGGTGACCGATCACGTGGAGGAAGTACGGGTACCCGCCGCACCGACGCATGACGAGGTCGAGCGCATCGGCGTCGAACCCCGCACCGGCGTCGGCGGCCAGGGCCCGCAGACCCTCGCGCATGTCGGCCTCGCTGAACGCGCCGAGCCGCAGCGGCTTGGACCGCTCGCCGAAGGTCGACCCGGCGTCCCGCAGGCGCTTGACCAGCCCGGGCAGGCCGGCCACCACGGCGCCGATCGGCAGCGAGGAACGTCGCGTCGCACCGCTCACCGGATCGCGTTCGGTGACGGTCGTTCCCTGCACCTCCTGGAGCGCGTGGAACAGGTCCCCGAGCGCGTCCAGCCCGATGTTCTGCGCCTCGTCGACGAGCAGCAGCAGGACCGTCCCGTGCTCGCGCGCGAGGGTCGCCACCGCGTGCAGCAACGTCTCGAGCTCGTCGGCGCGGTCGGGGGTCGGGGCCGGGTGGGCCTCGATGCTGATCCCGTGCGGCCCGATCGACACCCCGGCGAGCCGCGACAGCGCTCGCCCCGCGGACCGGGCCAACGCCTGCCCGAGGTCGTGCTCGACGACCAGCTCCGCCAAGCCCCGGCAGAGGCGCGCGATGGCCGCGTCGCCCCGCGTCGCCGATGCGCGCACGACCCAGCGTCCGAGCTCGCCCTGCTCCTGCTCGAACTCGCGCAGGAGGGCGGTCTTGCCCATGCCGCGGTCCGCGGTCACGAGGCGGGCCTGCTCGTAGACCCCCACACCGAGGCGGTCCACCATCAGCTCGAGGTCGGCGAACTCGAGCTTGCGTCCCGCGAAGACGCGTGGGAGGTTGCCGAAGCCCGGGGTGAACGGGCTGTCCTGCGGACGACGCACCACCACCTCCGGACTCGAGGGAACGGAGGTAACGTTACCTCAGCGTCCGCGACGTCGACGGCTGCCCCGTGCGCGGTCGCGGGTACGCTCGCGAGCGCGACCCATCCCGTCCCGGCGGAGCTCCCACGTGCAGCAGTCCCCGCCCGCTGACGGTGCCCGGTCCGCGCGCCGACCCGCTGCCCGACGACGTCGACCTCGCCGCGTACGGCGAGGGTCCCCGCGAGGAGTGCGGCGTCTTCGGCATCTACGCGCCGGGCGAGGACGTCGCCACGCCTGACCTACTTCGGCGCTGTACGCGCTGCAGCACCGCGGCCAGGAGTCGGCCGGCATCGCGGTCTCCGACGGCCGCCGGATCGTGGTCCACAAGGACATGGGGCTGGTCAACCAGGTCTTCAACGACACCTCGCTGGCCGCGCTGCAGGGCCACCTCGCCATCGGCCACTGCCGGTACTCGACCACCGGCGCCTCGACCGTGGGTCAACGCCCAGCCGCAGTACCGCGAGACCGCCGACCGGGCGGCGGCCTCGCGCTCGGACACAACGGCAACCTGGTCAACACCGCCGAGCTGGCCCGCCAGCTCGACCAGCCCGCCGACCAACGACTCCGAGGTGATGGCCGGCCCTGCTCGCCCGCGACGTCGTGGCTCGTAGCCCGGCGGCACGGAGTGGCCGACGTGTCGCTGGACGACGCGATCGTCCGGGCCGCGCCGCGAGCTGCGTGGGGCGTTCTCGGTCGTGGTGATGGACGAGAACCGGCTGTACGCCTTCCGCGACCCGCACGGGGTCCGTCCGCTGCAGATCGGCCGGCTCGCCAGCGGCGGCTGGGTCGTGGCCTCCGAGACCGCCGGCGCTCGACATCGTCGGCGCCGTCTACGTCCGCGACGTCGCCCCCGGCGAGATCGTCACCATCGACGACCGACGGGCTGCACAGCGCGCCGCTTCGCCGCGGCCGACGCCGACCTACTGCCTGTTCGAGTGGGTCTACCTCGCCCGCCCCGACCACCGTCAGGACGGCGGCAGCGTCCTGTTCGCCCGCCGCAGCATGGGCCGCCAGCTCGCCCGCGAGGCGCCGGTCGACGCCGACATCGTGATCCCGGTCCCCGAGGCCGGCCGCGACGCCGCCGCCGGGTACGCCGCCGAGGCCGGCCTGCCGTTCGCCGACGGGCTGGTCAAGAACCGCTACGTCGGCCGGACCTTCATCCAGCCGACCCAGTCGCTGCGCCAGCTCGGGATCCGGCTCAAGCTCTCGCCGGTCCGCGAGGTCGTCGAGGGCAAGCGCCTGGTCGTCGTCGACGACTCGATCGTGCGCGGCAACACCTCGCGGCAGCTGGTCGCGATGCTGCGCGCCGCCGGTGCCGCCGAGGTGCACATGCGCATCACCTCGCCGCCGATCGCCAACCCCTGCTACTACGGCATCGACATGGCCACGCGCGCCGAGCTGATCGGCGCCGACCTGAGCGTCGAGGAGATCCGCGACTTCATCGGCGCCGACTGCCTGCACTACATCTCGCTCGACGGCCTGATCGGGTCGACGCCGCACCAGCGCGAGCGGCTGTGCCGCGCCTGCTTCGACGGCGAGTACCCGATCCCGGTGCCGGGCGAACACGAGCAGCTCGCCCAGTTCAAGTTCGACTTCGACACCGTCTGAGCCTCAGCTCTCGAGCAGCGCCGGGCGTGGGCGCGCGATCGCGAACAGCAGCGGCGGCACGATCACGGCGATCAGCGCGATCCAGGCGCCGCGGACCATCCACCAGCCGCCGACGCCGAGCGTCGTCCCGAACGCGGCGGTCACCACGAGGGTCGCGGCCGCTGCGTTCGCCACGATGGCGCGGACCTCGGCCCCGGTGGCGAGCCGCTCGGTGATCGCGGCCCGCACCGGCGCCGTCGGGCCACGGAGCATCGGGGCGAGGTAGGTCAGGGTCGCGGTGATCGTGGGCACCAGCACCCCGACGATCACGGCCACGCCGAGCGCGTCGAGCAGCCACCACGCGCCCGTCGCGACCACGGCGACGTCCGCCCAGACGACCACGGTCAGCCAGATGCACACGGCCAGCACCGGCGCTTTCGCCGCCGTCGGCTTGGCCCGCGTGACCGCCCGGAACACCGCGATGCAGGTCACCGTCGCCGCCCACGCGAACACCGCGAGTCCGAGCGCGGCGCCGAGCCGGAGCGGTACCGCCGCCGCGCCGCGGACGCCGGTGGCCAGCAGCAGGAGCACGGCGACCGTCAGGCCCGTCGCGCCGTGGCGGAGCGCTCTCGCGGCACGGTCGTCCGCGCCGGGGAGGATGCGGCAGCGGGTGATCGTCGGGCCGAAGAAGACCAGCGTGCTCAGCAGGGTCAGGCCACCCCACCCGAGGATGTTGACGTGCAGGTGCGCCAGCCTCGCGGAGCCGTACCAGGCCCCGCCGAGGACCCCGGTGCCGAGCAGCGCACCGAGCACGGCACCGTGGATGAAGGCCCCGTGGGCTCGTTCGTAGCCGCGCACGATCCAGGTGAAGCGGGCGCCGACGGCGGCCTTCCGCAACCGGCGGAGGCGGAGGTAGGAGGCGAACACGACGCCGGTCGTGACGCTCGCTCCGGCGGCGATCGCGACCGTGCTGCCGATCGGGATCCCCACGAGCACGAGCACGATCCCGAGGTTGACCACGGGCAGCTGCCAGCGCACCTGCGCAGCCGGGGACCTCGTGAGGGTCCGCGCGAAGTGGTCGGAGAAGACCAGGATGAGGTTCGTCAGCGCACCGAGGGTGAACAGGTGCACCGAGAACCAGCGCCCGCCGGGCAACGTGTCACCGAACGCGACCCACACGGCAGCAGCCGTGAGGTAGGTGACGGCGACGCGCAGGGTCGGCGCCGACCCACCGAAGGGCGAGGTCGGCGCAGGCTGCTCGACCGGCAGCGTGCGCCCCAGCAGCGGGTTGCCCACGGACGTCCTTCCACGGCGAGGTGCCAGGCGGCGGCCCTCGTGGGGACGGTACGGGCGACGTCGATCGAGCCGTGGGGTCGGAGGTCCCGGGACCGGGGGCCGAAGGCCCGTTCCGCGGGTCAGCCGCCCGTGCCCTCACCGAGGGCGGACCGCATGGCCTCGGCGAGGGCGAGCAGGCCGGACAGCGGCCGGATCATCACCGTGAAGTCGGTGATGAGGCCCTGGTCGTCGAAGCGGAGCAGGTCGATGCCGTGCACGTCGCGGTCGCCGACCCGCGCTTCGAACAACAGGACCGCCCGGTCCCCCTCGTCGAAGGTGTCGACGTAGCGGAAGTCCTCGAAGACCTTCGCGACGGCGCGCAGGATCGTCGCGGTCGCCAGTCGTCCCTCGTACGGCGTGTGCACCGCTGGGGAGCGGAAGGTGACGTCGCGGGCGAGCTGGTCGATCGCGGTGTCCCAGTCCCCGGCGAGCACGGCATCGTGGAACCGCCGGTAGCGCCCCCCGGTCGCGCTGTCGGTGGACGTGGCACCGGCCGGGGCCACGGCGTCGTCCGGCCCGAGCAGGTGGGCCCACCGGGCCTCGCGACGGCCCGGTTCGCGGTCGCGTCGTTCGACCAGCGGACCGAAGCGGTGGGCGGCCAGGGACCCGAGCACCGCCTCGACGAGCTCGGTCGAGGAGAACCCGTGCATCCGCGCGGCTCGGGTGCGGAGCTCGGCGGTGGTCTGCGGGCCCCGGAGGAGCAGCAGGCCGAGCAGCGCCTGCTGGGCCGGGTCGAGGTCGAGCTGTTCAGCGAGCCGGTGGGCGGTCTTCGGCACGTGCGAGCCGCGGGCGTACTCGGTCTTGACCAGCTGGTGCGGCTTGAGGTCGTCGATGCCTCCGCGGACGTCGTCGTCGCCGTAGTCCACGACCGGATCGCGTCCGGTCGACTGGTTGCAGGCGGCCCGCAGGGCGTTCAGCGACAGGGGGTAGTGGTCGGGCGTCGCCAGCGACTTCTCGATCAAGCACCCGAGCACCCGTCGTCCCTGCGGTGACAGTCGCATCGCCCACTCCAGCTCGCGTCGGTGCGCGCACGGTAGGCGTCGAGCCTCACGCGAGGCACGATCGCGCCGCACGGTTGCGTCCGAGCGTCCGCGGGGTGCGAGGATGGGCGCCCGTCCGTCTCCGTGAGGGGATCCGCGTGCCCGAGCAGGACCTGCCCGTCACCTACGCCGATGCCGGCGTCGACCTCACCGCCGCCGATCGGTCGGTGGAGCTGCTCTCCGACGTCGTGCGCCGCGCCTCCCGACCCGAGGTGCTCGGGGGCATCGGCGGCTTCGGCGGGCTGTTCGCGCTCGACGTCGACCGCTACCGCCAGCCGGTGCTCGTGTCCGGCACGGACGGGGTCGGGACCAAGGTCGACCTCGCGCGCCGCCTCGGGAAGCTCGACACCGTCGGGATCGACCTCGTCGCGATGGTGGTCGACGACCTCGTGGTCCCCGGGGCCGAACCGCTGTTCTTCAACGACTACGTGTCGGTCGGCAAGCTCGACCCCGACCGCGTCGCCGACCTCGTCCGGGGGATCGCGGACGGGTGTGCCACCGCGGGGTGCGCCCTGGTCGGCGGCGAGACGGCGGAGCACCCCGGCCTGCTCGGCCCCGACGAGTTCGACCTCGCGGGGTTCGGGGTCGGCGTCGTCGAGCGCGATGCCATCCTCGGTCCGCAGCGGGTCCGGCCCGGTGACGCCGTGATCGCGATGGCGTCCTCGGGGGTCCACAGCAACGGCTACTCGCTGGTGCGGCGCATCGTCGGCGACCGCGACCTCACCGCGTCGTACGGTCTCGATCGCCCGCTCGGTGACGTGCTCCTCACGCCGACGCGGATCTACGCGCTCGACGTCCTGGCCCTGATCGCCGAGGTCGAGGTCCACGCGCTGTGCCACGTGACCGGCGGGGGCCTGCCCGGCAACCTGCCCCGGGTGCTGCCCGACCGGCTCGGGGTCACCGTCGACACCTCGACGTGGTCGTGGCCCGCCGTCTTCGACTGGCTCGCAGCGCACGGCCCGGTCGAGGACGACGAGATGTGGCGCACCTTCAACTGCGGGGTGGGGATGGTCGCGATCGTCCCCGAGGCTCGTGCCGCCGACGCCGTGGACCTGCTGCGAGCGCGCGACGTCGAGGCGTGGGTCGCCGGCGCCGTCACCACCTCGCCGGGGGTCGAGCTCACGGGCCGACGGCGTCGATGAGGCCGGCGAGCAGCAGCTCGAGCCCCCAGTCGACGCCGGAGAACCCACCGCTGAAGCCGAGCCGGACGACGACCAGCTCCTCCGACGGCACCACGACGACCTGTTGGCCCTCGTTGCCGGACGCCCAGTAGGCGTCAGCCGGTACCGAGGGCATCCGACGCTGACCGTCCGGGCCCGCGTTCAGCCACCACTGGGCGCCGTAGGGCGTCCCGGCGTCCGCCGTCCCGACGGGGGTCGTCGACCGCTCCACCCACCCCTCGGGGAGAAGGCGCTCGCCCGTCCCACACGCCGTCCTGGAGGAACCACTGCCCGAACCGGGCCCAGTCGCGCGCGGTCGCGTAGGGGAACGAGCTGCAGATCGGGGTACCGGCGGCGTCCGGCTCCATGACGGCGCTCGCCATCCCGAGCGGCTCGAAGACCAGCTCGTGGACGAGTTCGACGCCGAGCCCCGAGGCGTCCTGCGCGAGGTCGCAGAGGATGTTGGTGGTCCCCGAGGAGTAGGACCAGCGCGTCCCGGGGACGGCGACCAGATCCTTGTCGGCGGCGTAGCCGGCCGTGTCCCGCGGGGTGAACAGCATGCGTGTCGCGTCGGTGTCGGGGTCGTAGACCTCCTCGAACGCCAGCCCGCTCGTCATGGTCAGGAGCTGCTCGACGGTGATCGTCGCGCGATCGTCGTCCGCCCACTCCGGCCGGAGCCGGTCGTCGTCGAGGGTCAGGGCGCCGTCCCCGACGAGGCGGCCGATCACGGCGTTGGCCACGGACTTGCCCATCGACCAGCCGAGGAGCGGCGTGTCCGCGTCGAAACCGTCGCCGTAGCGCTCGGCGATCAGCTCACCTCCGTGGACCACGACCACCGCCCGGCTGTTGCGTGGGCGGCCCTCCGGGTCGTCCTCGGTGAAGGCGGTGCCGATGGCTGCTTCGAGCGCGTCGGCGTCCACCTCGGCGGGGACCTGCGCGTCGGCCTCCCCGTCGGGCCAGGCAGTTCCCGCGTCGCCGGCGGCGATCGCTGGCGGGCTCGCGAAGGCCGGGCGTTCCTCGGCGAGCGTGCAACCGAGCCGGTCCTGGAAGTAGGCCGTCGAGGACCACAGCCCGACCAGGCTGGTCCGGACCGTGCCGGCATCGTCGTCGGCGGACGTCCGCATCAGGGGAACCAGCGGGTTCGCGGGGAGGTCCCCCGCGGCGTCCTCGACGGACCGGCCGCTGACGAAGTGCGCGGAGCAGACGGTCTTGGCCGCGTACCCCGTGGCGATGGGGGCGATCGGGCGCAGGTACACGGCCGCACCGGCGAGCAGGAGTGCGACCACCACGGCGACGCTCAGGAGGACCTTGCGACCACGCGCCACGGGCGGCTCCGGTGAGGGGAGCGGAGCCTACGACCGGTGCTCGGGCCGCGGGACCGGTTCCGATCGCGCCCCTCAGGGCAGGTGGAACCCGCGCAGCCCGCCGACCGACGCGATGCGCCGTTCCGCCACCCGCTCCGCGGCGACCTCCGTCGTGACGCCCTCGTCCCGCGCGACCTCGAGGATGGCCGTCAGCGTCGCCGGGATCGCCTCGGCCCGCCGCCGGGCGCGCCCCGCGACGTACCCGCCCGGCAGCAGCTCGTCCGCCACCTGGATGACGCCGCCGGCGTTGACCACGAAGTCCGGGCAGTAGAGGATCCCGGCGTCGCGCAGACGGTCGGCGTCCTCGTCCTCGGCGAGCTGGTTGTTCGCCCCGCCGCACACGACCTTGGCCTGCAGCTGCGGGATGGACCGCTCGTCGAGCACGGCACCGAGCGCGTTCGGTGACACGACGTCCGCATCGGCGAACAGCACCTCGTCGACGCCGACGACGTCGACACCCGGGAGGTCGGCCACGCGGTCGAGCGCAGCCTCGGAGACGTCCGCCACCGTGAGCTTGGCGCCCTGGTCGGCGAGCGAGCGCGACCAGCCGACCACCGACCTTCCCGAGCCCCTGCACCGCGACGTGGCGACCGGCGAGATCGTCCGACCCGAACGTGAACCGGCAGGCGGCCTTCATCGCCAGTTCCACGCCGAACGCGGTGGTGACCCCGGAGTCGCCCGAGCCGCCGTGGTCCGCGTCGGCGCCGGTGGCCCACGGGGTCTCGCGCTTGATGACCGCCATGTCGTGCCGGGGTGGTCCCGATGTCGCAGGCGGTCACGTACCGCCCGCCGAGCGAGGCGATGACGCGCCCGTAGGCGCGCAGCAGCGCCTCGGACCGTTCCGCCGTGGGGTCGCCGATGATGACCGCCTTGCCGCCGCCGTGGTCGATGCCGGCGCACGCGTTCTTCAGCGTCATCGCCCGGGACAGCCGCAGCACGTCCTCGAGCGCGTCCTCCTCGCGTGGCGTACGGCCGCCAGCGGGTGCCCCCGAGCGCGGGTCCGAGCCGGGTCGAGTGGATCGCCACGATGCAGGTCAGGCCGCGTTCCTCGTCGCGGGCGAACACCACCTGCTCGTGGCCGTCGAAGCGTGCGAAGGGTCCCACCGGGTCTCCTGTCGTCGGGTCGTCGAGGTCGACGGATCGCGTCGACGCTGCTCCCAGTCCGGGGCCGGTCCGTGGGTCGCACGGTGGCCGTCCCGCCCGTCCAGGCTAGGCCGCGCGGGGCCGGCCGGGCGCTACGTTCGTCCGCGATGGTCCCCACCGCGCAGCTCAAGGTGTTCGTCCCGCTGGCGTCGTTCCCGCCACGGGAGCGTGACCGCTGGACCGCCTACGTCGAGGCGGGTCGGGGCCTGACCCGCGAGCAGGTCGCCGAGGTCGAGTGGCGTGACGCCTCGGCTCGGCTCGTCGGCGGACGGCTCGCGGCTCGGGCCCGACGCCGCGCTGGTCCGACGGGCGGGCGAGCGCACGCTGATCTGCCCGCTCCAGCTCGAGCTGCGCGCGGCGTTCGCGCTCGCGGCGTTCCGGCGGACCATCCCCGACGTGGTGATCGACGCGTTCGTCCCCGACGCAGCGGTCGCGCGACGAGCTCGCCGAGACCGCGGTCGACCGGGCGTGCGCCCCACATCCTCGACGAGCCCTGGGCCGTGCCGCTGCACTGGTTCGTGGCGTTCTCGCCCGACGAGCGCCGCGTCCACGACCCGCCGGAGGGACGCGGCCCGCGGGTCCGCTACCTGACCACGGTCGGACAGGCGGTGCTCCGGCTCGAGCACGCCATCGAGATCGTCGAGGCCACCATCGAGGACGGTGACGAGGTCCTGCTCTCGCTCGCCGAGCTCGCCGCGTGGCTCGACGGGTTCGCCGACGACGCGGTCGTCGAGCTCGACGAGGCCGGCATCGCCCGCCTCCGGTCCGCGGAGGAACGCCGCAGCGACCGCACGTGCGCCGAGCTCCACGAGGTGCTCGACGCGCTCGCCGCGGGCGACCTGTTCACCGCGGCCGCGACCTTCGGGGCGGTCCGGTCGCGGTGGTCGGCGCAGCGTGCCCGGGACCACGCCAGCTGACTCAGGCCGCTCGCATCGCGCCGGGCGAGCACCGTCAGGCGCCATGTTGCCGCCCGACAGGACGATGCCGACCCTGCGGCCCCGCACGTCGATGGTCCCGTCGAGCACGGCGGCCAGCGCCGCCGCGCCCGGACGGTTCGACGACCTGCTTCGCGCGGCGTCGCCAGCCACGCGACGGCGGCCGAGCGCCGCCGTCGTCGCTCGACCCCGACGACCCGCGACGCCGTGTGGCGCGCAGGATCGCGAGCGGCAGGGCGCCGATGTGTGGCCGTCTGCTGGCCGTCGAGCGACGGTCCGCGGGACGTCGCACCTCCACGACCTCGCCCGTGGCCAGCGCGTCACGGGCGGCGCGGCGGTCCGCCGGCTCGACCCCGATCACCTCGACGTCCGGGGACCAGGCCACGGGCCGCGGCGGCGCAGCCGGCGAGCAGGCCGCCGCCCCCGATCGGGGCCACCAGCAGGTCGAGGTCGGGGACGTCCTCGACCAGCTCCAGCGCCGCCGTGCCCTGCCCGGCGACGACGTCCGGGTGGTCGAAGGGCGGGATCGACGGTCGCGCCCTGCTCCTCGGCGATGGCCGCGCCGATCGCGGCCCGGTCCTCGGTGTACCGGTCGTAGCGGACGACCTCGGCGCCGTAGCCCTCGCGTGGCCGCGAGCTTCACCGGCGGCGCGTCGTGCGGCATCACGATGGTGGCCCGCACGCCCTGGAGCCGGCAGGCCAGCGCGACCGCCTGGGCGTGGTTGCCCGACGAGAACGCGACGATGCCCCGCGCTCGGCACGTCGGGCGATCGAGCGCGGCGATCGCGTTGTACGCGCCGCGGAACTTGAACGCGCCGACGCGCTGGAGGTGCTCGGCCTTGAGGTGGAGCGCGCCGCCGGTCCGTGCGCCGAGCGTGGTCGAGGTCAGGACCGGGGTCCAGTGCGCCACGCCGGCCAGACGTCGAGCCGCACGCGCGACGTCGTCGAACGTGACGAGGGACGGCGGCTCAGCGGGAGCCCCCGGTCGAGCTCGTCGCGCGAGGTCGTCCGCGAACCGTCGGCCGATCATGGAGGCCAGCGTGCGCAGCCGGTGCCGGCGTTCCTGGTCGTCGCCGGCCAGCACCCAGTCGCGGGCCTCGTCGTGCGAGCGGACGTTCGGCGAGCTCGACCACGTCGGGGCGGTCGATGTACCGCGCGAGGTCCTGGAGGTCGGCGTAGGAGCGCAGGCGATCCTCGTCGTTGCCGCGTCGAGGTCCGGTAGGCGTCGACGCAGCAGCGCCGGGGCGTCCGGGTCCTCGTCCAGGCACAGCTGCGCGGCGTGCATCGCCATGTTGAGCTGACGGTCGTCGTGCGCCGCGCGAGCGAAGACCGCGAGCCGGGCGGCGCGCTCGGGACCCGGCTCCTCCTTCTCGAAGCCCTTGAACTCCTTGCGCAGGTCGCGCAGGCGCTGGTCGGGCGTGACCGGCTTGTACCGGGCTCGGACCACGGTCCGCTCCCTCCTCGCGAGCGGTGCAGGGTGTGCGGCCGAGGCTAGTCGCGATGGCTCCGCCGGTCAGGCGGTCAGCGGCGTGGGTCGCACAGCTGCTGGGTGCCGTCACGGAGCCGCGCGGCGGCGGTCCGGAACTCCTCGTCGAGCACCGACCGGTCACCGCTGTCGGCGGCCTCACGCAGCCGGTCGGCGACCAGTTCGGCGTCGGCCCGCAGCTCGTCGGGCGCCCGGGCCAGGACCTCCTCGGCGGCGGTCTGCGCCTCCCGCGGCGTGTACCGCCGTCGACTGACGTGAGCGCTCGCGTGACGGCGAAGCAGAACTGCGCCCGGTCGGCGGTGTCGACGGCTCGTGTCTGGAACCCGTCGAGGTGGTCGCCCACGCCCGCGCAGGCGCTCGCCAGCAGGGCGAGCACCACGACGGCGGAACGGATCGAGCGCACGGTCGGCACGGTAGCGGTCGAAGGCGTCGCGGACGGGGCCATGGCCCAGCCGACCGAGCGGCAACATCGGGTCCGAACGGTTAGCGTCGTTCGTCCGCGTAGCACGTGCCGACCCGAGGTCCAGACCGTGGCAGAGCAGCGCGAACAGCAGCGGTACGCAGCCGGTGAACGCCCCATCATCATCGACGGGCTGCCGGCCCAGTACCCGGACGTCGACGAGGTCGAGACCAGCGAGTGGCTCGAGTCCTTCGACGCCGTCGTCGCCGAGCACGGCAAGGCCCGTGGCCGCTTCCTGCTGCTGAAGGTGCTCGAGCAGGCCCGCCGCAGCAACATCGGCATCCCGTCGCTGACGACCACCGACTACATCAACACGATCGCGCCGGAGCGTGAACCCGAGTTCCCCGGCGACGAGCACCTCGAGCGGAGGATCCGGGCCTACATCCGGTGGAACGCCGCGGTGATGGTCCACCGCACGAACGTCGAGCGCGGCACCGGCGGCCACATCGGGTCGTACGCCTCCGCCGCGGCGCAGTACGAGGTGGGCTTCAACCACTTCTTCCGCGGCAAGGACCACCCGGGGGGCGGCGACCAGATCTTCTTCCAGGGCCACGCGTCACCGGGGGTCTACGCCCGCGCCTTCCTCGAGGGACGGTTCGGCGAGGACCGGCTCGACCGGTTCCGGCAGGAGGTCGAACCGGGCGGGTTGTCGAGCTACCCCCACCCGCGGCTGATGCCCGACTTCTGGGAGTTCCCCACCGTCTCGATGGGGCTCGGGCCGCTGAACGCGATCTACCAGGCGCGGTTCAACCGCTACCTGCAGGCCCGCGGCATCAAGGACACCTCCGACCAGCACGTCTGGTTCTTCGGTGGCGACGGGGAGACGGCCGAACCCGAGTCCCTCGGAGCCTTGGCGGTCGCGTCCCGCGAGGGGCTCGACAACCTCACCTTCGTCATCAACTGCAACCTCCAGCAGCTCGACGGGCCCGTGCGGGGCAACGGCAAGATCATCCAGGAGCTCGAGGGGGTCTTCCGCGGCGCGGGCTGGAACGTGGTCAAGGTCGTCTGGGGACGCCAGTGGGACGACCTGCTCGCCAAGGACGTCGACGGTGCCCTCATCGCGCGGATGAACGAGGTCCCCGACGGAGCGATGCAGACCTACACCACCAAGGGGTCGGCCTACGTGCGCGAGCACTTCTTCGGCGCCGACCCGAAGCTCGCGAAGCTCGCCGAGTCCATCACCGACGACGACATCGCCAAGCTGACGCGTGGCGGCCACGACTACCGCAAGCTCTACGCCGCCTACCGCGCCGCCACCGAGGCGCACGGGGCGCCCACGGTCATCCTCGCGCAGACGGTCAAGGGCTGGACGCTCGGTCCCGACTTCGAGGCGCGCAACTCCGTCCACCAGATGAAGAAGCTGTCCTCGGACGCGCTCAAGACCTTCCGCGATCGCCTCTACCTCGACGTCACCGACGAGGAGCTCGAGGGCGACCTGCCGCCCTACGTCCACCCCGGTGAGGACTCCGACGAGATCGCCTACCTGCGTGAACGCCGTGCGGAGCTCGGAGGCAGCGTGCCGGAGCGCCGGGTGGCGTACACCGCGCCGCAGCTGCCGGACCACGACGCCTACGACGCGCTGAAGAAGGGGTCGGGCAAGCAGGAGGTCGCCACGACGATGGCGCTGGTGCGGCTGTTCAAGGACCTGCTGCGCCTGAAGGACGGCATCGGCCCACGGATCGTGCCGATCATCCCCGACGAGGCTCGCACCTTCGGCATGGACTCGTGGTTCCCGACGGCCAAGATCTACGACCGTCACGGGCAGACCTACGAACCCGTCGACCAGGACCTGCTGCTCACCTACAAGCAGGCCAAGGACGGCCAGATCATCCACGAGGGCATCACCGAGGCTGGCTCGGTGGGCACCTTCGCGGCTGCCGGCACCAGCCACGCCACCCACGGCGAACCGATGATCCCCCTGTACGTCTTCTACTCGATGTTCGGGTTCCAACGCACCGCTGACTCCATCTGGAGCGCCTCGGACCAGCGCGCCCGGGGGTTCCTCATCGGCGCGACCGCCGGCGGCACGACCCTCAACGGCGAGGGGCTGCAGCACCAGGACCGCCACTCGCTGCTGATGGCGCAGTCGAACCCGGCCATCGAGGCGTACGACCCGTCGTTCGCCTACGAGCTGTCGGTCCTCGTCGAGGATGGTCTGCGGCGGATGTGGACCGACGACGTCGTCGAGGGCGGCGAGGACGTCATCTACTACCTCACCGTCTACAACGAGCCCGTCGTGCAGCCGGCGATGCCCGACCACGTCGAGGATCGGATGATCATCGACGGCCTCTACCGCTTCCGGGAGGGCGCATCGGGCGAGCACGAGGCCCACATCCTCTCGTCGGGGACGATCGTGACCCAGGCGCTCGAGGCGCAGCGTCTGCTCGCCGAGGACTGGGACGTGCGCGCCGACGTGTGGTCGGCCCCGGGGTGGAACCGGCTCCTGCGCGACGGGATGGCGGTCGAGTCGTGGAACCGCACCAACCCCGAGTCCGACCCGAAGGTGCCGCTCGTGACGCGCATCCTCGAGGGCACGTCGGGCCCGTACGTCGCCGTCTCCGACTGGATGCGCGCGACGCCGTTCCAGATCGCCGACTGGGTCCCCGGCCCGTTCGCCGCGCTCGGGACCGACGGGTTCGGCCGGTCCGACACCCGCGAGGCGCTCCGCCGCTACCACCGGATCGACCCGACGGCGATCGCGTACTGCGTCCTCGCCGAGCTGGTCAAGGCCGGGACGCTCGGAGCCGATGTCCTGTCGCAGGCCATCGAACGGTACGACCTCGACTTCGAGCGCATCCCGTTCTTCGGTCAGCCGGATCCGGGTGCGCACGACGTCACGCGCTGACCGGCGTCGAACGCGAGACCCACGACGGGGGTGCGGTGGACATCTGGGACGACGACGCAGCGATCGCCACCTCGGTCGTCACGAGCTCGCCGCTGCCGACCATCGTCGTCGACGAGGCCCGCACCGTGCGGCGCTTCAACCCCGCCGCCGAGCGACTCACCGAGCGGGATGCGGCCGAGGTCGTCGGGCGACCCGTCGCCGAGCTGTTCCTCCCCGACGAACGGCACGCGTCGGTGGCGGCCCTGGAGGCGGCGGCTCGAGGTGATACCGGACACCTCGAGCTCGGACTGGCGTGCGCGGACGGTCGGCGCGTGCCCTTCGGGATCAGCTGGGCGCCGCTGATCGTCGCCGGCGCCACCGTCGGCCTGGTGGGCGTCGGCCGGGACATCACGGCCCGCAAGGCCCTCGAGCACGAGCTCGTGACCATGGCGGCCAGCTTCCGCGCCCTCGCGTCCGGCACCGATCTCGGCATGTACCGCTTCGGGTTCGGCCCCCGGATGCGGGTGGACTACGTCAACCCCTGCTTCGAGCGGGACTGGGGCGTCACCCTCGAGCAGCTCACCGACGACCCCTCACCGCTGTGGAAGCGGCTCGACCGCGACGCCCAGTGCGAGCTGGCGCGTGCCCGGGAGGGCGAGGACATCACGTGGCCGATCGAGGGCTGTGTCGAGCACCCCGACGGTCGCACGTTGGACATCGAGCTGTACGAGGTGCTGCTGCGCAACATCGACGGGGAGCTCGAGTGGGTGCTCGGCATCGCCCAGGACGTCACCGACCGCCGACGCGAGGAACGTGCGCTCGCCTCCGCGCTGGAGCTCGAGCGGTCCGCGGCTGCGCGTCTGCGACGCGTGGACGAGCTGCGCCAGGTCTTCCTCCAGGCGGTCTCGCACGAGCTGCGGACCCCGCTCACGGCGATCCTCGGCTTCGGCGCCACCCTCCGCGACCACGGTGCCGCCCTCACGCCGTCGCACGCTCGGACGTTGGCGGAACGGATCCACCGCCAGGGCGAGCGGATCCAGGGGCTGCTCGACGACCTGCTCGACGTGGACCGGCTCTCGCGCGGGGTGCTGACGCTCGAGCGGAGCCGGACCGACCTCGCCGAGGTGGTCCGCTCCATCTGCGCCGAGTACGGCGACACGGGGGTGGAGCTCGTGACCTCACCGACTCCGGCGTCGGTCGACCCACGGAAGGTCGAACGCATCGTCGAGAACCTGCTGAACAACGCGCGGCGACACGCCGGCCCGGATGCCACCGTCCGGGTCACCGTCGCCCCGGCCGGTCCCGACGGACCGGCGTCGTTGGTCGTCGAGGACGATGGCCCCGGCGTGCCCGTCGAGCTGCGGACGACCGTCTTCGAGCCGTTCGAGCAGGGCGCCGGCGCCGAGGGAGCGCCCTCACCGGGGACCGGCATCGGGCTCACGCTGGTGGCGGCGTTCGCCGAACTCCACGGTGGTCGGGCGACGGTCGACTCGGGCGAGCTCGGGGGCGCACGGTTCACCGTGGAGTTCCCGACCCACCCCGGCCCGGCCGACCGGCGGTGACGGAACCGCCCCCGGCTGGTCCGGTTCGACCACGATCGGCGGTACCAGGCACCCTGAACGATCCGAGACCCACCAACGACGAGGAGCACGACGTGACCACCAGCAGCTCGAAGGCCAACTGGAGCGGCGACCTGAAGGGCGGCAGCGGTCAGGTGACGGTCGGACCCGGCCGTTACGAGGGGCCCTTCACCTTCGCCAGCCGTTTCGAGGGCTCCGGCGACGCGACCAACCCCGAGGAGCTCATCGCCGCGGCGCACGCCGGCTGTTTCTCGATGGCGCTGTCGAACATGCTCGCCTCCGACGGCCACACGCCCGACGAGGTCCGGACCGAGGCGACCATCACCCTCGGCAAGGTCGACGACAAGCCGGCGATCACCGAGATCGCGCTGTCGACGGTCGGCAAGGTCCCCGGCATCGACGAGGCCACGTTCACCGAGTACGCCGAGCGGGCCAAGGACGGGTGCCCGGTCAGCAAGCTGCTCGCCGGCGGCACCGCCGAGATCACCCTCTCGGTGACCTTCGAGGGCTGACGTCGGTTCCTGGCGTGACGAGGTCGCGTGGCACGGCCGCGGAGGTCGGCGACGCCGGCGAGCGTCGCGGCGTGCTCGAGCTCGTCGGTCAGGCCGGTGAGCACGTCGCCGGACGCCGTCGGCGCCGCCGGCCGCCAGCCCCCACAGGGCGGGCCGTCCGACGAACACGCCACGGGCACCGAGGGCGAGGGCGGTCAGCACGTCGAGCCCGCGGCGCACCCCGCCGTCGACGTAGACCTCGACGTCGGCACCGACCGCGTCGGCCACCTCGCCGAGCGCGTCCGCGGTCGCGACCGTCCGATCCAGCTGGCGGCCGCCGTGGTTGGAGACCCACACCGCCGACGCGCCCGCGTCGACCGACGCGCGAGCGTCGTCACCCCGCACCACGCCCTTCACGATGATCGGCAACCCGCCGGCCCGCTCGCGGAGCCAGGCGAGGTCGTCGAAGGTCAGCGACCGGTCGTGGTCGGCGAACAGCGCGGCGAGCCCGGAACCGCGCCCCGCCTCCTCGGCGGCACCACGGTCGGGCATCGTCGAGCGGGACGTTCGCCATCCGCATCCCGTCGCGGAGCGCGAAGCCGTGGCGTTCGTCACGCCAGCGCCGACCGAGGACAGGCGTGTCCACGGTCAACACGAGCGCCCGGTACCCGGCGGCGACGGCTCGGTCGACCAGCTCGCCGGCGTAGCCGCGGTCGGTGAAGACGTAGAGCTGGAACCAGCGCGGTGCCTCAGGCGCCGCCGCGGCGACGTCCTCGAGCGACACCGTCGCGAGCGTGGAGACCGTCATCAGCGCGCCGGCCGCGGCCGCCCCGCGAGCCATCGCGGCCTCGCCCTCCGGGTGCGCCAGCTGCTGGTAGGCGGCGGGTGCGATCGCCGATCGGTGTGGCGACCGAGGTGCCGAGGAGCTCGTCGCCGTCGCGCACCTCGCGACACGTCGCGCAGCACGTGGGGGCGCAGCCGCCACCGGTCCCAGGCGGTGACGTTCTCGCGGAGGGTGGTCTCGGTCTCCGCCCCGCCCGCGTAGTAGTCGTAGCTCGCCGGGTCCATCGCGGCACGTGCCGCAGCCTCGAGCGCCGACAGGTCCACGGGTCCTCCGGCAGGTGGGTGGCGGACCGGACGTCAGTAGGTGACCGCCCGGTCCTCGTGGTCGGCGGCCAGCTGTCGGTCGCAGCTCCGCCGGGAAGGCGATCGTGTCCGGGTCGCCGTCCGAGACGTAGCGTCGCTCGGGCGCGTCGCGCCAGGACCTCGAGCCAGTAGTCGGAGCCGAAGTCCGGGTCGCGCCGTCGACCGGTTCGGGCTGCGAACGGATGCGCGGGATGGCCAAGGGGTCGAACGCCGCGTCGAACGGCGAGGGAGAGGGGCCCGAACCCACCAGCAGGCCCGCCAGGTGGGTGTACTCGACGCCGTCGGCGCTCGCCCGAGGCGACCAGCGCCGGGTCCTTCGGCCGGACCCCGAAGGGGTAGGAGAGGGTGCGGACCTCCGCGCCGGGGATCGCCTCCTGGATGTTGGCGACGCCGCGGGCGAGCGCGCGCTGGACCCCCTCGGCGTCGAGCTGCCCGAGGTTCTCGTGGTCGGCGGTGTGGTTGCCGATCTCGAAGCCGAGGTCGGCGAGCTCGGCCAGGAGCTCGGCGCCCGCGCTCGGCGTTCGCGCCGAACAGCGACCCGAGGACGTAGAACGACCCTGCCGCGCGGAACCCGTCGAGCTCGTCCTCGAGTCGGAGCATGATCCCGACCGCGGTGTCCGGATCGACCTCGCCGTCCTCGGTGAGCGCGAACTGCTCGCGGGTCGAGTCGTCGAAGGTCAGCACGACCGGCGTCGTCCCGGCCGGCATGTCGATCCGGCCGGAGACCAGCTCGGCGGTGGTGATCGGCGACGTACCCCTCGTCGTGGAGGCGCCGGAGCTCGGCCTCGAACTGCTCGGGGGTGTTGTCGTAGTCCCCGCCACCGTCGGGCAGCAGCCGGTGGTACATCAGGACCGGGATCTGGCCGAGCTCGTTGGCCGCGACCTCCGCCGCGACCTCGGCGGGATCGGGTTCCGGCTCCGGCCTCGTCGTCATCGACGGTCGGTCGTCGAGGTCGCGTCGGCTCGGTGTCGCCGCCATCCGACGTCGGGGCACGGCTCGGTGGCCGCCGGGGTCGTCGTTCGGCGCGTCCTCCCCGCACGCCGTCGCGCACCAGACGCGAGGGCTGAGCAGGGCGGCAGAGGACGGTGCCGGAGGGTGCACGGCGGGGCTCGCGCGGGTCGGGAGCGGCGGACGGTACGTTCGCCCGGCCGACGTCCGCAGCGCGGCCGGTCTCCGGCCACGTGCCCGCGGACCGCACCTCGGGGGATACGACCGTGAACGCACTCGTGTCCGCAACCACCGCTCCCACGCGCGCCGGTCGGCGGCCGCCGGCCGCGCGACGGGCGTGCTCGGGGCCGCGGCCGCCGCGGTGCTGCTGGCCGCCTGCAGCGGCGGTCCCGAGCTGTCCTTCGACGGGCCGGACGAGGGCGACCTGCTGAACGCCGAGCAGCTCGAGGCCGCCGAGATCGTGGTCACCGCCGCCGGCGAGGCCGACCGCGAGCTGTTCGCCGAGGCCACCGTCGAGCACGACGGGCGCGACGTCACCGCCGACGGCGACCCGGGACGGCGACCGGACTGCGCTACCCGCTCGGCCGACCTCGACGACGGCGACCACGAGGTGGCCGTCGACGTGCCCGGCGGCGGCTCGCAGACCTTCGCCTTCTCGGTGGACGCCACCCCGCCCGACGCTCGAGCTCACCGAGCCGGAGGACGGGGTGGTCTTCGGCGACGACCCGCTGCACGCTCGCCGGCAGCACCGAGCCCGATGCGACCCTGGAGGTCGACGGTGACGAGCGTCGACGGTCGGCGACGACGGCAGCGTTCGAGCGCACCTTCGACGACGTGCCCGACGCGCCGCTCGCGCTCGTGGCCGACCGACGTCGCGGGCAACACCACCGAGCAGGAGCTCGCGCTCACCCGGCTGCCGTCGCGGGTCGAGGTCGACGAGGTCCGCGCCGTCCACGTCACCCCCCACGCGTGGGCGACCCCGAGCTTCCGCGAGCGGGTCCTGCAGATGTTCGACGACGGGCTGATCAACGCCATCCAGCTCGACCTCAAGGACGAGGGCGGCCGGATCGGGTACCGCACCGAGGTGCCGCTCGCGCGCGAGTCGGGCGCCGCCGAGGACGTCTACGACCTCGACGAGGCCATCGAGGAGCTGCACGGACGCGGCATCCACGTCGTCGGGCGCATCGTGGCCTTCCGCGACCCGATGCTCGGCGCAGCACGCCATCGACACCGGGCAGGACGACTGGCTCATCCAGACCCCGGACGGCGACGCCGTACACCGCCACCTACGGCTGCTGCTTCACCTCGTTCGCCCACCCCGACGTGATCGAGTACAACCTCGCCATCGCCGAGGAGGCGGCCGCCGCCGGCGTCGACGCGATCCTGTGGGACTACATCCGCCGCCCCGACGGCTCGCCCGACAACATGGTGGTCCCGGGCCTGTCGGAGGACGCGGACGGCGCGACCCTCGAGGAAGCCATCGTCGACTTCACGCGCGCAGGCCGACGAGCGGCTCGCCCCGTACCGGCTCGAGCACGGCGCGTCGCTGTACGGCATCGCCGCGGACCGGCCGACCCAGATCGCGCAGGACGTGCCGGGCGATGGCCGACCACCTCGACTACGTCGCCCCGATGATCTACCCGTCGCACTGGGGGCCGGGCGAGTACGGCGTCGCGGACCCGAACCGCCAGCCCTACGACATCATCACCGCGACCCTCGAGGTCTGGAAGGCGCAGACCGACGGCAAGCGCGCCCGCGATCGTCCCGTGGCTCGAGGACACCACCTACCGCGCGTGGGACCGGCCCTTCCAGGTCCGCGAGCAGATCCGCGCGACCCTCGACCAGGGCATCGACGAGTGGCTGATGTGGGACCCGGTCGTGAGCTACACCACCAGCGCCTACGAGGCCCGCTGACCACGGCCGGCGCCTCGGTATGACGGCGTCGGTGCGGCGGTGCCGGTCGAGGTTCCGAGGGGTGCGAGTCGGCGTCGGCTACAACCGGGGTCTTCCCCGTAGACCCCAGTCCAGCGACGTCCCGCCGCGGTACGCCGAGGTGGACGAGGAGCCTGTCCGGCGTGGCCGATCTGACCTTCTTCTACGGGACCATGAACTGCGGCAAGTCGACGCTGGCGCTGCAGATCCACCACAACGCGGCGATGGCGGGCAAGCACTGCCTGCTGTTCACCAAGCACGACCGCCAGGGTGGCGTCATCTGCTCTCGGATCGGGCTCGCGCAGCCCGCGGTGCTCGTCGACGACGAGCTCGACCTGCGGGCCTACGTCGGGGGCTCGGATCGGCGACGGTCACCCGGTCGACGTGCTCATCTGCGACGAGGCCCAGTTCTACTCGACCAAGCAGGTCGGCCAGCTCGGGCGCATCGTCGACGAGCTCGACGTCGAGGTCCACGCGTTCGGGCTGTTGACCGACTTCACCTCGCAGCTGTTCCCCGGCTCGCAGCGCCTGCTCGAGCTCGCCGACCGGCGCCAGGAGCTGCAGGTCGAGGCGCGCTGCTGGTGCGGCGAGCGGGGCAACTTCAACGCCCGCACGGTCGACGGTGTCATCCAGCGGGCGGGCGAGCAGGTCGTCGTCGGCGACCTCGACGAGTCGACCGTCGCCTACGAGGTCCTGTGCCGGCGGCACTTCCGGGCGGGCACGACGCGCGAGGGCGCGGACCTGCCCATCGCGACGCGGACCGGTGCCGGCCGGACGTCGGTCGCGCCGGTCAGCTCGGACCGCTGACTCACGCGGCGGCGCCGGTCCGATCGAGGTCGGTGTCGCCGTCGAGGACGGCCGCGAGGTCGGCGCTCGCAGGGACACCCGTGGTGCGGGCCACGCAGCCGGCGGTCACGGTCGACGACCAGCAGGGTCGGGACCCGCAGGACCTTGTGCGCCTCGGCGAGGCCGAGGTGGTCGGCGGCATCGACCTTCACCCACCGGAAGTCCGGCCGGTCGGCGGCAAGCTCGCCGAGCACCCGCTCGACCGCGACGCACGGGGTGCAGGTTGGCGACCCGAGGAGGACCGCCCCGGCTGCCGCCCCGTCGAGGTCGAGCCCGACGTCGGCGAGGTGGTCGCTCGACACCCGCGGCGCGTCGTCGGCGACGGTGCGCACGCGGCCGTCGCGGCGGTTCCACCACCAGCCCGCGAGGCTCGCGGCAGCCACGACGGCGAGGACGACCAGGAGGCGCAGCACGATCGGTTCCATCAGGCCCGGCCCTCCCCGGCGCTGGTGCGGTCACCGGCGTCGCCGCGGCGGGTCAGGCGCTGGCCGGCGAGGTAGAGCTCGCACCCGACGCAGATCCCCGTCACGGCGAGCAGTGTGGACAGCGCGAGGACGACCGCGACCGCGACCCAGCCGGCGGTGCCGGCCCCGACGGCGAACAGCACGAGCGCTGCCGTGGCGACCGCGAGGCCGCAGGCCTGGGCGAACCGTGGCGGGCCCTCGGCCTCGGTCGCAGGGGGCGGTCCGAGGTCGAAGCGGCGCTTGAGCGCCCGGAACACGTTGCCGTACGGCGACCACGCGAGGCCGAACACCGTCGAGACGGCGAACACGACCCACTGTAACGCGACGAGGCCGGTGCCGACCGGTCCCTGGACGATCAGCGCGACCGCCAGCACCACGGTGGTGATCGCGGCACCGAAGCGGGGTCCGCGGACGTCGATCAGCAGACCGCCGTCGGCGTCGTAGGCGAGGTCGTTGCGTCGAGCCATCGGGTCGTCCTCGTGCAGGTGGTGGGAGCGGGGGAGGTCGGGTGAGCGGAACCGGTCAGCGGCCGGTGGCCTTGCGCAGCAGGACCCGGACGGACGGCTTGCCGCGGACGTCGCGCACGCGCGCCACGTCCACGATCTGGTGGCCGGCACGGTCGGCCCAGCGGGCGAACGCCGCGGGGGCGCCCTGCCCGTCGGTGAGGATCTCGAGGTGGTCGCCGGGGCGGAGGGGCACGGTCGCGCGCATCGTGGCGACCACGCCCCGCTGGAAGTCGTGTCCGCGCACGTCGACGGTGGTGGTCGGGGAGGGCTGCGCGCCGAGACCGGCCTCGTCGAGGGTCGCGGTGACGCGGCCCCCCTTGGCCTCGACGGTGGCGGGGGCACCGGCGGCAGCCAGCGCGCCGCGCAGGAAGCCGGTCGCCAGCGCGTCGCCGACCTCGCCGTCCACCTCGCCGACGAGCCGCAGCCCGACCTCGAGGCCCTCGACGACGGCGACGTCGTCGTCGGCGGACGCCAGGCGGACCTCGGGGAAGGCGGCGCGCAGCGCCTCGACGGCGATGACGGCGGCCGCCGAGAAGTCGCGGGTGTCGGCGCGACCGGCGTCGGCGGCCACGAGCTTGCGGCCCTGCTCCTCGGCGAGGAGGGCGAGCTTGTGGCGGTGCTCGGTCAGCCCGGCGATGAGCTGGACGATGGTGTGGACGGCGAGCTGGCTGCCCGGTGGGACCTGCAGGTCCGCGCCCGAGGCTGCTTGCTCGCGGGCGACGTACACCTTGGCGGGTCGACCGCCGCCCGGGTGCTTGCGGGACCCGGTGACGAGGAGGCCCGCGTCGGACAACGTGTCGAGGTGGGTGCGCGCGACGTTCGGGTGGAGCCCGAACATCTCGGCGACCTCGCGGGCGGTCGCGGGCCGGCCCTCGGTGCGTAGACGCCGGTAGATGCCGGCTCGGGTGGGGACACCGAGCGCGCGCTCGACGAGCTCGTCACCGGCGAGGGGGGCCTCGCGGGTGTCGGGCTGCGCAGCGATCGCGGTCGCGCTCACGGGTCGGCGTTCCTCCACTGGGGGCTCCTCGATCGGTCAGGCTGACCGGTGTCGCGGTGGCCGCGACGGACCCCCTCCGAGGATGAGAACGACGATGGTCCGCAGCGGCGTCCTACCAGGGTGCCGCACGCAGGGAGAACAGTGCGAACTCGCGGTGGCCAGCGGTCCACGTTCGGGGCGTTGATGGCCGGCGACACCGCCGCTGTTGAGGTCGTCTACACCTTCCTGGTGACCAACACGGGCAAGGTCCCCCTCTACGGCGTGGCGCTCGACGACCCGTTGCTCGGCGGCCCCGTGACACTCAGCTCGACGACGCTGGCGCCAGGGGGGACCGCGACCGGTACCGCGACCTACGAGCTCGATCGGGTCACGGACGTGGCCGCCGGCGAGGTACCCAACCTGGCCACGGTGACCGGATCGACGGACGACGAGCAGAAGGTGCGTGCCGATGACGAAGAGGTCATCGAGGTCATCCAGCGGACCCGCGAGATCCCTCCCCCGCTGAACCCCTCGATCTTGGTGGACAAGAGCGTGGACCTCCCGGTCGGTGAGGATGGCCGTCAGGTGGTCCAGATCGTCGATGGTGCGGATGTCACCATCGACTACTCCTACGTCGTCCGCAACGCCGGCAATGAGGTGCTGATCGACCTCACGCTGGTTGACGACAAGCTGCCGGGAACGGGTCTGTCCGCGCTGGTCGCAGCGGAGGCGCTGGCTGCCTACCCGGCGCTGGCGGCGGCCGTCGGTGCCCCGGCCCTCCCGGTGGGTGGCTCGGTGACGGTCACGACCTCGTACCTGATCACAGCAGAGGACGTCGCGAACGGGTCGGTCACGAACATCGCAGTCGCCGGTGGGACCGGGAGGAACTCCGGAATCGACGTCGACGATGACGACACCGTCACGGTCGACATCCTCGAGGTGCTCTCCGCAGCGCCGGACATCGATCTGGTGAAGGAGGCGCTCGTCGAGCGTGACGACGACGGGTCGCAGATCGTCCGCTACACCGACGGTGAGGAGACCGTCGTGCGGTACCGGTTCACGATCACCAACACCGGGAACGCGCCCCTGACGGACCTCACGCTCGTCGACGACCGCATCGGCCCGATCGCGATCCCGGCCGGGACGACCCTCGCCCCGGGCGCATCGATGGTGGTTGAAGCCGACTACACCGTGACAGCGGCCGACGTCGCCAGCGGGCAGGTCACGAACGTCGGCGTGGTGACGGGCACCGATCCGTCCGGCACCGAGGTCAGTGCGGACGACTCGGTGACGGTCGGCGTCATCGAGGTGCTCGACACCATCGAGGAACCGCCGGTCGACCCACCGCCGCCCGTGCAGCCGGTCGTCGAGGTGCCGGACCCGCCGGTCCAGGTGCGGCCAGCCGCGGTGACGCGGACGCTGCCGCGCACCGGCCTCGACGGCGCAGGCACGTTCGTGCTCGGCGTGCTCCTCGCGGCGCTCGGGACGGCGGCGTTGCTGCTGACCCCCCGGCGTCGCCGCTTCGAGTGATCCAGGCGGTGGGCTGCGTCGGAGGCCCGGTTCACCCGCTCGGGTGAGCCGGGTCTCCGTCGTGTCCGTGGGCCGGGAAGGTGCCGGTCGTCGCGACGGTGACGATGGCGTGCCGGAGGCGTGCCACCACCGCGCTGCTGATGCCGTCCTCGGCGTGCCCGAAGCCGGTGGGCTCGTGCCACACGGTGGCCGGTCCCGCGGCCGCGGCGACCAGGTCGTCCGCGTCCGACGGTGGGAAGTAGGCGTCGTCGGCGCCGTGCACGACCAGCAGCGGCTGGCGGACCTCCGTCACCATCTGGGCCGGGTGCGGTGGCGACCGCCACGCCTCGGGACCGGCGAGGTGGATCCCGAGCGCGACCCGTAACCCGAGGCGTGCCGATGGCCGCACCCACACCGCGTGGAGGCGGCGGAGGGCGTCGGTGTCGGGGACGTCGCGGAACCACCCGGGCGCCGAGACCGTCACCACCGCGTCGGTGGCTGCTCCGAGCGAAGCGGCGTGGAGGGCGGCGGTCCCGCCCATCGACAGGCCGACGGTGACCACGTGGCGGTGCCCGAGCGCGCGCAGCCACGCGAGTCCGGCGTCCACGTCCGCCACCTCGTGGTCCCCGAAGGTGCACACCCCGCCGGAGCCCCCGTGGCCCCGCAGGTCGAGGGCGAGGACCGCGACCTCCTCCGCCAACCCGTCGGCGAGTCGCGCGTACGCCGGTTTGCGCCGGTTCGCGGCGAAACCGTGCAGGAGCAGCACCGCCGTCGGTGCGCGGGGTGGCCCGGGCAGGTAGGTGCCTTCGAGCCGGGTCCCGTCGGCGGCCACCAGGCGCGTGGTGGCGTGGGCGGCAGCGTGCCCGCCGAGCACACCACGGGTCTCGAGGTAGCGCCGCAGCGGACCACGCCGCCGTGCTGCCTCGCTCGCGGCGTGTGCGGGCTGCGGTGTCGGTGGCTGGACGTGGGGGCTCACGATCTGCAACCATCGTCGTGGCTCGCCCCGGCAACGTCGCCGCCCCGCCAGGTCATCGACGTGCGCGCGGGGCGTCGTGCGTTCCCGGGGTCCGGACACCGAACGTGGTGTGACGAGCCGCCGCCGCCCAGCACCGAGGGACCACGCCACCCACGCGCTCCACGCGCGTGACGACCAGGAGACCGCGGGTGCACCTGCTGGTGCTCACCGACCGCCCCGGCGGTGGCAAGTCCCTGCTCCCCGCGCTCGAGTACCTCGACCACACCCTGCAGGACGCGCCGCTGTCGTCCGGTTCGCTGTTCGGGCTCAGCAGCTGCGACCTCGTGGTCGTCGACGCGACCACCGACCTGCGCGAGGCTGCGGGTGCGTGCCGCGCCGCGTCCGTCAACGAGATGGACAAGCCGATCCTGGTCGTGATGAGCGAGGGGGGCCTCGCGGCGCTGAAGTCGACCTGGGGGTTCGACGACTGGCTGCTGCCGTTCGCGTCGCCCGCGGAGACCGAGACCCGGCTGCGCCTGGTGCAGGAACGCGCCGCCGCGGCCCGGCCGCAACGCGCGGCGAACGTGGGGGACCTGGTCGTCGACGAGGACTCCTACCAGGTGCGGCTGCGTGGTCAGCCGCTCGACCTCACCTACAAGGAGTTCGAGCTGCTCAAGACGCTGGCGAACGCGCCGAACCGGGTGTTCACCCGCGACCTGCTGCTCCAGGACGTGTGGGGCTACGACTACTTCGGTGGGTCGCGGACCGTCGACGTCCACGTCCGGCGCCTGCGTGCCAAGCTCGGACCCGAGTACGAGGCGATGATCGTCACCGTGCGCGGGGTGGGCTACAAGCTCGTCCCGCCGGGGCAGCGCGGCCAGCGCGGCATCGAGGAGGCCGAGGCAGCCGCCGAGCAGGGATGACCGTGCACGCGGTCGGACCGGCCGGATGCGATCGGGAGGTCCGATGTGACGACGTGGTTGGTCACCGGCGGGGTCGCCGCGTTCGCCTTCGTGGTCACGTTCCTGGCGGACGGCGCCACCCGCCCGGACTACCGCCCCCGCTACCACACGGTGAGCGCGCTGGCGCTCGGGCCACGCGGCTGGCTGCAGACGGTGAACTTCCTCGTCGTCGGCACGACCGTGGTGGTGGCGGGCCTCGGGGTCGGGCGGACCGGCGGGGGCGTCCTGGCACCGCTCGCCCTCGGCGCCTTCGGGGTGTTCATCGTGCTCGCCGGCGCCTTCCGGATGGACCCCATGCGTGGGTACCCACCGGGCGCCGTCGAGGGCGACCCCGCCGCGTTCACGCTCGCGCACCGCCGGCACGACGGGGTGAGCATCGCGGCGTTCGTGGCGCTGCCGATCGCGATCGTCGCCATCGGCAGGCTGACCGGGGGCGTGTGGCTCGTGGTCGGTGCCGTGGCGGCCGCGGCCTTCGCGGCACTCACGCTGCTCTTCGGGGCCGCGTGGGAGCGCGACGACCCGCACACCGGAGCGGTCCAACGGTGGATGCTGGTGGTGGGCTTCGGCTCGCTCGGGAGCGTCTGCCTCGCCGCAGCGATCGCCTGATCCTCGCCGAGCCGTTCAGCGCGGTCGCCCCGCTCACCGCGCCCCTCGCGACGACAGCGTGCGCGCGAGCGCGACGTCGTCCCACCGGGTGACGAACCCGAGCGAGGTGTAGAGGCGCACCGCACGCTCGTTGGCGCGGTCGACCCACAGCACCACCTCGTCGCAGCCGGTCGCTGCGAGGTGGTCGAGGCCGGCGCGCAGGAGCAGGGGTCCGAGCCCGCGGCCCTGCCCGTCCGGGTGGATCGCGAGGTTGTGCACCTCGCCGACGGAGGCGGAGCGGCGCTTGAGCCAGTGCAGGCCGAGCACCCGACCGTCGGCGTCCTCGGCGATCAACAGGTCCTCCGCCGCGGAACCAGTCCCACCCCGCGACGATCGCGGAAGGCGTCGAGGTCCCACCCGCCGTCATCGGTCCCGGCGTACGCCTCGCGGAGCACGTCGACCACCTGGTCGTCGTCGATGTCGTCCCGGTAGCCGCGGACGGTCACCCCCGCTGGCTGCGGCGGGGCGGCGTCCTCGATGGGCAGGGGTCGGCCGAGGACCGCGACACGCCGCCGCGCGGGCAGGCCAGCGGCGGCCGCGACGTCGAGGTCGTGCTGGTCGGCGCGTCGTAGCCAGACCTCGAGCTCGCCGACACCGTGACGGGTCGCGAGGTGGGTGAGCTCGCCGAGCAGCGCGGTGAGGACCGCGCCACGATCGGCGGCCCCGGGCAACGGGGCAGCGTCGCCGACGGCTGTGCCGGCCGGTGGTTCGGGCAGCACGAGCCCGGCGTATCCCACGACGTCCGCACCCTGATGGGCGACCAGCGGGTGCCACCCGGGGGCCCGGCGCCCGCCCGGCCCCGCGAAGACGGCCAGCCGGCGCCGCTCCGCCTCGTCGACGAGCTCCCCACCGATGGCGCGTTCGCCGTCGGCCAGGACCGTGGCCAGCACGGGAGCATGCACGGCTCCGAGGGGCTCGACCGCCACGTCGGCGGCGGCCGTCGACTCGTCGGACACGGAAGGCTCCTCGGTGGGTCCTGGGTGGCCTCGGGCGGCCCGGGTGGTCGGAACCGGGCACGGTCGGCCCGCGCGCGCCAGGCTAGGAGCGCGGGTCCCGGTTGGCGCGGGTCACCCCCCGGCGTTATCCTCCGCCGGCGCCGCTCGGTGGGGCGCTGTCCAGCTCGGGCCGCTAGCTCAACTGGCAGAGCATCGGACTTTTAATCCGCAGGGTGCGGGTTCGACCCCCGCGCGGCCCACCGCAGGGTTCCACGAGTGAGGATCCGCCAGCGGGGATCCAGCAGCACCGTCAGGCACGACCACAGGGACCTGTGGAGCAGTTTGGAGTGCTCGCCACCCTGTCAAGGTGGAGGCCGCGGGTTCAAATCCCGTCAGGTCCGCGCAACGCCAACAACGGCCGGTCGATCGCACCAGGGTCGACCGGCCGTCGCGCTACCACCACGGTGGCGGCGCGACCATCGCGGTCAGGTAGCTCAGTTGGTAGAGCACACGACTGAAAATCGTGGTGTCGGCGGTTCGACCCCGCCCCTGACCACCTACGATACGGCCTCGTAGACCCCTCTACGAGGCCGTTTCCGTTCCTCGCCTGAAGGTATCCACAGGCTCGTGCGCCAAGTCTGCGCCAAGTCGTTGGGCGCTGCGTACGGTGGGTCGCCCCCGTTTCGGAGGCGCCGCCGTGTCCATCCGCCAGCACCGCTCCGGCAGCTTCCAGGCACGTCTGACCATCAACGGCCTGCAGCACGCCGCGACCTCACCTCCGACGTCACCCGGCTGATCAACGGCCTCCTCGCCAGCCGAACGCCGGCGCTCGCCGAGCGGGTCTACCGCACCGCGTCGGCGATGTTCGGCTCGGCCGCGGCCGACCGCCTGTGCCCACGGGGGTCGCCCGTGCGCTCCAAGAAGCACCGCCCCCGCCGGCAGCGCGCCGACCAGGACGTGCTGGAGCGTCCCCAAGCCCGGAGCATGTTGCTGCAGCTCACCGGGTGGGCGCGCGACACGGCGCTGGTCCAGCTCGGGCTCGGCGCCCGCTACGGCGAGCTCGCCGGGCTCACACCCCACGACGTCGACCTGACCCGGCGTCAGGTACGCATCGAGCGTCGCTACTCGGCGCAGGGCAACACGCCGCCTTGCTAACGCCCAGGCGGGCGTCCGCTAGCCATCTGGCGGATCAGGATGGTCGAGCCCTGGTCGGCTCTGGCGTCATCCAGTCAACTGGCCCCGAACAGCAAACGACAACGCCGCGACCGCGAACGCGAGACTCAGAGCGACGAACAAGACCGTTGCCGTCCCGGTTGCAGCGACGCCGGCCATGCTGGCCGCAACGAGCATGAGAACGGCTGCGATGCGGTTGCCGCGGCGGCGCGGATCGGGCGTCGGGCTTATCGCACGACCTTGACGTGAGGTGATGCCGCCCACCATAGGTCATCCCTGACATCATCGAGCCCGCGCAGTGTGCCGCTCTACCGTTCTGAGGATCCAAGGCGCGAGGGCTGGTCACAACCGTACTGTTAGTGGTACGGTTGTGACCGTAGAAGGTTTCGTGATGGTGCTGGCCGACACGTATCGCAGACGGCTGCGCGACCGCGCGCTCGACCAGTACGGCTATGTCACGACCCGCGACGCCGCCGAACTCGGCGTGCCTGCGACCGAGCTGCGCAAGATCGCCGGGCGTGGCGGTGTCGAGCACGTTGCCTACGGCCTGTACCGCTTCGATGACATCCCCCGCGACGGTCACGATCAGTTCATGGAGGCAGTGCTGCGCGTCGGCCCGAAGGCGTATCTCACCCACGATGCCGTCCTGGCGTTGCACGACCTCGGACTAGTCAATCCCCGCCGCATCCGGGTGGGCACGCCTCGCCGTGCCCGGCCCCGGCTGCCCGGCTCCATCGAGATCGTCCGGCGTCGGTTGCCCGCAGCGGATCTGACGGTCTACGAGGGCATCCCGTCTGCCACCGTCGCACGGGCGCTGCTGGACTGCCGCGAGCTGGTCATGCGAGAACGGCTGATCGACGCTACCCGTGACGCGACACGCCGAGGACTGCTGCGCCGTCGTGAGTCCGACGGGGTACTGGCGGAACTGGAGGCCACGGCGTGAACACGATGCGCCCCGACCCACCGTCGAACCTGCGGTCGCTGGAGGCACGGATCGGCAACGTGGCACGTCGGCAGGACCGGCCGGTACGGCGCATCCAGCGGGCAGTCGCCAACACCGTCGTCGGGCAGATGCTGCCACCCGGCGTGGTCAAGGGTGGTACGGCGATGAAGCTGCGCGTCGGCGAGGCCGGCAGCCGATTCACCCCAGATCTGGACGCCGCACGTTCAGCACAGATCACCCTGGACGACTACCTCGACCAGCTCGCCGAACGTCTCGGTGTGGGCTGGAGTGGGTTCACCGGCACGGTCGAGGAACTGGACGGACCACATCCCGAGGATGTCCCCGACGAGTACGTCATGCGGCCGTTTCCTGCTACGGCTGGCCTACCGGGGACGCCACTGGCTCAGCGTGCCGTTCGAGCTCGGTCACGACGAAATCGGCAGCACTGCACGGCACGAACTACGACTCGCAGACGATCTCGTCGACCTGCTCCATCAGCTCGGGCTGGACACGCCCGGGCCCATCCCGGTCCTTGCGCTCGACCATCAGATCGCACAGAAGCTCCACGCGTGTACGTGGATCAACGCCCGGACCGGTGGCAACCAGCGCGCCCACGATCTCGTGGACCTTCAGATCCTGGACCAGGAGGAGACCATCGACATGGCAGCGGTCGCCGCGACCGCCCGCCGACTGTTCGCCTCCCGACGCGGACAGCCGTGGCCGCCAACCGTCGTCGCCCATCCCGGCTGGGACGCCATCTACGCCGAGGCAGCGGACGGTCTCGACGTGCTCGACAACCTCGCCGACGCCATCGCCTGGGCCAACGACTTCATCGCCCGCGCCCACGCCTGACTTCACTGCCTTGGCGACGGAGCCCTGCATCGGCGAACAACCTGCCCGACCTCCCCGGCCACGTTGTCACTGGGATCGTCATCCGATCCTCCGCCGCCAGGGCCGCAAAACGACAGCAGTCGCGATCAGGACGGCGGTGTTAGGGGCGGTTCGGGTGGCACTGTCGGCGACGTGACGTCCTCAGGCCTTGTTTTGGGCGAGGAGGCTTGCTTCGTGGGGGGCACGTGAGTGTCGGGAGCTTCCCGGCGTCATCCTTCGAGCACGTGACAAGTCGTGACAACATCGCGCGCGATCGAGCGGACACGGCGGTCTGGGTTCGCCGCCTCTCGCCCCGGTTCGACCAACAGGGCGCACCTGAAGATCGTTCGTGGTGTCGGCGGTTCGACCCCGCCCCTGACCATCTCCGGAGCCGGGCCCCAGACCTCTGGGAGCCCGGTTCCGTCGTCGTCACGGCGGCGTCAGCTCCTGGGCGTAGTAGAAGGCCCGCTCACCGGTACCGGGGTCGGTCGCGGTGAACCCGTGGCGCTCGTAGAACCGCTGCGCGTCCACGTCGCCCTCGTCGACGTTGATCTCCACCAGCTCGACCGAACGTGCACGCGCGGTCGACAGCAGCAGGTCCACGACCGTGGAGCCGATCCCGCCGCCGCGCAACGCGGGGACGACGTACAGCTCGTCGAGCAACGCCACCGGACCGGCGTACCAGACGTTCGGTCGCAGGGTCACCAGCGCCACCGCCACAGCCGGTGACCCGGCGAGGATCGCGAAGGTCGCTTCACCCGCGAGCAGCTCGCGCAGCCGAGGCGCGAGCACCTCGGGGCCGGGCGACGGGGTGTCGAACTCGAGGTTGAAGTCGTGCAGCAGTGCCGCGACCGTGTCGGCGTCGTCCGCCGTCGCCAGTCGCACCGGCCACCGGCCGCCGGGTTCCATCCCCTCAGCTGACACCATCACCCACCTCCGAGCGGTCGCTTCCACCGCAACGGTGCCACGCTGGCTCACGTCGCGCCCTCGGGTCGACGCCGTGGGCCGGAACCGGACGTCCGCGGCCACCTGCCGGCGACCCGCAGCCGCCGTACGTTCGGGACCCCACGCCAGGAACCCCGACGCGCATCCTGCAGATCGCCCCGCCCTGGTTCGCCGTCCCCCCGACCGGCTACGGCGGCATCGAGTGGATCGTCGCCTCGCTCGCCGACGGTCTGGTCGAGGCCGGCCACGAGGTCACCCTCCTCGCCTCCGGCGGCAGCATCACCGAGGCCACCCTCGAGACCGTGTTCGACGTGCCGCCGTCGCGCCAGATCGGCAACCCCTGGTACGAGGCGACCCACGCGCTGGCCGGCTACGCCGACCCGGGCCGCTACGACGTCATCCACGACCACACGGGCGCGATCGGTCCCGCCATCGCCGCCGGCATCGTCGACCGTCCCCCCGTGGTCAACACCCTGCACGGCTGCTGGACCGGCGCCAACGCGCGCCTGTACCGCTCCATCTCGCACCGCGTCGCGTTGACGGCCATCAGCCACGACCAGGCCGCGCGCACCCCGACCGGCATCGAGGTGGCCGGGGTCGTCCACAACGGGGTCCCGCTCGAGCGCTACCCCTACCGGGTCGACAAGGACGACTTCCTGCTGTTCGTCGGCCGCGCCTCCGCCGACAAGGGGCCCGAGGTCGCCATCGAGGTCGCGAAACGGGTCGGCCTGCCGCTGGTGATGGCGATCAAGGTGAACGAACCGCTCGAGATCGAGTACTACGAGACGATGATCGAGCCGGCGCTCGTCGGCGCCGACGTCGATGTCCGCACCGGGGTCGGGCACGACGAGAAGGTCGCCCTGATGGGTGCCGCGAAGGCGGTCCTGGTCCCCATCCGGTGGGACGAACCCTTCGGGCTCGTGATGGCCGAAGCGATGGCCTGCGGCACCCCGGTCGTGGCGTACCGTCGGGGCGCGGCACCCGAGATCGTCGTGGACGGCGAGACCGGCGCGCTGATCGAGCCGGGACACCTCGGCGACTTCGTCACGGCCACACGGACCATCGACCGCATCGACCCGGCGGCCTGCCGTGCTCGCATCGAGGCGGAGCTGTCGGCGGAGCGGATGGTGGAGCGGTACGTGGACCTCTACGAGCGACTGGTCGCGCCGTGACCGACCTCGGCCCCCTCAGCGAGGTCATCTGCGTCCTGGGTGAGTCGTTCGTCATCTCCGCACCGAACGGGGACATCACCCCGGGTGGGGACCACGGGGTGTACGTCCGTGACACCCGGTTCGTCAGCCGGCTCGAGCTCCGGGTCGACGGTCGGACGCCGACGCACCTGTCGGGCGCCTCGGTCGGGGGCTCGCGCGCGATCTTCCACAGCTACCTGGCCCCGTCGGCTGACGCCGAGATCGACCCGACCCTGTCGATCATCCGGCGCCGGTCCGTCGACGGGGGTCTGCGCGAGGAGATCGTGCTCGCCAACGCCGGCGCGGATGCGGTGCACCTGGAGGTCGCGCTGCTGGCCGCGTCCGACTTCGCCTACATCTTCGACGTCAAGCACGGTCGGGTGCTCGACACCTCGGTGCCCGAGCGCGACGGGGACACGCTGTCCTTCCGCCGCACCGGTGGTCAGGAACGGGCGACCGTCCGCCTCGTCGAGGCTCGGGCAGGGGAGGCGGAGCTCGTCGCGGAGGTGCAGGTCCCAGCCGGCGGGTCGGAGACGCTGGTGGTCGAGATCCACGCGGCCGACCTGCACGGCGAGGTGTCGGCCCCGGACGACGCCCTCCACGAGTCCCTGCGCCCGCACCTCGGGGCGACGGGTCCCGTCGTCACGGCCGGCCCGACCATCCGTTGCTCCGACCCCCGCTTCAGCCGGCTGGTGCGCCGCTCCTTCGCCGACCTCGCCTCCCTCACCCTCGAGGACGACGAGGTACCTGACGATCGCTACGCCGCAGCAGGCAGCCCCTGGTTCCTGACCCTCTTCGGACGGGACTCGATCTGGGCCGCCCGGATGGCGCTGCCGCACGACCTCGACCTCGCCCGTGGCACCCTCCGTGTGCTCGCGCGGCGCCAGGGGACCGAGGTCGACCCGGTCACCGAGGAGGAGCCGGGCAAGATCCTGCACGAGGTCCGGCGTGGTGCACTCGTGGACCGTGGCGACCTGCCCCCGGTCTACTACGGCACGGTCGACGCGACGCCGCTGTTCGTCACGCTCGTCCACGAGGCGTGGTGCTGGGGCCTGCCCGACGCGGAGGTGCGCGCGCTGCTCCCGAACGTCGAGGCGGCGCTCGGATGGCTCCGCGACCACGGCGACCCCGACGGCGACGGGTTCATCGAGTACGTCAGGCACGGGGCTCGCAGCCTGGCGAACCAGGGTTGGAAGGACTCCCACGACGGGATCCGGTTCGCCGACGGGTCCATCGCCCGCGCACCTATGGCGTTGAGCGAGGTGCAGGGCTACGCCTACGACGCGGCCGTGCGCGGCGCCGCGCTGTTCGACCACTTCGGCCACCCCGGTGGCGACGCGTGGCGAGCCTGGGCGGCCGACCTGCGCGAACGGTTCCGCGCCACGTTCTGGGTCGATCACCCCGACGGCGCCTACCCGGCCGTCGCGCTCGACGAGCACAAGCGTCCCGTCGATTCGATCGCCTCCAACATGGGCCACCTGCTGGTCACCGACCTGCTCGACCCCGCCGAGGCCGCGCTGGTCGCCGCCCGGTTGGCGGACCCAGGCATGTCGTCGGGGTGGGGTCTGCGGACCCTGTCGTCCCGGTCGGGCGGGTTCAACCCGCTGTCGTACCACTGCGGGGCGGTCTGGCCGCACGACACGGCCATCGCGGTGTGGGGGCTCGCCCGGACCGGGCACGCGGCGGCGGCAACCACGCTGCTCCGAGGCCTCGTCCGGGCGTCGCCGACGTTCAACTACCGCCTCCCGGAACTGTTCTCCGGGGTCTCGGCCGCCGACGCGCCGCTGCCGGTCCCCTATCCCTCGGCCTGCCGACCACAGGCGTGGGCCGCCGGGGGCGCGCTCCTGCTCGTGCGCGCCCTGCTCGGCGTCGACGCCCACCTGCCGACCGGACGCGTCACGTTGCGGCCGGTCACGCCTGCGCCCTTCGAACGGCTCGAGCTCGCCGGTATCCCGCTCGCCGGCGGGACCATCGACGTCAGCCTGCGGGACGAGGCGGTGTCGGTCGAGCTGCACGGAGCCCAGGTGGACGTGGTCATCGAGCACCCCTGACGGGGACCTCGGAACCGGGAGGGGCCAGCACGTCGAGGCCCACCTCGCGCAGCAGGTCCACGGTCTCGGCGAGCGGCAGGCCGATGACGTTGGTGTCCGAACCATCGATCCGCTCGACCAGGACCGCGCCAGCTCCCTGCAGCCCGTAGCCGCCGGCCTTGCCGTCGGGCTCGCCGGTGGCGACGTACCACGCCACCTCGGCATCGGTGAGGTCGACGGAACGTCACCGCCGTCGTGACGCGGGTCACCGCGCTGACCGGTCCACGGACGACGGCGACGCCCGTCACCACCTCGTGGGTCCGGCCCGACAGCTCGCGCAGCATCGCGGCTGCGTCGTCGCGGTCGCGCGGCTTGCCGAGCACCGCGCCGTCCGGCGACCACCTCGGTGTCGGCGGCCAGCACCACCTCGTCGCGTCCGTCACCGCGCGCCGCGGTCGCCGCCGCCTTGGCCGCCGCGAGCCGTACGACCAGGTCCTCGGCATACTCACCGGACCGCGGGGTCTCGTCGACGTCGGCCGGACGCACGACCGGGTCGAGCCCGAGCCGCGCGAGCAGCTCCGCCCGGCGTGGGCTCGCCGACGCCAGCACGAGCAGCGGCCGGTCACCGGCACCGGTGGGGACGAGCGGCGCGCTCAGTGGCCCTCCGCCTCCTCGGCGGCGTCCGCCTCGGCCTTCGTGGCGTGGACCGTGCCGTCAGGGTGCTCCGGCGGGCCGTAGACGGTGGTCAGCACCAGCGGCTCGTCGCCGGTGTTGCGGAAGTCGTGGTGCACACCGGCGGGCACCGCCACCACGTCACCCGGCCCGACCGGTCGGGTCTCGCCCTCGATGACGGCCTCGCCGGTACCGCTCGTGAACGCGAGGATCTGGTCGTTGTGCTCGTGGGTCTCCGCGCCGATCGCGTCACCGGGCTGGATCGTCATCACGACGAGCTGGGTGTGCTCACCGGTCCACAGCACGCGGCGGAACTCGCGGTGCTCGGCGGCGATATCGGCGGGACGGTGGTGCTCCACGGTGCGCTCCTGGTCGGGTCCGCTGCCGACCGTACGCCCGCGGTCGGGGTCGCGCGGGCGGCACGGCCCGGTCAGCCGCCGCTGACCACGCTGCCGGCCAGCGCCGCGCAGCTGCCGTCGGCGCCTCACGCGAGTCGAGCCACCCCTCCGGGAGGGTCACCCGCTTCGGTGGGGTGGTGTGGCCGCGGGCGTTGCGTCGGACCGCCTCGTCGAACGGCAGCGAGCGGTCCACGCTCGGCCAGCAGCTCGTGCACCTCGTCGAGCGCACTGACCTGGTTGAGCCGGCGGCGCAGCTCGCCACCGACCGGGAAGCCCTGGAGGTACCAGCCCGTGTGCTTGCGCAGCTCGCGCAGACCCTTCGTCGGGACCGTGCCAGGCGACCAGCAGCTCGGCGTGCTCGAGCAGGAGGTCGACGATCTCGCCGAGGTCCGGCGCGGGCGGCACCTCGCGACCCTCGAACAGGGCCTGCAGGTCGCGGAACAGCCACGGGCGCCCGAGGCAGCCGCGGCCGACCACGACGCCCGCGCACCCGGTCTCGTCCAGCATCCGGCGCGCGTCCTCGGCCTCCCAGATGTCGCCGTTGCCGAGCACCGGCACGTCCACCGCGTCGACCAGCGCGGCGATGTGACGCCAGTCCGCCGGCGGGCCGTAGCGCTGCTCGGCCGTGCGGGCGTGCAGCGCGACGGCGGCGACGCCGAGGTCGGCGGCGATGCGGCCCGCCTCGAGGTAGGTGTGGTGGTCGTCGTCGATCCCGAGGCGCGTCTTGACCGTCACCGGGACATCACCCGCGGCCCGCACCGCCGCGGCGACGATGTCGGCGTAGAGGCCGGTCCGCCACGGCAGGGCCGCACCACCGCCGTGGCGCGTCACCTTCGGCGCCGGGCATCCGAAGTTGAGGTCGATGTGGTCCACGCGCCCCGCGCTCGAGGCGATGTGATCCACGCGCCCCGCGCTCGAGGCGATGTGATCCACGCGCCCCGCGTCCACCAGCAGCTCGACCGCCCGCCCGACGTCATCGGCCGCCGTGCCGTAGAGCTGGATCGAGCGCGGCGTCTCGCCCGGGCCGAACCCGGCCTTGACCACGCTCGTGCTGTTGCCCTCGACCAGGCCGCGGGCCCCCACCATCTCGCTGACGTACAGGCCACCACCGTGACGCCGGCACAGGGTGCGGAAGGGCGCGTCGGTGACGCCCGCCATCGGGGCGAGCACGACCGGCGGCCACACCGTGAGGGGGCCGAGCGTGAGGGGCGGGGCGAGGGGTTCCATGGGCGCCAGACGGTACCGGGGTCCTCACCTGGCGCCGAGGTGGGAGGCGAGCAGCTGGGCGAGGTGGATCGACGGCTGGCCTGCGAGCTGGTCGAGCTGGGTGCGGCAGCTGAACCCGTCGGCGAGCACGACCGTCCCGGGTGCCATCGCGCGGACCGCGGGCAGCAGCGCGGTCTCGGCCACAGCGACCGACACCTCGTGGTGGCCGCGCTCGACGCCGAAGTTGCCGGCCAGGCCGCAGCACCCGCCGACCGCGTCCACCTCGGCTCCGGCCGCCTCGAGCAGGGCGCGATCGGTCTCCCAGCCCATCACCGCGTGGTGGTGGCAGTGCGGCTGGGCCAGCACCCGTACGCCATCGAGCCGAGGTGGCTGCCACCCGTCGGTCGCGGTCAGGAGCTCGGCGAGGGTGCGGGTCGCCGCGGCCACGTCGCGGGCTGGCCGTCGTCGCTGCCGAGCGCCGAGCAACCGCGGCGCGTCGTCGCGGAGCACGGCGACGCACGGCGGTTCGAGCCCGACGATCGGGACCCCCGCCCGGGCGTGCACAGCGAGGTCGTCCACGGTCCCGCGCAGGATGCGCGGCGGCAGCGTCGAGCTGGCCGGTCGAGATCCACGTCAGCCCGCAGCACCGTGGGGCGTCCGGCACCTCGACGCGGTACCCGGCGTCCTCGAGCACCCGGACCGTCGCGACGGCCACCTCGGGGTCGAACCGGTCGCTGAAGGTGTCGGCCCACAGCAGGACCGGCGGCCGATCGGCGAGGTCCCGCGGGGCGGCGCTCGCGGGTCGCCGCGCGAAGGCCCGGGAGAACGGGGTCGGTGCGAAGCGGGGCAGGTCGCGGCGCTGGTCGACCCCCGCCGCCCACCGCGCCAACCGTGCGACGGCCGGCACGTCGAGCGCGCGCGAGGCCAGTCCCGGGGCCAGCCCGGCGAGCCGCGCCCAGCGGGGGAGCTGGCCGAGGGCGTAGTGGCTGCGCGGGCGGAGACGGCCCCGGTAGGTCCGGTGCAGCGCCTCGGCCTTGTAGGTGGCGACGTCCACGCCGGCGGGGCAGTCCACCGCGCAGCCCTTGCAGGCCAGGCACAGGTCGAGCGCGTCGTGCAGCTCGGCCGACGCGAACCCGTCCGTCACCAGCCGCCCGTCGACCACCTCCTGCAGGACGCGCGCTCGTCCGCGGGTCGAGTCCTTCTCGTCGCCGGTGGCGAGGTAGGACGGACACATCACCGCGCCGCGTTCGGTGCGGTCGGCTCGGCACGCGCCGACGCCGATGCAGCGGTGCACCGCCGCGCCGAGGTCGCCCCCGTCCTCGGGGTAGGTGAACCCTCCGGGGACCGGCGCCACGGCCGACGGCAGTCGCAGGTCGGCATCGGCGGGGCGCGGTCGGACGAGCACCCCGGGGTTGAGCACGCCGTCCGGGTCGAGGGCGGCCTCGAACGCGGCGAACGCGTCGAGCACCTCCGGCGGGTACATCCGTGGCAGCAGCTCGGAGCGCGCCCGACCGTCGCCGTGCTCCCCGGACATCGACCCACCGAAGCCGGCGACGAGGTCGGCCGCGTCCTCGAGGAACCGGCGGAACACGCCGACGCCGCGGTCCGGTCCACCCCGCGGACCGAAGGGGAGGTCGATGCGCGCGTGGACGCAACCGTCGCCGAAGTGGCCGTAGGGGAGCGTGGTCAGACCGTGGTCGACGAGCAGCGCGTCGAAGGCACGCAGGTAGTCGCCGAGCCGCGCGGGTGGCACGGCCGCGTCCTCCCACCCGGCGTGGGCGGGCTGGCCGTGCGGCGAGAGCCGCGACGACAGCGCCGCCCCGTCCTCGCGGATGCGCCAGAGCGCGCGGGCGGCGGTGACGTCGTCGATCTCGAGGTGGGCGGTGGCGCCGGCGTCGGGCAGCAACCGCCGTGCCGCCGAACGCAGCTCGCCGAGGTCGTCACCGGCCAGTTCCACGAACAGCCACGCCGCACCCTCGGGCAGCGGGGGGACCGCGGACGGTCCGCGCCGCCGGACCACGGCGTCGACGATGCGACGGTCGATGCCCTCCACCGCGACGGGCCCGTGGGGGAGCAGGCCGGGCACGGCGTCGCCAGCCGTGGCGACGTCCGGGTACCCGAGCACCACCAGCAGGGTGGTGGACGGGACGGGCACCAGCCGGAGCGTGGCGTCGAGGATGAGCGCGCAGGTGCCCTCGCTGCCGACGAGTGCGCGGGCGAGGTCGGCGCCGTTCCGGGGCAGCAGGTGGTGGAGGCCGTAGCCGGACACCTGGCGGGGGAAGCGGTCGAGGTGCGTGCCGATGGTGTCGGCGTACCGCTCGGTCAGCCCGACCAGCGCCGGGTCGAGCGGGGCGGTGCGCGCGTCGTCCGCGGGACCGACGGTCAGCTCGTCGCCGACGTCCCGTCACAACGTCCGCCCGCACGACGTTGTCGACCGTGCGCCCGTACCCGAGCGCACGGGTGCCACAGGCGTTGTTGCCGAGCATCCCGCCGATCGTGCAGCGGTCGTGGGTCGACGGATCCGGTCCGAAGCGCAGCCCGTGCGGTGCGGCGGCACGCTGCAGATCGCTGAGGACGACACCCGGCTCCACCCGGACCGTGCGGGCGTCGCGGGTCGAGGTCGGCGATCGCCGTGAGGTGGCGGGAGGTGTCGAGGACGATGCCCGGCCCGACGGCGTTGCCCGCGATGGACGTGCCGCCGCCGCGCATCGTCAGCCCGACGCCGAGCCGACCGGGCCACGTCGAGGGCGGCGACCACCTCGCCGCGGTCGCGAGGGAAGGCGACGGCCAACGGGGAGACGCGGTAGAGCGAGGCGTCGGTCGAGTACTCGGCCCGGCGCCGGGTCGAGGCGTCGACCTCGACCAGCCCGGCGATCGACAGCGACGCGGCGACCTCCGCCGGGGTGGGACCGGTCGGCGACGCGGGTGTGGTCGGCGAGGCGACGGGCGGCGGTCACCAGAGCTCGAGCGAGCGGGTCAGGATGCCCGGCCAGGTCGTCCTCGGTGACCGGCTTCGGCGCGGTCGCCAGCAGCCGCTGCTGCTTCATCGTGCCCGTCGACGAGGTCCGGCACGTCGGCCTCGCCGAACCCGACGCCTCCGACGCCGTTCGGCAGGTCGATGTCGCGCATCAGCGCGATGAGCGCCGCCGGGAGCGCTCGGTGGGATCGTCGCGGCGGTCGACGGCTCGGGCGCGAGCAGCTCCGCGACCCGCAGGTGGCGCTCCGGCGCGGCGTCGAAGGTGAAGCGGAACGCCTCCGGCGCCGTCAGCGCGACCGCCATCCCGTGGGGGACCATCGCGTGGTCGGCCGGGTAGTCGGCCGGGTGGAAGTCCCGGACGCGGCCGGCGATCGGGTACGCGTTGGCGTGCGGGATGTGGACCCCGGCGTTGCCGAACCCGAGCCCGGCGAACGTCGCGGCCATCGCCATCTCGCCCCGGGCGGTGACGTCGTCCGGGTCGCGAACCGCGGTGCGGAACGACCGCGCGAGCAGCTGCAGCGACCGCTCCGACCACAGGTCGGCGATCGGGTTCGATCCGCAGTAGGGCACGCGCTCCTCGGGACGCTTGTGGTCGTAGTCCGTGTAGGGCTTGGCCGTGTAGCTCTCGAGCGCGTGGCAGAGGATGTCCATCCCTGCGGCAGCGGTGACGCCCGCGGGCTGCGTCGCGGTCAGGTCGGGGTCGACCACCGCGAGCACCGGTCGCAGCGCGGCGTGGCTGATGCCGGTCTTGACCTGCAGGTCGAGCACGTCGAGCACACAGATGGTCGTGGACTCCGACCCGGTGCCGGTCGTGGTCGGCACCGCGACCAGCGGCGGCAACGGCTGCGTCGGGGCGCGGCCCTCGCCGACGGGCGGGTTGACGTAGTCGAGCAGTTCGCCGGGGTTGGAGGTCAGCAGCGCGACGGCCTTGGCCGTGTCGATGCTCGAACCGCCGCCGACGGCGACGATCGCGTCCCACGGCCCGGTCTCCCGGGCGTGGTCGATGGCGTCCCGGAGCGACGCATCGGTCGGCTCGACGTGGACGCGGTCGAAGACGCTGCCCTCGACGCCGAAGGCCCGCCATCGCATCGACGATGCGCTGCGGGTGGCCCGTCGCGGCGACGCCGGCGTCGGTGATCACGAGCACCCGCCCCGCCCCCCGCGCGGCGAGGTCGTGGCCGAGCTCGAGCGACGCGCCGGGACCGAACTTCAGCGCCGGTGCGGCGTAGGTGAAGATCGTCTCGCGTCCGGTGACGTCCACGCCGCTCCCCTCGGTGGTCGGCGCGAGCCTACGGCGGCGCGGGCGACCCCCGCCGCGCGGACGTCGGCGGGTCGGTGCCCGCGGGCCCGACGGAACGTTCCGAGCCAGTTCGTTCCGTCGGGAGCTAGGCTCGCTCCGGGCCCGACGGACCCGGCCCCTCACCGATCGACGGAGCGTGACGTGGACTTCCTGCTGTCCGAGGAGCAAGAGGCGTTCGTCGCCAGCGTGCGCGCCTTCGCCGCCGAGCACGTCGCGCCGGGGATCCTCGAGCGCGACCGCGCCGGCCGGTGGGACCCCGAGGTGTGGGCCAAGGTCGCGGAGTTCGGCCTGGCCGGCCTGCCCGTGCCGACCGAGTACGGCGGGTCGGGGGCGGACGTGCTCACCACCGGTCTCGCGCTCGAAGCGCTCGCGTACAGCGGGATGGACGCCGGGCTGAACCTGTCGCTCGGCGCGCACCTGACCATCGGCTGCATGCCGATCGCGCTGCACGGCACCGAGGAGCAGAAGCAGCGGTGGCTGCCCCGGATGGCGTCCGGCGAGTCCATCGGGGCGTTCGCGATCACCGAGCCGGAGGCCGGGTCGGACACCGCCGGGATGAAGTCGACCGCCCGGCGCGAGGGCGACACGTTCGTCCTCAACGGCACCAAGACCTTCATCACCAACGGCTCGCTCGCCGACGTCGTCACCGTCGTCGCGCGGACCGACCCGGACGCCCCGGCCGGCAGCGCCTTCACCGCGTTCCTGGTCGAGACCGGTTCGCGCGGCTTCGAGGTGTCCAAGGAGCTCAAGAAGCTCGGCAACCGGACCTCGCCGACCGTGGAACTTTCGTTCACCGACGTGGAGATCCCCGAGTCGAACGTGCTCGGTGACGAGGGCACGGCCCTCTGGGCCGTCGGCTTCGAATGCTTCGACTGGGAACGCACCTGCATGATCGCCAGCGCCGTCGGCGGCATGCAGCGCGGCCTCGACGTGTCGATCCGCTACGCCAAGGAACGCGAGGCGTTCGGGAAGCCGATCGCCGCGTTCGGCGCGATCCAGCACAAGCTCGCGCAGATGGCCATCCGGTTGGAGAACGCCCGGTTGCTGCAGCGCCAGGCGGCGTGGCTCAAGGACAACGGCCACGAGCACCAGCTCCAGGCGTCCATGGCCAAGGCGTACGTCGGTGAGGCCGCCGTCCAGAACGCGCTCGAGGCCGTCCAGCTGCACGGTGGCTGGGGCTACATCGACGAGTTCCACGTCGAGCGGAGCCTGCGCGACGCCAAGCTCGCCACCATCGGCGGCGGCACCACCGAGATCCAGGAGATGATCATCGCCCGGACCCTCCTCGCCTGACCCTCGTCGGGGTTCGGGGCGTACCCTCGGGCGGCCCCGACCCGGGAGCCCTCTGTGTCCGTCCCCGCCGCCGTCGTCGACCGACGCGACGCGATCGTCGCACCCACCGACCGCACCCTCGTCGAGGTCACCGGCGGCGACCGGATCAGCTACCTCGAGGCGGTCACCTCGCAGGCCCTGGCCGACGCCAAGCCGTTCGAGGTCCGCGGGGCGCTGCACCTCGACGTCCACGGCGCACCGCTGCACGCCTTCGACGTGCTCGTCCACCCCGAACGGCTGTGGTTGCTGGTGGCGACGCGGGCGCTCGCCGAGGACGTCGTGACCGTGCTCGGGGGCCGCACCTTCCTGGCCGACGCGAGCTTCGCCCTGGTCGAGGACCTCGTGGTGTCGAGCCTGCGCGGACCCGGTGCGGTGGAGGTGGTGACCGACGCCGGCCTCGGGGTAGCTGCAGGACGGTGGGACAGCGACGACGCCCTGGTCCGCGTCGGCCGACCGGGCGGCATCGACCTCGTCGGCCCCGCCGACGAGGTCGAGGAGGCGGTCGCGTCGTGCGAGGCCGCGGGTGCGGTCCGCGGCGGTGCGGCCGACCTCGAGGATGCACGCATCCTCGTCGGCGAACCCGCCTGGGGAACCGAGGTGACGGCCCCGCACCTGCCCGAGGAGCTCGGCCTGCTGCCGACGCACGTCCACCTGGCGAAGGGCTGTTACCCAGGTCAGGAGGCGGTGGCACGGATGTGGCAGCTCGGTCGGCCCCGCCGCCGTCTCGCCCTCGTCGCAGCCGCCGTCCCCGTGGGGGCCGGCGTCGAGTTCGGCGCAGGTCGTCGGCGGGTCACGGTGACCTCCGCGACCCGTGCGGGTGACGTGGCGCTCGCGTTCGTGCCGGCGGACGCCCACGTGGGCGCCGCCTACGAGGACGGCGAGGGCCAGGTCCTGACCATCGACCGCCTGATCGGGGAGGGACACCCACAACCGGGCGCCGACCCGAACGTGGCGCGTCGCCGCGACACCCGCGCCAGCTGACCCCCGTGGATCCTCTCCGCCGGCTGACCCTCGACCAGCTCCGGACCCGCGGCAGCCTCAAGTGGCGGGCCTACCCGCCGGACGTCCTGCCGCTGTTCGTGGCCGAGATGGACGCACCGGTCGCCGAACCGGTGGCGCGGGCGATCAGCGACGCCGTGGCGTCGGGCGACACCGGCTACCCCTTCGGCGCCGCGCCGTACGCCGAAGCGCTCGAGCGGTTCGCGGCCGACCGGTGGGGATGGAAGCTCGACCCGGACGCCACCGCGCTGGTCCCGGACGTGATGGGTGGCATCGTCGAGGTGCTGCGCCTGGTCACCGACCCGGGTGACGCCGTCATCGTCAACCCGCCGGTCTACCCGCCGTTCTTCGCCTACATCGCGCACGCGGACCGCCGGGTCGAGGAGGCACCGCTCGGCGCGGACCTGCGGCTCGACCTCGACGCGATCGATGCGGCGATGGCACGCGCCGTCGCGGGTGGCCGGCGCGCCGCCTACCTGCTGTGCAGCCCGCACAACCCCACCGGTGTCCTGCACACCGCGGCCGAGTTGACCGCGGTCGCCGACCTCGCCGCCACGCACGGCGTGCGGGTCGTCGTCGACGAGATCCACGCGCCGCTCGTGCTCGCGCCGGACCGGTTCGTGCCGTACCTCACGGTCCCGGGCGGGCGAACGCGGGTTCGTGCTGCACTCGGCGTCCAAGGGCTGGCACCTCGCCGGCATCAAGGCGGCGTTGGCCGTGGCCGGCCAGGGCGCGGCGGATGACCTCGCCCGGATGCCGGAGGTCGTCTGGCACGGTGCGAGCCACCTCGGTGTCATCGCGCACGTCGCTGCGCTCGAGCACGCTCGCGGCTGGCTCGACGATCTGCTCGTCGCCGTCGCTCGCAACGTCGACCTGTTCGAGGAGCTGCTGGCCGAGCACCTGCCGGAGGTGGGCTACCGACGCAACGAGGCGACCTACCTCGCCTGGCTCGACTGCCGCGCGCTCGGGCTCGGCGACGACCCGGCAGCCACCTTCCTCGAGCGTGGCCGGGTCGCGCTCGTGCCCGGACCGGAGTTCGGCACCGGCGGCGCGGGGCACGCCCGCCTCAACCTCGCGACGTCACCCGAGATCCTCACCGAGGCCGTCCGGCGGATGGCGACGGCGCTGGAGCGCACGGTCTGACGGCGCCGGCCGGTCAGGCGAGGTCGGCGAGCGCCTTCAGGACCTGGTCGGCGTGGGTCTTGGTCTGGACGCGCTTCCACACCTTGGCGACCGTTCCCGTCGGCATCGACCAGGAACGTCGAGCGGATGACGCCGACGGTCGTCTTGCCGTAGAGGACCTTCTCGCCGTACGCGCCGTACGCCTCGAGCACCTCACGCTCCGGGTCGGCGAGCAGCGTGTGGGGCAGGTCGTACTTCCCGGCGAACCTCGCGTGGGACTCGACGGTGTCGGGCGAGATGCCGAGCACCGCCGCACCCGCGGCCTCGAACTCGGCCCACTGGTCGCGGATGTCGCAGGCCTGGGTCGTGCAGCCCGGCGTGTCGTCCTTGGGGTAGAAGTAGATGACGACGGGCCGGCCGCGCAGGTCCTCGAGCGACACCTCGCGACCGTCCTGGTCCGGCAGGGTGAAGGTGGGGGCGGGCTGTCCTGCCTCGATCACGGGGTGGCTCCTGACGGGTGCGGTCGGGCGGACGGACGGTAGCCGCCGCGCGGGCGCGTACGGTTGCGGGTCAGACCGCCTCCGAGCCACCACACGATGACCGAGGTCCCCGTGAGCGACAAGGACGAGACCACCCGCGAGGCCGGCGAACCCGCCGGCGTCGCCGAGTCGAACGGCGCCGACAGCACCATCGAGGTGTTCGTCGAGGTCCCGATGGGGTCGCGCAACAAGTACGAGTGGAACTTCGAGCGGCAGCGCCCTCGAGCTCGACCGCATGCTGTTCACCGCCGTCCGCTACCCCGGGGACTACGGCTTCATCCCCGAGACGCTCGCGCTCGACGGCGACCACCTCGACGTCGTCGTGATCCTCGGTGAGCCGACCTTCCCGGGCTGCACGATCGAGGCGCGCGTGCTCGGCATGCTCGACATGAGCGACGACAAGGGCGCGGACGAGAAGATCCTCGCCGTCGCCGACATGGACCCGCGCTGGCGCAACCTGCACACCCTCGAGGACGTGCCCGACCACCTGCTCGACGAGATCGCCCACTTCTTCGCGATCTACAAGGACCTCGAGCAGAAGCTGGTCGACGTGCGCGGGTGGCGCAGCCGCGAGGAGGCGTTCCAGGTGATCGCCGAGGCCCGCGAGCGCTACGAGGGACCGGTGGAGGTCACGACCTACCCGAGGTGACGGCGTCACGATCGGCCTCAGCTGCGGCCGAACAGGCGCTTGCGACGCGGTGGTTCGTCGCGTGGGGGGTCGGGACGGCGAGGTTCGCCGGGTGGGTCGCGGCGGGGTTCCGGGGGACCGACGTCCCCCGGCTCGTCGAGCGCGAGCCGTGACAGCTCCCGCAGCAGCTCGGAGACCTCGCGGCCGTCCATCTGTGCCGGGGGGGCGGGCTCGGCCGCCGGCTGCTCCGTGTCGACCTCCGGGTCGTCCGGCCCGGCCGCGTCGGATGGTTCCGGCTCGGTCGCGGGTGCGGGGTCCGCCTCGGCGGCTGCAGCCGCTGGAGCGGCTGGCCCGGAGGGGTCGGTCTCGAGCTCGGCGAGCAGCCGGGCGACGTCGCTCAGCTCGGTGAAGGTCCCGGCGCGCTCGGGTTCCGGCGTAGGTGGGGCGGGTTCGGGTTCCGCGGGCACCGGCTCGGGCTCGGGCTCCGGTTCCGGCTCGGGCTCGGGCTCGGGTTCCGGTTCCGGCTCGGGTTCCGGCTCGGGTTCCGGTTCCGGCTCGGGTTCCGGCTCCGGTTCGGGTCGTCGGGCTCCGGTTCCGGCTCGGGTTCGGGGGTGGCCAGTTGCTGCTCGACGGCCGCGGGTGGCGGCTCGCGCGGGAGCTCGACATCGGCGGCCGCCGTGGAGCGGGCGAGGGCATCCAACGCGTCCTCGAGCGCGCGTCCCACCTCGTCCTCGGGCAGCGCGACCTCGACGATGCCGAGCAGCGTCAGGCCGTAGACGATCCGGGCGGCCTCGAACTGGCCGTACCCGAGGTCGTCGGCCAGCTCGCGGACGCTCCGGTTGCCGTCGATCGACGCGAGCACGGTGAACTCGTCCGGTTCGAGCGAGGCGGTGGTCGACCCGCTCCCGGTGGCGGAACGACGGGACGGCGTCGAGGTCGGGGATGACACGCTCCAGCTCGGCCCACTCCTCCTGCCGCCGGGCCACCTCGACCAGGAGCTGGGCCACCGGGATGCGCAGCGGCACCTCGGAGACGTCGTCGAGGTCGCCGGCGTCGAACCGGTACCCGCCGTAACGCCAGCGGAGCACGTCGAACACGGCGTCGATCACCTGCTCCTGGGCGACCAACCGCACGGCGTCCTGGGTCACGAGGCCCTGCTCGACCAGGATCGCGCCGAGCCGACGGTGGGTCTGCGCCCGAGCCTGGGAGCGGAGGACCTCGTCGAGTGCCTCGTCCTCGAGCAGCCCGGCGTTCACGAGCCGGTCGCCGAGCCGGGCCCGCGGTGTCGGCGAGGTGGCGGCGATGACGTGGCCCTCGCGACAGACGAGCGAGCCGCGGCCGTCGGGGCCCTCGATCTCGAGCACGCCGGTCGCGCCGACGACGGCGAGCGCACGACAGACGTCGGCTGCCGGCATCTCGGACAGGTCACCTCGCATGCTCCGAGACTACTGCCGAGCTCGCCCGTTCCTCGCTGTCGCGACGCCCCGACCGGCACCGCCGTCGTGGGACCGAACCCCCACCGGCCTTCGCCGTACCGGCACCGACGGTGGGCGCTACCGTGCGAGCGCAGGAGCCGTGGAGCGGAGGCCGGACGTGCGGGAGCGCGACGAGGTGGTGACCCTCGACGACCGAGAGCGGGATGAGCTCGCGTCGTGGACCAACGAGCAGCTGCGTCAGCGGCGTGCCGCGTGCGAGGCGCACGAGGCGGCGATCTCGTACGCGCGCCGGGTGTTGCAGGGGCGGCTCGACATCGTGCGCGCCGAGCTCGAGCGACGGCTCGAGGCCGGCGAGGACCAGGCCGGGGAGCTGCTCTCGCGGCTGCCCGCGCTGCTCGCCGGCGACACGTCGCGACCGACCCCGCTCCGGGCCCGCGTCAGCTCCGTGACGGTCCCCCCGGAGGCGGACGAGCTGGTCGCACGGATCGATGCCGACCTCGGGGAGTCGACGTTGTCGACCCTGAACTCGCGCAGCGACGGTGAGCTGAGCGCTCTCATCGTCGCTCTGGAACGCCACGAGGCCGAGCTCTCGGGCACCCGTCGCGAGCTGTTCGACGCCATCGACGCCCTCCGCGACGAGCTGGCTGCCCGCTACAAGGATGGGCGCGCCAACGTCGCCGACCTGTTGGCGTGACGCGCCGCCCGTCGCGCCGACGTCGGGTGCTGGTCGTCGATGACGACCCGCTCATCCTCCAGGTGCTTCGCACCATCCTCGACCTCGAGGACCTCGAGGTCGCGTGCGTCGAGGACGGGTCGCTCGCTCTCGCGCACCTCGACGCCGACCCGCTGCCGGACGTCATCGTCCTCGACGTGATGATGCCCGGGATCGACGGGCTCGAGGTGTGCCGCCGCGTCAAGGCCGACCCGCGGACGGCGGCGATCCCGGTCCTGCTGCTGACCGCACGCGATCGCGGCGAGGACCGGACAGCGGGGTTCACGGCCGGCTGCGACGACTACATGACCAAACCGTTCTCGCCGCTCGCGCTGATCGAGCGGATCGCCGCCCTCGGTGACGGCATCGACGCGAGCGACGGAGGCCGATGATGGACGCCGCAGGCGCCGACGACCTCGAGGGCACCCGCCGGCAGCTGCTCATGTTCGCCGAGGATCTGCAGGTGGTCGTGGGCCGGGAACGCGCACGCCGCGAGGAGGCCGAGGCCGCCTACCGCGAGCTGTCCTCCGGCTACCTCGGGATGGTGCGCACCCTGGCCGAGGTCTGCGAGGCCAAGGACACCTACACCCGCAGCCACCTCGACCGCACCTACCAGTACGCGCTGATGCTGACGCGCCGGGTCGCGCCCGAGCTCGCCGAGCGTGCCGAGATCGGGTTCGGCTACCTCCTGCACGACATCGGCAAGGTCGGCATCCCCGAGGCGGTCCTCAACAAGCCGGGCCCGCTGACCGACGAGGAGTGGGCGATCATGCGCACACACCCGGTCATCGGCGTGACGCTGGTCGAGCCGCTGCGGCTGCTCGGGGACGCCGTGGGCATCATCCGCAGCCACCACGAACGGTGGGACGGCAAGGGTTACCCGCAGGGCCTGGCCGGCGAGGACATCTACCTCCCCGCCAGGATCTTCATGATGGCCGACTGCTTCGACGCGATGACCACCGACCGGCCCTACCGCAAGGCCCTGCCGATCCACGTCGCGCTCGAGGAGATCGAGCAGCACGCGGGGACGCAGTTCGACCCCGACATCGCGCGGGCGTGGGTCGACATGTGCGAGGAGCTGGGCGCCCAGGAGGACGGCACCTACCGGCTGCCGGTGTGAGCGACACCGCCGACACCGCCGGCTCGGCCGCCGAGGCCGCGCTGCTCGCCGAGGTGACCCGGACCGACGTCGCATCCGGCCGGCCGGTCGTCGAGTCGCGTCACCGCGGACACCTGGTGCTGGTGGGCCCGGGCTCCGCGGTGCTGGCGTCGCTCGGTGACCCCGACCGGGTGACGTTCGTCCGGTCGACGGCCAAGCCGTTCCAGGCGACCGCCTGTCTCGAGCTGCTCGACCGGGCGGGACCCGACCTCGGGGCGGACGAGGTGGCCGTGGCGTGGGCCTCGCACCGCGCCGAACCCGCGCACCTGGCGGCGGTGCGCTCGCTGCTCGCCCGCTCGGGGACCTCGCCGGAGGGGCTGACCTGTCCACCGGCGACCGGCGAGCACGACCCGGCGGGTCCGCCGAGCCGGATCGCCTCCGACTGCTCGGGCAAGCACGCGCTGTTCGCCCTGGCCGGCCGGCAGCAGGGCACCCCCCGCGATCGGCTGCTCGACCCGGACGGTCCCCTCCAACGTGTCGTGCTCGCGGTGCTCGAGGAGTTCCTCGGACGCCCGAGCGCGGTGGGCGTCGACGGCTGCGGTGCGCCAGCCGTGGCGGTGCCCCTCCGGGCGCTGGCGGCCGGGTTCGCCGCGGTGGCCTCGCAGGAGCGGCTGCGACGGGTGCGCGAGGCCGGCTTCGCCCACCCGGCGCTGGTGGGCGGGGACGGTCGGCTGGAGTCGTCCTTGCTCGCGGCCGGTGTCGTGGCCAAGAGCGGCGCCGAGGGGGTCTTCGCGGCCGGCTGGCTCGCCTCCGACGGCAGCCCGCGCGGGTTGGCCGTCAAAGCGGAGGACGGCGCATCGCGCGGCGCGACCTCGGCGGCGCTCGCCACCATCGTCGCTGCGGGGCGTGTCGACGCCGACCTCTGGACGCCGCCACCCATCCTCGGTGGCGGACGCCCGGCGGGTGGTGTCCGCGCCTCCGATGCCGTGGCGCAGCTGCTCCGCTGAGGGACGATCGACCCCGGCTGGTACCGTCGCCGAGCGTCCGCGGTGGTGCCGTGGCGCGTGACCAGCAGCTCGCGGACGGAGAGGGCACCGGTGGCTGAGCCACCCGACGACGCCGACCCCACGACGGTGGGCGATGCGACCCTGAGCCCGGGTCCCCGCTCCACGATCTCGGCAGCTACATCCGCCACCAGCGCGAGTCCGCCCGGCTGTCGCTGCGCAACCTCGCCAAGCTCGCGGGGGTCTCGAACCCGTACCTCAGCCAGATCGAACGGGGCCTGCGCAAGCCGTCGGCGGAGATCCTCCAGGCCATCGCCAAGGCGCTCGAGATCTCCTCCGAGACCCTCTACGTCAAGGCCGGCATCCTCGAGGAACGCGAACCGAGCGAGGACCTCGAGGCGGTCATCGCCCGCGACCCGCACCTGACCGGTGAACAGCGTCAGGCGCTGGTCGAGATGTACCGCTCGTTCCGGCAGCTGACCGAGCTGCGGGCCGCGCCCGAACGCACGCAGCTCCTCTCGGTTGCGCGGCCTGCATCGACGCCGTCGCCCCCGGCGGCGTCGACGATGCCGCCATCGCGGCCGCAGCACCCTCGCGAGGAGCCCGACGAGGGCTGACCCGCTCGCTGCGCGGCCACCCGTCGCGCGCCGGGGGACCGGTGGCCCCGCCCGCTACCTTCCGTGGTCCTGCGTCGGCGCGAACGTCGGTCGGATCGCGCCGCCCGCCACGGAACCTCAGCTCCCCCGGCCCCTCGCGCACGCAGGAAGGCCTCCCGTGATCGAACTGCGCACGCACGAGGACCTGCCCGTCGGTGCCGCCCGCGGCGAGTGGGAGCTCCTGCTCGACGAGGACCCCGCCGCCAGCTTGTTCCAGGGGCCGCGCTACCTGTCGGTCTGGCACCGGGTCCTCGGCCAGCGGACGCACCGCGCGGGTGCACAGCGTCCACGACGACCGCGGTCGGCTCGTCGGGGTCATCCCCGAGGGGCACGAACGTGAGGGCTCGCCGACCGGCCCGGTCGAGGTGCGACGCTTCCTCGGCGGGACCGACGTGACCGACTACCTCGGTCCCGTCGCGCGGCCCGAGGACCGCGCCGACGTCGCCGAGGCCTACATCGCGGCGCTCGCCGCGGACCGCGACTGGGACGACGCCGTGCTCGGCGGGCTGCCCGTCGACAGCGGCTGGGGCGACCTGTTCGCCCGATCGGCCAAGGACCACGGGCTTGACCGATCTTCGAGCGCGACATCGAGGCGGTCTGTCCGCGGGTCGACCTTCGCGGCGGCTACGACGCCTACCTCGCGCGGGCTCAAGGGCAAGCTGCGCCAGGAGCTGACCCGCAAGGCGCGCAAGCTCGCTCGCGACGCCGGCGAGCTCGCGGTCGTCGAGGTGCCTGCCGGACGAGGTCCCCGAGCAGATGGAGGTCTTCCTCGAGCTCGCCCGCGGTTCGGAGCCGGAGAAGGCCGGGTTCTTCGCCAAGGAGGAGCTGCGCGGCTGGTTCCGCGAGCTGGCCGCGGAGTTCGGCCCGGACCGCACCCTGCGGCTGCACCGGCTGGACGTCGGCGGGATGCCGGGCGCGATGACGGTGTCGCTCGTCCACCGCGGCGAGTGGGGGGTCTACAACTCGGCGTTCGACGCGGCCCTCGGCGCGCTCGGCGCCCGGCATGGTCCTCATCGGCGAGCTCATCGAGCTGCGCCGCGCGGGAGGGCTGCGTCGTCCTCGACCTGCTGCGCGGGGACGAGTCCTACAAGTACCAGTTCGGGGCCGAGGACCGCGCCGTCGAGCGGCTCGTGCTGGTGCGGTCCCGATGACCGGCTCGACGGCGTCGACGCGCCGCCTCGGGTCCACGATCACGCACGGTCGGATCCGCCACGCGTGAGGCCGGGCGTGCCGCGCGGCGCCGCGTCCGCCGGGTCGCGGTGCTGTCGATCCACACCTCGCCCCTCGACCAGCCCGGCCAGGGCGACGGTGGGGGCCTGAACGTCTCGGTCGCCGAGGCCGCCCGCCGGGCGGCCGACCGCGGGGTCGAGGTCGACGTCTTCACCCGTGCGACGGACCCGTCGCTGCCGCTCGACCGTCCCTGTTGCACCGCGCGGCCGACGGGACCTGCGCCCGCGTCCACCACCTCGTCGCCGGTCCGGTGGCACCGGTCGCCAAGCACGAGGTCGCCAACCTGCTGTGCGGCGTGCTGCTCGCGCTCGAACGCCACCCCGAGGTGGTGCGCGCGGACCAGCCGCGGCGAGCGGCCCTTCGACCTCGTCCACGCCCACTACTGGCTGTCGGGGTGGGTCGGCAAGCGCATCGCCGCGCGCTGGCGGGTCCCGCTCGTGCAGACCTTCCACACCCTCGGCGTCCTGAAGAACGCCCACCTCGCGCCGGGCGACGCGCCCGAACCGCCGCTGCGACTGATCGCCGAGGCCGCGGTCGCCCGCGTCCGCCGATCAGGTCACGGTGCTCACCTGCGGCGAGGCCGCGCTGCTGCACCGCACCTACGGCCTGTCCGGGGCGCGGCTGCAGGTCGGTGCCCGCCGGGGTCGACCTGTCCCGGTTCCACCCCGCCACCACCCCGCGTGCTGCCGACCGGCCGCCGACGCTGCTGTTCGTCGGCCGGCTCCAGCCGCTCAAGGGGCCCGACGTCGCCGTGCGCACGTTGGCCGAGGTCCGACGCACCGTCCCGGACGCCCGGCTGCGGATCATCGGCGGGGCCTCGGGCAGCGGCGAGGGCGCGACCGGCCCGGACGAGCTCCGCGCGCTCGCGGCCGAGCTGGGTGTCGGTGACGCGGTGACCATCGAACCCGCCGTGTCGCCAGGACGACGCTCGCCGACGCCTACCGCGACGCGCGACGTGCTCGTCGCACCCTCCCGCAGCGAGACCTTCGGCCTCGTCGCGCTCGAGGCTCAGGCCTCTGGATTGCCGGTCGTCGCCGCGGACGTCCCCGGCCTGCAGGCGGTCGTGGGCGAGGGTGGCGCTGCTCGTGTCCGGGCACGACCCGGTCGATCACGCCGCCGCCGTCGTGCCGTTGCTGGTCGACCCCGACCGCGCTCGGACGCGTCGGGGCCGCCGGGGTCCGAGCCGCGCGGTCGGCGACCTGGGACCGTTCGGTGGACCGGCTCCTCGACCGTCTACGACGAGGTGCTCGGTCGCACGGCCACGGTGGCGACGGACCGGGTCGATCGAGGCCGACGTGACGAGGTCGCGGTCTAGCGTCGCGACCACCGCCCGGACCGGACGAGAGGCCTCCCGTGCACGACCCCGCCACCCTGATCGGCGACCTCCACCGACTCGCCGGCGACCTGCGCTGGTCGTGGGACGACGCGACCGAGGAGCTCTTCGAGGAGCTCGACGCCGCCGGCTACGAGGACGCGGGCCGGGACCCGGTCGCGCACGCTCGCCGCGCTCGACGAGCGGCGGCTGACGGCGGCCGCCGCACACCCGACCTTCGCCGGACGGGTCGCGGCTGCGGTCGCCGACCTCGAGGCCTACCTCGCCGAGCCGCGACACCTGGTACGCCCGCAGTGGCGACGACCCGGACCGGGTGGTCGCCTACCTGTCGGCCGAGTTCGCGCTGGCCGACTGCCTGCGGATCTACTCCGGCGGTCTCGGTGCGCTGGCCGGTGACCACCTGCGGTCGGCGTCCGACCTCGGCGTCCCGCTCGTCGCGGTCGGGCTCGCCTACCGCGACGGTTACTTCCGCCAGCACCTCGATGCGTCCGGGTGGCAGCAGGAGTCGCCGGCCACCAACGACTTGCCGACGATGCCCGGTCCGCCCGGTGGTGCGCGGCCGACGAGCGGGTCCGCGGTCGCCGGTCGAGCTGGGCGACGGCACCGTCGCAGGTCCAGGCGTGGGAGGTGCAGGTCGGCCGGGTGCGGCTGTTCCTGCTCGACACCGACGTCGAGGGGAACTCGGACGAGCACCGCGCCATCACCGGGCAGCTCTACGGCGGGGACTACGGACACGCGGCTCCGCCAGGAGCTGGTGCTCGGGGTCGGCGGCGTCCGGTTGCTCGCCGCTCTCGGCATCGCGCCCGGCGTCTACCACCTCAACGAGGGGCACGCGGCCTTCGCGGCGCTCGAGCGCCTGCGCGTGCACCTCGCCGCCGGCGCCGACCTCGACGCCGCGGTGGCGCGGGTCCGTTCACGAGCTGGTGTTCACCACCCACACACCGGTGCCCGCCGGCCACGACGTGTTCGACCGCGGCGCCGCCGCCTGGCACCTGGCGCCGCTGGCCGAGCGCGCCGGCGTCGTGTTCGACCGACTCTGCCGCTCGCCGCCGATCGGGACGGACGCTGGTCCCAGACCGTCCTCGCGGTCCGCACCTCCCGCAGCACCAACGGTGTCGCTCGCCTCCACGGCGAGGTCTCACGCCGGATGCTCGCCCCGGTGTTCGGCGTCGACCTGGCTCCCGAGCAGGTGCCCGTCGGTCACGTCACCAACGGTGTGCACCCCGGGCGGTGGGTCGGGCCGGAGCTCGCCCGGCTCTACGACTGGCACCTCGGCGATGGGTGGCGGACCACGCGTCGACCCCGCCAGGTGGCGGGCCATCTACGAGGTCGACCGGGCCGAGCTGTGGCGGGCACACACCGCTGCGCGTCACCGGCTGATCATCGCCGCGCGGCACCGGCTGGCGGCGCAGGCGCGCCGGACCGGGGCGGGTCCCGACGGCCGGGGGCTCGATCCGGAGGCCCTCACGATCGGCTTCGCACGCCGGTTCGCGACCTACAAGCGGGCGACGCTGTTGGCCACCGACCTCGACCGGCTCGCCGCCCTCGTCGATGACGAGGACCGTCCGGTGCAGCTGCTGCTCGCCGGCAAGGCGCACCCACGCGACGAGGCCGGCAAGCACCTCATCCAGCACCTGGTCGGGCTGTCGCGTGACCCCCGCTTCCGGGGCCGCATCGCGTTCCTGGAGGGCTACGACCTCGACCTCGCCTCGCTCCTGGTCGCCGGGGTCGACGTGTGGCTGAACACCCCGCTGCCGGCCGCTCGAGGCATCCGGGACGTCGGGCATGAAGGCCGCCGCCAACGGCGTGCTCAACGCCTCCATCCTCGACGGGTGGTGGGACGAGGCGGTCGCGGACCTCGCGCCCGCCGCCAGGGAGGGCTTCGGGTGGGTCATCGGTGACCGTGACGAGTCCGACGACCTCGACCGCGCGCGACGGCCGCGGACGCCGAGTCGCTGTACACGGTCCTCGAGCGAGGCCGTGGTCCCGACCTTCCACGACCGCGGGGAGGGCGGCGTGCCCGGCCGCTGGACGGCGATGATGCAGGACGCCATCGCGCTGTTGGCGCCGGCGTACTCGACCCACCGGATGGTCGTCGACTACGTCACGCAGGTGTACCGCCGCGACCCCGTGCCAGCGGGGGCCGGCTCGAGCCTGCCGTGACCGACGTCCCGACGCCGGACCGACGACGATGAGGAGCGACGCGTGAGCGACGACGACCTTCGACACCGGGCGAGGACGACCCTCCTGTCGGTCCTCGAGGACAACGACCTCGACGCGGTGCCGGTGGGCGACGACCGGTGGTTGACGCAGCTGTCGGGGGAGTGGAAGCGCACGATCCCGCTGCTGCTGCACATCGACGAGCGGTCGCTGAAGCTGACCTCGCTGCTGGCCGGGGTGCCCGACGAGGGCCACGTCGACGTCTACCGCATCCTGTTGTCGCGCAACCAACGGCCGCTGCCGGTCCACTTCGGTCTCGACGACGAGGGTGACCTCATCCTGACCGGGGCCGTGCCCCTCGAGGTGGTCGACGCCGCCCGCATCGACGAGCTGCTCGGGTTGGTCCTCACGTTGTCGGACGAGACCTTCAACGCCGTCCTCCGGGCGGGCTTCTCCGACTACATCGCGTCCGAGCAGGCGTGGCGATCCAAGGTCGGCCTGCCTCCGAACCCGGTCTCCGGGTCCGGCTGACGCCGCCCCTCGCTGGTCATCCCACCGTGATGGGCGGGTCCCGGTCGCGACGGCCGGGACGGCCGCGGCGGCTACCGTCGTCGTGCAGGCGACAGGGAGGCGTGGGCGTGGACGGGACGTTGGCCGTCATCGGCACGGGGCAGCTCGGTGGTGCGCTCCTGCGCGGCCTGACCCGGTCCGGGACCGTCGCGGCCGACCGGATCATCGCGACCGACCCGCGTGTCGACGCCCTGGAGCGCCTGGCCGCCGAGCACGGGGTCCGGACCGACACCGACAACCGTGCCGCCGTGGCCGACGCCGACGTGGTCGTCCTGGCGGTCAAGCCGCAGGTCCTGCCCGCCGTGCTGCCCGACCTCGCCGAGCTCCGTCCGGGGGCCGTGGTCGTCAGCCTCGCGGCCGGCGTGACCCTCGCGACCCTCGAGGCCGGGTTGCCCGATGGCACCCCCGTCGTGCGGGTCATGAGCAACACCCCGGTGCAGGTCGACCGCGCCATGTCGGTGGTGGCGGCGGGACGCCACGCCACCGAGGAGCACGTCCGCGCCACCGAGGACCTGCTCCGGCCGGTGGGTGCCGTGCTCCGGCTCGACGAGCGCCACCTCGACGCGGTGACGGCGCTGTCCGGATCCGGACCCGCCTACGTGTTCCTGCTCGCCGAGGCGATGGCGGAGGCGGGGGTGCTGCTCGGCCTCCCGCGTGACGTCGCCGTGCAGCTGACGACCCAGACGCTGCTCGGGGCGTCGACCCTCCTCGACGCCTCCGACGAGACCGCGGCCGACCTCCGCGCGGCGGTCACCTCCCCTGGCGGGACGACCGCGGCCGCGCTCCACGTGCTGGAGTCGCGGGGCCTGCGGGCCGCGGTGCTGGACGCGCTCGGCGCAGCCGCTGCCCGCAGCCGCGAACTCGGCTGACGCCGTGGCCCCCCGCCGACTGGTCCCGCTCCTGGTGGCGTCGTTGGTGGTCGGTGCCTGCACGGGCGAGGCCGGACCGACCGTCGAGACCGCCGAGGTCGGGGTCGGTGAGGTCGTGCAGACCGTCGCCGCGGTCGCGACGCTGGAGCCGGCGGCCCGCGTCGCCGTCACCGCCCCGGTGGGTGGCGAGATCGCGCGGTTGCTGGTCGAGGACGGCCAACAGGTCGCGGCGGGTGACCCGATCGCCGAGCTGACCTCCGAGAGCGTCGAGCTCCAGATCGCGCAGGCCGAGAGCGCCGTGCGATCCGCCGACGCCCTGGCTGGCGCAGCCGGCGCGGCCGGCTTCGACCTGTCGCCCCTGCTCGGCGCGTTCCGCAGCCAGCTCGAAGCGACCCTCCCACCCGTGCTCGACGCCCTCACCGAGCAGGCCCGAGCGATCGAGGACGACGACCTGCGGGCGGCCGCGATCGATCGGGTCGTCGAGGCTCGCGCGTCGTACGCCGAGGCACGTGACGGCCTGGTCGCGTCCGAACGCGAGGCAGCGGGGCAGGCACGGCAGGCGACGGCCGCCCAGCGGGCCGCGGCGGCGGCGCAGCGCGACCAGGCCGAACTCGCCCTCGAGGCGGCGCGCGGGCGCAGCGACGAGCTCGTGATCTCCGCGCCCGCGTCGGGCGTGATCGAGCTCGGCCGCGCCGACGCAGGCGGCGCAGCAGGAGGTCTCGACGGACTCGGCGGGCTCGCCGACCAGCTCGGTGGCGCGGCCGGTGGGCTCGGCGACATCGAGGGACTGGTCGGTGGCGCCGCACCCCCCTCGAGCTCGGCTGGTCCCGTGGCCGTCGGCGTCACGATCGGCCCCGGGCAGACGGTGGCCACCATCTACGACCTATCGGCCTTCACCGCCCGCGTCGAGGTGGACGAGATCGACGTGGTCGAGGTCGAACCGGACCAGGCCGTCACCGTCCTCGTCGACGCCTTCCCGGATGCCGAGGTGGGCGGGGTCGTGGCCCACGTCGCCATCGCTCCCGTGGTCGGCCCGACGGGAGGGGCGAGCTTCCCCGTGACGGTCCGGCTCACCCGGGTCCCCCCCGACGTGCGGCTGCGTGTGGGGCTGACCGCCAGCGCTGAGATCGAGGTCCGACGGGTCGAGTCCGACGCGACGGTGCCGACCGCGGCGCTCCTGCGTCGCGGCGGGCAGGAGGTCGTGTTCGTCGTCGAGGACGGGGTGGCGCGTGAGGTCCCCGTCACCGTGGTCGCCATCGGCGACCAGGACGCCGCGGTCGAGGGGCGGCTCGCTGCCGGGGACCAGGTGGTCACGACCGGGGTCGACGCCGTCGAGGACGGGCAGAGGCTCGAGGGGTGAGCGACCCACCCGGTTCCGCTGGCGACGCCACGGTCCTCCTCGAAGCACGCGACGTCGTGCGCACCTACCGGCTCGGGAGCCGCCGCGGGGAGGACCCCGTCGAGGTGCGGGCCCTGCGCGGCGTCAGCTTCGAGGTCGACCGCGGGGATTACGTCGCCATCGTGGGGTCGTCGGGTTCGGGCAAGTCCACCCTCCTCAACCTCCTCGGTGCGCTCGACCGGCCGACCACCGGGGTGGTCCGCTACGACGGTCGCGACGTTCGCAGCATGGACGACCGCGACCTGGCGGCCCTCCGCAACGGCTCGATCGGGTTCGTCTTCCAGTCCTTCCACCTGCTGCCGCGGTTGACGGCGCTCGACAACGTGCAGCTGCCGCTGCTCTACCGCTCCGGCAGCGTCCGCGACCGACGAGCGCGGGCCCTCGATGCTCTCGAGGCGGTGGGGCTGGCCGACCGGGTCGACCACCGCCCGCCCGAACTGTCCGGCGGGCAGCAGCAGCGTGTCGCCATCGCCCGTGCGCTCGTCACCGAGCCGCCGCTGCTCCTGGCCGACGAACCCACGGGCAACCTCGACACCGCGACCGGTGGCGAGGTCATGGCCCTGCTCGAGCGCTTCCACCGCGAGCGTGGGATGGCGGTCGTCGTCATCACCCACGAGCCCGAGATCGCTGCGCGCGCGGACCGGCGGATCGAGCTGCGCGACGGCGTGGTCCTCAGCGACACCTGGCGCGACGCCGGAGGTGCCGCGTGAGCCTCCGCGAGGCGTTCCGGGTCGCCATGCAGGCGCTCGTCGCCAACCGGCTGCGCTCGACGCTGACCACGCTCGGCGTGGTGATCGGGGTGCTGTCGGTGGTCCTCCTGGTCGCGATCGGGCAGGGCGCGCGAGAGGAGATCACCGGCGCCATCGAGGGTCTCGGCTCGAACCTGCTGTTCGTGCTGCCGGGGGACGGGGACTTCGGCTCGGCCCCCGCCCGGGCGCGGTTCGTGACCGAGGACGTCGACGACATCGAGGCGGCGCTGCCCGCGGGGGAGGGGCGCCGCGCCGCCGGGTACGTGGTCGGCGGGGAGCAGGTCTCCGCCGACGGCGCACGGATCACCACGAGCGTCTACGGCATCACCACCGGGTACGGCGAGGTCGTGGATCGCGAGGTGGCCCGCGGGCAGCCCTTCACCGCCTCCGACGTCCTCACGGCGCGTCGCGTGGCCCTCATCGGTGCCACCACGGCCGACACGCTGTTCCCCGGCAGCGACCCGATCGGTCGCAACCTCACCGTCGGCGGCATCCGCTTCCGCGTGCAGGGGGTGCTCGACCGGGTCGGCGGCACCCCGTTCGGTCCGGACCGTGACGACGAGGTGCTGGTGCCCGTCAGCGCCGGCCAGCGGTTGTTCGGCGTCTCGACGTTGGACGCGATCTTCGTCCGGGCGGCGGACACGACCTCCATCGACGCCGACCGCGAGACCATCGAACGGGTCCTCGGCCAGCGCCTCGCCGACGACGAGTTCACGGTCCTCAGCCAGGACGAGATCATCGGTGTGGTCGGCGACATCCTGCAGATCCTGACCCTCGTGCTCGCCGCGATCGCCGGCATCTCGCTCCTGGTCGGCGGGGTCGGGGTGTCGAACATCATGCTGGTGTCGGTCTCGGAGCGGACCCGCGAGATCGGGCTGCGCAAGGCGCTCGGGGCGCGGACCCGTGACATCACCCGCCAGTTCCTGCTCGAGGCGATCGTGCTGACCGGGCTCGGCGGCATCGTCGGGCTGCTGCTCGGTGTGTCCCTGGCCCGACTCGCCGAGGCGGTCACCCCGCTCACGGCGGTCGTCACCTGGTGGTCGGTGGTGCTCGCGCTCGGGGTCTCGGTCGGGGTCGGGCTGCTGTTCGGCGTGCTGCCGGCACGGCGTGCGGGCCTGCTCGACCCCGTCGAGGCGCTCCGGCGCGACTGATCCGCCGGCGGTCTCTCGCCGCACCCCACCCACGTCGGGGTGCTGACGCAGCTGCGGCGAGGCACGCGATGTAGCATCATCTGGTGCTCATCGAGGCGCTGGCGCAGCTCCTCGATCGGGGGGCAGGGCATCGGGTACGTGGACGCCCAGCTCCTGGCCTCGACCCGACTCAGCGCGGGCGCACGCCTGTGGACCGATGATCGCCGCCTCGCGGCCGTCGCCGATCGGCTCGGCTGTCGTGCGGTCGTCGCCGATGGTCCCTCCGGCCATCGCTGACTCGGCTCGGCAGCGCCGGCGGTGGCCTGCGTCGGTCCGTCAGCCGCTGGTTATCCTCCCGCTGCGGGCGACGACGGGGAGCGGTAGGTGGCAGGACAGGGACCAGGGTCGGTCGGGCGTGTCGCCCTCGTGTGGGACGACCAGCTCGCCGCCTACGACCTCGGTCCCAGCCACCCACTCGCCCCCGTCCGTGTCGAGCTCACCGTCGACCTGATCCGCAGGACCGGCCTCGTCGGCCCGAACGCCGACGGCTCGACCGTCATCGAGGTCCTCCCCGGCGCCTACGACGAGGCGGAGCTGCTGCGTCTGCACCGGCCCGACTTCATCGAGGCGGTGCGACGGTGCTCGGCCGACCCGGACGCGGTCGTCGATCCCGGGTTCGGCATGGGGGCCGGCGACACACCCGCCTTCCGCGGGATGCACACGGCGTCCATGCAGGTCTGCGCCGCGACCAAGGAGGCGGCTCGCCTGGTCTGGGAGGGCGAGGTGGACCACGCCTTCAACCCCGCCGGTGGGCTGCACCACGCCATGCCCGACCGCGCCGCGGGCTTCTGCGTCTACAACGACCCGGCGGTGGCCATCGACTGGCTGCTCGAGCACGGCGCCGAGCGGGTCTGTTACGTCGACGTGGACGTCCACCACGGGGACGGTGTCGAGGTCATGTTCCGCGACGACCCGCGCGTGCTCACGATCTCGTTGCACGAATCCGGCCGGTTCCTGTTCCCCGGCACGGGGGCGCTCGACGACCTCGGCGGGCAGGGCGCCATCGGCAGCGTCGCCAACCTCCCCCTGCACCCCGGAACGACGGGGGACATCTGGCTCGGCGCGTTCGACGAGGTCGTCGACCCGCTCATCCGGGCGTTCGACGCGGACGTGCTCGTCACCCAGCTCGGCTGCGACACGCACGCCACCGACCCGTTGGCGCACCTGTCGCTGACGGTGGACGACATGGCCGCCACCTACGCGCGCCTGCACCGCCTGGCCCACGACGTCCACGACGGGAAGTGGATCGCGACCGGTGGGGGCGGGTACCAGTTGGCGACGGTGGTCCCGCGGGCGTGGACGCTCGCCTTCGCGGAGATGACCGGCCGGTCCCTGCCGGTGGAGACGCCGATGGGGTGGCGTGAACGGGTGGGCGAGCTCACCGGGACCCGTGCGCCGATCGCCTTCACCGACGACCCGGTCCGGCTGTCCGAGCAGCTGCTCGACGGGGCGCGCCGGGCGGCGCGGGCGTCGGTCGCCGGGTGGCGTGAGCTCATCCTGCCTCGGCACGGCGTGCGGTGAGCACCGCCGGCGGTGCGCGGACCGCCGTCCGCCTGGGGCGGGCGTGGCAGGCGTGGCTGCTGAGGTGGGTCGGGCGTCCGGTCGCCTGCTGACGACCGGTGTGGTCTGGTGCCCGCGGTCGGGGCAGGTGTAGCGTGGAGCTCACCGTCCGCGGTCAGCAGCCCACCGGGCCCGCCGACCGCTGGACCTGAGCCGAGGACACCTCGTGAGCGTGACGCTGCTGACCGCCGCCGAGGTGGCCGACGAGCTGCGGGTCTCGACGATGACCATCTACCGGCTCATCCGGCGTGGGGAACTGCCGGCGGTACGGGTCGGTCGCAACTACCGCGTGCCCCGCGAGCAGCTCGAGGCCTACCTCGCCGAGCAACGGGTGGATCCGGCCGACCTCGAGCTCGACGGGCTCGAGGACGAGCAGCTCGGGTAGGTGGCCCGTCGCCCCGCACCGGTGTCCACGGGTGCGGGGTGGTCTGGTTCACTCGGACCGATGCACCGACAGCCGTTCGTCGCCCGAGGGGAGCCGTCGACGTGTCCGATGGCCGCCGCGTCCTGATCACCGGTATCGCCGGACAGCTGGCTGGACTCGTCGCGCGCGCGCTCGAGGAGCACGACGACGTCATCGAGATCATCGGTGTCGACGTCCGCGAACCTTCCCACGAGCTCGAGCGCACCGAGTTCGTCCGCGCCGACATCCGCAACCCTCTCGTGGCGCGGGTCATCACCGCCTCCGAGGTGGACACCGTCCTGCACATGGCGACGACGGCGGCACCGTCCGCCGCCGGTGGCCGGGCGCGGATGAAGGAACTGAACGTCATCGGCGCGATGCAGCTGCTCGCTGCCTGCCAGAGGGCGCCGTCGCTGCGTCGGTTCGTCCTGAAGTCCACCACCGCCGTCTACGGCGCCGCGCACGACGATCCCGCGCTCTTCCGCGAGGACGCCCACCTGCGCCGCACGCCGTCGCACGGGTTCGCGAAGGACGCGGTCGAGATCGAGGGCTACCTGCGGGCCTTCGCCCGGCGTCGTCCCGACGTCGACACCACCATCCTCCGGTTCGCCAACTTCCTCGGCGGGCGGGTCCAGGGCGCCTTCGACGCGCTGTTCTCCCTCCCCGTCGTGCCGACGGTGATGGGCTTCGACCCGCGGCTGCAGTTCGTCCACGAGGAGGACGGCGTCGAGGTGCTCGTGCGAGCCGTCACCGGCTCACGCCCCGGGACCTACAACGTCGCCGGACCCGGCATGCTCTACCTGTCGCAGTGCGCCCGGTTGGCGGGACGACCGACGGCGCCGGTCCCTGGCCCGTTGGTGTCGGCCGTCGCCGGCGCCTTCCGGCGTGGTCACAAGGCGGACGTCGCCAGCGACCAGCTGCAGTTCCTGCGGTACGGCCGGGGTGTGGACACCACCCGCCTCGTCGAGGACTTCGGGTACACCCCCAGGTGGTCCACCACCGAGGCGTTCGAGGACTACCTCGGCCGTCGCCGAATCACGGGTCTCATCGACCGTGACGAGGTGATCCGGTGGGAACGGGAGCTGTACGACTTCATCCAGCGCAAGGGCCAGGAGCGCTTCCTGGCCGCGCGTGAGAGGCGGTGAGCGGTGGCTGAGGACGCGACGGCCCGCGAGGCCGAGGTCATCTCGATGGACCAGGAACGCGCGGCACGCCGCAGCACGGCCGACGGTCGGCCCCGCTGCGCAGCGCTGACCGCCGAGGGTCGCCCGTGCCGGAACTACGCCGTCACCGAGGGCCGCTGCCGGGTCCACGCGATCGGCAACCGCCCCCACCCGGCGCCGCCCGCGCGCGCTGACGGTCGGACCTCATCGAGTGCCCCCGACCGCGAGGGTGACGCGGCCCGCGCTCGGGTCGACGCCGAGGTGGCCAAGCGAGGCTGGGCACCCGCCGTCGACGCGCTCGAGGCGCTCCGCGACGCGTCGGGGGACCGCTTCCTCGACCACGTCCGTGATGCCGCGGCCTTCCTGCGCCGGCGGCTGACCGGCGACTACGACATCGACGACTACGGCTTCGACCGGGACCTCACCGAGTCGGTCCTGATGCCGCTGCTGCGCCCGCTGCACCGGCACTACTGGCGCGTCAGCAGCCACGGGATCGAACACCTCCCGACCGAGGGTGGTGGCCTGGTGGTGGCCAACCACGCGGGGACGCTCCCGGTGGACGCGATGATCGCCCGGCTCGACATCCTCGAGCACACCGGTCGTCACGCGCGGGAGCTGGCCGCCGACCTGGTCTTCAAGACGCCGTACGTGGCGTCGCTCGGCCGCAAGACCGGCGCGACGCTGGCCTCCGGCGACGACGCCGACCGGCTGCTGTCCTCCGGCGAGCTCGTGGCGGTGTGGCCCGAGGGTTTCAAGGGCATCGGCAAGCCGTGGAAGGACCGCTACAAGCTGCAGCGGTTCGGTCGTGGCGGCTTCGTGGCGACCGCGCTCCGCGCCCAGGTCCCGATCATCCCGACCGCCATCGTGGGCTCGGAGGAGATCTACCCGATGATCTACGACCTGCGGGTCGTGGCGCGGTTGCTCGGGCTGCCCTACTTCCCCGTGGTGCCCCAGATGTTCGCGCTGCCGGTCCTCGGCCCGCTCGCGCTGCTGCCGCTGCCGAGCAAGTGGATCATCGAGTACGGCGACCCCATCGACACCAGCGACTACGGCCCGGAGGCGGCGGACGACCCGATGGCGGTCTTCGACCTGACCGATCGGGTCCGCGACACCATCCAGCAGATGCTGCTGCGCAACCTCATGGGCCGACGCTCGGTCTTCCTCTAGCCCCGTCCGCGGGAGCCGGACACGCGTGAGGGGCGGGCCCGGAGGCCCGCCCCTCACCGCGTTGCGGCGGGTCAGCTGTCGCGGCGTCGCAGCGCAGCGGCGGCACCGAGCGCGGCCAGCCCGAGCAGGCCAGCGATGCCAGCACCCGTGCGGGGCAGGTTCGGCGAAGCCGGGGGACCTGCTGGGGTCACGGGCTGCTCCGGCGGCGCCGGCGGCGTGACACCAGCGGGCAGCGCGTTGACGCCGACCTCGGTGGCTCCACCGACGACGATCACCGCGACGCTCCCGAGCGGGCTCTCACCGAGGCCGGGCAGCCCCATCAGCGGGATGGTCGAGGCGACCACGAACGGATCGGTGCTGGCGCTGGTGCCGGCACCCTCGATCGGACCGAGGTTGCCCTGCCCCTGGGTGATGGCCTCGGTGGTCAGCGTGTCGAGCAGCGTGTCGACGCCGTCGAACAGCTCCTGGAGCGCACCGTCGAGCAGGTCGTCCTGGACGATCGCCTCGAAGACACCGATGTCACCGAGCGGGCCGTCGCCGAGCAGGATGCGCAGCAGGCTCTGCTGGGTCTGGCACACGTTCAGCGACAGGCTCGGGGCCGATGCGGACCGGGTCGCGGTCGTGCCGTCCGAGGTCGCGGTGGAGGTGTACTCGAGCGGCGGGTTGTCGCCACCGATGCAGGCGACACCGAGCACGTTGAGACCCGTGAACAGCGAGGTCGCCGTCGCGGTGATCGAGTCACCGTCCTGGGTCACCTCGGCCGTGGCGCCGACCGCGTCGAGGTCGACGATCGGCACGTCGATGTCGAACGGGTTGCGGAGCTGGAGCAGCGGCGCCTCGTCGGAGCACTCGTCGGCGCTCGGCAGTAGGACGCCGAGGATGCCCTCGAGCGCCTGGCAGAGACCGTCGCTGACGGGCGCGAGCAGCTGCGCGTTGAGCTCACCGATCAGCTGGTCGACGCCGTCGGCGACCTCCTGCGGCAGCCCGAGCTCGAGCAGCGCGGCGAGGCCGATGTTGAGGCCGACGATCTGGACGTTGGCGAAGGCGCGCGCGTCGGTCTCCTCGCAGTCGACACCCAGCAGCGTGAGGGTGACCAGCGGGGTGTCCGGCGGGACCGCCACCTCCATAGGACCGCCGGTGCAGGAACCGGGGTCCCCGTCGGAGGCGAGGAGGAGGTTGGTGATGAAGGCGGTCGACTCGGAGGAGACCTCCTCGCCGGCGGCCGCGCGTTCGAGGTCGGCGGTGACCCGCGCGAGGTCGATGCGGATACCCGAGAGGGTGCCGGAGTCGGTGTCGAGCGTGCCGGCGATGCCGAGGCCCTCGAGCACCGGGGCGAGGCCCTCGGCCAGCTCGGCGGGCAGACCGACGAAGACGGTCGCGCCCTCGGCCCGCGCGTAGCCGGCGAAGCCGCCGACGCCCGCCTCCGGGATCGCCGTCGTCTCGCCACCGCCAGCGGTGTCGTCACCGTCGGTGTCGCCGCCGTCCTCGTCCGCTCCGGGCAGGCCGGGGATGGGGAGCTCTGGCAGCTGTGCTGCAGCCGGGCCGGCGCTCATCAGCATCAGTGCGCTCGCTGCGAGCGTCGCGGTCGCGGTGCGCCATGCGCGGGTTCTGTTCATCCCCCGGTGCCTCCGAGTCTGGGATCTGGTTCGTCCGAACGAGGACGCACGTCCGGACGGACGGGCCCCATCTGAGTTCGACCCTACAACGACGAACAGCCCCGGCCGGCACGGGCGATCTCCGAGTTGCCCACCGGTGAGCGTCGCGCGCACATGCCGTCCTAGCACGCGTTCGCCCGCTCGAGGTGCAGCGACCCACGGACGAGCCGAGGACCCGGTCGCGGGCCCTCAGCTGTCTCGTCTGGACCGGGTGGGTCACCCGCCGCCGAGGAGGCCGCCACCCTGGGTCGCCCCGTCGAGCAGGCCGCCGACACCGTCGACCAGGTCGTCGACGACCTCGCCGGTGCCATCGAGGACCTCACCGACGGTGCCGGTGGTGTCCTCGACCAGGTCGCCGGTGCCCTCGATCACGCCGCCGACGGTGTCGTCGACGACGCGGCCGAGGTCATCGAGCGGACCGGGCAGACGTGGCACGACGGTACGAAGTTCCGTGCCGGCGTCGCGGCCGCCCACGTTCGGCTCCGGCAGCGACGGGGCCGAGGGGGCGCCGTCGCTCGGGATCGAGCCGTCCTGCGCAGGCGCGCCCTCGGTGCCCGGGTCGGCGTCGCCGACCGGGACGGCCGGAGCCGCGGGAAGGGGGGCGGAGCGCAGCAGGTCGGCGAGCGCGTCGTTCCCGTCAGCGGACGCGGAGGCGGCGTCGGCGGTCGAGGCGCCGAACAGGTCGGCGCGGATGGCCCGGAGGACGGCCAGCGAGTCCTCGGCGTGGGGACGCACCGTCACGGGCAGCCGGTCGAAGACGTCGACGAGGCCGCGTGCCTGCTGCTCGGTGAACGCGGCGACCTCCTCGAGCACGCCGGTGTCGCCGGTGCGCTCCGCGACGCGCAGGAGGGTGCCGGCACCCGCACGTGAACGAGCGTCCATCCGCGACAGGGTCTCGACGAGCGCCTCGTCGCGGACGTCGCCGCGGTCGACGGACTCGACGATCTCCTCGAGCCGTTCGCTCGCGAGCGCCAGCTCGATGCGACCCTGCTCGGTGAGATCCCCCGCCGCGGCGACGCGCACCGATTCGGTGGCCTGCTTGATGCCGTAGAGCGCATCGCCGGGTAGGGCCTGCTGGGCGGCGACGGCGACCCCACTGGTGCCGACGAGCACCGAGGCGACCCCGGTGGCGACCACGACCCGGCGGCGAGCGCGGCGGGCATCGAGGGCCACAGCTCCCGCTGCGGCAGCGTGGGCGTCGGTGTGGATCTCGGCGAGGAGCCGGGTGCGGATGCGCTCACGCGCTTCGGCTTCGAGCACCGGGATCGTGAGCTCGGTGGTCACGGTGCTGGCGAGCGTGGCCAGCTGGCGGACGTCGCGCGGGGCGTCGGCCGGGTCGAGGCGGCCCTCGAGGACCTGGGCGAGCTGGTCGGCTCGCTCGCGGCGGTTGCTCAGGGTCACCACCTCGGTGCCTCCCTCGGGTCGTCCCCGGACCTCCGGGCCTCCAGTGGGACCCGGGCCGATCCCCACGGAATCGACACCGACGTCAACGACCAGGTCAGCATCGAGGTACGGCAGGTGGCCCGGGACGTCCGGTGACCGCACATCGGCGGGCGCTTCACGACAGCACCACCAGGATCGACAGCAGCCCCGTGAGTCCGGTCGCCGCCAGCTTCGACAGCTCGGGGTGGTCCTTGACGGCCCCGGCGAGCGCCTTGAGCGCGCGGTACTGCAGGGCCTTGGTGGCGCCGACGGACCGCTCCATCACCGCCGCGGTCTCGGTCACCGACAGGTCGTGGACGAAGCGCAGCTCGATGACCTCGCGGTGCTCGTCCTTGAGGTCCTCGAGCGCGGTGCCGAGCGCACGGGCGAGGTCGCGGGCGACCGCGATCCGCTCGGGGTCGTCGGTGCTCGAGTGGAGCGGGGCGGGCTCGCGCACCTCGTCGGTGGTCCGCTCGAGCCGGAACCGGGCCGACTTGAAGTGGTCGTGGACCCGGTTGCGGGCGATCGTGGTGATCCAGGCGCCGAGGTCGACGCCCTGCCACTCGAAGGTCGACAGCCGCCGGAAGGCCCGCAGGAACACGTCGCCGACCAGGTCCTCGGCGAGCTGGCGGTGACCGACACGGCGGTAGACGTACGCGAAGATCTGGTCGACGTAGCGGTCGTAGAGGTCGGCGAACGCCTGCGCGTCCCCGGCGCGTGCGCGCTCGACGAGGTCGACGACCTCGGGGTCGATCGTCGAGGTCCCGTCGACCGTGCGGGACGGTCGTGGCCGCGGCCTCGGGCTCACAGGGCCGCCGCTCGGCTCAGCTGCACCGCCGCTGCGACGACGATGGTCGCGCAGCAGCAGCACGAGCGCGATCGAGGTTCCCGAGCGCACGAGACCTCCCAGCGTCGCGAACGTCGGTCGAAGGTACGACCGTCGACCACCCGACATCCCGATGCAGGATGGTACGTCACGGCCACCCGGCCGTCGACCCGCCCGTTCTGACCATCCGCGCCCCGTCCGGACGGGCTAGCTCGCCGGTCGGTCCGGCGGCTCAGCCGGGACGCGGCGGCACGGTCGGTTGGTCGGCGTCGTCCTCGAGCGGGCTCGCGCGCGACCGTCGACGACGTCGGGGCGGCCGAGCACCTCCTCGGCCGACGCGCCCTCGAGCAGGGCGAGACACTTCTCGCGCTCCTGGCGCAGGTAGCCGACCAGCGCCGCGCGGTCGTCGAGGTAGCGGCGGCAGTCGAGCTCGAGGGTGATCGAGACCTCGTCGACCGCCCCGGCGCTGCGGCGTCGGCTCGCCACCAGGTGCAGGAACGCCGGCGAGCGGCAGGATGCCCGTGCCCGAGCGGAGCGTGGCTGTCGCGCCCACCGCCGCGGTTGTCCGAGACGTGCAGGTGGACGGCGCGGTCGCGCAGCAGCTCGTAGGCGTGGCAGATGTCGGCCTCGGCCACGCCGAAGTGGGAGGTGTCGAGCACGACGTGGTCGAACGGCTCGAGGTGCTCGGGCAGCGTGTAGCGGTGGAAGCGGACCGGCCGGCCCACGACCGACACCGGGTAGAGGTTCTCGACGCCGATGCGCGTGCCCACCTCGGCCGCATCGGCGTTGCCCTCCTCGAGCAGGTAGCGGTGGAAGTCGCGCTGCCACCGGAACGGCGGGTGCACGATCATCACGTCCGCGCTCGAGCGTCACCGGCGAGCTCGATGGAGCGCCGCGCCTTCGCGACCAGGTCGGTGCCGAAGACCCGGCGGGTCAGCAGCAGGAACGGGCCGTGCACCACCGGGACCGGGACGCCCTCCTGGCCGCCGCGGCCACCGTGACCCGTTCGGCGTCCTGGGTCGCCGGATCCTGGGTGACCATCAGCTCGGCGCCGTCGTAGCCCGGCCTCGGCGATGACGCCGAGCGCCCAGTCGAGGGGTCGGGCGAACAACGGGCCGGTGGAGGCGAGCAGGCGCATACGGCGAGCCTAGCCCGCACCCTCCGCCCGCCCGACGGCGCATCTCCTCGTCGGTGACCTAGGCCCTCGGACGCCGCCGGCAGGGCGGCCAGCCTTCGCTCGTCGTCGAGAGGACGGATCGGCGTGAGCCGAACACCGATGCCCCGGACCTGCGTGATCCCGACCGGATCCCGACCTGGCCGCGCGGCTCCGCCGCACGGCCGCCGAGCGCCCCGACCACCCGGCGCTGGTCTGGGCCGGCGACCGCACCGTGACCTACGGCGAGCTGCACGCCCGCGTCGACGCGGCCACCGCGGCCCTGCAGGCGCTCGGCGTCGGCCCGGGCGACCGGGTCGCGCTCGTGCTCGGCACGACCGTCGCGTTCGTCGAGGCCTACGCCGCGGTGCTGCGCGCCGGCGCGGCCTTCGTCCCGCTGCTGCCGGGCTCGCGCCCGACGAGCTGCGGCACGCGCTCGCCGACTCCGGCGTCGCGCGTCGCCGTCGTCGGCCCCGAACGCGGCGCCGACGTCGCCGGCCGCTCGCGCGACGAGCTCGCCGGACCTGCGAGCACCTCGTCGCCGCCGACGCCGAGGTCGACGGGGCGCACCGCCTACGAGCGACGCTGCTGGCCGAGGCGGGCGAGCCCGAGCTCGTCACCCGCGACGCCGGAGGACCTCGGCGGCGCTCGTCTACACCTCGGGCACCACCGGCCGTCCGCGGGGCGCGATGCTGACGCGCGGCAACCTCGCCGCCAACCAGGACCAGTCGCTGGCCGGCCGGTTCGAGGTCGGCGGCGACGACGTGGTCCTGCTCGTCCTGCCGCTGGCGCACATCTACGCGCTCAACGTCGGGCTCGGCGACCTCGGTGACCGTCGGCGCGACGATGGTGCTCGTCGACCGCTTCGACCCGGCCGACGACGCTGCGAGGCCATCGCCGAGCACGGGGTCACGGTCGCTGCTCGGCGCGCCCCCGATGTACGTCGCCGTGGCTGGAGTCCGGGCTGCTCGATCGACACCGACGTGTCCTCGGTGCGGCTGGCCGTGTCCGGCGCGGCGCCCGCTCGCCGTCCCGACGCTCGAGCGCTTCGCCGAGGCGACCGGCGTCACCATCGAGGAGGGCTACGGCCTGACCGAGGCGTCACCGTGGTCACCTGCAACGTCCATGGCCGACGCCGCCGTCCCCGGGATCGGTCGGGCTGCCGCTGCCCGGCATCGACCTGCGGCTCGTCGACGACCAGGGCCACGACGTCGACCCGGCGACCCCGGCGAGGTCTGGGTGCGTGGCCCGAACGTCTTCCAGGGCTACTGGAACGACCCGGACGCGACCGCTGCGGCGCTCACCCCCGATGGCTGGCTGCGCACCGGCGACGTCGGTATCCAGGACGACGACCGGTGCGCTCCGGCTCGTGGACCGCCTCCGCGACCTGATCATCGTCAGCGGCTTCAACGTCTACCCGCGCGAGGTCGAGCGGGTGCTGGCTCGAGGACGAGACCGTCGCCGACGGCGCCGTCGTCGGCGTCCCCCACCCGTCGACGGGCGAGACCGTCGTCGCCTACGTGGTGCCGCGGGCCGGCCGCGAGGTCGACGTCGCCGCCCTCGACGGCTCGGTGCCGCGAGCGGCTCGCCCGCTACAAGTGCCCGTCACGCATCGAGGTCGTGCCCGTGCTGCCGCACACGGCCACCGGCAAGGTGCGGCGAGGCGAGCTGCGCGGGGACGCCGGTGCGCCCTGATGGCGGGAGCACCCTGATGCGTTGCGGCCGACGACGCCCCGCGCCCGAGGTCGTCGTCTACACCCGGCAGGGATGCGGGCTGTGCCGCCGGGCCGAGGACCTCGTCCGCCGCGAGGCGCGCGGTTGCCCGGTGCGGCTCGTCGACATCGACACCGACCCCGAGCTCGGCGACCGCTACACGGTGCGGGTGCCGGTCGTCACCGTCGACGGCGCCGAGGTCGCCGAACTCGAGGTGGCCCCCGGCCAGGTGCGGGCGGCGGTCGTCCGGGCCAGGTCCGCCGCGGAGCTAGCCTCGGCCCCGGAGGCGCGTCGAGTGACCGAACGCGTCGTGAGGGGCGTGGCGGGCGTGGCCGAGCGACGGCACGACCGACGCGCGACCCGAGGCGGGACGCGTGTCGGCCCGGCAAGCTGCCGGTGGCGACCGTGGCGCGGCTGCCCCGCTACCTGCAGGCGCTCGTCGACGCGGCCGAGGCCGGTCGGTCGACGATCTCCTCCGACGAGCTCGCGGCCGAGGCCGGGCTCAACTCCGCCATCGTGCGCAAGGACGTGTCCTACCTCGGTACCGCCGGCACCCGGGGCGTCGGGTACTCGGTGGCGGACCTCACCACCGAGATCTCCGCCATCCTCGGCATCAGCGTCGACCGCCCCGTCGTCATCGTCGGCATCGGCAACCTCGGGCGGGCGCTCGCCAGCTACGGCGGGTTCACCCGCCGGGGGTTCCGAGACGGTCGCGCTCGTCGATGCCGACCCGGACCTGATCGGCACGGCGGTCGGCGACCACCGCGTCGAGTCGACCGACCGGCTCCCCGACGATCGTCCGCGACCGGGGGGTGCACCTCGCGGTCCTCGCCACGCCGGCCGAGCACACGCAGGCGGCGGCGGACCAGCTCGTCGGCCGCGGGGGTCACCGCCCTGCTCAACTTCGCCCCGGTCCGGCTCAGGTCCCCGAGCACGTCACCGTCCGGGCCGTCGACCTGTCGACCGAGCTGCAGATCCTGTCGTTCTACGAGCAGCTCGGCGGCGAACGGCCTGCCGGCCGCGACCGGCTGACCACCGCCTCCGCGGCCGGCCACGCCCGAGGAGCTCGACGGCGGCGAGGTCGAGCGCGCCGTCACGTTCCGGTCCGTCCCCTCCGGGCGATACGCTCCCGCGAGCACGCCGTCCACCCGCCTGCTGCCTGAAGGCCCTCCGCGTGTCCGTCCTCGTCGTCGGCTGCAACCACCGCAGCGCGGATCTCGCGCTGTTGGAGCGGTTGGCCGTGCCGAACGAGGAGCTGCCGAAGGCGCTCGCCGCCGCTGACCCGGCTCCCGCACGTCTCCGAGGCGGCCATCCTGTCGACCTGCAACCGGGTCGAGGTGTACGCCTCCGTCACCCGCTTCCACGCGGGTCTGGCCGAGATCCGCGGCTGGCTCGCCGAGCGCGGCGACGTCCACCCGCAGGACCTCGAGGAGCTGCACTACAGCTACCACGACGATCGCGCCGCGGCACACCTGTTCGCCGTCGCGGGCGGGGTCGACTCGATGGTCGTCGGCGAGCAGCAGATCGCCGTCCAGGTGAAGGCCTCGATGGAGGCCGCACGCGCCGAGGGCTCCGCCCGGCGTGTGCTGCAGCGGCTGTTCCGCCAGGCCGTCCGCGTCGGCCGTCGCATCCGCCGTGACACCGACATCTCGTCGGGCGCCTCGTCGATGGTCGACGTCGGGCTCGACGTGGCACGCCACCGCCTCGGCAGCGCCGACCTCGCCGGCCGCACCGTCCTCATCGTCGGCGCCGGGAAGGTCGGTGCGCTGACCGCCACCCAGCTGCGCGACGAGGGGGTCGGGCGCCTCCTGGTCTGGAACCGCAGCGCCGACAAGGCCGACCGGCTGGCCTCCAAGGTGGCCGGCGAGGTCGTCCCCGCCGGCGGCCTGCGGGCCGCGCTCGTCGCGGCGGACCTGGTGGTCTGCACGACCGGAGCGCCCGAGCCGGTCCTCGACGCCGACCTCGTCGGGGCGGCGCTCACCGAACGCGCGCTCGACCGCAGGGTCGGTGACGCCCCCCTGGTGCTGCTCGACCTCGCGATGCCCCGGAACGTCGATCCGACGTGTGAGGACCTCGCCGGGGTGAACGTGGTGGACATCGCCGACGTCCGCGACCGCGCCGAACGCACGGTCGCCGGTGACGTGCTCGCCAGCGCGCGGGCCGTCGTCGACGAGGAGGCCGAGCTCTTCGCGGCCTGGGTCGCCGCCGCCGAGATCGAGCCCACGATCCGTGCCCTGCGGACCCGGGCCGAGCAGGTCCGGACCGACGAGCTCGACCGGCTGGCCACCAAGCTCGGCGGTCTCGACGACCGACAGCGGTCGGCGGTCGAGGCCCTCACACGCGGCATCGTGAACACCCTCCTGCACGAGCCGACGGTGCGGCTGAAGTCGCTCGCCGACGCGGCGGCAGCCGAGTCGCACGCGGACGCGATCCGTGAGCTGTTCGCGCTGGACGACGAGTGAGCCGGTGATGGCCAGGATCCCGGTCGCCCCCGCGGCCGGCCCGTGGCGGCTCGCCACGCGTCGGTCCAACCTGGCCCAGGTCCAGGCTCGCCAGGTCGGCACCGCCCTCGAGGCCGCGACGGGTCGTCCGTTCGAGCTCGTGCCGATGGCGACCACGGGTGACGAACAGCCGGACCGCGCGCTCGGCAGCTTCGACACCAAGGGGCTGTTCGTCGATCGGACCCGGCAGGCCGTGCTCGACGGCGACTGCCACCTGGTCGTCCACTCCTACAAGGACCTGCCGACCGAGGCGCACCCGGAGCTCGTGATCGGTGGGGTCCCCGCCCGGGTCGACCCGCGCGACGCCCTGGTCACCCGCGCCGGGTGGCGCATCGCGGACCTCCCGCGCGATCGCCCGGTCGCCATCGGGACCTCCGCGCCGCGCCGCAAGGCCCAGCTGTCCAAGCACCGCCGCGACGTGCTCGTCCAGCCCATCCGCGGCAACATCGAGACCCGGCTCGGCAAGGTGGTCAGCGGCGAGGTCGACGGGGTCGTCCTCGCGCTCGCGGGGCTGCTGCGCGCGCGACCGGACGTGCCCGGGCTGACCGCGGTCCCGCTCGAACACGGCGAGATCCTCCACGCCCCCGCGCAGGGCGCGTTGGCGCTCGAGTGCCGCGTCGACGACGCGGCGACGCGCAAGGCCCTCCGCAAGCTCGACCACGAGGACACCCGGCTCGCCGTCACCGCGGAACGCGAGATGCTGGCCCACCTCCAGGGGGGCTGCACCGCACCGATCGGCGCCCACGCCGAGGTCCGCATCGGACCCACGGGGGAGAAGCGCATCGAGCTGCTCGGGCTGCTGTCCGACCCGAACGGCACCCACCTCTACCGCGCGTCGCACGAGACCGGTGCCTCCGAGCCCGAGCTGCTCGGCCGCGTCATGGCCGCGACCCTCCTCGAGGCCGGTGGCGGCGAGGTGCTCGCGCGCCTGCGCGCCGAGCAGGCCTGAGCTCGGTGGCGACCGCGGACGCCGCCGGGCCGTTGCGTGGGCGTCGCGTCCTCGTCACCCGGCCTGCGCACCAGGCGGCCGAGCTCGCCGAGCGCATCCGTGTCGCCGGTGGCGCCCCCGTCGAAGCGCCGACCATCATCACCACCCCGGGCGACACCGCGGGGTTGCGTGGCGCGGTCGACGGACTGATGGCCGGTGGGTTCGCCGGGGTGTGCCTCACGTCCGCCAACGGGGTCCACGCCCTGGCGCGGGCGGCCGACGACGCCGAGGTCGACCTCGCCCCGGCGCTCCGCGAGCTGTCGCTCGTCGGGGCGGTGGGGCCCCGGACCGCTGCGCTCGTCGACGCTCTCCTCGGCGTCCCGCCGACCGTGGTGCCGGACACCGCGACGGGTGCGGCGCTCGGACGGGCCGTCCCGCCGGGGACCGGTGAGGTCCTGCTCCCCCGCGGCGACCTCGCCGGTCGCGAGCTCGAGACCGCGCTGCTGGCCGCCGGGTGGACCCCGGTCCCCGTCGTCGCCTACCGCACCACCACCGCCGAGCGGTTGGCACCCGAGGTGCTCGACGCGCTCGGGGCCGGGCAGGTCGATCTGATCACCTTCACCTCGGCGTCGACCGTGCGGGGGTTCGTCGCGTTGGTCGGCACCCGGCCGTGGTCGGGCCGCGTCGTGACGATCGGTCCGGTCACGTCGGCCGCTTGCCGCGCGCTCGGGGTGGAGGTCGCGGCGGAGGCCGACCCGCACGACCTCGATGGCCTCGTGGACGCTCTCGTCCGGGCGTCCGGCACTAGCGTCGGCTCCGAACGCTGGACCGGTGGCTGAGGGGGCGACGGTGAAGGAACGGCTCGGGCGGATCGCCTTCTTCGCCGTCCTGTTCCGGGTGCTCGACCGCTACCGGCTGGACGCCGCCGACCAGTTCGCGGCCGCGATCGGGCTGTTCGTCTTCACGGCCCTGATCCCGCTGTTCCTGCTGGCGATCGCGGTGGCCGGGTACGTCTACGCCGGCGAGGCCGATCAGGTCGCGCTCGCCGAGGGGCTCGCCGAGGGTGTGCCCGGGCTCGGAGCCACCCTCGGGGGTGAGGGCGGGGTGTCCGGGTTCGTCGACGGCATCATCGAGCGGCGTGGCGCCATCACGATCACCGGCCTCGTCGGCGTCCTGTTGACCGCGCTCCGGCCGGTCAACGCCGCCATGACCGCGACGATGACCATCTTCCGGACCCGCATCCCGCAGGGGCTCAAGCTGCGCGGTCGCCAGCTGGCAGCGGGCGCGCTGCTCGCAGCGGTCGCGCTCTCCGCGGCGGCCACCGCCACGGTGGTCGGGTTCGCGAGCCTGCCGACGGTCGTCCGCGTGCTGGTGTCGGTCGGGGCGACCTACGCCCTCGACGTCCTGCTGTTCTGGACCGCCTACACGGTGCTGGCACCGGGGGCCCGTGTCCGGGGCCGGGCGTTGCTCCCGGGCGCGATGGCCGGTGCCGCGGGCTGGACCGCCCTCAAGGTCGCGGGCTCGGCCTACGTCAGCGCGCAGATCGAGTCCGCGAACGCCCTGTACGGCGCCGTCGGTGGAGTCGTGGCGCTCCTGCTGCTGCTCTACCTCGGTGCCCGCCTCTACCTCTACGGCGCCGAGCTCGCGGCGGTCCGCTACGAACGTCGCCACGGGCCCATCCCGTTGCCCACGGGGACCACCTCGCTCGCCCGGATCGACGATCCGCTCCCGGACGGGACCTACGTGACCGCGCCCGGGGGACCGCCACCGCGTCGCGTGCGCCCGACCCCCGACGCCTCGCCCGAGGCCGCCGGCCCCGCCGACCCGAAGCGCGTGGCGTTGCTGGCCGCCGGCGCGGCGGGGCTCGCCGTCGTCTACCGCGTGATGCGCGGTTCCGACTGATCCCGCGTCGTCCTGATCAACCGCTGAGACGACGGCGCAGGAACTCGTGGAACTTCGGTAGCGGCGGGTACGAACACCCCCCGCTCGCCAGGAGCACGTCCTCCTCTGCTGGGGTCAGCGTCTGGACCCGCGGTTCGTAGAACTCGGTGTCGAGGCGTCGGTAGATGTCTGGCCGAACGCTCTCGAGCAGCTCCGCATCGAAGTGCTGTATCCCGGCCTCGCTGGCCGCATCCCAGAGCTCTGCGCCCCAGAGTTGGATGAAGTACGGGTAGCCCTCGACCTCCGCGACGACCTCCGAGACCAGAGGCGTAGGGACCTCGACGAGCGTGTTCTCGAGTGGCTTGGTGAAAGCCGCGTGCGCCTCCTCCCCGTCCAGTGAGTCGATCTCCTCGGCACGGAACATCCTCTCGGTGTAGGTGCGTGCTCGGAGCTCGAGGGAGACGGTCATCCAGCCTCGTGCATCGCGGTCTCCCCGAACTGCTGGGCAGCACCGTCTTCCCCACGCCCCGAAGCCCGGTGAGACGGACGTTGGCACCTACAGGGATGATCTTCTCCGTCTGCACTGTCCGAGTCGGCGAGGCTGCACTCGTAGACTCGGCCGGTGCCTCCCCACACCGGGGACGGCGCCCCTGCGAGAGGTTCCCCGTGAGCTTCCCCACCACCCGCCTGCGACGGCTCCGTCGGACGCCCGCGCTCCGCTCGGCCTTCGCGGAGACACGCCTGCACCCGGCGCAGTTCGTGCTGCCGCTGTTCGTCCGGGAGGTCGGACCGGAGCACCCGACACCCATCGCCTCGATGCCGGGGGTCTCGCAGCACAGCGTCACGTCGGTCGTCGACGTGGCCGCCGAGGCGGTCGCCGCGGGGATCGGTGGCGTGATCCTGTTCGGCATCCCGGAGACCAAGGACGCCGTCGGCTCGTCCGGCTGGGACCCCGACGGCCCGGTCCCGACGGCGACCCGGGCGATCCGCGACCGCGTCGGCGACGACCTGGTCGTGTGGGCCGACGTCTGCCAGTGCGAGTACACCGACCACGGCCACTGTGGCCCGCTCGGTCCGGACCACGAGGTGGTGAACGACGAGTCGGTCGAGGGCTACGTCCGGGACGCGCTCGCCTACGCGGCGGCCGGCGTCGACCTCATCGCCCCCTCCGGGATGATGGATGGTCAGGTGGCCGCGATCCGTGCGGGGCTCGACGAGGCCGGCCACGGACAGGTCGGCATCGTGGCGTACGCCGCCAAGTACGCCTCCGCGTTCTACGGACCGTTCCGGGAGGCCGCCGGGTCCAGCCTGTCCGGCGGCGACCGCGCCAGCCACCAGATGGACCCCGGTAACGGCCGCGAGGCCCGGCTGGAGCTGGACCTCGACGCGGCCGAGGGCGCGGACGTGCTGATGGTCAAGCCCGCACTCGCCTACCTCGACGTCCTCGCCGATGCCCGTGCCCGGTTCGACCACCCGCTGGCCGCCTACCAGGTGTCGGGGGAGTACGCGATGCTCGCTGCTGCCGCCGAGCGGGGCTGGATCGACGGCGACCGAGCCATGCACGAGGCGGTGACATCCATCGTGCGTGCCGGTGCGGACCAGGTGCTGACGTACGCCGCCCTCCCCCTCGCTCGCGCCCTCGGGGCCTAGCGCGTGTCGGTCCGCTCGGGTCGCCGGTGACCTCGATGCCGCCCGCACCGTCGTGGCTCGTCGACACCCCGCTCGCGCACCGCGGGCTGCACGACGCCGCGCTCCCGGAGAACACCCTGCCCGCCTTCGCGGCCGCCCGCGAGGCCGGGTTCGGTGTCGAGCTCGACGTGCACCTGACCCGCGACGGCGTGCCGGTGGTGGTGCACGACCGCGACCTCGAGCGGCTCACGGGCCGGGCGGTCCGCGTCGACAAGCTCACGACCGCCGAGCTCCGCGACCTGCCGTTGCTCGGCTCCCCCGAGCTCGTCCCGACGCTCGCCGAGGTTCTCGACGTCCTCGGGTCGGCCCCCGTGATGGTGGAGTGCAAGTCCCTCGGGCTGCGCGTCGGCCGCCTCGAACGCGCGGTCGCCGATCTGCTGGCGTCGCACGCCGGCCCCTGGTGCGTGGCCGGCTTCCACCCGGGGACCGCGCGGTGGTTCCGGCGCCACCGTCCGGACGTGGTCCGCGTGCTCACCGCGGGACCGCTCGAGGACCTGCGGCTGCCGGGAGCGGTCCGCCGCCGTCTGGCGTCCCTGGCCGACCTCGAGGCTGCGGCCCCGCACGCGGTCAGCTACGAGCTGGCGGGCCTGCCGACGCCTCGGACCGACGGGTGGCGGGCCGGGGGCGGGGCGCTGCTGACCTGGACGGTGGCCACCGCGGACGACCTGGCGCGTGCCCGCGAGCTCGCCGACAACGTGATCTTCGAGGTCATCCGCCCGGGAGCAGGCGCAACGGCGGCCGGTGGTCCTCGCTGAGGACGCGGTCGAGGAACCCTGCGAGCGCCCCCTCGCAGCCCTCGCGGTCCACGTTCCAGGTGCGGACGTGGCCTGCTCCCGGCACCCGGTGGTAGGTGACGACGTCCTCGCGGAGCGCGGCGAAGGCGTCCGACAGCGCCACCGGGACGGTCGCGTCGGCGTCGCCGTGGAACAGCAGCGTCGGTGAACCGAACAGGCGCGGGTCCGCGAGGTGGTCGAGCCCGCGCCAGTCGATGCGGCGCCGGGCACCGGCCAGCGCCATGGTCGGGGGCAAGCAGGATCGGCAGGACGGCGGGGGGCAGCCCCCGTTGGCGGGCGGCCGCACGGAGCACGGGTCCCCAGTGCCGCACCGGCGCATCGAGCACCAGCGCGCGGACGCGCGACGCGGTGCCGCTGCGTCGCAGCAGCTCCGCCGCACAGGCGCCACCCATCGACACCCCGAGGAGCACCACGTCGTCGGCGTCGTGCTGGTCGACGACGTGCTCGATGGCCGCCTCGAGGTCCTCCCACTCGGTGGCGCCGAGGTGGCTGCGCCCGTCGGGGGAGGGGGGCGCGTCCGGCGCGTTGCGGTACGACAGCGCCAGGCAGGGCACGCCGGCGGCCAGGAACGTGGGGACCCACCGCACGACCTCGCGCCGCGAGCCGCTGCGGCCGTGGACGAGCACCGCCACCGTCCGGCGGCCGGAGACGGGCGCGGTCGCCGGGGCGGGGAACCACCACGCCGGCAGCTCGCCGAGCGGGCCGGGGATCCGCACGTCCTCGACCACGAGTCCGATGTCGGCAGGGTCGTCCGGGATCGCGTCGGCATCGAGCCGGCCGGTGTCACCGGCCGCGACCCGTCCGACGCGGTGCTCGACCGGACGACGGACCCCGGTCGTGATGTGGGCGAGGTCGGGGTCGTCGGTCTCGAGCGGGACCGGCTCACCGGGTGGGCCGACCCGCAGCCAGCCCCGTCCGGTGTCGAGGCCCCACCAGCCCGGGCGTTCCGCCGCGGGCCCCGCCAGCACCACGCTCGACCCGTCGACGTCACGCACCTGCACGCCGTCGTCCGGCAGCGGCGGGACCGGGCGGCGACCCGGCGCCTCCGTGATGCGTTCGGCGTAGTACCAGGTGGCGCCGCCGGCGCGGCGGCCAGCAGCGCCGCCGCGGTCCCACCGCCGGCGATGGCGGCCACGCGGCGGCGGCGGTCGGTCATGGCCGAGGTCGACGGCACCCGGCGTCGCCTCGCGGCTGGCTGGCCCGTCACCCCACGGCGACGGCGGCGTCCCGACCCCGCGCTGCTCGCGCCGTCCGCGACCACCTACGCTCCGCTCACCGCCGCCGGGCGCTCCCGGCGCTGGCCTCCACGTCCCCTTCGACGTGCACCCTGCCAGACTCCTGCCCCGACACGGAGCTACCGGTGTCCGACGCTCCTCGATCCGCGTCCCTGTTCGCACGCGCTCAGGCGGTGATCCCCGGCGGGGTGAACTCGCCCGGTCCGGGCGTTCTCGTCCGGTCGGAGGCACCCCGCGGTTCATCCGCCGAGGGCACGGGGCGGTGGCTCGAGGACGAGGACGGGCGCCGCTACGTCGACCTCGTCAACTCCTGGGGGCCGCTGCTGTTCGGCCACGCCCGGCGCGAGGTGGTCGATGCGGCGACGGCCGCGCTCGAGCGCGGGTCGTCCTTCGGCGCCCCGACCGAGAGCGAGGTCGAGCTCGCCGAGCGGGTCATCGAGGCCGTGCCCTCGATCGAGAAGCTCCGGCTGACCAACTCGGGGACCGAGGCGGGGATGAGCGCCATCCGGCTCGCCCGCGGCGCGACGGGCCGGGCCAAGCTGCTCAAGTTCGTCGGGCACTACCACGGCCACGCCGACGCGCTGCTGGTCGCGGCCGGGTCGGGCGTCGCCACGCTCGGGATCCCCGGCTCGCCGGGCGTCACCGAGGGCGCGGCCGCCGACACCGTCCTGGTGCCCTGGAACGACCGGGAGGCGGTCGCCGCGGCGGTCGACGCCCACGGCGACGACCTCGCGGCGATCCTGTGCGAACCGGTCCCGGCCAACATGAACCTCGTCGCCCCCGAGGACGGGTTCCTCGCCTTCCTCCGCGAGCAGGCCGACCGCGTGCGGCGCGGTCCTGGTCTTCGACGAGGTCATCACCGGTTTCCGGCTCGCCCGCGGAGGCGCGCAGGAGCTCCACGGGGTCACCCCCGACCTCACCGTGCTCGGCAAGGTGCTCGGCGGCGGGTTCCCGCTGGCCGCCTTCGGTGGTCGGGCCGACCTGATGGACCACCTCGCCCCGGTCGGACCGGTCTACCAGGCCGGCACGCTGTCGGGGAACCCGGTCGCGGTCGCGGCTGGCCTCGCGCAGCTCGCGCTGCTCGAGGACCCGGACGTCCACGTGCGGCTGCGGACGATCACCGACCGGCTCGTCGCCGACCTGCGGTCCGCGTTCGCCGGACACGACCTGCCCGTCCAGGTGCTCCAGCACGGCACCCTCGCCGGCATCGTGTTCGCCGACGCGGCGCCCCACGCGCTACGAGGACGTCGCCGCGGCCGACCACGGCCGGTACGGCCGCTTCTTCCACGCGATGCTCGACCGCGGCGTCTACCTCGCACCGTCGGGCTACGAGGTCGTCTTCACCTCACTCGCGCTCGACGAGCGCCATCTCGACCAGGTGGCCGAGGCTGCGGCCGAGTGCGGCGTCCGCGCTCGACTGAGGCGGCGCAGGGCGGGCGACCTTTTGGTGGGCTTCCCCGGCCGTTGGTAGCCTCCGCCCACGACCGCTCGTGCGTGCGCGCACGGGTGGTCGAGCGGGTCCACGACACGTCGGTCCCTGCTGCGTTCCGCCCCGGAACCTGACGTGCACGACCGTCCCCGTCTCTGACTGCAACCGTCCCCGTCTCTGACTGCAACCGTCCCCCGACCCCGCCGCCGCCGCACCGGACCCGATCGAGGGCTCGTTCGTCGGCCGAGGAGAGGCAAGCCCCGTGCTGGAGTGGTTCCGCGAGTTCGGTGCCGCCATCGCCCGACGCGCTGCGTGCGCTGTACCAGTTCGGCGACCCCGCCGGCGCCGGGCGGGCTGGGTGGGCGCCGCGATCATGGTGCTGTGGCTCGGGCCGCTGATGGCGCTGCCGCTCTACCTCGCCAAGCTCACCTACGGCAGAGCGCGAGTGGGTCTCGGCGACCATGGGCGTCATGGCCGCCTCCTCCTTCATCTGGTGGGTGCACGGCGTCCTGCCCCACGCATGGATCCAGTTCGTCGAGGCGAACGAGAACGTGCTGGCCGGCGTGATCATCCCCGAGACCGCGGGCTTCGACATCTCCGAGGACTACCGGCTCGCAGATCGCCTCGAACCTCTACGGGGTCATCGCGGACTCGGTGGTCGCGGTCCTGATGATCGGCGGCATCGTGCTGACCCTGCTGGTCTTCCTCGGGTCCAGAAGCAGTACCCGAAGTCGCTCGCCGCCGGCGAGGTCAAGCCGGAGGCCGGCGGCTACAAGTGACCGACGCACCACCCGAGCTGCACCGATCGAACGACGCGACGTACCGCGACGCACGGGAAGGAGGGACGACGTGGGCAAGACCGACAAGGGCGAGCACCCGCTGATGTTCGACGACTACGTCGTCCAGCAGGTCGACGCGCAGTGGCTGCAGGAGCGCGTCAAGCCGAAGCGGCACATCGGGCTCACGCCCGAGCTGTGCATCCTGTGCCGCGCCTGCGAGGACGTCTGCCCCTGGGAGTGCATCTACATGATGTCCCCGGGGATCATCAAGGACGCCGACAACCCCGAGCTGATGACGCTGGCGACCCAGTCCCACGCGGTGTTCATCATCGACGACAACGAGTGCACGCGCTGCGCCATCTGCGTGGAGCGCTGCCCGTCCGACGCCCTGTGGCTCGGCCGCGTACCGACAACTAGGAGCAGGACCAAGTGGCGAAGCGACCGAGCTTGCCGAGCTGGGGCGAGACGAAGACGAGCGTCCAGGACAACGTGATCTGGAAGTCGATCTTCCGCCCGGGATCGATCTACCGCAAGGGCTACCGCGACACCTCGCGGGACCGCGCCCTCGCGGCGATGAACAACGTCCTCTACCACCTGCACCCGGTGAAGGTGAAGCGGCACGGGCTCAAGCTCACCTACACCTACTGCCTCGGCGGCCTGAGCTTCTTCCTGTTCATCCTGCTGACCATCACCGGCATCTTCCTGATGTTCTTCTACACCCCGGCCGCCGGTGCCGGGACCGAGCTCGCCTACCTCAACATGCGCGAGCTGTCGGCGTCGGTGCACGTTCGGGAACCTGGTGCGCAACATGCACCGGTGGGGCGCCCACGCGATGGTCTTCACCGTGTTCCTGCACATGGCGCGCGTCTTCTACCACGGCGCCTACAAGCCGCCGCGCGAGTTCAACTGGGTCGTCGGCGTCATCCTGCTGCTGCTGACCCTGCTGCTGAGCTTCACCGGCTACCTGCTGCCCTGGGACCAGCTCGCGCTCTGGGCCGTCACCGTCGGCACCAACATGATGGGCTACACCCCGGTCTTCGGTGAGCAGGTGCAGTTCGTGCTCCTCGGCGGCGTCTCGATCGGCCCGGCGACCCTGCTGCGCTGGTACGTGCTCCACGTCCTGTTCATCCCGTTCGTGACGGTCATCTTCCTCGCGGTCCACTTCTGGCGGATCCGCAAGGACGGCGGCATCTCCGGCCCCCTGTGACACACCCGGCGTGAGCCGGCCCGCACGGGGCCGGCGACGACGGCGAGAGGTGAGACGCGATGGCGGAAGAGGTCCAGATGGATCAGGCGGTCTACGACCGCCTGATCGCCGACGGCACGTCCGAGCGCATGGCTCGGGCCAAGGCCAAGGCCGCCAGCGTCCGCGCGGCCAAGATCGCCGAGGGCCAGAGCCTCGGGCCCAAGCCCGCCGACGAGGCCACCAAGGCGCTCGAGGCGTTCCGCGAGAGCCGAGGGTGGCGGCGGTGTCGCGACCAAGACCGCCGCGCCGGCCGACGCCGGCGGCGCCGGCGGTGGCCGCCTCACCCCCGAGGAGCGCGCGGCGCGTGTCGCCGCCTCGCTCGGCGGCGGCAACGGCTCGGGCTCCATCGGCGTCCCCGCCGCCAGCGAGCCACACCCACCGCATGCTCGCGCTCGTGCCCGCCCGCCGGCATCCAGCAGGTCCAGTCCAAGCAGATGGACAAGGTCTACACCTGGCCGCACCTGCTGCTGGTCGAGTTCGTCGCCCTGCTGGCCATGGGCGTCGCTGCTGCTGATCGTCTCGTTCTTCCTCGACGCCCCGCTCGGGTCGCTGGCCAACCCCAACGAGGTCCCGGCCATCAACAAGGCGCCCTGGTACTTCATGGGCCTGCAGGAGCTGCTGCGCTACTTCCACCCGATGATCGCCGGCGTCACCCTGCCGGGCGTGTTCCTCGTCGGGCTCATGGCCGCGCCGTACGTCGACAAGAACCCCTCCGCGCGGCCCGAGAACCGCAAGGTCGCCAACCTCGCCTTCACCTTCTTCCTGGCCTTCTGGGGGATCCTGGTCATCATCGGGTCGTTCCTGCGCGGGCGCCGGCTACGAGTGGGTCTGGCCCTTCACCCAGGGGCTCGGGCTTCACCCTCTGACCGCTTCCACGAGCTTTTCGATGCGGCGCCCCGCGGCGCCGGGAGGAGCACCTGACCATGGCAGACGACGCCAAGGGCACGCGATGAGCCGCCTCGACCTGCCCAGGGTCGAGCGCCGCGCCTTCCTGCGCTACGGCATGTTCGGCGCCGTCAGCGCCGGCCTCGGCGGCTTCGGCCTGGCCTCGCTCGGCTTCCTCTACCCGCGCCCCGGTGACGAGCTCACCGGCGAGGTGCCGCTCGAGGACGCCGAGTCGCTCGCCGCGACCATCACCGAGACGCGCGCCCCGGTGCGCGTCCCCGACGGCGGCATCTCGATCGTCACCTGGGACCCGGGCAACGACACGGCGATGGCCAACTACGGCGAGGACCACGCCATCGTCGAGTCGGCGGGCGTCGGCCTGATGGCGCTCTACACCCAGCGCGTGCGTGCACCTCGGGTGCGCCGTGCCGTGGTGCCAGACCTCGCAGTGGTTCGAGTGCCCCTGCCACGGGTCGCGCTACAACCGCTGGGGCGAGTACACCGGCGGGCCCGCGCCGCGCGGGCTCGACCGCTACTCGTCCTTCATCGACGAGGGCACCGGCATGTTCGTCGTCGACCTCGAGCAACCTGATCACCGGGACCGCCCGGACGGCCAACGCGCTGGAGCAGCCCCAGGAGGGGCCGAACTGCGTCGACGCTGAGTGAGCTGCGTCCTGCGAGGGGAAGCACCGACATGACCAACCTGTTCGTCGCCGTCGAGAGCGGTGGCAGCGGCGCAGCCGTCCCGATCATCCTCGCTGGTGGTCGCGCTGGTCGGCTTCGCGGTCGCCTACTTCGTCGTGGGCCCCGGCAAGAACCGGCAGGGACCGAAGCGGCACGGTGACATCCCGCTGTCGATGCGGCCCTACCACTCCGACGAGGAGCTCGAGACCACCGGCATGGAGCGGGCCATGGCGTGGGGCGTGGCCTTCGCGGTCTTCTCCGCGCTGTTCCTCCCGCTGTACTGGGTCATCGAGCCCAACCGCATCGCCGAGCGCAACGACGACTTCTACGAGCAGGACGTCGCCGCCGGCCGCCAGCTGTTCCAGGACGCCTGCGCGTCCTGCCACGGCGTCAACCTCGAGGGTGGCTCGGCTCCGAACCCGGACGCCGAGATCGCCGCACCCTGGCCGGCGCCCGCGCTTGAACGACATCGTCGCCCGCTACGAGGACTCCGAGGTCGTCGAGGACCCGTACGCGCTCATCATGATCGACCCTCGAGAACGGCCGCGCGGGCACCCCGATGCCGGCCTTCAGCGTCGGCGCCGGCGGTCAGTACTCCGACAACCAGCTCAACCAGATCGCGGCCTACATCCTGTCGGTCCAGACCGGCGAGGTCGCCGCAGGTCGACGCCCAGGCGTTCGTCGGACGCTCCGGTGAGGACCTGTTCGCCGACCACTGCGCCCGCTGCCACGGCGCCGACGGCCAGGGTGTGGTCGGGCCGACGCTCCTGAACCTCTACGAGCGCTACGGCATCGGTGCCGGACGACGACCCCGAGGAGGCCCGCAGCGGTGGCCCGACAGGCGATCCTCCAGGGGCGCAACGTCCCCGGCTACGCGCCGATGCCGTCGTTCCGCCAGGTGCTCACCGACGACGCCATCGAGGCGGTCATCGACCACATCGAGTCGTTCCAGACCACCGGTGGTCCCCGCTACGGCCAGATCGGCGGCCCGCCCGCCGCGGAAGGTGACGACCAGTGAGCGCGACCCTCTTCCTCGCGGTCGAGAGCGTCATCCCGGCCGATCACCCGGCCGCGATCCTCGCCGTCCCGCTCGGCCTGCTGTTCTTCAGCGGCTCGGTCATCCTGCTGCTGTGGTCGAACTACGGGCTCAGGAAGGCGACCGCCATGTACGGCGTGGCCTTCTTCGGGTTCGGGTTCCTGCTCGGGGTGTTCTTCTGGTTCGGTGGTCCGGGCATCCCGGCATCCCTCGGGATCACGCACCTGCCCGGCCAGACCTCCACCCACTACGACCCGGTCTGGTACGGCTTCGAGGCCGGCTCCGAGCGGGCCGAGTCCTTCCCCGCCACCAACGATCCGGACTCCTTCCAGGACGTCGTCACGTTCGTGGATCGCCAGGACCTCAGCGAGGAGCGGCTGAGCGCCGACCCCCGCTACGCCTCGGTGGTCGGTGAGGTCGGTCAGGCCAGCGACGTCATGGCCAACCAGTACCTGCCCGTGGACGAGAACGGTGTGGCACAGATCGGTGCGGAGCGTCGCGCCGAGCTGGAGGAACAGGTCGCCGAGCTCGTCGAGGCGACCCCCGAGCTGCAGGGCGACAACGTCCGTCGCGCGCCGACCTTCTACACCCAGGAGGCGGTCGGCGAGCCCCGCGTGACCCAGGACCAGGGTGTGCGCGTCGTGACCCAGCAGTTCCGCACCCTCGCCAACTTCGTGGACCGTGAGACCGGCGTCCCGATCCTGCCCGAGCTCGAGGACGAGGACGAGGTCGCGATGGGTTGGCCGGTCGGCGCCGAGACCGACTGGTTCGCCTTCCAGGATCCGGGTGCCGAGTGGTTCCCGTCGATGCTCTGGACCGTCATCGCGGCCCTCGGGTTCGCGGGCAGCCTGTTCTGGCTCGACCGCCTCGAGCTGCTCGACAAGCGTCGTGCGCTCGAGCAGGTCGAGGAGCCCGAGGACCTCGCGGTCCCGATCGCGCAGTAGACGCCACGCTCACCCACGCACGGCCACATCCCCGATCCGACAGGACCGCCCCGTGTCCCGCCTGATCGCTGCCCTCGGCGTGCTCGCCGTCGTCGCCGCAGGGTGCACCGGCGGTGCGAGCGCGGCCGACTGCGAGCGGCTCCCCGGCGTCCGGCCGGCCCTGTGCATCACCCCCGTCGAGGACCGCCGGCCCGCCCCCACCCGGACGGCGCCCGTCCTCGGCGACGAGAGCGCCGAGCTCGGTATCGAGTCGCTCGCCGGAGCCCCCGCGATGCTGAACTTCTGGGGGTCGTGGTGCGGGCCGTGCCGCACCGAGCAGCCCGAGCTGACCGAGATCGCCGAGCGCTTCGCCGGCGACGTCGGCTTCCTCGGCGTCAACGTCGACGACCCCGCGGCCAACGCGCTCGCGTTCGTCCGCGAGTTCGACGTGCCCTACCCCTCGGTGCACGACCCGGCCGGCAGCTACGCCGCCTCCTTCGGTGGGATCGGCCCGAGCGTGATGCCCTCGACGCTGCTGCTCGACGGCGACGGCCGCGTGGCGGTCCGCATCTTCGGCTCCACCGACGCCACCGAGCTGACGGTCCTGCTCGGTGAGCTCCTGGAGGAGGCCGACGATGGCTGAGCAGGTGCAGCTGCTGATCTCCGACGCGAACCTCCTGGTCGCCGCGGCGGTGGCGTTCGCCGCCGGGCTGCTGTCGTTCGCCTCACCGTGCGTGTTGCCGCTGGTCCCGGGCTACCTGTCGTACATGACCGGCCTGTCCGGGCAGGACCTCGCCGCGGGTGGCGCACGCGCCCGCGGGCGGGTGCTGCTCGGGTCCACGCTGTTCGTCATCGGCTTCGCGATCCCGTTCGTGATGCTCGGGTTCGCGGCGGGCACCTTGAGCTTCCTCGAGCGCAACACCGGCGCCCGGGTCGGACTCGGGCTGATGGTCGTCGTGCTCGGGGCCGCGATGGCGTCGGGCCGCCTGGTCCGCGAGGCGCGCTTCGCCGACACGGCGCCCACGAAGGGGCTGGCCAGCGCGCCGCTGCTCGGCTTCGTGTTCGGGGTCGGCTGGACCCCCTGCCTCGGACCGGCAGCCGGCGCGATCCTCACGCTGTCGGCCTCGGTCAGCGGCGGCGTGTCCGGGCGCGGAGCCATCCTCGGGTTCGTCTACGCGTTCGGCCTCGGGGTGCCGTTCATCCTGTTCGGGCTGCTCTTCCGCCGCATGAGCGGCACGCTCGGCTTCCTGCGCCGCAACGCCCGGGGTCTGCAGGTCGGCGGCGGGGTGTTCATCTCGCTCGTCGGTGTCGCCATCGCCACCGGCCTGTGGGACCGGTTCATCTTCCACCTCCGGCCGCTCATCAGCGGCTTCGAGGTGCCTCTATGACCTCGACCGAGCCGCTCGAGTCCCAGGCGCCACCGGAGATGAACCCGCCGGTCGGCCGCCGACCGTCACCGCGTGGCCCGCAGGGTCCGATCCGGTTCGTGTGGGACAGCGTGACCATGGGGTGGCGGTGGCTCGTGCGGATGCGCACGGCCCTGTACCTGCTCGGCATCCTCGGGGTCGAGACGCTGATCGCGACGGTCGTCCCGCAGGAACCGAACGTGCCGACCACCGTCGACGGGTGGCTGGCCGGCACGGAGGGGCCGGGCGCCACCGTGTCCGCCGTGCTCGACACCTTCGGGTTGTTCGACGTGTACGGCTCGACGCTGTTCCTCGCGACCCTGTTCCTGCTCTACCTGTCCCTCACGGCCTGCATGATCCCGCGCGTCCGCGCGTGGGTCCGCCTCGTGCGTCGCTCGGTGCCACCCCGCAGCCGCTACCCGGGTCGCGCCGAGCTCGTCGCCACCGTGACGACCGACGCGTCGCCCGACGACGTGCACGCCGCCGCGAAGCAGCTGCTCGGAGCGCGCCGTTGGCGGGTCCGCGACGAGGTGGTCGACGGTGCCGGGCCGCCGCAGGTCGCCGCGGAGAAGGGCCTGTGGTCGCGCGAGGGTGGGTCGCTGCTGTTCCACCTGTCCTTCTACGTCCTGCTCGGCGCCGTGGTCTTCGGGCAGCTCGCCGGCTTCACCGGCCAGGTCGGCGTCGTCGAGGGCGAGCCCGGCTTCTCCGACACCATCTCGCAGTACTGGGTCCGCGACCCGGGGCGGATGTGGGAGGAGGACGACCACGCCGCCTGGACCCTGGCGCTCGACGCCTTCGAGGTCGACTGGGTCCGCGACCCGCTGGCCCCCGGGGCGGGCCAGGCCACGACCTTCGCGTCGGACGTGACCGTGACGTCGGCTGACGGCGAGGTGACCGAGACCCGGATCGAGGGCAACGCACCGGTCACCTTCGACGGGATGAAGGTCACCCAGCTCGACTGGGGCTACGCGCCGCTGTTCCAGGTCGAGGTCGACGGCGAGGTGGTCTGGGAGGACTTCGCGATCGCCCGCGCCAGCGGCGACGGCATCCCGCACTTCCGGAGCGCGGTCAAGGCCGCGTCCGCCGACCCGGACGTCGGGCTCGACCTGTTCCTGTTCCCGTTCGCGCCGGACGGTGACGACGGACCCCAGCTGACCGGCGCCCCCTGGGCCGATGCCCCCCTCGCGGTCGTCCGCAGCTACCGCGGCGACCTGCAGCTCGGACGCACCCAGCAGTCCATCTGGCAGCTCGACACCTCCGCGCTCGAACCCGGCGGTGACGTGTCGCTGCGGCCGGGGACCGAGTTCGTCTTCGAGGACGGGGTGACGGTCCGGTTCGTGGAGCTGCGCCGGTGGGTGGGCTTCCAGGTATCCAACCGCCCGCAGCTGCCGTGGCTGCTGCTCGCGTCCGCGATGCTGCTCGGCGGCCTGTGGCCGGCGCTCTACGCCTACCGCCGTCGCCTCTGGGTCGCGGCGTCCCGGGACGCGGACACGGGCCGTACCCTCGTGACCGTCGGCGGACGCGCGTTCCAGCGCCCGCAGGCCTTCGAGGAGGAGCACGAACAGTTCGCCCGCGCCCTCGCCGGAGCGATCGGTGGGACGCCGCCGGCCGGCCTCGCCTCCGTGACCGACCCCGAGCCCTCCCTGACCGACCCCGAGCCCTTCCTGACCGACCCCGACCCGGGAGCCCGATCGTGAGCCAGGACCAGCTCGCCGAGCTGTCGCGGCTGCTGTACTCGCCCGTGACGCTGCTGCTGTACGGGACCTCCGCGGCGGTCTACCTCTACTCGCTCACCACGACCGTCGGCCGTGCCGACCAGCCGCGGCGGGGGGGCCGGTTGGGCGAGCTCGGACACGGCCGCGTCGCCCGCTGGCTCGGATCCGCGTTGGCCATCGCCGGGATCGTGACCCACGTCGCCCACGAGGTCCTGCGCGGCATCGTCCAGGAACGCCTGCCGCTCGGGAACATGTTCGAGTTCACCTCGGCCATGGCCCTGGCCGGGGTCGTGGCCGGCCTGGTCTACCTCCAGTTCGTGCGCAAGCGCCCCGAGCTCAACGGCTTCGTGATGATGGCCGGCACCCTGGTGCTCGCGTCGGCGCTGCTGGTCTACAGCTCGCCCGGCCCCCTGCAGCCGATCCTCGACACCTGGTGGCGCAGCTTCCACGTCAGCCTGATCGTGATCGCGGCCGGCATCCTGACCGCCGGTTTCGTGTTCACCGCCCTGTACCTGCTGCGTGACACCGCCGAACGCGGCGTCGCCGCCTCGCGCACCGCCGTCACGAGCGGGTCGACGGTCGGCGCGGCGCACGTGTCCGACCTCACCTCCGCCGACGACGCCGCGTCGGTCGCCGAGCGGGTCGCTCCCGACGGGCGCGATCCGGGGCCGGTGCGGGACGACGATGTCGCCGACGACGAGGACGCCGCGGCCTACCGCCGGGCCCTCCGGGCGGCGATCAACCCCTGGAAGCTCGCGCTGTTCACCTTCCTCGGCACCTCGACGGTGTCGTGGGTGTTCATCGCCACGCCCACGCTGGAGACCGGCAGCGGCCTGCAGCGCTTCCTCAGCATCAACCTCGGTCTGGTCGGCGCCGCGTTGATCGCTCGCTGGTTCACCCCGTACCTGCCGCCCGCCGCCACGCTGGACGGGCTGGCCTACCGCACCATCGCGCTCGGCTTCTTCGGGTGGACCTTCGGGGTCATCGCCGGCGCGATGTGGGCCGAGCAGTCCTGGGGCCGGTTCTGGGGGTGGGACCCGAAGGAGACCGGGTCCTTCCTCACCTGGGTCGCCTACGCGGCCTACCTCCACGCCCGTGCGACGCGGGGGACCCGTGGACGGTCGGCGGGGTGGATCGCGCTGTGGGCGTTCGCGGTGCTCATGTTCACCTACTACGGCGTGAACCTGGTGATCGTGGGTCTGCACTCGTACGCCGGCCTGTAGCTCGCCGACCGCGCAGCCTCGGCCGCTCGGGGCAACCGCCGGGGCGTCGTCTGCGAACCACGGGTGCGCCGACCGCGGCAGGCGGTCGGGGCCGGGCGTTCCACGGGACGCTGGCCGCGACGACCGAGAGATGCCGATGGAACCCGATCGACGACGGCGGTTGACCCCCCTCCCGGGGGGCAGGACCGTGCCGGACGAGGAGCTGATGGCCGCGGTCGCCCGCGGCAACCAGGCCGCGTTCGCCGACCTGTTCGATCGCTTCGGCGGTCCGGTCTACGGGGTGGTGAAGCGGGTCGTCCGCGACCCCTCCCAGTCCGAGGAGGTCGCGCAGGAGGTCCTCGTCGAGGTCTGGCGCACGGCCACCCGGTTCGACCCCGACAAGGGCAGCGTCCAGACGTGGATCCTGACGATGGCGCACCGTCGAGCCATCGACCGGGTCCGCAGCGAACAGGCCAGCCGCGATCGCACCGAACGCATCGCCATCCGGGACCGGTCGCGTGCCTTCGACGAGGTCGCGGAAGCCGTCGAGCTGCGGTTCGAGCACCAGCAGGTGCGCGAGGCGCTGACCGCGCTCACCGACCTGCAGCGCGAGGCGGTGGAACTCGCCTACTACGGCGGCTACACCTACCGCGAGGTCGCCGACCTGCTCGACACCCCGCTCGGGACCGTCAAGACCCGTATGCGTGACGGACTGATCCGCATGCGCGACGCTATGGGGGTGGCCCGATGAGCTACCTCGGAGGGACCACGATGTCCGCCGACATCCACACGCTGACGGGTGCGTACGCCGTCGACGCCCTGCCCGACGACGAGCGCGAGCTGTTCGAGGCCCACCTCGACGCGTGCGACGCCTGCCGCCAGGAGGTCGCCGAGCTCCAGGCGACGGCCGCCCGGCTCGGGACCGCCTCCACGGTGGCCCCCCCGCCGGGGCTCCGCGACGCCGTCCTCGCACGGATCGATGACGTGCGACAGGAGCCGCCGCCCCGCGCGCCGTCGCTGCCGGAGGTCGCCCGGATCTCGCCGAGCCGCCGGTGGCTGAGCTCGGTCGCCGCGCCGGCCGCCGCGATCGTCGCGATCGCGATCCTCGGCCTGTCCGCGGTGGTCGCCAACCTCGGCAACCGGATCGACCAGCTCGAGACGTCGACCACCCAGCTCACCGACGTGATGGCCGCCGCCGACGCGCAGGTCATCGACGTCGACACCGGGGGCCCCGAGACGGTCCGCGTGGTCGTGTCCACCGCACGCAACGAAGCGGTCTTCCTCGTCGACGGCATGGCGCCGGCCCCCGACGGGCACGCGTTCGTCCTGTGGCTGATCGACGACCAGGGGACCGCCGAACCGGCGGGCACCCTCAAGGTCGACGAGCGTGGCCGCGCGACCCGGGTCCTGGCCGGCGAGCTCGCCACCACCGTCGCGATCGGGGTGACCGTCGAACCCGACGACCAGCCCATCCGCCAGCCCACCACCGACCCGGTCATGGTCGCCGAGCTCACCACCTGACCGGACCGACGGTGAGCGGGTCACTCCTGCGCGGCAGCGATCGTGGCGCGCAGGGTGGCACGGGTGACCTTGCCCATGGCGTCCCGCGGGAGGTCGGCGACGACGGTGACGCGCCGTGGTGCGAACGATGCGGGGTGGCTCGCACGGACGTGCGCGCGGAGGTCGGCGACGTCCGGGGGCACGGCCGGGTCGCGGGCCACGACCACGGCGTGGACCCGTTCGCCCCACTCGGCGTCGGGCTCGCCGACCGCAGCGGCATCCACCACACCCGGGTGCGACCGGAGGGCGGCGACGACCGCGGGCAGCGGGACGTTCTCGCCCCCGCTGACGACCACGTCGTCCGCGCGCCCGAGGACCCTGCAGCGTGCCGTCGTCGCCGAGCTGGCCGACGTCGCCGGTCGTGAACCACCCGTGCTCGTCGATGCCGCCGGCCACCGTTCGGGGGTCGCCGCGGTAGCCGGAGAACAGCACCTGGCCGCGGACGCGGATCCGGTCGTCGTCGGCGAGCGCGACCTCCACGCCGTCGAGGGGGCGCCCGTCGTAGACGCAACCACCGCAGGTCTCGGTCATGCCGTAGCTGGTCACCACCTCGATCCCGGCGGCACCCGCGCGGTCGAGCAGCTCGGCCGCGGCGGCGGCGCCGCCGAGCAGGACCTGCCTCGGTCCGGCCGCCCCGTTCCGTGCGAGCCACCGGTGCAGCTGGGTCGGCACCACCGCGACGTGGTCCGCGCCCGGACGCAGCAACGCGTCGAGGTCGCCCGGGGCGACGACGTCCGGGTCGGTGCCGAGCGCCCACCCGCGGCGCAGCGCCGCGAGCCCCGCGACGTGGTGGAGGGGGAGCGGGACGCGCCAGACCGCGTCGTGCTGCACGCCGAGCCGCGCGAGCGAGGCCGCGGTCGACGCGTCGAGCGCGGCCGTGGTCAGGGTCACGCCCTTGCGCGCGCCCGTCGATCCGGAGCTTGGCACCACCAACGCCACGCCGTCGTCGGTGGGCAGCGGGTCCGGCAGCGCGTGGCCGTCGGGGTCCTCGAGGGTGGCGATCCGGTCCGGGCGCAGCGTCCGCGAGGAGCGCCTCGACCTCGGCGCGAGACGCGGCTGCATCGAGCGGGAGGATGGCGTCACCGGCCTCCCACCGGGCACGGACGGCCTCCGCGGCCTCGTCGGTGGAGGGCAGGGGCAACGCGATCAGCCGTGCCACCGCCGCCTCCGACCCGTCGACGTCGTCAGCGTAGGCTGCGCACCCGTGCGCCGGTCGGCGCGCCCTGCCCCGACGAACGGGAACGAGCCGTGGTCTCCGAGCTGTTCGACGCCGACCGCTGGCGCACCGTCCCCGGCTTCGAGGACCTCACCGACGTCACCTACCACCGGGCGGTCGACCAGGGCACGGTGCGCGTCGCGTTCGACCGCCCCGAGGTGCGCAACGCCTTCCGGCCCCACACCGTCGACGAGCTGTACCGGGTGCTCGAACACGCCCGCACCACCAGCGACGTCGCGTGCGTGCTGCTCACCGGCAACGGCCCCTCGCCGAAGGACGGTGGCTGGGCCTTCTGCTCGGGCGGGGACCAGCGCATCCGCGGCAAGGACGGCTACCGGTACGCCGACGGCAACACCGCAGGCGTCCATCGACCCGGCGCGGTCCGGGCGGCTGCACATCCTCGAGGTGCAGCGGCTCATCCGGTTCTCGCCGAAGGCCGTCATCGCCGTGGTCCCCGGGTGGGCCGCCGGCGGCGGTCACTCGCTGCACGTGACCTGCGACCTCACCATCGCCTCCCGCGAGCACGCCCGGTTCAAGCAGACCGACCTCGACGTCGCGTCGGTCGACGGCGGGTTCGGCTCGGCCTACCTCGCCACCCAGGTCGGCCAGAAGTTCGCCCGCGAGATCTTCCTCCTCGGTGACGAGTACTCGGCCGAGGACGCGCACCGCATGGGCATGGTCAACCGGGTCGTCGACCATGCCGAGCTCGAGGCGACCGCGCTCGACTGGGCCGCCCGGATCGGCGGGAAGTCACCGACGGCCCTGCGCATGTTCAAGTTCGCGATGAACCTGCCCGACGACGGGCTGATCGGCCAGCAGGTCTTCGCCGGCGAGGCGACCCGCCTGATCTACGGCACCGACGAGGCCAGGAGGGCCGCGACGCCTTCCTCGAGAAGCGCGCACCCGGACTGGTCCGCCTACCCCTACCACTACTGAGCCGCGTCAGCGCGCCCAGCGGATGGGCACGTCGTAGGGCGCGAAGGCCTCATCAGCGGTGAGGAGCTCCAAGCTCTCGAGCTGGGCCTGTGCGACGAGGAGCCGGTCGAACGGATCGCCGTGGTGGAGCGGCAGCGACGTCACGCCGAGCGCGTGTGCGTGCGTGATGGGGAGCGCGAGGGTCCCGCTCCGGGCCAGGCGATCCGGGACGTACCGCTCGGCGGGTTCGGGCAGTGGCAGCTTGCCGAGTCGATGCTTGATCGCGATCTCCCACGCGCTCGCGGCGGAGAGGAACATCGAGGTCTCGGGATCGCTGAGCGTCTCGAGCACGTCGCTCGCCAGACGGCTGCGCGCCGTCATCAGCCACAGCCACACGTGCGTGTCGAGCAGGTACCTCATCCGCCTTCGAACGCGCGTTGCAGGTCCTCGGGCAGCTGGTCGTCGAAGTCGTCCGGGACCGTGAAGCGGCCTTCGTCCATCCCGAGCTCACGACGGCGCGGAGCGGCGCGCACCAGCTTGGCCACCGGTTCGCCGCCGCGGAGGATGACGACGTCCTCTCCAGCCTCGACCTGGCGCAGGAGGCGCGACAGGTTGGTCTTCGCCTCGTGGACGCCGACCTCGCGCACCGTGGTTCCTCTCGCCGCAGCGAGTGTGGACCAAGCTGGTCGACTAAGCAAGACATCGGGCCCCGCGACGGTCGCCGACGTCTCGGTGTCCCGGCGCCGTGTGGCGCTGCCCGACGCGGCACCTGGTCGACCCCAACGTCGATGTCCTCGCCCAAGCCTCCCGCCGGCTGTCCCACCTCGACGTCACCCAGGTCACGGCGGACGTCCGCGAGCCACTGCCCCTCGACCGGAGGTTCGGGTCCGTCGCGATGAGCTACGTCCTGCACTGCCTTACCGGCGTGGCATCTTCGACAACCTGACCGACACCGAAGCGGGCCTGCGCGCGCTGCTCGACGCCCACTTCAGCGACGTGCGCGTGGACGTGATCGGTGCCGTCGCGGTGTTCCGCGCCACCGGACCTCGTCGGTCGACGTCCCCGGCGGCGGCTCGCGACAGGTCGCGCGACGGGCGCCACCGCGGTGAGCTGGTGGCGACCTACGGGGCGCCGGGCGCTCCGGTGGCCCCGCGGGCGCGGAGGGCGGCTTGGGTGCGGTCGGTGACGTGGAGCTTGCGGAAGATGCGGTTGATGTGGTTGCCGACGGTGCGCTCGCTGATCACCAGCTGCGCGGCGATCTCGGCGTTCCGTCGCCCGGCGGCGATGAAGGTCAGGATCTCGTGCTCGCGCGGGGTGAGCCGTGCGATGTCGGGGTCCGGTGCTGGCTCGTGGTCGTCCGGTGGTGGGCCGAGCACCGCCAGGACGCGGCGAGCGATGGCATCGCCGAGCAGCGCCTCGCCGCGAGCCACCGCCCGGATGGCACGCAGCAGCGACCCGCGTTCGGCGTCCTTGAGCACGTAGCCGCGGGCACCGGCCCGTACCGCGGCGAACACCCATGCGTCGTCGTCGAGCATCGTCAGCACGATCACGCCGAGCTCCGGGTGGCGACGGGAGATGGTGCGGGTCGCCTCGACGCCGCCGAGGCCGGGCATGGCCAGGTCCATGAGCACCACGTCCGGCTCGAGCTCGGCCACGAGCGTGAGTGCCTGCTCGCCGTCGCTCGCCTCACCCACGACCTCGACGTCCTCGACGGGCCCGAGCAGGCTGGCCACGCCCTCGCGGAACAGCGGATGGTCGTCGGCGACCAGGACACGGATCGGGCCGCCCCCGGTCGCGGCGTCCTCGGTCACGACGACACCTCCAGAGGGATCTCGAAGGTGACCTGTGTCCCGGTCCCAGCGGCGTGGCCCAGGGTCAGCCTCCCACCGAGCAGGTCGGCGCGCTCGCGCATCCCCGCGATCCCGGTCCCCTCGCCGCTGCCGCCGGCGGTGGTGACGGTCGGCATCCCGACACCGTCGTCGGTGACCACCAGACGTGCCCAGCCGTCCGACAGCGTCAGCGCCACCTCGACGTCGGATGCGTCGGCGTGCTTCGCGACGTTGGTGAGCGCCTCCTGCGCCACACGGAACAGCGCGACCTCGACCGCAGGCCCCAGGCGGACGTCACCGTCGCCCGAGAACCGGGCGGTGAGGCCGGTGTCGTCCCCGAACTGCTCGACGTGGGTGCGGATCGCCGCGACGACACCCTGGTGGGTCAGGGCGGGCGGGTGCAGCCCGATCACGAGGCGTCGTACGTCGGCGGTCGCGCGGCCGATGAGCTCGTCGATGCGTTCCAGCCTCCGGCGCACCGAGGGCGGGGTACCGCCTCCGTCGGTGAGGCTGCCTTCGACGTGCAGCCTGACGGCGGCGAGAGTGGGGCCGAGCCCGTCGTGCAGGTCGCGCTGGATCCGTCGGCGTTCCCGCTCCTGCGTGGCGACGAGCTGCTCGCGGGAGCGCTGCAGCGCCGTGTGGCTGTCCCGCAGCTGCCCGTCGAGGCGCGCCGCGTGGACGGCCGCGCCGACGTGCCGCGCGAGATCGGCGAGGGTCGCGCGATCGACGCCGCCCCAGCTGTCGCCCGGGCTGCGCGCTGCGACGCAGAGCAGACCGACGGCGTCGCCCCGGTGGTGGAGTGGGTAGGCCAGCGTCGCCCCGGTCGGCTCGAGCGCTGCCGCCAGGACGTCGCCGGGTTCGAGCTCGTCGATGTCGACCGGTCGTCCCACCTCGAGGTGGGCGGCGAGGTCGCCGGCCTCGGGCACCGTCGCGGTGGCGGGCGCTGCGCCGTGGACCGCCGCGAGGCACAGGCGGCCGTCCTCGCGCTGCCACACCGAGGCGTGCGGGAGCTTGAGCGCCTCGGCGGTGGTCGTCACCACCGTCGTCAGCACCTCGCCGGTGGGGACGGCCGCCTCGAGGGCCCGTGCCAGCCGGGTCACGACCGCGAAGGGATCGTCACGCTCGCCGTACAGCAGCCGGTTGACCGTCCGCTGGACCCGTTCGCGCAGCGGCTGGAAGACCACCGCGATCACCGCGGTCGCCGCGAGCGTGATCGGCAGGCTCACCCGCGTCGCGAACACGGCCGACAGGACGCCGACCAGCCCGACGTACGCCGCGACGACCGCTGCGGTCAGCGCCCCGTAGACCAGCGTGCGGTTGACCAACAGATCGATGTCGTAGAGACGGTGCCGTCGTACCGCGATCCCGACCGCGACGTAGAGAGCGACCAGCGGCACCATCTCCAGGACGGCGTCCCAGAGGCCCGGCGCGTCCCACCACGTCAGCACCGCCACCGACACGCCGAGCAGCACGGCGGCGTAGACGACCCACCGGATCTGCGTGCGCTGCTGCGCCGAAGCGCGCCGCGACCGGACCACCAGCGACGCGGCGGCGGCCGGGATGCAGGACAGGACGACGAACACGCCACCGACGGCCAGCGCTGCCCCGATCCTCGGCACCGCCGAGGTGACCACCGCGCGGTCGACCGGCGCGGTCGCCGCCGCACCGGGCAGCAGCAACGTCCCGACCAGGGCCGCGAGCGCCGCGCCGCGCAGCACGATCGCCACCACCCGCCAGCGCGGCGACGGCAGCGTGCCGTCGGGGAAGTACAGCAGCAAGGGCGCGATCGCGGCCACCGCCGCGATCCAGCCGAGGTCGCCGGCGGTGGCCGCCAGCGGGATCGAGCGGACGGCGTGGCCCTGACCGGTGGCGTAGGCGACGAAGCTGCCCGCGAACTCGCTGACCCCGAACCCGAGGCCGAGCAGGCACCACCACCACCCGTACCGCAGGCTGTGCGGGTGGCTGGCGAGCACCACACCCAGGATCGGTGCGCCCGCGAACCCCACGGCGCCGACGATCCGCGACGACCACGCCCCGGCGCCGTCGGGCGGTGGGGTCCCCCAGGCAGCGACGGCCAGCCCAGCGGACGCGAGGAGCAGCACGAGCGCCGCAGCGCACATCGCCCATGCCGTCGTGCGCCGGCGCTGCTCACCCATCACGACCGGCTCCCGACGCCCGGCGGACCCGCCGCCAGCGTACGACGACGGGCGCGCGGAGGAACGCCTTCGCGTCATCCGGTGACGACCGGCAGCCGGGTCTCCTCCCGCGTCGGCACGGCGAGCCGCTCGAAGGCGAGCGTGGCGACACCGAGGTAGACGGCCAGCTCCATCGCCGCGGGGTGGGCGGCCAGCACTCCCAGCGCGTCGAGCCCGATGACCACGCCGATCATCGGCACCCAGCCGACCAGCAGCACCGCTGCGAGCCGGCTGGCGTCGGTGCGCCGCCACAGCGCGACACCGAGCACGAGCGCGCCGAGGAACATCCCTGCGAACCCGAGGCCCGCCGCCGTCTCGACGGCCGCGGTCTCGCCCACGACACCGAGCCCGGCGTAGGCCGCCGTCATCACCACGAAGCTGGCAACCAGCAGCAGCGCTGCCGCCCGACCGACACGGCCCATCTCCGCCCGGTACCGCGCACGCAGTCCCTCCGCCGCCGGGGCCAGCAACGCGAACCCGACCACGTGGACCACCACGGTCGCCACCCACCCCCCACGGCGCTCCGGCAACGTCCCGCCGACGGCCGCGTCCGTCACCGCGATCGCACTGACCAGCACCCCACCCACGATCCCCGCCACCGCCGCTGCCCGCGTGTCCCGATCCACGTCACGTCCTCCGGTCCCGTCGATCGACCCGTCGCCGATCGCTGGTACCAGTCACGCACGCCGCCGGCCGGACGTCGTGAGTGCACGCACCCAACTTCCCGACTCAGTCGTCGTGGGGGACCGCCAGCCCGCACTCGTAGGCGAGCACCACGGCCTGGACGCGGTCACGCAGGCCGAGCTTGGCCAGGATCCGTGTCACGTGCGTCTTGACGGTCGCTTCGCCGAGGTGCAGCGCCGCCGCGATCTCGGCGTTGGACAGGCCGCGGGCGATCGCGCGGAGGACATCCACCTCCCGCGCGGTCAGGGATCCGAGCGCGGGCGGGACGCCGTCGGGAGCCGGGGGACGCTTGACGTAGGTCTCGACCAGCCGGCGCGTGACCGTGGGAGCGAACAGCAGGTCTCCGCGGTGACAGGCACGGACGGCGGCGGCGAGCTCGGACGGTGCGGTGGTCTTGAGCAGGAACCCGCTCGCGCCGGCGTGCAGGGCGCCGAAGACGTACTCGTCGAGGTCGAACATGGTCAGGACGAGCACCCGCGCCTCGGGGCGGGCACGGAGGACCGCTCGGGTGCCCTCGATCCCGTCGACGCCTGGCATCTGCACGTCCATCAGCACGACGTCCGCGACGTGGGTCATGGCAGCGACGGCGGCGTCGGAGCCGTCGGCGACCTCGGCGACCACCTCGATGTCGTGCTCGACGTCGAGGATCGCGCGCATGCCTCCGCGGATGAGGTCCTGATCGTCGACGACCACGACGCGGATCACGGCCGGGTCTCGATCGTCGGGCACGTCGGCAGACGGGCGGTCACGGCGAACCCGCCACCGGGCCGAGGACCGACGGCGACGTCACCGCCGAGGCTCCGGACCCGTTCGGTGACACCGACGAGCCCGAAGCCGCCGGCCGCCGGCGTCAAGCCCGTCGTACCCCCGCCGTCGTCGCGGACGGCGACCTCCAGCAGCCCGTCCTCGACCCGCAACGACACGTCCACGACCGCCCGGGGTGCGTACCGGAGCGCGTTCGTGAGCGCCTCCTGCACGACGCGGTAGCTGGTCGCGACCACGGGCGGCTCCGTCGGCAACTCGCCCACCAGCTCGAGCGAGACGTGAAGCCCTGCGTCGCCGATCCGGTCCGTCAGCGCCCGCAACGCGGTCGCGAGGTCGGTTCGCGCCGCCGCGGTGCCGCCGGCCAGGCCAGCGGGGCCGACGGCACCCGCGTCGAGCAGGTCGACCAAGGCGTCGATCTCGACCAGCGCGTCCGCCGCAGCGGTCCGCACGGCCTCGAGGGCCGCGTGGGCACGATCCGGGGCCTGGACGCGCAGCGCCGCGGCGGCGGCGGCCTGCAGGACCATCACGCCGACCGCGTGGCTGGTGACGTCGTGCAGGTCGCGTGCCAACCGCAGCCGCTCGGCCCGGACCGCGGCCTCGGTGATCACGGCGTGGTGCGCCCGCAGCGCCGCAGCCGCGGCGGCGGCCCGCTGCTCCTCGCGTCCACGGTCGGCCCACAACGAGCCCGCCACGATCGCCACGACGACGATCGCGAGCGTCAACGGGACGTTGCCCGGCTCGTCGCGGTGGACGTCCACCGCCACGGTGACGACCAGGATCGACAGCGCCACGAGAGCGGGCACGCGCAACCTCAGCGCCCCGCGCCCGGTCTGCTCCAGCGCCCCGCGCCCGGTCTGCTCCAGCGCCCCGCGCCCGGGGCGACCCTGACCGGCGGCGGACCACGAGAGCAGCACGAGCACGATCCCGCTCCACAGCCCGTGAGGCAGCGGCGTCCCAGCGGTCAGTGCGACCACAGGTGGCACGCACGCGAGGACGCACGCCACCACCGGCTCGGTACGCCGCACCGCGAGCGTGGCCGCGAGCGCGATCGGCAGCGCGACCGACAGCCATCCGGTGAGCCGACCGGCCGCCCCGGTCTCCAGGAGCGCGAGGACCGCCACGGCGACGGCCGTCACGGCATCGCCGCGCCAGGCCGGCGTCGGCTGCCGGTCGCGTGGTGCGAGATCCGCGACCACGTCGGGCTCGGAGCGCAGGAGGCCGAGCAGCCGGCGCAGCTCGGTCGTCGCGTGGCGTCCCTCCTCCTGGATCGCCACGAGCGCCGTGGGATCGAGCGCCGGTGCCGCCGCGTGCGCGTGGCGGCCCATGGCGACGACGGCGGACCGCACGGTGCCCAGCACCTCGCCGGCCAGTCGCGCCCGCTCCTCGGCCACCACGCGGGCGGCGCGCGCCGCAGGGTCGACCGCGGCGAGGTCGACCGCCACCGCGGCGGCAGCCGTCGCCCGCTGGGTGCGTCGGCGGACGAGGTGACCGGTCGTCCAGACACCGCCTGCCAGCACGCCGACGAACGCGACCGTGGCCCCGGTCGGATCGGAGACCGCGAGAGCGCCGGCGACCGCGGCCAGCACCGCGAGGCTGGCCGGCGGGGCGGTGTGACGGCCGAGCGCGTAGGCAACCACGAGGGCAGCCGCCAGCCCCGACGGGTCCTCGGACGGCACCCCGAGCAGCATCTGCGTCACCAGCACGCCCGCGACGGCCGCGCCGGCCACCAGTGGCCGGCGACGGCAGGCGAGCACCGCCAGCCCGGTCACCAGCGCGACCGGCGCGAGCGCGGGATCGTGCCTCAGCAGGAACGCCAGGTCCCACGCCGTGCAGCCGAGCGCCAGGGCTGCTTCCTCGCTGCTCGGTCGCGTGATCCTCATCAGCCGACGATAACGACGGCACGCGTCGACCGCGTCCACCTCACGACGGACCTGGGTCCGCCCCGAGGCGAGGCACATCGGTGCGCCCCGACGGACGGCAACGACCGGCCCGGCCGTCAGGCTGGTGGCGGACCCGCGGGCGGCCGCGGGCGGACACGGAGGACGTGGAGATGGGACGCACCACACGGGTGATCGGCGGCGCCAGCATCCTGCTCGCACCGCTCGCCTACGGCATCAGCGACCAGGTCAGGATGGTCGCCGACCCCCCGACGGCCGTGGGCCTGGTCGGCGAGTACGGGGTGACCGAGGCGGCGGCGACGCTGGCCAGCATCGAGGCCAACCGCGGCATCTTCCTCGTTGCGTCGCTATTGGCCTACGCCGCGATGCTGTTCACCGTCCCCGCACTGCTGGCGATCTGGCGGCTGTCGGTCGAACGCTCGCCGCGCTGGGCCTGGACCGGCGCGGTCCTGGCCGGCATGTTCGCGCTCGGCCAGGCGGTCCACCTCATCGGGCACTTCGCGACGTCGCTGGCCGCGGCTGCGGCCGAGGATCACACCGCGGCAGCGGAGCTGATGCTCGCGGTCGAGAACGAACCACTCGTCCTGGCCCTGTTCGTGCCGCTGTACCTGCTGGGGCTGCTCGCGGCGGTCCCCCAGGCGGTCGGGCTGCGACGGGCACGGGTGGTGCCGCTCTGGGCGTGTCTCGCCGTGGCGGCGGCGACGGTCCTGTTCCTGGTGGCCGGTTCCACGCCCTGGAGCTCGGCCGCCTGGATGACGCTGATGGTCGCCGGTCTGACCCCGGCAGCGGCCGCGATGCTGCGTGACACCACCTCGACGCACCGCTCGTTCGAGGAGTCCCCCGTGCTCGCGTAGGCCGGTCAGGTCGGCAGGCCGACGGGCCACCTACGCTGCGCGCACCGTCGACGACCCCCGGAGGGCCGGCACCCTGCACCCCTACCTCGAGGCGGCGCGGCCGCGGACCCTGCCGGCGGCCGTGGCGCCGGTCCTCGTCGGGACCGCTTCCGCGGAAGCGGCGCCTGGCGACCTCGACCCGCTGCGCGCCGTGCTGGCACTGGTGGTCGCCCTCGCGCTCCAGGTCGCCGTGAACTACGCCAACGACTACTTCGACGGGGTCAAGGGCGTCGACACCGACGCCCGCACCGGGCCCCGCCGAGCCGTCGCGAGTGGCCTGGTCAGCCCGGGTGGGATGAAGCGCGCCGTCGCAGCGGCGCTCGCGGTCGCCGCCCTCGCCGGCCTCGCGCTCGCGGCGCTGGTCGGGTGGGAGCTGCTGCTCGTCGGCGTCGCCGCGGTGCTCGCCACGCTCGGCTACTCGGGTGGGTCCAAGCCGTACGCGTCGGCGGGGCTCGGCGAGGTGTTCGTCTTCGTGTTCTTCGGGGTGGTCGCCACGGTGGGGTCGCAGTACGTCCAGGACGGCCGGATCGGGCTCGTCGCCGTGCTCGCCTCCCTCGCGATGGGAGCGCTCGCGACGGCCCTGCTGGTCGTCAACAACCTGCGGGACATCCCCTCCGACACGGCGGTCGGCAAGCGGACGCTCGCGGTGCGGTTGGGCGAGCGCCGCACCCGGACGCTCTACGTGGCGCTGGTGGCCGCGGCGTTCGTGATGCTCGTCCCGTTGGCGGTCGTCACGGGGGAGGGGTGGCTCGCCGCGCCCGTCCTCGCGGTCGTCGTCGCCTGGCGCGGGGTCGAGCTGGTGCGGCACGCGCCGCTCGGCCCGCGGCTCATCGCCGCGCTCGGCCACACCGCCCAGGCGCAGCTGCTGTTCGCGGTGCTGCTCGCGACCGCGCTGCTCGTCACCGGCGGCGGTGACGCGTGACGGCTCCGGGACCAGCAGCGGGCGAGCTCGACCGGCTCGTGCCGTTCGCCGTACCGATGCGGCTGCGGTTCCGGGGGGTCACGTCCCGCTCGGGCGTGCTGCTGCACGGTCCCGCGGGGTGGGGCGAGTTCTCGCCGTTCCCGGAGTACGGCCCGGCGTACGCGGCGAGGTGGCTCGCGGCCGCCCGCGAGGCCGCGCTGGAGCCGTTCCCGGCGCCGGTCCGAGACCGCGTCCCGGTCAACACCACCGTGCCGGCCGTCGACCCCGCGACCGCCCGCCAGCTGGTCGCGCGCAGCGGTTGCACGACCGCCAAGGTCAAGGTCGGGGAGGCGGGTCAGGACCTGGCTGCCGACGTCGATCGGGTCGCGGCCGTCCGTGACGCGCTCGGCCCGACCGGGCGCATCCGCGTCGACGCCAACGCCGCCTGGGACGTCGAGACCGCCGTGCTCGCGATCGGTCGGCTCGCCGCCGCCGCGGGTGGGCTCGAGTACGTCGAACAGCCGTGCGCGAGCCTGTCCGAGCTGGCCGAGGTTCGGCGGCGCGTCGACGTGCCCTTGGCCGCGGACGAGTCGGTCCGGACCGCCGAGGACCCGCTGCGCATCGCCGGGCTCGACGCGGCGGACGTCGTCGTGATCAAGGTCCAGCCGCTCGGTGGCGTCCGCCGAGCCCTCGAGGTCGTCGAGGCCGCCGGGCTCCCCGCGGTCGTGTCGTCCGCGCTCGAGACCTCGATCGGACTGGCCGCCGGCGTGGCGCTGGCGGCGGCCCTGCCCGACCTGCCGTACGCGTGCGGGCTCGGGACCGCCACCCTGCTGGCCGCCGACGTCACCGACCGCCCGCTCGAACCGGTCGACGGTCACCTCGAGGTCCGGCGGGTCGAGCCCGACCCGGCGCTGCTCGACCAGGCCACCCCCGACCCGGACGCCGCGCTCGCGCTCATCGAGCGGCTCGGTGCCGCGTCCGCACACCTCGCCGGCTGAAGGCAGCTCGATGCGCGCCCAGAACCCGTCGCACGCCCAGGCGCTCGTCCTCGTCGACGAGCTGGCCCGGTGCGGGGTGACCGACGCCGTGCTCGCGCCCGGGTCGCGATCGGCGGCGCTCGCGATGGCGCTGCACGACGACCCGCGGATCCGGTTGCACGTCGAGGTGGACGAGCGCTCGGCCGGGCTTCCTCGCGATCGGCCTCGGGCGGGGCAGCGGTCGGCCGGCGGCGGTCGTGGTCACCTCCGGCTCCGCGGTCGCGAACCTGCACCCGGCGGTCATCGAGGCCGACACCGGCGGGGTCCCGCTGCTCCTGCTCACCGCCGACCGCCCGCCGGAGCTGCGTGGGACCGGCGCCAACCAGGCCATCGACCAGCTCCACCTGTTCGGCGGCAGCGTCCGCTGGTTCTGCGAGGTCGGGGTCGCCGAGGACCGCGAGGACGCCCCGCCGCACTGGCGCTCGGTGGTCGCCCGCGCGGTCGCGGCTGCGGTCGGGCTCGGTGCGCCCCCCGGGCCGGTGCACCTGAACCTGCCGTTCCGCGAGCCGACCGTCCCCGCCAGCGACGACGGGCGCACGTCCGCGCTGCCGTTCGCCGCACCGACCGAGGGGCGCAGCGATCGGCGCCCGTGGGTCGCCGTCACCTCGGCACCACGCCGCCCGAGCGACGAGGACCTCGCCGCGCTCGCCGGACGGCATCCTCGCGACCGAGCGGGGCCTGATCGTCGTCGGGCCCACCGCCGGCACGCGGGCGACGACCACGTCGGCCCGATCCACGCCCTGGCCCGGGCCGCCGGGCTACCCGGTCATCGCCGAACCCGCGTCGAACGCGCGGCTGCCCGGCGCCCTCGCGCACGCGCACCACCTGCTCGGCCACGCCGGGTTCGCCCGGGCGCACCGGCCGGACCTGGTGATCCGCATCGGCCGGACCGGGCTGTCGCGCAACCTCGCCGCGGTCGCTCGGATCCCGACGTCCCGCAGGTGCTCGTCGACCCCGACGGTGCGCTGGCACGACCCCGAGCGGGCCATCGGCGACCTCCTCGTCGCCGACGTCGCCGCGACGTGTACGGCACTCGCGGACCGGTTGGCGGTCCCCGCCTCGTCGGAGTGGGCAGCGAGGTGGCACGACGCGGACGCGGCCGCGGCGGGCGCCCTCGCCGCGGTGCTGGACGACGGCGACACGCTCACCGAGCCCCGACTCGCGCGCGACCTGGCGGCGCACCTGCCCGACGGCACCACGCTGGTCGTCGGTTCCTCGATGCCGATCCGGGACCTCGACCAGGTGCTGCGCCCGCGCGAGGGCGTGCGCATCGTGGCCAACCGCGGCGCGTCCGGGATCGACGGGGTCGTCTCCACGGCGCTCGGCGTCGCCATCGCCGACGCCACCAGCGACGGTCCCGACCGACGCCCGACCGTCGCCCTGATCGGCGACCTCACCCTGCTGCACGACGCCAACGGTCTGCTGCTCTCCGCCGACCTCGAGCGGCTCGACTGCACCTTCGTGGTCGTCGACAACGACGGCGGCGGGCATCTTCTCGTTCCTGCCGCAGGCCGGGTACCCGGGCGTCGTTCGAGCGGGTCTTCGGCACGCCGCACGGCCGGGACCTGTCCCACCTCGCCGCCTTCCACGGCCTCGGCTACCACCGGGTCGAACGGGCCGAGCGAGCTCCGCGCGGGGCACTCACCGCGACCCGTCGCCGGGTGGGCTGCACCTCGTCCACGTCCGCACCGACCGTGCCGCCAACCGCCAGCTGCACGACCGGATGACCCGCACGGTCCACGACGCCCTCGACGGCCTGGCCTGACCGGTCAGGTGCCGAGCGCGGCCTGCATGGCCAGGAGCTTGAGGCGGGTCTCCTCGAGCTCGTCCTCGGGGAGCGAGGCGGCGACGATGCCGACGCCGGCGAACAGCCGCGCCCGGGCACCCGCCAGCTCGGCGCACCGCAGGGCGATGCCCCACTCGCCGTCGCCGTTCGCGTCGATCCACCCGACGGGGGCGGCGTAGCGGCCGCGGTCCATCCCCTCGAGCTCGCGGATGACCTCGAGCGCCCGGTCGCGCGGGGTCCCGCCGACCGCCGCGGTCGGGTGCAGCTCGGCGACGACCGCGAGGACGGACGCGGGCACGTCGAGGTGTCCCTCGAACGGTCGTCGCGAGGTGCTGGACGTTGTCGAGCCGCAGCAGCCGCGGTTCGGGCTCGTGCGCGAGGTCGGCGCAGCGGGGCGCGAGCACCTCCCGCACCGAGTCGGCGGCCAGCTGGTGCTCGTGACGGTCCTTGGCCGACGCCGAGCAGCGCCGCGCCGAGCGCCGCGTCCTCGGCCTCGTCGTCGTGCGCGGCCGGTGGTGCCCGCCAGCACGCGCGAGACGACCCGGTCACCGTCGCGGGCGAGCAGCAGCTCGGGCGTGGCGCCGACGAGCCCCTCGACCACGAAGGTGTGGCAGCTCGGGAACCGGCGCGCCAGTCGACGGGCGAGGTCCAGCGGGTCGAACGGCTCCTGCGGACCAGACCGCGTGGTCGCGGGCGAGGACGACCTTGTCGAGCTCGCCGCCGCGCAGACGATCGACGGCGGTGGCGACCGCCTCGAGCCAGCGCAGGTCCGGCTTCGACGAACCGGCGAACCGGGGCCGGTCGCGCGCGGGTTCGACCGGCGGCGCGGTGGCGGGGCCGGGGGCGGGTTCGGCGCCGTCCGGGTCGACCGTGGTCAGCCACGTGACGCCGTCGCGGCGGCCGACGAGCACCCGGGGGACCACCAGCGCCGACCCGGCTGCGTCGGCGTCGAACGCTGAAGGAGCCGAACGCGGTGAGCCCGCTGCCCGGGACGCCCACCTCGTCGTCGACGTCCGCGCGTCCGAGCGAGCTCGTCGAACGCCGCCTCGGCGCGGGCGAACCGGTCCGCGCCCGGGCCGGGAGCCGACGCGTGCCGCCACGCCCCAGCCGACCAGGCCCTCGCCTCGACGGACCCACGCGAGGCGCGTCGGCCGGCCGGGTGGCAGGTCGAGCAGCGGCCGGTCGTCGTCGAGTCGGCGGGTGACGACGCGCAGCGTCACCCCGCGCCCCCGTCGCTCGTCCGGTGCCTGCGCGGCGATCTGTTCCGCCGCGGCCGCCAGCAGCCGGCGGCGGGTGTGGTGGGCGACCAGCCGTTCGGTCGCGGGCAGCATCACCCGGTAGGCGGTGACGAGCCGCTCGGTGGCCTCGGCGTCGTCGCGTGCGGTCCCGCGGACCGGGTCGCGGACGAAGCGGAGGAACGCGTCGACGGCGTGGTCGGCGACCTCGCGGACGGCCACGTCCGTCCGCCGGCCGAGGTCGAGCAGTTCGCCGAGCGGCAGCCCGGCGTCGACCAGCGCCAGCCCGGCCCGGACCGCCTCGGCGTCGGCGCGTGAGAACCGCGCCACGCCCGTCGTGGTCCACGTGGTGGGGCAGCAGCAGCCCCGCGCGCGCGATCGACGTCGAGCAGCGCCCGGGTGGCACCGACCTCGGCGGCGAGCGCGTCGAGGTCGAAGGGCGCCTCCTCGTCGTCGGCTGACCGCGGCGGCCAGGGCCGCGTCCGGACGCGACAGCGAGCCGTCGGGTCCGACGGTCCGCGTCCGGCAGCGGGGGAGACGGGGGCACGTCGCGAGGCTACGCCACCCGCCCACGGCGCAGCCCGACGGCGTCGTCACGCGGCGGAACAGGCCCTTGCGGCCGGACCGCGCCCCACCGCGGCCTGCGTCACCGCGGGCGGTGAACGAGCCGTCGAACGGCGACAGCAGCGGCGGTGGCGGCTCGGCGGGCGCGTCCACGGCGGTCGCTCGGGGCGTGATCGTCGGCCACCGGGGCGGCGGGGTTCGCGGCGCTCGGTGGCGGCGGCGGGCCGCCAGCGGTCATCGCGGCGGGAGGTGGGGGCGACCCCGCGGGGGGTGCGTCCGCGCCGCGGTCGTCGAGGGACCGGACGGCGGCGGCGAGGTTGGCCAGCGCGTCGAGGTCGGTCGCCTCGTCGGCTGCGCTCGGTGGGGTGGGTGTCGGGGGCGCGGCCGGTGCCGGAGCGGGCGCCGCCGGTGCCGGAGCGGGCGCCGCCGGTGCCGGAGCGGGCGTCGCGGTCGGGGGTGTGGCTGGCGCGTCCGACGCGGCGGCGAGGTCACCGAGCGCGTGCAGTTCGCGCAGCAGGTCGTCGGCCGCCGGCGACGAGGTGCCCGCGGGCGGCGCGGGGACGCCCGGGACGGGCTTCGGCCGCGCGACGCGGTCCTCGGCCGGTGCGTCGCCGCCCTCGGCTTCGACCACGCCCACCCAGGGCTGAGGTTCGTCGGGGTGCGGCGTGCTCGACCCGATGGCCGCTGCGACGCGGGCACCGGCGGCGCCGACGACGTGGCCCTCGGGGCACCGCCCCGATGGGTCGATCATCGCCGAGGTGCCGCACTCGAGGCAGTGGGCGAAGGGCACAGCGTCTCCTGGCGGTCGGTGCGGGGGGCGACGGTACGACGAGGGCCGTCGGTCCGACCGTCCGGCCGCGCTGTAGCCTCGCGACGGACGCCCCTGTCGTCCCCCCATCGGCACGTGGTCGCCGCGTGTTGAGGGCGAGCGCTCGATCGTCCGCCTCCCGCACCGCGTACCCCGAGGCGTCCTCCGGAGGAACCGTGACCGTCACCCGAACCACGCTCGGGCACGATCTGCCCGCCGCGGGCCGCGAGGGCAAGGACGCCGCGCTGGTGCAGGCCATGTTCGACCGGGTCGCTCCGCGCTACGACCTGGCCAACGCCGCGCTGTCGCTCGGCCAGGACGCGCACTGGCGGCGCGTCGTCGCGCAGGCGGCGCGCCCCGCGGACGCCGACGTGCTGGACGTCGCCGCGGGTCCCGGCAACGTCGCGACGGAGCTGGTCGCTCGCGGCGCGCGGTCGGTGGTCGCCCTCGACCTGTCCGAGCAGATGCTCCGGGTCGGCTACGGCCGGGGCCACGCGGGCATCCACTGGGTCAACGGCGACGCGCTGGCGCTGCCCTTCCCGGACGCGAGCTTCGACGCCCTGACCATCTCCTTCGGGCTGCGCAACGTGCCGGACCCCGAGGCGGCGGCTCGGGAGTTCGCCCGCGTGCTGCGCCCCGGCGGGCGGGTCGTCGTCTGCGAGTTCGCCGCTCCGACCTGGCAGCCGTTCCGGGAGGTCTACCGCCGCTACCTCGTGGGCGCGGTCCCCGGTCTGGCTCGCGTGGTGTCCTCGTCGCCCGACGCCTACGTCTACCTCGCCGAGTCGATCCTGGCGTGGCCCGACCGGCGCGTCGTCGCCGGCTGGTTCGAGGCGGCCGGGTTCGCCGAGCTGCAGGTCAAGGACCTCGCTGGCGGGATCGTCGCCGTGCACCGCGGCTTCCGCCGGTGAGGCCCGGGATGCCGGTGGTGGTGTGGCTCGTCCTGCTGGCGCTGCTGGCCGCCTGCACGACCGAACGCGACCCAGCCCAGGAGCTCGCGGACGCGGTCGCGGCCACCGCCGAAGAACCGTTCTCGTTCGCCATCACCGCCCGCGCCGATCGCGCGGCGCTCGACCAGCTCGGCGACGACGCGCTCGCGGCCGCGAGCTTCCTCGAGGAGGCGGGGATCGACGGTGCTCGTGACCCGGATGGCCGGCTCCGAGTCGCCGTCACCCTCGGGGGCGGCGCGCCGCTGCTCGAGGTGATCGCCGAGAGCGGGGACGCGCTGCTGCTGCGCACCGGCCTCGGTGCCGTGCTCGGCCTCGAGGGGCGGGACCCCGCCGAGGCGCTCGAACCCGCTCTCGACCGGCTGGGTGTCGGCGAGGCCGGTCGTGCGGCGCTCGTCACCTCGTTCTCCGGTGGCTGGGTCGCGCTCACCGACGTCGACGACCTCGCGGAGCTGGTCGGGACGGCGACGGGGGAGGACGCCGGGGCGGACATCGGATCGTTCGAGCTCGCCGACCTGCTGGCGGCCACCCGCGTGCTCGGTGCCCGTGACGCGGGCGAGATCCGCCGCCTCGACGTGGAGATCGAGACCGACGTGCTGCTCGAGCGGCTGGGCCTCGGCGCCGGCGGCGCGGCGTCGAGCCGCACCGTCCCCGGCACCATCGACCTGCGGGGCGGCAAGGTGTCGGAGGTGCGGGTCGAGCTCAGCGGCGGTGATCTGTCCGACGTCGCAGGGGCGTCCGGCGCCGGCGAGACCGACCCAGACGAGGGCGCGGCGGGGGTCGTCGAGCTGGTCCTCACCATCGACCCCGTGACCGAGGGGAACGCGGTCGAACGGCCCGAACCTGGTGCTGCGCTGACCGCCGCCGAGCTCGCCGACCTCGTCGAGCGCCTGCAGCCCGCGGCCGAGGCGGACGAGGTGTCCCCACCGTGACCGTGGCCCTCCGCACGCCCGCCCGGACCCCCCGACCGCCGGGGTAGACTGCGCTGCTCGTGAAGGTTTTCACGAGCGCCACGGCCCGGCGCAGCCGACCGCGTCGCTCGACGACCGTCCGCCCCCGCCAGGAGCCCATCGATGGCCACGACGCTCGACCCGGTGACCACCGCCGACGTCGTCGTCGCGGGTGCCGGCCCCGGGGGCGCGGCCGCGGCCGCCCACCTCGCCGGGCTCGGCTACGACGTCGTCCTGCTCGAGAAGGACCGGTTCCCCCGGGACAAGGTCTGCGGCGACGGCCTCACCCCCCGCGTCGTCGGGGAACTGCTGCGGCTCGGCATGGTCGACGAGGCCCACGGCAGGGTCGACGGGTGGGCGACCCAGCGGGGCCTGCGCATCCACGGCGGGTCGACCGTGATGGAGCTGCCCTGGCCCGAGCTCGACGACTGGCCGTCCTGGGGCGCGACCGCGACACGCAAGGTCTTCGACGAGGCCGTCGCCCGCCGGGCTCAGGCCGCCGGTGCGCAGCTGCACGAGGGCGTCGCCGTGACCGGACCGCGCTGGCGCGACGCGTCGCAGAGCCGCGCTGCTGGCGTGACCTGGCGCGACGAGGACGGACGCGAGGGCGAGGTCCGCGCCCCCGTCGTGATCGCGGCCGACGGCGCCTCCGGTGGGCTCGGCAAGCACCTCGGGGTCACCCGCCGCACCGACCGTCCGATGGCCGTCGCCGCTCGGACCTACTACCGCTCGTCGCGCTCCGACGACCCGTGGATCAGCTCCTTCCTCGACCTGACCGATGCGTCCGGCGACCTGCTCTCCGGCTACGGGTGGGTCTTCCCCCTCGACGACGGGACCATCAACGTCGGGCTCGGGCTGCTGTCGACCTCCAAGGAGTTCCAGGCGGTCAGCTACCGCAAGCTCCTCGAGTCCTGGGCGGGCGGCATCGCCGACGACTGGGAGACCACGGAGGCCAACCGGACCGACCGGATCCGCTCCGGCCCCATCCCGATGGGCTTCAACCGCACCCCGCTGCACCAGCGAGGTGTCCTCCTCGTCGGTGACAGCGGCGGCATGGTCAACCCGTTCAACGGCGAGGGCATCTCCTACGCCATGGAGGCCGCGCGGCTCGCCGCGGACGTGGTCGACCGCGCCATGACCACCCGACGGACCTCCGACCTCGACGCCTACGACCGCGAGCTCCGGCAGCGCTGGGGTGGCTACTACACGCTCGGGAAGGTGTTCGCCGAGCTGGTCGGGCACCCGGCGGTGATGCACGTCTGCACCACCTACGGCATGCCGGTCCGTCCGCTGATGGAGCTGGTCCTCAAGCTGATGGCCCACCTGACCGACCACCACCCGTCGGACACCAAGGACGTGCTGATCAACACCCTCTCGCGGTTCGCCCCGGCCGCGTGACGCGCCCGACCCGGACCTGCGGACGCGTGGCGTCTTGCGACCCGCGACGACCCACCCCTACCGTTGCCCGCGACCGGGGCCGTGGGCCCCGCGCGTCGGTCCGAACACGCGCGCCGAACCCGGTGCGCTGAACCACCGACCTCCACCTGCCGCACCTCGCGCGGGAGACGTCACCGATGTTGACCGAGTTCCTCCCGATCCTGTTGCTGGCCGGGCTGTCGATCGCCTTCGCCGGCGGGTCGCTGCTGGTCAGCTCGCTGGTGGGTCCCCGCGTCCCGAACCCGACCAAGCTCTCGGCGTACGAGAGCGGCAACGTCCCGCAGGCCGAGATCCGCGGGTCGCGCTTCTCGGTGAAGTTCTACATGGTCGCCATGATGTTCCTCATCTTCGACGTCGAGGCGGTCTTCCTCTACCCGTGGGCCGTCGTCTTCCGCTCCCTCGGGTGGTTCGGGCTGGCCCAGATGAGCATCTTCCTCGGGATCCTCGGGGTCGCCTTCGTGTACGAGATCGGTCGTGGAGGTCTCGAGTGGGACTAGAGAACAAGCTCCCCAACGGCGTCCTGCTCACCAACCTGGAACGGTTCGTGAGCTACTCGCGCTCCACGTCGATGTGGCCCGCCACCTTCGGCCTGGCCTGCTGCGCCATCGAGATGATGGCCGCCGGTGGCCCGCGTCACGACATCGGCCGGTTCGGGATGGAGGTCTTCCGCGCGTCGCCGCGCCAGGCCGACCTGATGATCGTCGCCGGCCGCGTGAGCCAGAAGATGGCGCCGGTCCTGCGGCGCATCTACGACCAGATGTCCGACCCGAAGTGGGTCCTGTCGATGGGCGTGTGCGCCACGTCCGGCGGGATGTTCAACAACTACGCGCTCGTCCAGGGTGTCGACCACATCGTCCCGGTCGATATGTACGTGCCCGGGTGTCCGCCCCGGCCGGAGATGCTGCTCGACGGCATCCTCAAGCTCCGCGAGCAGGTGCGGACCTCGACCTTCTCCGAGCTGGCGGACCACTCGTGAGCGATCAGCCCACCACCGAGACGACCGCCGAGACCCCAGCGGTGCCGGCGGCCGACCACGCCCCGGCCACGGTCCGGGGGACCCACGGTGACCCGCTCTCGCACGAGGCGCTCACGCTCCGGGTGCTCGACCGCTTCCCGGCGGTACGGACCGACGTCCACCGCGGCGAGCTGACCTTCTTCGTCGATGCCGCCGAGGTGGTCGACCTGCTCACCTTCTGCCGTGACGACGACGAACTGTCGTGCGCGCTGCTCGCCGACCTGTCGGGGGTCCACTTCCCGGCGGGCGAGCACGTCATCGAGCGCCAGGCGTCGACCACCGGCTGGCCCGAGCACCGCGTGTCCCGCGACGTCGGCGTGGTCGAGGTGCTCTACGTCCTGCGCTCCGTCGCGCGCAACCACTGGTTCCGCGTCTCGGTGGCCGTCTCCGACGTCGAGGGCGAGTCCCGGGTCCCGTCGGTCACGCACCTGTTCCCGACCGCCAACTTCCACGAGCGCGAGGTGTTCGACCTGTTCGGCGTGGTGTTCGAGGGGCACCCGAACCTCGAACGCATCCTGATGCCCGACGACTGGCTCGGCCACCCGCAGCGCAAGGACTACCCGCTCGGCGGCGTCGACATCACCTACAAGAACGACAAGTTCATCCCGCCGCCGGACGAACGCGACGTGCGGGAGATCGTCGGATGAGCCGCCCCGACGCGAGCGACAGGCAGCCCCCCTCGCAGCCCCCCACGCCCCACCCCGACGACGAGCTGTGGGTCGAGGGCGCCGACTGGGAGTCGGTCGTCGACGCGGTCGACGACCAGCACCTGACCGTGAACATGGGGCCACAGCATCCGTCCACGCACGGTGTGCTGCGGCTGCTGCTCGAGCTCGATGGCGAGACCGTCACCAAGCTGCAGCCGATCATCGGCTACCTGCACACCGGCATCGAGAAGAACGCCGAGTTCCGGGCGTGGCACCAGGGACCGACCTTCTTCACCCGCATGGACTACGTGGCCCCCCTGTACCACGAGCACGCCTACTGCCTCGCGGTCGAGAAGCTGCTCGACATCCGGGTGCCGGAGCGCGCCGAGGTCGCCCGCGTCATCCTGCTCGAGTTCAACCGCATCGCGTCGCACCTGATCTGGCTCGCCACCGGCGGCATGGAGCTCGGCGCGACCACCGTCATGACGATGGGCTTCGGGCTCCGCGAGCACATCCTCGACCTGTTCGAGTCCCAGTCGGGCCTGCGCATGAACCACGCGTTCTTCCGCCCCGGCGGGATCGCGCACGACCTCACCGACGACTTCGAGGCTCGGTGCGAGGCGCTGCTCGAGATGATCCCGGGCAAGATGCGGGACTTCGAGGACCTGCTGCGCAGGAACCCGATCTTCAACGACCGACTGCGCGACGTCGGGTACATCGACGCCGACACCTGCCTCGCGTACGGCGTCACCGGTCCCATCCTCCGGGCCGCGGGCGTGCCGTGGGACCTGCGCAAGACCCAGCCGTACTCGGGCTACGAGCGCTACGACTTCGAGGTGCCGACCTCCGACCTCGCCGACTGCTGGGGCCGCTTCGAGGTCCGCGTCGCCGAGATCGACCAGTCGATGCGGATCATCCGCCAGGCCCTCGACCAGCTGCCGACGGGTCGGGTCATGGTCGCCGACAAGCACATCGCGTGGCCGTCCCAGCAGTCGCTCGGCGTCGACGGGGTGGGCAACGACCCCGAGTACATCCGGCACATCATGGGTGAGTCGATGGAAGCGCTCATCAACCACTTCAAGCTCGTGACCCAGGGCTTCACCGTCCCGGCCGGCCAGGTCTACGTCCCGGTCGAGTCCCCCCGCGGCGAGCTCGGGTACGCCGTCACCTCGGTGGGCACCAACAAGCCCTACCGGGTGCACGTGCGCGAACCCTCCTTCGTCAACCTCCAGGCGGCGGACGTGATGAGCCGCGGTGGGTCCGTCTCGGACGTCATCGTCGTCGTCGCCTCGCTCGACCCGATCATGGGTGGCGTCGACCGCTAGCGCGACCGCCCGCCTCCTTCGATCCGTCCGTCCCGCCCGCCTCCCCGTCCGATCCCGCCCGCCTCCCCGAGGTCCCGACCGTGCCCCTGACGCAGACCACGCGCGACGAGCTGGTAGCGCTGACCCAGCGCTACCCCGTCGCGCGCGCCGCGCTCCTGCCGATGCTCCACCTCGTGCAGTCCCACGAGGGGTTCGTCAGCGAGGACGGCATCGCCATGTGCGCCGAGGTGCTCGGCCTGACCAAGGCCGAGGTGGGCGCCGTCGCGACCTTCTACACCATGTTCAAGCGTGAGCCGGTGGGTGGCTACCTGCTCAGCGTCTGCACCAACCCCACCTGCAAGATCGCCGGTGCCCAGGACATCTACGAGTCCTACGTCGAGGCGTGCGGCGGGTCCCACGTCGACCCGGACGGCGCCGGGGTCACCGTGGAGCACGCCGAGTGCCTCGGCATCTGCGACGCCGCGCCCGTGGTCCAGATCAACTACGAGATGTTCGGCCCGGTCACGCGGGACCAGGCGATGGAGCTGCTGACCAAGGCCAAGGCCGGCGACCCACCGGCCTCGAACTGGTCCGGCGAGGTCCCGTCGACCTTCGTGGCGGTCGAACGCGAGCTGTCCGGCATCGACGACGGGGTCCACGACCAGCTCGCCGACGCCGCGCGAGCGCAGGCGACCGGCGACGTGCCACCCGCGTACCGATCCGGGGAGACCGACATCCCGGTCACCCACCCGGGCGGGGACCCGGCCGGTCACGGTGGGCGCGCGTTCGCCGCAGCCTTCGCCGGCAGCGACGGGGACCGTCCCGGGTCCGGGGCGCCGGGATCCGACGCCGACGCGACCATCGCGGCGACGGACGCCACCGCGACCCGACCCGGCGTCGAGCACACCGCCGAGGCGGAGGACCGGGCTGTTGCCGCGGACGTCGCCGACGAGGCGGGCTACGACGAGGGCAGCGAACTCGCCGACCAGGTGACCGACCCGGCGCCGGAAGCCCCGGCGGACGCGGACGTGGGTGCCGAGCACACGATGGACGAACACGCCGGCGACCGGCGCACCAGCGACGACGAGGGAGGTGACCGGTGAGCGACCAGCCGACCGCAGAACGCCACCTCGCGCACACCGCGCCCGGTGCCGCCATCGCCCTGACCGAGCGCTACAGCGTCCCGAACGCCGGGGACATCGACGTCTACGAGCAGCACGGCGGGTACGTCGGCCTCCGTGCGGCGCTCGACATGGACCCGAAGGACATCATCGAGACCGTCAAGGAGGCGGGTGTCCGCGGCCGCGGGGGCGCCGGGTTCCCGACCGGCATGAAGTGGTCGTTCGTGGCCCAGGACACCGGCAAGCCGATCTACATCGTCTGCAACGCCGACGAGGGTGAACCCGGCACGTTCAAGGACCGCGAGGTCATGGAGCGCGACCCGCACCAGCTCGTCGAGGGCATGATCGTCGGCGGGCTCGCGCTCAACTCCGAGCAGGGCTACATCTACCTGCGTGGCGAGTTCGCGTACGCCGGCCGCCAACTGGCCCGGGCCATCCGCCAGGCCTACGAGCGCGGCTACCTCGGGGCCGACGTGCTGGGCTCGGGAAGGCGCTTCGACCTCACCCTCCACCGCGGCGCCGGCGCCTACATCTGCGGCGAGGAGACCGCGCTCCTCGACTCGCTCGAGGGTCGTCGCGGCCAGCCGCGCCTGCGGCCGCCGTTCCCCGCGACCCACGGGCTGTTCGGCTGCCCGACGACGGTCAACAACGTCGAGTCGATCTCCAGCGTGCCGTTCATCCTGCGCCACGGCGTCGACTGGTACCGCCAGTGGGGGACCGACAAGTCGGCCGGTCCGAAGCTCATGTGCATCTCGGGCGAGATCGAGCGCCCCGGGAACTACGAGTTCCCGCTCGGCGCCACCGTCCAGGAGATGCTCGACGCGTGTGGCGGGATGAAGGACGGCAGGGCGCTGAAGTTCTTCTGCCCGGGCGGGTCCTCGACCCCGCTCCTGCCCGCCTCCGCGGCGGACACCGCCTACACCTACGAGGCCGTCGCCGAAGCCGGGTCGATGCTCGGCACCGGCGCCCTGATGCTGTACTCCGAGGACACCTGCGTCGTCGACATGGTCCGCGGCTGGACCAAGTTCTACGAGCACGAGTCCTGCGGCAAGTGCACCCCCTGTCGCGAGGGCAGCTACTGGCTGTCGCAGATCTACGACCGGCTCGAGACGGGCACGGGGCGGATGGAGGACCTCGACCTGCTCGAGGACCTGTGCGACAACATCTTCGGCCGGGTCTTCTGCGCCCTCGGGGACGGCATGACCTCGCCGATCGTCTCGAGCCTGAAGTTCTTCCGGGACGAGTACATCGAGCACATCCGCCAGGGCCGCTGCCCCCTCGGGGCCAGCGAACCGCGTCGGGACATCGCCGTGCTCGAGGCTCGCGTCGACCACCACGGTGACGTCCTGCCGCCGGCACGTGCGGGCGAGGAACCCCTCGCGACGGTCGCTCCGATCACGACCGCGGCGAGCCCGGCTCCCGCGGGTCAGGCTCGATGATGGCTGAGCAGCCCGACCAGCGCGACGACCTCGTCACCCTGACCATCGACGGCCAGGAGGTGAGCGTGCCGAAGGGCACGCTGATCATCCGCGCCGCCGAGCAGCTCGGGACGATCGTGCCGCGCTTCTGCGACCACCCCCTCCTCGACCCGGTCGGCGCGTGCCGGCAGTGCGTGGTCGAGGTCGAGGGGCAGCGCAAGCCGGTGATGTCGTGCACCCAGCCGGTCGCCCAGGACATGGTGGTCAACACCCACCTGACCTCCGCGGTGGCCGCGAAGGCGCAGGAGGGCACGCTCGAGTTCCTGCTGATCAACCACCCGCTCGACTGCCCGATGTGCGACAAGGGCGGCGAGTGCCCGTTGCAGGACCAGGCGCTCAAGCACGGTGCGAACACCTCGCGGTTCATCGACCAGAAGCGGCGCTACCTCAAGCCGGTCGCTGTCAGCGCCCAGGTGCTGCTCGACCGTGAACGCTGCGTGCTCTGCGCCCGCTGCACGCGCTTCTCCGAGCAGATCTCCGGGGATCCCTTCATCGAGCTGTTCGAACGAGGCGCGCTCGAGCAGGTCGCCATCTACGAGGACCAGCCCTACGAGAGCTACTTCTCGGGCAACGTCATCCAGATCTGCCCCGTCGGCGCGCTCACCTCGACCTCCTACCGGTTCAAGGCGCGCCCGTTCGACGTGGTCACCACCCCGTCGGTCTGCGACCACTGCTCGGCCGGGTGCTCGCTGACCGTCCAGTCCCGACGTGGCGACATCCAGCGCCAGCTCGCGCGGACCAACCTGGCGGTCAACGAGGCCTGGAACTGCGACAAGGGTCGGTTCGCCTTCAAGCACCTGACCGCTGGCACGCGCATCACCACGCCGCGGCTGCGGCGGGTCGCCTCGGGCTCGGGCGCGGGATCGGTCGCCTCGGGCTCGGGCGCGGGAGCTGACGGAGGTCTGGTCGAGGCGTCGTGGGCCGAGGCGCTCACGGCCGCGACCACGGCGATCGCCGCGGCGCAGGAGGCCGGGGCGGGTCGCGTGGCGGTCCTGACCGGCGGCCGGCTCCCCGACGAGGACGCGTACGCGGTCGCCAAGTACGTCCGCACGGTCCTCGGCAGCGACGACCTCGACTTCCGCACCCGCTTCGCCGACCCGGCAGAGACCGACGAGCTCGTCGCGCTCGTCGGGCGCGATGGCGCCACGTACGCCGATGTCGAGGCATCGCCTGTGACGCTCGTGGTCGACCTCGACCCGGAGGAGGAGGTGCCGATCCTGCACCTGCGCCTCCGCAAGGCGTGGCGCGACTCCAAGGCGCACCTGGTCTCGGTCGGTCCGTCGCTCGGATCGCTGTGGGACCTCGCGTGGCGCCGGATCGGCACCCGCCCGGGCGGTTCGGCCGCTGCGCTCGTCGCGCTCACCGCCGAGCTCACCGGCGGCGGCCAGGACCTCGGCGAGGTCGCGACGGCGCTGCGGGACGCCGACACCGCACCGGTGGTGCTCGTCGGCGAACGTGCGGCACCTGGCACGTTGACCGCCGCCGCGGCGCTCGCCGACGCCTGTGGCGCCAAGCTCGCCTGGGTCCCGCGCCGAGCCGGCGACCGCGGCGCGCTCGAGGCGGGTCTGGCCGCGGGTGTGCTGCCCGGTGGGCGCCGGCTCGACGACGCCGACGACCGTGCCGCGGTCGAGGCGGTCTGGGGTGAGCTGCCGCAGGAGCGCGGTCGCGACCTGCAGGCGATCCTCACCGACGCCGCGGCAGGCAAGGTCGACGTCCTCCACCTCATCGGCGTCGACCCGCTCCGTGACGCGGCGTCGCCCGAGCTCGCGCGGAAGGCGCTGAGCAGGGCCAAGCTGGTCATCGCCCAGGACCTCGCGCTGAACGACACCGTCGCCGAGTTCGCCGACGTCGTGCTGCCCGCCGCCGCCACCCAGGAACGTGCCGGCGCGATGACCAACTGGGAGGGCCGCACGCAGCGGTTCGCCCGCGCGATCGACGGTCCGGACCTGGTCCAGGAGGACTGGGAGATCCTGGTGCAGCTCGCGGCCATGCAGGGGCGGGACCTCGGGTTCTCCGACCTCGACGCCCTGCGTGCCGAGATCGAGGCCCTCGGAGCGCGTCCGCACGCCCACCCGCTCCCGACGTCGCGGGGCGACGCCGCTGCGGAGGACGGCACCGCAGCCGACGACGCTGCCGCCGACGGCACGCTCGAGCTGGTCGCGGTCCCCGCGCTGCTCGACCGCGGGACGATGCTGGCTGGTGCGACCGACCTGCTCGCGACCGCCCGCGACCCGCACGTCGCCCTCCACGTCACGGACGCCGACCGCCTCGGCATCGCGGACGGGGACGAGGTCGAGCTCGCCGCGGACGGCCGGCAGGTCCGCCTCCGCGCTCGCGTCGGCCACGACGTGGTCCCCGGCGTCGTCCGGGCACCGGCGAACTCGACCGAGACCTCGGTGCGATCGCTGGCCGGTGCCGACGGCACCACGCGGGTCACGGTGAGCGCGGTCGCCACCGCCGACGCCGACGACGACCAGACCGTGGAGGTGGCCGGGTGATGGAGACCTACCCGTTCTGGGTCTACCTCGTGCGAGCCGTCGCGGTGTTCGCCTACTTCCTGCTGTTCACCGCCCTGCTGATCTGGGGCGAGCGTCGCATCCTCGGGCGCATGCAGTCCCGGCTCGGTCCGAACCGGGTCGGTCCGCTCGGGGTGATGCAGACGCTGGTCGACGGCGCCAAGATGTTCTTCAAGGAGGACGTCACGCCGGGGATGGTCAACAAGCCCATCTTCATCCTCGCGCCGCTGATCGGGGTCGTCGCGGGGTTCCTGTCGATGGCCGTGATCCCTCTCGGCGGCCAGGTCACCCTCTTCGGCGAGACCTTCCCGCTGGTGGTCGCCGACCTCGAGGTCGGCATCCTGTGGTTCCTGGCCATGGGCTCGATCCACGTCTACTCGACCTTCCTCGCCGGCTGGGCGTCCAACTCGCCCTACCCGCTGCTCGGTGGGGTGCGCTCGAGCGCGCAGATGGTCAGCTACGAGATCGCCCAGGGGCTCGCCGTCGCCAGCGTGTTCATCTACACCGGTTCCCTGCGGGTCTCCGACATCATCGCGGCCCAGGACCAGGCCCTGTTCGGCATCGAGGGCATCCCCGGCTGGAACGTGGTCCCGTTGTTCCCCGCCTTCCTGGTCTTCGTCGTCGGCATGGTCGCCGAAGCGGGGCGGCCCCCGTTCGACCTCGCCGAGGCCGAGGGCGAGCTCGTCGGCGGCTTCAACACCGAGTACTCCGGCATGAAGTTCGCCATGTTCATGCTCGCCGAGTTCATGGCAGCCGTCACGATGTCGGCGGTCGTGGTCACGCTGTTCTTCGGCGGCCCGAACGGGCCGACCTTCGGGCTCGGTGAGCCGTTCGCCTCGCTCCTGCCGGTGTTCTGGTTCACCCTGAAGGTCAGCTTCTTCGTGCTGTTCTTCATCACCCTCCGCGGCGCCCTCCCACGCGTCCGGTACCAGCAGCTCATGGACCTCGGGTGGAAGGTCCTCATCCCGGTCGCGCTCGTGTGGACGATGGTCACCGCCGGTTTCGTCCTGATCGAGGAGATCGAGGGCGGCCTACCCAACGGGGCCCGCATCGCGCTCGCGGTCCTCGCCGGCCTGATCCTGCTGTTCGCCCTCGTCGGCGGGGCCGGGGACACCGAGCCCGCCCCGGCCCGGACCCGGGGCGGCGCCCAGCGGCCGACCGACGCCGACGGTGACCCGGTGGGCGAACCCGACCTCGACGTCGGGGACCCTGTCGATCCGAACGCCGACCGCAAGGAGGTGACGCGCTGATGCCTCCCGCGCTGATCACCCTGCTGAGCTTCCTCGTCCTCGCCGGCGTCCTCCACCTGTTCCTGACGCGCACCGTCATCGGACGCGGGTTCTCGGTCCCGCTGCGCAACATGGTGCGCCCGGTCGAGACCCACTCCTACCCGGAATCGCCGCGTCCCGTCACGCCGCGCTTCCACGGCCGCCACCAGCTCAACCGGTACGCCGACGGCCTCGAGAAGTGCATCGGTTGCGAGCTGTGCGCGTGGGCGTGCCCGGCCGACGCCATCTACGTCCAGGGCGCGGACAACACCGTCGAGGCCCGGTACTCGCCGGGCGAGCGGTACGCCGAGGACTACCAGATCAACTACAACCGCTGCATCCTGTGCGGGCTGTGCATCGAGGCGTGTCCGACGCGTGCGCTGACGATGACGCACGACTACGAGTTCTCGGCGGCCACGCGTCAGGAACTCATCTACACGAAGGAGGACCTGCTCGACGTCCTCCCCGAGGGCGCCGACGAGACCCCCCACCTCGACCGCGAGGTCCGGACCCGGGGTCTCAACTACTACGGTGGACTCGCGGTGACCCCGCCGACGCTGACCGGCGGTCGCTACCAGCCCGCCGCGCACGCGCCGTCCGCCCGTGCCGCCCAGGTCGTTCCCACCGGGGACCTGCCGAGCACCGACGAAGACCCGGCCGACCCCGCGACCGTCGGCGTCGAGACCTCCACCGACGGGTCCGAGCGAGGGGGCGCGAGATGACGCTGCTGGCCCAAGCTGCCGACGTCGCGGCCTCGGACGCGAGCACCGCGGAGACCATCGTCTTCTACGTGTTCGCGGTCCTCGCGCTCGGCTCCGGCCTCGCGGTCATCACGATGCGCAACATCGTGCACGGGGCGCTGATGCTCGTGGTCAACCTCCTGGCGATCGCCGGGCTGTACCTCGCGCTCGAGTCGACCTTCCTGTCGATCATCCAGGTGCTGGTGTACGCCGGTGCCATCACGGTGCTGTTCCTGTTCGTGATCATGCTGCTCGGCATCGACCGTGACGACCTGCTCAGCGTCACCTCGAAGCGCAACGCCATCCTCGCGAGCGCCGCCGTCGCGCTGCTCGCCGGTGCGCTGCTGGTCGGGTTCGTCGGGCCGTACACCGGGGACGCGTCGGTCTGCAACCGGGGCGCGACCACCACGGCGGGTGGGGCCTGCATCGGGCTCGAGGAGGTGCTCGCCGGTGAGGAACAGGGTCGGTCAGCTTCCTCGGGGAGCGCATGTTCACCCGGTACACCTTCCCGTTCGAGCTGTCGGCGTTGCTGCTGACGGTCGCCACCATCGGCGCGACGCTGCTCGGTCGCCGCCGCGATCCCGAGCCGGACGACGAGGACGACGACCGCCCGATCGACTCCGGTGGACGCGCATCCCGGCCGACGTGCTCGCGGCGGAGCTCGGTGCCGTCTCGGAGGAGTCGGACGCGCGGGTCGAGGGTGACCGGGCCGAGCTGCGCGACCCCGACGCGGTCGATCCCGAGCTGGACCGCGGCCGCGACCTTCTCTCCCACCCCCACCGTGACACCCCCGAACGGGAGGGCTGAGCCGTGCCGATCGGGTACTACCTCATCGTCTCCGCGCTGCTGTTCTGCACGGGGTTGCTCGGCGTCCTCGTGCGCCGCAACGCCATCGTGCTGTTCATGTGCGTCGAGCTCATGCTCAACGCCGTCAACCTGACCCTGGCCGCCGCCGCCCGCATGTGGGGCGGTGCCGACGGCCAGGTCTTCGTCTTCTTCGTCATCGTGGTCGCCGCGGCGGAGGTGGTGATCGGCCTCGCGCTGATCGTCAACCTCTTCTTCCGTCGCGGGACGCTCGACGTCGACGTCCCCCAGCTGCTGAGGTCCTGAGTGGCGTCGCGCGTGCGGTGTGCCGAAGGCACCGAGACGGTCCCAGAAGTGAGGTGTAAGTGACGTTCCTGCTCGCCGCGGAGAGCGCTCCCGCCGCCGTCAACGAGGTCGTCCAGACGACCTCGGGGGCCATCGGGCTCGCCTGGCTCGTCCCCGTGGTCCCGTTGCTGGGTTTCGTCGCCGTGCTGCTCGCGACCAAGGCGCTGCGCGAATCCGCGGCGTTCATCGCCATCGGTGCCGCGGCCGTCAGCTTCCTGCTCTCGATCGCGATCTTCCTGCAGCTCGTGGCCGACCCGGCGACCCACATCCGGCCGATGCCCACCTGGATCGCTGCGGGGGACCTGCAGGTCACCTTCGACCTGCAGGTGGACCAGCTCACCGGTGTGATGCTCCTGGTGGTGACCGGGGTCGGCCTGCTCGTCCACCTCTACTCGCTCGGCTACATGCACGGCGACCCGCGCTACGAGCGCTTCTTCGCCTACCTGAACCTGTTCCTGGCCTCGATGCTCATCCTGGTGCTCGGCGCCAACCTGCTCACGCTGTTCCTCGGTTGGGAGCTGGTCGGGCTGTCGTCGTACCTGCTCATCGGGTTCTGGTTCGAGAAGCGTGAGTACGCCGCCGCGGCGAAGAAGGCGTTCATCACGAACCGCGTCGGTGACGTGTCCTTCATGGTGGCGATGTTCCTGGCGTTCGCGACCTTCGGGACCCTGACCTTCACCGAGATGCTGCCGGAGGCCGGGACGCTGTCGCCCGGCGTGGCGACGGCGCTGGTGCTGCTGCTGCTCGGAGGCGCCGCGGCCAAGTCGGCACAGATCCCGCTGCACGTGTGGCTGCCGGACGCGATGGCCGGTCCGACGCCCGTGTCCGCGCTCATCCACGCCGCCACGATGGTCACCGCCGGCGTCTACCTCACCGTCCGCATGTCGCCGGTGCTGGTGCAGTCGATCGACGCGATGCAGGTCATCGGCTGGATCGGTGGCCTGACGGCGCTGATGGCCGCGCTCATCGCGATCCGTCAGGACGACATCAAGAAGATCCTGGCCTACTCCACCGTCTCCCAGCTCGGGTACATGTTCCTGGCCGTCGGGGTCGGTGCCTTCCGCGAGGGCATCTTCCACCTCGTGACCCACGCGTTCTTCAAGGGCCTGCTGTTCCTCGCGGCCGGGTCGGTCATGCACGCCCTGGCCAACCGCACCGACGCCTGGGGGATGGGAGGTCTGCGCAAGGTCATGCCCATCACCTTCTGGACCTCGATGACGGCGTGGCTGGCCATCAGCGGCGTGTTCCCCTTCGCCGGCTTCTTCAGCAAGGACCAGATCCTCACCGAGGTGTACGTGCACGGCTACCTGCCGCTGTACATCATCGGGCTGCTGACGGCGGTCCTGACGGCCTTCTACATGTCGCGCTGGTTCTTCCTGATCTTCCTCGGCGAGCCGCGCTACGGCCGCGAGCTGCACCCGCACGAGTCGCCGGCGTCGATGACGGTGCCGCTGGTCGTGCTCGCGGTGCTGTCGACGGTCGGCGGGGCGGTGATGAACTTCACCCACCGCGGACCGTTCAACACCTTCCTCGGACCGGTCTCCGCGCCGATCGACGACCTCGGCTACGAGGCCGCCGGTCCGCTGACCGAGTTCCACCTCATCGTCATCTCGCTGATCGCTGCCGGTCTCGGGATCGGCCTCGCCTACCTCGCCTACGTCCGCCGCGACGTCGGGCAGGGCCGGGTGATCGAACCCGTGCGGGGGACCGTCGCCGAGGTGTTCGAGCGCAAGTTCTTCTTCGACGACCTCTACGAGGCGGTCTTCGTCCGCGCGGGTGGGTGGTTCGGTGCCCGGCTCGAGTGGTTCGACCGCCGGATCATCGATGGCGCGGTCGACGGCGCCGGTGGGATCTCGCTGCGCGTCGGTGAGTTCAGCCGCCGGGCTCAGACCGGTCTCGTCCGTGGCTACGTCGCCGCCCTGCTGCTCGGCACGCTCGTGCTGGTCGCCGCCGTCCTGATCCAGGTGAGGTAGCCGATGGGGCTCATCACGCTCACGCTCGCGCTCCCCCTCGTCGGGGCGCTCGCGCTCGCGTTCCTCGAGACCGACGAGCGCCTGACCCGAACGATCGGTCTGGTCAGCTCGGCCGCGGCCTTCGTGGCGTCGCTGGCGCTCCTGGTCCGGTTCGACACCGCGGACGGGGCGCTGCAGCTCGAGGAGGTCGCCGCCTGGATCCCCTCGGTCGGGGCGCGGTTCGCCCTCGCCGTCGACGGGGTCAGCCTCGCGCTGATCGTCCTGACGACCTTCCTCGTCCCGCTGATCCTGCTCGCCACGATGCACGAGGTCACCGACCGCCTCAAGGGGTACGTCGGCGCGTTCCTCGTGCTCGAGACCGCCGTCATCGGCGTGTTCGCGGCCACCGACCTGCTGCTGTTCGTGGTGTTCTTCGAGTTCACCCTGGTCCCGATGTACCTCATCATCGGCATCTGGGGTGGGGCGCTCCGCCGCTACGCGGCGGTCAAGTTCTTCCTCTACACCACCCTCGGTGGCCTCCTGATGCTGGTGGCCATCCTGTACCTGTACGGGCAGGCCGGGTCGTTCGCCTACGCCGACGTGCTCGCCCTGCAGCTCGGCGCGACCGAGCAACGGTGGCTGTTCGGCGCGTTCCTCCTCGCGTTCGCCATCAAGGTCCCGATCTGGCCGGTGCACACCTGGCTCCCGGCCGCCCACACCGAGGCCCCCACCGGCGGGTCGGTCTTCCTGGCCGGTGTGCTGCTGAAGATGGGCACGTTCGGTCTGCTGCGCTACTGCCTGCCGCTGTTCCCGGACGCGACGGCGGAGTTCGCCCCGTGGCTGCTCGGGCTGTCGGTCGTCGGCATCCTCTACGGCGCCGTCGTCGCGCTGATGCAGTCCGACATCAAGAAGCTCATCGCCTACTCGTCGGTGAGCCACATGGGTTTCGTGGTGCTCGGCACCTTCGCGCTGAACACGACGGCGACGTCCGCTTCGGTCGTGCAGATGGTGAACCACGGGTTGTCGACCGGCGCGTTGTTCCTGCTGATCGGCTTCCTGTACGAGCGCCGGCACACGCGCCGGATCGCCGACTTCGGTGGGCTCGCCAAGCAGGTGCCGATCATGGCCGGCCTGTGGCTGGTGGTGTCGATGTCGTCGTTGGCGCTCCCGGGCCTCAACGGGTTCGTCGGCGAGTTCCCCATCCTGCTCGGCACCTTCCAGACCTCGCGGTGGGCCGCCGTGCTGGCGGCGTTCGGTGCGGTGCTCGCCGCGCTGTACCTGCTGTGGGCCTACCAGCGGATGTTCCACGGCCCGCTCGAGGGCGCCGACAACCTCGGCACCACCGACCTGAAGGCCCGCGAGATCGGCGTGCTCGCTCCCATCATCGTGCTGATCGTCGCGATCGGCCTCTACCCCAAGCCCCTGTTCGACCTGGTGCAGCCCTCGGTCGACCGCGTCCTCACCGAGGCCGCGGGGACCGCTGAGCTCGACCCGGGCCTCGAACCCATCGGGGCGACAGTGGAGGGCCAGCCGTGATCCTCGCCCAGAGCACCGACGTGGGCCAGGTGCCCATCCCCGACATCGCGTGGTCGGCGTTCGCGCCCGAGCTGCTGCCGACCGCCGCGGCGCTCCTGCTCCTGCTGGTCGCCATCGCCGGTCAGCGGCGCCAGGCCCTCATCGGGGTCCCGACGGCGCTGCTCGGCGTCGTGCTCGGTGCCGCCCTGATCGCCCGTGGGATCGTGGTCCCCGGGGCCGTCGTCATCGGCTTCGCGGCCGCCGTTCCCGCCGCCATCGCGGTGGTACCTCGCAAGCCCACCCTCATCGGCGCCTGGGTGGCCGCGGCGTCCCTGGTCGGTGCGCTCGTGCTCACGGTGTGGCAGTTCGTGGAGATGACCGCGCCGGGCGCGGCCACGATGGCGCCACAGGCCGCGCTCCAAGGCTCGCTCGCCAACGACGGGATCGCCTTCTTCACCCGCCTGACGGTCTACCTCACCGCGCTGCTGGTCATCCCGCTCGGGCAGGGGTACCTCACCGACCGCGCGATCAACCGGGCCGAGGTCCAGCCGCTGGTGCTGCTGTCGGTGGTCGGCATGGCCGCGCTCGGTACGGCCAACGACCTCATCACCCTGTTCGTGGCGCTCGAGCTGCTGTCGTTCGCGCTCTACATCCTCTGTGGCCTGGCCCGGCGCGACCGGCGCTCGCAGGAGGCGTCGCTCAAGTACTTCATCACCGGCTCGGTCGCGTCGGCGATCCTGCTCTACGGGATGGCGCTGCTGTACACCGCCACCGGGTCGGTGGACCTGCCGACCATCGGTCGCACGCTCGGGCTGGTGACCACCCAGCCGGTCATCGCCGCGCTGGGTCTCGTGCTGGTCACCGTCGGTGTCGGCTTCAAGGTGGCGCTCGCCCCGTTCCACCTCTGGACCCCGGACGTCTACCAGGGCGCTCCGACGAACATCACCGCCTTCATGGCCGCCGCCACCAAGGCCGCCGGGTTCGCCGCGATCCTCCGCCTCTACCTCGTGGCCTTCCCGTCGCTACAGGCGCTGTGGGTCCCTGCGCTGTCGGTGCTCGCCGCGATCACCATGCTCTACGGGGCCTACGTCGCGATCGTCCAGCACGACATCAAGCGCATGCTGGCCTACTCCTCGATCACGCACGCCGGCTACACCACCATCGGGGTGGTCGCGCTGTCGGACGCGGGACTGTCGGCGACGCTCTGGTACCTGCTGACCTACGCGGTGGCGACGGTGGGCGCGTTCGGGTGTGTCATCGCGCTGGAACGCCGCCGCCGAGGCGAGGTCACGCTCGTCGACCTCCGTGGCCTCGGGCGCACGTCCCCGGCGCTCGCCGGCATCCTGGCGGTCTGCCTGCTGTCCCTGGCGGGTGTCCCGGCGACCGCTGGCTTCGTGGGCAAGGTCGCCATCTTCGAGGCGGGCGTCAGCGCGGGGCTGACCTGGTTGGTCGTCGTCGGCGTCGTCAGTTCGGTGATCGCCGCGTTCTTCTACCTGCGGATCGCCGGCACGATGTTCCTCGAGGCGACACCGGTCGACCAGCCCATGCCGATCGTGAGCCCCGGCGTCGCGACGGGCATCGCGGTGTCGGCGGCCCTCGTGGTCTACCTCGGCGTGCAGCCGCAGGTCGTGCTGCAGATGGCCGACTCGGCCGCCGCGTTGGTGCGCTGAGGTGGGCGAAGCCGGGCGACCAGAGCCGCGTGCGGCCAGACTGGCCATCCCCGACCCCGTCCTCGAACAGCTCGAGGGCCACGGGCTGCCGGTGGCCGACACCCTGGAGCGCGTCGAGGTCAAGCTGCACGAGCAGGCACGGTCGAGCCACGCGTTCGTCGACGAAGCGGCCCGGTACCTGATCGGCGCCGGGGGGAAGCGGTTCCGGCCGTTGCTGGTCGCGCTCGCCGGTCACCTCGGCCCCGACGGGACCGCGGCGGGGCAGGACCGCCAGCGCCCCGAGCTCGTCGACGCCGGCGTGATCGTCGAGCTCGTGCACCTCGCGACCCTCTACCACGACGACGTCATCGACGAGGCCACGGCACGACGCGGCGCACCGTCCGCGAACAGCCGGTGGGACAACACCGTCGCGATCCTGACCGGCGACTACCTGTTCGCCTGCGCGTCGGCGCTGTCGGCCGATCTCGGGGTCGAGGTCACCCGCATCATGGCGTCGACGCTCGCGGAGCTCTGCGAGGGCCAGATCCGCGAGGTCCAGGGCTCGATGAGCGCCCTCCTGCCGGACGTGCCGACCCTCGAGCCGACCTTCGAGCACTACCTCGAGGTGATCTCGGGCAAGACCGCGTCGCTGATCGCCACCTCCTGCCGGTACGGCGCGCTGCTGTCCGGCGTCGATGCCGACGGGGTCGAGGCCGCGGCCCGTTACGGGTGGAACGTCGGGGTGGCGTTCCAGCTCTCCGACGACATCCTCGACATCGCCTCCGACCACGAGACCTCCGGCAAGACGCCGGGCACCGACCTGCGCGAGGGCGTGCGGACCCTGCCGGTGCTCTACGCCCTGCAGGACGATCCGGGTGGCGAGCTCGAGGGTCTGCTCACGGGTGGGACGCCCGATGACGCCGACGTGGCCCGTGCCCTCGAGCTGCTGCGCTCCTCGGACGCGCTCGACCGGGCCAGGGCGACCGCCGGCGAGTACGTGACCGCCGCGGTCTCCGAGCTGGACCGCTTCGGTGACCGCCCGATCGTGTCGGCGCTGACACGGTTGGCGGAGTACGCGCTCGACCGCGCCGGGTGAGGCGTCGGCCCGTGGCGATCGCGGCCGTGGTGGGCGCCGTCCTGCTGGTCGTGCTCGAGCTGGCCGCCGTCCCGATCGCGACGCGCGTCATCGGCGCCGTCGTGGCCCGCTGCGTCGCCTACGAGCACCTCGAGGTGACCGCGGTCGACCGCCCGGTGCTGCCTCGGTTGCTGGCCGGACGCGCGCGTGGCGTGGAGCTGCGCGCCGAGGGGATCCACGCGGGTGAGGTCCGGATCGCCGAAGCGCACCTCGACCTGGCCGAAGCCGTCCTGCCCTGGGCCGTCGGGGACCCGGAACCCGTGCCCGCCGTCCTGACGCTGCGGGTGACCGAGCGCGACGTCGAACGGGCGCTGCGAGCCGCGCTCCCGCTGCGGTTGCCGATCGAGCTGGCCCTGGACCCCGACGTCGCCACCGTCGGGGCTGCTGGCATCCCCCTGGAGGTGGAGCTCGCCCTCGAGGTGGCGGCGGACGGCACCGTGACGGTCCGGCCGAGCGGGGACGCGAGCTTCCTCGACCGGCTGGGCCTGGCGACCAGCTTCCCGCCGTCCGCCGACGTGCACGTCACCTCGGTCGACATCGGTGCCGGTGAGCTCCGCGGTGTGCTCGAGCTCGCGGTCGTCCCCGGCCTCGGCGACGGTGAGGGCTGTGCCGAACCGATCGCGGCCGCAGCTCCGAGCGTCCACGCCGGTGTCGCGCTGGCGGGCTCGACCCGGGGGCCGTGGTGACCGGCGACGTCGCCGACCTCGTCGGTCCCGGTTGGGCCGAGGTGCTGGCACCCGTGGCCGACCGCATCGCCGAGCTCGGGGACTTCCTGCGGGCCGAACAGGCGGCGGGACGGGGGTTCCTCCCTCCGGGCGGCCGGATCTTCGCCGCGTTCGGCCAGCCGTTCGCGGACGTGCGGGTGCTGCTGGTCGGCCAGGACCCGTACCCGACGCCGGGCCACGCCATCGGGCTGTGCTTCTCGGTGGCGCCGGAGGTCCGCCCCCTGCCCGCCTCGCTCCGCAACGTCTTCGACGAGTACCAGGCCGACCTCGGGCTGCCGCGCCCCGCCACCGGCGATCTGACGCCCTGGGTCGAGCAGGGCGTGCTGCTGCTCAACCGGTGCCTGACGGTCCAGCCCGGCGCGCCGGCCTCGCACCGCGGCCGGGGATGGGAGGCGGTGACCGACGCGGTGATCGACGCCCTCGTGCAGCGCGGAGGACCGCTGGTCGCGCTCCTGTGGGGCAGCGACGCGCGCTCGCTCGGGCCGCGGCTCGGTCCGGTGCCGCGGGTGGAGTCGGCCCACCCCTCGCCGCTGTCCGCGCACCGCGGCTTCCGCGGATCGCGCCCGTTCTCGCGCGTGAACGAGCTGCTCGAGCAGCAGGGCTCGGTCCCGGTCGACTGGCGGCTGCCCGCCGCCTGAACCGACGGGCGTGCGCCCGACCCTCGCCGTTGGGGCGGTGTCCGCCCGGTTGGTAGCATCCCGACCGCGCGGCCCCCGTCACGGGTCGTGACGCACCCCCACCCCTCGCGCACTCCGTGCCTCACGGCGTGCGCGCACGGTTCCGGGGGAGTTGACGCCTCGACCTGCACGCGAACCTGCACGATCGATCACGGCGGATCCCGCAGCCGGCTGCGGCGGGATCGCGACGGCGGCTGACCGCCGGGGAGGGCCCGGGTGAGCTTCTTCGAGCAGTACGGGACGTTCGCGATCCTCGTGGTCGTGGGCGCGGCCCTGTACGCCGTGATCATGCTGGTCAGCCGCCTGATGCGCCCGACGGTCCCCTCCCCGCTGAAGCTGACGACCTACGAGTGCGGGGTCCCGGCCGAGGGCGCGGGCTGGACCCAGATGAACATCCGCTACTACGTGTTCGCCTTCCTGTTCGTCATCTTCGACGTCGAGGCGATCTTCCTGTTCCCGTGGGCGGTCATCGTCGGCTCGCTCGACGGCACGACCACGCCCTCGGCCACCTACGCGCTGGTCGCCATGTTCCTGTTCATCGGGACGCTGCTCGAGGGGTTGGCCTACGCCTGGAAGAAGGGGGTCCTGAAGTGGGACTAGTCGAACAGGTCGAGCTGCCCCAGCCGATCAAGTACGTCTTCAACTGGGGACGCAAGTACTCGCTGTGGTGCTTCAACTTCGGGCTGGCGTGCTGCGCCATCGAGTTCATCGCCGCGTCGACGTCGCGTCACGACTTCATCCGCCACGGCGTCATCCCGTTCGCGCACGGGCCGCGACAGGCTGACCTGCTGGTGGTCTCCGGCACGCTGACCGACAAGATGGCGCCGGCGGTCCGTCGGCTCTACGAGCAGATGCCCGAACCGAAGTACGTGATCTCGTTCGGTTCGTGCGCCAACTGCGGCGGGCCCTACTGGGACAGCTACTCGGTCACGAAGGGCGTCGACCAGATCATCCCCGTCGACGTCTACGTGCCCGGCTGCCCGCCCCGCCCCGAAGCCCTGCTCGACGGCATCATCGCCCTCCAGGACCGGATCCAGGGCGAGTCGCTGAAGGACCGGATCGCGGGTCGCAGGCTCGACCCGGTCACCATCGGCGAGGACACCTCGCCGCCGACCGTCACCTCCGGAGCCTGACGTGACCGGTTCCGTCCTCGCGCGGCGCGACCGCGCCCTCACCTCCGACGAGCAGGTCGCGCTGCTGCGCGACCGCCTCGGCGACGACGCCGTGCTCGACGTCACCGACGCCTACGGGGTCCTGACCGTGCACGTCGACCCGGCTCGATGGGTCGACGTCGCCGAGCGCTGCCGCGACGAGGAACTGCTCGCCTACGACCTGTTCGACTCCCTCTTCGGCATCGACGCCCGCGACGAGGGGTTCGACGTGGTCGCGATCCTCTACGCGACCTCCACCGGCACCCGTGTCGCGCTGCGGGCCCGGGTCCCCGGGGGGCGCGAGGAGCCCGTCCTCCTCTCGCTCACCGGCTTGTTCCGCGGCGCGGACTGGCACGAGCGCGAGACCTGGGACATGTTCGGCATCGAGTTCGAGGGCCACCCCGGGCTCGCGCCGCGCATCCTGACGGTCGAGAACTTCGAGGGGTGGCCGCTGCGCAAGGACTTCCCCCTCGCCTCGCGGGCGGCCAAGCCGTGGCCGGGTGTCAAGGAGCCCGCCGAGCTCGACGAGGACGGCAACGTCATCGAGCGCGAGGCCCGGCTCGGTGACGCCCCCGGCCCCTACGAGCTCGACAAGGCGATGGCCGAGCAGGCCAAGCTCGCCAACCCGCTGCCAGAGCCCGAGACCGAGTCGGGTGCGGCGGTCGAGGACCGGGCCGAGGACGCGGACCTGGCGCAGGACTCGGGTGCCGTCCTCGCTGGCGAGATCGAGCACGAGGCCGAGCGTGCCGAGGAGCAGGCCTCCGGCGCGGCCGTCGAGGCGTCCGCGCAGGCCAAGGCCGAGCAGGAGCACAGCGCCGCCCAGCAGGTCGAGGAGCGTTCCACCGACGGTGCGACGGACCCCGACGCCGCGGCCGCAGCCAAGGACACCGCCGACGACGCCCGCAAGCGCCAGGCCGACGCACGGGCCCAGAAGGCCGCCGAGCGCCGGGAAGCAGCCGAGGCCGCCGCGGCCGAGGCCACGGGCGGGCCGACCGCGTCCGAGTCCGAGACCGGCGGCGAGGCATCCGACGACGGCGGCGCCGGCGAACGTCGTGACGACGAGCCCGAAGGCGACGACACGGACGAGGATCGATCGTGAGCGACCTCTCCACGCGCGAACAGCTGCACCCGGGGACCGCTCCGGGTGAGACGGTGGCGCTCGAGATCCACGACGGCGGCGGCGACTTCGCCACCCAGGACATGTCGGTCTCGATCGGGCCGGCCCACCCGGCCACCCACGGGGTGTTCCGCATCGTGCTCGAGCTCGACGGCGAGCGGGTCAAGGGCGCCCGGCCCGTCATCGGGTACATGCACCGCGGCTTCGAGAAGCTCGCCGAGCACCGCGACTACCGCCAGATCATGGCGCTGGTGAACCGCCACGACTGGTTGTCGGGCTTCGCCAACGAGTTCCCGGTGGCGCTCGCCGTCGAGAAGATGATGGAGTTCGAGGTCCCCGAACGGGCGTCGTGGATCCGCATGCTCATGGCGGAGTGGAACCGGATCCTCAACCACCTGATGTTCGTCGGCTCCTACGCCATCGAGCTCGGTGCCATCACGCCGATGTTCTACGCCTTCCGCGAACGCGAGGACATCCAGCACCTGATGGAGTCCGCGACGGGCGGCCGCCTGCACTTCACCTACAACCAGGTCGGCGGCGTCAAGATCGACCTGCCGAAGGGCTTCCTGAAGCGGTCCTCGGAGCTGTCGACGCTCGTCCGCAGCCGCCTGCAGGACTACGACGACCTCATCCTCGGCAACGAGATCTTCCAGGGCCGGACCAAGGGCGTCGGCCCGCTGCCGACCGACGTGGCGCTCTCGCTCGGCGTGACGGGGCCGACGCTGCAGGCCACGGGGCTGCCCGAGGACGTGCGCGTCACCGAGCCCTACATGCTCTACGACCGCATCCACGTCCCGGTGCCCGTGGGGGAGAACGGCGACTCGTTCGACCGCTTCTACATCCTGCTCCGCCGCATCCGGGCCTCGCTCGACATCATCGACCAGATCCACGACCACATCCCGTCGGGTCCGGTCAACAGCAAGCTGCCGAAGATGGTCAAGGCCCCCGAGGGCGCGACCTACGTGCGCACCGAGAACCCCCTCGGTCAGCTCGGGTACTGGCTCGAGTCCGACGGCGGCCGCACCCCGTGGCGCCTCAAGATGCGTACGCCCTCCTTCTCCAACGTGCAGGCGATCCCGTACCTGCTCGAGGGCGTGCTGCTGCCCGACGCGATCTCGGTGCTCGGGAGCGTGTTCTTCGTCGTGGGGGATATCGACCGATGAGCGCACCGATGAGCGAGCTCTTCCTCGGCCGGTCCCTCGAGCTGATCACCACCGGTGTGCTCGGGCAGGCCTCGTCGATCATGGACGTCGGCGACAGCTTCTGGCTGTCGGCGCTGCTCAAGGTCGGCTTCATCCTCGGGCTGTTCTTCGTGGTCCCGCTCGTCGGTGGCTACCTCGAGCACAAGGTGATGGGCCGGATGCAGCACCGCCGCGGCCCGGTCGAGGCCGGCCCGTTCGGGTCGCTGCAGCTCGTCGCCGACGGCATCAAGTTCATCCAGAAGGAGGACATCATCCCGGCCGCGGCCGACCGGTGGGTCTTCTCGATGGCCCCGGGCGTGGCGCTCGTCCCCGCGATGCTCATCTTCCTCGTGGTCCCGCTCGGCCCCGGCGTGTGGGCCGAGGACCTCGAGCTCGGGCTGTTCTACGCCCTCGCGATCAGCTCGATCACGGTGCTCGGCATCCTGATGGGTGGCTGGGCGTCGGCCAACAAGTTCTCGCTCATCGGTGGCATGCGCGCCGCCGCCCAGCTCATCGCCTACGAGCTGCCGCTGTTCCTCGCCGCAGTCGCCGTCGCGGTCCAGGCCGGCACGCTGTCGCTGGTCGGCATCGTCGAGGCCCAGAGCACCTACATGCTCGCCGGGACCGAGATCAACGTCTGGTTCGTGTTCCCGCAGATCGTCGGTTTCGGCATCTTCTTCCTCGCGGCGATGGCCGAGCTGTCGCGGCCGCCCTTCGACATGCCGATCGCCGACTCCGAGCTCGTCTTCGGGTACATGACCGAGTACACGGGCATCAAGTACGCGATGTACATGCTGACCGAGTACGCCGGCATGATCACGATGTCGGCCCTCATGGTGGTGCTCTACCTCGGCGGTTGGCAGCTGCTGCCGGGCGTGCCCCTGCCGGGCTGCGAGGGGTCGGGCGGCCTGTTCGACTGCGGGGTCCTCGGGACGCTCGGCGGTGTGGCCATCACCCTCGGCAAGATCATGCTGCTGGTCTTCGTCTTCGTCTGGGCCCGCGTCGCCTACCCGCGCCTGCGCGAGGACCAGCTCCAGCGGATGGCGTGGCTCGTGCTCATCCCGCTCTCGCTGCTCAACCTCGCCGCCGTCGCCGTGCTGAAGGTGGTCTTCTAGATGTCCGTGACCTCCACGCCGAACTCGCGCGAAGAGCGCGGCGGTGGCAACCCTCCCGGCGTCGGGCTCCTCAAGGGTCTGGCCGTCACCGTCAAGCACCTGTTCCAGCGCCCCGTGACGCAGATGTACCCCAAGGAGCGGCCGGTCCTCGCGCCGCGCACCCGTGGCGTCATCGCGCTGATGGACGAGAACTGCACGGTCTGCATGCTCTGCGCCCGGGAGTGCCCGGACTGGTGCATCTACATCGACTCGCACAAGGAGACGGTGCCCCCGGCCAAGGAGGGCGGTCGCGCTCGCACGCGCAACGTCCTCGACCGGTTCGCGATCGACTTCTCGCTGTGCATGTACTGCGGCATCTGTGTCGAGGTGTGCCCGTTCGACGCGCTGTGGTGGAGCCCGGAGTTCGAGTACGCCGAGTACGAGATGCCGCGCCTCATCCACGAGATGGGCAAGCTCCGCGAGTGGGCGGACACCGTGCCGCCACCACCGGCCCTCGACGACGGCGCCGACGCGATCGCCGAGGTCGCCGCGGCCATCGAGAAGGTCGACCAGGAGCGCGAGCTCGAGGCTGCGAAGGCCGCCGAGGCCAAGCAGGCCGAGGCGAAGGCCGCCGGCGGTGACGAGGCCGCCGGGGACGCCCCGAAGGCCACGAAGAAGGCCGAGATCAAGGTCGAGAGCAAGGGCGAGATCGACCAGGAGACCTTCGACGCGCTGATCGCCGAGGGCAAGTCCGAGCGCGTCGCCCGGTCGAAGGCCAAGGCCGCCTGGGTGAAGAAGGAGAAGGCGCGCCTGCAAGCCGAGCAGGATGCGGCCGAGCCCGCGGCGGCCGAGACGGCCCCGGCTGCCGCTCCGAAGGCCGCCGAGATCGAGGTCGAGGCCGGCCAGATCGACCAGGAGACCTACGACGCGCTGATCGCCGAGGGCAAGACCGAGCGGATGGCTCGCGCCAAGGCGAAGGCGGCGTACGTCCGCAAGGAGCGCAAGCGCCTCCAGGCCGAGCAGGCGGAACAGGGCGATGGGGACGCCGGCGGTGACGCGTCAGGTGGGGCAGACGCGTCAGACGACGCTCCCGCGGACGAGGCGCCGGCCGAGCCCGAAGCGGCCGAGGCGCCCGCCAAGAAGCGCGCCGCCGATGTGCACGTCGAGTCCACCGGCGAGATCGACCAGGAGACCTACGACGCGCTGATCGCCGAGGGCAAGTCCGACCGCATCGCCCGCGCGAAGGCCAAGGCCGCCTGGGTGAAGAAGCGCAAGCAGGAGATCATCGACTCGGAGGAGGGGGCATGACCGGGCACGATGTCGTCTTCATCCTGGTCGCGCTGCTGACCGCGGGCGCCGCGATCAAGACCGTCACGTCGACCAACCTGGTGCACGCCGCGCTGTACCTGGCGACCACGCTCGCGGGGATCGCCGGGGTGTTCCTGGTCCTGGCGGCCGACTTCCTCGCCCTCGTGCAGCTGGTGGTCTACGTCGGCGCGGTGGCCGTGCTGTTCCTGTTCGGCCTCATGCTGACCAGGGCGCCGATCGGCCGGGAGGCGCTGGACTCGCAGAACCGCGGGTTGGCGCTCGCCGTCAGCACGGTCCTGTTCGTGGTGCTGTCGGTGCTGATCGTCCAGGCGTTCGGTGACGTCCGCGTCGACGAGGTGGCCGGCCCGAACATCGCCGACCTCGGGTTCGCCATCTTCACCGCGTGGATCCTTCCGTTCGAGCTCCTGTCGATGCTGCTGCTCGGGGCGCTGATCGGGGCGATCGTGCTCTCTCGCCGCGAGACCGGTGAGTCCGGCGTCGAGGCCGAGGTGACCCGGATCGAGCTCGGCGATGCGCCGTCGACCGAGCACGACCGCAGCACGCGCCGGAAGGACGACCGATGAGCCTCGTCGGACCGCTCCTGCTGGCCACGTTCCTGTTCTGCCTGGGCGTGTACGGGCTCATCGCCCGGCGCAACGCCGTCCTGGTGCTGATCAGCGTCGAGCTGATGCTGAACGCGGTGAACATCAACCTCATCGCGTTCCAGAACCTGCTCCACCCCGGTGAGCCGCTCTTCTCGGGGCAGATCTTCGCGCTGTTCATCATCGCCGTCGCCGCCGCCGAGGTCGGCGTCGGCCTGGCCATCGTCTTCAACCTCTTCCGCAACCGGGCATCGGTCGACGTCGACGACGTCGATCTCATGCGCTGGTAGGGGGCTGCCCGTGTCCACCATGATCGAGTACGCCTGGCTGGTGCCGGTGCTGCCGCTGCTGTCCGCGGCCGCGATCGCCGTGTTCGGCAGGTCGCTGCCCGGCAAGGGCAGCGAGCTCGGCATCCTGTCGCTGGCTGCCGCGTTCGTCATCTCGGTCGTGGTCGCCGTGGCGACCTTCACCGACGCCAGCGTCGAGGCCTACGAGGCGGCGTTCGAGTGGTCGCCCCTCGGCGGCGGCTTCATCTTCGAGCTCGGGCTGCTCGTCGATGGCCTGACCGCGATGATGCTGCTGCTGGTCACCACCGTCTCGCTGATGGTCCACATCTACTCGCGCGAGTACATGAAGGGCGAGGTCCGCGTTCACGTACTTCTACGTGATGCTGAGCCTGTTCACCTTCTCCATGCTCGTGCTCGTGGTGGCCAACAACACCCTCCAGGCGATCATCGGCTGGGAGCTGGTGGGCCTGTGCAGCTACCTGCTCATCGGCTTCTACTGGGAGGAGAAGTCGAACCAGGACGCGGCCAACAAGGCGTTCCTGACCACGAAGTTCGGCGACGTCGGGCTGATGGTCGGTGTCATCGTGCTGTCGGCCGGCATGTTCGGCGATGACCGACACCCCCTTCAACTTCCTCGAGACCAACGCGGCCGCCGTCGCCGGTGAGCTGTCGCAGGGCACCATCGTGATCGCGATGCTGTTCATCTTCCTGGCCTGCATCTCGAAGTCCGGTCAGATGCCGCTGCACGTGTGGCTGCCCGACGCGATGGCCGGTCCGACCCCGGTGTCGGCGCTGATCCACGCCGCGACGATGGTCACCGCCGGCGTCTTCCTCCTGGCTCGCCTGTTCCCGGTGCTGGCCCAGTCGCTGGTGGTGATGACGGTCATCGCCGTGGTGGGCGTGATCACCCTGTTCTTCGGTGGGCTCCTCGCGCTGGTGCAGGACGATCTGAAGAAGGTCCTCGCGTACTCGACCATCTCGCAGCTCGGCTACATGGTCGCCGCGATCGGGGTCGGTGGGTACACCGCCTCGGTCTTCCACCTGTTCACGCACGGGTTCTTCAAGGCCCTGCTGTTCCTCGGCGCGGGGTCGCTGATCCACGCGGTGCACAGCAACAACATGTCGGACATGGGCGGCATGCGGAAGGCGATGCCGATCACGTTCTGGACCTTCATCATCGGATCGCTGGCCCTGGCCGGGTTCCCCCTGACGGCCGGGTTCTTCAGCAAGGACGAGATCCTCATCGCCGGCGACCTGTGGGCCGGTGCCGGGTTCCCCGTCGGCGCCGCGGTCTACTGGGTCGGCCTCGGCGCCGCCTTCATCACCACCTTCTACATGGCGCGGGTGTGTTTCCTGGTCTTCGCGGGCGAGAACCGCAGCCACCACCCGCCGCACGAGTCCGGTGCGCTCATGACCGCGCCGCTGGTCGTCCTCGCGTTCCTCTCGATCGCCTCCGGCTACCTGCTCTCGCCCTTCTCGCCGGACTCGCCGAACTTCGAGACGTGGACCGCGACCGAGTTCGTCGAGGACGCGACCTACCCGTTCATCGAGGGTGGCGGCCACGGCGGCGAGGAGGTCGCCGCCCTGGTGACCGGCGACGGCGTGCTCGCCTCCGGTGCGACGCTGGCGGCCGAGGGCGACGGCGAGTTCACCGTCCTGCACGGCGTGCCGTACTGGCACTTCGACCTGCTCGCCATCGTGCTCGTGCTGTTCAGCGTCGCCGTGGGACTCGCCTACCGCATCTACGGCAGGGGCGTCCCCGAGCGCGACCCGACGATGCGGATGGGCCCGGTCACCAGGGCGCTCGTGGCGAAGTACGGCTTCGACACCTTCGGGTACCGCTTCATCGTGGTGCCGATCCGCGACCGCCTGTCGCCGGCCGCCAGCCGGGCCAGCAACGAGGGGATCGACCGGGTCGTGGCGGGGGCGGGTGGCGTCACGCGCCGAGCCGCGCTCGCCACCTACCGCGTCCTCGACCAGCGCGTGATCGACGGCGGCGTGAACGGCGCCGCCTTCAGCGCCGCCTGGTGGTCCGAACGCTTGAAGCGCATCCAGTCCGGTGACGTCCAGCGGTACGCGGCGGCCATCGTGGCCGGCACCGTGATCCTGGTCGTCGTCTTCGCCGCCGGCCGCTGACCATCCGACCGACGCGTCCACACCGGACGCCACCGACCTGGGAACCGCCGGCCCGCCGGCACGGTGCCCGCAGGGGCACCCGCACCGCGAGGTGCGAGCAGGAGGAGACACGATGAACCCGGACACCGCAGGATGGGCCCTGACGGTCGCGTTGTTCCTGCCCCTCGTCGGGGCGGGGCTGCTGGCGCTCATGCCGGCGCGGCTCGACCGTGAGATCCGGTGGGCGGCGGTGGGGATCACCGCCGTGGCCTTCGCGTTGGTCGCCGTCATCACCGCGAGCTTCGACTTCAGCCGCTCCGGTGAGCTGCAGTTCGTGACCGACGTCAACTGGATCTCGGCCATCAGCGCGAGGTTCATCCTCGGGATGGACGGGATCAGCCTGCCGCTGTTCTTCCTGACCTACCTGCTGCCGCTGCTGTGCGCGATCTACACCACCAAGATCCTGCCGGCACCGGGCAAGCCCAAGGGCTTCCTCGGGCTGATGCTCATGCTGCAGACCGGTATGGCCGGCACCTTCGTCGCTTTCGACCTGATCCTGTTCTTCGTGTTCTGGGAGCTGGTCCTCGTCCCGATGTTCTTCATGATCGGGATGTGGGGTGGGCCGCGCCGGGACTACGCCAGCGTCAAGTTCTTCCTCTACACCCTGTTCGCGTCGGTCTTCATGCTGGTCGCGTTCCTGGCCGTCTACTTCCAGGCGGGCGCCGAGACCTGGTCGATCATCGAGCTGTCCCAGATGGGGACCATCGGGTCCCGCACCTTCCAGATCTGGGCTTTCGCGGGCATCTTCTTCGGCTTCGCCGTCAAGGTCCCGATGTGGCCGTTCCACACCTGGCTGCCCGACGCCCACACCGAAGCGCCGACGGTGGGCTCGGTCCTCCTGGCGGGCGTCCTGCTGAAGATGGGCACCTACGGCTTCATCCGCATCGCCCTGCCGATCCTCCCGGAGGGGGCCATCGCGTTCGCGCCGGTGATCGGGGTGCTGGCCGTCATCGGCATCATCTACGGCTCGCTCTGCTGTCTGGCGCAGACGGACGTGAAGCGGCTCATCGCCTTCTCGTCGGTCGGCCACATGGGCTTCGTGATGCTCGGCATCGCGGCCATGAACGAGGCCGGCATCCAGGCGGCGCTGTTCGGCAACATCGCCCACGGCGTCATCACGGGCATGCTGTTCTTCCTGGCGGGGTCGCTCCACGAGCGCTACCACACCCGCGAGATCGCGGTCATCGGCGGTGGCATGCTCACCAAGCTGCCGAGGTACGGCGTGCTGCTCACCTACGTCGCGGTGGCGTCGCTCGGTCTGCCGGGTCTGGCGGGCTTCTGGGGCGAGTTCACCGCCATGTGGGCCGCGATCAGCCCCGGTGGTGGCCTCGCCGCGCAGTACGGCGGGCTCTACCTCGTCCTGGTCGTGTTCGCCGCGATCGGGACGGTGCTGACCGCCGCCTACTTCCTCTGGATGCTGCAGCGGATGAACCTCGGCAAGCCGCTCGATCGCTGGCGTGAGGAGCCCCTGTCGGACGTGATGGCCGTCGAGTGGGTCTCGTGGACGCCGCTGCTGGCGCTGATCCTCGCGCTCGGGATCTTCCCCCGCCTGCTGTTCGGGGTGCAGGACGACGCGGTCGCTGCGCTGATGCGCGCCGTCACGGGCTGACCGACCCCACCGCCACACACCCCCGCCCACCCGGGCACGAGGATGAGGACGAGGTCCGATGTCCATCGACTTCCTGGCCATCGCGCCGGAGCTCGCGCTGACCGTCACCGCGTTGGTCGTGCTCGCGCTCGACCTGTCGCTGCGAGGTGACGCCAAGCAGCTGGTCAACCCCGTCGCCATGCTCGGCACCGCTCGTCGCCCTCGGGTTCGCCGTCGTCCTCTACGGGCAGGATCGGGCGACCTTCGGTGGGACCTTCGTCGTCAACGACTACGCGGTGATCTTCAAGCTGCTGTTCCTCGGCAGCCTGCTGGCCATCCTCGGCATCTCCTGGCGCTTCTTCGCCGAGGGGCGCTACTTCCAGGGCGAGTACTACTTCCTGTTGCTGACCAGCTTCATCGGCATGCTCGTCATGCCCTCCGCGCGTGATCTGATCGTGTTGTTCATCGCGCTCGAGACCGTGTCGATCCCGGCGTTCGTCATGGCGGGGCTGCGCAAGCGCGACCTGTACTCCTCCGAGGCGGCGCTCAAGTTCTTCCTCATCGGGGTCCTGTCGGTCGCGCTCATGCTGTTCGGCATGTCGATGGTGTACGGCTTCACCGGGTCGACCGAGCTCACGGCGATCGCCACCGCGCTCGAGGGCGACGTCGCCTCGACGCCGCTGCTCCTCGCCTCGGTGATGCTGGTGATCGTCGGGTTCGCCTTCAAGATCTCGGCCGTCCCGTTCCACTTCTGGGCACCCGACACCTACGCCGGCTCCCCGATGCCGGTCGCCGCGATGCTCGCGGTCGCCTCCAAGGCCGCCGGGTTCGCCGGCCTCGTGGCGGTCGCCTTCATCGCCTTCGAACCGGTGGCCGACGTCTGGGCACCGGTGCTCGGGGTCCTGGCCATCGTGACGATGACGCTCGGCAACCTCATCGCCCTGCAGCAGCGTGACATGGTCCGCCTGCTGGCCTACTCCTCGGTCGCCCAGGCCGGCTACATGCTCATCCCGTTCGGACTCGCCCAGCCGGGCGGGGACCTGGTCAACGAGGCAGCCGTCCAGGCGGTGCTCTTCTACCTCGTGGCCTACGCGGTCATGAACATCGGCGCGTTCGCCGTGATCATCGCCGTCAACCGTCGCACCGGCCTGAGGTCGATCGCCGACTACGCGGGGCTCGGTGCGCGCAGCCCGCTGCTCGGGCTCGGGCTCGCGGTGTTCCTGCTCAGCCTCGGCGGTGCGCCCGCGACCGTCGGGCTGTGGGCCAAGTTCGCGATCCTCGAGGCCGTCACGGTCGACGTCACGGTGTTCGGCATCACGCTGGCCGCGTTCCTGGTCATCAACTCGGTCATCGGGTTCTTCTACTACCTGAAGGTGGTCAAGACCGTCTGGATCGACGGTCCGCGGGTCGATGCGCCCCGCCTCCAGCCGGGGCTCAGCCTGTCGATGGTGGTGGTCGTGCTGATGATCGGGACCGTGGTGCTCGGCGTGCTGCCCGGGTTGGTCACCGACGGCACCTCGATGTCGTCGCTGGTCGCCGCCAACTGACCGCGATCGCCGCCCCGCACCCGGCGGGCCCGCTCCTCGTCGCGGTGGCGCCTGCGCCGACCTGACGCAACGACCGGGTCGGGTCCGCGGCGGCATCGGTACCTTCCGGGGTCCCGCCCGGCAGGGTGAGCGACGCATCGGCGCCACCCGACGGGCTCGCTCCGACCGGGATCGTGTGGTGTTCAAGAGCGCGAAGACGTTCATCCTCCTCGCCGCCATGTCCGGCCTGCTGCTGGGCATCGGCGCGCTGCTCGACGGTGGCTCCGGCCAGCTGCTGCCGATCTTCCTCGTTCTCGCGCTGGTGATGAACGTCGGCAGCTACTGGTTCAGCGACAAGCTGGCCATCAAGATGGCCAAGGCGCAGCCGATGGACCCGGCGCGCTATCCCGACGTGTACGCGATGGTCGCGTCGCTGGCCCAGCGCGCGGACCAGCCGATGCCACGGTTGTTCATCAGCCCGTCGCCGCAGCTGAACGCGTTCGCCACGGGTCGCAACCCCGACAACGCCGCGGTCTGCATCAACGAGGGCCTCTACCGGGCGCTGACCCCGGACGAGCTCGAGGGCGTGCTGGGCCACGAGCTGCAGCACGTCTACAACCGCGACATCCTCATCGGCTCGGTCGCAGCCGTGTTGGCGACGACCATCACCTACCTGGCACTGATGCTCCGCTTCCTGCCCATCTTCGGCAGCAGCGACGACCGCGGCCCGAACCCGCTGGTCGCCATCGCGCTCGGCGTGCTGACGCCGATCATCGCGGTCATCATCCAGGCATCGATCACCCGGTCACGTGAGTCCCTGGCCGACCACACCGGTGCCGAACTGACCGGCAAGCCGTTGGCGCTCGCGTCGGCGCTCGCCAAGCTCGAGGCCGGGGCCAACGATCCGCGTCTGCTGCGCGCCGGGGGTACCCCGGCGGAGACGAACCAGGGGATGCAACACCTGTACATCGCGGCGCCCTTCGGCGGGCGAGCCGCCTCGAAGCTGTTCTCCACCCACCCGCCGATCCCGGAGCGCATCGCGGCGCTCGAGGACCAGGCGCGCCGCCTCGGTCAGCTCGGGCCCGACCCGCGGGGCCCGGTCCGCTGACCGCGGCGTCGGGTCCGCTGCTCCCGGAGCCCAGGCGGCAGCGTCACTCGATGCCTTCGCGGTCGAACTCGCGCTGCACCCACGAGGTGAACCAGGTCGACAGGCCGAGGACGACCACGACGGCGGCGGCCGTGAACCACCAACCGCTGCGGGCGTAGGTCTCGCCGAGCCCGTACCCGACCCCGATGGTGATGGCGAAGACGACCACGGCACCGAGGGCATCGGCCAGCAGGTAGCGCAGCGGTCGCACGTCGGTGACACCCGCTGCGGCCGCCAGCAGGGTCGGGGGGAGGCCACCGACCCGGGCGAGGAACGCGACGATCGGGCCGCGCCGGACGAGCGCGCGCTGGCCCACCTCGATCTTCTCCGGCGGCGCGATCCGGTGCAGCCAGGCCGGGCCCGTCCCCTCGCGGAGGGCCGTCCGGTGCACCCGTCCGAGGAGGAAGAACACCCAGACGGCCGCGACGAAGAACGGGAACGCGGCCAGGAAGAGCAGGACGGGGAGGGCCGACCGAGCCGGAGCAGCTGCGCGCCGGCACCGAGCATCACCTCGCGGCCAGGACGCAGCGCGATGATGACGGCGTACTCACCGTCCGAGACGTCGCCGCGGAGCAGCCGTGTGAGCAGCGGCAGCGCCAGGATCGGGACGACGTAGCGCGCCACCGCGAGCCACAGCACGACGCGCGCGACGGTGGGGGAGTAGCGGCGCTCGTCGCGGTCCGAGGAGGCAGCCGACGGGAGCACGGCGGCGGCGTCCGCGTGGTCGTCGGACGGTCGGTCGGGGGGTGTCACGCGGGCTCCCTCTCGGCCGAGCGGCCGTCGTGCCCGTGGGGGCGCGCACGGCCGGACGGTGGCGGGGCGACAGGACCGAGCGCGAGGTCGGTTCGGCGGCGCCGTTGACGGGCGCGGGCAGCGTAGTGGGCCGGATGGTGGTGGCCGTTCGTCCGGCCGCTCGTCCCTTGGTAGACACCCGTAGGGGCCCTCCGGCGTCTAGAACTGGGGTGAACGCGTCGCTGCCGCACGCGTGACACCGACCTAGGAGGACACACCGTGTACATCGGACTCGGCACCCTGCTGCTCATCATCATCCTGATCATCATCTTCGCCTGATCGCGACCGTCGACGACCCAGCGAAGAGGAGCCCCACGTGGCGAACTTCAAGGACGACACCGACCAGGTGAAGCGCGAGTACGAAGGCCTGTCCAACTCGACCCAGATCTTCATCTGGGCGATGGTCGGACTGGGCGTGCTGCTGGGTCTGCTGCTCGGGGGTGCCATCGGGTACGGCGTCTCGGTCGAGGAGCAGGACGGCCGCGACTGCATCGAGTACGAGGGCGAGTTCTACTGCGCCGGTGACGAGGCCGCGCAGGCCGAGACCGAGGACGAAGCCGAGGGGTGATCCCAGCTCGCGTCCCACGGTTCACGTATCAGCCCCCGCCTCACGGCGGGGGCTGACACGTCTCGCAGGCGTAGGCCCAGCGGCCGGCGAGGTCCCACCGGCGGATCGATGTCCCGCACCGCCGGCACACCTCCTGCTTGTAGACGTACAGCGTCTCGTCGCGGCGCATCCGTGAGCGGGGGCGTCCGATCTCGGTCCTCCCGTGCTCGGGTGGCAGATCGGAAGGATCGGTCGTGATGATGCGCCCCTGCCGGACGCCGCGACGCAGCCACTCGACCAGCGTCGCCCACATCGCGTCCCAGGTCTCGCGGGTGACGTCCCGCGCCGGCACCTCGGGGTGCAGGCCGTGGACGAACAGCACCTCGGCCCGGTAGACGTTGCCGATGCCGGCGAGGACCGACTGGTCCATCAGCGCACGCCCGATGCCGACCGACCGCCGTTGCAACGCGGCCCAGGCCCGGTCCGGGTCGGCGTCCCGACGGATCGGGTCCGGGCCGAGCCGGGCGACGAGTCCGTCCACCTCGTCGGCCGTCAGCAGGTCGCACGCGGTGGCGCCGACCAGGTCGATCGCGTGGGACTCGCCGATCAGGCGGTAGCGCGAGGTCTCACGTGGCTCCGGAGGCGGGACCTCGTGGTCGAGGAACTTGCCGAACAGGCCGAGGTGCACGTGCACGAACCGGTCACCCTCGAACCGGTGGAACAGGTGCTTGCCCCAGGCGTCCGTGGTCTCGAGGTGGCTGCCGTCGAGCAGCGCGGCGGCCGCCGCGAACCGGCCCGACGGCGAGGTGACCCGCACCGGCCGGCCGGCGAAGCGCTCGGCGTGGTCGCGGGCGAGACGGTGGATGGTGTGACCCTCGGGCACCGCGATCCTCCGTACCGCTCGGCCGCCGACGTCGGGCAGCGAGGCGGGGAGGGTAGGGCCCGGTCGGTCGAAGTCGCCTCGAGCGGTCGCGCCTGCGACCATCCGGCCCCCCCACCCTCGTTCGAGCGTCCGTGACCTCCCGTCTCCGTCCCGTCCACGGCGTCGCGCTGCTGTTCCTCGCCAACGGCCTCACGGCGCCGGCGCTGTGGCCGCGCTTCCCCGAGATCCGCGCCGCTGTCGACGCCACGAGCGCGACGTTCGGCTTGGCGCTGGTCGGGACCGGGGTCGGTGGCGTGCTCGGGTCGGTGCTGGCCCCACGCGTCGTTCGGTGGCTCGGGGTCGGTCGGGCGGCGACGGTGACGGCCGTCCTCCTCGCCGCTGCGACGGTGACCGTCGGGCTCGCTCCCAGCGTCGCCGCGTTGTTCGCCGCGTTCGCCCTCATCGGCCTCATCGACGGCGTGGCGGACATCAGCCAGAACGCGGCGATGTTCGACGTCCAGCGCACGGGTGACCGCTCGGTGGCGAGCCGCATGCACGCCGTCTGGAGCGTGGGCGCCCTGCTCGGCACGGGGCTCGGCACCGTGGCGGCCGCGGCACGGGTCAGCGTGCTGGCACAGACGCTGGCGCTGGCGGTGGTCGGCACCGGGCTCGTGCTCGCTGCCCGCAGGCCGGTGCTGCGGGTCGCATCGGCCACGTCGACCTCGCGGAGCACGTCGCCCACCTCGCCCGGGGTCGCGGGCGCCGCGGCTGCCGGCCCCACCCCGGCCGACATCGACGGGCTGGCCGGTCCGGGTGGGGACGGGCAACGGCGTGGGGGACACCGGAAGCGCGTCTGGGCGCTCGTCGTGGTCACCGGGCTCGTCGTCGCCGCGATCGAGGGGATCGCGAACGAGTGGTCCGCCCTGACCCTCCGCGACGGGCTCGGGACGTCGCTCGCGGTGGCCGGGCTCGGGCCGACCGCCTACGCCGGGGCGATGCTGGTCGGCCGGCTCGTCGGTGATCGGGCCATCGACCGGTTCGGTGCCCGGTCGGTGGCCCGTGCCGGCGCGCTGGCGGTCGTGGTGGGAGGGGGCCTCGGCCTCGCCGTCGCCGCGTGGCTGGACCTGCCCGCCGTGCTGCTCGCGGGACTCGTCGTCGCCGGGATCGGGAGCGCGACCCTGTTCCCGCTCATGCTCGCCGCCGGCGATCGGTTGGACGCGACAGGCCGCGGCGTGGCAGCCGGTTCCCTGGGGGCCCGCGCGGGCTTCCTGGCCGTCCCGCTCCTGGTCGGCGGCGCGGGGGACCGCTACGGGATGTTGGTGGCGTTCGCGCTCCTGCCCATCGCGGGGGCCGTCGCCGCCGTCGCCCTCCCGCGTGCGCTCCGAGGCTCGTGACGCGCCACCTCCCACCGGGCGCCGTGCGGGTCGCACGCGCACCCCGCGGACGGTTCCCGTCCGCGAGCTGTGCGACGCTCACGCCGGTGGATCCGGGCGGCGAGGAGCGACGAGGTGGACACGGCGACGCGGTTGCTGCGGCTGCTGACGCTGCTCCAGACCCGGCCGGTGTGGCCGGGACCGATCCTCGCGGAGCGGCTCGAGGTCACGACCCGGACGGTCCGGCGTGACGTGAACCGGCTCCGCGAGCTCGGCTACCCGATCGAGGCGGCTGCCGGCCTCGAGGGGGGCTACCGCCTCGGGGCCGGCGGTGACATGCCACCGCTGCTGCTCGACGACGACGAAGCCGTCGCCGTGGTGCTCGGGTTGTCGACCGCGGTCGTGGCCGGGGTCGACGGTGTGGACCACGCCAGCACGCGGGTGTTGACCAAGCTCGACCAGGTCCTGCCGCCGCGCGTGCGCACCCGTGTCACCGAGCTCTCGTCGATGACGGTGGACGTCCGCTACGCGCCGGGCGGTGCGACCTCGGTCGACCCGCCCACCCTCCTGCTGATCGCCCGGCACTGCGCCCGATCCGAGGAGCTGCGGTTCCGGTACGTGGCTCGGGACGGGGCGGAGACGCGGCGCCGGACCGAGCCGTACCGGCTCGTCCGCGCCGGCCGGCGGTGGTACCTGGTCGCCCGCGACCGCGACAAGGAGGCGTGGCGGACCTTCCGCGTCGATCGGATGGATCGGCTCGTCGACGGTGGGGAACGCTTCACCCGTGGCACGGGCCTACCGGACGCGGCCGAGCTGGTCGCCGATGCCGTCGGACACGCCGGCTACCCGATCCGGGCCAGGATCCGGTTGCCCGTGGACGCCACCACGGCGCGGGCCGAGCTCCCGGCCGCCTTCGGCCGCTGCGAGGACGACGAGGACGGCCGGTGCGTGCTGTCGGTCGGTGGGAGCCAGCCTCGGTGGCTGGCCGCCAGCCTGGCCTGGCTGCCCTGGGACTTCGAGGTGCTCGACCCACCCGAGGTGCGCGACGAGGTGGCCGCGCTCGGTCGCCGGCTCCTCGACTCGGCCGGCACGACGACGGACGCGTGACCCTCCAGCCCGGTGCCGGGTGACACACTGCGGTCGTCGGGACGAGGGGTGGTGGGTGGACGAGCTCGAGGCGACGCTCGACGAGGTCGCACGGGAGGCGCGCTTCTCCGGGGTGGTCCGCCTCGATCGAGCGGGCGAGGTGCAGCTGGTCCGCGCCTACGGCGAGGCCGAACGCGCCCGCGGGGTGCCGAACACGGTCGACACCCGCTTCGGTGTCGCCAGCGGCGTGAAGGGCTTGACCGCGACCACGGTGGTGAGCCTGATCGAGGACGGCGTCCTGTCGCTCGACACCACGGCCCGGGCGGTCCTCGGTGACGACCTCCCGCTGATCGACGACGCGGTCACGGTCGAGCACCTGTTGGCCCACCGCTCGGGCATCGGCGACTACCTCGACGAGGACGACGTGCAGGACATCACCGAGCACGTGATGCCGGTGCCCGTGCACGAGCTGGCCGACACCGAGGGCTACCTCCGCGTCCTCGACGGTCACCCCACGAGGTTCGCGCCGGGCGAGCGGTTCGCGTACTGCAACGGCGGCTACGTCGTGCTCGCGCTGCTCGCCGAGCGCGCCGCAGGCACGCCGTTCCACGACCTCATGATGCAGCGCGTGTGCGAGCCGGCGGGCATGGGCGCCACCGCCTTCCTCCGCTCCGACGAGCTCCCGGGCGACGCGGCGGTCGGCTACCTCCACGCCGAGGGGCTGCGCACCAACGTGCTGCACCTACCCGTGCGCGGCAGCGGGGACGGCGGCATCTCCACGACCGTCGCCGATGTCCACGCCTTCTGGCGCGCGCTGTACGCGGGTCGGATCCTCCCGCTCGAGCGGGTCCGGCAGCTGACGGCACCGGTCAGCGACGTGCCGGAGGACGGGCACAGGTACGGGCTCGGCTTCTGGCTCGCGGCCACCGGTGACGCCGTGATGCTCGAGGGGTACGACGCCGGCGTCTCGTTCCGATCGCTCCACGACCCGGGCCGGGACCTGACCTGGACCGTGATCTCGAACTGGTCGGAGGGTGCGTGGCCCGTCGCCCGGCGGGTGCGTGATCTCACCGGGGCCTGAACCGCGCAGCGGGCCGCGGCCAGGACGGCCGCGGCCCGTGGAACGGGTACGTCGCGCTCAGCTGGCGGCGTCGAGCGCCTGGTCGATGTCGGCCAGGATGTCGTCGATGTGCTCGATGCCGATGTTGAGCCGGATCGCGTCGGGCTTGACGCCCGCGGTCGCCAGCTCCTCCTCCGACAGCTGCCGGTGGGTGGTCGAGGCGGGGTGGTTCACCAGCGACTTGGTGTCCCCGATGTTGACCAGGCGCGTGAACAGCTCGAGCGCGTCGTGGAACGCGACGGCCGCGTCGTACCCACCCTCGATCTGGAAGGTCAGCAGCGACGACGGCTTGCCACCGGTGTACTTGACGGCGTTGTCGTGGTACGGCGAGCTCGACAGGCCCGCGTACTCGACGTGGGTGACCTTCGGGTGCGCCTCGAGGTGGGCGGCCACCTTCGCGGCGTTCTCGACGTGGCGCTCCATGCGCAGCGCGAGGGTCTGCAGGCCCTGGATGATCTGCCAGGCGTTGAACGGGCTGATGGCCGACCCGGTGTTGCGCAGCGGGACGGTCCGCGCCCGCCCGATGAAGGCGGCCTCGCCGAGCGCCTCGGTGTAGACGACGCCGTGGTAGGCGGGTTCGGGCTGGTTGAGCTGCGGGAACCGATCGGCGTGCTCCGCCCACGGGAACTTCCCGCTGTCGACGATGATCCCGCCGATGGAGTTGCCGTGCCCGCCGATGAACTTGGTCAGCGAGTGGATCACGATGTCCGCGCCCCATCGGAAAGGCTTCATCAGGATCGGCGTCGCGACCGTCGAGTCGACGATGACCGGCACGCCCGCGTCGTGGGCGACCTTCGCGATGGCCTCGAGGTCGGGGACGTTGCCGGCCGGGTTCCCGATGGTCTCGAGGTAGACCGCCTTGGTCTGCTCGTCGATCAGCTTCCCGATGGCCTCGGCCGAGTCGTCCTCGGCGAAGCGGACGTCCACCCCCTGCGCGGGGAACATGTGCTTGAAGAGGGTGTAGGTCCCGCCGTACAGCAGCGGCACGGTGACGATGTTGTCACCGGCGCTCGTGATGGTCTGGATCGCGTAGGTGATCGCTGCCTGGCCCGAGCTGGTGGCGAGCGCCGCGACCCCGCCCTCGAGCGCGGCGATGCGCTGCTCGAGCACGTCCTGGGTCGGGTTCATGATGCGGGTGTAGATGTTGCCCGGCACCGCGAGGTTGAACAGGTCGGCGCCGTGCTGGGCGTCGTCGAACTCGTAGGCGACCGTCTGGTAGATCGGGACCGCCACCGCCTTGGTGGTCGGGTCGGGCTCGTAGCCGTGGTGGATCGCGAGCGTCTCGTCCTTCATGGGTTCCTCTCCGGTGGTGCGTGGTCGGGTGGGGTCGGTGGCAGGCGCGTCAGCGCGTACGCCGACCGAGCGGGTCGGCGGGGTCGATGTCGGGGGTGAACGGCACGCCGCGCTCGAGGTCGGTCAGGCGGTAGACGAGGCCGAGCCAGTTGGCGAACACCGCCTTGGCGGTGTCGGCCCAGGTGTTCTCGAGGCCGGCGGCGAGCCGCTCCTCGGGGAACGGCGGGATCGCGCTGCCCCGGTCGCGTGCGGTGAGGACCGCGTCGAGGTGGTCGTGGGCGAGCCGGGCGGCGTCGGCCGACAGGTAGCGGTCGGGCAGCGGCGGGATCGCGGCGATGTCACCGTCGAGGTACCGGGTCACCTCCCGCTTGTACTCCTTGAGCAGGCTCACGAGGTCGTACTCGGGGTGGCCCTGGAGGTAGACGGTGCGGATCCCGTCGCTCGACACGCCGAGGTGGACGTCGCCCTCGGTCGAGGCGATCAGCACCTCGACGCCGGCACGCTCGAGCTGGGTCGTGGTGACCTCGTTCCAGCGCGAGTGCGGCACGTCGAACCGCGTGTTGGTGCCGTGCAGGAGGGGGTGGTCGGGGCGGACCTGGAGGTGCTCGTAGACCCCCCAGCGCTTGGACAGCAACCGTCGGCGGTGGACCCCGTGGCGGTGCTGGAGCAGGGCGTGGGTCGCCAGGCACGAGCACAGCACCGAGGTGACGTTGTCGCTCGCCCAGTCGATGACCTCGAGCAGCGGTTCGTAGAACGCCTCGTCGGCCAGATCGGGACGGTTGGCGACGTTGGCGCCGGTGACGATCAGGGCATCGAGCCCCTCGTCGCGCAGATCCTCGAAGCGCTCGTAGTGGGTGTCGATGTGCGCCTGGGTCTCGGGACTCCGGTCGAGGCCTGGGACGGTGAAGACGTGGACGTAGACCTGCACGATCCGGTTCGACGCGCCGATCAGGCGGGTGAACTGCTGCTCGGTCACCTGCAGCGCCGCGTCGGGCATCATGTTGAGCAGGCCCACGTGCAGCTCGCGGATGTCGGCCCGGTGGGCCTGCTCCTCGGTCAGCACGTCCTCGCCTTCGGCGGCGAGAGCCGCGAAGGCGGGCAGCGACGAGTGGGCGACGATCGGCATCGAGGTGCATCCGGTCCGGGAGGAGCGCGACGCTAGTGCCCGCGGTGGTCCAGGTGGCCAGCCGACGGTGACAACGTGGCGACGCACCGGCCGCGGCCGACGCTGTCCCTGCCGAGCGGATGGCGCACGGATGAGGGCCGGTTCGTGGCCGACCCTTCACAGGCGGTCGGCATGGGTGTAGGAACGTCTCCGTTCGCCGCTGCGCGGACGTGCACCACCACCGTCACGAGCCCCCGGCAACGCCGGGGAACGACCGAACGAGAGGAGCCGACGATGGATCGCACCGATCTCGCCGCCTCCGCGTGCGCTGCCGTCGATGGCCGCCGCTCGTTCGCAGGCGCAGCCAGCAGCGCCGCTCGCTCGTGGCACCGGACCGCCTGACGGTCCGACGTCCCTCACGGGGCACCTCAGAGCCGGCGGCACCTCCGCCGGCTCTCGTCGTCCTCCGGGGTCCCTCCCCTCCGGGCGACGCCGGTGGTCGTGCCGCCTCCACCTCCCCTCCGGGGGATCGACCCGCCCGTCCGGGCCGGAGGCACCACGATGTACCTCGACACCGAGACCCACCTCGCCCTGCACCACGCCCGCACCGACCGCGCCGCTGCCGACCCACGCTGGTCGTTGCCACGACGTGCTCGCCCTCCCGGGCGGCTGCGATCGCGCAGCGCTGCGGTGCTCCGTTCCCTCGCCGACCGGCTCGCCCGTGAGCCGGTCCCCGGCGGTTGGCAGGTCAACGACCCGCTGATGGCTCGCCGGCGCTGACCGGGAACGTGAGCGGCCCGACCGGCTCCACGCCGGTCGGGCCGCTCGCCGTGACGGCTCGGTCTACTTGTAGTTGGTGAACCGCAGCGGGGCGTCGTGGTCCTTGCTCTTGACCATCGCCTGGACCTCCTGCAGGTCGTCGCGCTTCTTGCCCACGACGCGGATCCGGTCACCCATGTTGGTCGGGGTGACCTTGAGCTTGGTCGCCTTGATGTCCTTGATGATCGCCTTGGCGAGGTCCGGCAGGCAGCTCGGTCACGAGCGTCACGTCGACGCGGCTGCGGCCGCTCGACACGTCGCGCGGTTCGCCGATGTCGAGCGCCTTCAGCGACACCTTGCGCTTGACGCACTTGTCCTTGAGCACCTCGAGCGCGGCCTGGACGCGGTCCTCGGAGGCCGACTCGACCCGGATCGCCTCCTCGCCGGACCACTCGATGACGGTGTCGGTGTCCTTGAAGTCGAAGCGCGTCCCGACCTCGCGGGCCGCCTGGTTGATCGCGTTGTCGACCTCCTGCCGGTCGACGCCGGCCTCGATGTCGAAGCTCGAGTCAGCCACGGTGCGCTCCTTGGTCGGTGATCCGGATCGGTGGTCCGGTGGATGGCCACCGAGCCTAGTGAGCAGCCCTGTGGACGTGACCGTGCCCGCGTCGCACCCGTCGGGCACCATCGCGACATCGCATCCGTGGGGGCGGGTGAGGTGTCGTCGTGCCCGACCCGTGCCAACCGCCGTTGCCCTTCCGTCCGCCGCTGCGCGGCCGTCGGCCGTCGTGCCCGCCGCAGGGGGAGGGGCGCCTGGCCGCACACCTGGCGAAGGGCGACCGGCGCCCTCGCCGACACGATCTGGCGGGCCAACCCCCGCGAGCAGGGTCTGCTCGGACTCACCGACGCGATCGGTTGGTTCGGCCGGCAGGGGTGGTCGGTCAGCCTGCCGTTGATCGACAGCCAGCCCTACGACCTCATCGTCGACGACGGCACGCGTCTGCAGCGCGTCCAGGTCAAGACCACCACGTACCGGTCGCGGTACGGCGTGTTCGTGGTGAGTCTCGCGACGCGAGGTGGCAACCAGAGCTTCCACACCTCGAAGGACTTCGATCCGGCCAGCTGCGAGCTGCTCTTCGTGCTCACCGACGACGAGCAGCGGTACCTGATCCCGACGTCGAAGCTCCGCGGAAGGACCACGACCAACCTCGGTGAGCACTACGAGGCGTACCGCCTGCGCGGGTGAAGCTCGCCGGTTGGCCGTCCATCGGGGTGCGGCCTACCCTCCGCTGGCCCCGGCCGAACCGGGGCATCCGGTGGGATGTCCGAGTGGCCAAAGGAACGACGCTGTAAACGTCGCGGCTATGCCTACGCAGGTTCGAATCCTGCTCCCACCACCGCAGCGCTGGCCACCGCCCGTGTGCGCCGACGGACCGCACGGTTCGACGGACCGCACGGGCGGTGGCTACGCTCCCGGCCGCTCGCGCCCTCCGGCGTGGGTAGCTGGCAGCCCGCCCTGGTAGCTCAGTCGGCAGAGCACATCCATGGTAAGGATGGGGTCCGCGGTTCGATTCCGCGCCAGGGCTCAGGGAACCACCCGGTAGCGGTCGCTCCGGTCGACGGCCGCCGGGTGCTCCCCGTCGAGGACCGGCTCGCCGGCCCCCGGCGTACCGGACGAGGCGGCGTAGCTCAGAGGTAGAGCAAGCGGCTCATAATCGCTGTGTCGGTGGTTCGAGTCCACCCGCCGCTACGAAGGCCCGTCGCTCTCCGTCGCACCCCACACGCCGACGCGAGGGCACGCCCCGTCCCGCACGACCCAGCACCACCCACCCCGAGCATCGATCGATCACCCGCGCGGCCCGAACGCCGGCGCGAGACACACGAGGAGCGCCACCGTGGCCAAGGAGAAGTTCGAGCGGAACAAGCCGCACATGAACATCGGCACGATCGGTCACGTCGATCACGGTAAGACGACGTTGACGGCGGCGATCACGAACGTGTTGGCCAAGCACAACCCGAACGTGCAGTCGATGGCGTTCGATGCGATCGACAAGGCGCCGGAGGAGCGTGAGCGGGGGATCACGATCAACGTCTCGCACGTGGAGTACGAGACCGATAACCGGCATTACGCGCACGTGGATGCGCCGGGTCACGCGGATTACGTCAAGAACATGATCACGGGTGCGGCGCAGATGGATGGCGCGATCTTGGTGGTGTCGGCGACGGATGGTCCGATGCCGCAGACGCGTGAGCACGTGCTGTTGGCGCGTCAGGTGGGTGTGCCGAAGTTGATCGTGGCGCTGAACAAGTGCGACATGGTCGATGATGAGGAGCTGTTGGAGCTGGTGGAGATGGAGGTCTCCGAGCTGCTGGAGTCCTACGAGTTCGATGCGGACACGCCGATCGTGCGGGTGTCGGCGCTCAAGGCGCTGGAGGGTGATGAGGAGTGGGAGTCCAAGGTGCTCGAGTTGATGAGCACGGTGGATGAGTTCTTCGAGGAGCCGGAGCGGGCGTTGGACAAGCCGTTCATCATGCCGATCGAGGATGTGTTCTCGATCACGGGTCGTGGGACGGTGGTGACGGGCCGGATCGAGGGTGGCAAGGTCAACGTGGGTGACACCATCGAGATCATCGGTCTGAAGGACACCACGACTCGACGACGGTCACGGGTGTGGAGATGTTCCGCAAGTTGCTCGATGAGGGCATGGCGGGTGACAACGTGGGTGTGTTGCTGCGTGGGACCAAGAAGGAGGAGGTCGAGCGCGGTCAGGTGCTGGCGGCTCCGGGGTCGATCACGCCGCACACGACCTTCGAGGCGCAGGTGTACGTGCTGTCGAAGGAGGAGGGTGGTCGTCACACGCCGTTCTTCAACAACTACCGGCCGCAGTTCTACTTCCGGACCACGGATGTGACCGGTGCGGTCACGTTGCCTGATGGTGTGGAGATGGTGATGCCGGGTGACAACACCGAGATGTCGGTGGAGTTGATCCAGCCGATCGCGATGGACGAGGGTCTGAAGTTCGCCATCCGTGAGGGTGGCCGCACCGTGGGTGCTGGCCGCGTCACCAAGATCACCGTCTAAACCGAGACCGCCGCCGCCCGTCCGCGGCGGCGACCCAGGAAGCTGCTCCCATGCCCAAGAACGACAACCGTCCGAAGGTGACGCTGGCTTGCACCGAGTGCAAGGAGCGGAACTACATCACGACCAAGCACCGCGTGAACCAGCGCGAGCGCATCGAGCTGAGCAAGTACTGCTCGCGGTGCCGTCAGCACCAGCCCCACCGCGAGACGCGCTGACGCGGCGATGTGGGGCGCGACCGCCGTCGTCGCCCCGCTCACCTCACCGACCGGCCCACCTGCCCGCACGGTGGGCCGCGTCGCGTTCGGGGCGGCACCCACCTGTGGACATCGCCCCGAGGAACTCGACCTAGGATGCGGCCCGGTGCGCCCGGGAGCGGCGCAGCCAGCGGCCCACGCCCGAGGAGGCAACGGATGGCCCTCAACCGCGACAAGGTCGGGCACCGAGTACCCGCCCTACACCTACGAGGTCTCGCGCGAGAAGATCCGCGAGTACGCGCAGGCGCTCGGCGAGAGCGACCCGCGCTACTACAGCGACGGTGACGACTGCGTCGCACCTCCGACGTTCGCGGCCTGCGTTCACCGTCATCAAGGGCGGCGCGGCGGCTTTCTCCGACCCGGACCTCGGCGTCCACCCGGCGCTGGTGCACGGCTCGCAGCGCTACGTGTTCGGTGACCGTCCCGTGTCGCCGGGCGACCCGCTGACCTGCACGCCGCGCATCGCCGACATCCAGGCCAGGGGCCGCAACGAGCTGCTCACCGTCGAGGTCGACTGCCGGTTCGAGGACGGCTCGCTCGCGGCTCCGCTCCGAGGCGATCATCATCTTCCTCGGCTCTGCGCCGGCGGACGCGGCGACGGTTCTGCGCCGACCGGGGAGGTCGCGTGATGTCCGACGTCACCGCTGGGACCGAGCTGCCGACCATCGAGCAGCAGAGCGACCCTGATGACGTCGGTCGGCCTACGCCGCCGCGTCCGGGGACCTCAACCCCCTCCACTACGACCAGGGCTTCGCCGGCCAGGTCAGCCCGACCGGGCGGGATCATCGCCCACGGCATGTACTCGATGGGTCTGGCCTCGCGGTTGCTGACCCAGTTCGCCGGCGGTCCGGAGAGCGTCCTCGAGATCGCGGTCCGGTTCGCCAAGCCCTGGCCGCTCGGGTCGACCTCGACCTTCGGAGGCACCGTCACCGAGGTCCAGGACGGTGTCGCGACCGTGGAGCTGTTCGCCGACAACGAGAACGGCGAGCGCATCCTGAAGGGCACCGGCCGGGTGCGGCTCTGATGCCGACCACCCGGACCCGCGCGGCGGCGCCGCCCTCGGTTGTCGCCCCCCGCGGGTACGGGTAGCATCGCCGCGCTGCCTCCCCGTGGGGCAGCGTTCCCTTGTCCCGAGCCCGACCGCTGGAACGCGGGGAGCGGACGGGCGTAGCTCAATCTGGTAGAGCACCGGTCTCCAAAACCGGCGGTTGGGGGTTCGATTCCCTCCGCCCGTGCGACGCGCCGACCTCCCCCCGGTGCGCGACCCGTCCCATCGCGCCGCACGATCGAACGACCCCACCGCGCCGTCCCCGGCGCGAGCAGGAGCGCCACCTATGAGCCGCGACGATGACCGCGCCGCCGAACGCGAAGCCCGCCGCACGGCGGACCAGCCCAGCGCTGCGTCCGAAGCGCCCGCGACGACCGAGAAGCGCACCCGGACCGGCCCCGCCCAGTTCCTGCGCGAGGTCCGCTCCGAGCTGCGCAAGGTCGCGTGGCCGAACCGCCACGAGCTCGTGTCCTACACCATCGTGGTGCTCGTCATGTCGCTCGTGCTCACGCTCCTGATCTGGGGCTTCGACACCATCGTCCGCGAAGCCGTCCAGAACACCCTCTGAGCGCCGCCACCCGACCTGCTGGGAAGTACGCCCGTGCCCGACGACCAGACCGATACGCCCGCCACCGAGCTGCTCGAGGGCGAGGACGGCTACGCCGTGCCCGCCGACGGCGACGCGGCGCCCGAGGCGACCGTGCCCGACGCCGACGCTGCCGACGACGCCGACGACGCCGACGGTGACGACCTCGACGACCTCCTCGGCTTGGCCGGCGCCGGCGACGACGCAGAAGGCGACGAGCCGCTGTCCGCCGTCGACCCCGACGTCCCCGCCGCTCCGGCCGACGTGCCGGCTGCCGGCGAGGCCGAGGCGGCTCCCGAGCCGACCGTCCGCCGGCGCCCGCGCTCGCTCGCCGAGGTCCGCGACAAGAAGGACCTCGCCCGCCTGGTGGGGGACTGGTACGTGGTCCACACCTACGCCGGGTACGAGCAGCGGGTCAAGGACAACCTCGAGAACCGGGTCGAGACCCTCGACGCGCACGACCGGGTCTTCGAGGTGGTGATCCCCACCGAGGAGGTCATCGAGTACAAGAAGGGCAAGAAGACCACCGTCGCCGCGCAAGTTCCTGCCCGGCTACGTGCTCGTGCGCATGGACATGGACGACGAGACCTGGGGCATCGTCCGGCACACCCCGAACATCACCGGGTTCGTCGGGTCGTCGGGCTCCAAGCCGGTCCCGCTGCCCCTGCGCGAGGTCGCTGCGACCCTGCAGCTGCCCGACGAGGTGGTCGAGGTCACCGAGTCCGACGAGGACGCCGTGCGCCGAGCCCGAGCGTCAGGTCGCCGAGATCGACCTGGAGGTCGGCGAGACCGTCCGGGTGACGTCGGGTCCGTTCGCGGACTTCACCGGCACCATCTCCGAGATCAACCTCGACCAGGCCAAGCTCAAGGTGCTCGTCAGCGTGTTCGGTCGCGAGACCCCGCTCGAGCTGCCCTTCGACAACGTCGCCAAGCTCTAGACCGGCGCGCGGAGCTCTCCGCGCGCTCGGGCACGATCCAGAAGACGATGTGGGAGGCCGCGAGCGCGGCCGTTCGACCACGAGGAGGAACGCACAGATGGCCAAGAAGGTCGCTGGATTCATCAAGCTGCAGATCCCGGCCGGTGCGGCGAACCCCGCGCCGCCGGTCGGTCCCGCCCTCGGTCAGCACTCCGTGAACATCATGGAGTTCTGCAAGGCGTTCAACGAGCGCACCCAGGGACAGCAGGGTGACATCGTCCCGGTGGAGATCACGGTCTACGAGGACCGCTCCTTCACCTTCATCATGAAGACCCCGCCGGCCGCCCAGCTGCTGCTGAAGGCCGCCGGCGTGCCGAAGGGCTCGGGGACCCCGCACACCGCGAAGGTCGCCAGCGTGTCGCGCGATCAGGTCCGCCAGATCGCCGAGACCAAGATGCCCGACCTCAACGCCATCGACATCGAGGGCGCGATGAGGATCGTCGAGGGCACCGCTCGTTCGATGGGCATCACCGTCGACGGCTGACATCCGCACCCCGACCTCGCGCTCGAGCGTGAGGCGACACGTGGGAGGAGGGCCGCGCCCTCCGCCTGACCACGAGGAGACACCCCCATGGCCAAGCACGGCAAGAAGTACCGGGCCGCGATCGAGCGCATCGACGCCGACCGGCTCTACGCCCCCAAGGCGGGCTTCGCCCTCCTCAAGGAGGTCGACGCGGTCCGCTACGACGCGACCGTCGAGGTCGCCTTCCGCCTCGGCATCGACCCCCGCAAGGCGGACCAGATGATCCGCGGCGCGGTGTCCCTGCCGCACGGCATCGGCAAGTCGGTGCGCGTCGCCGTCGTCGCCGGTGGCGACAAGGCCGCCGAGGCCCGCGAGGCCGGTGCCGACCACGTCGGTGACGACGACCTCGTCGAGCTGCTCGGGCAGGGCGACCTGCTCAGCGAGATCGACTCGGTCATCGCGACCCCCGACATGATGGGCAAGCTCGGACGTCTCGGGAAGGTCCTCGGGCCGCGCGGCCTGATGCCGAACCCGAAGTCCGGCACGGTCACCATGAACGTCGGGCAGGCCGTCTCCGAGATCAAGGCCGGCCGCGTCGAGTACCGCTCGGACCGCAACGGCAACGTGCACGCCGTCCTCGGCAAGTGCTCGTTCTCGACCGAGAACCTCGTCGACAACTACGCCGCCCTGCTCGAGGAGATCCTGCGCCTGCGCCCCTCGGCGGCCAAGGGCCGCTACATCCGGTCGGTGACCATCTCCACCTCCGCGTCGCCCGGCATCCCCCTCGACCCGAGCAAGTCACGTGACCTGCTCGTGGACGACGAGGACGAGGCCGCGGCGGCGACGGCCTGACCGTCGCCCACCCCGTGTGACGAGCCCGCCCTGGTGGCGGGCTCGTCCACGCCAGGTCGGGGGCGTCGGGGTGCGACGCGCTAGCGTCGCTCCCCGACAGCGCGCGGTGCGTGCTCGCACCGGGAGAGGGACACGGTGGTGGCGGAAGCGGACGAGGCGGACGCTGCGGTCATCGAGGTCGTCGTCGCCAGCGCGGACGCAGGGATCCGTGCCCAGGTCGCGCTGACGCTGGCCGCCGGACGGTTCGCGGTCACCGAGGCCGACGACACCGACACGGCCATCCGCGCGGTCGCCTCGCAGCGACCGCCGCTGCTCGTGCTCGACCGCGCCCTGCCGGGCGGAGGCGCGCTCGCGCTCGCCCGCTCGGTGCGGTCCGAGGCCGAGACCGCTGGCACGCGCGTGCTGCTGCTGACCGGACGCGGCGACGACGCGACCGATGACGCACCTGGCGTCGACGCCACCCTGGCGCTGCCGTTCACGGCGTTCGCGCTGCTCGGCAAGGTCGAGTCCCTCCTCGGCGGGTAGCACGGGTCGACCGGGAAGACCCGGCCACCGACCGCGTGGATGCGTGCGCGTGGGGCGCGGGTCTGGGCCCCGTTCGACGGCAGGTGCACCCACCGCTACGCTGCCCACCAACGACGCCACAGATCGCTGGACGCCCGCCTCGCGGGTCGAAGGTCGCGGCGCTCCCTCCCTCACCGGTACGGGTGCCCCGCGCGTCCCGCGTAGGCCGGTCGACACTCCCGCAGCCACCCGCTGCTCACCGTGTCCGCCCCCTGCGCGAGTCGCGCGAGGGGGCACTTCCTCGTTCCGGGCCGGGTCGGACGCCGTCCTCGACGCCGAGCCGCGCGCCGACCACACCGGAGGATCGAAGTGCCACGGCCCGACAAGGTCGCCGTCGTCGATGACGTCAAGAGCGGCCTCACCGACTCGGCAGCCACGCTGCTGACCCACTACCGCGGCCTGACGGTCACCGAGATGGCCGAGCTGCGCAGCAAGCTGCGCGAAGCCGGCGCCCGCTACCGCGTGGCCAAGAACACCCTCGCTCGCCGTGCTGCGGCGGACGCCGGGATGGAGGAGCTCGTCGAGCTCCTCGACGGGCCGACCGCCCTGGTGTTCTGCTCCGAGGACCCGGTCGCACCGGCCAAGGCGCTCAAGGCCTTCGCCAAGGACCACCCGGCGCTCGTGATCCGCGGTGGCTACCTCGACGGTGCCGTCCTCGACGACACCGAGGCCATCAAGCTCGCCGACCTCGCCTCGAAGGAGGAGCTGCTCGCGCAGCTCGCCGGCCTGATGTACGGCGCGCTCGCCAACACCGCGCGTCTGCTGCAGGCCCCGATCGAGAAGCAGGCCCGTCTCGTCCAGGCTCTCATCGACGCCGGTGGCAACCCGGGCGTCGCCGAGGCGCCAGCTGCGGAGGCCGAGCCGGCCACCGCGGACGAGGTTCCCGCCGCGGAGGCCGAGGCTCCCGCCGACGCCGAGCCGGCCGGTGACGAGCCGGCCAGCGACGCGTAGCACCCCCTCAACGTCCCAGATCACCAGACCCAGCACAGAACAGGAACCGCAATGGCGAAGCTGTCCACCGACGAGCTCATCGATGCGTTCAAGGAGCTCACCCTCGTCGAGCTCTCGGAGCTCGTGAAGAAGTTCGAGGAGACCTTCGAGGTCACCGCCGCTGCTCCCGTCGCCGTCGCGGCCGCGGGTGGCGGTGGCGCTGCCGCCGAGGCCGCCGAGGAGCAGACCGAGTTCGACGTGGTCCTCACCTCGGCCGGCGAGAAGAAGATCCAGGTCATCAAGGAGGTGCGCGCCCTCACCAGCCTCGGCCTCAAGGAGGCCAAGGAGCTGGTCGAGGCCGCACCGAAGGCCGTGCTCGAGGGCGTGGACAAGGCTGCCGCCGAGTCCGCGAAGGAAGCGCTCGAGGGCGCCGGCGCCACCATCGAGCTCAAGTGATCGCTCCGGTGCGGGCCCTCGGGGCCCGCGCCGGACGTTCCACCGGCACCGAGCTCGCACCCAGCGGGTCACGCTCCGCCACCGGGCAGCCGCCGGTGGCGGTCGCGGGCGTCCTTGACGCCCGTCGCCCGGCACCCCTACACTCCGGGGCTGCCGTGTGCTCGCGTCTCGTCCCCGCGAGCTGGGGTGCCGTCGCCCGTCCCGTCGTCGCTGTGCTCCCACGGGGTCGTCGTCGTCCATCGAGGTCCCTCCATCCACCGCTCGCGCCGCCGCCGCACGGAGGCGGTCGTCGTGTGTCCGTGGACGGGGAGGGCTCGCCCGGACCGTCGATCCGCCGGGTCGATCTGACCGGCCTCGCGACCCGATCCCGCTCGGCGCTGCGGGCTCGGCGTTCCGCCGTCCGCGCCGTCACCACCCGCACCACCTCGCCCCGGTCCCGGGGCACCCGCAAGTGCCCGCGCCGCGGGCCCGCAGCCACCTAGCGTCAGGGAGGTCCCGGTTGACAGGCAACGCCGTCGATCAGCGACTCAGCTTCGCAAAGATCCGTGAGGCGCTTCCCCTCGAGGAGCTCGACCTCGTCGCCATCCAGAGCGGCTCGTTCGATTGGCTCATCAAGGAGGGGCTCGGGGAGATCTTCGACGAGATCTCACCGATCGAGGACAGCCAGGGCAAGATGGCCCTCAGCTTCCTCAACCACCGCTTCGAGGACCCCAAGTACTCCGTCGATGAGTGCAAGGAGAAGGACTACACCTACGCCGCGCCCCTGTTCGTGACCGCCGAGTTCCTGAACAAGGAGGACGGCACGATCAAGTCCCAGACGGTCTTCATGGGGGACTTCCCCGTGATGAGCGACAAGGGGACCTTCGTCATCAACGGGACCGAGCGCGTCGTGGTGTCCCAGCTGGTGCGCTCGCCGGGTGTCTACTTCGACAAGTCCATCGACAAGACCACCGGCCGCGACGTCTTCGGCTGCAAGGTCATCCCCGGCCGTGGTGCGTGGCTCGAGTTCGAGGTGGACAAGCGCGACCTCGTCGCCGTCCGCGTCGACCGCAAGCGCAAGCAGCCGATCAGCGTGTTCTACCGCGCGCTGAAGGCGTTCGTCTGGAACGACGCCGACCGGCAGTACGAGCTCGCTCCGTCCGACGTGCTGACCGCCGAGGTCCCCGACGAGGAGATCCTCGAGTTCTTCGGTGGCGCGGAGTCGATCGCGCTCACCCTCGAGAAGGACAACACCGGGCGTACCCCGGGCCAGGCGCTCGAGGAGATCTACCGCAAGCTCCGTCCGGGCGAGCCGCCGAACGCCGAGCAGGCCGGCCAGCTGCTGCTCGGCATGTTCTTCGCCAACAAGAAGTACGACCTCGCCCGCGTCGGTCGCTACAAGATCTCCGGGCTCGAGGACGACGGCTCCGGCCACGTCAAGCACGGCAAGCTCACCGACGAGTTCGAGGCGCTCGGTTTCGGCCGCCGCGACGACGTCACGCTCACCGCCGAGGACTGCCTCGCCACGATGAGCTACCTCGTCAAGCTGCACGCCGGCGACCGACGGCTACGACACCGACGACATCGACCACTTCGGCAACCGGCGCCTGCGCTCGGTCGGCGAGCTCATCCAGAACCAGGTGCGCATCGGCCTGTCCCGGATGGAGCGCGTGGTCCGCGAGCGGATGACCACCCAGGACCTCGAGGCGATCACGCCTCAGACCCTGATCAACATCCGGCCGGTCGTGTCCGCCATCCGCGAGTTCTTCGGGACCTCGCAGCTGTCGCAGTTCATGGACCAGACCAACCCGCTCGCGGGCCTGACGCACAAGCGGCGTCTGTCGGCCCTCGGTCCCGGTGGTCTGTCGCGTGAACGTGCCGGTTTCGAGGTCCGCGACGTCCACCCGTCGCACTACGGCCGCATGTGCCCGATCGAGACCCCGGAGGGCCCGAACATCGGCCTGATCGGGTCGCTCGCGTCGTACGCGCGCATCAACGAGCTACGGCTTCATCGAGACCCCGTACCGCAAGGTCGTCGACGGCGTGGTCACCGACGAGGTCGAGTACCTCACCGCCGACGAGGAGGACCGCTACGTCGTCGCGCAGGCCAACGCGCCGCTCGACGACGACGGGCGCTACGTCAACGACCTCGTGCTCGTGCGCGCCAAGGGCGGCGAGGTCCGCGAGGTCGCGCCGGACGCACGTCGACTACATGGACGTCTCGCCGCGCCAGGCGGTGTCCATCTCGGCCGCGCTGATCCCCTTCCTCGAGCACGACGACGCCAACCGCGCCCTCATGGGCGCCAACATGCAGCGCCAGGCGGTCCCGCTGCTGCGGGCCGAGGCGCCGTACGTCGGCACCGGCATCGAGGGCAAGGCCGCCCGCGACGCCGGTGACGTGGTCATCGCGACGCGCGGCGGGCGTGCTCGTCGAGGTCGCCAGCGACCACCTCGTGGTCCGCACCGACGACGACGAGATCGACCGCTACTACCTCACCAAGTTCAAGCGCTCCAACCAGGGCAGCTGCATCAACCAGCGGCCCGTGGTGACCGAGGGGCAGCGGGTCGAGGTCGGCGACGTCCTCGCCGACGGTCCGTCGACCGACGCCGGCGAGCTCGCGCTCGGCCGCAACCTGCTCGTCGCCTTCATGTCCTGGGAGGGTTACAACTTCGAGGACGCGATCATCCTCTCCGAGCGGCTCGTCCGCGAGGACGTGCTGACCTCGATCCACATCGAGCAGCTCGAGGTCGACGCTCGCGAGACCAAGCTCGGTCCCGAGGAGATCACCCGCGACATCCCGAACGTCTCCGAGGAGGTGCTCGCCAACCTCGACGAGGAGGGCATCATCCGCATCGGGGCCGAGGTCCAGCCGGGCGACATCCTCGTCGGCAAGGTCACCCCGAAGGGTGAGACCGAGCTGACCCCCGAGGAGCGCCTGCTCCGCGCGATCTTCGGTGAGAAGGCGCGCGAGGTGCGCGACACCTCGCTGAAGGTGCCCCACGGTGACCGCGGCATCGTCATCGGCGTCCAGCGCTTCTCGCGCGCGGACGGCGACGACCTGCAGCCGGGCGTCAACGACATGGTCCGCATCTTCATCGCCAAGAAGTCGCAAGATCTCCGAGGGCGACAAGCTCGCCGGCCGCCACGGCAACAAGGGCGTCATCTCCAAGATCCTCCCGCTCGAGGACATGCCGTTCCTCGAGGACGGGACCCCGGTCGACATCGTGCTGAACCCGCTCGGTGTGCCGTCCCGCATGAACGTCGGGCAGGTCCTCGAGACCCACCTCGGCTGGGCGGCCGCCAACGGCTGGCACTTCGAGACCAAGCCCGAGTGGTTCGACCGCGTGGGCTGGGGCGACGAGATGCTGTCGGTCGCGGGTCCGGTCAACTTCGCCACCCCGGTCTTCGACGGCTGCCGCGAGGAGGAGCTCATCGAGCTGCTCGCAGGCCGGCAACCCGTCCGAGTCGGGCGTGCGGCTGGTCGGCGAGGACGGCAAGGCGACCGTCTACGAGGGCCGGACCGGCGAGCCGGTCGAGGCGCCGGTCACCGTCGGCTACATGTACGTCCTCAAGCTCCACCACCTCGTCGACGACAAGATCCACGCCCGTTCGACCGGCCCCTACTCGATGATCACCCAGCAGCCCCTCGGCGGGAAGGCCCAGTTCGGTGGGCAGCGCTTCGGCGAGATGGAGGTGTGGGCCCTCGAGGCCTACGGCGCCTCCTACGCCCTGCAGGAGCTGCTGACGATCAAGTCCGACGACACCATCGGCCGCGTCAAGGTCTACGAGGCGATCGTCAAGGGCGACAACATCCCCGAGCCCGGCATCCCGGAGTCCTTCCGGGTCCTGGTCAAGGAGATGCAGGCGCTCAGCCTCAACGTCGAGGTCCTGAACGCCGCCGGCGACGAGATCGAGCTGCGCGACTCCGAGGACGACGCGTTCCGCGCCGCCGAGGCGCTCGGCATCGACCTCTCCCGACCGGAGCGTCCGACCGCCGAGGCCTGACGCGCTACCCCCGCTGCTGGTCGCCGCGGTCCGCCCTCGCTTCTCGAACCCACAGAGTCGCTACGGGCCGACCCCGGCGCCCAGCAGCTACCCCGCCCCTCAGGCGGTGACCATCAGACCCCCGCGGATCTCCGGGTCCGCACCTCGTCCCCCGCAGTACGGGGGCGGGGGAGATGAAGTAGGGAGGGCGTCCGTGCTGGACGTGAACCACTTCGACAGCCTTCGCATCACGCTCGCGGAGGCCCACCAGATCCGCATGTGGTCCAACGGCGAGGTCAAGAAGCCGGAGACCATCAACTACCGCACGCTCAAGCCCGAGAAGGATGGGCTGTTCTGCGAGAAGATCTTCGGTCCCACGCGGGACTGGGAGTGCTACTGCGGCAAGTACAAGCGCGTGCGCTTCAAGGGCATCATCTGCGAGCGCTGCGGCGTCGAGGTCACCCGCGCCAAGGTGCGTCGCGAGCGGATGGGCCACATCGAGCTCGCCGCTCCCGTGACCCACATCTGGTACCTCAAGGGCGTGCCGTCGCGCCTCGGCTACCTGCTCGACATGTCCCCGAAGGACCTCGAGAAGGTCATCTACTTCGCGGCCTACGTCGTCACCTCCGTCGACGCGGACAAGCGCCACGACGCGCTGCCCGAGCTCGAGGAGGAGCTGCGCCTCGAGAAGATCGAGATCGAGAAGCAGCTCGAGCTCGACCGCACCGAGCTGCTCGCAGCAGCTCGAGGCGACGCTCGCCGAGCTCGAGGCCGAGGGCGCCAAGCCCGACGTGGTCAAGAAGGAACGCAAGGAGATCGAGAAGCAGCTCAAGAGCGTCTCGGTCCGCGCCAACAACGAGCTCGAGCACCTCGACAAGGTCCTCGACACGTTCAAGAAGCTCTCGGTCAAGCAGCTGATCGCCGAGGAGCTGGTCTACCGCGACATGCGTGACCGGTTCGGCGACTACTTCACCGGTGGCATGGGCGCGGAGGCGATCCGTGACCTGCTCGAGTCGATCGACCTCGACGCCGAGAACGCCGAGCTGCGCACCACCATCACCGAGGGCAAGGGCCAGAAGAAGCAGCGCGCGACCAAGCGTCTGAAGGTCGTCGACGCCCTGCGCAAGACCGGCAACAACCCCGCCGCGATGGTGCTCGAGGCCATCCCGGTCATCCCGCCGGACCTGCGTCCGATGGTGCAGCTCGACGGTGGCCGCTTCGCGACCTCCGACCTCAACGACCTGTACCGCCGCGTCATCAACCGCAACAACCGGTTGAAGCGTCTGCTCGACCTCGGTGCGCCCGAGATCATCGTCAACAACGAGAAGCGGATGCTGCAGGAGGCCGTCGACGCGCTGTTCGACAACGGCCGCCGCGGCCGTCCGGTGACCGGGCCGGGCAACCGTCCGCTCAAGTCGCTCTCCGACATGCTCAAGGGCAAGCAGGGCCGGTTCCGCCAGAACCTGCTCGGCAAGCGCGTCGACTACTCGGGTCGTTCCGTCATCGTGGTCGGTCCGCAGCTGCGCATGCACCAGTGCGGCCTGCCCAAGCAGATGGCGCTCGAGCTGTTCAAGCCGTTCGTCATGAAGCGCCTCGTCGACCTCAACTACGCGCAGAACATCAAGAGCGCGAAGCGGATGGTCGAGCGCTCGCGTGCCCAGGTCTGGGACGTGCTCGAGGAGGTCATCGCCGACCACCCGGTGATGCTCAACCGCGCGCCGACCCTGCACCGCCTCGGCATCCAGGCGTTCATGCCGACGCTGGTCGAGGGCAAGGCCATCCAGCTGCACCCGCTGGTCTGCACCGCCTTCAACGCCGACTTCGACGGCGACCAGATGGCGGTCCACCTGCCGCTGTCCGCCGAGGCGCAGGCCGAGGCGCGCATCCTGATGCTCGCCCCGAACAACATCCTGTCGCCGGCGACCGGTCGTCCGATCGCGTCGCCGACCCAGGACATGGTGCTCGGCATCTACTGGCTGACCTACTCCGAGGCGGACACCACCGCGGACCGCGACCCGTCCGGCCTGCCGATCTTCGGCAACGTCGGCGAGATCGAGCGGGCGCTCGACGAGCGAAGGCCTGCACGATGCAGGACGCGATCGTCCTGCGCCTGCGTGGCAAGCAGCTCGCGCCCGAGGACCGTCCCGCGGCCTACCGCGAGGACGACGAGGCGTGGGAGGCCGCCCGTGCCGACCGCACCCCGGTGCGCATCGTCACCACGGCCGGTCGCGCCATCTTCAACGAGGTGCTGCCCGAGGACTACCCCTTCGCCAACGAGGTCGTCACCAAGAAGGGCGCCGGCGACATCGTCAACAAGTGCTCCGACGTCTTCCCGCGCTGGCAGGTCGTCGAGGTCCTCGACGCGATGAAGGACCTCGGCTACCGCTACGCCACCAAGGCGGGCGTCACCATCGCCATCTCCGACGTCGAGACGCCGGCCATCAAGGCCGAGGTCATCGCTGCGTCCGAGGACCGCGCCGCCAAGATCGAGAAGCAGTTCTCGCGCGGGGTCATCACCGACTCCGAGCGGCGCCAGGAGCTGATCGAGATCTGGACCGAGGCGACCAACAAGGTCGCCGACGCGATGGAGAGCTCCTTCGCGCCGACCAACCCGTTCTTCATGATGGCCAACTCGGGTGCCCGAGGGAACATGACCCAGCTGCGGCAGATCGCCGCCATGCGTGGGCTCGTGGCCAACCCGAAGGGTGAGATCATCCCGCGGCCGATCAAGTCGAACTACCGCGAGGGGCTGTCGGTCCTCGAGTACTTCATCGCGACGCACGGTGCCCGCAAGGGCCTGGCCGACACGGCGCTGCGTACCGCCGACTCGGGGTACCTGACCCGTCGTCTGGTGGACGTCTCGCAGGACCTGATCATCCGCGAGGAGGACTGCGGGACCGACCCGCGGTCTGACCGCCGTGGTCGGTGAGCACGACTCGCAGACCCTCTACGGCCGCGTCCTGGCCCAGGACGTCACCTTCCCGGGCTCCGACGAGGTCCTCCTCGCCGCCGGCAGCCCCATCGCCGACGTCGAGGTCCGTCGTCTGCGCAACGCGCTGGTCAAGGGGCTCGCACCCCGAGACCGCTCGAGCCGCTCGACACGCACCGCGACCGACGCCGACCGCGAGGTCGTCATCCGGTCGGTGCTGGCCTGCGACACCGAGATCGGCGTCTGCCGCGCCTGCTACGGCGAGATGCTCGCCAACGGGGCGATGGTCGACATGGGCGAGGCGGTCGGCATCATCGCCGCCCAGTCCATCGGTGAGCCGGGGACCCAGCTGACGATGCGCACCTTCCACACCGGTGGTGTGGCGTCGGCCGACGACATCACCCAGGGTCTGCCGCGTGTCGTCGAGCTGTTCGAGGCCCGCAGCCCGCAAGGGCAAGGCCGAGATCGCCCGCATCTCCGGGCGCGTCTCGATCGAGGAGACCGACGGCGGCCGGGTCCTGACCATCTCGGGTGCGCGCGACCAGGTCGACGAGCACGAGCTGCCCCGCGGTGCGCGCCTGTTCCGCTCCGACGACGGCTCCATCGAGGTCGCCGACGGCGTCGACGTCGAGGTCGGCCAGCAGCTCACCCTCGGCGCGATCGACCCGCACGAGCTGCTCGAGGTGCTCGGTGTCCGCGCCGCGCAGCTGCACCTGGTCCAGGAGGTGCAGGAGGTCTACCGCTCCAGGGCGTGCCGATCCACGACAAGCACGTCGAGCTGATCGTCCGGCAGATGTTCCGCCGGGTGAACGTGGTCGACGCCGGGTGACGCGACCTTCCTGCCGGGCGACAACATCGACCGGGTGAAGTTCAAGAAGGAGAACGACCGGGTGCTCGCCGAGGGTGGCCAGCCCGCGGCCGGTCGTCAGATGCTCATGGGCATCACCAAGGCGTCGCTCGCGACCGACTCGTGGCTGTCGGCGGCCTCCTTCCAGGAGACCACCCGCGTGCTCACCGAGGCGGCGCTCGAGTCCGCCACGGACCCGCTGGTCGGCCTCAAGGAGAACGTCATCATCGGCAAGCTGATCCCCGCCGGGACGGGCGTGGCCGACTACAGCCGGATCCAGGTGGGCCACACCGAGCTGCCCGAGCAGGCGCTGCCGGCGGACATCGCCGAGTTCCTGGCCTCGACCGAGTCCTACGAGGGCGACGGGTCGTGGGGCTTCGACGGCGGCTGGGGGTTCGAGGACTTCCCGGGCGACGCGCAGCAGTCAGTGAGCCGCACCGGCCGGCAGTAGGCCGGCAGCGGACACACGGAGGGGCGCCCGATCGGGCGCCCCTCCGCTCGTTGCTGGCCGGCCCCCCTCGCCGCCTCGTGGTGCCGCTGTCGGCCCCGGCCGGCCGCCGGCACCCGGCCCCGGCGACCCGGCCGGGGGACCACCACCTGGACGTCCGCCGGTGGCCGTTCGCCGCCGCCGACCCCGCCGCAGGGCCGGGGTCGGCCGCCGCACGCGACCTCTACCGTCCTCTGCTGGTTCGAACCGAACTCCCAACTCCCGACTTCTCAGGAGACCACCACATGACCACGCTCCGTTCCTTCCGCCGCTCCTCCGCCGCGCTCGTCGCCGCCGGCGCGCTCGCGCTCGGCGCCGCCGCGTGCGCCGACGACGGCGACCACCGACGACACCGACGGACACCGACCACCGAGGACCCGCCGACGACGGCGCGCATCGACGGCGGCATGTGACGACGGCGCGTGGACGACGGCGGTGTGCGACGGATGGAGCCGGCGACGCCGGCCTCGACGACGCGTGTCCGACGAGGGGCCGCGCCGTCCGGCGGCTGGCCACTCGGACGGACGCCGATGGCGTGGGGTCGCGCGTCCGGCGCGACCCCTCGCCCGTGCGTCGACGCCCGGATCGGCGTGCGGCGGCACCGGGCCGTTTGACAGTCCGCGCGCACCGTCGGTACCGTCCCGCCCCTGCGCTGCGGCCTCGCCGTGGCGCGGTCCGGGCGCTCCCGCGCCACCTCTCGCTCGAGGATCTCGCGCAGAACCCGCGCGCGCTGCACCCCGGACCGTTCACCAGAGGCGGAACGCCCGACCCCGTGGGTCGGACCGAGCCGCCCGGTGGGACCCGCTCGACGCGGTCCCGCGCTCCGCCCTCCGGGGTGAGGCGCCGGCGGCCCTCGGGGCCCCGCCGTCACCGAACCCGCCCGATACGCACCGACGCGCGTCCGCGCGCGTCAGCTCGCCCAGGCGGGCCGCCACCCCAGATCTCGCGCCCCGCGCACGAGGCGACCCGACGGAGAACCCCAGGATGCCCACCATCCAGCAGCTGGTGCGCAACGGCCGTCAGTCGAAGGCCAAGAAGAACAAGACGCTCGCGCTCAAGGGTTCGCCCCAGCGCCGCGGCGTCTGCACGCGCGTCTACACCACCACCCCCAAGAAGCCGAACTCGGCGCTCCGCAAGGTCTGCCGCGTCAAGCTCTCGTCCGGGATCGAGGTCACGGCCTACATCCCCGGTGAGGGTCACAACCTGCAGGAGCACTCCATCGTGCTCGTGCGTGGTGGTCGTGTGAAGGACCTGCCGGGTGTCCGTTACAAGGTCATCCGCGGCTCCCTCGACGCCGCACCGGTCCGCGACCGCAAGCAAGCGCGCTCCCGCTACGGCGTGAAGAAGGACAGCTGATATGCCTCGCAAGGGTTCCCCCGGCCGTCGCAAGGTCCAGCCCGGACGCCAAGTACGGCTCGGCGCTCGTGACCCAGCTGATCAACCGCGTCATGCGCGACGGCAAGCGGTCGATCGCCGAGGCGATCGTCTACGACGCCCTCGCCAACATCGGCAACCGCACCCAGGGCGGCGACCCGATCAGCGTCCTCAAGCGCGCGATCGACAACGTCAAGCCGCAGCTCGAGGTCAAGTCCCGCCGCGTCGGTGGCGCCACCTACCAGGTGCCGATCGAGGTCCGTCCGTCGCGCTCGACCACCCTGGCCCTGCGCTGGGTCGTCGGGTACGCCCGGATCCGCCGTGAGCACACCATGGGCGAGCGCCTCGCCGGCGAGCTGCTCGACGCCTCCAACGGTGTCGGTGCGGCGGTCAAGCGTCGCGAGGACACCCACAAGATGGCCGAGGCCAACCGCGCCTTCGCCCACTACCGCTGGTGACACCCCGGCCGCGACCGTCACGGTCGGGCCGACCCCACGGAGCGCTCGCGCCGACACGGCAGGGCGCTCCGATCCACTCAGACACCGCGAGGAAAGCACCGAGATGGCCGTCAAGCGGACCGTGAAGCTGGACCAGCTCCGCAACATCGGGATCATGGCCCACATCGACGCGGGCAAGACCACCACCACCGAACGCATCCTGTTCTACACCGGTCGTACCTACAAGATCGGTGAGGTCCACGATGGCGCTGCCACGATGGACTGGATGGAGCAGGAGCAGGAGCGCGGCATCACCATCACGTCGGCGGCCACGACCACCAAGTGGCACGAGACGACCATCAACATCATCGACACGCCGGGCCACGTCGACTTCACCATCGAGGTCGAACGTTCCCTGCGCGTGCTCGACGGTGCGGTCACGGTGTTCGACGGCGTCGCCGGTGTCGAGCCGCAGTCCGAGACGGTGTGGCGGCAGGCCGACAAGTACGGCGTCCCGCGCATCTGCTTCGTCAACAAGCTCGACCGCACCGGTGCGTCGTTCGACTACTCCTTCGACTCCATCAAGGACCGGCTGACCCCGAACGCCGTCCGCGCCCAGATCCCGATCGGCCTCGAGAGCGACCTGCAGGGCGTGGTCGACCTGGTCGAGATGAAGGGCATCGTCTGGGAGGGCGACGACCTCGGCGCTTCCTTCCACGAGATCGAGGTCCCCGAGGACCTCAAGTCGGACGCCGAGATCTACCGCGCCGAGCTGATGGAGAAGGTCGCCGAGACCGACGAGGACCTGCTCGAGCACTTCTTCGAGCACGGCGAGCTCACGGTCGAGCAGACTCAAGGCGGGCCTGCGCAAGGCCGTCCTCAACAACCAGGTCGTGCCGGTCTTCTGTGGCTCGTCGTTCAAGAACAAGGGCGTCCAGACCCTGCTCGACGCCATCGTCGACTACCTGCCCTCGCCGCTCGACGTGCCCCCGGTCAAGGGTGTCAACCCCAAGACGCGGTGACCCGGACACCCGCGAAGCCTCCGACGACGCGCCGTTCTCGGCGCTCGCGTTCAAGGTCATGACCGACCCCTACGTCGGCACCCTGACCTTCGCCCGCGTCTACTCGGGGACGCTCGAGACCGGGTCGCAGGTCGTCAACGTCACCAAGGACGCCAAGCAGCGCGTCGGTCGCATGCTCCAGATGCACGCCAACTCCCGCGAGGACGTCGACGCATGCATGACCGGCGACATCGTCGCGCTGGCGGGCCTCAAGGACACGACCACCGGTGACACCATCACCACCACCGAGGCGCCGATCATCCTCGAGCGGATGGAGTTCCCGAAGCCGGTCATCGAGATCGCGATCGAGCCGAAGACCAAGACCGACCAGGACAAGCTCTCCAGCGCGCTCCAGAAGCTGGCCGAGGAGGACCCGTCCTTCCGCGTCAAGACCGACGAGGAGACCGGCCAGGTCCTCATCGGTGGGCAGGGCGAGCTCCACCTCGAGATCATCGTCGACCGGCTCATGCGTGAGTTCAAGGTCGAGGCCAACGTCGGGCGTCCGCAGGTCGCCTACCGCGAGATGGTCAAGAAGCGCGTCGAGAAGGTCGACCTCAAGTACGCGCGCCAGAGCGGTGGTCGCGGTCAGTACGGCCACGTCGTCATCGACGTCGAACCGTTGACCGAGGAGATGAAGGCCGAGCTCGAGCTCGAGGCCGACGACTTCTACCACTTCGAGAACAAGACCGTCGGTGGCTCCATCCCCAAGGAGTACATCGGGTCGGTCGACCGCCGGCATCCAGGAAGCCATGGGCTCCGGCATCCTCGCCGGCTACCCGATGGTCGACGTCCGTGTCACCCTCGTCGACGGCAGCTACCACGACGTCGACTCCTCGGAGATGGCGTTCAAGATCGCCGGCTCCATGGCCATCAAGGAGGCCGCCCGCAAGGCCGGCATCCAGCTGCTCGAGCCGGTCATGGACGTCGAGGTCGTCACCCCCGACGACTACCTCGGTGACGTGATGGGCGACCTCTCCAGCCGTCGCGGGATGATCCAGGGCCAGGAGCAGCGCGGGAACGCGCTCGTGGTCAAGGCCCGTGTCCCGCTGTCGGAGATGTTCGGCTACTCCACCGACCTGCGCTCCGCGACCCAGGGCCGCGCCAGCTACACGATGCAGTTCGGTGCCTACGAGCCGGCGCCGTCCAACATCCAGGAGGAGATCGTCGCGAAGGTCCGCGGCGAGTAGATCCCTCGGGGGGCTCGCGCCCCCGAGCGCCCCCCAAGACCAAGATCGACTGCCAGGTCAAGAACAACCGCCGCGACGAAGCGAGCTTCGTCCCACCCCCGCCGACGCCGGCGCGCGACACCTCAAGGAGGGCCCGAGATGGCCAAGGAGAAGTTCGAGCGGAACAAGCCGCACATGAACATCGGCACGATCGGTCACGTCGATCACGGGAAGACGACGTTGACGGCGGCGATCACGAACGTGTTGGCCAAGCACAACCCGAACGTGCAGTCGATGGCGTTCGATGCGATCGACAAGGCGCCGGAGGAGCGTGAGCGGGGGATCACGATCAACGTCTCGCACGTGGAGTACGAGACCGATAACCGGCACTACGCGCACGTGGATGCGCCGGGTCACGCGGATTACGTCAAGAACATGATCACGGGTGCGGCGCAGATGGATGGCGCGATCTTGGTGGTGTCCGCGACGGATGGTCCGATGCCGCAGACGCGTGAGCACGTGCTGCTGGCGCGTCAGGTGGGTGTGCCGAAGTTGATCGTGGCGCTGAACAAGTGCGACATGGTCGATGATGAGGAGCTGTTGGAGCTGGTGGAGATGGAGGTCTCCGAGCTGCTGGAGTCCTACGAGTTCGATGCGGACACGCCGATCGTGCGGGTGTCGGCGCTCAAGGCGCTGGAGGGTGATGAGGAGTGGGAGTCCAAGGTGCTCGAGTTGATGAGCACGGTGGATGAGTTCTTCGAGGAGCCGGAGCGGGCGTTGGACAAGCCGTTCATCATGCCGATCGAGGATGTGTTCTCGATCACGGGTCGTGGGACGGTGGTCGACGGGCCGGATCGAGGGTGGCAAGGTCAACGTGGGTGACACCATCGAGATCATCGGTCTGAAGGACACCACGTCGACGACGGTCACGGGTGTGGAGATGTTCCGCAAGTTGCTCGATGAGGGCATGGCGGGTGACAACGTGGGTGTGTTGCTTGCGTGGGACCAAGAAGGAGGAGGTCGAGCGCGGTCAGGTGCTGGCGGCTCCGGGTTCGATCACGCCGCACACGACCTTCGAGGCGCAGGTGTACGTGCTGTCGAAGGAGGAGGGTGGTCGTCACACGCCGTTCTTCAACAACTACCGGCCGCAGTTCTACTTCCGGACCACGGATGTGACCGGTGCGGTCACGTTGCCTGATGGTGTGGAGATGGTGATGCCGGGTGACAACACCGAGATGTCGGTGGAGTTGATCCAGCCGATCGCGATGGACGAGGGTCTGAAGTTCGCCATCCGTGAGGGTGGCCGCACCGTGGGTGCTGGCCGCGTCACCAAGATCACCGACTGACCTAGTCGCGTCTCGAGCCGTCCGCCCGCCGCGGAACCACGGTCCGACCCGACAAGAGAGCGAAGAAGAGAGACATGGCCGATCAGAAGATCCGCATCCGCCTCAAGGCGTACGACCACGAGGTCCTCGACAAGTCCGCGCGCGAGATCGTGGACACCGTCGAGGCCACCGGGGCGCACGTCACCGGACCGGTCCCGCTGCCGACCGAGCGCAACGTGTGGTGCGTCATCCGTTCGCCCCACAAGTACAAGGACTCGCGCGAGCACTTCGAGATGCGCACGCACAAGCGTCTGATCGACATCCACCAGCCGACGCAGAAGACCATCGACAAGCTGATGGGCCTGTCGCTGCCGGCGGGCGTCGACATCGAGATCAAGCTCTGACACCGCTGCGCCCCCTGCGGGGCAGCGACCCCGCCCCACCCGGGCGCCGGGCCGACCGGCACCACCGGTGAGCGCGCGACACGACGCGAAGATCGATGAAGGGAACGACGATGGCTTCCAAGGGCATCCTTGGGGTGAAGCTCGGCATGACGCAGGTGTTCGACGACGAACAGCGCGTCGTGCCCGTGACCGTGGTGCAGGCAGGCCCGTGCACGGTCACCCAGCTGAAGACCCCCGAGACGGACGGCTACACCGCCGTCCAGCTCGCCTACGGCACCAAGAAGCACGTCAACAAGCCGGCCGCCGGTCACCTCGCCAAGGCGGGGATCGACACGGCCAAGGTCCTCGTCGAGCTCCGGCTCGCCGACGGTGACGAGCTGCCCGAGCTCGGCTCGACCGTCACCGTCGACGCCTTCGCCGCCGGCGAGGTCATCGACGTGACCGGGACCAGCAAGGGCAAGGGCTACGCCGGCGTCATGAAGCGGCACAACTTCCGCGGCATGGGCGACGGGCACGGCATCAAGAAGAAGAACCGTCACCCGGGCGCCGTCGGTGCCTGCGCGACCCCCGGCCGCACCTTCAAGGGCACGCGGATGGCCGGTCGCATGGGTGGCGAGCGCGTCACCATCCAGAACCTCAAGGTGGTGTCGACCGACACCGAGCACGGACCTGCTGCTGGTCTCGGGCGCCGTCCCCGGCCCCGACGGCTCCGTGGTGCTGATCCGCAGCGGCGTCAAGGCACGCGTGCCTGCGACCACGGGTGGTGAGAGCTGATGACCACGACGATCGATGTCACGGACCTCCAGGGCTCGAAGGTCGGCACCATCGACCTGCCGGCCGAGTGGTTCGACGCCAAGGTCAACGTCCCGGTGATGCACCAGGTCGTCACCGCGCAGCTCGCGGCGGCACGCCAGGGCACCCACAAGACCAAGACCCGCGCCGAGGTCGCCGGCGGTGGGGCCAAGCCCTTCCGCCAGAAGGGCACCGGCCGCGCCCGTCAGGGCTCGATCCGCTCCCCGCAGTGGGTCGGCGGTGGTGTCGCCCACGGGCGCACCCCCTCCAACTGGGCGCGTCCGGGTCAACAAGAAGGTCAAGCGAGCGGCGCTGCGTTCGGCGCTGACCGACCGCGCCAACCTCGGTGCGATCACGGTCGTCCGCGACCTGGCCTTCGACGCCCCGAAGACCCGCGACGCCGTCGCGGCGCTGGCCGCCCTCGGTCACGCGGACGTCAAGCGCGTCCTCGTGGTCCTCGGTGACCTGCACCAGCCGACGCTGCGGTCGTTCCGCAACCTGCAGACGGTCCACACGCTGACCGTCGACCAGCTCAACACCTACGACGTGCTGCGCAGCGACGTGGTCGTGTTCGACGAGGCCGCGCTCGAGCTGATCGGCACCGGCCGGCGCACCAGCACGCCGACCGACGAGCAGCAAGAGGAGGTCGCCAAGTGAAGGACCCCCGCGACATCATCCTCCGCCCGGTGATCTCCGAGAAGACCTACGGGCTGCTCGACGAGGGCAAGTACACCTTCGTCGTCGACCCGCGTTCGAACAAGACCGAGATCAAGCAGGCGATCGAGACGATCTTCGACGTCCGCGTCACGGGTGTGAACACGCTCAACCGCGCCGGCAAGCGCAAGCGCCGCGGACTGATCGTGGGCAAGCGCGCCGACACCAAGCGCGCCATCGTGACGCTCGCCCCCGGTGACGAGATCGAGCTGTTCGACGCCGGCCTGTAGACCGGCCGCTCGACCAGGACCACGAGGCACCCTCATGGCCATCCGCAAGTTCAAGCCCACCTCGCCCGCGCGGCGCGGTGCGTCCGTCAGCGCCTTCGACACCATCACCCGGGACACCCCGGAGAAGTCGCTGCTGGCGCCGCTGCCCAAGAAGGCGGGCCGCAACGTGCACGGCCGCATCACCAGCCGTCACCGCGGCGGGGGCCACAAGCGCAAGTACCGGATCATCGACTTCCGTCGCAACAAGGACGGGGTCCCCGCGACGGTCGCCGCCGTGGAGTACGACCCGAACCGGTCCGCGCGCATCGCCCTGCTGCACTACCACGACGGCGAGAAGCGCTACATCCTCGCGCCGCGCAACCTGAAGGTCGGGCAGCTGGTCGAGTCGGGTCCCACCGCCGACATCAAGGTCGGCAACGCCCTGCCGCTGAGCAACATCCCGGTCGGTACCACCATCCACGCGGTGGAGCTGCGACCGGGTGGCGGCGCCAAGATGGGCCGCTCGGCCGGGACCGCGATCCAGCTGCTCGCCAAGGAGGGCAAGAAGGCCGCGCTGCGGCTGCCCTCCGGCGAGATCCGGCTGGTCGATGCCCGCTGCCGCGCCACCATCGGCTCGGTCGGCAACGAGGAGCACGAGCTGATCAAGCTCGGCAAGGCCGGTCGCACCCGCTGGAAGGGCGTGCGTCCGCAGACCCGCGGTGTCGCCATGAACCCGGTCGACCACCCCCTCGGTGGTGGTGAGGGCAAGACCTCCGGTGGTCGACACCCCGTCGACCCGTGGGGCAACCCCGAGCGCCGCACCCGCAAGTCCAAGGCGTCCGACCAGTACATCATCCGCCGTCGCGGCAAGAACCGGAGGCGCTGACCTATGCCCCGCAGCCTGAAGAAGGGCCCCTTCGTCGACGACCACCTCATGAAGAAGGTGGACGCCCAGAACGAGAAGGGCGAGAAGCGCGTCATCAAGACGTGGTCGCGACGTTCCACCATCTTCCCCGAGATGGTCGGCCACACCGATCGCCGTGCACGACGGGCAGAAGCACGTGCCCGTCTACGTCACCGAGTCGATGGTCGGCCACAAGCTCGGCGAGTTCGCCCCCACCCGCGCCATCAAGTGGGGCGGCGCCGGCGAGAAGCAGGCCGCCAAGAAGCGGCGCTAGAGCCGCCGCCACGGGACGCGACGCTCCAGGAGTCCCAACGTGATCACCAAGGTCAAGGCGACCGCCAAGTACGTGCGCGTCTCGCCGTACAAGGTCCGCCAGCTCACCCCCCTCATCGTCGGCATGCCCGTCGGTGAGGCGCAGCGCGTGCTGCAGTTCAGCGAGAAGGTCGCGGCCGCCAAGCCGCTGCTGAAGGTCCTGAACTCGGCGGTCGCCAACGCGGAGAACAACGACGAGCTCGACCCGGACGAGCTGGTCGTGCACGCCGCGTTCGCCGACGAGGGCCCGACCCTCAAGCGCTACCAGCCGCGCGCCCTCGGGCGGGCCTACCGCATCCGGAAGCGGACCAGCCACATCACCGTCGTGGTCACGCCCGCAGAGGAAGACTGAGCGGCGTCGCCCGCCCGTTCGCCCTCGCAAGGGGCGGGCGACGAACTCGGAAACAAGGATCAGACATGGGTCAGAAGGTCAACCCCTACGGGTTCCGCCTCGGCGTCACCACCGACTGGAAGTCCAAGTGGATCGCGGACAAGAAGGAGTACGCCGCGTACCTCCACGAGGACGACCGGGTGCGCAAGCACATCCGTGAGCGCGTGCGTCACGCCGGCGTGTCCCGCATCGACATCACCCGCACCCGGGACAACGTCGAGGTCAGCGTCCAGGCGCAGCGGCCCGGCATCGTCATCGGTCGTCGCGGTTCGGAGGCGGACGCGATCCGCGGTGGTCTCGAGAAGCTGACCGGCAAGAAGGTCAAGCTCAACATCATCGAGATCAAGAACCCCGAGCTCGACGCGCAGGTCGTCGCCTACAACGTCGCCGAGCAGCTGCGCGGTCGGGTGTCGTTCCGTCGCGCCATGCGTCGTGCGGTCCAGTCGGCGATGAAGGCCGGCGCCAAGGGCATCCGGATCCAGGTGTCGGGTCGCCTCGGCGGCGCCGAGATGAGCCGGACCGAGTGGTACCGCGAGGGCCGCGTCCCGCTGCACACCCTGCGGGCCAAGGTCGACTACGGCTTCGACGAGGCGCGGACCACCTTCGGCCGCATCGGCGTCAAGGTCTGGGTCTACACCGGTGACCAGATCGGCTCCGGCGAGGAAGCCGAGGCGGCAGCGCGCCATGGACCGTGCCCGCGCGCTGGCCGAGGGCCGCCCGGTCGACGACCGTCCGCGCCGCAAGTCCGCCCGCAAGGCCGCCTCGATCGCCAAGAAGGCGACCGGCGTCGGCTCCAAGCCCCGCACCCCGGCCGCTCCGGCCGCGGACGCCTCGAACGCTCCCGCGCCGGCTCCGGCCACCGTGACCGAGACGGGCGAGACCCCGAAGAGCGCCGACACCCCGGCCACCACCGAGTCCGCACCGCCCCAGTCCGGCGCCATGCCGGTCGAGCAGATCGCCGGCGAGGACGCCCCCGAGGCGCCGAACGAGGTGAACGCGCCGACCGACGCGCCCATCGACGAGGCCGCGACCCCGGCCGCCGCAGCGACGCCGCGGCACCGCGGACCCGCGGAGGACGCGCCACCGACGGTGCCGAGGGCGACGCGGCGAAGGAAGGTGACAGCTGATGCTGGCTCCGAAGCGCGTCAAGCACAGGAAGCAGCACCGCCCGCGGCCGCTGAAGGGCCTGTCCAAGGGCCACACGCAGGTCTACGTCGGCGACTACGGCCTCATGGCCACGACGCCCGGCTGGATCACCGCACGGCAGATCGAGTCCGCTCGTATCGCCATCACCCGTGCGATCAAGCGTGGCGGCAAGGTCCGGATCACGCTGTTCCCGGACCGGTCCATCACCAAGAAGCCGCTCGAGACCCGCATGGGTTCCGGCAAGGGCTCGCCCGACCACTGGGTCGCGGCGGTCAAGCCCGGCCGGATCATGTTCGAGCTGTCCGGCGTCGACGAGGACCTGGCACGCGAGGCGATGCGCAAGGCGTCGCACAAGCTGCCGGTCAAGACCAAGTTCGTGAAGCGAGAGGAGGGCGGCGAATGAGCACCGCTGCCGAGCTCCGCGAGCTGCCGGACGACGAGCTGCGCCAGAAGCTGGCCGAGGGCAAGGAGGAGCTGTTCAACCTCCGGTTCCAGATCGTCACCGGACAGCTCGACGACCCCCGACGGATCAAGCAGGTCAAGCGCGAGGTCGCCCGCGTCCTCACCGTGATGCGTGAGCGCGAGATGTCGCCCTGACCAGCCGACGCGGAGACCACCCGATGAGCGACAACAACGCGGCGCCGACCGAGCGCACCAGCCGCAAGGTCCGGCAGGGCGTGGTCGTCTCGGACGTCCAGGACAAGACCATCGTCGTCCGCGTCGAGCGGCGCACCACGCACCCGCTCTACGGCAAGTCGATGAAGGTCTCCAAGAAGTACCACGTCCACGACGAGACCAACGACGCCGGCGTCGGCGACACGGTCCGCATCGTCGAGACCCGGCCGATCTCCAAGCTGAAGCGCTGGCGCCTCCAGTCCGTCGTCGAACGCGCCAAGTGAGCCACCCGCGAGGGGACGGTGCTGTCCGACCCCTCGCGGTGACGCCCCTCGGTGCGCACTCCCGACGCCAAGAAGCAGGAAGAACGATGATCCAGCAGGAATCGCGGCTGAAGGTCGCGGACAACTCCGGAGCTCGTGAGGTGCTGTGCATCCGCGTGCTCGGGGGGTCCGGGCGGCGCTACGCCTCCGTCGGCGACGTGTTCGTCGGGACGGTCAAGAACGCCATCCCGGCCTCCAACGTCAAGAAGGGCGAGGTCGTGCGCTGCGTCGTCGTGCGCACCTCCAAGGAACGTCGCCGCCCCGACGGCAGCTACGTCCGCTTCGACGACAACGCGTGCGTGATCGTCCGCCCCGACGGCACGCCCCGTGGAACCCGCATCTTCGGCCCCGTGGCGCGCGAGCTGCGCGACGGCAAGTTCATGCGGATCATCTCGCTCGCACCGGAGGTGCTGTGATGCGACGCATCCGTAAGGACGACCAGGTCGCCGTCGTCGCTGGCAAGGACGCGGGCAAGACCGGCCGCGTCGTGAAGCTCTACACCGACCGCGACCGCGTGCTGGTCGAGGGCGTGAACTACGTCAAGAAGCACCAGCGCATCCAGCAGACCGGCCGTGGCGCCCAGGAGGGCGGCATCATCGAGACCGAGGCTCCGGTCCACATCTCGAACGTGATGCCCGTCTGCCCCTCGTGCGACGCCGCCACCCGGGTCGGCTTCACCTACGCGACCGAGGGCGACCGCCGCTCGAAGGTCCGCGCCTGCAAGAAGTGCGACGCAACGTTCTAGTACCGCCCGAGCCCGGGCGACCCGATCGCACCGAGCCGGCAGGCCCGCCGCTGCACGCCCGGGACCAGGGCGCACGCGCGACCCACGAGGTCCGCGAGGACGAGTCACCGGACACCCAGAGGAACCCCACCATGAGCGACACCGACACCACCGCCAGCGCCCGAGGCCGAGCGCATCGGCTGAGCCGCGCCTGAAGGTCCGCTACCGCGACGAGATCGCGCCCGCCCTCAAGGAGCAGCTCGGCCTCAACGCGATGCAGGTCCCGCGCTTCGAGAAGATCGTCGTCAACGTCGGTCTCGGCGAGGCCGTCAACGACAGCAAGGCGCTCGAGGGCGCCATCCGCGACCTGACCATCATCACCGGTCAGAAGCCGCGCGTGAACCGCGCCCGCAAGTCGATCGCGGCCTTCAAGCTGCGCGAGGGCATGCCGATCGGCGTCAAGGTCACCCTCCGCGGTGCGCGCATGTGGGAGTTCCTCGACCGGCTGCTGTCGGTCGCTCTGCCTCGCATCCGTGACTTCCGCGGCATCCACGCCAAGTTCGACGGCAACGGCAACTTCACCTTCGGGCTGACCGAGCAGCTGGTGTTCCCCGAGATCGACTACGACGACATCGACGCGGTCCGCGGCATGGACATCACCGTCGTGACCACGGCCGAGAACGACGAGCAGGGCCAGGCCCTCCTCGCCGCCTACGGCTTCCCCTTCGCCAAGGGCCAGGAGAGCTGACATGGCCAAGACCTCGAAGATCGTCCAGACCAAGCGCGGCGCCGAAGTACGGCGTGCAGAACTACACCCGCTGCGAGCGCTGCGGCCGACCCCGCGCCGTCTTCAAGCGCTTCCGGCTGTGCCGCGTCTGCTTCCGCGAGATGGCCCACGCCGGCGAGCTCCCCGGCATCCGCAAGGCTAGCTGGTAACCCCAGGCACTGACGACTGGGAAGTGCCGGACGCAGTGCCGGTAACCCCGAGGAGATGAACCCATGACCATGACCGACCCCGTGGCGGACATGCTGACGCGTATCCGCAACGCGTCGATCGCCTACCACGACGCGACCTCCATGCCGTCGTCGAAGGTCAAGGTGAACGTGGCCCGCATCCTCGAGGAGGAGGGCTACATCACCGGCTACCGCGTCGAGGACACCTCGCCGCAGGCGACGCTGCACGTGACCATGAAGTACGGCCCGAACCGCGAGCGCGTCATCGCGGGCCTCCGCCGCATCTCGAAGCCGGGCCTGCGCGTCTACGTCAAGCGGGACGAGATCCCCCGCGTGCTCGGCGGCCTCGGCGTCGCGATCCTGTCCACCAACGACGGCCTGATGACCGACCGCACCGCGCGCAAGGCTGGCGTGGGCGGCGAGGTCATCGCCTACGTCTGGTGAGGAGCTGACGATGTCCCGCATCGGAAAGATCCCCGTCCCCGTCCCCGACGGTGTCGACGTCTCGCTCGACGGCCTCACCGTCACGGTGAAGGGCCCGAAGGGCGAGCTGACGCGGACCATGCCCGAGGGCGTCTCGCTCAGCTCCGACGACGACGGCGCCATCGTGGTCACGCCGGCCGGCACCGAGCGCATGCACCGTGCGCGCTGGGGCCTGGTCCGTACCCTATCGCCAACATGGTCGAGGGTGTCACCGCCGGGTACGCCAAGAACCTCGAGCTGGTCGGCGTCGGCTACCGCGCCGCCGCCAAGGGCTCCGACGTCGAGCTCCAGGTCGGCTACAGCCACCCGGTGCTCATCGAGGCCCCGGACGGGATCTCGCTCAACGTCCCGCAGCCGACCCGCATCGAGGTCAGCGGCATCGACAAGGTGCTCGTCGGCCAGGTCGCCGCCAACATCCGCAAGGTCCGTCCGCCCGAGCCCTACAAGGGCAAGGGCATCAAGTACGAGGGCGAGATCATCCGCCGCAAGGCCGGCAAGGCCGCCGGGCGCTAGTCCACACCCGACCGACCCAGCGGTGCCACCGTCCACGCGAGGCAGCGAGGCGGTGCCGCCGCCCGGACCGACCGGTCCGGGCTCGTGGACACCGCGACGCGGCCAGGCGACACCCAGCCCGGCCCCCGGTGCACGCACGAGGACCACCCGCGACCGGGGACGAGGAGATCACCATGCAGGCGAGCAAGAAGCGCGAGGCGCGTCGGCGCCGTCACCAGCGCAGCCGCAAGTCCATCCGCGGGACCGCGACGCAGCCGCGTCTGTCGGTCTACCGCTCCAACACCAACATCTACGCCCAGCTGATCGACGACCGCGACGGGACGCACGCTCGTCGCCGCTTCGTCGCGCGAGTCGGGTATCGAGACCAGCGAGGACGGCGGCAAGACCGACGCCGCCCGCCAGGTCGGCAAGCTCATCGGCGAACGCGCCGTCGAGCAGGGCATCACCGAGCGTGGTCTTCGACCGCGGTGGCAACCGCTACGCCGGTCGCGTCGCCGCCCTCGCCGAGGGTGCCCGCGACGCCGGTCTCGCAGTTCTGACGCGCGAGCGCGACATCGAGGAGTCTCATCATGGCAGGACCCAACAACCGCGGTGGCGGCGGCCCAGGCCGCGGCCGAGGCCGCGACAACCAGCGTGGCGGCGGTCGTAGCAGGACAGGAGCAGTTCGACGAGCGCGTCGTCGCCATCAACCGCGTCTCCAAGGTCGTCAAGGGTGGTCGACGGTTCCAGTTCACCGCCCTCGTCGTCGTCGGTGACGGCAAGGGGATGGTCGGCGTCGGACACGGCAAGGCCAAGGAGGTCCAGTCGGCGATCCAGAAGGGCGTCGAGGAGGCCAAGAAGAACTTCTTCAAGGTCCCCATGGTCGGCAACACCATCGTGCACCCCGTCGTCGGCCGCGCCGGCGCCGGTCGCGTGATGCTCAAGCCCGCCGCCCCCGGTACCGGGGTCATCGCCGGTGGCCCGGTCCGCGCCGTCATCGAGGCGGCCGGCATCAGCGACCTGCTGGCCAAGTCGCTCGGCACCGCCAACCCGATCAACGTCGTGCACGCGACCGTCGCGGGGCTGCAGGAGCCAGCGCTCCGCGCACCAGATCGCCACGCTGCGCGACAAGGCGGTCGAGGACGTGGCCCCGAAGGCGATGCTCGAGACCATGCGCGGAGGTGCAACTGATGGCCGAGACGACGCTGCGCATCACCCAGACCCGGTCGGTCATCGGTCGCCCGCAGGACCAGCGCGACACCGTGCGGTCCGCTCGGGCTCAAGCGCATCCGCCACACCGTCGACCCAGCCGGACCGCCCCGAGATCCGCGGCATGCTCAGCAAGGTGCCGCACCTCGTGACCTTCGAGGAGGTGGACGCGTGAAGCTCCATCACCTGAAGCCCGCAGAGGGCTCCACCCACAAGAAGAAGCGCGTCGGTCGTGGTGACCGCGGCAAGGGCGGCAAGACCGCCGGTCGCGGCACCAAGGGCACGGGCGCGCGCGGCACCGTGCCGGCCGGCTTCGAGGGCGGCCAGATGCCGCTGATCCGCCGCCAGCCGAAGGCGCCCGGGTTCAACAACCCGAACAAGGTCGTACTTCAACGTCATCAACGTCGCCAAGCTCGACGCCTCCTTCGAGGCCGGCGACGAGGTCACCGCCGAGACGCTGCGGGCCAAGGGCCTGGTCAGCGACGAAGGGCCCGGTCAAGGTGCTCGGCAACGGGGACCTGTCCAAGGCGCTCACCGTCGACGTCGACGCCATCTCGGCCACCGCCGCCGACAAGATCACCGCCGCCGGGGGCACCGTCCGCTGACGGGCTACCTCCGCACCCCCGACGCCCTCGGCCGGTCGTCGGGGGCCGCCGGGACCGGCGGCGGGTCGCGGGGGCGTCGAGCGCCGCCGACGCGCCGCCGACCGGCCCGCCGGCTCAGCGCCGACGAGGTCCCCATGCTCCGCGCGTTCGTCAACGCCTTCAAGATCCCCGACCTGCGGCGCAAGCTGCTGTTCACGCTGGCGATGATCGCCGTCTACCGCATCGGGGCCTGGATCCCCGTCCCGGGCGTGAACGTCGACCTGCTGCGCCAGGCGACCGGTGTCGGTGAGGCCGCCAACATCGTCGGCATCGTCAACGTGTTCGCCGGTGGCGCGCTGCAGCAGATGGCGGTCTTCGCGCTCGGGATCATGCCGTACATCACCGCCAGCATCATCATGCAGCTGCTCGCGGTGGTCATCCCCAAGCTCGAGGCGCTCCAGCGCGAGGGTGAGCAGGGCCGCAAGAAGATCACCCAGTACACGCGCTACGTCACCGTCGGCGCTCGCGCTGCTGCAGGCCACGGGCCTGGTGACCCTGGCGCGCAACGGCACCGCCTTCGGCGAGAACGTCGTCCTCGGCGGCACCGGCACGGTCGTCGCTGATCGTCATCACGCTGACGGCCGGTACGGCGCTGATCATGTGGCTCGGTGAGCTCATCACCCAGCGCGGCGTCGGCAACGGCATGTCGCTGCTGATCTTCGTGTCGATCATCAGCCAGTTCCCCTCGCAGCTCCAGCAGGTCCGGATCGAGAAGCAGGCCGGATCGCCGTTCGGCGGCTGGGAGTGGATCGGCGCGCTGCTGCTGCTCGGTGCGCTTCCTCTGCGTCGCCGTCGTCTTCATGGAGCAGGGCCAGCGCCGCATCCCGGTGCAGTACGCCCGGCGCCAGGTCGGCCGCCGCAGCTACGGCGGGCAGTCGACCTACATCCCGCTGAAGGTCAACCAGTCCGGCGTCATCCCGGTCATCTTCGCCTCGTCGCTGCTGTACCTGCCGGGCCTGTTCGCCCAGATCGTCGGGCATCCGGCGCGTGCAGAACTTCGTCGACGACCTACCTCGAGGACCCGCGCAGCTGGGTCTTCATCGCGGTCTTCGCGGCGATGACCATCTTCTTCGCCTACTTCTACACCGCGATCGCGTTCAACCCGGTCGAGGTCGCCGACAACATGAAGCGCTACGGCGGCTTCATCCCGGGCATCCGGCCCGGGCCGGCAGACCGCCGAGTACCTCGACCGGGTCCTGACGCGCATCACGCTGCCGGGCTCGCTCTACCTCGCCGCCATCTCGGTGGTCCCGTTCATCTTCCTGGCCGTCGGCGACATCCCGTCGTTCCCGCTCGGCGGCGTGTCGCTGCTGATCATGGTCGGTGTGGGCCTCGAGACGATGAAGCAGATCGAGTCGCAGCTGATGCAGCGCAACTACGAGGGCTTCATCAGCTGATCGCACCGCCAGGAGCCGGACGAGACCGCCGACCAGACGAAGGGCCACGACGTGCGAACGCATCCTGCTCGGACCCCCCGGCGCCGGCAAGGGCACCCAGGCGGCCCGCATCGTCGACGCCTACGGCGTCCCGCACATCTCCACCGGTGACATCCTGCGCGCCAACGTCAGCGCGGGCACCGAGCTCGGCACCGAGGCCAAGCGGTTCATGGACGCCGGGGACCTCGTCCCCGACGAGGTCATCATCGGCATGGTCGGCGACCGGCTCGCCGAGCCGGACGCCGCCGACGGGTTCCTCTTCGACGGCTTCCCGCGCACCGTCCCGCAGGCCGAGGCGCTCGACGCGCTGCTCGTCGAGCGCGGCGCGCCGCTCGACGTGGTGCTCGAGCTGGTGGTCGACCACGACGAGGTGGTGCGGCGGCTGACCGGCCGGCGCACCTGCACCGGGCTGCGGCGCGCATCTACCACGCTCGAGTCCGACCCGCCGCAGGCCGACGGGCGTCTGCGACGCGTGCGGCGGTGAGCTCGAGCAGCGCGCCGACGACCGCGAGGACGTCGTGCGCAACCGGCTCGAGGTCTACCGCGAGCAGACCGAACCGCTCGTCGCCTTCTACGACGGCCGCGGCCAGCTGCGCCGCGTCGAGGCCGTCGGCACCGTCGACGACGTCGACCGACCGCGCGATGGCGACCCTCGACGAGGTCGCCGGACCCGCCGAGCCTCCTGAGGCGCCCGTGATCATCCGCAAGTCCCGCGAGGAGATCGCGCGCATGGCCCGCGCCGGGGCGGTCGTCGCCGCCGCGCACGAGGAGGTCGCGGCGCGCCTGCGCCCCGGGATGTCGACCCTCGACCTCGACCGCGATCGCCGAGGAGGTCATCGTGCGGGCACGGCGCCGTGCCGTCGTTCAAGGGCTACCGCGGCTTCCCCGCCACGCTCTGCACCTCGCTCGACCACCAGATCGTCCACGGCATCCCGTCGGACGACGTGGTGCTCGACGAGGGCAGCGTGCTCTCGATCGACTGCGGCGCGATCGTCGACGGGCTTCCACGGCGACTCGGCCGTGACCCTGATCGTCGGCGGCGAGGACGCCGTCGCCCCCGAGGTCGCGGCGCTCGTGCGCCGAGACCCGCGACGCGCTGTGGCGCGGGCTCGCGCAGGTGCGTCGACGGCAACCGCCTCGGTGACGTCGGCGCCGCCATCGAGGCGGTGGCCGACGAGCACGGCTACGGGGTGGTCCGCGAGTACGTCGGCCACGGCATCGGCCGCGCGCTGCACGAGGACCCCTCGGTGCCGAACTACGGCACGCGCGGGCGCGGGATCGAAGCTGACGCCCGGGTGGGTCATCGCGGTCGAGCCGATGTTCAACCTCGGCAGCGAAGCGGACCGAGACGCTCGACGACGGCTGGACCGTGGTCACCGCGGACGGATCGCTGTCGGCCCACTGGGAGCACACCATCGCGATCACCGACGACGGCCCGGTCGTGCTCACCGCGCGGTCCGGACGAGCCCGCGGACCCGGCACGCGGGACCGCACCGCGCCTGACCCGGGACCGTCCGACGCCCGCGTCGGAGCGCGTCGACCGCCCGTGAGCCGTGCGCGCGGAGCGCGGGTTGCCGGCCCCGGCCGCCCGGTGGGTACCCTCACCGAGCGCCCTGCCGCGCAGCCCCTGCACGGGGTGATGTGTGCCTGCAGGGCTTCGCCACGTCCCACCCCCTGCGACTCGCCGCCGTCGCGCGCGCTCGGTGCGGCGGCTGGACCACCGCCGGTGGTCGCCGTGGCCTCAGCACCGACCGCGGAGCGAGCGTGAGCGAGAAGGAAGAGTCCATCCAGGTGGAGGGCACCGTCACGGAGGCCCTCCCCAACACGCAGTTCCGGGTGGAGCTCGAGAACGGGCACAACGTGCTCGCGCACATCTCCGGGAAGATGCGGATGCACTACATCCGGATCCTGCCGGGGGACAAGGTGGTCGTGGAGCTCTCGCCCTACGACCTGACCCGCGGTCGCATCACCTACCGCTACAAGTAACGCCGACACGCCTCAGCGTGACCGCGCACGACCGCCGCCGATCGCCGGGCGAGCGACCACGGCCGCACCCGCCAACGTCGCCTCCACCCGATCGGGCCGGACCGATCGCCACCCCGCGGGCACGGGGACGGCGCGCCGGCCCTGACGGGCGAGGCCGCCGAGCGGCCCGGCGCGAGACGGCAGGCCCCGCACCGCGAGCGACCACCCGGGTCGTCGAGACCGCCGAAGGAGCACGACGTGAAGGTCCACCCTTCCGTGAAGAAGATGTGCGACAAGTGCAAGATCATCCGTCGCAAGGGTGCCGTGCGCGTGATCTGTGAGAACCCACGCCACAAGCAGCGCCAGGGCTGACGGAGGAGCTATCACGATGGCACGTATCGCAGGCGTCGACATCCCCCGCGAGAAGCGGGTCGTCATCGCGCTGACCTACATCTACGGCGTCGGACGGACGCGAGCCGAGGAGACCTTGGCCGCGACCGACGTCTCACCGGACACCCGTGTCCGCGACCTCACCGACGACGAGGTCGCAGCGGCTGCGGCACCACATCGAGAACGCCTACCGCATCGAGGGTGACCTCCGGCGCGAGGTGGCGAACAACATCAAGCGCAAGATCGAGATCGGCTCCTACCAGGGCATCCGTCACCGCCTCGGTCTGCCGGTCCGCGGTCAGCGCACCCACACCAACGCGCGCTCCCGCAAGGGCCCGAAGCGGGCCGTCGGCGGCATCCGCAAGCCGACCCGGAAGTAGCTGAGCGGCGCGTCGGGCCCCCCGGCGCTTCAACAGGGCCCGACGCGGTCTCGGAAGAGGAACAGAGTTCATGGCGACAGAAGAAGCAGCGCAGCCGCAAGCGCGAGCGCAAGAACGTCCTGCACGCCAAGTGCCACATCAAGGCGACGTTCAACAACACCACCATCACCTTCACCGACCAGCAGGGCAACGTCCTGTGCTGGTCGACCGGTGGCAACGCCGGCTTCAAGGGCAGCCGCAAGTCGACGCCCTTCGCCGCGCAGGTCGCCGCCGAGCAGGCCACCAAGGCCGCGATCGACAACGGTGTCCGCAAGGTCGACGTGCTCTGCAAGGGGCCCGGGCGCCGGCCGCGAGACCGCGATCCGCACCCTGGCTGCCGCCGGCATCGAGGTGCTGTCCATCAAGGACATCACCCCGGTGCCCGCACAACGGCTGCCGCCCGCCGAAGCGTCGTCGCACCTGACGCGCCACGTCCTGAACCGCTACGCCCCCGCCGCCCGGGCGGGGAGGAGCGCCCCGAACGTCGGTGGCGCTCCCGTGGCACCCCGACCGGGGTGACCGAGGAGGACACGAACGCATGGCTCGTTACACCGGCCCCATGACCAAGAAGTCGCGCCGTTACGGCGTCGACCTCAAGGGCAACGACAAGAACTTCGAGAAGCGCCCCTACCCGCCGGGCGAGCACGGCCGCGGCCGCATCAAGGAGTCGGAGTACCTGCTCCAGCTCCGCGAGAAGCAGAAGGCGCGCTACTACTACGGCGTGCTCGAGAAGCAGTTCCGCCGCTACTACGAGGAGGCCACCCGCAAGGACGGCCTCACCGGTGAGAACCTGCTGATCCTGCTCGAGCTGCGGCTCGACAACGTGGTCTACCGCGGCGGCTTCGCCCGCACCCGCGCCGAGGCGCGCCAGATGGTCAGCCACCGGCACGTCACCGTGAACGGCCGCTCGACCAACATCCCCTCGTACCGGGTCAAGCCCGGCGACGTGGTCGCAGATCCGCGAGAAGTCGCGCCAGAGCCAGGCCGTCGTCGGTTCGCTCGAGGTCTTCGGCGCGCGCGACGTGCCGGGCTGGCTGTCCACCGACCTCGACCAGTTCTCGATCACCGTCGTCGACGCGCCGGTGCGCTCGCAGATCGACGCGCCGGTCACCGAGCAGATGATCGTCGAGCTCTACTCCAAGTGAGCCACCGTCGCGCCCCGCACCCGGTCGACCGGGCGCGGGCGCGCGCCTCCCCCTCGGCGCCCGCCGCGGGGCCCACGACCGGCCCGGGAACACCGGTCGTGGGAGCATGCGGACGCGTCGCCGATGGACCCGGAACGAGGGCGGCGCGTCGGTGGGGGGACGTCCCCACCGCACCCACGCGAAGGAACACCACACGATGTCGGACTTCGGCTTCTACGACGACGACAGCTTCGGCCTCGGCGAGACGCAGGGCGGCTCGCCCTTCATCGCCTACCGCCCCCGCCTCGAGGAGGAGATCCTCGAGGAGAGCCTGCGCTCGCGGTTCACCATCGACCCGCTCGAGCCGGGCTTCGGCTACACGATCGGCAACTCGCTGCGCCGCACCCTGCTCAGCTCGGTGCCCGGCGCAGCCGTGACCCGCATCCGGTTCACCTCGGCGCAGGCCGCGGGTCCCGAGGGCGGGTCGGTCCTCCACGAGTTCTCGGCCATCGAGGGCGTCAAGGAGGACGTCACCGACATCATCCTCAACATCAAGGACCTCGTGGTCCGCTCGGACTCCGACGAGCCGGTCGAGATCTTCCTCGGTGGTGACGGTCCCGGTGTCCTGACCGCCGAGAACATCTTCGCGCCGTCGCAGGTCGAGGTCGTCAACGAGGACCTCCACATCGCGACGCTCAACGCCAACGGCCACCTCGAGATGTACCTGACCGTCGAGCGCGGTCGCGGCTACGTCACGGCGGACACCAACAAGCGCAGCAACGACCCCATCGGCGTCATCGCGATCGACTCGGTCTTCAGCCCGATCCGTCGCGTCGCCTACCGGGTCGAGTCGACCCGCGTCGAGCAGATGACCAACTACGACAAGCTGCTGCTCGACGTCGAGACCGACGGCTCGCTCACCCCGGCGCAGGCGCTGTCGTCGGCCGGCGAGACCCTGAAGGCCCTCTTCGAGCAGTTCGCGGGCTTCGAGACCTCCGGCCCCGGCGGCATCGTGGTCTCGCCCGAGGAGGCGCTGGCCTCCATCGGCGCGGACCCGGTCAAGTCGATGCTCATCGAGGACCTCGACCTGTCGGTGCGCTCGTACAACTGCCTCAAGCGCGAGGGCGTCGGCACCGTCGGCGAGCTGCTCGACCGCACCGAGCAGGACCTGCTCGAGATCCGCAACTTCGGGTCGAAGTCGGTGGACGAGGTCAAGGACAAGCTCGTCGAGCTCGGTGTCGCGCTCAAGGAGTAGCACGTCCGCGGGGGGCCTCCGCCCCCCGCGTGCCCCCGAAGGTCTTTCCGGGGCCAAGTCAAGAACGAGGCTCGCGACGAAGCGAGCTTCGTCGCCGGGGCATACGCCCCGGAAACCCTCCGTAGGAGTGAAGAGATGCCGACCCCGAAGCGTGGGCCCCGGCTCGGCGGCGGACCGGCGCACCAGCGCCACATCCTCGCCAACCAGGCGAGCGACCTGTTCCGCCACGGCCGCATCACCACCACCCAGGCCAAGGCCAAGCAGCTGCGCCCGTACGCCGAACGGCTGATCACCAAGGCCAAGCGAGGTGACCTCGCCTCCCGCCGCGCCGTGCTCGGCCAGCTCCGCGGTGACCGCGACGTGGTCGCCTACCTGTTCGACGAGGTCGCACCGCGCTTCGCCGACCGCAACGGCGGCTACACCCGCACCCTGAAGCTCGGCCCGCGTCAGGGCGACACCACGCCCATGGTCATCATCGAGCTCGTCGACCGCGGGACCACCTCGGGTGACGAGGTCATCGAGGAGGCCAAGGCCGGTCGTTCGCGTGGCCTGTTCGGTCGGCGCCGCAAGGCGACGGGCGAGGCTCCGGTCGTGGCCGCACCCGCCGCGGCGGCGGACGACTCCCCGGAGAGCCCCGACTCGCCGGACAGCCCGGACTCGCCGGACAGCCCGGACTCGGCCGACAGCGTCGACTCCCCAGCGTCGGCCGAGTCGGTCGACTCGCCCTCGAGCGCGGATGAGATCGACTCGCCGGCCGAGGCTGACGACGAGGCTGGCGAGGACGAGAAGACCGAGTGACGGCCACGATCCGGCTGCGGATCGACCTCGCCTACGACGGTTCGCCGTTCGCGGGGTTCGCTCGCCAGCCGGACCAGGTCACCGTGCAGGGCACCCTCGAGGGTGCCCTGTCGCGTTGCCTGGGCCAGCCGATCGCCATCACCTGCGCCGGTCGCACCGACCGAGGTGTCCACGCTCTCGCCCAGGTGGTCCACCTCGACGTCGACCCGTCGATCGCGACCGCGCAGCGGTCACTCGCACGACCTGCTCGCCGGGTCGCCGACCAGTCCCGAGCTGCGGCGCCGGATCGACGGGCTGGTCGGTCCGCCCATCGCGATCTGGAACGTCCGTCGGGTGCCGGCCGACTTCGACGCTCGCTTCTCGGCGACCGGTCGCGAGTACCGCTACCGGCTGGTCGACGCCGCGACGGTCGCACCGCTCGAACGGTTCGATCGGTGGCACGTCGGCGTGCCGCTCGCGATCGGCCCGATGCGGGCGGCGGCCGCCGCGTTGACCGGCGAGCACGACTTCGCCGCGTTCTGCAAGCGGGCGCCGGGACGGTCGACCGTCCGCCGCCTCGACCGCATCGCCATCTCGCGGGTCGAGCCGGGCCGGATCTCGGTGCGGCTCGCCGGCGCGGCGTTCTGCCACAACCAGGTGCGGTCGATCGTGGGGTGCCTGGTCGAGGTGGGCCGCGGGGACTGGCCGCCGGAGCAGGTGGGGGAGGTCCTGGCGTCGCGGGACCGCCGGCAGTTGGCGCGGGTCGCCCCGGCGCACGGTCTCACGCTGGAGCGTGTCCGCTTCGGCCGACGCTTCCCCGCCGCTCCGCTCCGCGACGGTGGCGGCTGAGCCGCGCCCACCGTGCACCCCGGCCCACGGTGGGACGGGTCGCGCGCGAGGTCCGCGCGGCGAGGTCGCCCCGGGGGCCTCCTGCGCCCACCTCGTCACCGCGTGGGCGAGACTCCGCCCGCGCCGGGACCGCCGGCGCGGGTCTCGCATCCCGTGAGCCGCCCCCCGTCGCCCGAGGGTCCCCCGATGTCCTCTCGCCCCGCCCGTCGGTTCGCCGTCCTGCCGCTCGTCGCCGCGCTGGTCCTGACCCTCGCCCCGGCCGCGTCGGCGTCCGCCGCGGGCGGGAGCGCCGACACCCTCGGCGAGCGCCGGTCGGCGCCGGACCGGTCCGACCGATCGGTACGCGCGACGGCAGCGCAGGACGGGATCGAGCCCCGCGGCCTCGAGTTCGCCTGCCCCGAGGGTGAGGTGGGGCCCTCGGGGTTCCGCGACGTCGCGGCCAGCTCGCCGTTCGTCGACCACATCGACTGTCTGGTCTGGTACGAGATCACGCTCGGGACCACGGACACGACCTACTCGCCGACCGCACGCGTGACGCGGCGCCAGATGGCGGTGTTCCTCCACAACCTGCTCGGCGACATCATCGACCTGCCGGACCCGCCGTCGACGTCGGCGTTCCGCGACGTCTCGGCCAGCGACGGGTTCGGGCGGGCGATCAACGTCCTCGCCTCCGACGACCTCGCCGAGATGCTCGGGGTGCGGATCGTGTCGGGCACCACCGCGACCACGTTCAGCCCGAACGCCGGGGTGACGCGGGCGCAGATGGGCTCGTTCGTGCACCGGACCCTGGTCGGCGTCGCGAACTACCACGGTGCGAGCGTCGAGACCGGTGACTGCGGCGACCCCGCGCGGCCGGACGCCGGGTGCTTCCCGGTGGACGAGCACACCATCCCCGCTGCGCACCGCTCGAGCGTGGCGTCGATCTACCGGTTCGGCATCGTCACGGGGGTCGCACCGGGGACCTACGGTCCGAACCGGGACGTCTCCCGGGGACAGATGGCCGTCTTCCTCACCCGCCTGCTCGACATCTTCGTCGAGGCCGAGCTCGCGTTCCCGCCCGGCAGCTACGTCAGCCTGCTCGTCGACCGCGGGACGGCGGCCGCTCCCTGTGTGGCGACCGGCGCCGACGGATCCGATGAACGCCCCTACTGCACCATCCAGCCGGCCATCGACGAGGCCGCGACCCGGTCCGGACTCGTCGTCGACGTCTTCGTCGTCGGCCGCGATGGGCGGCCCTACGTCGAGTCCCCGGTGGTCACCGCCGGCAGCGCCCGCGAGGTCAACCTCGTCGGCGTGTCGGCGGTGGGCGGCGACGATCGACCGGAGATCCGGGGCACGGTGCGCATCACCGGCACCGCCCCCGCGGTCTGGAACGAGCTGTACGGGCTCGTCGTCGAGGGTCCGGCGACGGGTCCGGCGGTGCACGTGACCACGGCCGGCAACGTCTGGATCGAGCAGACGGTGCTCGACGGTGCGGTCGGGATGCGGGTGGACCAGGCGGGCGGTCGGACGCTGGTGTACGACTCGGTCATCGACGCCACCGACGTCGGCATCGACCTCGTGCGGACCGCCGTGCGCTCCGACGGCACGGGGACCGAGATCCTCGACTCGTTCCTGATCAGCGGTCCCACCGCGTACGTCCGACTGCCCGACGCTGGCGCGCCGGCGACCGCGGCTGCGCAGCGGTGGGCCGACGAGGAGCTCAGCGGCAACGGCTTCGGCTCCGCCGTCGAGCTGACGACCGTCGCGGGCCGTCGGGTCATCCGACCCGCAGGGTGAGCGACGGGATCGACGACGAGCGTCGGCGGCTGTTGCTCGTGCTGGTGGCCCTCGCCACCGTGCTCGCGGTGACGAGCTTCGCCACGGTGCTGCTCGGGGACCGGGTGCCGTGGACGCTGTCGCGGTTCCTTCGCTCCGATGGGGAACGCAACCTCCCGGCGTACGTCAACGTCGTCGTCCTGCTCGCGGTGTCGGTCGCGGCGGCGCTCGCGGCGGTGCTCGCGCGGTGGGCGCAGCCGCCGGTGCCCCGTGCCACCCGCCTGTGGTGGTGGGCGGTGGCAGCGGTGCTCTTCCTCGCCTCGTTCGACGAGGCCACCAGCGTGCACGAGACGGTCGGTCGGGCGCTGCGGCCGTCCATCCAGTCGCTGCTCGACGGTCGTGGTGGTGCCCTGTCCACCACCACGTGGCTGCTGCCGGGGATCGCGGTGGCGGTGGTCCTGCTCGCCGGGTTGGTGCTGGGTTGGCGGCACGCGCCTCCGCTGACGAGGACGTACCTGGTGGTCGGGTTCGTCATCCTGCTCACCGGTGCGGTCGGTTTCGAGATCCTCAGCGACCGGGCCTACGTCCGCGCGGGGGAACGGACCCTGCTCTACCACGGCTTCGCGACGATCGAGGAGTGGCTGGAGCTCGTCGGCGCATCCGTCATGGTGACGGCGGTGCTCCGGTCGATCGACGTCCAGCGCCTCGATGGGGGCGTCAAGCTGGCGTACCGTGGCTCCTCCGACCCGGACCCGGGGGAGCGGCGCGGGCGGCGGACGGTCACCAGCCGCGCCGGTTGACCCCCCTGGCGCTCGCCAGGTACCCTCCTGCTCCGCGGTCCTGCGAGGACCGCGTGTCTCGTGTCCGGGCCCCGTCAGCACCGCTGCCGCGTCCCGCTCCGGACGCCGCCTCCGGGCAGCACGATCCACTGGCTCCGCGCGCCGATCCGGCGCGGTCCGGCGTCGGTGAGCGACCACCTGACGGCCCCACGCACCACCCCTCCCCGAGCGGGGGACGCGTGGCCACCGAGGAACGTGAAGCGATGCGCACCTACAGCCCCAGCGCCAAGGAGATCGAGCGCGCCTGGTTCGTGGTCGACGCCGAGGGCCAGTCCCTCGGTCGCCTGGCCACCCGGGTCGCCGCCGTCCTGCGCGGCAAGCACAAGCCGACCTTCGCCCCCCACCTCGACACCGGTGACTTCGTCGTGGTCATCAACGCCGAGAAGGTCACCCTCAAGGGCAGCAAGATCGAGCAGAAGCGCTACCACCGTCACTCGGGGTACCCGGGCGGGCTCACGTCCGTGCCGTTCCTGACGATGCTCGACAAGAAGCCCACCGAGGTCGTCGAGCGTGCCGTCCACGGGATGCTCCCCAAGAACAAGCTCGGCCGCGCGATGGGCAAGAAGCTCAAGGTCTACGCCGGTCCGACCCACCCCCACGAGGCGCAGGCTCCGCAGCCTCTGCCCGACCACGTCTGAGAGCGTCGACCATGGCTGACAAGATCTTCGTCGGACGCCGCAAGGCGGCCGTCGCCCGTGCCCGCGTCACCAAGGGGTCCGGCCAGTTCACCCTGAACGGCCGCACCTTCGAGGACTACTTCACCACCGAGAAGGTGCGCGCCCACGTGGTCGAGCCCTTCGGGATCCTCGAGCAGGACGGGCAGTGGGACGTCACGGCCCGCATCCACGGCGGTGGCATGACCGGTCAGGCCGGTGCGCTCCGTCTCGCGATCGCCCGCGCGCTCGCCGAGCACGACCCCGAGTGGCGCACCCCCCTCAAGCAGGCCGGGTTCCTCACCCGTGACGCTCGCCGGGTCGAGCGCAAGAAGTACGGCCTCAAGAAGGCCCGCCGCGCGCCGCAGTTCTCCAAGCGCTAGCTCCGAGCGCTCCGCAGCACCGACGACGCCGCCCTCCGGGGCGGCGTCGTTCGTGCGTCCGCGGGTCGCGGGCCTGCCTCGGGGGCCGGGACCTACGTCCCGGTCGGCCAGGGACGTGCGGCCACCGAACTTCCGACCAGTGTCTAGTCAGACAGGTCTAGCGTCCCGCGCGGCCACGGGGGTCGCGCAGCAGCGAGCCGCCGCGGTCGCAGGGACACCCACCAGACCGAGATGACCGGAGACGACGTGCGCAAGCTCGGATCGTTGACCCTCACGGTGGCTCTGGCCTCGACGCTCCTCGTCCCGGTGGCGGCTTCGGCCGCACCGGACGGCGAGGGAGCCGACGCCCGGCCCCACCCGCTGACGCCGCCACCCGTCGCGGCCGATGACTACGACTACGGCAGCGGCTCGGCCGCCCGTGAGTACTTCGTCCGCCTCGACGCGCCGGCTGCGGCTGCGAACACCGAGGACGCCCCCGGCCGCAGCGCGTCGGCGCGGGCCCGGGGCAACGGTCAGGTCGAGTACCGCGGCCGGTCGCCCGAGGCCCGGCGGTACCGCGCCCAGCTGGCCGAGGACCAGGCGGACGTGCTCCACCGCGCCGAGCGCGCCTTCGGTCGCGACATCGAGATCTCCGGCAGCTTCACGGTCGCCAACAACGGCTTCACGCTCGAGATGACCCCCCGCGAGGCGGAGCGGCTCGGGACCTTCGACGAGGTGACCTGGATCCAGCAGGTGCCGGAGTACGAGCTCCACACCGATGCCGGCCCGTCCTGGGTGAACGCCCGGGGGCCGGTGTGGGACCGACCGGGCGACGGCGAGGCGACCGGCGACCACCTCGGTGAGGGGGTCGTGGTCGGGATCATCGACACGGGGATCAACCCGTCGAACCCCTCCTTCGCGGACGTCGCCGCCGACGGCTACGACCACACCAACCCGCGTGGCGAGGGCAGCTACGTCGGTTCGTGCGACCCGACCAACGTTCCCGGCGGCGAGGGCGAAGGCGTCGTGCTCACGGCGTTCGGCCAGACCGAGCCCTTCGGCAGCCACTACGACGAGGACGTCGCGGCGCTGTGCAACGACAAGCTCATCGGGATGTGGGGTTACGCCGGCATCAACGGCGGCAGTCCGATCGACTACAACGGTCACGGCTCGCACACCGCCGGGACCGCGGCCGGCAACTTCGTCGACGGCGTCTCGGCCGTCACGCCGGTCCCCGTCGAGGGCAACGAGTTCGACATCTCCGGCGTGGCACCTCGCGCCAGCATCATCTCGTACGCGGCCTGCTGCACCGGCGGTGGTCTGTACTCGGCCGTCGACCAGATCGTGCAGGACGGCGTCGATGTCGTGAACTACTCCATCGGGTCGACCTCCCCGACCGCGGACCTGCTGCAGGACCCGATGACGTGGGGCTTCCTGGTCGCCCGCGCCAACGGGATCCACGTCGCCACCTCGGCCGGCAACAGCGGGCCGACCAACGCGACCATCGGCAGCCCATCCGACGCGCCGTGGCTGACCGTGGTCGGCTCCTCGACCCACGACCGGCTCGCGCTGAACACCCTGTCGGTGTCCCCGTCCGCCAGCTTCGAGGGCGGCACCATCGAGGGCAAGGGCGTCTCCGGCGCCGCTGACGGACGCCGACCGAGATCGTGTACGCCGGCGACGTCGAGGGCAACGCCCTCTGCGCGCCGGACGTGTGGGTCGAGGGCACCTTCGACGGCGAGATCGTGCTCTGCGACCGTGGCCTGTACGGCCGCGTGCAGAAGAGCGAGGTCGCAGCGGCTGCCGGCGCCGGGGGCTACATCCTGGCCAACGACCCGGTCAACAGCGGGTCGCTGCCCGGGTCGCTGAACGGCGACGCCTACCCGATCCCGGGGATCCACATCACCTACGACGACGGCGTCGTGCTGAAGGGCTGGCTGGCGACGATCGCCGGCGACGGCGAGACACCGACGGGCACGATCGCCGGCACGAGCTTCGCGCGCCACGACGCCTACGGCGACGTGGTGAGCATCTTCAGCTCCCGCGGCCCGGACCGGAACGACCCGAGCCACCTCAGCCCGCACGTCATCGCCCCTGGGCACGACATCCTCGCGCCGTACGGCAGCGGTGACGCGGTCGAGTACCAGTTCATCTCGGGAACCTCGATGTCGTCGCCGCACGTCGCCGGAGCCCTGGCCCTGCTGCACGACGCCTTCGACGGCGGCCTGTCGGCGTCCGAGGCCCAGTCGGCGCTCCAGTTGACCGCGCGGCGCGACGTGCGCAAGACCGACGGCCAGACGCCCGCCGACCCCTTCGACGTCGGCAGCGGCCACATCGACGTTGCCGCCGCGATCGACACCGGGTTGGTGCTGCACCAGCCCGCGCAGGGCTACGTCGACGCGGTCCTCGCCGGTGACTCGTCGACGCTGAACCTGCCGTCGCTGGCACAGGGGCAGTGCATCAGCACCTGCACCTGGGAGCGCACCGTCACCGGGGCGCCGGGGTCGGGCAGCGTGGCGTGGACCGCGACCGGCGGTGGCGACGGGTTCGACGTCACCGTCGAGCCGTCGGCCTTCACCCTGGCGGCGGGCGAGTCCCAGACGATCACCGTGACCGCGGACGTCGACGGCCTGCCGGCCTTCGAGGACCGGTTCGGTTCGGTCGAGCTCACGCCGGTCAGCACGGCGGTCTCGCCCGCGCACCTGCCGGTGATCGTCCGGCCCGCACCGTTCGGCGGCCCGGATCGGCTCGAGCTCACCTCGGACGGGTTCAGCGACACCGCGTCCGTGACCTACACGGCGGCAGATGCGCCGGACCTCCAGGTGGGGGTGGACGGGTTGGTGCCGGGAAGGGTCACCGACCTCGAGGTCGCGCAGGACCCGACCAACGGCAACCCGTACGACGACCTGTCGCAGGTGGCCGTCGAGCTGGTCGAGGTGCCCGAGGACGCGATCCGGCTCGTGGCGTCCATCACCGACACCACGGCCCTGGACATCGACCTGTTCGTCGGGCTCGACGTGAACGGCGATGGGCGACCGGAACCGGCCGAGGAGCTGTGCTTCTCCGCATCACCTGGCTCGGACGAGACGTGCGAGCTGCTCGACCCGGCCGCTGGCACCTACTGGGTGCTCGTGCAGAGCTGGCAGGCGAGCGCCGCGGGGGTCGACCCCGTGGAGCTGGTCACCGCCGTGGTCACCGACGGTGAGGAGGGCAACCTCACCGCGGACGCTCCGGCGTCGGTCGGCGCAGGGGAGAGCTTCGAGGTCGACCTGGCCTGGGAGCTCGACCCGCCGGCGTTGCACTGGTTCGGGCAGCTGACGCTCGGTTCGTCGGCCGCGACGCCGGCCGAGGTCCGCGTCCCGATCGACCTCGTGGTCCAGCCCGAACCGGTGGCGGATGCGGGTGGCCCGTACGCCGCGACGACCGGGCAGACCGTGACCCTGGATGGCACGGGGTCGGAGGGCGAGCTCGTGTCCTACGTCTGGGACCTGTCCGAACTGGGACTGCGTGACGCGACCGGGCCGCAGCCGCAGGTCCGGGTGCGTCAGCCCGGGACCTACACCGTCACACTGACCGTCACGGACGTCCTCGGCCGGACCGCGCAGGACACGGCCGAGGTCGTGGTCGCAGGCGGCTCCGGTGGCGGGCCGGGTGGCCCGCCCGGCGGGGGTGGGCGGTGGTCCGCCCGGGGGCGGTGGCCCGCCCGGGGGCGGTGGCCCGCCTGGACGCGGGTGAGGTGATCTGAACGGTGGCGCCCGGGCTCCGGCCCGGGCGCTGCCCGTGGGCGCCGGTGTCCGGGCGGGCACCGCCGTCGCCGATCGGGGGGTCGTAGGCTCCGCCCGGCGGGGACCCCCGTGCAGCGGCAGGCGAGGAGCCAGGGTGGGACGCATCTTCGGGACCGACGGCATCCGGGGCAAGGCGAACGTCGACCTCACCCCCGAGCTGGCGGTCAGCGTCGGTCGGGCGCTCGGCACCGTCCTCCACGAGGGTGGCGACAAGCGTCCGACGGTCCTGATCGGTCGCGACCCGCGCTGGTCGGGGGAGATGATCGACGCGGCGCTCATCGCCGGCGTGACGTCGGCCGGCGCCGACGCGGTGTCCGTCAGCGTCGTGCCCACGCCGGCCGTGGCGCACCTGACCAAGCGGTCAACGGCCGCCGCAGGGGTGATGATCTCCGCCTCGCACAACCCGGTCGGGGACAACGGTGTGAAGATCTTCGGCCCCGACGGCTTCAAGCTGAGCGACGCCGAGGAGGACCGCCTCGAGCGGCTGATGGACGCCGACGACGGCCGCCGTCCCACCGGGATCGGGATCGGCCGGCGGTTGCGGGACCCGGCCGCCGTCAGCCGCTACATCGAGCACATCGTCGGGCTGGCGGACGTGGATCTCAGCGGCCTCCGCGTCGTCGTCGACGGCGCCAACGGCGCGGCCTCCTCGATCGCCCCGCAGGTCTACCGCCAGCTCGGTGCCGAGGTGATCAGCATCCACTGCTCGCCCGACGGCGAGAACATCAACGCGGGCTGCGGTTCGACCTACCCCGCCGTCATCGCCCAGGCGGTGCTCGAGCACGACGCCGACGCGGGTATCAGCCACGACGGCGACGCGGACCGGCTCATCGCTGCGACCCACGAGGGCGCCGAGGTGGACGGGGACGTCATCCTCGCGATCCTCGCCCGGCAGATGCACCGCCGAGGCAAGCTCGAGGGCGGTGCGGTCGCCACCACCGTCATGACCAACCTCGGCTTCAAGCGCGCCATGGCCGGGCTCGGGATCGAGGTGGTCGAGACCGCGGTCGGGGACCGCTACGTGCTCGAGGCGATGCGCGAGCGCGGGCTCAACCTCGGCGGCGAACAGTCCGGCCACCTCATCGCGCTCGACCACGCGACCACCGGGGACGGGATCCTGTCCGCCGTGCAGCTGCTGTCGGTGGTGCGCTCGACCGGCGCCAGCCTCAAGGAGCTGGCGACGGTCATGACGCGTCTGCCCCAGGTGCTCGTCAACGTCCGGGGCGTGGACCGTGACGCGCTGGACGACGCCGAGCCCGTCTGGGACGTGGTCCGCGAGGAGGAGGAGCGCCTCGGCGACGGGGGCCGCGTGCTGCTCCGTCCCTCCGGGACCGAGCCGATCATCCGGGTGATGGCCGAGGCCGAGACGGCCGAGGACGCGCAGCGGTCGGTCGATCGCATCGCGGACGCGGTGCGCGACCACCTCACGATCTGATCACCCGAGGCCTCGGCGGCCGCGAGGTCACCGGCCACTCCTGAGCTGCGCTCGGGGAGCCGCGGGTACGATCTGCAGCTGCCCCGAGACGAGAGGCCCCGTGGACGGCTTAGGAACCCAGCTCGCCCTGGTCGGCGTGCTGATCCTGTTGAACGCCGCGTTCGCCGGGAGCGAGATCGCACTGATCACGCTCCGCGAGGGGCAGGTGGACCGGCTCGAGAAGCGCTCCCGCAGCGGTCGAGCGCTCGCGGAGCTGACGCGCCAGCCCAACCGCTTCCTGTCCACGATCCAGATCGGCATCACCCTCGCCGGCTTCCTCGCCTCGGCGACGGCGGCCGTCACGCTGGCCGAACCGCTCGTCGAACCGCTGTCGTTCCTCGGCGGTGCCGCGCGCGGTGGCGCCATCGTCGTGGTGACCGCCGTCCTGTCGTTCATCACCCTGGTGTTCGGTGAGCTGGCCCCGAAGCGCCTGGCGATGCAACGGGCGGAGGGCTGGGCGCTGCTCGTGGCGCGGCCGTTGTCCGGGCTGGCCGTCGGGGCGGCTCCCATCGTCTGGGTGCTGTCGCGCGCCACCGACCTCGTCGTCCGCCTCTTCGGGGGCGACCCGTCCCGGACCGGGGACGACATGACCCACGAAGAGGTCCGGGACCTCGTCTCCAGCGGCGACCTCTACGTCGGGTTCCAGCGCCAGGTCATCGCCGGCGCGCTCGAGGTCGCCGACCGGACCGTCCGCCAGATCGTCACCCCGCGGCCGGACGTGCTCGGGCTGGCCGAGTCGACCCCGGTCGACGAGGCGCTCACCGAGCTGGCGGCGGCCGGGCACTCGCGGGCACCGGTGTACGCCGACCGGCTCGACGACGCCGACCGTTCCGTGTCCGTCCTCGGTCTCGTGGGTCGGACCGGCACGGTCGGTGACCACGCCGAGGCGACCGTCGTGCTCCCCGAGTCCGCCGGCGCGCTCGACGCCCTCCGCCAGATGCAGCTCGAACGACGCCAGCTGGCCATCGTGGTGTCCGAGCACGGCTCGCTCGAGGGCATCATCACGGTCGAGGACCTGGTCGAGGAGCTCGTCGGGGAGATCTACGACGAGCACGACGCCGACCTCACCGAGGTGGTGCACGGCGGCGACGGTGTGCTCGAGCTGGTCGGTCGCTTCCCGGTCCACGACCTGATCGACCTCGACGTCGTCGCGCCGGACACCGATGCTGCGACCGTCGGTGGGCTCGTCACCGAACAGCTCGGTCGGCTCCCCGTCGTCGGCGACGAGGTCGTCGTCGGCCGACATCGCATCGAGGTGGTGGCCGTGACCGACCGGGCCGTGCAACGCGTCCGCATCTCGTCCTCGGACGGCACGATGGACGCCGACGCTCCCCCCGACGGTCCCGCCCCAGCTGACGGCGGCCGTCCCACCCCGTGACCGGAAGTTCCGCCGTGCCTCGTCTCCTCTCGCCGCTGCCCTCCGCGCTGTTGGCCGCCGCGCTGTTGCTCGCTGCGTGCGGCGACGGTGGCGCGGCGAGCGACCCGATCGCGCTCGAGGGCGAGACCGACGGCGACACGGCCGTCGATGCCGATGCCGGTGCCGGTGCTGACGGCGCTGGCGCCGACGCTGACGGCGCCGACGCTGACGGCGTCGACGCGGAGGAAGGCACCGGCGCCGGTGAGGTCGATGGCACGAGGGCCGAGCCGGGGACGTGGCGGATCGGCGACGCCGGCACGGTCACCTTCTCGGTCTCGGACGGCGCCCTGTCGCTCGATGACGTCACCCCCGCCGACGGCTGGGAGGTCACCGAGGAGGAGGTCGACGACGACGAGATCGACGTCGACTTCGAGCGCAGCGGCGAGACCTACGAGTTCCAGGTCGACCTCGAGGACGGTGGCACGGTGCTCAAGGTCGACATCGACCACGACATCGACGACGCCGACCCGGGCACCTTCGACCTCGGGGACGCCGGCAGCATCACGGTGTCGGTCGACGGGGGCCGGTTGGTGCTCGACGACCTGACCGTGGGCGAGGGCTGGGAGGTGGCGACCCGCGAGGAGGAGGACGACGAGATCGAGATCGACCTCGTCAGCGGTGACCGTCGCTGGGACGTCGAGTTCGAGCTCGACGACGGCCTCCTCGATGTGGCGCTCGACTACGAGGTCCGCAGCTCGCTCTGACGGGGGGTCGACCACCTCTCGGTAGGCTCGGCCGGTCCCAGGCCCGTCGTGGAGGATCGCTCGTGTGCGGCATCATCGGCATCACCGGTCGTGACGACGCGGTCGACGGCATCATCGCCGGGCTCCAGCGGCTCGAGTACCGCGGCTACGACTCCGCTGGCATCGTCGTGGTCGACCCGGACGGCGACCTCGCGCACGTCAAGCGGGCCGGCAAGCTCGGCAACCTGACGGACGCGCTCGAGAGCCAACCCACCAGCGGCCGCGTCGGCATCGGGCACACCCGGTGGGCCACCCACGGTGCGCCGAACGACGTCAACGCCCACCCCCACCTCGACCCCTCCGGTCGGGTCGCGGTGGTCCACAACGGGATCATCGAGAACTACCAGGCGCTGCGGGCGTCGCTCGGTGACGACGCGCGGTTCCTGTCCGAGACCGACACCGAGGTCACCGCCCACCTCGTGGCGCGCGAGCTCGACGCCCAGGACGGTGACCCGGACCTCCTCGCGGCCGTGCGTGCGGTCGTCGCGAAGCTCGAGGGGGCCTACTCGCTGTGCTTCGTGACCACCGACGACCCGGACACGATCGTCGTGGCCAAGCACGAGGCGCCGCTGATCGTCGCCCACGCCGACGGAGTCGGGTACTGCGCGTCCGACGTGGCCGCCCTGATCGCCCACACGCGCGACGTTGCGGCGCTGCTCGACGGTCAGATCGCCCGCATCACGCCCGCCGGGTACGAGGTCGTCGACGTCGACGGCAACAGCGTCGAACCGCACCGCTACAGCGTGGACTGGGACCTCGACGCCGCCGAGAAACAGGGCTACGAGCACTTCATGCTCAAGGAGATCCACGAACAGCCCCAGGCGGTGGCCGACACGTTGCGGGACCGCTTCGTGGCATCGGGCAGCGGACCTGGCGAGGGGCGGCTGCAGCTCGACGAGCTGCGCTCCGACGAGGGCGAGCTCGCCCGCATCGACAAGGTGTTCATCCTCGCCTGCGGCACCTCGCTGCACTCGGGGATGGTCGGCAAGCTCGCGATCGAGCATTGGGCGGGCATCCCGGTCGAGGTCGAGGTGGCCAGCGAGTTCCGCTACCGCGACCCGATCCTGTCCGAGCACACCCTGGTGATCGCCATCTCCCAGTCGGGCGAGACCAGCGACACCATCGCCGCCGCCACGCACGCCCGGAACCAGCGCGCACCCGTGATCTCGCTGGTCAACGTGGTGGGCTCGACCCTGGCGCGTGAAGCCGACGGGGTGCTCTACACCCACGCCGGCCCCGAGGTCGCGGTCGCCTCCACCAAGGCGTTCACCACCCAGATCGTCGGGTGTCTGCTGCTCGGGCTCTACCTCGCCCAGCTCCGCGGCCGGATGTACGGCTCGGAGATCTCCGACATCCTGCGGCGTCTCCAGCGCATCCCGGCCGCGCTCGAGCAGGTCCTCGAGCTCGACGGGCAGATCCGCGAGCTCGCGACGCGGTACCAGGACGTGCCGTACACCATGTTCATCGGCCGGCACACCGGCCTGCCGATCGCCTACGAGGGCGCGCTCAAGCTCAAGGAGATCAGCTACCTCCACGCCGAGGCGTTCCCCGCCGGCGAGATGAAGCACGGCCCGATCGCGCTGATCGAGGAGGGCTCGCTGGTCATCGCGCTGGCACCCGCTGGGCACGTGTTCGGCAAGATGGTCTCCAACATCCAGGAGGTCCGGGCCCGCGGTGCGTCGGTGCTGGCGATCGGGTCCGAGGGGTCGGTCGAGGACCTGAAGGCCCACGCCGACGACGTGCTGACGCTGCCCGAGGCCCCGCACGAGCTGGCCGGCCCCGTGCTGTCGGTCGTGCCGCTGCAGCTGTTCAGCTACCACGTGGCCACGGCCCGGGGTGAGGACGTCGACCAGCCCCGCAACCTCGCCAAGACCGTCACCGTCGAGTGAGCCCGTCACGGACGCAACGGGTCGAACCACCGGAGCTCCGCGAAGCCGGCGTCGGTGGTGGCCAGGCGGAGGCCGTGCTCGAGGGCCAACGCGGCCAGGTGCAGGTCCGGCACATCGTTCGGGCGCAGGGTCGTCCCGTCGAGGAGGCCGGCGATCGTGGTCCGGTGCCGTTTCGTGGGAACGGGTGTCCAAGCGGTGCTCGCCGCCAGCCATTCGCTGGTCACGGTCGCGCAGCAACCGGTAGGCGGTGAGGGGCAGGACCGCCCCTTGTGGCCTACCGGTAGGCGGTGAGGGGCAGGACCGCCCCCTGTCCGGTGAGGGCAGGGCGCCTGGCCTACCGGTAGACGGTGAGGGGCAGGGCTGCCCCCTGTGGCCTACCGGTAGGCGGTGAGGGGTCCGAGTACGCTTCGGCCGCTCGAGTGGTCAGGAGCTGCGTGCCGTCCGTGTCCCCACCGTCGGCCGTGCCGCTGTACGACGCGGCTGCGGCGCGGCGAGGTGACGAGGCAGCGATCGCCGCCGGGGACACCTGGCTCGAGCTGATGGAGCGGGCCGCCGGGCACCTGGCTCGCGGGGTCCTCGGCCTGGCCGGGCGGGGCTACGGGCTGCGGGTGGCGGTGCTCGTCGGCAAGGGCGACAACGGCGGCGACGGCTGGACCGCCGCGCCGCGCTTGACCGCCGCCGGCGCGCAGGTCCGGGTCGTGGCCGTGGACGGGCTGGAGGTCGAGACCTCGGACGCGACGACCGCCGGCCGCACCGCCTGGCTGCGATCGGGCGGACGGACCTCCGCCGGGACGGACGACCTCGATGCCGTCCTGGACTGGTGCGACGTGGCCGTGGACTGCCTGCTCGGGACCGGCGCCCGGGGTGCTCCGCGTGGTCCCGCGGCGGACGCCGCCGCGGCGCTCCGACGTGCGGCCGCCCGCGGCACGCCCGTGGTCGCCTGCGACGTGCCGTCGGGCGTGTCGGCCGACGACGGTTCGGCGGGGGAGGGGGCGGTACGGGCCGACCTCACCGTCACGTTCGGCGTCCACAAGCGGGGGCTGCTCCTGCACCCGGGGGCCGCGCACGCGGGCCGGGTCGTGGTCGGCGATCTCGGGCCCCGCTACGACCCGGGCGCCACCTCGTGGTGGGCGCTCACACCCGAGGGCGCTCGCCCGCCCGAGCTACCGGTCGACGCCGACAAGCGCGCACGTGGGGTGGTCCTCGCGGTCGCGGGCGCCCCCGGGACCTCCGGCGCGGCGAGCCTGACCGCCACCGGAGCGCTCCGAGCCGGTGCGGGCCTGGTGACCCTCGCCGTGCCCGACCCGATCCGAGCCGAGGTGGCGGCACGCACCGACGCGGGGGTGATGGTCCACGGCCTGCCGGCGTCGGACGACGGCGAGGTGGCGGGGGCCGACGGCCTGCCGGACCTCGACGGGGTCGACGTCGTCGTGGCCGGTCCGGGTCTCGGGCACGGATCGGGGGCGGCGACGCTGGTCGCCGAGCTCCGCGCGCGTGCGCCTCGGCTGGTCCTCGACGCCGACGGGCTGAACGTCCACCGTGACGCGCCCGAGGCGCTGGCCGACCACGTCGGTGACCTGGTCCTGACCCCCCACGAGCGCGAGCTCGCCCGCATCGGTGCAGGTCAGGACGGTCCGGATGCCTGGGCGGCACGGGTCGAGCGCGTGCCGGAGCTCGCGGCCCGTTACCGCGCCACCATCGTCGCGAAGGGGCCCGGGACGGTCGTCGCCGCGCCCGACGGGCGGGTCTGGGTCTGCCCCGAGGGTGGGCCGGCGCTCGGCAGCGGCGGCACCGGCGACGCCCTCGCGGGGATCGTCGCCGCCGCGATCGCCCGCGCCGATGACGTCCCGCTGGCCACGGCACGCGCCGTGTGGTGGCACGCTGCCGCCGGCCGACGCTGCGGAGCCGACCGTGCCGGCCGCGCGACGGCGACCGATCTGCTCGCCGCCCTGCCCTCCGTCCTCGGCGACCTCGACCTGCGGCGGTGGCCGACGTGACCGATCCGCGAGCGACCCGCCTCGGCGACGCCACCGTGCGCCCGACCGCCGTCGTGGTCGACCTCGATGCCATCCGCCACAACGTCCGCACCCTCGGCGCCGTCGCCGCCGCCGCCGAGGTGTGCGCCGTGGTCAAGGCGGACGCCTACGGCCACGGCGCCGTCCCCGTGGCGCGGGCCGCCCTGGACGGTGGCGCCACCTGGCTCGGGGTGGCGCTGGTCGAGGAGGGCCGTGACCTGCGTGCGGCCGGGATCGAGGCTCCCGTCCTGCTGCTGTCCGAACCGCCGGTCGACGCCGTCGGTGCGCTCCTCGACGCCCGTCTGACCCCCACCGTCTACCGGCCCGAGTTCCTGGCGGCGCTCGACGCGTCGGCAGGCGAGCGAGGCACGACCGTGGCGGTGCACGTGAAGGCCGACACCGGGATGGGCCGGGTCGGGGTCCGCCCCGACGCGTGGGAGGCGCTGCTCCGGCAGGCTCACGCCGCCGGCCACCTCGAGGTCCAGGGGCTGATGACCCACCTGGCCTGCGCCGACGAGCCCGCGCGCGACACCACCGCCGACCAGCTGGCCAGCTTCGACCGGTTCGTCGCCCTGGCGACCGGGCTCGGTGTCGAGCCGAGGTGGATCCACGCCGCCAACACCGCTGCGACCTTGCTGCACCCCCGCGCGCACCACGGTCTGGTGCGGCCCGGCATCGGCATCTACGGGCTGTCCCCCGACCTGGCCGTCGACGCCGTCGACCACGGCCTGCGACCGGCGTTGTCGCTGGTCAGCGAGGTCTCGTACGTCAAGCACGTGCCCGCCGGTACCCCCATCTCCTACGGCCACCGCTTCGCCGCCCCCGCGGACGGCTGGGTCGCGACGGTGCCGGTCGGGTACGCCGACGGTGTGCCGCGGCGCCTCACCGGCGTCGGTGAGGTCCTCCTCGGGAGGCGACGACGCCCGATCGCCGGGACGGTGACCATGGACCAGATCCTGGTCTGGTGCGCGGACGACGAACCGTCGGTCGGTGACGAGGTGGTGCTCCTCGGTCAGCAGGGGGACGAGCGCATCCGCGTCGAGGAGTGGGCCGCCCACCTCGGCACCATCACCTACGAGCTCACCTCGCAGCTGACGGCCCGGCTCCCGCGCGCCTACGGCGGGGCTCGTCCGGCGTAGGCTCACCGGCGGTCGGGAGGCTCGCTGTGGCGCTAGGTGTCGAGGGTGTGCGGGTCGGCACCTGGACGGCGCCGTCCGGGGTGTCCGGTTGCACGGTCGTGCTGCCGCCGGAGGGCACGCTCGGTGCCGTCGCGGTGCGGGGTGCGGCTCCCGGAACCCGCGAGGCCGCGGCGCTCGGTGTCCACGGCAAGCTGACGGTGTGCCACGCGGTGGTCCTGTCCGGCGGGTCGGCCTACGGCCTGGCCACGGCCGACGGGGTGATGCGCTGGCTCGAGGCCCGGGGCACGGGCTACCCCGTCGGCGAGGCGGTGGTCCCCATCGTCGGCGCGGCGATCGTGCTGGACGGAGCGGTCCTCGACCCCGGTTCGCGTCCGGGTCCCGCTGCGGGGGAGGCGGCGTGCGAGGCCGCCAGCTCCGAGGACCCGCTGGAGGGGGCGATCGGCGTCGGTGCGGGCTGCACCGTCGCCAAGGTGAGTGGGCTCGACCGTGGCCGGCCCGGCGGTCAGGGGATCGCGGTCCGACGGTCCGGCGGGGTCACCGTCGGCGCGATCGTGGCCAACAACGCCGTGGGCGAGATCATCGCCGAGGACGGCAGCTGGATCGCCCGCAGCGACGCGCCGGACGACGAGCCGCGCTACCCCTACGGCGGTGGCCTCGTGATGGGTCAGAGGCCCGGTGGTCCGACCACGAACACCGTCATCGGGGTGATCGTGACGGACGCCAAGCTCGACAAGCGCGGGGCGCACCGGGTCGCCGACCTCGGGCACTCCGGGACGGCCCGGGCGATCCGTCCGGCGCACACCGAGGCCGATGGCGACGCGCTGTTCTGCCTGGCGACCGGCCGGGTGGAGGCGAGCGTGGACCTCGTGGCCGCGCTCGCGGCCGACGCCGTCGCCGAGGCGGTCCGCCGTGGCCCGGTGGCGGCTGCCGAGGCTCGTCGTGACGGCGAGGGCGTAGGCGGCGGCGCGTGACCGGCGACACCGCACCCGCGACGGGCGGACCCGCACCCGAGTCCGGCGAGGCTGCGCCTCGAGTCCGGTTGGCGTGGACCCCCCTGGCTCGCCGCCTCCTCGACGTGGTGGCGGTGCTGCTGGTCGGGTCGATGTTCGTCTCGAGCCTGCCGTCCTCCGAGCTCCGGGAGCGGCTGCGGACGGTCGAGCGGCCGGTCACCGACGTCACCGGACTCAGCCAGAACTGGGCCCTGTTCGCCCCGACGCCGCGCAGCACGGTGCTGCGCCTGCGTGCCGAGATCGAACGCGCCGACGGCTCGGTCACCGAGTGGACCCCGCCCGTCGGTGACCGCGTCGTCGGGGTCTACCGCACCTACCGTTGGCGGAAGTGGGCCAACAACGTGGTGGACCGGGACGCCTCGAGGCTGCACCGGGGCGCGATCACCCACCTCCGGGCCCGGTTCGACGATCCGGACGCGCCGCCGATCACCGAGGTGCGCCTCTACCGCGACAGCTACCGACAGCCGCGGCCGGGATCCGGGCTCCCAGCGGACCGCGACCCACCCTACGAGCACGAGCTGCTGCTGGAGTCGGTCACCGCGGCGGCCGAACGAGGGGAGGGTGGCGGATGAGCGCCGGGCCCGGATCCGCCGAGACGCGTGTCCGAGGCCGAGGTCGTCCGCCGGCCCGGCGCGTGGGACCGGTTCTGGTACGAGCCTGGCTCGGCGGCGCCGCTCGCCCTGCTGCGCATCGTGCTCGGGCTGATCATCGCCGTCTGGGGGCTGACGCTGCTCCCCGATGCCCGGGCCTTCCTCGGCGTCGACGCGGTGTTCCCGCAGGTCACACCGGTCCGGCTGCGCTGGAGCCTGTTCCAGCTCTGGGCCACGGATGCCGCCGCGATCACCTTCGTGGCGCTGCTGATCCCTGCCGGCCTCGCCGTCGCCGTGGGCCTCTGGACGCGAGCGGCGACGGTCGTCAGCTTCGTGCTGCTGCTGTCGATCGGGCGGCGGGACCCGTACATGATGAACTCCGGGGACGCGCTGCTGCGGCACGCGACCCTGCTGTTGGCGCTGACGCCGGCGGGGGCGGCGTTGTCGATCGATCGGTGGCGGCGTGCACCGGACCGGGCCTGGGAGATCCCGCGGGTCGCCCCCTGGGGCCTCAGGCTGCTCCAGCTTCAGCTCGTGTTCGTCTACCTGTTCAGCTCGTTCGAGAAGCTCCGCGGGGTGCCGTGGCTCGATGGGACGGCGCTGGCGGACGCGTGGCGCATCACCGATCTGGCCCGTTTCGGCGTCCCGCTGCCGGTGTACGACTCGCTGCTGATGACGGGCGTGCTCACCTACTCGACGTTGGTGATCGAAGTGGCCCTCGCGACCCTCATCTGGAACCGTCGAGCGCGCCCGTACGTGCTCCTCGCCGGGGTGGCCCTCCACGTCGGGATCGAGGCCACGATGGCCGTCGGGTTCTTCTCGATCGTCGCGGTGACGCTCTACCTCGCCTTCGTGCCGGGCGAGACCGCCGAGCGGTGGATCGCAGCGGCGCACCGGTCGATCCGGCGGTGAACATCTCACCCTCTACCTGAGCTGGACCTGTCCGCGAGGTGCTCCGATCGCCGCGTACCCCGGTGCGGCGTGCTCGGGCCGGATGGGCGGGATGCGGTGCACGCGCGCCTCATCCGGTCCAGTGGTGCGGGGTTCTCGACCACTCGGACGGTCGAGACCGGGATGAAGGTCCTGGCGGTAGGGGGACCAAACCGTCGCGCGGGGGGGACCCAGGTCGCCGAAGGGCCCCTGGGGGCCGACGGGGAGTGTTCGTCGCGTTGCCGAGCGTGACCGGCTGTCGTTGTATCGCTTTGTAGCTCCCAGTTGAGCAGTCAGCGGGGCAGCAACAGAACCGGGGACGCAGGGACCTCTGGACCGACACGGTCGCCCGGGTGAGGTGAGAGCCCACCCAGGTCCAGAGCGAGCGAGTGGCGAGACCGACCCTGGACCGACGACCGACGATGTCGCGGCCCGCAGGGTCACGACTCGCTACCGAAGAGGTCCTACATGCGAGATCCGAAGAAGGGGTCCGCCGCCTGGGCGGCCCCACCGAGGGGGCGCCGAGCACTCGGCGTCGACCCTCACCACGCTCCTACTCATGATCGGGCTCGTCGCGCCCGCAGCCGCCGATGCCGGCGGCGCCGGCAACTCAGGCACGACCACCTGGACCGGGAACGGTTCGGAGAACCTGCCTTGCGATGGGCTCGTCCACTGGATCTTCACGGCCGGATCGGTCGACACGGCGACGATCACCGTCGACGGCGTCGCACTACGAGCCGTCCAAGGTGACCGGGGGCGAACCATCCACTTCCACACCCCGGCAGCCAGCTCGTCAGTTCGGCGGTCGTGCACCTGGACCGGCGACGCCGGTCCGGCAACGCCGTCTGACCATCTCCTCCTGCGACCCCGATGATGGCCGGTTCGACCCGGTGCCGGTGATGGTGGATGTCTGTGAGCTGGCGACGGTGAGGTCATCTCGATCGATGAGGCTGACCGTGATCCGGCGCTGCATGGTGCTGTCGGTGATCCGGCGTGTGCCGGGACCGACCCGGACCCGGTGCCGGTGATGGTGGATGTCTGTGAGCTGGCGACCGGTGAGGTCATCTCGATCGATGAGGCTGACCGTGATCCGGCGTTGCATGGTGCTGTCGGTGATCCGGCGTGTGCCGCCGAGGTGGGTGAAGAGGTCATCGAGAACCCTGACGCCCCTGGCACGCCGGGAACGCCGGGTACAGCCGGGTACGCCGGGTACGCCGGGAACCCCTGGCACGCCTGGTACCGATGGTCCGGATGTCGTCGACGGTGCCGAGGACGACGGAACCGTCGTTCGTGGCGTCGTGACCGAGCGGGTCCCGACCGTCGTCGCGCAGCGGGCGGCGGTGCAGCAGGAGCTGCCCCGCACCGGTGACTCCATGCTGACCATGCTGGTCGCCGCGCTGATGGCGCTGGCGCTCGGTGGCAGCCTCCTCCGCGGCTCCTCGGTGAAGCCGGCTGCAGCTGGCCGGTCGCTGTGGGCCGCCCGCACCACGCCGAGCACGCGCACGAACACCAGCGCGAGCACGACGGGTGTGAACGACTCGACGATCCGATCGGCTGAAGCTGGCCGGACGAGGTCGACGAGGCCGTGGACGCACGGCACGTAACACCTTCGGTAGCGAGCGGTGGGGGCGGCCTTCGGGTCGCCCCCACTGCTCCACCACCACCACCCCGCACCGCGCGGTCTCCGGGGCCCGTGCGCGCTCACCGGCTGCCGGTTAGGGAGCGGCCACATGGCCGTCCTACCGTTTGTGCAGCAGGGAGCTGACGACACGGGGTCGCCGGTCGTGCGACGTTGCGGGACGTCCACCACGACGGACGGTGCCTCGAGAGGCCCTTCGAGAGAGGACCCGGTGTGAGCAGCTTCGGACCCCCCCTGACCAGCACGGATGCCACGAGGTGTCCGGGGCCGGTCCCGCCGGTGACCGCCGGCCTGCCCCCCTTGCGCACCCTCCGTGACCTCGATCGGCGCATCGAGGGTTGCCGCGCCTGCGGTCTGCACCGAGGTCGTGGCCGACCCGTCACCAGCGAGGGGCCGGTCCACGCCGACCTGATGATCGTCGGCGACGTCCCGCGCCGGCACGAGGACCTCCAGGGTCGCCCCTTCGCCGGCGCCGCGGCCAACGTCCTCGACAACGCCATGCTCGACGCCGGCGTCCTGCGGGCCGAGGTGCACCTGACCTCCGTGGTGCGGTGCCGGCCCGAGGACGACCGGGCACCGACCGCCGACCGAGGTCGCCACCTGCCTGCCGCACCTGCTCGCCCAGGTGGAGCTCGTCGAGCCGCGCGTGATCGTCGCCCTCGGCGCCACCGCGACCGCCGTCCTGCTCGGGCGGCGGGTCTCCATCGAGCGCGTCGCCGGCTACCGTCTCGACGTCCTCCAGGGCATCACCCTGGTGCCGACCTACCACCCGACCGACGTGGTCCGCGGCCTGCCGCAGGCGGCCGCCGCGCTCCGGCGCGACCTCGCGGTGGCCAAGGCGGTGCTCGACGGGCGGCTGCGCACCGGCGCGCGAGACCCTGGCGGACCTGCGGTCGCGTCGCGAGGTCGGAGCCGTCTCGACGTCGCCGGGCGGCACGCCGTCGACGTCAGCTCGAGCCCCGGAGGTGGGTGGACGGGTCCGCGAGTTCCGCCTGCGCACGACCGGCCCGGACGGCACCCGCGCCGTCGCCGCAGCGGTGGCGCGCCACCTCGAGCCGGGTGACGTGGTCGCCCTCTCCGGCGAGCTCGGCGCCGGCAAGACCTGCTTCGTGCAGGGCGCCGCGGCCGAGCTCGGCGTCGAGGCGACGGTCACCTCGCCGACGTTCGTGCTGGTCCGGCACTACGCGGGCCGCGCTGCCGCTCGTGCACTGCGACGTCTACCGGCTCGACCGGCTCGGCGACGTGCTCGAGCTCGGCGACGAGGTGCTCGCCCCCGACGTGGTGACCTTCGTCGAGTGGGGTGACGCCGTCGCCACCCTGCTGCCCGACGACCGCTGGGAGGTCGACCTCCGCGCCATCGAGCGCGCCGTCGACGGCGGCGACGGTCGGCCAGGGGCCGACGAGACCGCGCGACCAGTACCGCCGACCGGTCCATCGGCGACCGCCTGCGTGGCGACGCACCGCGGAACGCCGCAGCCGCCGCGGCCGCGCGAGTTCGCGGCCGCACGCGGCGACGCGACGCCGACCCGCGACGCTGGTCCGACGGAGGGCAGCGCTGATGCTCGTGCTCGCGATCGAGTCGTCCACCTCCCGGTCCTCGGTCGCGCTCGTCGACGGCGAACGGGTCCTCGCCTCCGCATCGCTCGGTCTCCCTCGCCGCCACGGCGAGTTCCTCGCGCCGGCGCTGCGGTTCTGCCTCGACCAGGCCGGCATCGACGCGTGGACCGCGTCGGCGGCGTCGCCGTCGGGCTCGGGCCCGGCCTCTACACGGGCCTCCGGGTCGGCATCGCGACCGCGCAGACCTTCGCGGCGGCGCTCGACGCTGCCGACCGTGGGGGTCAGCGGGCTCGACGTGCTGGCCTTCCGCGCCCGCCACACCCGGCGGGTCATCTGCGCCGCCATCGACGCGCGCCGAGGCGAGCTGTTCTGGGCGCTCTACCGGCCCTCGCCCGGCGGCGTCCAGCTGATCGGCGAGCACCGGCTCGGCACCGCCGAGGCCCTCGCCGCCGAGCTCGAGTGGCTCGGTGAGCCGTGCCTCGTGGTCGGCGACGCCCCGCTCGCCCGCCGCGAGACCCTCGACCGCGTCGCCGACGTGTCCGCGCCCGAGCTGGCCGGACGCCGCCGACCTCGCCGAGCTCGCCCACCCGCGGTTCCTGCGCGAGGAGACCGTCCGGCCCGACCAGCTGCGCCCGCTGTACCTGCGCCACCCCGACGCGGCGATCGGGTGGCAGGCCCGCGGACGGCTCCAGGGCGGCGAGGCCGCCGGGTGAGCGTCACGGTCGACCTCGCGTCGGCCGACGACGCCGAGGCCATCCTCGACCGCCTCGGCACCATCGCGCGGTCGATCGGGCGGCCGCCGCGGTGCGGCGTGGTCGCCGCGCGACCTTCGCGGCCGACCTCGCGCGGCCGGACCGGCGCTGGGTCGTGGGCGAGGTCGACGGCGAGGTGGTCGGTGTCGCGTCGGCGTCGCCGCCAGGCCGGTGACGGCCACATCGTGCTGGCGGTCGCGCCGTCGCGTCCGGACGACCGCCGTCGCGGCGCTGCGCACCGAGCTCGTCAGGGCACTCCTGCGTCGCGACCGCGAGCTCGGCTGACCGGCGCGTCACCCTGGAGGTCCGTCGTGTCGAACGAGCGCCGCCCGGGCCCTGTACCGTCGGCTGCGGCTTCGCCGAGGCGGGCGTCCGGCCGGGGTACTACCCCGACGGTGAGGACGCGTCGTGCTGTGGATGTGACGCGACCCGGCCGCGCCCACCGACACCTCGGAGCCCGCCCCGTGATCGTGCTCGGCATCGAGACCTCCTGCGACGAGACCGCCGTCGGCATCGTCGAGGACCGCCTGACCCTGCGCGCCAACGTCATCGCCTCGCAGGTCGACCTCCACGCGCCCTACGGCGGCGTGGTGCCCGAGGTCGCCGCGCGCGCCCACCTCGAACAGCTGCTGCCGACCATCGACCACGCCCTGGTCGAGGCCGGCGTCGGCATCTCCGACGTCGACGCCATCGCGGTCACCCACGGGCCGGGCCTGATCGGCGCGCTGCTCGTCGGCGTCGTCGGCCGCCAAGGGGCTCGCGCTCGCCCACGACCTGCCGCTGATCGGCGTCAACCACCTGCGGGCCCACGTCGAGGTGGCACAGCTCGAGCACGGCGAGCTCGAGCTTCCCGCTCGCGGCGCTGGTGGTCTCCGGCGGGCACACCTCCATCGTCGCGGCCGACGCCGACGGCGGCTTCCGCCAGCTCGGTGGCGACCATCGACGACGCGGCGGGCGAGGCGTTCGACAAGATCGCCCGGTTCATCGGGCTCGGCTACCCCGGCGGCCCGGAGATCGACCGGCTCGCGCGCGGCGGCGACCCGACCGCGTTCCGCTTCCCGCGAGCCATGGCCAAGCAACCCCGGCTACGACGTGTCGCTGTCGGGTCTGAAGACCGCCGTGGTCCGCGAGCTGCGCCGGCTCGAGGCGGCCGGGATCGAACCGAACCTCGCCGACGTCGCCGCGTCCTTCCAGGAGGCGATCGTCGACGTCCAGGTCGACAAGACCCTGGCGGCGGCCCGCGACCAGGGGCTCGAGCGGCTCGTGATGGCCGGCGGCGTCGCCGCCAACTCCCGCCTCCGCGTCGGCGATGGCCGAGCGCGTGCGAGGCGGCCGGGCGTCGAGCTGATCGTCCCCTCGATCCCGCTGTGCACCGACAACGGGGCCATGGTCGCCGCGTCGGGTGCGAACCTGCTGGCCGCCGGCCGCACCTCCGCCCTCGACCTCGCGGTCGACCCGAGCCTCCCGCTCGCCGGATGACCGGCGCGTCGGTGGTGAGGCGACGGCTGCGGTGGCGCCGCGTCGGCGCCGGGGAGCTCGAGACCGTCGCCGCACGGCTGGCGGCGCTGGCCGGCGCCCGCCGGCGGCGCCGCGCGGCACATGTTCGCGCTGTCGGCCATCGAGTCGTTCGGCGCCGAGCCGCTCCGCGTCGCGGCGGACGACGACCGGTGGGCGCGTCGCCGTCGTCTTCCCCGGCCGGCTCGTGGTCCCCTGCGGCGACCCGAGGCCATCGTCGGCGGCCGGGCCGCCGACGCGGCGCTGGCGGCTGATGGTCGGCGACGTCGCGGCCGGCGACGCGCTGCTGGCCGGGGTCGGCGCCGACCCGCAGCTGATCGTCCACGACCAGCGCTACCTGCTGGTCGACGCCGACCGGGTCCCGGCGCCGACCGAGCTGCCCGACCCGGGCCTGCGTCGCGCCGAGGCTGCCGACCTGCCGAAGCTCGCCGGCGCTCGCGGTGCAGCTGCACGTCGATGACCGGTTCGGGCCACGACCCGGGCCGCGTCGGGGAACGTGGCTACCGCCAGCGGCTCGAGCAGACCGTCCGGCAGGGCCTGGTGTCGTGCGTCGGTCCCATCGGCGACCCGGTCCTCAAGCTCGAACGGTCGGTGTCGAGCCGGCGGTGGGGGGTGCAGCTCGCCGGCATCGTGGCCGACCCGGACGTCCGGGCCGCTGGGCTCGGCCGCGCCGCCGTCGCCGCCGCCGTCCGCGGCGCGATGACCGAGGGCCCGCGGGACCGTGCCATCTCGCTGCACGTGCGGGCCGACAACGCGCCGGCCCTGGCCGCGTACGCCGCTGCGGGGTTCGTCGACCGCGAGGCCTGGCGGCTGGTCGTCCGCGGCTGACGGCGCTGACGCGATCGGTCCCATCGGTGACGCCGACGGGTCGGGTCAGGCGGTGGCGGCGAGCAGGCCGCGCGTCGCGGAGCTGGTCCTGCAGCGCGTCCGGTTCGACCCCGGCGGCGAGCGCGATCGTGCGCACGTCGGCGTCGCGCAGGCTCAGCACCCGGCCGGCGTGGTCCCCTCGCTGGAGCTGGACGCGCCGTGCGAACCGGGCGACGGCGCCGACGGGTCGGTCCGGCCGTCGTGGTCGGCGAGCCGCGTCAGGTCGAGCAGCAGCCCCGGCGCGGTCCGTCGCCGGCTGCATCCGCGGTGGGGGTCGGGGAGCAGGTGGGTGATCGGCACGTCGTAGAAGGCCGCCAGCGCGGCGAGGCGTTCGATGGTCACGGCGCGGTCGCCGCGCTCGTAGGCGCCGACGACGACCGCCTTCCAGCGACCGCCGGACCGCTGCTCGACCTGCGGCGAGGGACAGCCCCTGCTGGCCGCGGATGCGCTCGGAGGCGGGCTCCGAGCTGCTGCTGGGCGTCGGGCGTCACGGTGACCTCGAAGGATCGCGCTCGTCGGCGAGCGGGCCGGGGCGTCGGTTGGCTCGAGCATGCCGGCGGCGGCCCAGCGCGAGGTGCGGTCGTTCGCGCAGGTCAGGACGGGCGTCCCGGACGGGAGGAGGCGCGCGGCGCCGATGGGCGGGATCGTCGGACGCACGGGAGCCGGTCCCGGGACCGTCGGGGGGTGGCCGCTGTGGCCACCCTCCGGGTCCCCTGTGCCCCGCGCTGAGCGGTGAGCCGTCCCGTCCCGGCGGTGCCGGTGCGGTCACCCGCGGTGGGGGTGGCGGCTCGGGGAGAGCTTGGGGTCGCCGTCGGGTCACCTGTCCGGTCGAACGAGGACGCGGTGATCCCGGTCGGCCTCGTCCGGGACGAAGGTCCCGGTCCGAGGTGGTGGCTGGTGCGGTCGGACGGCGGCCGCTCGCGCGCGAGCACCGCCCGTGGCGGCGGTGTGCGGATGCCGCGGCGTCGACGGGCCGGGACGTGGAAGCGGCGGCGCCGACCGGAGGTCGACGCCGCCGCGGGCCTGACGTGTTCAGCTGACGCGCGAGCGACCGGTCCGGAGGGCGCCGGCGCCGAAGCCGATCCCGAGGAGACCGAGCAGCAGCAGCGTCGCCAGGTCGCCGCTACCGGTCATCGGGAGCTGACGCTCCTGCACGGCACCTGCCACCTGGACCGCCGCGGGGACCGGTCGGACCGGGGCGGGTGGTGACGCCGCCGACGTTGGTGCCGGGCTGACCGGCGTCGACGGGCGCGGGCCTGGCGTGGTCGGCTCCGGGTCGGTCGGCTCCGGGTCGGTCGGCTCCGGCGTGATCGGCCCGTGGCGGACGTCGACGTCGCCGCAGTCGTCGATGTCGGTGTAGGGCAGGCCCTCGAGTCGGTGCCCTCGGGGCAGACCGCCCGACCGGCGGCCTCGGGTCGTCGCAGTCGGGATGTTGGTGTACGGCGACCGGCGTTGTCCGTGCCAGCTGGGCAGAGGTCGCCACCGGCGGGTTGTCGCATGGCTGGCGTGCCGACGACCAGGCCGGCGCGGTCGGTGCCCGTCGCGGCGAGACCGGCGGCGGCGTCGGCAGTTCGGCGGGGTGACGCGGTCTGGCCGTCGGCGATCCTGGATCGATCGGCGGTGCGGTCGGGGTAGGTGCCGGTCTGGCCTTCGGGGCATTCCTGGACGATCGGGGTGCAGTTCGGGATCGGCTCGAAGTGACCTTCGACGTCCAGCGACCTCGCTCGTAGGTCGCCGGGTGCTCGATCGTCTCGGTGACCTCGGCCACCCGCTCGAGGTACGAACCAGTCGCCGTGTGCCGCTGTTGCCCGCGCTCAGAAGTAGGGTCCTGCCTTGCCGATCCCGTGCGGGTCGCTTGCCGTCGTTTGCGCTGCCAGTCTCGCGTGGGGTGGCACGGCAGCCGGTGCGGTGTCTGGCACGTGTGGACCGCCGGTCCAGGAGTAGCGCTGCCAGTACGCCTCCTCGAGGACGTTGGTCTCGGTCCACGCCGGCTCGTCGATCGCCGCCTTGAAGGTGCGTCTTCCGCCGCAGCGTTCACACTCGCCAGGTTCGCGCGGGGGCCCATCGGCGCTCGCCGGGGCGACGAGGGTGACCGACAGGAGGAGCGCGGTCATGAGGATCGCGAAGACGCGGCGAGGGACGCTCGCGGCTCGCGCGGGAGATGCGGTCATCGGTGAGACCTTCGACTCGGGCGACGGACTCGGTGGCCGTCGCGGGGACGTTCCGGGTCGGTCTCGCCACTCGCTCGCTCCGGACCTGGGCTCTCGCCCTGGCGACCGCGTTGCGGTCCGGAGGTCATCGCGTCCCGAGATGCTGGTCGGTACGTCACGGATGGTGCGCCCTCCGGCGGGCCTGCGCACGCGCTCCGAGGGGTCTCGGGCGAGACGTCCGGGCGACCCGGGACGCACGTCCCGGGTGACGACCGGGCCCGGTCCCGGGTCGCCGCCGGCCGTTTGGCCGTCACTGAGCGCGGTCACGCATCGACGGAGAGCGACCGTCCGCGGTCCCGTCGTGACGGTCCTGATCCGTCTTGCCGCCTCCACCTCGCTCCCGCAGGACGAGCCGCACCCGTACGGATGCGCCCCCGGCGCACGGGACCTCAGCCGGAGCGACGCAGGCCCTCGCGCCGCTTCTTGCACTCGACAGGGGTGAGCGCTAGCGTCCCTCTGGCACTCGGGTCGGATGAGTGCCAGCGTGCGCGGGTCCCAGGGACTCCTCGGGACCCCCGAGCACGGCACCTCGCTCGGCGACCGACCCGTTCGAACCACCTCCGCCGGCGCCCGCCGGCGGTCACCGCTCACGCCGGACCATCACGGTCCGGCGACAGTCCCACGGAGGGCCCGTTGAGCACGGACGTCAAGATCAAGCCGCTCGATGACCGGGTCATCGTCACGCTCGACCAGAGCGAGCAGACCACCGCTTCCGGTCTCGTCATCCCGGACACCGCCAAGGAGAAGCCGCAGCAGGGCACCGTCGTGGCCGTCGGCCCGGGCAAGCGCTCGGACACCACCGGTGAGGTCATCCCGATGGATGTCAGCAGCGGCGACACCGTCCTGTTCTCCAAGTACGGCGGCACCGAGGTCAAGGTCGACGGCGAGGAGTACCTCATCCTCTCCGCTCGCGACATCCTCGCGATCGTCGGCTGACGAGCAGCTGCACCCACCGGCCGTCGCCAGCTGACCGCTTCCCACCGAGCCCGTAGCGGCTCGCGCAACCACGAGCCAGGAGAACACCGCATGGCGAAGATCCTCAGCTTCAGCGAGGACGCCCGCAAGCGCCTCGAGAAGGGCGTCAACACGCTCGCCGACGCCGTCAAGGTGACGCTCGGCCCCCGCGGCCGCAACGTCGTCATCGACAAGAAGTGGGGCGCCCCCACGATCACCAAGGACGGCGTGACCGTCGCTCGGGAGATCGAGCTGGAGGACGCCTACGAGAACATGGGCGCCCAGCTCGCCAAGGAGGTCGCCACCAAGACCAACGACGTCGCCGGTGACGGCACCACCACGGCGACGGTCCTGGCGCAGGCGATCGTCAAGGAAGGCCTCCGCAACGTCGCCGCCGGCGCGAACCCGATGGCGCTCAAGCGCGGCATGGACAAGGCCGTCGCCGCTCGTCGTCGAGGAGATCGCGAGCCAGTCGCGCGAGATCGAGACCCAGGACGAGATCGCCCAGATCGCGTCCATCTCGGCCAACAACGACCCGGAGATCGGCCGCACCCTCGCCGACGCGATGGACAAGGTCGGCAAGGACGGTGTCATCACCGTCGAGGAGTCGCAGACCTTCGGCATGGAGCTCGACTTCGTCGAGGGCATGCAGTTCGACAAGGGCTACATCTCGCCCTACATGGTCACCGACCCCGAGCGCATGGAGGTCGAGTTCGAGGACCCCTACATCCTCATCGCGAACTCGAAGATCTCCGCCGTCCAGGACCTGCTCCCGGTCCTCGAGAAGGTCATGCAGGGCGGTCGCCCGCTCGTCGTGATCGCCGAGGACCTCGAGGGCGAGGCCCTCGCGACCCTCGTGGTCAACAAGATCCGCGGCACCTTCCAGTCGGCGGCCGTCAAGGCTCCCGGGTTCGGTGAGCGTCGCAAGGCCATGCTGCAGGACATCGCCGTCCTGACCGGTGGCCAGGTCATCTCCGAGGAGGTCGGCCTCAAGCTCGACACCGCGACGCTCGACCTGCTCGGTCGCGCCCGCAAGGTCGTCATCACCAAGGACGACACCACCATCGTCGAGGGCGCTGGCGCCGACGACGACATCAAGGGCCGGATCAACCAGATCAAGGCCGAGATCGACAAGACCGACTCCGACTGGGACCGCGAGAAGCTCCAGGAGCGCCTCGCGAAGCTCTCCGGCGGTGTCGCGGTCGTCAAGGTCGGCGCTGCGACCGAGACCGAGCTCAAGGAGGTCAAGCACCGCATCGAGGACGCCCTGTCCGCGACGCGTGCGGCCGTCGAGGAAGGCATCGTGGCTGGCGGTGGCACCGCGCTGCTCCAGGCCGAGGCTGCGCTCGACAAGATCGACCTCGAGGGTGACGAGGCCACCGGCGCTCGCATCATCCGCAAGGCCCTCCAGTCGCCGATGTACTGGATCGCGTCGAACGCGGGCCTCGAGGGCTCCGTCGTCGTCGAGAAGGTCCGTGCGATGAAGCCGGGCGAGGGCCTCAACGCCCTGACCGGCGAGTACGAGGACCTGATCAAGGCCGGCGTCATCGACCCGTCCAAGGTCACGCGCTCGGCGCTGCAGAACGCGTCGTCGATCGCTGGTCTGCTCCTCACCACCGAGGCGCTGATCGCCGACAAGCCCGAGCCGGAAGCGGCTGGCGGCGCCGGCGGCGGTCACGACCACGGCATGGGCGGCATGGACTTCTGATCCGCGCCACCTGAAGCACCGCACCACACGCACCACCGCGGCCCCGGTCCTCGCGACCGGGGCCGCGTCGCGTCCGCACCGCGTCGCGTCCGCATCGCGTCCGCACCGCGTCGCGTCCGCACCGCGTCGCGTCGCGTCGCTCGGGGTTGTGAAGCGAGATGGGGGTGTTACCCCGGGTGATCGCTTCACAACCTCGGTATCCACAGGCTGGAGGTCCCGAGAAGTGACCGCTCACCGAGGCCGCGCGACGCTGCGCCCATGTGGAGCGACCTGTTCGAGCACTGCGCCGAGGTGGGTGGGCCCGTGCACGTCCACGTCGCGGCTGCCATCTCCGGGCTGACCATCGGCACGATCCGAGGTCGGGCGGACCGCGAGGCGTGGTGGCAGCCCTACCGCGACGTCGTGGCCCCACCAGGGACGCGGGTCGAAGCGAGGACCTGGGCGCTCGCGGCCATCGCCCGCCTGCACGGTCCGCACCGGCACGCGCCGGCACCCGCGGCGCTGACCCGGTGGAGCGGTGCGGCGGCGCTCGGGGTCGGGCCGGGGTACCCGACCCGCGTGCAGGCCGCCGTGCCGGTCGACCGGCTCCCGGCCCGAGGCCCGCGGCTGGAGGTGGTCCGCAGCCGCACCTTCGACCCGGCCCGAGACATCGAGGTGGTGGGGACGCCGGGGCTCGCCGTGCTGCGCCCGCCGGCCCTGGTCCGCGCCCTGGCTGCGGTCGCGGACGTCGATGCCCTGACCGACCTCGTCATCGACCTCGTCCAGCAGCGACGCACCACGCTCGAGGACGTCGTCGCCGATCACGACCGCTGGCGCTGCTACCCCGGCCGACCGAAGATCAGCGAGGTGCTGGCGCGGCTGGGCGCTGCCGGACGCACCGACTCGTCGCTCGAGCGGCGCCTGCGTCGCGACCTCCTGGCCCACGGTGTACCGCTCGATCGCGGCCAGGTCGAGGTCCCCTGCCTCGACGGTCGATCCATCCACTTCGACCTCGGCATCGCCGTCGTCCGGTTCGGGATCGATGCCACCTCGATGCGAGCCCACAGCCACCGCGGCCAGCTCCGCGTCGATGCGACCCGGTCGAACCAGGTGGCCCGGGTCGACGACGACTGGCGCGTGCTGCAGGCCACGTGGGAGGACCTCGGCTGCCCCGCGTTCAGGGGGCTCGTCCGTGAGGTGGTCGCGGCCCAGTCGCAGCGCCACCTCGGTCTCCCGTGGCCCGCGTGACCCGGGTGACCCGCGTGGCCCGCGTGACCCGCGTGGCCCGCGTGGCCCGCTGCTCGTCGCCCCCGGTCGCAGCGAGGTTGTGAAGCGAGACGGGGGTGTTACCCCGGGTGGTCGCTTCACAACCTCGGTTCGGTCCGTGTCCGGGACGAAGCCGGGGCGGGCCATCGGTCGGCGTAGGCTCGGCGGCGTGACCGGGACCCCGCTGCCGCCCCCGCCGCCCGCCGATGCGCTCGCGAGGTTGCTGCCTCCCGATGTCGACCTCGCCGCGGGGTGGCGCCACCAGGCGGCCGGGCCGGTGTGGCACGGGGTGGTCTGGGGTCGGCTCGGTCGCGGGGATCTGGCCTGGGACCACCTCGACCGCGTCCACCTCCCCGAGCTCGGACCCTGGATCGCCGCCGAGCGGGGGCGGGTCCTGCGCGAGCTCGGGCTCCACGCCGACGCCGAAGCCATCGAGATGCCGGCGCTCCTGCGCGCGACGGATCCCGTGGACGAGGCCATGCTCCGGGTGTCGCTGGTCGCCGACGCGGTCGGGCAGGGGGACGCCGATCGGGCCGTGCGCCGGTTGGCCGCCGCACGCGACGCCATCGCCCGCGCCCCGGACGGACCCCGGACGGCGAGGCAGCGGCTCCGTCTGTCCTGGGTCGCCATCGAGGTCGCGTTCCTGACCGGCGTACTCCCCCCGGTCGACGCCCAGGCACCGAGGTGGGACGCGGCCGCCGGGCGCCCCCGGTTCGGCCCCGACCTCGCGCACGGGTCGGACTTCCACCGGGCGAAGGCCCTGCTGTTCGGGGGCATCGTCCGGGACGACGGTCGGTTGTTGGACGCCGCAGCACAGCTGGCGCCGCCGGTCCTGGCCTGGGGCGTGCACCTCGCCCGCGCCGACCGGGGGGTTCCGGGTGCCCTCGACCTCGCCCGCCAGGCGTGGCGCCTGGTGGTCCCGCCTCCGGCGTACGCCGAGGCGGTGGCGGTGACACCCACCGCTCTCCGCCTGGCCTGAACGGCTCCATCTCGTGGTGACGGCGAGGGAGCGCGCCGTCTGGAGGGCGCCGACGACGCTGGCGAAACGGAGGTTGTGAAGCGACACCCCGGGGTAACACCCCCAGGTCGCTTCACAACCTCGCATCGCAACCTCGCATCGCAACCTCGCATCGCAACCTCGCATCGCAACCTCGCATCGAGACCTCGCATCGAGGGCCGGCGGGTGCGGTCGCTGGGTGTGTCCGTTGAAGACGGCGGAAGGACCGAGCTCTCGGCCGCCGGCCGGGGGCCGCTGCAGGGGTGGGGGAGGGCCACCTTGCTACCGTCGGCGGTCATGGCCTCCTCCTCACGCTCCGCTTGGCTCGTCGAGGCGCTGGACGTCCTCGAACGACGCTCCACGCTGCTCCGCACGGCCGCTGTCGGCCTGTGCGCGGTCGGCGTGCTGCTCGCCGTGGTCGCGCCCGGCGTCGTCCCGCCGCGGCCCCTGGTCGGCGCCGCGGTCGCGCTGGCGGCCGTGCTGATCGCCTGCGCCATCGCGGTGGTCGTCGACGCCGGTGACGCGACGATCCGTGGGCCCAGGCACGTCCGGTCGGTCGGCGGCGAGCTCGTGGCCGTGCTGCCCACCGCGGTCTCTCCGGACGCGGTCGGGGATCTGGCCGCGGCGGTCCTCGCCGCTCGTGACGGGCGACGGCTCGTGCTCGGTCTGGCTGGGGCGTCGCGAGGCGCCGACGTGCCGGCGTGGACCGATGCGCTCGGTGTCGCGCTGGCCGAACGCGACGCCAGCGTGCTGATCGTGGACGTCGCGTCCGGCGCCACCCCGAACGATGGGCTGCTGGAGGTCGTCCGGGACGGCGTCTCGCTCGGCCGCAGCGTCACCTTCGAGACCGAGGTGAAGCTCGCCCGGCTCGGCGCGGGTCGCGACATCGACGCCGCGATCGCCGCCGCCGCCGAGCTCCCGGCCCAGCTCCCGAAGGACCTCGAGGTGCTGCTGGTGGCGCTGCCGCCGGTCACCGACCCGGACGTCCTGGCGGCAGCGGGCGCCCTGGACGCGGTGCTGTTGGTCGCCCGCGGCGACCAGACCCCCCGGGTCCGGCTCCAGGCCGCCATCGAGGCGGTCGAGTCGACCGGCACCACCGCGCAGGTGGTCCTGGTCGACGAACGCACCGCGCGGGCGACAGCCCCGGCGACCCGATCGCCGTCGGGCGCGTCGGCGCCCATGACGAGCCGCACGGCACCGACTCCCTCCTCACCGGTAGCCCGCGACACCGCCGGGTCCGGCGACGCCGAGCTCGCTGGCATCGAGCCAGCCTCTGCGGAGCCGGTCTCTGCGGAGCCGGTCTCTGCCGAGCCGACCGACGAGCCGGTCTCTGCGGAGCCGACCGACGAGGACGACACGGGGTGGTCTCCGGGGGTCGAGAGCGACACCGCGGCGTTCCCCCCCATCCGGGTCGCGGGGGACGGGGACGACGCGGACGAGGGATCGGTGACCCCGGCGGCCCAGGCCGAGCCAGCCGCCGCCACCACCGAGCTGACGGTCGATGCCGACGAGCCGGTCGATGCCGACGAGCCGAGCGACGCCGCCGAGCCGAGCGACACGGGCGAGCCGATTGCCGACGACAAGGGCGAGCCGAGCGGCGCCGGGGATGCGGCCGGTGCCGCGGATCAGGCCGACGCGACCGAGCCCGAGCAGGGTGACGCTCCCGTGGGCAACGCGCCGGGCGCCACGGACGCCACCCCACCGCGCCGGTTCAGCTCGCAGGAGGACATCGGTCGGTCCCCCGGCCCGTCCGTCCGCGTCGTCCGCGACCTGCCGCCAGGCGCCGTGACGCGCAAGTCCCCGTACGCCGACGCGTTCTCGGACCCGAGCGATGGCGCGCCCCCGCGGGATGCCGACGTCCTCTCGGGGGCGAGGGCGGCGGAGCTCGCTGCGCAGATCGAGGCCCGGACGCGGTCCGAGGAAGCCACGGACGCGGCGCCCGAGCCGGACGCGGCGCCCGAGCCCGACGACGCGGCGCCCGAGCCGGACGCGACGCCCGACCCCGACCCCGACTCCGACGCGGCGCCCGACCCCGACCCCGACGCCGACGCCCGACCCCGACCCGGACCCGGACCCGGACCCGGACCCCGACCCCGACACGTCGCCCGACCCGGCCTCGTTGGACACGCCGTCCTCGGGCGAGGAGGTCGCTCGGGCGGAGGACCGGACCGATGAGCTGCCTGCGGTCCGCGCCACGCGGAACGCGCCGGCCGAGGACGACCCGCTGCGGACCACCGCGCAGCTCGCCCTCCTGATGGACGAGCTCCAGGAACGCGACGACGACCAGCCGTGACACCACCTCGAGGTCGCGCGCTTCCCTCCCGCCGTCCCACGCACCGGGTCCGCCTCTGCGTGCTGGCCGCGCTCGCCTCGCTGGTGGTCGCCTGCGGTGGTGACGACGGTTCCGTCGCCTGGCGCGACCTCACGCTCGCCGTTCCCGACGGGTGGGTGGTCTTCGAGGAGGCCGACTCGCGGCTCAGCCTCGCGAACCAGCCCCTCGGCGCCGACGTGGCCGAGGAGGACCGGCCCGAGGGGGACGTCGTCGCCGTGTTCCTCACCCACCGCCCGGGCGTCACGCCGGGGGAGTGGCGCAGCTACATCGAGGAGGCGGGGGCGACCCTCGAGGTGGACGAAGCCATCGAGGTCGGTGGGGTCCCGGCGACGCGCCTGCAGTTCCTGACCCCCGGTGGCGACGGGTCGGCGACCACCCGCGAGCTGGTCGTGGTCGTGCCCGCCCGCGAGGTCGAGCTGCTCGCCCAGCCCGTGCCGCTCCCGGGCGACACGCAGGCGCCGGAGACCTTCGACCGCGCCCGGCCGACCTTCGACGAACTGCTCGCTTCCATCCGGTGGGGTGCGCCGTTCGCCTGATGTCGCGCACGCGGTGGCTCCGTTCGGCGCACGCCCCGCGCACGCGGCGGCCCGGAGCCGTGCTGCTGGCGTGCCGAACGGCCGACGAGTACGGCACGGAAGCGTGCCGTGCGGGACCATGCGCCGCTCGGAGAGGGTGCGAGATGGGACGGAAGCGGAGCTGGCTCGCTGGAGCCCTGTCGATCGCGCTCGTCGCCGCGACCTCTCCCGCCGCCGTACCCGCTGCCGCGAGCGAACGCGCTGCGAGCGCCGCCACGGCTGGCAGCGCGCCCGTCGAAGCCAGCGCAGCGGCCACCACCGAGCGAGCCGCAGTTGCCGGGTCGGGGTCGGCTCTCGTCCGCTCCGTGGCGGCACAGCAGGTCGTCGCCCGCCCGGCCCTCGACCGGATCGCCACCGCCGCGTCGACGCAGGCGCGCGCCCGGGTGGGTGACGCGATCGCCGACCGGCTGCTCGTGACGTTCCGCGCGGATGTGCCGGCCGTCGAGGCGCAGACCGTGCTCGACGCGGCTGGCGTGCACGGCGAGGCGATGGATGGGTACCGCGTCGCCGTCGCCGACGTGCACGGCGATCCGGTCGCCGCGATCGCCCGGCTCGCCGCCTCACCCGAGGTCGTCAGCGTCGACCTCGACCAACTGCTCGCCTTCCGACCCATGCAGGACGCAGGCACGACCGCGCCGGCCCCCGACGCAGCACCGGCCTCGGTGAACACCGCGGACGACGGCGCGGCCGTCGATCCGCTGCGCGGCGCGCAGTGGTGGTGGCACAACGAGGGCCAACAGGTCCAGGGCAGCTCGGGCTTCGCGCAGGTGGGGCTGCCCGGGATGGACATCGGCGCGAAGGCGTCGTGGGCCGCGACCCGCGGGCGCCCCGAGGTCGTCGTCGCCGTCGTCGACACCGGCGTGGACATCGACCACCCGGACCTGCGGGCCAACCTCTGGCGGAACTCGACGGTCGGCGCGTTCGGGTGCCAGGACGACCTGCACGGGTGCGACTTCAGCGGGCCGCAGCCGCGCGGCCAGGTCTACAGCGGCGACGCCGACGAGGACAAGCACGGCACCCACATCGCTGGGATCGTGGCCGCCGCCGAGGACGGGGCCGGCATCGTCGGAGTGGCCCCACGCGTGCGGATCATGAGCGTCAAGTTCCTCCGCGGCGAGGAGGGCTCGGTCGGCGCCGGCATCCGCGCCATCCAGTACGCGACCCGTGCCGGTGCGGACGTCATCAACGCCTCCTGGGCGGTGCCGGGCACGCCAGCGAGGCACGCCGCGCTCGACCAGGCGCTGCGCGATGCACGGGTCGCGGTCGTCACCGCTGCGGGGAACGACGGGCAGAACATGTCCGATCCGGAGTCAGCCGTCATGCCGGCCTCGTCGAGGGCGCCGAACGTCATCACGGTCACCGCGTTCGATAACCGCGGGGTCGTCCCGAGCTTCGCGAACTGGTCCACCACCGACGTCGACGTGGCCGCGCCCGGGTACCGGATCCTCAGCACCCTCCCCGAGGGGGCGTACGGCTACCTCAACGGCACCTCGCAGGCGGCCCCGGCGGTGGCGGGTATCGCTGCCCTCGCGGTCAGCGCCACCAGGAACAACGACGGCGCGCGCATCGCCCGTGCGATCCGGACCGGCGCGCGCCCCTTCGGCCCGCTTGATCGACCGAACGCGAGGTCCTTCCACGCCCCGAGCTCGGCCTCCGTCGCCGGCGTGGCGAGCGGACCGGGAACGCTGCACGCGCTCGGGGTGCGGCTCGGTGCGTGCCCGACCGCCGCGCCGCAGGCAGCGGCATCCGACCTGCCTCGGCCGGGGACGCACACGCTCAACATCGACTGTGTCGTGCACCACCAGCTCGCCGGTGGCTTCAGCGACGGGACCTACCGTCCGGACGGGACCGTCACCCGCGGTCAGGTCGCCTCGTTCCTCGCCGGCCTGTTCCGCACGGCCAGGACGCTGCCACCGGCGAGCGAGCCGCGTTTCACCGACCTCGGCACCTCGGTGCACCAGGACGCGATCGAGGCGCTGGCGGCCATCGGTGTGGTCAACGGCATCACCGACACGACCTACCGGCCGAACCGACCCATCACGCGCGAGCAGTTCGCCTCGCTGGTCGTCCGCACCTACGAGCGCCTCGCCGACGGCACGGTCCGCCCGACGGGGCCGGTCTTCGCCGACGTGGTCGGATCGCCACACGAGCGCAACGTCCGGGTCGCGACCCAGCTCGGTTTCGTCCGCGGGATGAGCGCCGACCGGTTCGCCCCGCGCGAACAGGTCAGCCGGGGCCAGCTCGCCACCCTCTTGCGCGGCGCGCTCGACAAGCTGGTCAACGACCGGGTCAGCACCGTCGAGCCGACGACCGCGGGCGGCTGACCCGCGATCCGGGTGGCTGACGTCCGTCGGGTGGCTCACGTCACGCCGAGGTGTCACCAGCCACCCAGCGGACGTCACGCACCCGACGGACATCGCGCACCCGACGACGTCACGCGCCCGACGACGTCACACGCCCGACGACGTCGCACGCCCGGCGGACGCGCACACCCGGCGGACGTCAGCGGCGGAGCTGGCGCTGGAGCTCGTCGAGGATCTCGGCCGACGGGTGGACCTGGGTGGTCAGCGGCGGCCGGCGGTGGCTCGCCGCGTCGCGGACGAACGCGTCGACCGTCGCCGGGTCGTAGGCGCCGAGCACCACGTTGTCGCCGATGCCGTCGGGCCGTTCGGTCTGGGCTCGCCACAGCAGCGTCGGCACGCCGAGCAGCGCGCACTCCTCCTGGATGCTGCCGCCGTCGGTCACCACCAGCGGAGCGGCCGCCAACCGGCGGGTGAAGGCCGCGTGAGGCTGCAGCGGCAGCAGCTCGACCCCAGCGGCGACCAACCGTGGCCGGTGCGCGGCGATCGCCGACTCGGTCGGCCCGTGGACGACGAACGTCACCGGCCCCCGCGAGGCGAGGCGTTCGACCAGGTCGACGAAGCCGCGCACCCGCTCGGGCCGGTGCAGGTTCTCGACGCGGTGCATCGTGACGACGGCCGGGCCGTTCCCGGACACCGAGGTGCCCTCCAGCGAGTAGCGCAGCGCGTCCACCACGGTGTTCGCGGAGGTCCGCACCGTCCGGTCGCCGAGCCCTCGGCGCGCGCAGGTTGGTGGCCGCCACCTCGTCGGGGGCGAACAGCAGCGAGGACAGCCGCATCACGACCCGCCGGATGAGCTCCTCGGGGAACGGCTCGACCACCGACCGTGACCGCAGGCCGGCTTCGAGGTGCGCCACCCGCAGGCCGGCGCGGCGGGCGAGCAGGGTGGCCAGCAGCGTCGATGGCGTGTCGCCGTGCACCACGCAGATCCCGCCCTGCCCGCCGAACAGCTCGCGGCGGACCTTCGCCGGCGTCCAGCAGCCGCAGCGCGATGACGAACGCCCACCGGATCGCGGCGGGGATCGTGGTGATGTCCCGCGCGCCGCCGAGGGTGACGTCGGGGTCGCGCACGCCGAGCTCGCGTCGGAGCTCGAGCGACAGCGCGGCGTGCTGACCGGAGTCGATCAGCCGGTAGGGGACCGACCGCTCGTCGAGCAGGCGCAGCAGCGGCGCGGTCTTGACGTACTGGGCCTTGGTCCCGATGAAGACGTGCAGCGTGTCGGGCACGGGTGGAGCCTCCGGCGGACGGGCGGACGGACGGACGGACGGGCGGACCCGCAGAGCCTGCCACGTCCCGAGCCCTCTATCCTCCGGCGGCTGGGTGACCGGCCGATGACCTCGGAGGCGGATCGATGCACGTGGCAGTCGTGGGTGTGGGGCACGTCGGGATGGTGACCGCCGCCTGCCTCGCCAGCGACGGGCACCACGTGATCGGCATGGACGACGACCCGAGCAAGCTCGAGGGCTCGCGGAGGGTCGCATCTGGTTCCACGAGCCGGGCCTGCCCGAGCTGGTGGTCGAGCAGATCGACGCCGGCCGCCTGCGCTTCACCGACGACCTCGCGGTCGCGCTCGCCGACGCCGAGGTCGTGTTCGTCTGCGTCGGCACGCCCTCGCTGCCTGGTGGCGGCCCGAACCTGCGGTTCGTCGAGGCGGTCGGTCGCAAGGTCGGCCAGTTCGCCGAACGCGACGTGGTGCTGGTCGAGAAGTCGACGGTCCCGGCCAACACCGGCGCTCGGCTGCACGGGGTGGTCGCGCGCGAGCTGGCGCGTCGCGGCGACGACGTCGAGGTCCGCATCGCCTCGAACCCGGAGTTCCTGCGCGAGGGCAACGCCGTCGAGGACACCCTGCGCCCCGATCGGGTCGTCTACGGCACCAGCGACGAGGTGGCACGTGACGTGCTGCGCGCGCGTGTACGCACCGCTCGTGGAACGCACCGGCGCCCCGGTGGTCGAGACCGACGTCCCCACCGCCGAGCTGATCAAGCACGCCTCGAACGCGATGCTCGCCACCCGCATCTCGTTCATCAACCAGGTCGCCCGGGTGTGCGACGCGGTCGGCGCCGACGTCCAGGTCGTGGCGGAGGGGATGGGGCTCGACGAGCGGATCGGCCCGAAGTTCCTCCAGGCCGGGCTCGGCTACGGCGGCTCGTGCTTCCCGAAGGACGTCGACGCGTTCATCCACCTCGCGCGGCAGGTCGGTGAGGACTTCCTCCTGCTCGAGGAGGTGCGCCGCATCAACGAGGGCCAACGCGAGGTGGTGCTCGCCAAGCTGCGCGACGAGCTGTGGCACCTCGAGGAGAAGGTCATCACCCTGCTCGGTGCCGCGTTCAAGCCCGGGACCGACGACCTGCGGGAGGCCCCCGCCCTCCACCTCGCTCGGCAGCTGATGGCCGAGGGCGCCACCGTGCGGGTCTACGACCCGGTCGCGCTCGAGGGCTTCGCCGCCGAGGTCGAGGGTGTCGTGCCGTTCGACGATCCCGTCGAGGCCATCCGCGGCGCGGACGCGGTGGTGGTCACCACCGAGTGGGACCAGGTCCGGGCCATCTCACCGGAGACCTTCGTCGACGCCCTCGGCCACCCCATCGTGATCGACGCGCGCAACGCCTTCGAGCCGGACGAGATGCTCGCCGCCGGGCTCCGCTACCACGCGATGGGGCGCCGCAGCATCGACGACCGCACCCGGCCAGGCGCCCCGGGCAGCCCGGCTCCGATCAGCCCCGCCTCGGCCGGCTGATCGTCAGCCCTGCCCCGGCCGGCTGATCGTCAGCTCCAGGCCTTGGTGAGGAAGGTCGCCATCTGGCCCCGGTTCACCGTGGCGTTGGGGCAGTAGCTGGTGGCGGTGCAGCCACCGACGACGCCGGCCTTCTGCAGGGCACCGATGGCGCCGGCGGCGGGCATCGACGCGGGCACGTCGTCGAACCTCGGCGTGACGGGGGAGAGGCGCATGGCCGCGGCGATCCACTCGGCCATCTCGGCGCGGGTGATCGCGCGGTCGGGGCAGAAGCTGCGCGAGCCGCACCCGGTGGCGAACCCGGCGGCGGTCACGGCGCCGATGCTGCCGACGTGCACGTTGCGCGAGCTGACGTCGTCGAACCCCTCGGGGGTGCGGGGTGCGAGGCCGAGGTCCTTGGCGAGGAAGGTCGCCATCTGGCCGCGGGTCACCGACCCGTTGGGGCAGTAGCGCGCCTCCTGGCAGCCGGCGGTGGTGGCGCGGCGGAACAGACCCTCGATGCTGGTGCGGTGGGTGGCGGTGGCCACGTCGCGGTAGACCGGGAAGTCGCCGCTGCCCTTCAGGAAGTTCAGGGTCAGCCACAGCCGGCCCTCGTGCTCGATCACCCCGATGCCGACGTGGGAGTAGTCGCCGAGCACGTTGGCCTTGTGCCCCGGCGAGTCCATGAACGCCTGGTGGATGCGGGGGATGTTCGGGCCGACGCCGACGTTCTCCCCGAGCCGCTGCCAGTTGCCGTCGGCCGCCTGGCCGAGGTTCGGGCGGTGGTAGAGCTTCTGCTCGGTGGCCATCGTGTTGGACCACTCGCGGGCGATCCGGGCCATCTGCAGCGAGGGGCGCAGCTCCGGGAGGCCGCGGTTGCTGCGCTCGGCGTTGGTGAGCGCCATCAGCTCGGCCTCGAGCGAGGGGGCCACCGTCCGCGCCGCCGCCGGCGCGATGAGCCCGGCCGTCAGGACGACGGTGAGGAGGATCGTGGCGAGGTTCCGGATCTGGCGGCGCAACGCGGTCTCGTTGTTCGGCGGTGGCGGGCTTGCCTCCATGGTTTCGGCGTCGCGCGGCGCATCCTTGAGGGCCAGATGGCGCGACCGAGGAGGCGGATGCCCCGGCCGCTACCCTCCGCCGGTCCGTCCACCCCGTGCCCCCCGATCCGCGAGGTCCCCCCGTCGTGGCCGTCGACCCCGCCGCACCCCTCGTCGTACCCGTCGCACCCGTCGAGACCGACGCGCGAGCCGGCGACGGCGAGGTGGACATCACCGTCGTGCTGCCGGTCTTCAACGAGGCCACCCACCTGCGTGCCGAGGTGGAACGCATCACCGCCGGGCTGGCTGCGGCCGGCAAGCGGTTCGAGATCCTGGCGGTGGACGACGGGTCGAGCGACGGGTCGGCGGCGGTGCTCGACGAGCTCGAGGCCGAGGGCGCGATCCGCCTGTTCCGCCTGCCGCGCAACCGGGGGTCGGGGTTCGCCCGCCGGCTCGGGACCGAGCAGGCGCGGGGCGAGGTGGTGGTGTGGACCGACGCCGACATGACCTACCCGAACCACGAGATGGCGGCGCTCGTCGACCAGCTCGAGGGCGGGTGGGACCAGGTCGTCGGGGCGCGGACCTCCGAGCAGGGCACCCACCGCTGGGCGCGCGTGCCCGCCAAGTTCCTGATCCGCAAGCTCGCCAGCTACCTGGTCAAGGAACCCATCCCGGACCTGAACTCGGGGTTCCGGGCGTTCCGCCGCTCGGTCGCCATGCCGTACCTGCACCTGCTGCCGACCGGCTTCTCGTGCGTGACGACCATCACCCTCGCGTTCCTGGCCAACGCCCACCTCGTCCGGTACGTGCCGATCGAGTACGCGCAGCGGGCGGGGGAGTCGAAGTTCCACTGGCGCCGCGACACCGCCCGCTACCTCCAGCAGGTGGTGCGGATGGTGATGACGTTCAACCCGCTGCGGGTGTTCCTGCCGCTCGGCGGTGGGCTGTTCGCCGGGTCGGTGATCAAGTTCCTCTACGACGTCATCGACAAGGGCGGCCGCATCACCACCAACACGGTGATCCTGGTCATCGTGTCGCTGCAGATCATCGCGCTCGGGTTGCTCGCCGACCTCGTCACCCGCGTGATGGCGCCGCGCTCGTCGGCCCTCGCCTCCAGCGGCGCCGACCCCGCCCGGCGTCTCTGACCCGGCTCAGCACCCTCCGACCCGGCTCAGCACCCGCTGACCCGTCCGTGCCGCTCAGCGCTCCCGGAACGTCCAGAGGCTGTTGAGCACGAAGTTGTTCAGCGGCAGCAGCACGAACGCCACCGCCTGGACCAGGATGTAGTGGGCATCCATCACCTCGGTGCCGACGTACAGCACGGTCCAGTTGATGGTCCAGCCCACCGCGGTGACGGTCAGGAACCTCGGCAGCGCGATCCGGTGCTGGGCCCCGGACGCGAACACCCAGTGCTTCTGCACGAGGTAGGACACCACCACGCCGAGCATGAACCCGATGCTCGAGGCGACCACGGGTCGCAGCCCGCCGAGCTCGACCAGCAGCGCCGTGGACCCGAGGTGGGTGGTCGCCGCCCCCGACCCGCCGATGACGTACCGCACGAGCCGGCCGAAGTCGCGGAAGATCACCGGGACCAGCCGCAGTGGCCACCGGTCGGGGGCAGCCTGCGGGTCCCGCTCCACGCTGAGCGCGGCGGTCTCCGAGTTCCCCGGGGCACGGGGCGGGCTGGTCACGAGCGTCCTGACGAGGTGCGGGTCGAGCGGCGGCAGAGGCCGGCCGGGCGGGTGAGCGCCGCGCAGTATGGCCCACCACGACCCGATGCGCGGTCACGTGGACGCGGGCCGGTCGAGTTCCCGTGGGGCGTTCCGAACCCCTGGTCGTGCGGACACTGCCCATCTTGCCCGCGAACGGCTCGCGGGGTCCAGCATGCGCCTCCGTGGCCTGGGGAGCCTGTGGCGGGTGTGTACCGCTGTGGGAGCCGGTCCGGACCCGGCCCAGTCGACCCGGACGCACCACGATCTTCGCTCAAGCCCGGCGGGGTAGCCGTCGACGGGGGAGAGCGTGCCCGTACGACCCACACGTCCCGTCGGAGCTCTGCCCGTGTCGAAGCTGCTGCTACGAACCCTGGTCCTCGCCCTGGTCCTGACGGGCCTGCCGGCCTTCACGGTCGTGCAGGGCGAGCTGGTCCCCGAGGTGGTCGACGGCACCGTCGGCTTCTCGATCGCGACGACCTCGACGGTGGCCGACGGCGACAGCGACGAGGTGCACCGTTCGGCGACGGTGGCAGCCCCGCTGCCGTTCTCGATGATCGGCTTCGAGCTGCCCGACGGTGTCGACACCCTGCGGGTCCGCACCGCCACCGACGACGGGACCTGGGGCGAGTGGTACGAGCTCGACCGCATCTCGGCCGACGATGGGCCGGACGCCGGTTCGGCCGAGGCGGCCTCGGCCGACACCCACCGCTTCACCGAGCCCGCCTACACCGGCGAGGCGACCCGCTTCCAGGTCGAGGTGCCCGCCGACGAGGTCGCGGCCGCGACCTCGGCCGCCGGCGAGCTCGACCTCGAGGCGACCGTCCTCGACACCGAGGGGCTGTCGGGCGGCCCCGCAGAGCGGTCGGTCCAGATCGGCGGCGCGATCGCCGAAGCCTCGACCCGCTTGAGCGTGGTCAGCCGCGCCAGCTGGGGCGCGCAGGCGCCGCGGAGCGGTGCGACCTACGCCAGCGGCGGGCGGATCGACCTGGTCGTGGTCCACCACACCGCCGGCTCCAACGACTACACCCCCGCGCAGTCGGCCGGGCGGGTCCGCGGCTACCAGGCCTACCACCGCAACACGCTCGGGTGGAAGGACATCGGCTACAACGCGCTGATCGACAAGTACGGGACCATCTACGAGGGTCGCGAGGGCGGGCTCGACCGCGCCGTCGTCGGTGCACACGCCTCCGGCTACAACACCGGGTCGTTCGGTGTGTCGGTGATGGGCAACTACACCAACATCGACGCCTCGAGCGCCGCCTACGAGTCGCTCGCCAACGTCATCGCCTGGAAGGCCCGGATCCACGGGTTCGACCCGCTCGGCACCACCTCACGGACCTACAACGGCGGGCTGGTGCGGACCGTGACCGGTCACCGGGACGTCGGGTCGACCGCGTGCCCTGGCCGGATCAGCGACAGGATGTGGTGGATCCGCACCCAGGGCGCCGAACGGCGCTCGACCGTGGGCGCTCCGACCCTGCCGACGCCGTCGCCGTCGCCGGAACCGTCGCCGTCGCCGTCGCCGTCGCCGTCCCCGGAACCGTCGCCGTCGCCGTCCCCGGAACCGTCGCCGTCGCCGACGCCGGTCGCACCGACCGAGACCTACCGCTTCACCGACGTGGCGGCCGACTCGCCCCACCGGGCCCGCATCCTCGAGCTCGACGCGGCCAACATCATCAACGGCTACGCCGACAACACCTACAGGCCGGGCAACTCGCTCAGCCGGGCCCAGATGGCGACCATCTTCGCCCGCGCGATGAACCTGCCGCCCGTGCAGCCGAACGGGCGGTTCAAGGACGTCACCATCAACACCTCGCACGCCGGCCACATCATGGCCCTCGTCGAGGCGGGGGTGGTCAACGGCTTCGCCGACGGGACCTACCGTCCGAACCAGATGGTCACCCGCGAGCAGATGGCGACCTACCTGGTGAACGCCAAGAAGGCCAGCCAGTGGGGCAACAACCCGTACGTGGACGTCCCGGTGAACAGCACCCACTACCGCTCGATCGGGACCGCCCACAGCCTCGGCTACGTGTTCGGGTTCGCGGGTGACCGCTACCTGCCGCAGCGCGAGCTGCGACGGGACGAGGCGGCGAACATGGTCGCCAGGGCCTTCCCGCAGCCCTAACGTCCAGGTGGCCGCGTCGGCAGGCGCGAGCCACACCGCTCCGACGTGAGGTCCCCCGTGCCGCGTTCCCGCGCCCCGTTCGCTGCTCTGTTCGCCGTGTTGCTCGCCACCGGGATGGTGGCGGTGTCCCTGCCGGCGTCCGCCCAGGAGGACGGCTACCGCGTCCGCCCCGCGGTCGAGGCAACCGGCGACCCGCGGGCTCCGCTCCGCATCGACGGTGCCGGCTGGGGCCACGGCGTCGGGATGAGCCAGTACGGGGCGTACGCGATGTCCCGGGCGGGACACGGTGCGGCCGACATCCTCGGCCTGTACTACCCGGGCACCACCGAGGAGTGGCGGTCCACCGACCGGCCGGTCCGGGTCGGCATCTGTGCCACGCCGGGCGCCGTCTGCACGCCGGTGAGCTCGACCTGGGTGCGAGCGGACTCCGCCGCCGTGCGGTGGGACGTCTGCCCGGCGGGTGTCGGCGGGGCTCCGGCAGACAGCAGCTGTCAACGAGGGACGGCCGAGACGGGCGGGATCCAGGCACGAGGCACCGTCCGCTACGTCTGCCCCGAGGTGGTCGAGGACGCGGGTGGCGCACGCATCCCGCAGCAACGCGTCCAGGACCGCCGGTGCGGCGCCGCGGGGGCGGTCACCCACTTCACCACCCAGCAACCGGTCGTCCGCGTGCACCACAGCGCGGCCTCGGGCAGCACCGTCGACCTGGCGGTCCCCGGGCCCGGGCAGAGCACGACCGACCACGCCGGCGTCACGAACCCGATGATCGTGCACCGCGGCACCCACGACATCGTGCGCGTCGCCAGCGCCACCACGGCCAGCCTGGTGCGGGTGCAGAACCTGCGGTCGGTGCAGGAGTACCTGTACGGCATCGCCGAGGTGCCGGCGTCCTGGGGGGCGAGCGGCGGCCAGGCAGCGCTCCGGGCCCAGGCCATCACGGCCCGGACCTACGGGCTGCGGACGTTCGCCGACCGTGGGGGCTGCCGCTGCGACATCTTCGCCACCCCCTCCCACCAGGCCTACAACGGCAAGGCTCCCGAGGTCGCGGCTGGCGGCGCCTGGAAGGCCGCGGTCGACGCGACCTTCCGACCGGACGACACCACCGGCCGGGTCCTGACCTACGACGGTCGCCTGGCCGAGACCTACTACTCCTCGTCGCACGGCGGCCGCACCGAGAACAGCGAGGATTCGTGGGCGTTCAGCGCCACCGTCCCCTACCTGCGGTCCGTCGCCGACCCGTGGTCGCTGGCCGCGGACGTCGGCAACCCGTACCGCTGGTGGCGGGCCACCGGCAGCAACGCGGGCGTCGCCGCCCTGGTGTCCGAGACGTCAGCCGGCACGGTCGCCACCGTCGAGCGCCTGGCCGTGGTGAACCGGTCAGACGGTGGGACACCAGCGGTACTGCGGGTCACCGGCCGGACCGCAGCCGGGGAGCGGATCACCTTCGACTACGCCGGGTCGGGGTCGAACAACGCGGGATCGAGGATCCGGGTCGCCCTGCCGACGGTGCTGACCGAGCGGGCCGGCGGCGGGACCGCATCGCTGGTGCGGACCCCGAGCTCGCAGATCTCGCGCTTCTCGTTCGCCCCGTTCGACGACGACGACGGCAACGTCCACGAGTACGCCATCGTCTGGGCCGACCGGGCCGGGGTGGTCAACGGCCGCACCGAGACCACCTTCGCCCCGGAAGCTCGCCTGCGGCGCGACCAGATGGCCACGATGCTGTTCAACACCTTCGACGTCCCCCCGGCGACCGAACCGCACCCGTTCACCGACGTCGGATCGGGCAACGCCCACGCCGGCGCGATCGCGGCGCTCCACGAGGCCGGCATCGCCGGTGGCACGACCGCCACCACCTTCTCGCCCGGCGATCCGCTGTCGCGCGCGCAGATGGCGACCCTGCTGGCCAAGGCGGCCGGGTGGGATGGCACCGCCACCACCTCGCGGTTCAGCGACGTCTCGCCGAGCCACACCCACCTCGGCGGCATCGAAGCCGTGGCCGAACGCGGCGTGACCAGCGGGTGCGCGCCGGGCCGCTACTGCCCCGGCGACAGCGTGACCCGCGGCCAGATGGCGTCCTTCCTCTACCGCCTCGTCGTCGGCTGACCCCCGTCCCGCTCGGCGAGCCGAAACGGACCCACCCGTCAGTCGACGCTTCCGCGGGGAACGACCCACTCGGTCGGTTGACCCGTCACGTCGGAGACCAGGTCGAAGTCGACGTCGTAGTGGAGGATCGTGAGTCCCTCGATCTGCGCGATCGCCGCCAACACGAGATCGGGAACGCTGACGCCGCGGTGGTGGCCACGGGTGACCAGATCCCGCTGGAGCTCTCGGGCCCGGTCCTCGACCCGTGCTGGCATGGCCACCGGGATGAGTAGATCGAGCAGGTTCTGGCGGGTCGAGTCGTAGTCCCCCGTCGACCGGGCGGAGAAGCCGACCTCGAGCTCCGTGACCAGTGCGACGCCCACGCGTCCCGCCTGGAACCGGGGGAGCACTGCGTCGGCGACGGCTGGCACACCGACGCGTGCGAGCACCGACTTGTCGAGGAGCCAGACAGCTGGCGTCACCGCCACGCATCCGTCATGACGCCGTCGTCGAGGAGGTCACGTGAGGCGTCCGCGAAGCGCTGCAGGGCGCCAGGGTCGAGCCGGTCGCGACGCTCGGCCGCCTCGACGCTCGCGCGCAGCGCGGTGTTCACCGTGTCCTTGATGGTGTCGGTGCCCAACACGCGGCGGGCGGCATCGAGGGCTTCGTCCTCCACGTCGATCAGGCGCTTGGTCACCACGATCCCCTGTGTATACGAACGGTTGGGAGTATATACGGCCGCGGGCGCCGTCAGGTCGGCACGTCCCGTCTGGTCACCGAGATGGTCGGGGACTTGAGCTTTTTCTTCCGCTCGACGGCCGTCACGTGCGCTGGCGCACGTTCTGGCGGGTCATGCGCGCTTCTCGCTCGACTTGGCCGTCAGGTGGCCGAAGGGTCCCTACCGTCACGTCGCGGCGTAGGGTCACAGGATCTCACTGACGCCGTGTCAGTCACGGGGGAGGGGCAGGGTTGCTCGGGGAGTCGTTCGACGAGGTGCTGGCGGCAGCACGCACCGGCTGTGAGCGCGCGTGGGTCAGCATCTACGACGACCTCGCCAGCACCGTCATCGGCTACCTCGCCGCCCAGCGTGCCCCGAACTCCGAGGACGTCGCCGGCGAGGTCTTCCTGCAGATCTTCCGCGACCTGCACCGCTTCGAGGGTGCCGAGTCCAAGTTCCGGTCGTGGGTGTTCACCATCGTCCACCACCGTGCGATCGACGCTCGGCGTCGGGTCAACGCCCGCCCGTGCACCCCGATCGAGCTGAGCGGCCTCGAGGAGGCCCTGCCCGACGTGTCGATCGAGGACGAGGCGCTGCTCGCGATCACCACCGAGGAGCTCGAGGCGTTCCTGGCGCCGTTGACCGAGGACCAGCGGTCGGTGCTGCTGCTGCGCGTGGTCGGTGGGCTGACCCTGCCCGAGGTCGCCGAGGCGCTCGGCAAGCAGCACGAATCGGTCCGTGGTCTGCAGAAGCGGGCTCTGGCGCGCATGCGGGCCGCCGTGAAGGACCCGGCGTACCCGTCCGTGACGCGTGAAGCGCTCTCCTGGTCATGACCCCCCTCCACCGCGCCCCCGCCGCCGACGAGCTCGATGCTCTGCTGGAGCGGGCTGCCACGGGGGAGGACGCCGCCCTCCGCGCCGGGCTGCGCAGCATGCAGGTCGTCGCCGCGCCGTCGGCCACCACCCGTGACGGGCACCTCGACGCGCTCCTGGCCGAGGTCCGCGCCGCCGCGGGACGCGCCCACCCGGCCGAGGACCTGTCCGTCCCGCGCCTGGCCGACGTCCGCCGGTCGCGCCTGCCCGCACGGGCGGGTCGGGTCGCGGTCGTCGTGGCCATGAAGGTCAGCCTGGTCGGGGTCACCGCCGCCGCGGCCACCACCGGTGGCGTGATCGTCACCAACAACGTGCCGGCGTCGTTCCCGAACGTCTTCGCCGAGGCGTCCGCCTGGCTGCACGGCGACACCCTGCCCCCGGCTGGCGACCTCCTCGCCGAGGCCGATGACGACGCGGACGAGGCGACCGAGACGATCGTCGCCGCCGTCCCGGCCGCTGCGGTGCGCGCCGACGAGCCGGTCGCCGGTACCCCCGCGGTCGACACCACGGCCACCGACGAGGCGCCGAAGGCCGCGCCTGACGCCGGGTCCGACGCGACCGTCGAGGCTCCGGCGACCGACACCGCGAGCACGCCCGTCTCGAAGCCGACCAGCGCGGCCCCCGCGCCGGCGCCGACGGCGTCACCGAAGCCCGCGCCGTCCGAGCCGACCGGCACCAAGGACTGCGACGCGGACACCGCCACCAAGACGTGCGGGACCGACGACCCCGCCGACCAGGTGCCGTCCAACCCGGACAAGCAGGAGGTCGGGGACGAACCCGCACCGGCCCCGTCGCCCTCGCCATCTCCGGAACCGTCGCCATCACCCTCCCCGTCGCCCGGTGACGGCAGCAGCGAACCGACCCCCACGCGGACCGAGCGCACCAGCGACGGTGGCGTCAAGGGCTAGCCTCGCCCGCCGGCGCTCCACCTTTCTCCTGCACTATCTTGCAGTCGCTGCACTACACTGCAGTGACGGCAAGGAGTTCTCCTCGTGGATCTCGCCTCTCCGATCCGGTCGGTGGTGCCGAGCCTCGACGGGCCGGTGCTGGAAGCGCTGGCCCAGACCAACGCGCCCGCATCTCTCACCACGATCCACCGTCGCGCGGGCGCGGGCTCACTGAGCGGGGTACGCAACGTTCTCGAACGGTTGTGCGAACACGGGGTCGCGGAGAAGACCCCCGCCGGCTATCACCTGAACCGTGACCATCTCGCGGCAGAGCCGATCATCGCGCTCGCGAGCCTTCGAGGTCGGTTCTGCGAGCGGGTCACCGCGTGGCTGCTCCGACGACCTGAGACGGTCCTGGCGGCCGGCGTCTACGGATCGTTCGCGCGGCGCAACGGATCACCGCGCAGCGACATCGATCTCTTGGTCATCGTCTCGAACGAGGATGACGTGGTCGCGCTTCGGGATGATCTGGCCGCAGCAGTGCCCTCATGGACAGGCAACGAGGGACAGGTGGTGGTGCTCACCACCGGGGAGGTGGACGCGCTCCGCCGACGCGCGGAGCCCATCGTGGCGTCTTGGGAACAGGACCTGCAGATGCTCCTCGGGGACCGGTCGATGGTGGTCTCGTGATGGCGCGCAGGGCGGCTCGCACCGCGCCATGTTCCATCGACCACGCTCGAGCGCGGTTGGCGCAGGCAGAGAAGTACGTCGAGGTTGCACAGCTCGTGCTCGATGAGGACGAGTTCGCCGGCGTGGCTGCATCGCTGGCGGTGCTGGCGGGCGTGGCCGCATCAGACGCCGCGTGTTGCGCACGGCTCGGTGAGCGCCACCGCGGGCAGTCGCACGCGACTGCGGCTGGTCTGCTCGCGACCGTCGAACCAAGCGGCCCCGAGCTGGCCAAGGACCTGTCGCGACTGCTGCAGCGCAAGGATGACGCGCACTACGGACTGCTGTCGGTGTCGTCCTCCGAGGAGCGCAGCATGGTGGTCTGGGCGTCCCGCATGATCGACCTCGTCCGACCCCTGCTCCAACTCTGACTCCCTCGTGACAGGGATGGGGTTGATGGAGGGCACCGCGCCTCGTAGCACCGCCGTGACCACCGGCCGCCGCTACGCAGCCACGAGCACGAGGGCTAGCCTCGCCCGCCGGCGCCGGGTCGGCGCTGGATGACGTCCAGGCGGTGCTCGGTGGTCGATCGGGACGAGCCGCGGGCCGCCGGCCGGGTCGAGGTCGTGGTCGGGGCTGCGCTGCTCGGCCTCGTCGGCGTGGTCCTGGCCGTCGGTCGCTACCCGGGCGGGCTGCCCATCGGGAGCGACAACGACGAGTACCTCGATGTCGGGTCCAGGCTGGCCGCCCTGGAGGCGCCGCTGTCGGCGGGGGTCGAGGGCACCAAGTACCCGCTCGGCTACCCGCTGGTGCTGGCCGCGCTCGAACGGCTCGGGCTCCCGCCGGGTCCCGCCGCGCAGACGCTGAACGTCCTGGCGCTCGTGGCCGCGGTGGCCCTCGTCGGCTGGATCGTCGGGCGCGCCACCACCGCCGGGCCGGCGCGGCCGGTCGCCGGCCTGACCGCAGCCGGCGTGCTGGTGGCGTCCACCGCCCTGTGGCGCGACGTCTACTCGGTCATGCCGGAGATCCTGACCGTCCTGATCATCGTCGCCGCGCTCGGACTGGTGGCCAGACCACCGACCACGCGTCGTGTCGCGCTGCTGACGGGGTTGGCGGTCGCGGCCGTGCTGCTCAAGACCTTGGCGCTGCTGGTCCTCGGCGGGCTGGTTGGCGGTGCGCTGCTGTGGGCGCTGGCAAGCTCGCGAGGCGGCGGCGCGGACCGCCCGGACCCGTCGACCCACCGCGATCGGCCCGTGTGGTGGGGCTGGCTGCTGCCCCCCGGCGCGGCGCTCGTGGTGGTCGCCGCGGGATCGCTGTTCGCGGGCCGCTACCCGCCCCACACCACCGGCTACCTCGAGGTCGTGTTCCTGCGGGTCCCGAGCGACGCGAGCCAGGGCAGGATCGACGGCATCGGTGAGCTGCTCGCACGCACAGCCGCCGACGTACCCGACACCGTCCGCGACCTCGGCCTCGCGTTCACCCTGCCGGGGGCGGGGCGCTGGACCGCCGCGCTGGTCGCGGTGGTCCTGCTGACCCTCGGCGTGGTCGCGGCCTTCCGCCGTTACCCGGCCACCCCCGCGGGACCGGCGGTGCTGGTGGCGACCCTCGGGTACGCCGCAGGCCTCGCGCTCTGGCCCTACCACGCGCCCCGGTTCGGGCTGCCGCTGTTGCCGGTCGCGGCGCTCGGCATCGGGTGGGCGGTCGGCGAGCTCGGCGCACGCCTGCCACGGATCGGCCGCGCCGTTCTCGCGGCCGCGGTCGTGGCGGGCCTGCTCGCCATCGGGGCGCCGGCGACCCTCGACGAGGGCGCCGCCGACCGTGACCGCATCCCGCGCTTCGCCGGGTCGGTCGATGCGTTCGTGGCGTGGGCCGACGGCGAGGTCGCCCCGGACGAGACGCTGGTGTCGTTCGACTACCGCGAGGTGTCACGCCGTCTCGGCCGCCCGGTGCAGCCGATCGGCTACACCGCGGACCCGGACGCGGTGCTCGCACAGGTCGGCGACGCCGACGTCGTGGTGGCCGTTCGCGGCATGTACGGGGCGCGGACCTCCCAGTTCGACCGGTTCGTCGCCGCCCATGGCGACCGGCTGGAGCTGGTCTACGACGACGGGACGACCGTCGCCTACCGTCGCGGGCCGTGACCGGGGCGCTGGCCCCCACCCTCGCTGAGCCGAGGCGCTCCCGACGCTGTCGCGCGTGGCCTCAGCGAGTACCTGGCGGTGCCCATGCGGGCCTACGCGTCAACTCTTGGCCGAATCGAGCGAGCCGAACGCTCGCCCAGTCGAGAAGCGACGGGTTCACCTGCCTCAGGAGCCAGGTCGCTGCCTCCTGATCACGCGCCAGATCGCGGGACCAGATGATCTCGTGATGAGCGATGCGGTTGCGCAAGAGTTTCAGGCGGTGGAGGCGGTGTTGGGTGTCCTGGCGGCTGGGCGCCCGTTCGGCGAACGCGTCGTGGAGGGCTCCTCTCCACTGGTCGTCGTACGGCTTGGTGACCAGCCTCGCCCAGAACCCGAAGCTGGTCTCCGAGACGAACTTGCCGGTGTCCAGCGGGACGCCGGGCTTCTCGAACCGGTGGATGGCCCTTCGGGCGTCATCGAGCGAAGCGCCGCGAAGGATCTGTGGCGGCTGGTCCGGCCGCCACCACCCCGGCCCGTACTTGGTCACCAGCGCATCGTTGAAGGCGTTGCGTACCGTGATCTCGACCGCTTCCAGCAGCCCGAAGGCGGCGCCAGCCATCGCTGTGTTCCACTCGTACAGCGCCAACGCCCTCGGGAGCTCGCCGGACGCTGCGGCCATGTACGGAGCGAGCCGTGGCGCGCTGACCGCCGCCTGTGCTGCAGCGAGCGCGGGCTGACCCAGCTGGTCAGGAGTGACAGGGTTGACGGGGGGCACAGGTGCCTCGTATCCTCTTGGCGTACGCCCCGGACCCGCCTCTCAACGATGCGGCCGGGGCTCTGCATTTCCTACGTGTCGTGCCCCACGAGGTCGACCTCGGTAACGGTGGGCATGTCGATGCGAGACCTGCGGAGGATCTCGACTGCCCGGCTCTCGAAGCGGTTCAGGTAGGAGTAGCGCCGGCCACCGCTGGCGAACGGCCGTCCGGACTCTGGGTTGCGCGATAGCTGGGCTACCTGCACGAACCCGTCGGCTTCGAGTGCGCTGCGGCCACGGATCAGCGTCCGCTTCGAGAACGGGACACGCACGGCCGCCACGGGGCGACGACTACCGTCGCGGTCCGCGAACCAATCGTCGCTCCGCCACCATCCGCCATCACCTCGATGGGGCATCTCAGGTGTGTCTCGGTCGTGGGCCTCGCCGACCATCGACGCGAGGTAGAACGCGAGCTCGGGAGCCGTCCAGCGTGCGATCACGCCAGCTGCGAACAGCGACCCATTGATGGTCACGTAGGTGTCACCGCTCTTGACGGTGCCGGTCGGATCGTCGAAGGGCTCTCCGTCCCCGCGGTCGCTCAGCACCTCGATGTCGTGCCCCCGGGTGGGATGGTCGAACCGTTGGGCCAGCTCCCGATCCTCGAGGAGGACGATCTGGCGTCGCAACCATGCTCGCTGCTCGGCACGGTTCGTCAGTCCTCGAGGTAACGAGGGAGTAGAGCTCCGGGTACTCGACACGGTCCAGCGTCATCCCGATGTTGGAGCGCGGTCGTTTCCCGAGATGGTTCGGCAGCCTGGCCATACCCCTGAGCGCGAGGTCGAGCTTCGCCGCACCCAGCTGGTTGGCGCGCAGCATCGGTGCCAGATGGTCGCGGATATGCGTCTCGCGGACCCGGAACCGGTAGTAGCCGAGAACGCCTGGTAGGTAGTACAGGCCTGACTGCGCGCCTCCGGTCGTCATCGTCGTAATCCAGGTCGATCGGCGCACAGTGTGACCGACCGGTACCCCTCCGGCGACCCGCCCCCCTCAACCCTGGCACCATCGACCGGGCCGCTCTGCTTGTCAGCTACTCGGCTCTTCGGCTTCTAGCTGGCGGTGCCAGGGTGGAGGGGGCCTACATGCCTCGGAACGAGGCTGTTCGGCGACCAGGTTGAGTCCCCTACCGAGCGGTCACTGCTGCCTCCGGCAGCGGCGTTGGTCTACGACGACGGGACGACCGTCGCCTACCGTCGCGGGCCGTGACCGGGGCGCTGGCCCCACCCGCCCGTAGGAGGCAGCACGACGTGGACGACGTGCCGCAGCAGCCTGCCGAGGAGCAGCCCACCGGCGACGCCGAGGTGGAGGTCCCGGTCCTCGGCGAGGCCGCCGTGCAGGACGCGGTCCTCGAGGACCTGCGCTCGGCGGTCAACTACCGCCGGTGGGTCGCGGGGCTGGCCGCCCCCCACCTCGGCGAGCACCCGGTCGAGATCGGCTCGGGCCGGGGCGACTACGCGCTCGAGTGGGTCGCCTCGGACCGGCGCGTGACCGTCAGCGAGGCCGACCCGGCCCGCCTCGCCGCGCTCCGGACGAGGTTCGCCGACGACCCGCGCATCGACGTGTTGCACCTCCCGGCCCCGTTCACGCGGACCGGCGACCACTCGGCAGCGGTGGCGATCAACGTCCTCGAGCACATCACCGACCACGTCGGGGCGCTCCGCTCGTTCGCGGGTCTGGTACGCCCCGGCGGCCGGGTCGTGGTGTTCGTGCCGGCCTTCCCACTGGCGATGAGCGACTTCGACCGCACCATCGGCCACGCGCGCCGCTACCGGCGCCGCACCCTCGAAGCCGCCGCGCGGGACGCCGGGCTGACCGTCGAGGTGTGCCACCACGTCAACCTGCTGGGCCTCTTGGCCTGGATCGTGCTGATGCGCCTGCTCGGCGGCCGCCCGAAGGAGGGCGCGCTGCTCACCGTCTTCGACCGACTGGTCGTGCCGGTGCTGGCCCGCATCGAGGCCCGGGTGCGGCCGCCGTTCGGGCAGTCCCTGCTGCTCGTGGCACGCGTCCCGGACGTCTGAGGCGGTCGATCCGACGCAACGTCCTGGCCGGACGTGCAGTGCGGAAGCGGAGGTGCGTGACATCCTGAGCGCCGCGCTCGTCCCGCCCGAGAGACTCCTGCTCGGCGATGCCCTGGCCTCGCTCGGCGGCGAGTTGGCGCTGACCGATGACGACGTCGACGCGCTCGGCACGGTGCACGACCAGACCGCAGCGCGCTCGGTGCTGTCCTCGCGACGGTCCCGCATCGGAACCGCTGACGCTGCCGTGATCGTCCTGGACACCCACGTCAGCGCGTCGCTCGCCGAGTTGCTGTGTGGCATCGGCGCCCTGACCGCCGGGGCGAGGAAGAACCGGCTCTCGCAGGCGCTCGATCGACTACTGGCGCTGTTCCCCGGCCGGGTGCTCCCGTTCGATCAGGACGCCGCGCGCAAATACACGGACATGGCCGTTACCGCCCGCGCCGCCGGCCGGCCGCTGCCGGTGGCGGATGGCTACGTCGCGGCGACTGCGGCCGCCCGCGGCTTCGCCGTCGCCACCCGGAACATCCAGCACTTCGGGGACACCGGCGTCGAACTGATCGACCCCTGGCGGGATCACTGACCCATCGGATGGGCGGTCGTCGACCGGCTGCTGACCTTCGAGCCTCAAGTCACTGCATCCGTGCCAGAACGCTCAGCCGGCCACGCCGAGGACCAGGGCGGAGACGGCGGCGAAGGCGGTGACCATCGAGAACACGGTGATGCGCGTCTGGGTGACGATCGCCCGGTTGATCTCCTCGCGGAACACCCCGATGAGATCGGCCCGCAGCAGGTCGAGCTTGGCGTCGACCCGAACCTCGAGCGCTGCCATGTCGCGCCCCACCTGGTGGCGGAGCGACTCGACGTCGCCGCGGAGGGACTCGACGTCGCCGCGGAGCGACTCGACATCGTGGCTGGTGGCCGGTTCGTGGCCGGGCGGGGGCAGCAGGTCGAGCATCGTCTCGGCCTCCTCCTGTCCCCAGCTGTCGACCCACCGCTCGAACAGCCGGAGCCTTCGGTGCTCCTGGACACCCATCGTGACACCTTCCCTCGGTCCCGGCAACGCCTCCACCGTACGGACCGCGGGTGACGGCAAGACCGCGAGGACGTCCGGCGCTGTGGATACGCGTCTGCTGGTGGCGCGCGTCCCGGATCGCTGAGCTGCGGCGGCCGGTCGGCTCAGCCGGCCACACCGAGCACCAGGGCGGAGACGGCGGCGAAGGCGGTGACCATCGAGAACACGGTGATGCGCGTCTGGGTGACGATCGCCCGGTTGATCTCCTCGCGGAACACCCCGACGAGGTCTGCCCGCAGCAGGTCGAGCTTGACGTCCATCCGGGCTTCCAGTGCTTCCACCTCGTGACGGAGCGACTCGACGTCGCCGCGGAGCGACTCGACGTCGTGGCTGGTGGCCGGTTCGTGGCCGGGCGGGGGCAGCAGGTCGAGCATCGTCTCGGCCTCCTCCTGTCCCCAGCTGTCGACCCACCGCTCGAACAGCCGGAGCCTTCGGTGCTCCTGGACACCCATCGTGACACCTTCCCTCGGTCCCGGCAACGCCTCCACCGTACGGACCGCGAGCGGTGCCCGGCCGGCGACGTCGCCCGGAGCTGTGGACGGCGGGCGGGCGTTACCCTCCCGACCCTCCCGCACGCACGCGCGTTCGACCCTCCGGTCACGCGCGCCCTCGCCGCGACCCACACGGACGGTGCCGATGCTGCTCAGCCTGGTCATGCCGGTCTACAACGAGGGCGACACCCTGCGCACCATCCTCGAACGGGTGGGGGCGGCGCAGCTGCCGGTGCCGTTCGAGCTCATCGTCGTCGACGACGGCTCCTCCGACGGGGCGACCGACGCCATCGAGGCCAGCTGGGTCCCGAACGCGCAGGCCATCACCGTGGTCAAGGCCAAGCGCAACCGCGGCAAGGGCTCGGCGCTCCGCAAGGGGTTCGCGCTCGCCAAGGGTGACGTGCTCGGCGTCCAGGACGCCGACCTCGAGTACGACCCGGCCGAGATCCCCGACCTGCTCGCCCCGATCCTCGAGGACAAGGCCGACGTGGTGTTCGGCAGCCGCGAGTTCGGCTCGCACGCGGCCTACACCTACTGGTACGTGGTGGGCAACCGTCTGATGTCGACGGCGGCGTCCGCGCTGTTCAACCGCTACGTCACCGACTCGTACACCTGTTACAAGTTCTTCACCCGTGACCGCTACGAGCAGCTGCGCCTGACCGCCGACGGGTTCGAGATCGAGGCGGAGCTGACCGGCGGCCTGCTGCGCTCCGGCGCCCGCATCTACGAGGTGCCGATCTCGTACGCGGCCCGGTCGCGCGCCGAGGGCAAGAAGATCGACGTCAAGGACGGCTTCCGCGGCGTCGCCCGGCTGGTCCGCGTCCGCCTGCGGGGCTGGTAGCGCCGGTGGACGCCCCGGCGAGATCGCGGGCCGTCGTGGGGCCGCCGCTCGTCGGGGGTCGGCTCGCCTGGGGGCTGCTCGCCGGGGTACTCGTGGCCGCCGGGCTGTGGCTGCGGGCCAGCGCGCTGGCGCCCTCGAGCCTGTGGCTCGACGACGCCTGGATCAGCCTGGTGCACCGGGCCGACAGCGTCGGCCAGGTGGTCGACATGTCGCTGACCGCCCCCGGGTTCGGCTTGACCCTGGCCACGCTGTTCGGGCTCACCGGGTTCAGCGAGCTCACCGCCCAGCTACCGGCGCTCACCGCCGGGCTGGTCGGACCAGTGGCGGTGCTGGTCGTCGCCCGCCGCTGCGGCCTGGCGTGGTCGGCGGCGGTCCTCGCGGCGGTGCTGTTGCTGGTCGCGCCCGAGCACGTGCTGCACTCGACCCGGGTCAAGGCGTTCACCGCCGACACCCTGTTCGGGGTGGCGGCACTCGGGTGCGGGTGGTGGCTGGTCGCCCGCGACTCGGCCGACCGCCGGGTGTGGGCTGCCCTGGTCGGGGTCGGGGTCGTCGGCACCGCCTACAGCGCGGCCGCCGCGCTGGTGGTCGTCCCGGTCGTGGCCGCCGTGTGGCTGGTCGTGCTGGGGCGGGCCCTCGCGGGACGCCCGATCGACGCTGCGGGAGCAGCAGCCGGGACCCTGGCCGGGGCGCCTCGGAACCCTCGACCTCGACGTGAGGTCGACCCTCGATGACGGCTCCAGCCGGCCCTGGGGAGCCGCTCCTGGGCGCGGGCGCGGCGTCCCGGCGGTCGTCCGGCGGGTCCTCGAGGGCGACCTGCGCACGCCCGCGCTCCTCACCGCGGGGCTCGCCGTGGCCCTGATCGGGTGGTACCTCGGGGTGATCCGACCCGCGGTGACCGAGGGGCTGCACGCGTACTGGGAGCCGTTCTACCTCGACACCACCTCGCCTCGGACGCTGTTGGACACCCTCGGCAGGCTCGCCTACGGGGTGGTCCGTGGCGCCGCGCCGGCGGCCGATCCGTGGGCGGCCGGGATCGTCGTGGTGGCCACCGCAGCGTCGTTCTGGCGACGTCCGGCGGCATCGCTGGTGCTGGTGTCACCACTCGTGCTGGCGGCCGTGCTGGCGGGGCTGCACCTGGTGCCGCTCGGGGGTGGACGTACCGACCTGCACCTGTACGGATCGCTCGTGCTGCTGGTCGGATCGGGCGTCGACGCCATCCTGCGCCACCCCGTGCTGCACGTCGCGGCGGTGGTCGCTGCGCTCGGTCTGGTGGGTATCGCCGCAGGTCAGCGCCCGGAGTACCCGGAGCAGGACGTGTCGGCGTTCGTCGCAGAGGCCGATGCCGCGCGTGCCGCGGGGGAGACGGTGGTGGTCTACCCGGCGACCCGGTGGGCCTACGCCCTGTACACCGACGGTCCGGTCGCCTTCCGCTTCGGTGAGCGGACAGCGAACGGCTACGAACCGGTGTTCGACGCTGCGTCGGTGGTGGTGCTGGAACCGCAACGTGAGCCGCCGTACGAGCACCGCCGGCAGCTCGAAGCCGAGCTCGAGGGGCGCTCGGAGGTGGTGCTGATCGCATCCCACTGGCGCCCGGACCTCGCCGTCGCCGAGGAGGCGATGGCCGCGATCGGCTTCGAGCCCGTCGAGCCGCAACGAGGCCCCAGGGGCCCTCCTGGTGCGCTTGCGCCGCTGACGCGGCGCGCCGAACAGCCGCCGGGTTCCGCACGGACCCCGTCCATCCGGCCGCGCGTCCGGTTGTTGCTGCTGTCGGACGGTGCGCTTAGGGTCACCCTGTCTGAACAGGCACCAGCGTTCGCCTGGGGCTGTTCGGACTAGGACCAGCACCGCCAGGAGGGGACGTGGGTGCGACGACGGGGAAGTTCGACCAGCGAGATCTGTTGGGGGAACTTCGACGTCGACGTACCCGCTCCCTGCCAGGCGGACGCTGACCTACTCGTACGGCTCACCGCCCGGTGTGGTCGTGGTACAGAACGAAACAGGAGTCAACCTTGAAGTCGAGCCTCCGCTCCATGCGGTCGCTGCGACGCGGGGTGGCAACTGCTGCTGCAGGCGCGATGGTTATCGCGCTCCTCCCCTCGGGGATCGCAGCGGCGGCGCCCCGCGGTTCGGAAGACGTGTGTCCCGCCCCCGGCGGGAACTACACCGCGTTCACCGACATCGCAGGCAACACGCACGAAGAAAACATCGAGTGCATGGCGGGCTACGGCATCGCCCGCGGCACCACGACCACGACCTACAACCCGACGGGTGACGTTCGCCGCGACTCGATGGCGACCTTCATCGTCAACTTCGTCGAGGCCGCAACGGGCGAGGAGCTCGAGGTTCCGGACGAGGACCAGTTCGGCGACACCGACGCCAGCCCGCACGAGGAGAACATCAACAAGCTGGCGCACGCCGGCCTCGTGTCGGGTACCGCCGCCAACACCTACAGCCCGGCTCAGCCGGTCGCGCGTGACCAGATGGGCACGTTCATCGCCAACGCGATCGACTACGCCGACGATGGTGAGGTCAACGGGTCCATCCCGCCGGCCAACACCGACAACCCGTTCTCCGACCTCAGCGTCTCCAACACCCACTACTCCAACATCCTGCGTCTCGAGGGTGTCGGCGTGGTCGGTGGTGTGACCGCGACCGAGTACCGGCCGCTCCAGTCCGTGACCCGTGCGCAGATGGCGACCTTCATCATGCAGGGCGCTGACTACCTCGAGTCCGAGGGCTTCTGGCTCCAGGAGCCGGTGACACCGCCGGTCTCGAACCAGGACTTCACGGTGACCCCGGGCGAGGCTGCTGAGAACGTCAACAGCACCAGTGCAGCGACCAACGAGGGACGTCGTACCTACACCGTTGGCGGACTGAACGATGCGCGGACCTACAGCATCGCGCTGATCCCTGCTGACCAGGTCAACGACAATGACGGCACCGTGACCTTCACCTCCGCGTCGCCTTACTCGGCCGCCCAGGGTGTCTCGATCGAGTCGGTTCAGGGTCAGCCCGGCCCCGGCGCGCAGGCCGCTCCTGGCGCCGGCGTGACGCAGGTCAACTCCGTCTCGCCCCTCAACGGAGCCATCACCTTCGCGATCGACTCCGTTCGGACCGCTTCGGTTGTCCCGGTCGTCTGGACCGATGACGCCACCTCGCCTGCCTCGACCCCGAACGCCCTCGACCTTGCCGCCAACGGCGAGCCGCGGGACAGCTTCGGTATCGGTGGCCAGAAGACGTGGCTCCCCGCCCAGCAGGCCTCGTTCGCTGCTCCGGTTGATGGCACCGTGTCCTTCCTGGACAGGGACGGCAACCGTTTCGGCACACAGCCAGTCGCCGCAAACGGTGACTACGTGCTCGGCTCCACCGACCGCATCTACACCTACGACGCTAACGACACATTCCGCATCGAAGGCGTTCCGGCGACGCTGGCCGCGTTCGAAGCGGCACTGAGCCGTGGCGACAACGTCCGAGTGGGTCCGTACACGACCGACTCCGGCCTGCCGTCTACGTTCGACATCATCGCCGATCGTCCGGCTGCTCCCGGTCTTGCTGCGAACGTCACAGGCGGCAACAACGTCACCCTGACGATCACCCCGACCGCACCCTCGACCGCTGACCGGTATGACGCGTTCGTCATCCAGCGTCGTGCGGCCGCAGGGACGGACGCGGACTTCGCGACCATCGCGACTGCAACTACCGACGCAGACCCGAACACCGCTGGTTTCCAGTACCGGGACCAGGGCGTCGCGGCGGGCGACTACGTCTACCGCGCTGCTGGCGTCATCGATGGTGACACCGGTGCGTGGTCGACCAACACTCCGGTAACGACGACCACGCCGGCACCTGACACCGCTGCTCCGGTCTCGGAGTACGCGGCGGTCATCACCGACACCGGCTTCCAGAATGAAGCCAACGCGGGTGACGTGTGGCGTGTGATCTTCGACGAGGCTGTCACTGTTGCCGGCAACGCCGCACTCCGCGTGGCGGACGGTGGGGCCCAGTACACCGTGACGAACGGCGGGAACGCCACGTTCTCGCTCAACACCACGGCCACCCAGATCGGCGGCGAGTCCTACGCTGCCGGTCGTGTCCTCACGGTCACCTTGACGGGCGATGTCACGCCGGTCGGTACCGCCACCCTGCCTGCGACGTACCCCCTCGAGATCGTGAACCAGCAGGGGATCGCTGACCTGGCCGGGAACGCCTGGGCCCTCGGTGGTGACACCACCCTGGACCGTGACCTTGCTACGCCGGCGATCCAGACGGCTGTCGCTGATGCCGGGGCTGACACTGTGACCCTGACTTACAACACCGGTGTCGATTGCGCCGACGTTGCAGGTGTCCGGGCGCAGTTCTCCTACGCCGGCGCTACTGCCGCGACCCCGACGGCCATCACGTGCAATGGGACCACGACCGTGGTTCTGGGCTTCGATGACGTCACCGGGGTTGGCAACGTGACTTACACCCAGTCCGCAAACGAAGATCTGCGGATCCGTGGCCTGAACGGCCGCGCTGCGCAGAGCCCGCAGACGATGTTGGCCACGATCTGAGCAGTCACTAACGGATCCCGTAGCTGAGGATCTGTGCCGGAGCCCCGGTCCCCGCAAGTTGGGGACCGGGGCTCCGGTCGTTGTCAGGGTCCGGTTTCGTGACCGCGGAGCAGCCTCCTCCGGTGCCGTGCAGGTTCGAGCTGGGGCCACGCTCCAGGTTCGTCCCCGTGATCTGTTCGTGGTACCAGCCGGGTTAGCGCCCGAGTTCGTGCTGTCGCCACAACAAGACCTTGGCATCGGTTGGGACGAGATCGTCGCGAGTGTCGAGCTCGAGCGACTCTCGGCAGTCGTTGACGAGACGGATGCAGCTCTGGGTCAGGGGACGCCGCTCGCGGACCGTTAACGGCGGCCGCGCTGACTGGCGGGGGTACTCGTCCTCGTGCCGGACGCGCCGGGAACGGCGGAACGCGTCGGTGTTGCGCTCACGTGATGCCGGCGGTGGCTCGAAGAGGGCGATGGCAGCTTCGACCGTGGCGACGTGTCCTCCGTCGCGGCTGACACGCAGGCCCATCGAGAGCAGGACGGCATCCACCGCCTTCCGTGCGGCGTCGTATGCGAGGGTGTGAGCGGTCCGATGGAGCCCGTCGTTGCCGGTCGTGATCGCGGCGGCGGTCTGCGCCATCACCGCAGCGAGCTCTTCGCCGACGATCCGATCGAGCAGCGTCGTGGCGTAGTCGACATCGGCGGCCACGCTCTCGTACCAGGAGGGGTGCTGGCGCAACAACGAGGTGAGCGCGGGAGGTCGGGCGATCATCTAAGGAGATCGATGGTGGGGCGCTCGCGGACCGTCCTGGCGAAGCCGGTGTCGTCGGTCTCCCACTCCTTCGAGGTGCGAACGACGGGCGTGATCTCGATGCCGGTTTCCCGTGTCGCCCGGTGAGCGAGGTCGTAGGCGTCCTGCGGGTCGATCTCCCCGAGTAGCAGCAGATCGATATCGCCCGGCAGAGGGCCGCTCCCGCCGGCCGCCCGTGCGGCGTACGAGCCGAAGATGACGGCGCGCTCGACGTCCTTGCGGTCTTCGAGGAGCCGACGCAGCACGACCACAGGCCCGATGGTGGCTCGAAGCAACCCGGCGAGATGGTGGGCGACCGCGCCTGCGGTGACCGGACGGACCAGACGCTGGTTCCCGACGCGCTGTTCGGTCACCAGTCCGGCCTTGAGTAGCCGGCTGACCTCCCGAGACACGGAGGCCTCGGACGAACCGACCTGCTCAGCCAGCCGGCGTACCGTCCAAGGGTTGTCCGCATCGGTCGCCAGGTACAACGCGGCGAGCACGCCGTGCTGCGTCCGTGTGCGGAACAAGACTGATTGCATGCCACGCAAAGTAGCTTACGTTCGACGCAAGTGCAACCGTTCCCGTAGCTGAGGATCTGTGCCAGAGCCCCGGTTCCCCCTCACGGAGGGACCGGGGCTCCGGTCTTGTCCGGGCCTCATGCGAGGGCGGTCGACCTCCGTTCTCGCCAGGTCCTGATCCGTCGTCCACAGCCGGCGCGGCGGTCGTCCGCGGGTCCACCGCACCGGGCCGTACGGTGTTGCGCACGACGGTCCGGAGGTCCACGATGGTCAGCGAACGCCAGGCGTTGAGCGCGTGGCAGACATCGCTCGAGGAGAGCATCGGCGTGGAGGAGGCGGTGGTCGTGGACCGGGTCGGTGCGGTCGTCACGCAGCCGGCCCTCGACCGGCTGAGCACCGAGTTCGACCGCAAGCTCGACCGTCTGAGCGTCGAGTTCGACCGCAAGCTCGACCGTCTGAGTGTGGAGGTCGACCGCAAGCTCGAGTCGCTCGCCGACCGACTGACGGCAGCCTGGCGCCGCGACCTGCTGCTGATCGCCGTGCCGCAGTTCATCGCGCTGACCGCCATCCTCGTCGGTGTCGGCCGCTGAGGCGGACACCGACGTGGCGTCGGGCGCGGTGACAGCGTGAGGTGCGTCCCCCGCGACGCCGAGACCGAGCGGTTGCTCGACGACTTCGCGGCGCACCAGGAGGCCGTGCTCGGCATGTCCGGCTTGACGGTGCGCAACCACCGGTCGAGCGTCCGGAACTTCGCCGCCTGGTGGCGTGCCAACGGCGGGGGTGATCACCGCTCGGTCACCGTGGCCGACCTCGAGGCGTGGCTGATCGCCGAGACCGAGGCCGGTGCCAGCGCTCGCACCCGCGAAGGGCGGCTGTACTCGCTCCGAGCGTGGTTCCGGTGGCTCGACCCCGACGGCACGAACCCGGCCGAGCAGGTCCGCCGACCCCGGATCCCGCCGCGGACGGTTCGCACCTACCGGCCCGAGGAGGCGCACCGCATCCTCTCGACCCTGGAGGCGCGGCGCGGGCTGTCCGCAGCCTTCGACCACGCGGTCATCGCCACGCTCCGGTGGACCGGCATCCGACGGGCCGAGCTGACCGGGCTGCGTCAGGACCGGATCGACCTCGACGAGCGCCGAGCCACGGTGGTCGGCAAGGGCTCCAAGCCCCGGACCGTGCCGCTGCCGGTGCCGCTGGTCGAGGTGCTGCACCGCTACCTCGCTGACGTTCGACCTCGGTGCCCTGACTCACCGCTGGTGTTCGCCAACCCGCGAGCGATCCCCGGCAGCCCGCGAGAGGGCACCACCGACGACCAGGGGGTCACCGAGCTCTGCGCCCGGGCTGGGAGGCGGGCACGGGTCGCCGGCCCGCACCACCCGCACCGGTGGCGGCACAGCTACGCCACCGAGCTGCTCCGCGGGGGCACCGACCTCCACGTCGTCCAGCGGCTGCTCGGCCACACCAACCTCGAGACCACCACCCGCTACCTGCACCTGCTCGACCACGACCTACGACGCGCCATCGATCGCACCTACCCCGCCTCGGACACCACGGGGTCCCAGACGTCGTAGACCCGGTCGACGGCGTCGCGCAGCTCCGCATCGACGAGGTGGAGGTAGCCGGCCGTCGTGCCGACCTTGACGTGCCCGAGGAGCCGCTGCGCCGAGTGCACGTCGACACCGGCACGCAGCAGCTCGGTCGCGAACGTGTGTCGCCAACGGTGGGGGTGGTGTGGCCCCGCGACCCCGGCCTCCTCGCCGAGGTCCCGGACGGCGCGGCGGATGGCCGCGGGGGAGATGCGGCCCGCCCACCGGCCGCCCGGCTGGGACCGTGGCGAGGCGAACAGCCGCCGCGACGGCGGGCACCGCGGCCGCGTCTGCTCGAGGTAGTCCGCCAGGTGCTGACGCAGGTCGACAGCGAGCGGCAGCACCCTCGGCCGGCTGCCCTTGCCGACCACCTGGAGGCGGCGCTCGGCGAGATCGACGTTCGCGGTCTCGATCGAGGTCAGCTCGGTCACCCGCAGGCCGGTGTAGCGCAGCGTCGAGAGGACGGCCGCCTCCACCCGCCCGGTCAGCGTGCCGCGGGCGTTCGCCACCTGCAGGATGCGGTCGACGTCGGCCGGGTCGTAGGGACTGATGTCGCTCGGCGGGACGCGGGGGGTGCGCACGCGCGCAGCCGGGTTGTCGTCCCGGTCGGGGAGCCAGTCGTAGAACGAACGCAACGCGGCGATGCCGAGCCGGCGTGTGGCTGGCGCCCGCCCGGACCGCATCTGCGCACCGACCCACGCTTCGATGTCCGCGACGCTGGCCGCCGCGGGTGAGCGGTGACGCTCGTCGAGCAGCCAGCGGCTGAACTGCTGCACGACGCCCGTGTACGTGGTGACGGACGTCGCCGCCAGCCCCTGGACACCGCGGAGGTGGGCGCCGTAGGCGTTGACGAGCGACACGGGAGGGTCGGGAGCCAGGTCCATGGACACCAGCTTGCCTCGGGGGCTGTACCGCCTCGGTCCGAGCGTCGCCGGAGCTGTGGAGAACGGTGGAGCTGGATCACCCCGTCGGTCGACGGAGACACTGCAACCGGTTCAGGTCGCGGAGGTTCTGGGCGCGGACCCCCGGCCACTTCGGTGGCGGGCTTCCGGTTTGTCTGGGCAGTCGAGGGGCGCGCCGTGACGCTCGATCAAGGCCACGACTGCCCTGGTCCGGGTGATGTGCCGAACGTCGGAGTACGCCTCGGAAGCCCGCTGGCGGTCCGCAACGGCTCGGGAGCGACGATGACCGACCAGCGCATCACCACCGACCCGCGCTGCTGGCCGGTCAGCCCTGCTTCCGCGGGCTACGTAGCCCGTGGCGAGCATCGTGGCGATGCTCGCCGACGGGGTGGCTGTCGCCGAGATCCTCGAGGCTTACCCCGACCTCGAAGCTGCACAGGGAGGCGGGGCGCGGTCCGTATCGCTGGTCACCTCGCGACGCGATGACACCAGGGCCGTTACCAGAGGCGTCCTGAGACCTGGAACGACGCGACACCCTCCGGATCGACATCGGCGCGTTGGGTGAAGTCGATCGGATGCGGCTCCGCTCAACTCAACTATCGCGTGCTGCGGCCACGAGGGCCTCGACCGCTCTCGCGCTGGTCGTCAGCTCTCGTCCTGACACGGCCAGGGCCCCGTACTGCGCCTTGGGCTTCATCTGGAGGAGTCGTCGGAGGTGGTTGGCGAGGGCGCCGTCGACCATCCTGAGGAGCGCGGCCGCGTCGCCGTGGTTGGCGCTGGTCGAGTGACGTCCGAGCCGTGCGCAGCAGATCACGTCGGCTGCCGCGATGCCGGCGGTGACGCGGAGCGAGACGATCGCATCCGCCACGTCGGGGTCGTCGGGGGCGTCGAGCAGCAGCAGTGTGTCGGCCGCGTCGACGAAAGTCTCCATCTTCCGACGACGACCATCAGCGTGTCCAGGGCCGCACTCGAGCGTCGAACTCACGGGTCACCTGCCTCGGCGGCCAACCGGCGAGCGTGGCGCAGGAGGGCCGCGTCGCCGAACAGCACCGACGCGTCCCGGCCGATCTCGACCAGGACCGCGTCCTGCCCGGATGTGAGTTCGTCCGGGTTCAGCACCAGAGGGCGGGCGTCGTTGCCGGTCCACGACGTCATGGCGTCGCACAGGTTGCCGAGGTCGTCGAGCCAGCGGTCGTCGGCGTCGGCAGCAACGGCGAGCACGTCGAGGTCGCTGGCTGGGTGCATCTGCCCGCGTGCAGCCGATCCGTACAACGCCAGCAGCAGTGGCGGGTGCGGCCACGCGCTCGCGTGGTCGACGACCCGCTCACGGAAGAGCTCTCGCGCCCGGGTGACCTCGAGGACCGGGCCAGCGAGCAGGTGGTCGCGGTTGAGCTCGTACAGGTACGCCACGCCGTCCCCGTGGCGAGCAACGAGGCCTTGGCTGGTGAGCCGGTTCAACACCTTGCGGACCCCCGCCGTCGAGGCGTCACCGACGAGCGCGCTCACTCGCGAGACCGAGAACCGAGCGTCAGCTCCCGCCAGCACCTGCAACACCGGCCCATCGAGCGTGGGGGTGAGGGCCTCGAAGGGTCGTTGCAGCAGCATGGGCGTCCCTACACATCATCGCGGACTCTTGATGATAGTACGTGAGCGTTGAGGATAGTCAGCGCGGTTGTCGACCTGTTCACCTCTCATCCGTCGCAGCCGATCGGCTCGCCCACGACTACCCCGTCGACCTCGCCGTGCCGTCGACCTCGCCGTGCCCGTCGACCTCGCCGTGCCGTCGACAGCGACGAACAAGGACCGACAGGCTCTCCGCGGCGCACCCGAGCCGCACTGGCACGTCCTCGATCCGGACCTGCGACCACAGGCTTGGCCGCGTTCCGCTACCTCGTCCCGAGGAGCGCCTCATAGGGGCCGGACCCTGCGACCGGCTGCCGCCCGGTGGTGAGGAGTGGGGGGCCACGGTCGGTCACGGCTGCCCGAGCTTGAGCCGTCCGGTTGTCCACAGGCGTACCGGACGACCCGGGCGGGGTCGGACACCCGTCGTGCCATAGTCCCGGCCATGGACCGCGATCTCACGCCACACTGGGGCACGCTGATCGACCGGTACGTCGCGTACGAGGGCGCGGTGAACGGTCTGGCCCCCGAGACCCTCCGCCACCGCGAGCTGTACCTCGCCACGTTCGCGCGCTGGTGGCAGTCGAACCGTCCCGGTGACCGCGCGGAGCAGGCCAGCACCATCTACCGCGAGGTCGAGCTCGCCGGGCAGGGCGCCGACGTGCCAGGACGCCACTTCCCCCACCGCTGGCGGCACACCTACGCCACCGAGCTGGTCCTGGCCGGCATCGACATCCACCTGGTCCAGCGACTGCTCGGGCACCGGTCGGTCATCTCCACGGTCGGCTACACCCACCTCGCGATCGATGATCTCAAGGGAGCCATCGGCACGGTGTGGACCTGAGACCGACGGGCCGTGACGGACCAGGTTCCTGCCTGCGGGCTGACGCGCGGCCTCGTCGAGCTGTTGGGCGCTGAGCTCGAGCGTCGGTGAACCAGCCTCGGATGCCGGCCCCGTCGTCCACAGCGCTGGGGGTGCCGTCCCTCGGGTGCTCACCCGCCCGCCGTACCGTCGTCGACAACCGCTCCATCAGGAGGCACCATGAGTCGACGTCAGGCCTACCGGGCCTGGGAGGACCACCTCAGGGAGGTGATCGGTGTGAGCGAGGCCGAACTGGTCGTCGCTGATCTCGATGCGCGGGTCACCCGCGCCGACCTCCAGGCTGCGCTGGAGCAGCAGACGCACCGGCTGACGTCGCTGTGGCGACGCGACCTGTTGCTGATCATCACCGGCCAGTTCGTGGCTCTCGCCGGGGTGCTCACCGCGATCAGCTGATCGCGCGACGGAGCTTTGGGGTGCTCCGTCGGCCGGGCCTAGGCTGCTCGCCCGCCGTTCGTGGGAGTCTCGGATGCGTCGTCTGGTGTGTGGGGCCGTGGCTCTCGCCGCTGTCGGCTGCGGCGGCTCGTCGCCCGCGGGGACCTACGAGCTGCCCGCCGAGCAGGCCGAGCAGTACGACACGGCCTACCTCGCCGCTGTGGTCGCCGCGACCGATGGTGACGACCTCGAGGAGGGCGCTGGCGAGCACGTGGTCGTCGCCAACAACTGGGACCACCGCACCGACATGGGTGGCTGGTGGATCGAGGACGCCGACGGCAACCGGCTCCCGCTCGGCATCGGCCGACAGATCGACCCGAACGCCGAGCTGCGTGTCCACACCAGCTGCGGTGAGGACACCGACGAGGCGGTGTTCGCCTGCCTCGACGTGGAGGTCCTCGACGACGACGGCGACGTGCTCCGCCTGCTCGACTCCGCCGGCAGCGAGGTGGCCCGGTTCGCCTACGGCGACGCCGCCGACGAGTAGGCCTGTGGGCTGTCGGCTCGCCGTCGGGCTGACCCGCGACGTCGTCCACAGTCTCGGCGAGGCTGGACCGAGGGTGGTCGGCATCCGCCCTCGCGGGTGTGCTCACCGCCATCACCTGACGTTCCCGCGGCACCGTGGTGTCACCGGTCGCGTGCACGCCGTTGTCGCCAGTCGATACGTGTGCAGCTGAGCTGACCACAGGTCTTCGACAGGTGCGGTCGCCTGACCGTTCGTGGTGTGTCCGTTCGAACCCATCGGTGGATGGCACGGGTCGGGCGCACTCCTACGGTCGGAGCCGTCCGCTCATCTCTCACGAGCGGGGCCGCCGGGCGCGTCCCGGCATGCGACCGGCTCGGCCGGTCGCGCTCACCAACGATCCAGGAGATCCACCTTGCGAGGAAGCTCCCGTTCCACGCGCTCGCTGCTCCGAGGCATCAGCCTCGCCGCAGCCGGCGCCCTGACCGTCGCCCTGCTCCCGTCGGGGGTCGCTGCCGCGCAACCCCGCGGTTCCGCCGCCGTCTGTCCGGCACCGGACGGCAACTACGAGCTGTTCATCGACATCGGTGGCACGCACGAGGCCAACATCGAGTGCATGGCGGGCTACGAGATCGCCCAGGGCACCACACCCGTCACCTACAACCCGAGCGGTGACGTGCGCCGCGACTCGATGGCGACGTTCGTCGTCAACCTCGTCGAGACCGCGACCGGTGAGGAGCTCGCCGCTCCCGCCGACGACCAGTTCGGTGACATCGCCGGCTCCGATCACCGCGCCAACATCAACAAGCTGGCGAACGCCGGCCTGGTCTCCGGGACCGCGGCCAACACCTACAGCCCGGCCAACCTGGTGCCGCGCGATCAGATGGCCTCCTTCATCGCGAACGCGATCGACTACGTCGACGACGGTGCGGTCAACGCATCCATCCCGCCCGCGAACACGGACAACCCGTTCAGCGATGTCCGCTCCGGCAACACCCACCACGCCAACATCCTGCGTCTCGCGGGTGTCGACGTGGTCGGTGGCACGACGCCGACGACGTACTCGCCGGTCCAGGACGTGACGCGCGCCCAGATGGCGACCTTCATCATGCAGGGCGCCGACTACCTCGATTCCGAGGGGTTCTGGCTGCCGACCGCCCCGACCACCCCGGCCGAGCCGGTCGCTGCCACCACCGGTGAGTACCTGAACCGCACCATCGAGGCCTGCACGTTCGACAGCTCCGACGACACCGTCGAGATCATCGCCCGCTCGGGTGACGACCTCCACAGCTTCGCGCTCGACCTCGCCGACGACACCTTCACCGTCGACGGTGACGAGCTCGACCTGGCGCTCCGTGCGGACGAGCGGACCCTCGAGGCCGCCTGCGCCGCGGGCACCATCGCCGACATCGACTACGACACCGATGGTGTGTCCACCGTCGAGCTCTTCACCGCCGACGCGGACCGTGCGACGAACCTCACCACCGGTGACAACACCTCGACCCTCACCGAGGCCGTCGCCGCAGCGAACGCCGGTGACGTGATCGAGGCTCGCGGCGACTTCGCCGAGACCGTGAACGTCGACGTGGACGACCTCACCATCGAGGCCGCCGGTGACGGCGCCGCGCTCGAGGGCTCGATCGTGGTCGACGCCGACGCGTTCACGCTCGAGGGCTTCACGCTCTCGGACTACGACACCGCCGTCAACGACCGCGCCGGGCTGTACTTCACTCGGTGGCACCGACCACGTCGTGACGGGCAACACCTTCGACACCGGTCTGGTCCACGGCACCGACACCATCCCCGCGCCGCTGACCGCGATCTCGGCACCGAACGGCTCGAACGTCGAGGCGCTCGTGACCGGCAACACCTTCGCCGGCCACAACATCGCCATCTACTACAACTCGACGGTCGACTTCGAGGTCGTGGACAACGACTTCAGCGACAACTACGTCGGGCTGGGTGTCGACTCGGACACCGGGACCATCGAGGACAACACGTTCTCGAACAACTTCCAGGGCATCGGCCTGGTCCAGGCCGGCATCGACGTGACGGGCAACGCCTTCGACGCTGATCACGACAGCTACATCTGCGACGACAACGACAACTACAACCTGGTCACGTTGACGGTCACCAACACCTACGAGGTCGCCCCGACCTCCTCGGGCGGCTGCCTCGTCCCGGGCCCCCTGCCGGTCCCCACGCCCTGAGCGGACCGAGCACCACGCAGCACCGTCACCACGCACCACGATGAGCCCCGGCTTCGGCCGGGGCTCATCGCTCGAACGGTTCGTCGCGGGAAGCGACGTTCAGCGCCGCCACGTCATCGAGGTCCTTCGGGCGTCCAGCAGCTCGCTTCATGGCGATCAGGTCGTCACGTCCGACGACTCGGATGGGGCGTCCACCGAGCTGTACGTCGATGCCGCGGGAGTCGAGCGCGGCGTACGGGGCTGCTCCGCTCGGGTCGCTCATGACATCGAGGGACCCGGCGTCCGTCGCCAGCGTCCAGTTCCCCCCGAGGGCGAGATGGTCAGGGTTCGTCGGCGACAGGTCGTGCTCCAGCTCGTCCATCCCCCGAAGGTGCGCGTTCAGCTCTCGTAGCGCAGACGCGAGCCGTTGGAGGTTGCGCCGGTCGAGGTCAGGGGTGATGTCGAGATCGAACGTGGCGCGCTTGTTGCCGTGCGCGATGGCCGCGATGCCGCCGATCACGACGTACCGGACCCTGTGCCGCTCGAGCGTCTCGACGAGACGATGGAGGTCGAGCGCGGGTCCGTCAGCGGTCACGTGCTGCCCCGACGATCTCGCCGAGCTGGTCGAGGGTTCCGACAGCAGCGTCGAGCCGCTGGCTGCTGTCGAGCGCCTGCCACCGCAGGAGCTCGTCCCGGTCGGTCCACGTGCTCATCGGCTCGGCGCCGAGACGCAGCTCCGCACCGAGACACGCCAGGAGCCGAGCGAGGTGATCGATCGTGGGCGACACCAGGTCGGACTCGACCCTCGAGATCGCTGACTGCGTGGTACGCGCTCGGACCGCCAGCTGCGCCTGCGTGACGCCACGCTGTTCGCGCGTCCGTCGCACGAGTCGTCCCGGTGTCATCCGACCACCTCCGACCCCAGGTTATCGCGTATCTGCGATACCTGCATGGCGGCGACGGGACCCGCGTGATCGGGCGTCCGGCGACGGCGGGCACACGCTCACGCCCGGCGGTCGCGGCAGGACCGACTGGTAGCGTCACCGGCTCGTCCGACCCCTGACCGGAGCGACACGTGAAGGTGCTGGTCGCTGGCTGGGTCGGGTCGACCAACCTCGGCGACGAGCTGGTGTTCGCCGGCATGCGGCGGCTGCTCGAAGGTCACCAGGTCGCCGTCATCACCACCGATCCGGCCGCGACGCGTCGTATCCACGGCGTCGGGACCGCGCGGCACGACGACCCCGGCGCCATCCTGCGCGCCGTCGGCACCGCCGACGCGCGTCGTCTTCGGTGGCGGCGGCATCGTCCAGGACGTCACGAGCCCCCTGAACCTGCCCTACCACCTGTCGCGGCTGACGATCGCCCGCGCACGGCGCACCCCATTCGCTGCCGTCGGGCTCGGCATCGGCGGGCTCGAGACGCCGCTCGGCCGACGCCTGGTCCGGCCGGGCCTGCGTGGCGCGGTCGGGATCACCGTCCGCGACGACGCCAGCCGCCGGCTGCTCGCCGACGTCGGCGTACCCGGTGCGGCGCTGGCTGCCGACCTCGCCTTCGCGCTCGACCCACCCACCGCGAGCGCTTCCGCGGAAGCGCTCGGCTCCGGCGACCACCTCGCCGTCTGCCTGCGACCCTGGAGCGGGCGCACCCCCGAACGCCTGCCCGCGGGTCTGCGCGGCGACACGACCCCGAGGGCCTACGTCGAGGCGCTCGCCGACGCCCTCGACCGCACCGTGGCCCGGACCGGTCTGACCGTCCGCTTCGTCGCGCTCCAGGCCGACCGCGACGACGACTTCCACGCCCGCGTCGCCGACCGCATGGCCTCGGCGACCACCCGGTGCGCGCCCGACCTCGACGGGCTGCTCGCCGAGATCGCGGCGGCCCGCGCCGTCGTTTCCATGCGCTACCACGGCGGCGTCGCCGGGATCCTCGCCGGCCTGCCGACGGTGCTGATCAGCTACGCGCTGAAGGTCGACGCGCTGGCCGGAGAGCTCGGCGACGGCGGACGTCTGCTCGGCTGGGACCCTGAGGAGTTCACGTCGCTGCCCGAGGCCGTGGACGGACGTGCTCGACCGCGGCCAGGTCGTGGTCGAGGTCCGCGAACGCCTGCGAGCCCGTCAAGTCGAGAACGCCCGCCTGGTCGACCGACTGTTGACCGCCGCTGACGCGGCACGCCGCTGACGCGGCACGCCGCTGACGTCGCTGGCGTCGCCCAGCCGAGGAGGCATCATGGCGGACCAGGAACGTGCACGGCACGAGCTGCTCGCGCGGCTCGAAGTGGTCCTCGGTCCCGAACAGGCGGCGACGCTCATGGAGAACCTGCCACCCCGGCCCTGGTCGGAGCTGGCGACCAAGGACGACCTCGCGGAACTGCGGGTCGAGCTGTCGGGGAAGCTCTCGACCGAGCTCGGCGGTCTGGCCGCGGAGATGCGCCGTGAGTTCGCCCATCTCCACGAGATCATCGATCTGCGGTTCTCGTTCCCAGGAGGCGCGCACGGAGGCGCTGGTGCGTGAACGGATCGACACCCAGACCAAGATGCTGATGTTCTCGATCATCGGGGCGCTGCTGACGACCGCCGCCATCGCGATCGGGTCCGCAGCGCTCTGAACGCGGCGCCTCACGTGCCGCACCTCGGGTGCAGGGCAGCTGGCTGGTAGCGTCGCCGGGCTCGTCCGACCCCTGCCCGGAGCGTCACGTGAAGGTGCTGGTCCGCTGAGCACCCGACCGTGGCTGAAGGTCGCTCGCGGGGTCTACGTCGCCGCGTTGCTGGCCATCGTGGTCTGGATCGTCTGGCGTCGCCGCGACGAGCTCGGCGCCCTGCTCGCCGACGCCCGGCCCGGGTTCCTGCTCGTCGCCCTCGCGCTCGGGCTCGGCAACCTCGGTATCAACGCGGTGATGTGGCGCACCGCCCTGCACGCGCTCGACCAGCCCACCTCGTTCGGGACGGTGATGTCGGCCACGGCTCGGTCCGTGCCGGCGCGGTACGTGCCGGGCAGCGTCTGGTTCGCGGTCGGCCGCGCCGCGCTGCTGCGCAAGGACGGGGTCTCCACCCGGGCCGTCACGACCGTGGCCGTGCTGGAATCGGCGCTGTCGTTGGTGGTCGCCGTCGGCTTCGGCGCGGTCCTGCTGCTGGCGAACGGACGCGGTCCGGACGCCGGATGGGTGATCGGCGTCGCGTGCGTCGGCCTGGCCGCCGCTGCCTCGCCCCCGGTCGTCAACCGTCTGCTCGCGGTCGTCGCCCGACGGCGAGGTGGTGACGCCCCACACCTGTCGTGGCGGTCGCACCTGGAGCTGCTCGGCGTGCTGGTGGGGTTCTGGATCTGGTCGGCCACCACGTTCGTGGTCTACCTGTTGGCCTTCCCCGGCGTGCGGGTCGGGGCCCCGGCGGAGGTCGCCGGGTCGTTCATGCTCGCCTGGGGCGTCGGGTTCCTCGCCCCGTTCGCCCCGCAGGGCGCCGGGGTGTTCGAGGTCACCGTCGCCGCGCTGCTCACCGGGGGAGGGGTCGCCGCCGTCGCGGTCGTCGTCGGCGGGTTCCGCGCGTTGATGGCCGTCCGCGACGCGCTGGCCTTCGGGGTGAGCAGCCTCAGCCGCGCCAGGCGGCAGCCACCTCCGACAGCGTGACCGGTTCGAGCCCCCGCTCGCGGACCCCTCGGAACACCTCGCCGAAGATCGCGAGCCCGGCGTCGTCGAGGTCGTCGGGGTGCTCGTAGAGGCAGCAGAAGGCGGGGCGTTCGTCCACGTGGTCGAGGTAGGAGGCCGCGATCGCGACGTCGTCCATCCCGCGGCGACGCAGCTGCGCGATCGTCTCGAACCGGGTGATCGGGATCTGCAGGTGGCGGTGGCCGTCGGGCACGAACGGCTCGTCACCGTCGAGGTCGCCCCCGTAGGTGAGCCCGGCATCGTCGAAGGCCCGCAGCGCCACCTCGTTGCAGGACCGCCCCGGCGACGCGAAGCCCGTCACCGGCGATCCGACGATCGCCTCCTGGGTGGCCATCGCCCGGCGCAGGTGCTCACCGACGTCGATCCGATCGAGGTTGCGCTGCCACTGGATGTGCGACCACCCGTGGGGTTGCAGCTCGTGCCCGCGGGCGACGATCTGGCGCAGCCGGTCGGGGTTGCCCACCCCGACCTTGCGCGGCGCGAGCGCGGCCACGCCGAGCTTGAGCAGCCCGCCCTTGGCGCCGACGTTCAGCGGCGACTTGGCCTCCTTCGGGGCCAGGAACCGCAGCCGCACGATCTCGGCGAGGTTGGCCTCGGGCCCCATGACGCAGAAGAAGGTCGCTCGGATGCCGTGCTCGTCGAGCAGGTCGAGCAACGGCGGGACCCGGTCGACCAGGCCCCGGCGCGTGTCGATGTCGAAACGGAACGCGATCACGAGGGAGCGTGCCCGGTCCCGGGTGCGGGACCGGCGCCACGGCTGCGTTCGACCCGGCCGCGGATGTCCTTGACCACCTTCGCCGGGTTGCCCGCGATCATCGAGTACGGCGGGTACTCGCCACCAGCGACCACCGCGCCTGGCGCGACGATCGAGTGGTCCCCGATGGTGCAGGCGTACAGGAACGCGTGCGGCGACACGTTGACGTGATCGCCGATGACGACGCGGCCGAACTCGACCGGCTCGCGCCCCTCGGTGACCTGGGTGTAGAGCGAGCTGTGGGTGAAGATCGACACGTTGTTGCCGATGGCGACGTGGTCGCCGAACACCAGCGAGTCAGCCGCGTCCGGGTGGCTGTGGTGGATGTCGAGGTAGACCATCCCGCCGAGCCAGGGCGAGCGGCCCATCCGCACGCCCTTCACGCGGTTCAGCCAGATCCGGGCCCGCATCGAGGGCGCCACCATCGCCAGCGCCGAACACAGCCGCAGCACCAGCTTGCGGACCAGCAGGTTCCGTTGGAGCAGACGGTTGAGCACGCGCACGACCTCCTCGGAACGGGTACGGACGCTACAGCTTCGTGCACGAGGCGTGCAGCACCTCTCTCCCCCCTCACCAACCGGTTCCGATGGCCCCTCCCTGTGGTTCTCTGGAGGTCCGCTGCCGGGTCCGCGGTTGGCGGCTGTGCTCGTAGGTGCCTCGTTGTCCCGTCCTCCCACCCGGCGTCGACCGTCCACCGTCGTCGTGGCGGCGCTGGCCGCTGCGCTGCTGTGTCCCCCGGCCGCCGCCACCGCGAGGGACACCACGTCGGTGGAGCTCGGCTGGCCCGATCGCGCCGCCCGCGAGGGGGTCGTCACGGTCGCCGCCTCGGGCGAGGACGCGGCCCCGTCGCCGTCGAGGACCGCGGGCGGGGCGGCGTTCCACGACCCCTGCGGTGACCCGGTCGAGCGCACCCCCGACCTGCGCCGCGCGACCCTCAGCCACGACCCCGACGGCGGCGTGCTCGGCCTGCGGATCGAGACGTGCGAGCCGATGTACCCCGAGACGACGACGGGGGCACTCAGCCTCCACCTCTACAGCCGTTCCGGGCTGACCCACGCGGTCGACATCGTCAGCGACAGCGAACGCTTCCACGGTCAGGTGCTCGACGCCCGGTCGGGTCACGTCACGCCCCTCGGCGCCGCTGCGGTGTCCGACGACGGTCACGCGGTCGAGCTCGCCATCCCGACCGACGCCGTCGGACGGCCGGACCGGTTCGCCTTCGAGGTGGTGTCGCACGACGCCTGGTACCGGGCGGGTGACCTCCTCCCGGACGCCGGACGCGACCTGCTCGTCTGGCCGGACGGCGCGTGCGACGGCGGCCAGGCTCTCCGCACCGTCGTGGCCGAACCCGGCCAGCTCGATCGCGCCGTCTCCTCGGCGCTCGACGTCGGGCTGCACCCGCAGGCCATCGTGACCGGCGGGGACCGGTTCCAGGTGCGGCTCGCACCGGGTGACGCCGACGCCACCGTCGCCGCGCTCCCCGGCGTCCGTGGCGTCACGGACACCACCGTCTACACCGCTCCCGAGGCGACCGTCGACGCGGCGCCGATCGCTGCCGCCGAGGACGCCGGCGAGCCGGAGCCGGACCCCGCCGAGGACGAGGTCCCCGCGGGCGGCGGCGAGACCGCGTGGTGGCGGACCGCTGTCCGCGCACCCGCGACGGACGGTCCCGCGGGCCAGGGCATCGTCGTCGGTGTGGTCGACGACGGCCTCGACGGGACCCGGCCCGAGTTCGGTCGTCGCGTCGCGGCCGGTCGTGACGCGCTGACCGGCCAGCGTCTGCCGGCCGGTGTCAGCAGCGACCTCGGCGGTCACGGCACCGGCGTGGCCGGGGTCCTCGCGGCCCGTTCGCCCGCCGTCGTCGGCATCGCCCCGGGCGTCACCGTCCGGCCCTACCGCGTCTTCGACGAGGGCGGGTGCGGGACCGACCTCACCGTCGCCGCGGGCATCGAACACGCGATCGCCGACCAGGTCGACGTCATCAACCTCTCGCTCGGCGGTCCGGGCCCGACCTCGCCGGTCGTCTCCCAGGCGCTCGACGCGGCGGCACGGGCCGGGATCGTGGTGGTCGCCGCCGCCGGGAACGCCGGCGAGATGGGCCGCGCGCAGAGCCCCGGCGACCATCCGACGACGCTCGCGGTGGGCGCGACCACGGCCACCACCGTGCTCGCGCGGTACTCGAACCAAGGGCCCTGGCTGGACCTCGTCGCCCCCGGAGGGGACGGGTCACGCGATCCCGAGCAGGGCCTGCTGACGCTCGGTGAACGCGGCGGGTACCGGGTGATGAACGGCACCTCGCTGTCGGCGCCGCTGGTCGCCGCGACCGCCGCGCTGTACCTCGAACGGTGGCCCGGGGTGGTGCCCTCGGTCGTCCGGGCCGCGCTCACCTCGACCGCCACCGACCTCGGCCGCCCCGGCCGGGACGACACCTTCGGCGCCGGTCTGCTCGACGTCCCCGCCGCGCTGGCCGTCGAGCCGCCCCCGGCCATCCGCGACCTCGCGGTCGCGTGCGACGGCGCCCCGCCGGTCGCCTTCGAGGACGTCGAGGGCGTGCACCGGGACTCGGTCGCGTGCGTCGGATGGTGGGGCGTGGCATCCGGGGTCAGCGCCGACAGCTTCCGCCCCGCGGCACCGGTGACCCGAGGCCAGGTCGCCACCTTCGTCGACCGGACGGTGCGCGCCCTCGGACGGCCGCTGCCCGACGCCGCGGCGACGTTCGGCGACACCGAACGGCACACCCACGCGGCCGCCATCGGACGCCTGGCCGCCGCCCGCATCGTCGGCGGGTTCGAGGACGGCACGTTCCGCCCCGACGACCCCGTCAGTCGGGCCCAGATGGCGACGTTGCTGGTCCGCGCCATCGAGCACGTCACGGGGCGTCCCGTGCCCGCGGGCGTCGACCGGTTCGTCGACGACGACGGCCTGCCGCACGAGGGCAACATCGACCGCTTGGCCGACCAGCGGATCACCGTCGGCGACGCGGACGGCAACTACCGGCCCCACGACCCGGTGACCCGCGCGAACATGGCCACCTTCCTCGCCCGCGTGCTCGCGCTCGGCGTCGAAGCCGGCGCCCCCGGCCGCCCCGCCTGACCGACGCTCGCATCCCCGCGCGTCGTGGTCGTGAAGCGACGTGGGGGGGTAACACCCCCGGGTCGCTTCACGACCTCGGACACGAGCGCGTCACGGGAAGTCCCGGACCGGTGCGAGGGCCTCGCCGGGGCCGGCACGGTTGGCTGGTAGCGTCCGGTCGCGCCGGTGGTGCCCCGGTTCCGACTCGCGAGGTACGCGCCTCCCATGCCCCCTCCGCGACGGCTCCTGGCCAACCGGGTCGTGCTCGCGCCCGTGCTGGTGGCGTTCGTGGTCGCGATGCCGCTGGTCGGCCTCACCCTGCGTGGTGACGAGCGCCACAAGATCTACCTCTTCGGCGCGCGCCACCTCGACGATCCGCTCGGGGTGCTGACCTACCCGTTCTCGACCGTCGGCATGTTCCTGGAGCTCGGCAACTACCGGCCCCTCGGGCGGCTGGTCGAGCTGGCCGGCTACCAGCTGGTGTTCGAGGTGTCCGGGGTCACCGGGACGCCGGCGCACCTGGTGAACGGGGCGATGCGCGTGCTGGCCATCGCCGGGTTCGTCGCCGTCGTCGCCTGGTTCACCGGTCGGTTGCTGACCGCGCTCGGCGCCGACCCGCGGGCGGGGCAGCTGCTGGCCGGGATGCTCACCGCCGTCGCTGCCGTCGGCGCCGGTATCGGCAGCGTGATGGTGGTCTACAGCGCGCTCTACCTCGCCTCCACCGCGGTGGTCCTCTGGGTCGCAGCGTGGTTCGTCGCCACGCCGGCCACCGAGGCGCTGGCCGACGGACCCCGCCTCCGGCTCGTCCGGCGCTACCTCGTCGCCGCGGTCGCCGGGGCCGCCGTGGTCAGCTTCAACGAGCTGACCCACCTCGCGCTGCCGGTGGCCGGCATCACGGCGCTGGTGACCGTCCTGGCCCTCCCCGGCGGGAGCGTCCCCACGTCGGGTCCGCGCGGGTGGCGCGTGCTGCCGGGGCGGCTGCTGCGATCGGTCACGATGCGGACCTACGCCGCGTTCGTCGTCGGGGCGGCGCTCGTCGCCGTGCCGGTCCGGATGCGGATCGGGCAGCTGTGCGGCGCGCAGGGGACCTGTTACGCCGGCAGCAACCTCACCCTCGAGGGCTGGTCGGTGCGGTCGCTGCTGTCGCGCCTGGTCAGCGGCGTCCCCGTGGCGGGGTGGCGCGCCGTCGACGGCTCGCCGGCACCCGGCTGGGACCCCCTCACCGTCGTCGCCGCGGTCCTCGTCGCGCTGATCGTCGGGGTCGCGGTCGCCGCCGCCGTCACGACCGCGGCGTCCCCGGCGTCCGCGGCGTCCGCGGCGTCCGCGGCGTCGGCGATGGCGACCGGCACCGACCGCGACACCACCGGGGGTACCGCCCGGGCCGGTGTCGTCCTCGCCCTGGTCGGGCTCGGGTTGGCCGTGTCCGGTGCGCTGCTCGCCTCGCTGAGCGAGACCGTGCAGGAGGGGTTGGCGTTCGGCGAGGGCTGGCGCGACACGGGAGCGGTCGTCGGGGGGCTGGCGGTCGCGGCCACCGGTGGGCTGCTCGCCCTCGCCGGGACCGTGCGCGATCGCGCCCTCGCGACCAGGGTCGTGGCGGCCGTGGTGGCCGTGGCCGTGGCCGTGACTGCCGTCGGCACCTTCCGCGCCAACCTCCACCGGGTCGCCGGCGAGGCCACCGAAGCCGAGGCCCTCGTCACCAACGACCTGTCCGCGTCGCTGGTCGACATCGACCCCGGTCCCGTCGGTGACGCCGCTCGTTGTGCCATCCTCGCGGAGATCGTCGAGCGCTACGGCACCCTGCCTCGCGACGGCGTGCTCTCCTCCGTCGACGCCGTGACCCTGGACCGCGCCGGCGTCCCGTACTGCACGACCGACCCCGCAGGTGCCCCGTGACCAGCACGCAGCCCACGCTCTCGATCGTGGCGCCGTTCTACCGCGACGCGGACGCGGTCGGACCGTTCGTCGCGGCCGTGTCGGACGTGCTCGCCCGGATCGGCGAGAGCGGCGAGCTGATCCTGGTCGACGACGGGTCCGACGACGGCACCTGGGAGGCGATCTCCGCCGCGGTCGACGCGTCGGACCAGGTCGTCGGGGTGCGTCTCAGCCGCAACTTCGGCAAGGAATCGGCGCTACGTGCCGGGCTCGAACGCGCCGTCGGCGATGCGGTGGTCACCATCGACGGCGACCTCCAGCACCCGCCGACCGCCATCGAGCAGATGGTGACCGCCTGGCGTGGCGGCGCCGAGGTGGTCGACGGCATCAAGGCCAACCGCGACAGCCAGAGCGTGCGCCACCGGATCGCCTCGCGCGGGTTCAACCGGCTGTTCTCGACCCTGACGGGGGTCGACCTCCACGACGCGTCGGACTTCAAGCTCCTCGACCGTCGGGCGCTGGACGCCTGGCTCGCGCTCCCCGAACGGCCGCTGTTCTACCGGGGCACCACCGCGTGGATCGGCTTCGACCACCGCAAGGTCCACTTCGAGGTGGGACGCCGCGCGAGCGGCGGATCGAGGTGGCGGCCCTCGACCCTGCTGCGGTTGGCGATCAACGCGGTCACGGCGTTCTCGACCAAGCCGCTGCACCTGATGACCGTCGCCGGGCTGCTGTTCGTCGCCGCGTCCGGACTGCTGCTGGTCCAGACCCTCGTGCGGTACGCGCAGGGCACCGCCGCCGAAGGCTTCACGACCATCATCCTGCTGATGCTGCTGCAGGGCGGCGCGATCATGGTCGGGCTCGGGATCATCGGCGAGTACGTCGCGCGCATCCACGAGGAGGTCAAGCAGCGACCGCCCTACGTGCTGCGCGAGGTCCGCGGCGCCGAGCGACACCGAGGTGGCAGCCGGTGACCCCCACCGACCACGCCACGCGGCACCGGATCGCGCTGGCCGCGGTGGCTGCGGCGTTCCTGGCGGTCACCGTGGCGATCGGGTCGCTGCGCCGACACATCAACTGGGACGAGGCCATCGTCCTCAGCCAGCTGTGGCCCGACGTGCCGACGATCTTCCTCGAGCCACACCGCACCCGCGGCCTGTCGCTGCTGCTGGCTCCCATCACCCTGTGGAGCCCCCCGATCGCCGTCCTGCGCGGGGTGACCCTCCTGCTGGTCGCCGCGGGGCTGTACGCGGCCTACAGCTCGTGGCGGCGCGTGCTCGGTGCCGCCGCTCCCGTCGCGGCGGTCCTGTTCGCCGGGTGGTTCGTGGTCCTCGCCCGGGCCTACGAGGTGATCCCGTCGGTGCCGTCCGGGATCGCCGCCGCGGGCGCCGTCGGCGCGGCCGTCCGCCACGTCACCGAGGACCGCGTGCCCCGCGTCGCGACGCTGTCGCTCCTGGCGTGGATGGCGTTCTACGCCTCGATCCGGCCCTCCGATGCGTTCCTGACCGGCCTCGGGCTGGCGGTCGGCCTGCTGGTGGTCACCCGCGACGCCCGCGCCGTGCGGGCCGCCGTCGTCGCTGCGGCCGGCGGCCTCGTCGGCGTCGTGCCCTGGCTGGTCGAGGGCTTCGTGCGCTTCGGCTACTCGCCGCTGCAGCTGCTGCGAGGTGCCGGTGACTTCTCGGTTGGCGGACAGGTCCGCGGGCAGCTGCCGCTGTACGTCCGCAGCCTCGAGGGCCCGCAGCGGTGCGTCGAGGAGTGCCTCGCCGCCTACGTCGCCGACCGCGGATGGGGTCTGCCGCCAACGGGCACCACGCTCGTGCTGCTGGTGATGGTCGTGCTGGCCGCGGTCGCGCTCGGCGCCGCCATCGGTCGGCACCGGGACTCCCGACCGGATCCGCGGCTCGACACCGCAGCGGGCGTGCGGCCCGGGGCGCTGACCGCGATCGTCGTCGCGGTCGCCGCCGCAGCGCCCGTCGTCGCCTTCTACGGCACCACCGGCAGCCCGATGAACCTGCGCTACCTGCTACCCGCGACCGCGCTGCTGGTCGTCCCCGTCGCGGTCGGCGGGGTGGTCGTCGCCCGCTGGTCGGCCACGCGCATCGCGCCGCCCGCGGCGGCGGTGCTCGTCGTCCCGCTGGTCGTCGCCCTCGCCTGGCAGGTCGGACTCGCCCGCGCGGAGCTCGGCGGGTTCTCGGCGCCGGCGACCGCGGCTCGTGCCGGGGCCTACCTCGGCGACCTGGCTGGTGACCAGCCCTGCGTGATCGTGGCGCAGAACTACTTCCCGCAGCTGCAGTTCGCCTCCGGCTGCACCACGATCCTGGCGTCGGAGCTGGGAGACGGGAGCCTGCAGCCTCCGGTCGGTTCCTACGGCGCCTACGCCGACGTGACGGCGCTGGCCGCCGAGGGCGCGGTGGTCTTCGGCGCGTGGGTCGGGACCCCCATCGAGGGCACCCCCATCCGCGACTGGGACCAGCTCACCGTGGTCGACGACCGCCTCCAGCTGTTCGCGCTCCCCGACGGGCAGGGACTGCCGGAGACCCCCTGTCCGGACCCCGCGCTGCCGCCCCACTCGCTCCAGCACCGTCTCGCCCCGGAGCGCTGTCCGGCCGGGTAGGTCACCGGGGCGGGGGAGGGGGCGCTGGTAGCCTCCGGCGCGCCTCCCGACCGTCTCCCGACCGCCTCGACCGGTGCGGCCGGGCCTCCCCGCCACCTCCCCACCACCTCGCCGCACCGAAGGCCCCACGCGTGCCCGTGCTCGCCCGGAACGTGTCGACCCCGATCTCGATCGAGGTCCGACCCGGCGCGGTCGCGGCGCTCGCACCGCTGCTGGCCGACGGGCGCATCTCGATGGGCGGCGAGGTCGCGATCCTCGTCGGCGCCGGCCGGGGACACGGCATCGCCGACGAGCTGCGCGAGCACCTGCCGCAGGCGACCATCTTCACCCTGGAGGGTGGCGACCTCGAGGCTGCCCAGACCGTCACCAGCCAGCTCCGGGGCCGCTTCTTCGACGCCGTCGTCGGCATCGGTGGCGGCCGCACCATCGACTGCGCGAAGTACGCCGCCTCGATGGTCGGGCTGCCGTTCGTGTCGGTGGCCACGACCCTCACCCACGACGGGCTCGCGTCGCCGGTCGCGTCGCTCGACATCGGTGGGCGCAAGGCCAGCTTCGGCGTGCAGACCCCCATCGCCGTCTTCGTCGACATCGATCACGTCCGCTCGGCACCGGTCGAGCACCTCCGGTCGGGACTCGGGGACGTGCTCAGCAACCTCAGCGCCGTCCGCGACTGGGAGCTGGCCAACGAGGTGACCGGCGAACCGATCGACGGTCTGGCGGTGACGCTCGCCCGTTCGCCCGCCCACGCTCTGCTGCTGCGCGACGGCACGTTCGACGACGCCACGCTCACCGTGCTCGCCGAGGGGCTGATCCTGTCCGGCCTGGCGATGACGGTGGCCGGCAACAGCCGTCCCTGCAGCGGCGCCTGCCACGAGATCAGCCACGCCATCGACGCCTGGCACGGCGGCCCCGGCCTGCACGGCGAACAGGTCGCGATCGGCGCGCTGTTCGCCTCGTGGCTGCGCGGCGACACCGACCTCGCCGCCGATCTCGACGCCTGCCTGCGGCGGTTCGACGCGCCACGGCTCCCGGCCGACCTCGGGCTCGACAACGCCGCCTTCGCTGCCGCGGTCAGCGCCGCCCCCCGCACCCGTCCGGACCGCTTCACCGTGCTCGAGCACCTCGACCTCTCCGCGGGGGAGGTGGTCGCCCGTGTCGACGAGTTCGTCGAGACCTTCGCTGGTTGAGGTCCGCGCCGTGGTCCACCCGCCGGGCCTGCTCGACCGCCACAGCGGCGAGCACTGGGCCGGCCGGCTCTACATGCGGTCCTGGTCGTCGCGCGTGACCCGGCTGCTGACCGGCACCCGCGTGGTCCCGAACCACCTCACGTTGCTGATGATCGTCGCCGGGTGGATCGCCGCCGCGATCGTGTCGGTCCCCGGCCTCGTCACCGCCCTGCTGGCGGCGGTGCTGATCCAGATCTACCTCCTGCTCGACTGCGTCGACGGCGAGGTCGCCCGCTGGCAGCGGCGCACCAGCGCCGCTGGTGTCTACCTCGACCGGCTCGGCCACCACGTGGTCGAGGCCGCCCTCGCCATCGGTGTGGCCGTCCGCGCCGGTGGCGGCCCGGGCGCCGACGACCCGTGGCCGTGGGTCGCGCTCGGTGGCGTGACCGCGCTGCTGATCGTGGTCGGCAAGCTCGAGAGCGACCTGGTCATCGTCGCCCGCGCCACGGCCGGGCTCGGCGCCAAGCCCGACACCGCCTCCCCGTCGGCCATCTCCTCGGTGCGCCGGTTCCGATCGCTGCTCACCCGCCTGCCGCTGCACCGGCTGGTCGGTGCGGTCGAACTGTCGATCGCGGTGGTGGTGGCGGCCACCGTCGACGCGGTCCTCGGTGCGCCGACCGGGACCCGGTTCCTGGCGTTCGTGGTCGCCGGCGTCGCGCTGATCGTCGCGCTCGGCCACCCCGTCACGGTCCTGACCTCGGACCGGTTGAGGTGACCCGCCCCCGGCCGCGGCGCCCACGATCATGACCGCTCAGCCTGCGACCCTGGCCGGGGCGGCCGCCGTGCCGACGCTCGGGTGCGTGCTGCTGACCACCGGGCAGCGCCCCGACGAGCTCGCGCGGGCCATCGCGTCGGTGCACGCGCAGCGGGACGTCACCGCCGACGTGGTCGTGGTCGTCAACGCCGAGGTGCAGCTCGACGAGGTCCCGGGCGCACGACTCGTCCACCCGGGCGAGAACCTCGGCATCCCCGGTGGCCGCAACCTCGGCGTCGAGACGGTCGACGGCGAGGTGATCCTGTTCCTGGACGACGACGCCGAGCTCGGCGACCCCGCCATCCTCGCGCGGCTGGCGGCGGCGTTCGGTCGGGACCCATCGCTCGGCATCGTCACCATGCGGCTGGTCGACCCGGTCGATGGCCGGACCGAACGGCGTCACGTGCCACGCCTGCGCGTCGGCGATCCGCTGCGAGGGTCCTGGGTGACCACCTTCCTCGGTGGTGCGTCGCTGATCCGGCGCGAGGTGTTCGACCGCGTCGGCCGGTTCCCCGACGACTTCTTCTACGCCCACGAGGAGACCTCGCTGGCCTGGCGGGCGCTCGACGTCGGCTACCGCATCCGGTACGACGCCGATGCGGTCGTGCTGCACCCCGCGATCGCCCCGAGCCGCCACGCCGAGTACCACTGGCGCACCGCGCGCAACCGCGTGCTGCTCGCCCGTACCCACCTGCCGCTGCCGGTCGCCCTCGTCTACCTCGCCGTCTGGGCGACCCTGTCGCTGATCCGGCCCGGGGCCGATCGGGCGACCACGCTGCGGGGGTTCCGCGACGGCGCCCGGGCGGCGACGCCACCGCGGTGGAAGCTGCGGTGGGCGACGATCCTGCGGATGGCCCTGCTCGGCCGTCCGCCGATCGTGTGAAGGTCCTGCTGCAGGCGGCGCCGTCCGCCCCCGCCGACGCTGCCGACGGGTCGAACCCCGGCGGTGGGACGGCCCTGGCCGACCAGGTCCGGACGCTCGGCCACGACCCGATCCCGGTCGCGGGCGGTGACGCGGTCCTCGCAGCGCTGGCCGACCACGCCGGGCCAGTTGCCCTGCTGCCCGCCGGGCTCGTGGCCCACGACCGGCCGCTCGCGGGCCTCCTCGGCGGCGCGACGGCGGCCGTCGTCGGACCCGCCGACCACCCGGCGGCACGCCCGACCGACGCGATCCGGACCGCCTACGGCGAGGTGGTGGACGCCGGGTCGGCGCTGCACCCGCACCCGCCGACCGGGACGGTGCTGCTCGGCGGGCTGACCGTCGCGGCCGACGACGTCGACCGCATCCGGCCCCAGCTCGGCGAGCTCCGCGACCTCCTGGCGATGCAGCGAGCCGCCGGCGCGGGTGACGACCCGACCGCGCTGCTGGTCGTCGCGCTGCTGCGCGCCGGTGCGGACGTGCGGGGCCGCGCCATCCGCGGCTTCCTGTGGCGCCAGCCGACGACCGAGGCGGACCTGATCGCCGCCCGGCGACGGTGCACCGCCGAGGACGAGGAGGCCGCACGGCTCGCCGCGAGCGTCAAGGCGAACGATGGCTGGTTCACCACCCACCTCGTGTCGCCGTACTCCCGCTACCTCGCACGGTGGTTCGCCCGTCGTGGGGCCACGCCCGACCAGGTCACCTCGCTGTCGATGCTCGTCGGGCTGCTGGCCGCCGGCGCCTTCGCGGCGGGCACACGTCCGTGGCTGATCGCGGGTGCGGTGCTGGTGCAGCTGTCGTTCACGCTCGACTGCGTCGACGGGCAGCTGGCCCGCTACGGCGGCCGGTCCTCGGCCGTCGGCGCGTGGCTCGACGGGATGTTCGACCGCACCAAGGAGTACGCCGCCTACGCGGGGCTGGCGGTCGGCGCGGTCCGCACCGGCGCCGGCGACGAGCTGTGGTTGCTGGCGGGTGCCGCGCTGGCGCTGCAGTCGGTCCGGCACCTGATGGACCTCGGCTACGGCGCGGCGGAGCTCGAGCGGCTCCACGCCTCGCGACGTCGCCCGTTGACCGCCGAGACCCTCGATGTGGCCGCCGTGCCCGCGCACGTCGACGCCGCGCGCGCCGCATCCGGGCCGGCCGCCGCGTCGGCCGCCGAACCCCGGTGGGGCCGGCGCATCATCATCCTGCCGATCGGTGAACGGCTCGCGCTCATCTCGATCCTCGCCGCCACCACGTCGGCGACCGCGGTGTTCGCGGTCCTGCTGGTCTGGAGCGTCGTCGCGACGCTCTACATGACCGCCGGACGCGTCGTCCGCTCCGTGACACGGCGGGCAGCGTGACCGCGCCCGTGCTCTCCGAACGCATCGTCACCCGCGACGACGGGATCCTGGCGCGCGCGTCGGCGCCGGTCCTCGCCCGTCTCCCCGTGCCTGCCGTCGCGGGGCGACTGGCGTGGCTGGTCCCCGCCGTGCTCCGCACCATCGAGTACACCACGCTGGTGGTGGTCGGGTGGCTCACCGGCGTGGCCGCGCTGGCCTACGGGCTGCTGTGGGTCGTCGCCACCCACCACTACGAGACCCTCTACCGGCTACGTGAACGCGGGTCGGTGCCGCCGACGTGGCTGGTGCTGGCCGCCGGCGGGTGGGAGGTCCGCACCCTGCTGGTCATCGTTGCCGCCGCGGCCGGGTTGGCGCGGCCCGTGCTGGCGATCCTGCTGGTGTGGTGCGGCACGCTGATCGTCGGCGAAGCGGTGGCTGCCGCCGTCCGCGACCGGCGCGCCGCCCGCTGAAGAGCCACCACCGTCCACGGTTGTGAAGCGACATGGCCCCCTGGACCCCCATGTCGCTTCACAACCTGCCGGGCACCGCCCGCTGACCCGCGTCCACTACCGTCGCGCCGGTCGCGAACCCTGACCCGACCTGACCCGACCCGGATCCGAGGAGCACCCGTGCGAGGCATCGTCTTGGCCGCCGGCGGCGGCACGCGGCTCCGGCCGCTGACCGACGAGCTGCCGAAGGCGCTGTTGACGGTGACCGACGACGGTCGGAGCCTGCTCGAGCTGGCCGTGGCCAACCTCGCCGCCGCAGGGGTGTCCGATGTCACGATCGTCGGGGGCCACGCGGTCGACCGGATCGACGAGCTGGTCCCGGGCCTCGCGCAGGCGCACGGCATCCCCGTCACCGTCCGCGACAACCCCCGCCACGCCGAGCTGAACAACGCCTACTCGCTGTGGCTGGTCGCCGACGTGCTGGCCGAGGGCGCGATCGTGGTCAACGGTGACACCCTCCACCCTGCCAGCGTGGAACGCACCCTGCTCGGCGCGGACACCGACGCCGGGATCGTGCTCGCGCTCGACGACCACAAGACCCTCGGCGAGGAGGAGATGAAGGTCACCTTGGGCGACGACGGCACCGTCGCGTCGATCACCAAGCAGATGGAGCCGTCCACGGCGGCCGGCGAGTACATCGGCGTGACCCTGGTCCGGCCGAGCGCCGCTGCCGACCTGGCCGACGCGCTCGAGCGCACCTTCCAGCACGATCCGGCCACCTACTACGAGGACGGCTTCCAGACCTACGTCGACGACGGCAACCGTGTGGCCGTCGCGTCGATCGGGGAGGTCGCCTGGACCGAGGTGGACGACCACGACGACCTCGCCCGTGCGCGCGAGATCGCCGCGCAGGTGCTGCGCGGGTGAACCCGCGGACCCTGCTGCGTCGGGCCGGCCTCGCGGGACTGTGGCCGCGGCTGACGGCGCTCTACCGGTCCGCGACCCGGCTGGCCCACGTGGCGTCGACGCCGAGGCAGGTGCGCCGCCGCGAGGACCTCGAGCTGCACTACCGGCGACGCCGGTGGTCGACCGCCCGGCTGGTGCCGCTGCTGCGTCCGATCGACGCGATGGCCGACAACCTGGAACTGGTCACCGACGCGCTGACCGCCGCCGACGTCCCCTACCTCCTGCTGGCGAACCGGTCCCCCCACCGTCACCGGGTCACCGTCGACGCCGCCCACCGCGGCCGGGCCCTCGACGCCCTGCGGGCCGCCGCGGCGGGCCGGACGGTCCACCTCGCCGCCACGCTCGAGGGAGGCACACCCCGCGACCCGGTGCCGCTGGACTCGTCGGCGGCGGACCGCGTCGTCGCGCGCTCGCGCAGCGTGTCGGTCAGCGAGGTCCGGATCGTCGAGGGCAGCTCGCTGCTGCTGGCCGAGGAGCACGGCTGCGACCTCGAGTTCCACGAGGTCGCCGCCGACGGCGCCCTCGAGCTGGACACCGCCAACCGCATCACCGAACGGCTCGACGCGTCGCTCCGCGGCCGGCCGGCGCAGGTGCAGGTCCGTGCCCGCGCCCACCCCACCGAGGAGGCGCTGGTCCCGGACGCGCTGGTCACCGACGTGACCTTCCCGATCGACGCGGTCTACACCTGGGTCGACGGCGACGACCTGAGCTGGCGCGCCGAGCACGACCGCTACCTCGCCGACCACGACCGTGCTCTGCGCTCCGGTGGCACCGTCCTCAGCGAGGAGGCCGCCAACGCCGCCCGTTACCTCGACCGCGAGGACCTGCGGTACTCGCTGCGGTCCCTGCACCTGTTCGCCGACTGGGTCGACCACGTCTACCTGGTCACCTGCGGTCAGGTCCCGTCGTGGCTGGCGACCGAGCACCCGCGGCTGACCATCGTCGACCACCGCGACATCTTCCCCGACGCCGGCGTCCTTCCGACCTTCAACTCGCACGCCATCGAGGCGTGCCTGCACCGCATCGACGGGCTCGCCGAGCACTACCTCTACGTCAACGACGACGTGCACCTCGGCCGCCGCGTCGCGCCCGAGCTGTTCTTCGCCCCCAACGGATCGTCGCGCTTCTTCCCCTCCAAGCATCAGCTCGAACCGGGCCCGCCGATCCCGGGTGAGCCGCCCGTGCTGAGCGCCGGCAAGAACGTGCGCGACCTGCTGCACCGCGAGTTCGGTCGGACCGTGACCCACAAGGTCCGCCACACCCCCCACCCCCAGCAGCGCTCGATCCACCTCGAGATGGAGGAGCGTTTCCCCGAGGTGTACGCCGCCACCCGCGCGTCACGCTTCCGTGACCCCGCGGACCTGTCCATCGCGTCGGTCCTCCACCACCACTACGCGTACCTGGTGGGCCGCGCCGAACCGGCGACCTGCAGCTACGTCTACCTCGACAGCGCGGACCCCGACCTGCTCGAACACCTCGCGTGGATCGACCGTGCGCGGGACCGGGACGCGTTCTGCCTCAACGACACGACCGCGGGCGCGCAGGAGCTGGCGGCGGTCGACGCGGCGGCCCGCGGCTTCCTCGCGCGCTACTTCCCGGGTCCGAGCCCCTACGAGCGCGCGGGCGGGGCGTCGATCTCGAAACGGCCGGGGCGCGGGAAGTAGCGGTCGAGCAGCTCCTGCATCGCGTCGCGCATGACCTGCAACGGGACCTCGCCCTGGTCGTCGTTGAGGCAGAACACCTGCGCGCCGCGGGTCTCGAGCAGGCGCGGGAGCCGGCTGATCGCGTCCCACGTGCCGACGTTGAAGTACCCGTACCGGATCGTGCCGGGGACGGTCCGCCCGAGGTGGTAGCCGTAGTAGTGGTGCAGCCAGCCGGGTTCGATGTCGCTCTGGTCGCGGAACCGGTTGGATGCGGTCCGCGCGAACTCCTCGGGGAACCGCTCCTCGAGCTCGAGCATCAGCTGCCGCTGCTGCGGGACCGGCGTGTGCTGCATCGCCTGGGCAGGTGCTGCGCCGAAGTCGGCGACCACCAGGTCGCGCACGCGCTTGCGGGCCGCCGTCACCGGCGGGTCGGTGTCCAGGATCGGGCCGGCGGGGATGGTCGCCCGCGAGGTGAAGAACTGACTGGTGCCGTTGCTGTGGAAGAAGTCGGAGGGCGTGACGGCGCGCCCGAACAGGACGTCGTCGTTGAGGTAGAGGTAGTGGTCGGCGAGCCCGTCGATGTGGTGCAGGCGCGAGTGCAGCGCGTGCGAGTTGAACGAGGGCGCGACGCCACCGCCGGCGAACAGTTCGCCGTGGTCGACGACGGTGATGTCGCCCGAGGTGGTGTCGAGCCACCCCGGGACCTGCTGATCGGTCACGAGGTAGACGTGCCGGATCCACGGCGCGTGCCGCTCGAGCGAGCGCAGCGAGTACCGGAGCTCGTCGTGCTGGCGGAAGCGCTGGTCACCGCCCGCGTCGGTGTGCACCGGATCGGGGACCTCGTCCATCGCGGCTGCTCGACGGGCCTGCCACGCGGGGTCCGACCCGTCGACCCAGAGGTAGACCGCGTCGACCGGGAAGGTGACGTCGAAGGTCCGGCGCAGGGTGAACGGCGCGAAGCTCGGCTGGGGACCGGCGGCGGTCGTGAGCTCCGCCGGCCGGCGTTCGACGGCCGGCACCTCGGAGCTGACCGGGTCACCGTCCTCGGCGATCAGGCCACCCGCTCCGTCGTCGGCCCAGAACGCGAGCTCGCAGGCCCAGCCGGCCGCGACCTGCGTGTGGGCGTCCGGGTCGAACACCCGGTGGTGGATGCTGACCACCGGACAGCCGTGGTCGCCGGCGAGCGGTGCGCTGAGCACCAGCAGGTCCTCGTGGATGCGCGGCGAGACGGGTCGGCGTGGTGCGGACAGGTAGATCGGGTCGTCGCCCGCCGCGGCGACCAGCGCTCGGAGGCCCGCGGAGGCCTGCTCCCGAGGGAGCCCGACGCGGCTCCGCCCGCCGGGGAGGACCTGGGTGACGAACGGCTCGAGGCCGGCGGCGCGCAGGCTCTCGATCACGAAGTCGAGGTTGCGGCCCGTCATCGACTCGGTCTCGAGCTGCCGCTCGACGGCGACCGTCCGCAGGTGGCCCCGGATGCGGACGACCGTCCGGTCCCTCCCGGTGCCGCGCGCGGGCGACTCCCGGGCGTAGCTCACCCGCTCGAGCCGGTCCACGATCCTGTAGGGGAGGCTGCCGATCGGGAGGCGGCGCGCCACCGCGCCGAGCGCGCGGGTCGCGGGCCGGCGGGTCGGGCCGAGCTCCTGCGGCGGGGCGGGGACGTGGGTCAGCGGCCCCGCGGGGATCTCGCGGTCGTCGGGCCGGTCACCGCCGGTGCGCTCGTCGTCGCCGACGGGATCGGAGGTGTCGGACACGCGGCACTCACGGGTTCGGGGAGGGGGGAAGGCCGGGGGAGGGTAGCGACGGGCCACGGTTACACTGCCGCCGCGACCACCAGCGGTCGCTCCGTCGCTGCCGAGGTCGCCCGTGCCCGCGTCTGTCCCCGAGGTCGCCGAGCACCTACGGCCCGATCCCGGCACCATCCCCGACGACGTCGTGGCGGCGTGGCCGGAGCTGCACGAGGTCGGGATCAAGGTCTCGCTTCGGCGCTACCTGCGCGACCTGTGGGCCCACCGCGAGTTCGCCATCGCCGTGCCGCTCGGCGAGCTCCGCGCGCAGAACCAGGACACCGCGTTCGGGCAGCTGTGGCACCTGCTGAACCCGCTGTTCCTCGTGGTCGTCTACTGGTTCATCTTCGGGGTGGTGCTCGAGGGGGTCCGTGGCAACGTCGAGAACTACGTCGCGTTCCTGCTGATCGGCGTCATCGGGTTCGAGTACACCCGGACCGGCATGCAGGCCGGAGCGCGGATGATCGTCCGCAACCGCAAGCTCGTGCAGTCGATCAACTTCCCTCGCGCGATCCTGCCGGTGTCGGCGCTGGTGTCCGAGACCATCTCGCACGTGTGGGCGCTCGGGGTCATGGCCGTGCTGCTGGTGCTGACCGGTGAGCTCCCGAACCTCGCCTGGTTCCTGGTCGTACCGATCACGATGATCGCCGCCGTGTTCAACATCGGCGCGGGCATGATCGTGGCTCGGGCGTCGTACCACTTCCGCGACGTCCAGCAGCTGCTGCCCTACCTGCTGCGCATCTGGTTCTACGCCTCGGGCATCCTGTTCTCGATCGAGGACCAGGTCGACACGCCGTGGATGCGGACCGTCCTCGAGCTCAACCCCGTGCACGCGATCATCACGATGGCCCGCGATGCCTACATGGACGGGCAGGTGGTCGGCCGGACCTGGCTGACCGCCATCGTCTGGGCCATCGCCGCCCTGGTGTTCGGGTTCTGGTTCTTCCGCCGCGCGGAACACGAGTACGGCCGTGTCTGACACCTCCACCTCGGAGCTCACCCCGATGGATCCCGATCCGTCCACGGACGCCACCCCGCCGCGCGCACCGTCGGTCGTCGTGGACCACGTCGACGTCGACTACCGCATCTACACCGACAGCCAACCCAAGCTCCGCAAGCTGTTCGTCGGCGACACCTCGCAGCGGGAGTTCCGCACCATCCACGCGGTCAAGGACGTCTCGTTCGTGACCTACCCCGGCGAGGCCATCGGCATCGTGGGCCACAACGGATCGGGCAAGTCGACGCTGCTGCGATCCCTCGCCGGGCTGCTACCCCCGACCAACGGGCGGGTGTACGCGCGCAGCACCCCGGTGCTGCTCGGCGTCGCAGCGGCGTTGCAGGCCGATGTGTCCGGGCGGCGCAACGTCGTCATCGGGGGGACGGCCCTCGGCGTGCCGCGTGCCGAGCTCGAGGAGAAGTTCGACGACATCGTGGCGTTCGCCGGCGTCGAGGACTTCATCGACCTGCCGTTGCGCGCCTACTCGTCGGGCATGAAGGCCCGCCTGCAGTTCGCGATCGCGACCGCCCACACCCCCGAGATCCTCATGGTCGACGAGGCGCTCGCGGTCGGCGACCGCAAGTTCCGCGAGCGCAGCACCACCCGGATCCGTGGGATGATGGCCGACGCCGGGACGGTCTTCCTCGTCAGCCACTCGATGAGCTCGGTGCGCGAGATCTGCACGCGCGTGCTGTGGCTCGACCACGGCGTGCTCGTGGCAGACGGGGACCCCGACGAGGTCGTCGACGCCTACGAGCACCACGTCGACAACTCGTGACCCGCGACGCCCAGCGGCCGTCCGCGCCGCCGGCTGCGCTGCCGCCGCTGCCGGATCCGGTTCGGGTCAGCGTCGTGATCCCGGCGCGTGACGCCGCGGACCGGCTGCCGGCGTGCCTCGCCGCCGTCCGCGCGCAGGTCGACGACCACGGGGTGGTGATCGTCGATCGGATCGTCGTCGCCGTCGGTCCGTCGCGGGACGACACGGCACGCGTCGCCGATCGGCTCGCCGCCGAGGACGCCCGTACCGAGGTCGTGGAGAACCCGTCGGGGCGCACCCCCGACGCGCTCAACCTCGCCATCGCGGCGGCCGACGGGGACGTGGTGGTCCGGGTGGACGCCCAGTCGGTCCTGCCCGCCGGGTACGTGGCCCGGGCGATCGCCACGCTCCGACGCACCGGTGCCGCCAACGTCGGTGGACGTCAGGTGCCGACCGCCGCCGGCGGGTTCGCGGCGGCGGCCGCGGTCGCGATGCGCTCACCGGTCGGCTCGGGCGGAGCGACCTACCGCGGCGGAGGGAGCGAGGGGCCCGCCGACACCGTCTACCTCGGGGCGTTCCGCCGCGAGGCCCTGGACGCGGTCGGCGGCTACGACCGGCGGTTCGTCCGCAACCAGGACGCGGAGCTCAACGAACGGCTGCGCCGATCCGGCTTCGTGGTGTGGTTCGACCCGGAGCTCGAGGTGGCGTACGCGCCACGTTCGACGGCCCGGGCGCTCGCCAGCCAGTACCTGCAGTACGGCCGGTACCGCCGCCTGACGGGGCGGGTGCACCCCGGGTCGCTGCAGGCGCGGCAGCTCGCCGCTCCCGCCGTCGTCGCCGCCGGTGCGGCCACGACCGTCGCCGGCCTGGCGACGGGCCGCTGGTGGTTGCCGGTCGCGGGGGCGGTCGGCTACCTCGGTGCCGTCGGGATGGTCGTGGCGCGCGACGCCGAGGATGCGGCGACGGCCGCGCGCGCGACCGCCGCGGTGGCGATCATGCACGCGGCGTGGGGGACCGGCTTCCTGCTCGGACCACCCTCGGACGAGGACACCGGCGCGGTCCCCGCCGACCGTTAGTCTGACGCCACGTTCCGGAGGCCCGCGTCCGTGTCCGAACCATCCGCGCTGCACGACGCCGATCGAGGCCGTGGCCCGATCGGTCCGGACGACGCGCCCAGCGAACCGCTGCTCGGCCGGCTGAACCAGCGCGGCTTCCGCCTCGTGATGGTGCTCGACGGCGGCGCGCTGACCACGATCATGCTCGGGGCGATGTTCTACCGCCACGGGACGCAGTGGCCGAACTACCCCGTGTGGCTGTACCTGGTCTCGTTCGCGGTCGCCTTCGTGATGCTCCTCGGCAGCCTCTACCTCGGCGGCCTGTACGAACGCGAGCCCCGTCTGGGTGCACCCGGCAACCTGCCGCGGGCGGCGCGCCAGACGCTCGTCGCGGGCGGCTTGCTCGAGCTCGGCAACCTCGCCGCCACGGGGGCCGCGCGCGAGTGGTTCGGTTTCGGTGGTGCGCGGGTCCTGCCGTTCCCGTTCGTGAACCTCCTGACCGTCATCGTGCTCGGTGCGGTCGCCGTCGCGGTCAACCGCTGGATCGTCCACCGTTGGCGCACACGGCGCGAGGGGCCGCCGAAGGTGTTGCTCGTCGGCTCCGCTGCCGCGGTCGACGTGGCCGCATCGCACCTGGCCGCCGACGTGCAGCGCGTCGAGGTCGTGGGGTCGGTCGACGACCACGCCGACCTGCTGACCGCCGTGGCCGAGCACGGCGCGACCGACGTCATCGTCGTCGACAACGACCGGCTCGAGGCGCTCTACCCCCTGATCCTCGACCGGCTGGAGCGCGCCGGGGTGACCGTGCTGCTGCGCGTCACCGCCCGCGAGACGATGCTGCGGCTCGACCGGGTCCGGGAGGTCGGCGGGCTGCCGTTCGTTCGTCTGTTCGCCCACACCCTCCCGCGGTCGAGGGCCCGCCTCAAGCGCTTGGTCGACCTCGTGCTGCTGGCCGTCGGTGCTCCGCTGTGGCTGGTGGTCCTCGGCTTGGTGGCGATCTACCAGGCGGTGGTGGCCGGCCGCCCGCTCCTGTACTGGCAGGTCCGGGTCGGCGCCCAGGGCACCACCTTCCGGATGGTGAAGTTCCGCACGATGCGGCCGGACGCGGAGGCCGACGGGCGCGGGGCCCGGCTGGCCGACGCCGCCGACGATCGGGTCATCCCCGCCTGCCGGTGGGTGCGCTCGACCCGGATGGACGAGCTCCCGCAGCTGTGGAACGTGCTGCGCGGGGAGATGTCGCTGGTCGGTCCCCGGCCCGAGCGGCCCGAGCTGACCGTGGGGTTCTCCGGTCGCATCGCGGGGTACGACCGTCGCCACGAGCTGCCTCCGGGTCTGACCGGCCTCGCGCAGATCCACGGCCGCTACCACACCGACCCCGAGTACAAGCTCGGCTACGACCTGCAGTACCTCGTGAACTGGTCGCCCGTGCTCGACCTCGAGATCCTCCTGCGGACCGTCTGGGTGGTGATCGCCCGCCGGCTCTGACCGGCCGCCCGAGGACCGCACGAGTTCCCGGACCGCGCTCCGTGCACGCGTACCGGCCACCATCGGACGGCCAGGTGGACGCTGGGTACCGTCCCGCGGCCGCCAGCACCGCGCGGGCGGGTACGGGGAGCTCCACCAGATGTACGCACCTGCGCCCGCGGGCGCTTCGATCCTGCGCCGCTGCCGCGGCGCCGTGGCCGTCACGGCCACCGCCGCCCTGCTCGTCGGTCTGACGCCGGCGCCCGCCAGCGCGCAGACCACCCAGGTCAGCACCGTCGAGAGCGAGCGGGTCCTCGGCGGGGTCACCCTGCAGAAGCTGCGCATCAACCTGCCGGACGGCGCCATCGCCCGCGGTGACCTGCTGCGCTTCCGTGAGACGCAGTCCGGCATCGAGCTGCGTCCGCGGCTGGCCCGCGGGACGATCGCCGGGGTCGAGGCGTTCTCCACCATGGCTCGGGGTGAGTACCCCCGCGGCGCCATCGCCGGCATCAACGGCGGGTACTGGCTCAACCGTCCGAGCGCGACGCCGAACGGGCTGCACGTCCACAACGGCACCCTGTCCGGCGGTCAGGCGGTCAACAGCAACGGCCGGCCGACGGGCCGCGGCATGGTCGGCATCCACGCCGACGGCCGGCTCGTGATGGACCGGCTGACCGTCGGGCTCCAGCTCGACCTGCCCGACCTGCCCGGGAGCGTCGCCCGGCCGATCGACGAGATCGACCGCGCGACCGGGACGGCCAACATCCGTCCGAACGGCGAGCTGTTGCTCTTCGACGACCGGTACGGGACCGCGTTCGCGGTGCCCGCCGGCAGCGTCGCGGTCGTCGTGCAGGGTCTGCGGGTGCGCTCGTCCGGTCGCAGCGAGGGCCGCGTCGCCTCGATCAGCCGCCCGACGTCGGCGACCTCGATGTCGGTGCCGGCCAACTCCCACGTCCTGCTCGCGCACGGGGTCCGCGCGCCCGACCTGGCCGGGCTCGCCGTGGACCACCGCGTCGGTGTGACCACCACGATCCAGCCGGAGCTCGCCCCCGGGACCAGCTGGAACGCGCTGCGCGGTGGCATCGCCGGCGGGCAGATGATGATGTCCGGCGGGTCGTTCCGGGACGCGAACGAGTGGGGCAGCTTCGCCGCGTTCGGCGACGACGGTCGCCACTGCTGTACCCGACAGCCGCGCACGGCGATCGGTCGCACCGCCGGCGGCGAGGCGCTGCTGCTCACCGTCGATGGCCGCCGGGCCGGCTGGTCGGTCGGCGCGACCGTCGCCGAGACCGCGGCCATCCTGTACCGGCTCGGCGCCGTCGACGCGGTCAACCTCGACGGTGGTGGGTCGACCACCATGACCACCGGCGGCGCCATCCGTAACCGTCCGAGCGAGGTGGGACGATCGGTCGCCACGGGCCTGTTCGTCTACGCCCCGCCGCCACCGCCAGCGCGGTCGCTCGACCGTGCGTGCCCGCCGGGCCAGGTCCCGCGGAGCGGGTTCGGCGACACCGCCGGCACCACCCACGCCGCCTCGATCGACTGCCTCAGGTGGTGGGGTGTGACCTCCGGTCTGACCCCCACCCGCTTCCAGCCGGGCGGGAACGTCTCCCGCGGGCAGATGGCGACCTTCCTCGCGAAGTGGATCGACGACGTCGCGGCCCGCGGCAGCGGTCGTGCGCTCGGGTCCGACACCAGCCACCCGTTCACCGACGTCCCGACCGGGCACACCCACGGCGCCAGCATCGCTCGGCTGCACCGTGCGGGGGTCATCTCGGGGACCTCGAGGACCACCTACGCACCGAACGACCCGGTCACCCGGGCGCAGACGGCGTCCCTGGTCCGGGGTGCGGTGGAGTACGTCACCGGCAGCCAGCTCGCCGCCGGTCGCGACACGTTCATCGACGACAACACCTCACCTCACGAGCCCAGCATCGACCGGCTGTCGAACGTCGGCGTGATCAGCGGCACGAGGGCGTTCGAGTTCACGCCCGGTGCCCCGGTCAGCCGCGGCGCGATGGCGTCGCTCGTGATGCGCGCCAGCGACCTGCTCGTCGAGCAGGGGCGGGTCAGCCCTCCCCGGTGACCGGACCGGGGTCCCCGGTGATCCGGTCGGGATCGCCGGGGAACCCGACGGCGCGCAGGATGTCGCCGACGGTCGCGGTGTCGAGGCCCGCGGCCGTCAGCGCGTCACCGAGCCGCGCTCCGAGCAGCGTCGATCCGCAGCGTGGGCAGAAGTTGGCCTGCGCGGTCCCGCCCTCCTCGCCGGCGAGTTCGAGCCCACATCGGTGGCAGCGGTCGACCGGCAACCGGTCGGCCACGCCGACGTCGTGCAGCGCGTCGATGTACCCGCGGGCGTAGTCCCACGGCACGTAGCGGTCGGGCTCGGGTTGGAACGCCGGTTCGTGGACCGGGGTCTCCCCGGTCTCGAGCAGCAGCTGCAGGTTCTCCTTGAGCATGTCCCAGGGGAAGTAGTGCTCCTCGACGCAGTCGTGGCACCACACCGACACGCCTCGGTACCCCTCGGGTTCGAAGGTCGCACGGAAGTCGGCCAGGTCGGTCAGGTCCTGGCGGACCAGCGCGGTCTCGTGCTCGTCGAGCGGTTCGTCGTCGAACAGCTCGTCGCCGTCGAACGCGTCGTCGTCGAAGCCGCCCTCGTCGAAGTCGTCGTCGTCGCTCACGCCACCTCCGCGGTCCGCGCCCCTCGGCGCGCTCGGCCGGAAGCCTACGCGGGACCCGTCGCTCCCCGTCGGGCGAGCCGAGGGCGTGGCGGTCGTCCGTCGCCGGGTCGACGCCTACCCTGCGTTCCCCCGCCCCCCGAAACGTCGATCTCCGGAGCCCGTCGTGCTCGAGACCTCCATCGGCGGCACCAAGCGTGCCCGCGTCGGCTACGAGCTCGCGGACGTGTCGCTCGTGCCCTCCAAGCGCACCCGTGGACCGGACCTCGTCGACGTCGGCTGGCAGCTCGACGCGTACCGGTTCGGGCTCCCGGTGCTCGGCGCGCCGCTCGACGCGGTCACCTCGCCGGCGACGGCCGGGTTGCTCGGCGACCTCGGCGGGCTCGGCGTGCTCAACCTCGAGGGCCTCTGGACCCGCTACGAGGACCCGACCGACGTGCTGGCCGAGATCGCCACGCTCACCCCCGGACCGGACACCACGGTCCGCCTCCAACAGCTCTACGACGAACCGGTCAAGGAGGAGCTGATCGGCCGCCGCGTCGAGGAGCTGAAGGCCGCCGGTGGAACGGGGTCCGGTGCAGGCAGCGGGTTGGCGGCCGGCAGCCTCACCCCGGGCAAGGTGGAGCGGTACCACGGTGCGGCGCTCGAGGCGGGTCTCGACCTCCTGGTCGTCCAAGGGGTCGTCGTCACCGCCCAGCGCGTCAGCGGCGAGGACGAGCAGCCGCTCGACCTGCGCTCCTTCACCGCCCGCTACGACATCCCGGTGATCGTCGGCGGGGTCGTGTCGGCGCGGTCGGCGATGCACCTGATGCGCACGGGTGCCGTCGGCGTCCTCGTCGGGCTCGGTGCGTCGTCGGTGTCCACCACCGAGGACGCCATCGGCATCCACGTGCCGCTCGCCAGCGCCATCGCCGAGGTCGCCACCGCCCGCAGCCGCTACCTCGAGGAATCCGGCCGCTACGTGCACGTCATCGCCGGCGGCGGCGTCGGCACCGGCGGGGAGTTCGCCAAGGCCATCGCGTGCGGCGCCGACGCCGTCATGCTCGGTCGCGCGCTCGCCGCGGCCGACGAGGCGCCGGGCAAGGGCGCCTACTGGGGCGTCTCCGCCGCCCACCACACCCTCCCGCGCGGCCGCTACGACCGGGTCGAGACCCTCGGCCCGATGCAGGTCGTCCTCGAGGGCCCGGCCCACCGCGACGACGGCACGGTCAACCTCGTCGGCGGGCTGCGCCGTGCGATGAGCGTGCTCGGCTACGACTCGCTGGCCGCGATGCACCAGGCCGATCTCGTGGTCCGAGCCAGGTGACGTGCCCGTGACCGAGGGTCGATGACCACCGTGATCGTCAGGTTGTGAAGCGACATGGGGGTCCACAGGGCCATCTCGCTTCACAACCTCGGTCGGTGTGGCGCGATCCGGCGCTGGCGCTCTACGTCGCCGTCCCCGTCGTGGCTGCTGTCCAGATCGCGGTCCTCGACGTGCGGCTGGGCCGGACGGTGCTCGCGACGCTGCCGTTCGTCGTCGCTGCGGCGGTGATCGCGGCTGGCCGCCGCTTCGGAGCTGGCGAGCGCCGCGGGCGTCGCTGGTTGGTCGGGCTCGCCAGCGGCGAGGTGGTGCTGGCGGCGTGGGCGACGGTGGCGTTCGTGCGTGCGCTGCCGGCCGGGATGGGGGAGCCGTCCGGCTTCTACCGGGTCAAGGTCCTGGTCACCACCCCGCTCGGCGACCACAACACCGCGGCGGCGTTCCTGGTCGTCGGTGTCGTGGCGACGGTGGTGCTCGCCCGGGACGACCAACGTTGGTGGGCCGGGACGGCGGTGACCACCCTCGGCCTCGTCGCCTGCCTCTCCCGCGGTGCGGCCATCGTCCTGCTGCTGGCGGGGCTCGGAGGGCTGGTGGCGCGTGTGCGGCCGCGCGTCGCCCTAGCCGTCGCCGCGGCCGGGCTGGTCTCGGTGGCAGCCATCACCGGTCTCGCCGTCGCCCTCGATGCGTCCCCCCCGGTCGGGGAGGGCGCTGCCGTCGATCCGGATGGGCCGGTCGGCGCGTCGGTCGCGGCCCGCGCCGACCTGGTCGGCCGCGGTCTGGCGCTGACCCGCGACCACCCGTTGCTCGGCGTCGGGCTGGGCGGGTTCGGCGACCGCGCCACCGACCTGCCGCCACCGAACGGCCATGCGCACAACACCGTCGCGCACGCCGGCGCGGAGGGTGGTGTGCCGTTGGCAGCGATCGCGGTCGGGCTCGCCACGCTCCTCGCCGTCCGTGCCCTGCGTCTGCCGAGCGGGTGGCGTCGCGACCTGACCGTCCTCGGGGGCGCCGCCCTGGTCGGCCACAGCCAGCTCGACATCGTGTGGGGGACGCTCGGCGCCGAGGCGCTGCTGGCCGCCCTGCTCGTCCTGGCGGCCCCTGGCGCCGGGACCGGCCGCGACCGCCGTTAGGCTCGGGGCCGCTGGGGCCGTCGCACCCGCACCGCCTCCGCGAGCCTCCCCGTGACCGTCCCGCCCGACAGGACCGCTCCGTGAGCCAGCCGGCCGGCGCCGCACCGCCCGACCTCGACACCGTGCTGGTGATCGACTTCGGCGCGCAGTACGCCCAGCTGATCGCCCGCCGGATCCGCGAGGCCAGGGTCTACAGCGAGGTGGTGCCGCACACCACGCCTGTCGAGGAGCTGCTCGCCCGGCGACCGAAGGCGCTCGTGCTGTCCGGCGGCCCGTCGTCGGTCTACGCCGAGGACGCGCCGCGCGTGGACCCGGCCACCTTCGAGGGCGGCGTCCCGGTGTTCGGGATCTGTTACGGGTTCCAGGCCATGGCCGCCGCGCTCGGGGGGAGCGTCGAGCGGACCGGCACCGCCGAGTTCGGCGGGACCCCGCTGCAGGTCACCGCCGCGGATTCCACCCTGTTCCACGGCCTCCCGGGCCGGCAGTCGGTGTGGATGTCCCACGGCGACGCCGTCACCGCGGCCCCACCCGGGTTCGAGGTGGTGGCCAGCACCGACCACACGCCCGTCGCGGCGTTCGAGGACACGGGCCGCCGCCTCGCCGGGGTCCAGTTCCACCCGGAGGTCCTGCACTCCGAACACGGCCAAGCCGTGCTCGAACACTTCCTGTACGAGATCGCCGGGTGCGAACCGACCTGGACCACCAGCAACGTCATCGACGAGCAGGTCGCGCTGATCCGCGCCCAGGTCGGTGACAAGCACGCCGTCTGCGGGCTGTCGGGTGGGGTCGACTCAGCCGTCGCCGCCGCGCTCGTCCAGCGTGCCATCGGCGACCAGCTGACCTGCGTCTTCGTCGACCACGGCCTGTTGCGACAGGGTGAGGCCGAGCAGGTGGAACGCGACTTCGTGGCCGCCACCGGCGTCGACCTCAAGGTCGTGGACGCCCAGGGCCGCTTCCTCGACGCCCTCGCGGGGGTGTCCGACCCGGAACAGAAACGCAAGATCATCGGCCGCGAGTTCATCCGCGTGTTCGAGCAGGCCGCCCGCGAGGTCGTCGCCGATGCGGCCAGCGACGGCGCCTCGGTCGACTTCCTGGTGCAGGGCACCCTCTACCCGGACGTCGTCGAGTCCGGCGGCGGCACCGGGGCGGCCAACATCAAGAGCCACCACAACGTCGGCGGCCTGCCCGACGACCTCGAGTTCGAGCTGGTGGAACCGCTCCGCGCCCTGTTCAAGGACGAGGTGCGCAAGGTGGGGCTCCAGCTCGGCCTGCCCGACGCGATCGTCTGGCGCCAGCCGTTCCCCGGACCTGGGCTCGGCATCCGCATCGTCGGCGAGGTCACACGCGACCGCCTCGACACCCTCCGTCTGGCCGACGCGATCGCCCGGGAGGAGCTGACCGCCGCGGGTCTCGATCGCGCCATCTGGCAGTGCCCGGTCGTGCTGCTCGGTGACGTCCGGTCGGTCGGGGTGCAGGGCGATGGCCGCACCTACGGTCACCCCATCGTGCTGCGCCCGGTCTCGTCGGAGGACGCGATGACGGCGGATTGGACGCGGGTCCCCAACGACGTCCTGGCGCGGATCTCGACGCGGATCACGAACGAGGTTCGCGAGGTGAACCGCGTGGTGGTGGACATCACGTCGAAGCCGCCCGGCACGATCGAGTGGGAGTGAGAGCACCCGCGGAGGCGGGGCGAAGGACCGGAGGTGGGGTGTGGCGACCGACGGGGGCCGGGGGGCGATCGGCCGGCTCGTCGTGCGCGTTCTGGTCGCGCTCCGTGCCCGGCGCCCACGCCGACCGGTCGCACCGGAGCTCGCCGGTCCTCGGCGGCCGGTGACGCTCGTCATCCACGACGTCCACGGCGTCGGCGGCACGATCCGGTCCACGGTCACGCAGGCCAACTGGTTCGTCGGCGCCGGACACCCGACCCGGATCGTGTCGGTCGCCGGCTCGCACGACGTGCCGTTCTTCGACCTCGACCCGGCGATCGAGCTCGTCCCGCTCGACGATCCGACCCGGAACGCGCCGCTTCGGCGGCTGGCCCGTGGGCTGCTCCGACGGTTGCCCTCTCAGCTGTTCCACCCCCAGGAGACGCGCCGCGGCAGGATGTCGGTGTGGCGTGACCTCCTGCTCATCCGTGCGCTGCGGCGTGAACGCGACCGTGTCGTGATCGGTACCCGCGCCGGGCTCGACGTCGCCATCGCCCTGTTCGCGCCGCGGTCGGCGGTGGCCGTCGGCCAGGAACACGTCCCGTTCGAGGACTACCCGGACGAGCTCCGCAGCGAGCTCGCCACCGTCTACCCCCACCTCGACGCCCTGATGGTCCTGACCCGCGCGGACGCGGTGACGGCCCGCCAGCTGACGGCTGGTCGGGTGGCCGTCGAGGTGGTGCCGAACGCGGTGCCGGACGGTGACCCACCACCCGCCGACCCCGACATCGAGGTGGTGGTGGCCGCTGGCCGGTTCTCGCGCAACAAGCGTCACGACCTGCTGCTGCGGGCCTTCGCGGAGGTGGCGCCGAGTCACCCGACGTGGCGGCTGCGTCTGTTCGGTCGCGGCCCACGGGAGGCACGGGTGCGCCGACAGGTCGCCGAGCTCGGCATCGAGGACCGCGTCGAGCTCGCCGGCGTCACCTCGGACCTGCCCGGCGAGCTCGCCCGCGCCAGCGTGTTCGCGCTGACCTCCGACCTCGAGGCCTTCGGCATCGTCCTGGTCGAAGCGATGCAGGCCGGGCTCGCGGTCGTGAGCACGGCCTGCCCGCACGGGCCCCCCGAGCTGCTGACCGACGAGGTGGACGGGCTGCTCGTCACCCCCGGGGACGCGGGCGACATCGCTGCCGGGCTCGATCGGGTCATGTCCGACCGCCAGCTGCGCCAGCGGCTCGGCGCCGCCGCCCGAGCGACGGGCGAGCGGTACACCGCGACGGGTGTCAGTGGCCGCTGGCTGGCGGTCCAGGAGGCCGCGATCGCACGGCGCGGGTACCGCGCCGCGAGCAACTGACGAGGAGGAGGCGCCGTGGCTGACGACCGGTACCGGCTGACCTACCGCATCCGGTACGCGCTGCGGCACCCCGACCGCATCGTGCCGTTCCTGCGCCGCTGGTGGCGCGATCGCCGGATCGCGCTGCGCCACCACGACCACGTCAGCTACTACCGCGAGGTGATGCGCCACGACGCCGCGGAGGGTGCGGACCGCGCCGTCGGCAGCCGCAACCGGGAACGGTGGCTGGCGGTCGGGCAGATGCAGTTCGACCACCTCGTCGCGCACGGGCTCACCCCGCAGCACGACGTGCTCGAGATCGGGTGCGGCAACCTGCGCGCAGGGTGGCGGCTCATCGAGTACCTGGAACCGCGCCGGTACGTCGGCATCGACATCTCGCCCGACATCCTCCTGGCCGCCGACCGCACCGTCGAGGAGCGCGGCCTCCAGGACCGTGAGCCGCAGCTCCGGCTCGTCGACGACCTGCGCTTCGGTTGGTGCCCCCCTGACCGGTTCGACCTCGTCCACGCGCACAGCGTGTTCTCGCACACGCCGATGGAGGTCATCGAGGAGTGCTTCGCCAACGTCGGTCGCATCCTGCGGCCGGGTGGCGTGCTCGACCTCAGCTTCAACGAGACCCGCGGCGAGGAGCACCACGTCCTCCGCGAGGACCACTACTACCGGGTCGAGACCCTGGTCGCGGCGGCGGAGGCGCAAGGCTTCCGCACCCGGCACATCCCCGACTGGGCGCCCGGCCACCGGCAGTCACGACTGCGCCTGTCCCTCGACGGTCCGGCTCAGCGGGGGTAGGACCGGTGCAGGATCGTGGCGGCCTGCCCTCGGGTGACCGGGTCGGTCGGACGGAACCTGCCGTCCGTGCCGCCGACGATCAGGCCGCGCGCCGACAGGGCCCCGATGGCACCCGCGTGCATCGACCCCGCCGGCACGTCCGAGAACGGCGCCGGCGCGTCCGGGAGCCGGAGCGCCCGCTGGAGGAGGGTGGCGAGCTGCCCGCGCGTGACGTCCTCGCCGGGGCAGTAGCGCGTGCGCGAGCACCCGTGGGTGATCCCGGCGGTCGTGACCGCCTCGATCCCGGGTCGGTGCGTGCCGGAGACGTCGCGGAACCGGGTCGGCTCGCCCGCCGGGACCCGTGCGACGCGGGTGAGCAGCGTGGCGACCTGGGCACGCGAGACGGCCCGGGTGGGGCAGAACGCCGTCGCGGTGCAGCCGGACAGGTCGCCACGCGCGAGCAGCGCCGCGATCGCCGGGGCGTGCGTGTTCGACAGGCGGACGTCCCGGAACGGTATGACGTGGGCCTCGAGCGCCGAGACCTGTCCGGCCTCACGGTGCTGGCGAGCGTGGCTCCGCATCGAGGCGTAGAGGTTCAGGATCTTGGTGCCGTAGTTCCGGTCGGTCGCCCAGTTGCCACCGCCCATCGCCTCCCAGGTCCGGGCTCTGCCCTTCGGGGACACCAGGTGGAAGCGAGGGCTCTCGAGCGGGTGGGCCAGCTTGCCCACCGTCACGGTCGGATCCGCGTAGGCACGCAGGTGCTGGATCTGCGCCCGGACGCCGATCCGCGCGGTGCGGAAGGTGGCGACCGTGCAGGTGCCCCCGTCGCAGGCGCCGATGCCGGCGAAGTTGTTCTGCTGGGCACGGACCTGCCCGTGACCGGGCCAGCTGAAGTTGCCCGTCTCGAGCACGGCCTGGACGAACGCCAGGTCGCCCGCCACACCCTCGGCGCGGCCCTCCTCGATGTAGTACCGGGCCAGCGTCTCGACCGACACGGTGGCCCGGTAGCCCGAGACCCGGGCCGGGGTGGATCGGAACCAGGCGGCCATCTCGGCGGCGGTCACCTGGCTCGCACGCATGATGGCGGTGCCGGTCTGCGCCTCCGCGGCCGGCGGGCGGACCGTGACGGAGAGGCCGATGGCGAGCGCGGCGGTGAGCAGCGCGGCGACGGCGCGTCGGGGCAGGGAGCGAGGTGACGTCGCGGCGAGCGGGCGGGCAGGGACGGAGGACACGGCGGGACTCCAGGCACGCCGGCGGGAGACCGGCTTCGAGGAAGGGGGAGCACCCCTCACCGTCGGACGCCCACCGCCGACCCCGAGCGGTCCCGGCCGCGGGTTCGCGGGGCGCGCGGTCGAGCCAGGGTGACGGCGCGGCTCCCGGCCCTCGGCGGCCCCCGCCGGGTAGGGTCCGTGGTGGCCGAACCGGCCCGTCGCCCGCCGAGGAGACACCTGTGGTCGCCACGCTCACCATCCTGGGCATCATCCTGCTGCTGATCGTCTTCGTGGTCGCGATCTACAACCGGCTCGTCCGGGCGCGCGTGCGTGTCGACGAAGCCTGGGCACAGATCGACACCCAGCTCCAGCGTCGCCACGACCTCATCCCGAACCTGGTGGAGACCGTCAAGGGGTACGCGAGCCACGAACGCGAGACCTTCGAGCAGGTCACCGCGGCGCGTGCCCGGGCGATCTCGACCACCGGTCCTGCCGACCTGGCCGAGGCAGAGAACGGGCTGACGCAGGCACTCGGCCGCCTGATGGCGATCAGCGAGAACTACCCCGAGCTGAAGGCCGACGCGAACTTCCGCCAGCTCCAGGAGGAGCTCGCCCACACCGAGAACATGGTCGCCGGGTCGCGTGGGCACTACAACGCGTCGGTGCGCGCCTACGACGAACAGCGCCAGGTGTTCCCGTCGTCGGTGATCGCCGGGATGTTCAACTTCGAGGGCCGTGAGTACTTCGAGGTCGAGACCCTCGAGGTCCGCGCGGCCCCCGAGGTCTCGTTCGAGTGACCCGGGAGGTCACGTGAGCGCCGCCGGCGGCCTCTACGACCAGCTCCAGCGCCAGAACCGCCGTTCCACGCGGGTGCTGCTCGGGCTCGGCGCGCTGCTCGTCGCGCTGCTCGTGTGGATCCTGGTCGGCTACGTCGCCACCCCGATCGCCGTCGACCCGGTCACCGGACCGTTGGTGGTCCTCGCCGGGACCGGTGTCGGCCTCGGGGCGAGCTACCTGTCGATGCGCGCGGGACCGGCCATCGCGCTGCGCGCCTCCAAGGCCCGTCCCGCCGACCGCGACCGGTACCGCGAGCTGCACAACGTCTTCGACGAGGTCTGCGTCGCGGCCGGGATCCTCGGGACCAAGCCGAAGCTGTACGTCGTCGACGACCCGGCCCCGAACGCCTTCGCGACCGGCCTGTCGCTCGAGGACTGCCACATCGCGGTCACGACCGGGCTGCTCGAACGACTGCCTCGGTACGAGCTGCGGGCCGTCCTCGCCCACGAGGTCGGTCACGTCCTCAACGACGACATCAAGGCCGTCACCGTCGCGGTCGCCACCGCCGGCGTGGTCGCGCTGCTCGCCGACGTGCTGGTCCGCGCACTCTGGGTCGGCGGGCGCAGCGGCGGTCGACGTGGAGGCAACAACAGCAACGCCGGGGCCGCGCAGGTGATCCTCCTCGTCGTCGGGCTCCTCGCGGTGGTCCTGGCGCCGATCGCGGCCCAGCTCATCCGGTTCGCGGTGTCGCGGCAGCGCGAGTACCTCGCCGATGCCACGGCCGCCGACCTCCTCCGTGACCCGCAGTCGATGGTCAACGCGCTCCGGCGGCTCGACGCAGGACCCCACCTCGCTGCAGCGGTTCGAGGCGGCGACGGCCCACCTGTGGTTCGAGGAGCCGAACGACACCCGCGGGAAGGGGCAGGAGGCCGAGGTTCGCGCGCCGGTTCGCCACCCACCCGACGATCGCGCAGCGCATCGAGCGGCTCGCGTCGCTGAACGCCGGGACGGTGCGGACCGACGCGCCCCTGCCGCCCCGTCCGGATGCGCGCATCGAGGGGTCGGGCCCACCACCGCCTCCGCCCGACGCCCGACCGACCGATCCGCCACCCCCGGGTGGACGGCCGTTCGACCTGCCTCCGCCCGGTGGCGCGTGGCCGCCGCCCGGGGGCCGGTAGCGTCCCGCCACCCCGCCGGAGCCGTCCACGCGTGCCCACCTCACCGCTGCACCTGCTCGACCCGGTCGTGCGGGACTACGCCTGGGGGTCCCGGACGGTGCTGGCCGAGCTCCGCGGCCACCCGACGCCGTCGCCCGGCCCGGAGGCCGAGCTGTGGTTCGGCGCCCACCCGTCGGGTCCGGCCGGGGTGCCCGCGGCCGGCGTGAGCCTGCTGGACCTGATCGAGCGCGACCCGGTCGGCACGCTCGGGGCGACGGTCGCCGAGCGGTTCGACGGCCGCCTGCCGTTCCTGGTCAAGCTGCTGGCGGCCGACCAGCCGCTGTCGCTGCAGGCCCACCCGTCGCAGGCGCAGGCCGAGGCGGGGTTCGCGGCCGAGGAAGCGGCGGGGATCGATCGCGGGGCCCCCGACCGTCTCTACCGCGACGACTGGCCGAAGCCCGAGCTGTTGCACGCGCTGACGCCCGTGAGCGCGCTGTGCGGCTTCCGTGAGCCCGACGCGACCATCGCGCTGCTCGACGAGCTCGACGTGGCGGGTCTCGCCGACACGCGGGCCCGTCTCGCGGCGAGCGGGGAGGCCGCCTTCCCCGACCTGCTCGAGCTCGCCCTCCACGACCACGGGTGGGGTGAGGACGACGACGTCGCGCTGACCGTGGCGGCCGAGCGCGTCGCGAGGGGCAGCGGTGCCTTCGCCGCCGAGGCGCGTTGGCTCGGACGACTGCTCGACCGCTACCCGGGAGACGGTGGTGTCCGTGTCGCGCTGCTGCTCCGGCTCGTCGAGCTCGCCCCGGGTGAGGCGCTGCACCTACCCGGTGGCAACCTCCACGCCTACCTCGAGGGGGCCGGTATCGAGGTGATGGCCACCTCCGACAACGTGGTCCGGGGCGGGTTGACGGTCAAGCACATCGACGTCGACGAGCTGCTGCGCACGGTCGACGCGCGCGTCCTGGCGCCACCGGTGGTCGTCCCCGAGGTGGACGGGCCGACCACCCTGTTGCCGGCCCCGACGGCGTTCTTCCGGCTCGAGCGGGTCGACCTCGCCGGTGCGGGTGGGGTGGCTCTCGACCGCGCCCGCGGCGGGCCCGAGATCCTGGTCGCGATCGGCGGGACGGTGACGGTGCGGACCGGCGACGGCACCGAGGTCGAGGTCGCCCCCGGCGGCGCCGTGTTCGTGGCCGCCACCGCCGGTGTGGAGCTGCAGGTCAGCGGTACCGGGCAGCTGTTCCGCACCACCATCGGCTGAGCGCAGCCGAGCCGGGTCCTCGGTCAGAGGGAGCGGAGCGCCGCCAGCGACCGGACCAGGCCCGGGAAGGTGCGCGGGTCCCAGCCGGTCAGCTCGGCCCACCGGTCGAGCCGGTACCCGACCGTGTTGGCGTGCACCGACAGCCGCCGGCCGGCCTCGGAGACCGAGAACCCGTGCTCGCCGAAGGCGCGCACGGCCTCGGCGAGGTGCGGGTGGGTGCGGGCGACCTCGACACCGTCGGCGAGCAGCGCACCGAGCCGGTCCCGAGACCCGGCTGAGCGTCGCCCACAGCCACGCGTCGTCGAACGTGACGTCCCCGCCGTCGGCGGCCACCGCGAGGGTCAGGTCGGCGTCGACGAGGCTGGCACGCGCGCCGCGCAGCCCGGTCCGTGCGGCCCCGAGGCCGACGTCGCGTCCGGGATGACCTCGCGGGCCGTGGCCAGCACGCTCCCGGTGTCGCCGCCCTGCGACACGACGACCACGAGCGTGCCGCGGGCCACGGCGGCGTGCCGGCCGGCGAGATCCTCGAGCCGCCGCTGCACCTCGACCGCGTCGTGGTCGTCGGCCGCACCCCGCAGCACGGCGACCAGGAACGGCCCGACGGGGGTCGAAGCCGAGCGTGCGGCCGAGCTGGCCCACCTCGGACCCGTCGAGGTCGCCGCTCGCGAGCAGCTCGACGAACCGCTGCCGCGCACCGACGACCCGCGCCTCGAGGCGGCGCGTGGTCTGCGCGTGGGCCGTGGCGAGCGCGTCGGTGACGTCGTGGACCCACGCCCACACCGTCGTCGCCGCCTCGAGCAGCTGCGCGGCGGCCCGATCGTCCCTGCGGGCAGCGCCTGCACCAGCGCCCGCCACAGCTCGCGGTACACCGACGCGGTAGGCCCCGATCAGGGCGTCGACCGGCAGGCCCTGCAGGGCGCGCCGGACCCCGAGCTCGCGCCGGATCGCCAGCTCGTCGTCGGTGGGACCGCGGCGCTCGGCGACGCCGACGAGGATCATCTCGATGTTGCGCACCACCGAGCCGTGCAGGTCCTCGTGCGGGATCGTGCCCGGCGAGTACGCGGGGATCTCCGCTTCGATGCAGCGCACGACGTGGGCCGCGAGGTCCTCGGCGTCGCGCGACACCCGCCGGGCGAGCTGTGCCACCTCGCGCCACCCGCCGGGGCACGGCGACACCGTCCCAGGGGTCCACCGTTGGCTGCTCGAGGTCGAGGGGGACGCCGTCGGCCGAGCGCTGTGCGCACCCACCTCGGCTCGACTCAGGTCGTCCTCCCGAACGCCGTGGGCGACGCGTTCCCGACGTCGCCCGTGCCGACGACCCTGTGGTTCACACGAGGGTCACCGGCCATCCGGCCGGGATGCTACGAGGTCGCCGTTCGGCGCGCCACACCTGCCGGCGTGCGGTCGATCGCCAGGAAGCGACCCTTCGTTGACATCGCCGTCACCGCCGGGTACCCATCCGCACTCGGGAGTGAGATTCGTGGGAACCACGAAGGGAGCGCGCGCCCCGCACCAGCCGATCGGTGCGGAGCACGCGTTCGCGCGTGGTCCGGAAGCGTGGGAGACGGCGTGCTCGCCATCCAGAACCTCGAGGTCGTCTACGAGGACGTGATCCTCGTGCTCAAGGGCATCAGCATCCAGGTGCCCGAGGGCTCCATCGTGGCGCTGCTCGGCGCCAACGGCGCCGGCAAGACCACCGTGCTGCGGGCCATCACCGGCCTGCTCGACGTCCACCGCGGCGAGATCACCAAGGGGACGATCACCCTCGACGGTGACCCCATCCACGACCTCGACGCGCCCGGCACGGTCGCCACCGGCATCTCCCAGGTCATGGAGGGCCGGCGGGCGTTCGCGGAGTTCACCGTCGAGGAGAACCTGCGCGTCGGCGGCCACGCCGGCGACCGCAGCCGCGTCAACGACAACCTCGACCGCATCTACGGCCTGTTCCCGCGGCTCGCCGAGCGCCGCAAGCAGGTCGCCGGCTACCTCTCCGGCGGCGAACAGCAGATGCTGGCCTTCGGGCGGGCGCTGATGGCCGAGCCGCGCTACCTGCTGCTCGACGAACCCTCGCTCGGGCTCGCGCCGCTGATCGTCCAGCAGATCCGCGACCTGATCGTCCAGATCAACGAGCAGGGCACCTCGATCCTGCTCGTCGAGCAGAACGCCAACATGGCGCTGTCGATCGCCTCCCACGGCTACGTGATGGAGACCGGCAAGGTCGTGATGGACAAGCAGGCCGCGGTCCTCCGCGAGGACGAGGACGTCCGGGAGTTCTACCTCGGCCTCCGCGAGGAGGGCTCGGCGAGCTTCCGCGACGTCAAGCACTACAAGCGCCGCAAGCGCTGGCTGTCCTGAACCTGCCGCCTGCGGTGCTGAACCCACCGAGAGGACCCGTCCCGTGACCATCCGCACGCTCTCGGACGCGCTCACGTCGACCGCGGTCGACGTGCCCGCCGGGCAGCCGCTGCTCGCCGTCGACGACCTCAGCTGCGCTTCGGCGGCACCAAGGCGGTCGACGGGGTCAGCTTCGACGTCCGCGCCGGCGAGCTGTTCGCCATCATCGGCCCGAACGGTGCCGGCAAGACCTCGATCTTCAACTGCATCTCGAGCGTCTACCGGCCGCAGGAGGGACGCATCGACTTCCTCGGCGACGTCGCTGCTCGGCCGCAAGCCCGACGACGTCGCCAAGGCTCGGCGTCGCCCGGATGTTCCAGAACATCGAGCTGTTCGACAACCTCACGGTGCTCGACAACCTGATGCTCGGCCGCCACCTGCACCTCGACTACGGCTCGTTCTCCGGGCTCTTCTACGTGGGCAAGGCCAAGCGCGATCGAGCTCGAGAACCGCCGCATCGTCGAGGACGTCATCGACTTCCTCGAGATCGAGGCGTTCCGCAAGTTCCCGGTCGGGATGCTGCCCTACGGCGTCAAGAAGCGGGTCGAGCTCGGCCGGGCGCTGTGCATGGAACCCAAGCTGCTGCTGCTCGACGAGCCGGTCGCCGGCATGAACGTCGAGGAGACCGAGGACATGGCGCGGTTCATCCTCGACATCCGCGCCGAACTCGGCCTGTCGATGATCATGGTCGAGCACGACATGGGCCTCGTCATGGACCTCGCCGACCGCGTCCTCGTCGTCGACTTCGGCAAGCCGATCGCGCTCGGCACCCCGCGCGAGGTCCAGCGACACCCGGACGTCATCCGCGCCTACCTCGGCGAGGACCACGAGGTCGTCGGCAGCGTCGACGAGGACCAGGTGGTGCTCGACATCGGCCGACCCGATGACGCCGCGACCGACCCGACCACGGAGGTGCCGTCGTGAGCAGCCACCCTCGAGCACGCCGACGCGCCCGCCTCGTCGCGAGCGATCTCGACCGTCCCGCAGCGCATCCAGCGCCGGGCCGAGACGATGCCGGACGCGATCGCCCTCCGCGAGAAGCGGTTCGGCATCTGGCAGGACATCACCTGGGCCGACTACTGGGACCAGACGTCCCTCGTCGCCCACGCGCTCGCCGTCGCTCGGGGTCGGCGCGGGTGACCGCGTCGCCGTCCACTCCGAGAACCGTCCCGAGTGGCTGTACGCCGACGTCGGCACCGTCGCCATCCGCGCCATCACGATGGGGCTGTACCCGACCAACCCGGCCACCGAGGTGCGCTACCTGCTGCAGGACTCCGGGCTCGCAGGTGCTGATCGCCGAGGACCAGGAGCAGGTCGACAAGGCCCTCGAGGTCGAGGCCGACTGCCCCGACCTCGAGTGGATCGTCTACCTCGAACCCCGCGGCGTGCGCGACTACGACCACCCGAAGCTGATGGGCTGGGAGGACTTCCTCGAGCGCGGCCGCGCGCACCGCGACACCGACCCCTCGCTGCTCGACCGGCCTCGCGGCGAGGCCACCGAGGACGACGTCGTCACCCTCATCTACACCTCGGGGACCACCGGACCGCCGAAGGGCGCCATGCTGACGGTGCGCAACGTCGAGTTCGCGATCTCGACGCTGGTCACCGACGGCGGCTTCTACAACCCGCCGGCCTCCGAGGACGACGTCATCGCTGTCGTACCTGCCGCTGTGCCACGTCGCCGAGCGGGCCGCCACCGAGTGGGTCAACGCCGAGGCCGGTGTGCTGACCCACTTCGCCGAGTCGATCGAGGTCGTGCAGGCCAACCTCAAGGAGGTCCAGCCGACGCTGTTCTTCGCCGTCCCGCGCATCTGGGAGAAGCTCTACGCGGGCATGATGATCAAGATGGCGTCGGCGTCGCGGCTCAAGCGGCTGATCTTCGGGCTCGTCATGAAGATGGCCGAACACCATCGGTGACGACCTGGTCGCCAACGACGGCAACCACACCGCCCGCAGCCGCGTCCTGTACGCCCTCGGCTACCCGTTGGTCTTCCGGGCCCTGCGCGACCGCATCGGGCTGCGCAAGGTCCGCGCCGCCGGGTCGGGCGCCGCGCCGATCGCGCCCGAGGTGCTGAAGTTCTTCTTCGGCATCGGCGTGATCATCAACGAGGTCTACGGGATGACCGAGAACGCCGCGGTCGCCACCGTCAACCGACCCGGGCGGGTCAAGCTCGGCACCGTCGGCGAACCGCAGCCCGGCATCGACTTCCGGATCGACGAGGAGACCGGCGAGATCCTCACCCGCCACCCCGGCATCTTCGCCGGCTACTGGAACAAGCCGGACAAGACCGCCGAGACCATCGACGCCGACGGGTGGCTGCACACCGGCGACGTCGGCGAGTGGGTCGACGGCACCCACGTCAAGATCGTCGACCGCATCAAGGACATCATCATCACCGCCGGCGGCAAGAACATCTCGCCGTCCGAGATCGAGAACTCCCTGAAGACCTCGCCGTTCATCAAGGAGGCGGTCGTCATCGGCGACCAGCAGCCGTACCTGACCGCCCTGATCGGCATCGAGCTCGACACGGTGGGGGACTGGGCGCACGCGCAAGCGCATCGCCTACACCACCTACCGCGACCTCTCCGAGCGCGAGGAGGTCCTGCAGCTGGTCCAGAAGGCCGTCGGCGAGACCAACGACAAGTTCGCCCGGGTCGAGAACGTGCGCAAGTTCCGGGTGATCACCAAGGAGCTCGACCACGAGGACGGCGAGCTCACCGCGACGCAGAAGGTCAAGCGCGTCCTCGCTGGTCGAGTGCCTTCGCGCCCGCTCGTCGAGGACATGTACGGCAACCGCACCGACCACGCCGGCGGCGACCTGACCGAGCGTGCACGCGCCGCCCGCCGCGCCCACGATGACGCCCCCGACGGTGGCGACCGAGGAGGTCTCCGCCTGATGGAGGAGCTCATCTTCCCGATCTTCCGCGGGCTCGGCCAGGGCAGCGTCTACGCCCTGTTCGCCGTCGGGTTCGTGGTGATCTACCGGGCCACCGACGTCGTCAACTTCGCCCAGCCGACGCTGATGGTCCTCGGTGCCTACTTCACGTCGCTGTTCGTGCGCGGCTACGGGCTGCCCGTTCTGGGTCGGCGTGGTCGCGGCGATGATCGCGATGGCCATCATCTCGGCGGCCATCGAGCGCGTCGCGCTCCGACCGATGGTCGGCCAACCGGTGTTCTCGGCCGCGATGGTCACCGTCGGGTTGTTCTTCGCCCTGCTGGTCCTCGCCGGCCGGCTGATCCGGCCAACCGATCTTCATGGGCGACCCGTGGGGCAACGACTCGTTCTCGCTGCTCGGGCGCAACGTCGTATCGTGGCCGACGGCTGGAAGATCGTCATCACCCTCGTCGCCTTCGCCGCGGTCGGGTTGTTCCTCGACCGCTCGCGCGTCGGCCTCGCGATGCGCGCCACCTCGCTCGACCAGGAGGTCGCGCTCGCCCAGGGCGTCAACGTCGGCCGGATGTTCGGCGCTCTCGTGGGCGCTCGCCGGCGGCGCTCGCGGCGCTCGCCGGGATGCTCGTCGGGACCGGTGGCGGTGGCGGCGTCGAAGCCACCACGGCGTTCGTCGCGCTGAAGGCCCTGCCGGTGATCATCCTCGGCGGGCTCGACTCGCATCCGCGGGCGCGCTCATCGCCGGGCTGTTCATCGGCGTCGCCGAGTCGATCACGCGCAGCTACGCCTCGACCGCTCGCGCCCCTCGTCGGCGCCAACGTCGACGTCGTCGTGCCCTACATCATCATGATCATCGTGCTGATGGTCCGGCCCTACGGGCTGTTCGGCACCCCGGAGGTGCAGCGTGTCTGAGCGTCACCTGCCGTGGGCCGAGACGGCGCACCACGCGTGGACGTCGTGCCGCTCGAAGGGGTCGCAGTGACCGAGCAAGCCGCCTCGACCACTCGCCGGGGTCAAGCGGCGCATCATGCGCCGCGGCCGTCCCGAGCTGTACACCGAGTACGCCGCCGACCAGGCGCTGCTCAACACGCCGGGCAAGCGCGCGTCGACGGCGGTGCTGCTGCTCGTCGCGGTCGTGGCGCCGTTCCTTCTCAGCCGCGACCTCACGGGCCTGCTCGGCCACGGCGTTCATCTTCGCCATCGGCGCGATCGGGCTGAACCTCGTCACGGGCTACGCCGGCCAGGTCTCGCTCGGTCACGCGTTCTTCGTCGGTCTCGGCGCGTTCACCGCCGCCTTCGTCGGTGGCCCGGCCGACCGGCACCCTGCGCGGTCTCGACCTCGAGATGTGGGTGTGGCTGCCCGCGGCCGGGCTGGTCGTCGGCGCTCGTCGGGTTCCTGGTCGCACCGCTCGCGGCCCGCGTCCGAGGCCTCTACCTGGCGATCCTCACGCTCGGCCTGGTGTTCATCGGCGAGCACCTGTTCAAGGAGCTGCGCTCCTTCACCGGCGGCCCCGGCGTCGGTCGCCGTGCGGCGCGACCGGTCGTGTTCGGGTTCGACCTGCAGCGCCCGCCAGGACATCTTCGGCGTCGACGTCACCGGTCAGCAGCTGTACTACCTGTTCGCCTGCTGATGCTGGTGCTGTTCGCCATCGGCGCCCGGAACCTCGCCCGCTCCAAGGTCGGACGCGCGTTCGCGGCCGTCCGCGACCGCGACATCGCGGCCGAGGTCATGGGCGTGCCGCTGACCCGGACCAAGGTGCTGGCCTTCACGGTGTCGTCGTTCTACGCCGGTATCTGCGGCGGCGCTGCTCGCGGTCACGCTACGGCACAACCGACACCGGAGAACTTCAACCTCACGCTGTCGGTGATCTTCCTCGCGATGATCCTGATCGGTGGGGTGGCGACCATCTCCGGGGCCATCATCGGAGCCATCGTCATCCAGATGCTGCCGCGGTTCGTGCAGTGGATGTCGGGCTACGTCCCCGGCATCTCGCGCAGCGCGCCAGGGCGGCATCATCTCGGTCGACCAGCTCGAGGGCATCCTGTTCGGTGTGCTCATCGTGGTCTTCCTGGTGATCGAACCGCGCGGTCTGTTCGGGCTGTGGCTGCGGATCCGCAACTACTGGAAGGCGTGGCCCTTCTCGTACTGACACGTGCCGGACCGCACGAGACGACGAAGATGCACCCGAGATGTAGCCAAGGCTACGACCGCGGTCGTAGAGTGCGGAGTGGAGACGTCCGCCCGGCACCGTCGGGCGGTTGTGGGAGACCCTTCATCGATCAGGAGGTCGAAGGGATGCGGGACAACAAGCGATGGCGGCGACACGCCGCCGCGCTGTGTGCGGTCGCCCTGGTGGCGAGCGCGTGCGGCGGAGATGGCGACGACGACGGTGCGGCCGATGACGGCCAGACCGCGACCGACGGCGAGATCGCGACCGACGTCGGTGTGACCGACGAGCCGTGCGACAACGCGGTCAACGAGGACAACGGCTGCATCTACCTCGGTGTGCTGTCCGACCTCACCGTCGGGCCGTTCGCGCCGCTCGGCGTGCAGATCGTCGAGGGCCAGCGAGCCTTCTGGCAGCGGGTCAACGAGGAAGGTGGCATCGGCGGGTACGACATCGACATCGACACCTACACCCGCGACAACGAGTACAACCCGCAGACCCAGTCGCAGCTCTACAACGAGATCGAGCCCGAGATCCTCGCGCTCGCGCAGACGCTCGGCACCCCGCCGACCGAGGCGATCCTGCCCGACATGGACGCGGACAACGTCGTCGGTATCCCGGCGTCGTGGTGGTCCGGGCTGGAGCTTCGAGGACTCGGACTACGGGCTGATCCTCGAGTCCGGGTACTCGTACTGCGTCGAGTCGCAGATCGGCCTCGACTGGTCCAACGACAACGAGGGTGAGATCGGCACGGTCCAGGCCGTCGGCTACCCCGGTGACTACGGCGGCGACGCTGCTGCCGGCGCCGAGGCGTGGGCCGAGGCGAACGGTGCCGACTACATCGGCTTCGCCGAGACCGGTCCGAACGCGATGGTCGGTTCGCAGGACGCGGCCGTGAACCAGGTCGTGCAGGGCGGCGCGGACGCGATCGTCCTCGCGGTCGGTCCCGCCGAGGCGGCCGAGATCGTCGGTGGCGCGGCTGCCGCCGGCTACCAGGGTCGCTTCCTGGGCTCGGTCCCGACCTGGAACCCGGCACTGATGGACTCCCCGGCCGCTCCGGCGCTCGAGGCCATGTTCACCCACGTCGGTCCCTGGGAGGCGTTCACCGGTGAGTCCGAGGCGCACCAGGCCATGCAGGCCGCGCTCGGAGAGGGCGAGCTGCCGGGCAACGACGGCTACACCTTCGGGTGGATCTGGTCGTACCCGCTCAAGTCCCTGCTCGAGGCGGCCGCCGACAACGGCGACCTGACCCGTCAGGGTGTCCGGGACGCGGTCGATGGCCTGACCGTCGACTACGAGGGCGCGCTCCCCGAGCGCACCTTCGGTGAGGGTGGCGACGACGTGCGTACCGCCGTCATCTCCAAGCCCAACTCGGACGAGCCGCTGCGTCTGCGTACCGAGGAGACCGGCGTGACCGGTGCCACGGCGGACGCGTTCGCCTACGAGTCGCGTTGCTCCGGCTGATCGAGCCGGTCGACGATGCACCACACGGTGGGGCGGCCTTCGGGCCGCCCCACCGCCGTGGACGGGCCGACGACGGCGTGGGCCGTCTGGCCGACGGCCTCGACCCGACCGACCCCGACACCGCGCCGGCTGGTCAGGGTCGCCTCGGGGTCCCACCTGATGGCGGGACGGCCGTCCGGGTGCGAGGCTCGGGGTCCGCGTCGCCACCTCGGCGTCCCACCGTGAGGAAGGCCCCACCGTGTCCGCCCCGTACTCCGACCCGCCCGAACCGACCGGTCCCCGCAGCCCCGGAGGCCCTCCGGGCTCCGGCGGCCCCCCCGGCACCCCGCCGCACCGCAGTGGCCTGACCAGCGAGACCCGCGGGTGGGGCGTGGCCGCGCACCTGTCGGCGTTCGTCGGCGCCTGGGTGTTCCTGGCGTTCCTCGGCCCGCTCGTGGTGTGGCTGCTCGGCCGGGAACGCCACGGGTTCATCGACCACCACGGCAAGGAGGCGTTGAACTTCAACCTCACCTTCCTGCTGATCGGCGTGGTCGGCGGCGTGATCGCGTTCCTCGGGGCGGTCGTCACGCTCGGGCTCGGGCTGATCGTGATCCTCCCGCTGGCGGCGCTGCTCGGGATCGTCTGGATCGTGCTGCCGATCATCGCCGCGGTGAAGGCCTGGGACGGCGAGGGGTACCGCTACCCGCTGTGCATCCGCTTCGTGAGCTGACCTGTGAGCCCCCGGGCGGGAGGTGTCGCCGGCCGCGCGTACCCTGCCGGCTTCGACCTGACCCGACCCGCCCGAGGCTCCCGCCGTGCCAGATTCACCCCTGCTCGATGGCCTCAACCCCGCCCAGCGCGAGGCCGTCGAGACCGTCGAGGGGCCGCTGCTGGTCGTGGCCGGTGCGGGGTCGGGCAAGACCCGGGTGCTGACCCACCGGATCGCGCACCTGATCCGCGACCACGACGTCGACCCGTTCTCGCTGCTGGCGATCACCTTCACCAACAAGGCCGCCAACGAGATGGCCGAACGCGTCGGCCACCACGTCGGGGGGCGGGTCGCCGACAAGATGTGGGTCACGACCTTCCACAAGACCGGCGTCCGGATGCTCCGCCGTGAGCTGCCGCGGCTCGGGTACAAGAGCGGCTTCACGATCTACGACAGCCAGGACAGCCTGCGGCTGGTGACGCAGACCGCCAAGGACCTCGGCGTCGACGACCGCCGCCTGCCACCTCGCGGCATCCGCGACGCGATCAGCCGCGCCAAGGACGAACTGCTCGACTACGAGACCTACGGGCAACGTGCCGGCGGGTGGCCCGAGGAGCAGATCGCCGACGTCTACCGCGCCTACGAGGACCGGCTGCGGCGGGCGAACGCGCTCGACTTCGACGACCTCATCGTCAAGGCCGTCGAGGTGCTGCAGCTGTTCGACGGTGTCCGCGAGCACTACCAGCGCCGCTTCGCGCACCTGATGATCGACGAGTACCAGGACACCAACCGCGCCCAGTACCACCTCGTCCAGCTGCTGACCGGCCCCGACCGCAACGTGATGGTGGTCGGCGACCCGCAGCAGGGCGTCTACGGCTGGCGCGGCGCGACGATCAAGAACATCCTCGACTTCGAGAGCGACCACCCCGACGCGCGGGTCGTCGTGCTCGACCGCAACTACCGCTCGACCCAGACCATCCTCGACGTCGCGAACGCCATCATCGCGGCCTCCCCGGTCGAGCGGCGTGCCGAGCTGTGGACCGACCGTGAGCTCGGCGCCCCGGTGGTCCGCTACCGCGCCGACGACGAGCACGACGAGGCCGCGTTCGTCTCCGAGGAGGTCGAGCGCCTCGTCAAGGGCGTCGGGGCCGCGGACGCCGCGCCCGACGGCCGGCGCTACACCTTCGACGACGTCGCGGTCTTCTACCGGACCAACGCCCAGGCCCGGGTGCTCGAGGACGTGCTGCTGCGGGTCGGCACGCCGTACAAGGTCGTCGGCGGCGTGCGCTTCTACGAGCGCAAGGAGGTCAAGGACGTCCTCGCCTACCTGCGCCTGCTGGTCAACGAGGCCGACGACGTCTCCGCCCGGCGCGTCGTCAACACCCCCCGGCGAGGCGTCGGCGACCGCACCATCGAGGCGCTCGACTGGCACGCCCGCCGCGAGGGCACCTCGTTCCTGGCCGCCGCCCGCGAGGCCGACCAGGTCCAGGGGCTGGCCGCCCGGGCGGTCGGTGCCGTCGACGCGTTCGTGCAGCTGCTCGACGGTCTGCGGACCGAGCTCGACCACGACGTCCCACTGCCCGACCTGCTCGACCACGTGCTCGACCGCACCGGCTATCTCCGCGAACTGCAGGCCGAACGCACCATCGAGGCACTCGGTCGCGTCGAGGTGGTCGAGGAGCTCGGCTCGGTCGTCCGCGAGTTCTGGGAGAGATCCACACCTCCGGTCGGAGGGGACGAGCGCGGAGCGGGGCAACGCACCGGGGCGGAGGGTCTGTCGGCGTTCCTCGAGTCGGTGACGTTGGTCAGCGACGCCGACCAGCTCGAGGAGGAGGACGCCGACGGCGCGGTGACGCTGATGACCCTCCACACCGCCAAGGGGCTCGAGTACCCGATCGTGTTCCTCGTCGGCCTCGAGGACGGGGTGTTCCCGCACGTGCGCAGCCTGTCGGACCCCCAGCAGCTCGAGGAGGAGCGCCGCCTGGCGTACGTCGGCTTCACGCGCGCGCAGGACCGGCTCTACCTCGCCCACGCCGACCACCGGACCCTGTGGGGCGGGACCTCCTACAACCCGCCGTCGCGGTTCCTCGACGACCTGCCGCCGGATCTGGTCGAACACCGCGGCGCGTCCCGCACCACCTCGGCGGCGAAGCGGGCGCGGGACCGCGAGGTGGTCGAGCTCGCGGGCGCGGAGTTCCGCACCGGCGACACCGTCGTGCACACCAAGTTCGGCCAGGGGCGTATCTCGGCGCTGTCGGGGGAGGGCGAGAAGGCGGAGGCCACCGTCGATTTCCTCGACCACGGCCGCAAGCACCTGGTGCTCGCCTACGCGCCGCTCGTGAAGGCGTGAGCGATCTGATGACCGCGTTCGGGCTGATCGCGCTGGCCGAGCTCGGGGACAAGTCCCAGCTGCTGGCCCTCAGCTTCGCCACGCGGTACCGGTGGTGGCAGGTCCTGGTCGGCGTCGCGGTGGCCGCGACGGTGCTGCTCGGGCTCGCCGCGCTCGTCGGCGGCGTGCTCGGCACCGCCCTGCCGACCCGGGCCATCGCCGGGGTCGGTGGGGTGCTCTTCCTCGGCTTCGCGGTGTGGACCTGGCGCGACGACGATGACGACGATGACGACGATGACGCCGGGATCGACGCGTCGGACGCTCGCGCGCGTCGCTCGGTCGTGGCCACCATCGTGGTGGCGATGATCGTCGCCGAGCTCGGGGACAAGACGATGCTCGGGACCGCCGCGCTGGCGTCGACCCGGTCGCCGCTGATGATCTGGCTCGGGTCGGCCGCCGGGATGACCGCGGCGTCGGGGGTCGCGATCGCGGTGGGCCGGCTGCTGCACCGCCGGCTGCCGGCGGACCTCCTGCGGCGGCTGTCGGCGATCGCCTTCGCGCTGTTCGGGATCCTGCTGCTCATCGAGGCCATCCGAGCCGGGTGACCACCGCCGGCTGCCGTCCCCGTCGAGGTCGACCCCGTCCGGTTCGGCGTCGATCTCGAACCGTGGTACCCCTCCTCGTCCGCGCACCCCTCCGACCGGAGAGCTCCCACGTGGCACGCCGCAAGCAGGTCTCGACCAGCCGCGTCATCGCCGCCGACCGTCAGGCGATCTTCGACGTCATCGCCGACCCCGCGATGCACCCGGTCATCGACGGTGCCGGCTGGGCCGAGGTCACCGGCGTCCAGGACGGCACGCCGGACCGTCTCAGCGACGGCGCCCGGTTCGGGATGGAGATGAAGCTCGGGGCGCCGTACCCGATCCTCAACACGGTCGTCGAGTTCGAGGAAGGCGTCCGCATCGCGTGGCGGCACTTCCACGGCCACCGCTGGCGCTACGAGCTCGAGGACGTCGACGGCGGCACGCAGGTGACCGAGACCTTCGACTGGTCGACCGCCAAGGCCAAGCTGCCGCTCGAGCTGGCGCGCATCCCGAAGCGGAACCTGCGCGGGATGGAGCGCACCCTCGCCAACCTCGACCGTCTGGTCACCACCGGTACCGCCTGACCTCAGGTGCAGCCCGCGGGGAACGTGTCGGGGGACGGTGTCGGCGGCGTTGTCGCCACGCTCGGGTCGACGTAGAGGACCCCGTCGGAGGTGACCGTCGGGTGTTCGGCGAGCGAGGCCGTGCCACCGGTGCCGCGGCCGGTGAGCGACCACACCTCGCCGTCCGGGGACTCGAGGCGGCGGGACGCCTCGCAGTAGGTGACGTCGGCCGGGGCGTCGAAGGCGCGCACGCGGCCTCCGAGGCCGACCAGCAACAGGTCGAGGTCGTGGTCGTACACGACCTGTCCGGCGACCGCCGCGACCGGCCCGACCGCGACGAACGGCGGAGCCGGGGCGCCGCCGCCGCGGGTGAGCAGGAGCACCCCAGCGACCACGACGATCACCCCGGCCACCAGCGAGGCCACGATCCACTGCATCCCGAGCGGGGCCCGCAGCACGATCTTCCGCGCACGCTGCGCGGCCCGCTCGGGCAGGTACCCGCCCGGGCCGAAGTCGGGGTCGGGGGCGGGAGCGGGGCCGGGGTCGGGGTCGGGGCGCTGGTCGGTCACGGGGCGGACGGTACCTCCGCCACTCGGGCGTCCCTGGCTGGTCCCACGCGCTGTCGGCGATGGCTGCGGCCCCGTTCCGCTGACCCGCAGCCTCCGGGTGGCTATCTTCGGGCCGAACGCGGCCGCCCGGGCAGGTGAGCCGCTCGGGGCGATCACGGCGCGACGGGGGTGGTGGTGGAGGGCGACGTCCAGGCGGCGACGCCACGCCCGTCGGTCGCGGCCGTCACGAGGATCGCGCTGGCCGCCCCGGCCCCGCCCTCGTCACCGGTCCCCGGCGAGCCACCAGCCGCGGCCCAGTTCGTCGCTGCGTGCCGGGACGCCCGCCGCGACCCGGGGGGGTCGCTCGAGCTCGCACGCCGGCTTCGTGACGAGGCGACCGCGTCGGGTGACCAGATCGCGCTCGGACGGGCGCTCACGCTCGTCGGCGTCTGCCACGTGGCTCGCAACGACTTCGTCGCCGCCCTCCGGGCGCTGCTCGAGGCGCTGTCGCTGCTCGAGGACGCCCCGGACGTCGACCGTGCCCGCGCCCTGTCGGAGGCCGGGTACGTGGAGGGTTCGCTCGGTGACCGCGCCGCCGCCGTCGAGCGGCTGTCCGAGGCGCTCCGGCTGTTCGAGGCCGCGGCGGATGTCGCCGGCCGCGCCGACACGCTGAACCGGATCGGGGTGACCTTCTTCGCCTCGGGTGACCTCGACCAGGCCGAGACCGCCTACCGACGCAGCCTGGAGCTGCGGACCGCCGACGAGACGTTGGCGATCGCTGGGCTCCAGAACAACCTCGCCAAGGTGTTCACCACCCGGGGCGATCACGATGCCGCACTGATCGCACTCGGAGAGGCACGCGCGCGTTTCGAGGCGGAGGGGGAGGCTCGCGGGGTCGGGATGGTGCTCCACAACCTCGCCGTTCTCGAGAGCGATCGCGGCGAGGTGTCGGCGGCGGTCGAGCTGCTGCGGGGCAGCATCGCCCTCTACGACGCGAGCGGGCACGTTCACGGAGCCTGCGAGGCACGGACGCGCCTCGCGGTGGCGCTCGGAGCAGGCGGTGAGGTCGACGCCGCCATCGCTCGCGCCGACCGTGCGCACGCCGACGCCGAGTCCCGGGGGCTGGCAGCCGAGTGCGCCCGCGCCGCCGAAGCGCTCGCCGACCTGCACGAGCAGCGGGGCGACGCCGCAGCCGCGCTCGGCTGGCTGCGCCACCTGCGCGACGTCGAGCAGCGCATCTTCGACGAGGTCTCCGACCAGCGGTTGCGGAGCCTCCAGGTCCGCTTCCAGCTCGAGCGGTTCCAGCACGACAGCGTGACCGACGCCCTGACCGGGCTGTGCAACCGTCGCGGGCTCGAGGCGGCGTTCGCCGACCGGATCGCCGACGCGCGGCGCCGCGGTGCCGACCTCGCCGTGCTGCTGCTCGACCTCGACGACTTCAAGCGCATCAACGACGACTTCTCGCACGCCACCGGCGACGAGGTGCTGCGGACCGTGGCGCAGATCCTGCGCCGCGCTACCCGGCCGACGGACGTGTGCGCCCGGTACGGCGGCGAGGAGTTCTGCCTGGTGCTCCCGGGCTGTGACGCGGCGGCCGCGCGGCGGACGGCGGATGAGCTCGTCGAGCGCGTCCGGGCCCACCCCTGGTCCACGGTGGCGCCGGGGCTGGTGGTGACCACCAGCATCGGCATCGCCACCTCGGCGGAGGTCGGCGACCCCCGTGGGCTCGTGGACGCCGCCGACCGGGCTCTGTACGCCGCGAAGCACGAGGGCAAGGACCGCGCCCGCCACCTCGGGTGAGACCACCCATCCCGGGTGTCGCCGCGACCACCGTCCACCCGCGGTCGGCCCGGTTCGCGGCCGTTCTCGAGCGGCGACTACCCTCGGCCCGTCGTCCGCGTCGGGCGACGTCGTCCAGGCAGGGAGTGCGAGAGATGGCGGTCCGCGTCGTCGTGGCCAAGCCGGGTCTGGACGGGCACGATCGTGGCGCCAAGGTCGTGGCCCGCGCGCTCCGCGACGCGGGGTTCGAGGTCATCTACACCGGCCTCCACCAGACGCCCGATCAGATCGTCTCCGCTGCGCTGCAGGAGGACGCGCAGGCCATCGGCCTGTCGATCCACTCCGGCGCCCACCTCACGCTCTTCCCGAAGGTGGTCGCGCTCCTGCGCGAGCAGGGAGCCGACGACGTCGTCGTCTTCGGCGGCGGTATCGTCCCCGCCGAGGACATCGAGACCTTGAAGCAGCAGGGCATCGCCGAGATCTTCACCCCCGGCACGCCCATGAGGACCATCACCGACTGGGTCACCGCCAACGTGGCCGAGCGGGTCTGACACCCACCCGACGGGGCGCTCCGGCGCCCCGTCGCTCGCGTCCGGCATCAGCCGGCCGTGAGCCACCCCCAACCACCACGACAGGAGCCACCCGTGGACCTGGTCGAGTTCCAGGGCAAGCAGCTGTTCGGACGCAACGGCGTCCCGGTGCCGCCTCCCGGCACCGCCTGCCGCAGCGTCAGCGAGGTGAAGGACGCCGCACGTTCCCACCTCGACGCCGGCGCGTCCGCGGTGATGGTCAAGGCCCAGGTCAAGACCGGTGGCCGCGGCAAGGCGGGCGGCGTCAAGTACTGCCCGACGCTCGAGGACGCCGTCGAGGCCGCCGAGTCGATCATCGGGCTCGACATCAAGGGCCACGAGGTCCGGGTCGTCTGGGTCGAGCCGGCGTCCGACATCGCCGAGGAGTACTACCTGTCGGTGATGCACGACCGGGTCAGCAAGGGCGAACTCATCATCTGCTCGGTCGAGGGCGGCGTCGAGATCGAGGAGGTCAACCGAACCAACCCCGATGCGGTCGTCAAGCGCACCGTCGTGCCCTCCGAACGTGAGCACGGGCTGCCCCGCGAGATCGCCGACGACATCGTCACCGAGGCGAGGTTCCCCGAGGAGGTCCGCGACCAGGCTGCGGACCTGCTGGTCAAGCTGTTCGCGGCCTACCTCGCCGAGGACGCCACGCTGGCCGAGATCAACCCGCTCATCCGCACCGGTCCAGCCTCCGGCACCGATCGAGCGGGGGCCGACCGCATCATCGCGCTCGACGCGAAGGTCACCCTCGACGACAACGCGGCGTTCCGCCACGACGGGTTCTCCGAGTGGAAGATCGACGGGCTCGACGCGGACGACCCGCTCGAGGCCGAGGCCAAGGCCAAGGGCATCCAGTACGTCAAGCTCGACGGTCACGTCGGGGTCGCTCGGCAACGGTGCCGGCCTCGTGATGGCCACCCTCGACGTGGTGGCGCAGAACGGTGGGCGGGCGGCCAACTTCCTCGACGTCGGCGGTGGCGCGTCCGCGGACGCGATGGCGGAGTCGCTCGGGCTCGTCCTCTCCGACCCGGACGTCAAGAGCGTGTTCATCAACATCTTCGGCGGCATCACCCGCGGCGAGGAGGTGGCGGGCGGCATCGTCGAGGCGACCAAGCGGCTCGGTGACTTCCCGCAGAAGCTCGTGGTCCGGCTCGACGGCACCAACGCCGAGGAGGGCCGCCGCATCCTCGAGGACGCCGACCTGCCCAACGTCGTGTCGAAGCCGACGATGCAGGAAGCCGCCGCCGAAGCCGTCCGTCTCGCGGGCGCCTGAGACCACCGCCGAACCGCGCCCACCGCGGCGCACAGGAGCCAGCAGATGAGCATCTTCATCGACGAGAACACCAAGGTCGTCGTCCAGGGCATCGGATCCCAGGGGACCTTCCACGCCAAGCGCAACCAGGACTACGGCACCCAGATCGTCGCCGGGACCCACCCGAAGAAGGGCGGGTCGACCTGGGAGGGCCTCGACGTCCCGGTCCTCGCGACCGTGGCCGAGGCCGTGTCGGAAGCCGGCGCCAACACCTCGATGGTGATGGTCCCCGCGCCGTTCACCAAGGACGCCATCATCGAGGCGTACGAGGCGGGCATCGACACGATCGTCGCCATCACCGAGGGCGTCCCGGTCCACGACATGACCGAGGTCTACGACCTCGTGGTCCGTCGCGGCGGCAAGCGCCTCATCGGTCCGAACTGCCCGGGGCTGATCAGCCCCGGCAAGTCCAACGTCGGCATCATCCCGGCGGACATCACCTCACCCGGCAAGGTCGGGCTGGTGTCGCGTTCCGGCACGCTGACCTACCAGATCATGCACGAGCTGGCGCGGGCCGGCATCGGCATCTCGACCTGCGTCGGCATCGGCGGTGACCCGATCATCGGCACCCAGTTCCTCGACGTCATCCAGGCCTTCGCGGAGGACCCCGAGACCGAGGCGATCGCGTTCGTCGGCGAGATCGGTGGCGCGGAGGAGCAGAAGGCCGGCGCCTGGATCCGGGACAACATCCCCGACACGCCCGTCGTGGCGGCTACATCGCCGGGTTCGAGGCTCCCGAGGGCAAGCAGATGGGCCACGCGGGCGCCATCGTCAAGGAGGGCGGCGAGGGCGGCGAGTCGGCCGCCGAGAAGAAGGAGATCCTCGAGAGCTACGGGATCGCCGTGGCGATGAACCCCTCCGAGGCTGCCGAGCTCATGATCGCCCGGCTCGGCTGAAGCGCAGCGGGCGGCGGGCCGGGTCAGGCCAGGTTGACGACCCGGTCCGCGTCGTGGACGACCCGGTCCCGGCCACCGTGCTTGGCGGCGTAGAGGGCCTCGTCGGCCCGGGCGAGGAGCGTCGCCCGGTCGACGGCCTCGCCCGCGAGCGTCGCGACGCCGAGGGAGACGGTCACCGGCGGCATCTCGCGGCCGTCGCAGCGCCGTCAGCCGGAGCGCCGACACGGCGACCCGGACCCGCTCGCAGGCCAGCCTGGCCGCCGCCGCGTCGGTCTCGGGCAGGATCAGCGCGAACTCCTCGCCGCCGTACCGGCACACCACGTCGCTGCCCCGCAGCGTCTGCTGGACCGCGTGGGCGACGGCGGCGAGCACGCGGTCGCCCGTCGGGTGGCCGTAGGTGTCGTTGACGAGCTTGAAGTGGTCGAGGTCGAGCAGCGCGATCGACAGCGACCGCTGCTCCCCGCGGTCCTGCGCCGCGCGCGACACGTTCGAGCTCCTCACCGAGTCGCTGCTGCAGGTAGCGGTGGTTGGGCAGCCCCGTCACCGCGTCGGTCACGGCCTGATCGGCGAGCTCGGTCTGCAACCGCGCGTTCTCGAGCAGCAGCGAGGACTGCTCGGCGAGCATCCGCAGGAGCCGGACCTCCCGCACGCGCAGCGTCGGGCCCCGTCCGAACCGGGTGGCGACCTCGACGGCGAGCAGGCCGATGACGTCGCCGTCGACACCGAGCGCGACGAGCACGAGGGGTGCCTGCTCGCCGAAGAGGTCGACGAGCGCCTCCGGGCGTGGCCGGTCTCGACGGATCGGGAGGATGCCGTGGTCGGCGAACGCCGAGGTGACGACGTCCTCGTCCAGCGCCAGCGACGTCGTCGTGGGGCAGCCGGTGCCGGGTCCGTCGGAAGCGTGAGCGGTCCCGTGCAGCTCGAGCCGGTCGCCTGCGGTCAACCAGACGGCGCTCGCCCGGTGCCCGAGCCGGTCGACGAGGAGCTCCGCGAGGGCTCCGGCGACGGCGTCCGGGCCCCGTCGCGGGTCGAGGTCGGGCGTCACGTCACGCAGCAGCGTGAGGTCCTCGGTGCGGCGGCGGAGATCGCGTTCGATGAGGTCGGTGAGCCAGCCCGTCGCGAGGATCGTCCCCCAGAGGACGGCGAGGAGCAGCGCCGCGCGCACGGTGGGGGTGAGGGCGAGCGCCGGCGGCCACGTCGGTCCGCCGCGCCGCGTCGGCAGCCGCGTCGAGCGCCGGGGGCTGGAGGCGAGCAGCCACGCGCCGGCCAGCGTGCAGAGCAAGGAGGCCCGCAGCCCCGCCCAGCGACCGAACAGCAGCGTGACGACCACGACCTCGGTGAGCAGCAGCGCCGTCATCGGACTCGCGATACCGCCGGTCACCGCGCCGAGGACCCCGATGGCCCCGACGTCGGCGAGCAGGGTCACGTCGATGGTCACCCGCTGGAGCCGACCGCCACGGTCGAGCGCCACCGCGAGGAGCTGGACCAGGAGGTGGATCGCGATGGCCCACGTGAGCAGCGATCGCCCAGCCGGGTCGACCAGGTCCCGGCCGAAGGTGGCGATCGTGAGCGCCACGAGGGCGGCGGCGATGGTGCGTCCGGCCGTGATCGCCCGGAGGCGCCCCTGGAGGGTGGCGCGCTCAGAGGACGAGCTGGACATCGTTCCCCTGCGCGTCGGTGACCGTCATCGGCAGCCCGCCTCGGTCCAGCCAGCCGGTGCGCCGCGAGGTACGCGCCGAACATCGCCAGGAGCCCGGCCGGGATGCCGAGGTCGCGCGCGGGGGTGAAGGCGAGGGAGGCGTTGAAGCGTCCCGGGGGCGGGCGATGTCGAGTTCACCGGCGGGGGCGTCCGGAGGTCCCCGCCGGCGTTCGCCGCCTGGTCCTGACCTGCGGCGTCGGCCGTACCAGACGCTCCGAGGATCCTCGACGAGACGAACGAAGCAGCGGCCGGGGCGAGGTCGCTGGTGCGCCCGACCACCACCGCCGCGGCCTGGCGGGCGACGGCGTCGGTCGCGGGCGCCCCTGGACGGGCGGGTGCGGGCACCTCGGGGCGTTCGGAGGGTGCCGGGGTCAGCCCCGGCGGACCGGACACGGGTGCGGCGCGGGGGGGCGTGGCCCGGGTCGGTGGGGGCGGGCGCGGTCGGGAGCCGACGGCGCCGCAGCCGGGGCATCGGGACGGGCCCCACGATCGGCCGGCGGGCCGCGGGTCGCCGACGCCGTTGCTGGAGTCACGTCCCGGCTGCCCGGGGCGCTGGCCGCGGACCCTGAGGTCCGCGGGCCACGGGTCCCGGTCCGGCTGGCCCGCGGCCGGCCCGGTCCGCCGCGTGCGAGGGCCGCGAGCTCGCAGCCTGGCTCCGGCCGGCGTTCGGCGGACGGACCTGCGTCGGACGCGGTTGGCGTTGGATCGTGAGGTGGCGCTCGCGGAGGACGCAGGTCGACGCGGTCGAGGCGGCGGGCCCTGGCTCGCGTGCGCTGACGGTCGGGCGCCGCTGCGGGCCTGACGTGTCCGCGTCGGCGGCGGTCGGCAACGACACAGGAGCGCCGCGCTCGTGGCGGGCGCGACCAGGAGCGGGCCTCTCCGCTGGCGTACGCTCATCGTCTGCGACGCGACCCCCCCATGGTGTCGGCGTCCTGTCCCCGTGGCATCGGCGGATCGTCCGCCATGGTTGAGGAGGAGTAGTCACACCGTGCGTTCGAGCGTACGACGGTGGTGTGACGGGACGACACGGCCAGCGCTGCACCGGCCGAGCGCCGACCCGTCGGGCGGACCGATCGGCGAACGAGCGGACCCCCCGCCGGAGGCGGGGGGTCCGAAGCCGGGACGCGCGGGGCACGGCGTCGACCGGCGGGGTGAGCGCCCTGGGGGAAGGGCTAGACACCCGGCCGCGCCCGTCCGATGGGGCGTCGGACGTGGTGGGCGCGGGCTGGCGGCCAGGGGTAGGGCCGCCGACACACCGAGTCAACGCGCCCGCGCGCGTCGCGTCCTCGTCCGTGCGTCCGTTGCACGCTCGGCGCCTCGGGGTGCAGGTCGCGCACACCGCGACGGCCGCCCGCGAGGCGGCTCCGAGCACGATCATCGAGCGCGGTGGCCGAGCCACCGTGCGGAGCACCGTGCCCGGCGAGGCGTAACGCGGCGAAACGATCGGGACACCGCGCGCGACAACGCGTGGTGCGACCGTCCGCTCACCCGCGACCGGCCCCGGCCGGTCCGCGACCCGACCGGGTCGTGGAGGTGCACGGCCCCGACCGGGGCCGCGCACGGTGGGCGCAGGCACCCCCGGCCCGCCGCGGGGAGGAGGAGATCGAAGTGAAGCTCGTGACGGCGCTCGTGAAGCCCCACAAGCTCGACGAGGTCAAGGACGCGCTGCAGGAGCTCGGCGTCCAGGGCCTCACGGTGAGCGAGGTCCGCGGCTACGGCCGGCAGCGCGGCCACACCGAGGTCTACCGCGGCGCCGAGTACACCGTGGAGTTCGTGCCCGAAGGTGAAGCTCGAGATCCTCGTCGGACGACGCCAGGTCGCCGACGTCGTCGACGCCATCGTCAAGCACGCCCGGACCGGCCAGGTCGGGGACGGCAAGGTCTTCGTCACCGCGGTCGACCGCATCGTGCGCATCCGCACCGGTGAGGAGGACGCCGACGCGCTCTGAGCGCCGCTCGAGCTGCCGTGCGCGTGGTCGGCGACGACCGGCGCAGGCCGACCGCGCGCAGCGAGCTGCTGCGCGACGGCCCGGCGGCCGGCCGGGCTGGTGCGCACGCGTGGACGGGGGCGGTCGACGCGGCGCTCGTCGCGCTCGCGGCGCCCGGCGCTCGAGCCGTCACCGGCGGCTCGCCGTCGTCGCCGTCGGCGGGTACGGCCGGGCCGAGCTGTGCCCGGGCTCCGACGTCGACCTGCTCGCTCGCTCCACGACCGGCTCGACCGGCACGGAGCTCGAGCGGCGTCGTCCGCGAGGTCGTCTACCCGCTGTGGGACGTCGGCCTGACCGTCGGCTACGCCGTGCGCGACCGGCGCGAGGCGGTCGCGGCGATCGACGACCTCGACACGGCGACGGCGATGCTCGACCTGCGGCCGTCGCCGGTGACCGCGGGCTCGCCGCACCAGGTCCGTGCGGAGACGATGCAGCGCCTGCCGGCGGCGGCCCGCACCGTTCCTGCAGGCGCTGGCCCGGGCCGACGCGGACCGGCGCGCGCAGGCGGGCGACGCGGCCGAGGTCCTCGAACCGGACCTCAAGGACGGCGCGGGCGGCCTGCGCGACGTGCAGTCGCTTCGTGGGCCGCGGCGGCGCTGGTCGGGACCACCGGGATCGACCCGCTCGTCCCGGCCGGCTACCTCGCCGCTCCCGACCGCCGGCGGCTGACGCTGCGCCTACGACCGGCTGCTCGCGGCCCGCGTGGGCCTGCACCTCGGCTGCCACCGAGCGCGAGGAGCCGGGTCAGAACGAGCAGCTCCGGCTCGACCTGCAGGACGCCGTCGCCGCACGCTGCGGGTACGTGGACCGCGCCGACCACGACCTCGCCCCGCACCAGCTGCTGACCGATCTCTACCTCGCCGCCCGGACCGTCGACCACGTCCACCGGCGCGCGTGGGCGCTCATCGACGCCGACCTCGCGCGCGGCGCGCCGCCGGCTGCGTCGGCCGACCGAGTCGGTGCACCGACGGGTTCGAGCTCGTCGACGGGGTGCTGCGGCTCCCCGAACCGGCGACCGGCGACCCGCGCCGCCGACCTGGACGCGCCCGAGCTCCCGTTCCGGCTGTTCGCGGCCCTGGCGGACACCGGGGCCGTGCTCGACCGCCGCTCGGCGGCCCGCGTCCGCTCGCGCGTCGAGGCCGCGTGGGACGGACGCGGAGGAGCCACCCGTGGCGGTGGACCGACGCGACCCGCCGACGTTCCTCGAGGTCCTGTGGCGTGGCGACGTCGCCCTCCCGGCGCTGGCCGAGCTCGACGACGTCGGGCTGCTGACGGCGCTGATCCCCGAGTGGGCGGCGCTGCGGGGCCGGCCGCAGCGCAACCCCTTCCACCGCTTCTCGCTCGACCGGCACGCCTGGCACGCCGCCGCCGCCCTCGGCGACCTGGTGCGTCGCGAGGAGTGGGCGGCGCGAGCGCTCGCGGACGTCGACGACCGCGACGGGCTGCTGCTCGGCGCCCTGCTCCACGACGTCGGCAAGGCGCTCGGCGAGCCGCACAGCGAGACCGGCGTCCCGGTGGCGCGGGCCATCGCGGGCCGCCTCGGCTGCGGTGCGGCGACCGTCGACCTCGTCGGGCGCCTCGTCCGGCTCCACCTGGTGCTGCCCGATGCGGCCCGCAAGCGGGACGTGACCGACCCGGCCCTGGCCCGGGACATCGCCGCGACCGTGGGCGATCGCTCGACGCTGGCGGCGCTCCACCTGCTCGCCGCCGCCGACGGACGCGCGACGGGCCCGACCGCGTGGACCGACTGGACCGCCCAGCTGGTAGCCACCCTCGTCACGAAGGTCCGTGCCGTGCTCGATCCGACGCCTCCCGACCACGTCACCGACGCCGGTGACCTCACGATCGACGAGGCGCTCGCCCTCGCGCCCGAGCTCGGCGCCGATCCTGCCGCGGTCCGCGCGCACCTGCGCTGCTGCCCGACCGGTACCCGTCCGCCGTGTCGCCCCGAGCGGTCGTGCGGCACTCGCTGATGGCCACGACCCGTCCGGGTCCGACCGAGGTCCGTACGCGGGTCACACCCGGCGAGCACCAGCTGCGAGCCGACGAACCGTCCCCCTCACCGGGCGCGTACGCCCTCGACCCCGACGTCCAGGACGGCCCCGACGAGCTCGACGTCGTCGCGCTGGACCACCCCGGGTGGTTCGCCAAGGTCGCCGGCGTGGTCGCCCTGCACGGTGGGTCGATCGTGGCCGCCGACGCCTTCACCCGCGACGACGGGCTGGCGGTCGACACCTTCCGGGTCCGGCCACCGGCGGGGGTCGGCGGGTCGTGGTGGGTCCGCGTCGAGGGCGACCTCGCCGAGGCCGCGGCGGGTCGCCTCGCGGTCCGCGCCCGCGTCTCGCGCAAGGCCCGCGACGAGGACCGGCGCGTCGCCCGCCTCCCCGACGTGACGACCACCGTGACCACCGGCCCGGACCCGGCTGGCACCGCGACCATCGTCGAGGTCTCGACCGTCGACCGGCTCGGGGTGCTCTACGCGATCGCGACCGCGCTCGCGGAGCTCGAGCTCGACATCGTCGTGGCGCGCGCCCAGACCCTCGGGTACGAGGTGGTGGACGTGTTCTACGTCCGCGACGCCGACGGTCTCCCGCTCGACGCGGACCACGTGACGGAGCTCGAGCTCGCCGTCACCGCTGCCCTCGCTGCGCTCTGAGGCGACGGCGCGACCCGCACGCGTGGTCCGCGTGACGGGCACGCGCGCCGTACCCTGCGGCGAACTGTGCACGTCCGTGGCTCCGTCGTGGCGTGCCGACCCCGCCCGACCCTGTGAGGCCCCACGTGTCCGACCTGGCCACCCCCACCGTCGCGCCCGCGACCGGCAAGCTCGGCGTCGTGTGCGTCGGACTCGGCGCCGTCACCACCACCTTCATCGCCGGTGTCGAGCTCGCGCGGCGGGGGATGGGCGAACCGATCGGCTCGCTGACCCAGATGGGCACGATCCGCCTCGGCAAGCGCACCGAGGACCGCGCGCCGCTGATCCAGGACTTCGTCCCGCTCGCGGGGCTCGACGACATCGTGTTCGGCGCGTGGGACCCGTTCGAGGACGACGCCTACGTGTCGGCGACCAAGGCCGGCGTGCTCGACAGCGCTCGGCACCTCGAGCCGATCGGCGACGCGCTCCGCGACATCCAGCCGATGGCGGCGGCGTTCGACCCGGCCTACGTCAAGCGGCTCGACCCCGAGAACGTCAAGCCGGACCGGTCCAAGCGGGGGATGCTCGAGGCGATCCGCCAGGACCTGCGCGACTTCCGCGAGCAGCACGGCTGCGACCGCATGGTCATGCTCTGGGCCGCCTCGACCGAGGTCTACATCGAGATCGGGCCGGCGCACGCCGACATCGACGCGTTCGAGGCGGCGATCGACGCCGACGACCCGACCATCGCGCCGTCGATGATGTACGCCTACGCGGCGCTGCTCGAGGGCATCCCGTTCGCGAACGGTGCACCGAACCTGACCGTCGACGTGCCGGCGCTGCGCCAGTTCGCCTCCGACCACGGGGTGCCGATCTGCGGCAAGGACTTCAAGACCGGCCAGACGATGCTGAAGACGGTGCTGGCGCCGATGTTCAAGGCGCGCATGCTCGGCGTCGCCGGCTGGTACTCGACCAACATCCTCGGCAACCGCGACGGCGAGGTCCTCGACGACCCGGAGTCGTTCAAGACCAAGGAGAGCTCCAAGCTCGGGGTGCTCGACTACATCCTGCAGCCGGAGACCTACCCGGACCTCTACGGCGACCTCTACCACAAGGTCCGGATCAACTACTACCCGCCGCGTGGCGACAACAAGGAGGGGTGGGACAACATCGACCTGTTCGGGTGGCTCGGCTACCCGATGCAGATCAAGGTCGACTTCCTCTGCCGGGACTCGATCCTCGCGGCGCCGCTCTGCCTCGACCTCGCGCTGTTCCTCGACCTCGCGCAGCGGGCCGGGATGAGCGGCATCCAGGAGTGGCTCAGCTTCTACTTCAAGGCGCCGCAGGTCGCACCGGGGCTGTACCCCGAGCACGACCTGTTCATCCAGCAGACCAAGCTGAAGAACACGCTGCGCTGGATGATGGGCGAGGACCAGATCACCCACCTCGGCGTCGACTACTACGCCGACGACTACCGCTCCGAGGACTAGAGCCGGCCCTGAACTCCGAAGGTCCTCGGTGGTGCCGACCCCCGTGAGAAGCCTCTCGCGACCCAGGATCGTGTCGCCGGAGCAGCTCGCTGTCGCGGCAACCGCTCACCGGTGATGACCTGGCGCGACACTGACGACCTGGCGCGACAGTGGCGACCTCTCCGTGACCAGGCGAACACGCCCGCTATCGCCACGTTGTCGCCGGCCGCGAAGCGGCGATGTAGCGAGGTCGACGCGAGGGGCACGCGAGGGGAACGCGATGATCGAGCAGGAAGCAACAGGCCCCGTCGATGACCGCTGCTCGAGCTGCGGCGGCCACATGCGGCCGCCGACGAGGTGGGAAGGTCTCCGTCGTTGGTTCGTCAACGGTGGCGGCACGGTGCGGCTCCACCGTTGCGACGGCTGCGGCGGGATGACCGGCGGAGGGATGCTGTACCGCGCTCGCGCGACCTCTCCGGTCGCTCGGTGGGCGCGGCTGCCCGTCGACGTGGTCACCGTGGTGCGCCGTGAGCGGACCTGGCATCCCGTGCCGAGCTTCTACGCGATCGTGATGGCGGTGTCGCTGATCCCGGCCGCGGGCATCGTCGCCGCGGGAGGGCCGCCGCGTCGCGTGCTCGTCGGCGTGCCGGTGCTGGCATGGGCCGGAGCGTTCGTGTGGTCGCTGTGCACGGCGTTCGGTCGAGGTCGGGTCGGCGGGGAGGTGCTCCGCCTGGTCGCACCGGGCCGGGCCGCGCACCGTGACCTCGAGCATCGGGTGGAGGTCGCGCGTCGCGCGGTGGCGCTGCTCCCGGTCCTCGTGCCGGCGCGGTGGTCCGGACCGGTCGCCATCGGCGGCGTCGGGTACTCGACCGATGCTCGAGGAGGGCCGCAGCCACAGGAGATCGCGGTCGATGCCGCCGTTTCGGACGACGGCACGGCACCGGCAGCGGTCCGCCTGCAGGTACGTGTCGATGCCTACGAGGAGGCGCAGCTCCTGCGCGAGTTCGCCTACGAGGCCGAGGCTGCCGACCAGCCGGCGCTGGACCTCGATCGACTCCCGGCTGACGAGGCTCATCGCCGCCTGCGCCGGTGGCACGCCGAGATGGATGCGCGCGCCGAGCGAGCGGTCGACGCCCTCGAGCGCGGATGGGAGGCCTGCGACGTGCTCGTCGACGGGGAACACACGCCGGCGCGTTGCGTGCACCTCGGTAGCCGGGCACTGACCGTGCTCGACATCCAGGGCCACCAGGTCACGGTGACCGCCCCGGGTGCAGTGACGGATGGCCTCGAGCTCGTCCGCGTGCGCGATGCGGAGCCGCTGATCGCGGAGATGCGGCGGCGGGGAGAGGCACGCCTCACCGCCCGGGCGTGAGCCGGCCCGACCGAGGTCGCCGTTCCGCGAGCGTTCCGCGGATCACCGGGGCCGCGTGGGTCACCCCGCGCTGGCGTCGCGGTCCTCGAGGCAGTAGCTGTTCGGCCCGCCGACGCGGTAGCCGACCACGCCGTAGTCGCCTCCCTCACCGCACACCATCAGGTGGTCACCCGGGCTGAGACGGCCGAAGAACTCGTCGTCGCCGAGCCGAACGGTCGGTGGCGGCTCCCACTGCGCCCCGTCTCCGCCGTCCCAGCCCAGTTCGTAGTCGTAGTCCACGAGGTAGAAGCGGTCGCCCGCGTGGAAGAAGGCCACACTCTCCGCCACGGCCGCGTACCGACCTGCCACGAAGGTGACGACGTCGCCGTCGAAGTCGGAGGTCGTCCAGGTCTCGCGGCCCAGGTTGTAGACGTCGGCGGAAGCTCCGTACGCGTCGAGCGCGGTGCCCGACTCGTCGACACGTAGCGCCGCGCCGGTCTCCTCGTGCACGAGCGCCACGACCCCCTCGGAGTAGCCACGGATGGTCGCTTGGAACGCGATGCGACCGTCGTCGTCTGCTGCTACGTCAGCGACGAAGACAGCGGGATCGATGGCGGTCCCGAGCACGGCGGTGATGCGGCTGTCCAGCTCGCCGGGGTCGAGCAGACCGGTGTCCGGGTTGCGTTCGAACCGGTAGCTCCCCTCGTCGGTGACCTCGACGTTGGCCTCGTTGGCGAGCACCAGCCGGTAGGTCTGACCCGGCGTGAGCCCCTCGGCCCGGAACCGGAAGGTCGGGCTGCTGATGATCCGATCGGTCTCGGGTGAGACGGCGAAGCTCCGGTCACCCGCTGGTGTCGCGAGCGGGGACCAGGCCGGCGCCCACGCGTCCACAGCTGCAGCGAGGTACTCGGCGCCTTGGACCACGAAGGTGGTGACCTGCGCACGGGTGACCCGAGTGGTCGGGTGGTACGGCGTACCGCGGACGCCCGCAGCGATGCCCTGCAGGCCGATGAAGTCGATGCTGTCCGCGTGCACGTTGGTGTGAGGCACATCGGTGTAGCCCGCTCGGCCGAGCGCGGCCCTCGGCACCGTGTCGTTGCCGAGCCCGTCATCGATCAGGTCGAGGGCGTTGGCGACGAAGGTGGCCATCTCGTCGCGCCGCACCGCTGCTGCCGGGTCGTAGCGGTCCTGTGTGCGGCCGTTGACCACGCCCGCGTCCGCCAGCGCCTCGATGTTGTCGGCATGGACGTTGCCGTCGATGTCGGTGAAGCGGCCGGGTGTCCCCGTCGGGAGCGGAGCGGCCATCGCCGTCTCGATGAGGTTCCGCACGATCGTGGCCATCTGCGCCCGCGAGAGGGCGTGCGTGGGGCCGAAGGTGCCGTCGGTGTGGCCCTGCACGATGCCGTGGTCGGCGGCGCAGCGGATGTTGGCGTCGTGCACGGTGCCCAGGTCGCTGAACCTCGCTCCGTCCCCCTCGGTCTCGGGAGGGCACACCGTCTCGGGCCCGCGCGGGCTCGCCTGGCCGAGCCCCGGCATCGCGGAGACCACGAGGAGGAGCGAGACGGCGACCGAGGTGATCGTCCTGGCGCGCGATGGACGGCAGGTCGGACCGACGGGGCGAGCGACGATCAGAGGATGCCGCCCTCGGTCATGCGCTTGTAGTCGAGCACCCGGTCGAGGGTGGTCTCGGCCACGCCGTCCTCGACCGCGACCTCACGCAGGGTCTTGCCCTCCTTGTGAGCCTTCTTCGCCAGCCCGGCGGAGCGCTCGTACCCGATCTCGGGCACCAGCGCGGTGACCTGCATCAGCGACCGCTCGACGAGCTCCGGACCCTGGTCGGTGGCCTCCGCGTCCGCCAGGCACCTGTCGACGAACACGCGGGATACGGCGCCGAGCAGCCGTTCCGACTCGATCACGTTGCGGGCCATCAGCGGGATCATCACGTTGAGCTCGAGCTCACCCGACAACCCCCCGACGGTCACGGCCGCGTCGTTGCCGATGACCTGCGCCCCCACCTGGCGGACCGACTCGGGGATCACCGGGTTGACCTTGCCCGGCATGATCGAGCTGCCCGGCTGGATCTCCGGCAGCTGGATCTCGTACAGACCGGTGCGCGGCCCGGACGCCATCCACCGCACGTCGTTGGCGATCTTGATCAGCGACACGGCGACGGTCTTGAGCGCCCCGGACACCTCGACGAGCGCGTCGCGTGCCCCCTGCGCCTCGAAGTGGTCCTCGGCCTCGCGGAACGGCAGCTCGGTCCGTTCGGCGAGCAGCTCGATGACCCGGTCCACGAACCCGGGCGGGCAGTTGAGCCCGGTGCCGACCGCCGTTCCCCCGAGCGCGAGCTCGTAGACCGAGTCGAGCGCCTTCTCGACCCGGGCGATGCCGAGTTCGACCTGTCGCGCGTACCCCCCGAACTCCTGGCCGAGGGTGACCGGCGTGGCGTCCATCAGGTGCGTGCGGCCGGACTTGACCACGTCCGACCACGCGTCGGCCTTGGCGCGGAGGGCGTCGGCGAGGTGCTGCAACCCCGGGATGAGCTCGTACTTGGCGACGCGGGCGACGGCCACGTGCACCGACGTCGGGAAGGTGTCGTTGGACGACTGCGAGGCGTTCACGTGGTCGTTCGGGTGCACGGCGTTCGAGGTCAGGTCCTCGCCGAGCAGCTGCTTGGCGCGGTTGGCCACGACCTCGTTGACGTTCATGTTCGTGGAGGTGCCGGACCCGGTCTGGAACACGTCGACCGGGAAGTGCTCGTCGAGGTCGCCGGCGATGACCTCGTCGGCGGCCCGGCGGATCGCGTCGGCGACGTCCGGGGTGACCACCTCCTGCTCCTCGTTGGCGGTGGCCGCCGCCCATTTCAGCATCGCGTGGGCGTGCACGACCTCCAGCGGCACCGGCTGGCCGGAGACGGGGAAGTTCTCGACCGCGCGCTGGGTGCTGGCTCCCCACAGCGCGTCGCTCGGGATCTGCATCTCACCCATCGTGTCGTGCGCGGTGCGGAACTCGTCGGCCATCGCAGGTGTCCTCGCGGTCGGAGCGGGAGGGAACGGTCGCCCGCAGGCTAATGGGGGTCGGTGGCGGAGCGGAACGCGCGCCGGTCCCGTGGCCGGTCCCGTCGGCTCCTACGCTGCGGCGTCGGCAGCCCGGCGGATCGGGTGGCCGTCCGCCTCACGGCGTGTCGAACGGCAGCGGGAGAGACGTGTGGACCTGGTCACCCTCGAGCAGGTGCGGGCTGCGGCCGCGCGCCTGACCGGCGTGCTGGAGGCCACCCCCGTGGAGCGGTCGCGCGCCATCGGGAGCGCCGTCGGGCAGGACGTCCACCTCAAGTGCGAGAACCTGCAGCGGACGGGATCGTTCAAGCTCCGCGGCGCCTACAACCGGATCGCTCAGCTGTCGGAGACCGAACGCCGCGGTGGCGTGGTGTGCGCCTCGGCCGGCAACCACGCGCAGGGCGTGGCGCTGGCCGCCGCGATGCAGGAGGTCGCCGCAACGGTGTTCATGCCCGTCGAGGCGCCGCTGCCGAAGGTCGATGCGACCACGGGCTACGGGGCGGACGTCCGTCTCGTGGGGGAGACCTTCGACGAGTCGCTCGCCGAGGCCGAACGGTTCGCTGCCGAGGAGGGGCAGGTCTTCGTCCACCCCTTCGACCACCCCGACATCATCGCCGGTCAGGGCACGGTCGGTCTCGAGCTCGTCGACCAGGTCCCGGACGCGTCGACGGTCGTGGTCTGCGTCGGAGGTGGTGGGCTGATCTCCGGCATCGGCGTCGTCCTCGCCGCGCTCCGGCCCGACGTCCGGCTCGTCGGGGTCCAGGCGGAGGGCTGCGCGCCGTTCGCGGGATCGCTCGCCGCGGGCGAACCCGTCAGCGTGCCCGTGGTCGACACGATCGCCGACGGCATCGCGGTCAAGCGGCCGGGTGAGCTGACCCTCGCCCACGTGACCGAGTTGGTCGATGACATCGTCACCGTCAGCGATGCCGAGCTGTCACGCGCCGTCGTGCTGCTGCTCGAGCGGGCCAAGCTCGTCGCCGAGCCATCGGGCGCCGCCGCCGTCGCGGCCCTGCTGTCCGGACGCGTCGAGGTCGACGGCCCGGTGGTCGCCACCGTCTCGGGCGGCAACATCGACCCGCTCGTGCTGCAGCACCTGGTGACCGGCGGACTGACCGCCGACCACCGCTACGTGACGCTGCGCACGCGGGTCCCCGACGCGCCGGGTCAGCTCGCCCGGTTGCTGCGGACCGTCGCCGACACCCGCGCCAACGTCGTCGGTGTGCAGCACCACCGGCTCGGCAGCCGGGTCGCGCTCGGACAGGTCGAGGTCATCGTCGAGCTCGAGACCCGCGGGCCGGAACACGTCGCCCGGATCCATCAGGTGCTCGCAGAGGCGGGCTACCCGACGACCCCGCTGTGAGCCCGCTGCCGTCCCGCGCCGCGGCGGGCATCGTGGGACCGGGGGCGGTGGGGGCGGCGGTACCGTCCGCCGACACCCCGCCCGACCCGAGGCGCCACGTGAGCTCGCCGCAACCGCCACCCCCGAGCCAGCCCCCGCCACCCGCCGGCGCCCCGAGCCGGTGGCCGGGGCCGCCCTCGACGTGGCCGGGGGAGCCAGGAGCAGCGCGACGGCCGGGCGGCGAGCCCACCACCGGCGGCGCACCCGACCCGACCGGGCCGCCGCCACCGCCGTGGCAGCGCCGCCGCCGGCGGTGGTCGATCGTCCTGGCGGTGGTCGGTGCGGTGCTCGTCGTCGGCGTCCCGCTGGCCTTCGGCGTCGCGGCCCTCTCGCGCACCCTCGCCGACATCAGCCTGACGGAGGGCGAGACGACCGAGCGACCCGCGGACGACGGGGGCGACGAGGGCCCGCTCGGACCCGAGGACGATGTCGAGGTGGTGGTCCCCGACCTCGACGACCTCGACGGCACCGACGAGGTGCTCGCCCGGGTGCTCACCGACATCGACCGCGCCGAGCGCGAGATGATGGGGGCGCAGGCCGCCATCGCCGAGGTGCTCTCCGGCGACCTCGGCGGTCCGACGGGCGAGACCCTCGACGAGCTGTCGTCGATCGCCGGTGACGGGCAGCGGGAGCTCCAGGAACTCCGCCGCGACCTCACCGCCCCTGTGGAGGGCAACGAGGTCCGCGCGATCCGTGACCGCTACCTCGCGCACCTCGACGCGTGGGTCCGGTACCTGGTCGCGGTCGAGGCGGACCCGACGGTGCTGGCTGGCGGGCCCGGCGCCGACGCGTTCCTGCTGGCGATCGACACCACGGGTGAGAGCTTCGCCCGCGAGGTCCGCGAGGGGATGCCGGAGGGCATCGACGAACGCGTCCGATCCTTCGCGCTCCAGATCGTCGCTCGCGGGTTCCCCGACCGGGAGCCCCCGAGCAGCGGCGGGACCGTCTGACCGCACGCCTGCGCCGTCGCGGGCAGGGACCGGGGGGCAGGGTGGCGAACCCTCTGGAGTGACGTCCCCTCCGGAGGAGCCCGCCCGTGTCCCAGCCGTCCCGGTCCTCGCGGCTGCTCGCCGCGTTCGCGGCCCTGTCGTTGGTCAGCGTCGTCTCGCTCGACGGGCCGACGCCGTTCGATGCCGATCTGGCCCGCGCCGAGGGAGCCGGCGAGCGCGGCGGCCCGCCCGACGGCAAGGGACCGCCGGAGGGCAAGGGACCGCCGGAGGGCAAGGGACCGCCGGAGGGCAAGGGCCGGCCCGACGGGACGGGCAAGCCGGACCGCCCCGGCGAGCCCGGCGAGCCCGGCGACCCGGGCGACCCGGGCGACGGCACCGGTGACGACCCGCTCGCGCCGCTCGACTACATCGCGATCTCCGACCAGCTCTCGCAGCCGGACCGTCCGGAGATCGTCAAGACCTCGGAGATGGTCGAGACCTTCGACGGCGAGTCGCTCTACGTCGAGGTGACCCGGCCGGACCCGGCCGTCCACGGCGACGGCCCCTGGCCCGTGATCCTGGAGGCGAGCCCCTACCACGGCACCCTCGCCGACCGCGAGGGCATCCGCGTCTTCTCGGACCCGAAGGACGAGGACGGCGCGCCGATCGGCATGACCGGGTACTTCGCGCCGCGCGGGTACGCGGTCGTCATGGTCGATCTGCGCGGCACGGGGCGTTCCACCGGCTGCCTCGACCACCTCGGACCGAACGACGCCGCCGACCTCGGGCTGATCGTCGAGTGGGCCGCCGGCCAGGTGTGGTCTTCCGGGCGCGTCGGCATGACCGGACACAGCTACGTCGGTTCCACGCCCTCGGTCGCAGCGGCGCAGGACCCCGAGGGTCTGGTGACCATCGCGCCGTCCGCGGGCCTCGCGTCGATGTACGACCACCAGTTCCACAACGGGGTGCCGTGGTTCCTGCAGTACGTGGGGCCGGTCTTCGCCTACGAGCAGCTCGCCCTCGAACGCGACCTCCCCGGCGGCGACAACGCCGACGCGTTCCCGAACCCGCAGTTCGGGTGCGGGCTCCTGAACTCGGCGGCGACCGCCGGTCACGGACAGGTCACGGGGCAGTACCAGGGCTGGCACGCCGAGCGCGACTGGCGTGCGGGTGCCGCCGCCGCGGACATCCCGATCTTCATGATCCACGGCGTCAACGACAACGCCGCCCGGATCCCCGCCGCGGAGTGGTTCTTCGCCGACCGTGAACCGAGGGCCGACGACAAGGTCTGGATCGGCCAGTGGGACCACGGTTCTGCCGGCGCCACCACGTGCTCCGAGGGGCACGTGACCTGCCGGTTCGACCAGTGGAAGTACGCCCTCCACGCGTGGTTCGACCACCACCTGATGGAGCGGGACGTGCCGACCGGTCCGACCGTCGAGGCCTTCCTGAACGGCGATGCCGTGACGGTCGCCGACCGCTGGCAGCCCACCCGGACGATCGAGCAGCTGTACCTCGATGCCTCCGACGGGTCGTTGTCGACCGAACCGCCCACGGAGGCGGCGTCGGCCTCCTTCACCGCGATCGCGGGTGACGGGTCGACCGAGTTCGTGTCGGCACCGCTCGACGACGACGTCGTGTTCCTCGGCATGCCCGAGCTCCAGCTGGACGTGTCGGTCACCGGCCAGGTCGTCCACCTCGTGACCGAGCTGCTCGTCGAGCGTCCCGACGGGACGCGTCGTCGCGCCAACCTCTGCGCGGCCAACACGCACCTGCGCGACTCGGTGGAGACGCCGTCGCCGGTGATCCCCGGCGAGGAGATGGCGATCGACCTGCAGTGCTTCACCCAGGCCCATCGGGTGCTGGCGGGGGAGCGGCTCGTGCTGTCGGTCGGCACCACCAGTGGGGATCACGTCCCGACGTTCGCCACCGACCTGCAGGTGACGGTCCACACGGGTCCGACGTCGGAGGGCTACCGGCTGTCGGTGTTCGACGACGCACCGGTCTTCGACGACGTTCCGCTCCGCGAGGGAGACGATGTCGACGGTGGCGAACCCCAACCCGCCGGTCCTGCGCAGGGTCCCGTCAGCGAGACGGTGACCGTCGTCGCGCCCGGCCTCGGTGAGGTCGGCGTCGCCCCGCTCACGGAGGCGTACGTCGAGTTCGACGTGCTGGAGGGCTTCGACAACCGCCGGCTGGACGCGGTCGCGTCGTTGACCCTGCCCGGCGACGTGGACCTCGACCTGCAGCGGGCGACCGCCGCAGGCGGCTGGGAGACGGTCGCGACCGGGGCGAGCTTCGACACCGCCAGCGAGAGCCTGTCGCTCGAGCGTCCGGCGCCGGGCAGCTACCGCCTGGTGGTGCACAACTGGGTCGGGCCGCCGAACCAGGTCGACGTACTGATCCGGTTCGTCAACGCTGCCGGCGAGGTCGGTGAGGGCTGATCAGGCGTCGTCGCGGCGCTCGACCAGCTTCCAGAGCGTCGGCAGGACGGCGACGGCAGCGGCGATCTTCACCGCGTCACCCGGCAGGAACGGGACGACCCCGTTGGCGAGCGCGAACTCGGCACCCTGGCCGGTGAAGATGCCGAGCCAGGTCGCGCCGAAGGCGTAGATGACGAGGTTGCCGACGATCATCGCGACCGTCACGGCGCGGACGGTGCGGGCGCCACCGCGCGACGCCCAGGTGCCGAGCAGCAGCGCCGCGACCGCGAAGCCGACGATGTAGCCGAGGGTCGCGCCGCCGCTCGCCGCGAAGAACGGCAGACCGAGCGCGCCGAGGGCGAGGTACAGCAGCGACCCGGCCGTCGCGCGCTTGCCGCCGAGTGCGATCGCGCCGGCGAGCACCACGAAGGTCTGCCCGGTGATCGGGACCGGGTTGCCCGGCAGGTAGAAGAACAGCTCGGCCGACAGCGCGATGGCGCCGGTGAAGCCGAGCGTCAGCAGGACGTCGCGGACGCGCTCGCCCGGCAGGAGGTCGGTCAGCGCGCCGGGGCGGGCCAGGGACGGGTTCGCGGTGCTCACGGTGCCTCCTCGAGCTCGGTCGGCGGACGGTCGCCGCCGGGCAGGCTAGGTCACCCGCCGCCGCTGACGGCAACCCGCGTCCGGCCCTCGAACCGACGCTCGCTGCGAGGTTGTGAAGCGACATGGGGGTCTTCCCCGAGTTGTTGCTTCACAACCTCGGATCCTCAGGCGGGTTGGAGGCGGGCGGCGACGAGTTCGGCGACGTCGGCCAGCACCGAGGTGAGGTCGTAGTCCTTCGGGGTGAACACGGCGGCGACGCCGGCCTCGCGGAGCTTGCGCTCGTCCTCGGGCGGGATGATCCCCCCGGCGACCACGGGCACGTCGTGCCCCTCGGCGGCCAGGCCCTCGAGCACCTGGGGGACCAGCGCCAGGTGCGATCCGGACAGGATCGACAGGCCGACGACGTGGACGTCCTCGTCGACCGCCGCACGCACGATCTGGTCCGGGGTCAGGCGGATGCCCTCGTAGATGACCTCCATCCCGAGATCGCGGGCGCGGATGGCGACCTGCTCGGCGCCGTTGCTGTGCCCGTCGAGCCCGGGCTTGCCGACCAGGATCCGCAGCCGGCGGCCGAGCCGCTGCTCGACGGCCGCGACACGGCGGCGGCCCTCGGCCAGCTTGTCGGCGAGGGCGCCGCCCGCGGCCATGCGCGCGGTCCGACACGCCGGTCGGCCCGCGGTACTCGCCGAACACCTCGCGCAGGACCCGCGACCACTCGCCGGTCGTCGCGCCCGCCTTGGCTGCGGCGATGGACGCCGCCATCAGGTTGTCGTCACCCTCGGCTGCCCGCCGGAGCTCGTCGAGCGCGGCGGTCACCGCCGCCTCGTCACGGGTGGAGCGCCACGCCTCGAGCCGAGCGATCTGCTCCGCTTCGGCCGCGTCGTCGACCCGCAGGATCCCGCCCTCGGAGTCGACCAGCGGTGACGGTTCGTCGGAGGTGAAGGCGTTCACACCGATGACGGTCTGCGTGCCGGACTCGATGCCGCGCAGCCGCTGCGCGTTGGAGCGCACGAGCTCGGACTTCATGAAGTCGACCGCGTCGACCGCGCCACCGAGGTCGAGCACCTCGTCGAGCAGCGCGGTGGCACCCTCGACCAGTTCGGCGACCTTGCGGTCCATCACGACCGACCCCTCGAACAGGTCGTCGTTCTCGAGCAGGTCGGTCTCGAAGGCCAACACCTGCTGCATCCGCAGCGACAGCTGCTGGTCCCACGGGCGCGGGCAGACCGAGCGCCTCGTTCCACGCCGGCAGCTGCACCGCGCGGGCGCGAGCGTCCTTCGACAGCGTCACGCCCAGCATCTCGATGAGGATGCGGGTGATGTTGTTCTCGGGCTGCTGCTCGGTCAGACCGAGCGAGTTGACCTGCACGCCGTACCGGAACCGCCGGTACTTCGGCTCCTCGACGCCGTAGCGCTCGTGGGTGATCCGGTCCCACAGCTCGACGAAGGCGCGCATCTTGGCGACCTCCTCGACGAACCGGATGCCGGCGTTCACGAAGAACGAGATGCGTCCCGACGACCTTGCCGAACTCGGCCTCGGGTACCTGCCCGCGGTCGCGGACCGCGTCGAGCACGGCGATCGCGTTCGCCAGCGCGAAGGCCAGCTCCTGCACCGGCGTCGCCCCGGCCTCCTGCAGGTGGTAGCTGCAGATGTTGAGCGGGTTCCACCGGGGCATCTCGGCGACGGTGTAGGTGACCACGTCGGTGGTCAGGCGCATCGACGGGGCCGGCGGGAACGCGTAGGTCCCGCGTGACAGGTACTCCTTGATGATGTCGTTCTGGGTTGTGCCGGCGAGCTCGCTGACGTCGGCGCCCTGCTCCTCGGCCACGGCGATGTAGAGCGCCAGCAGCCACATGGCGGTCGCGTTGATCGTCATCGAGGTGTTCATCTGTTCGAGCGGGATCGCGTCGAACAGGGTGCGCATGTCGTCGAGCGAGGTGACCGGCACCCCGACCTTGCCGACCTCGCCCCGGGCGAGCACGTGGTCCGAGTCGTAGCCCGTCTGCGTCGGCAGGTCGAAGGCGACCGACAGGCCGGTCTGACCCTTGGCGAGGTTGGTGCGGTACAGCTCGTTGGACGCCGCCGCCGACGAGTGCCCCGAGTAGGTACGCATCAGCCAGGGGCGGTCACGACGCGGCGCCTCGGCCCGCTCGTTCTGATCGGCGCTCACGGCTGGACCTCCACGGTCTCGGCGGTGCGGTCCGCGAGCCGGATCGTGCCGCCCGGGCTGCCCGCGCTACGGCTCTGGATGCTAGCTGGCAGCGTCTGCGAGCCCCTCACCGCACCGGGCACCATCACGGCGCGGGCGCCCCGTCGTTTGCTGGTGGACCCCGCGCTGCGGCATCCTGGACGTCGTTCCGCGTGCGCGTCGTGAGGACCTGAGGTCCTCACCGCACCGCCACGCGCCGCACCGCCGCTCGTGCACCGCTCCGACCGCTCCTCGCCGACCCGTGAGGTACGTGCCTTGCGTCGCCCCTCCCGCTCGCTGCTGCTCGCGCTCGCCGCTCGCGATCGCGGTGCCGGCGTCCGCCGTGGCGCAGGACCTCGAGGCCGAGCTGGAGCAGGCCGAGGAGCGCGTCGGGCAGCTGCGCGGGGACCTCGACGACGCGACCGACCGTTACGAGAGCACCTGGGCCCGGATCGAGGAGCTCCGGGTCGAGCAGCAGGAGCTCGAACGGCGTGCCCGGGAGCTCGAGACCGAGTTCCTCGAGGCGCAGGAGGCGATGACCGACCGGGCCATCGTGATGTTCAAACGGGGACAGACCGACCCCTCGCTGCTGCTGTTCGCCGCGGAGGGCCCCGCCGAGGCAGCCGATCGCGCCGCGCTGCTGTCTGCCCTGCAGAGTCGTGACCGGGCGAAGGCCGAACGCGCCGGGGCCCTGTCCACCGCGCTCGACCAGACCGAGGCGCTGCTGGCCGAACGTGCCGTTCAGCTCGACGACCTGCAGCGTCAGCTCGATGGACTCCGCGACGAGCTCGCCGGCGACCTCCGGGACGCGGAGGCGCGGGCCGACGACCTCGGGCAGCGCGCGCAGAACCGGCGGCGCATCGATCGCGGCGCGCAGCAGGGCATCTACAGCTGCATCTTCGCCCCGGGACGCACCAACTTCCGCGACACCTGGGGCGCACCCCGCAGCGGGGGACGCAGCCACAAGGGCACCGACGTGTTCGCCGTCATGGGCGAACCGGTGCTGGCCTTCACCGACGGGGTCATCGCCCGGCACTCGAACGGCGGGCTCGGCGGGATCAGCATCTACCTGCAGGGCACCGACAGGAACCTCTACTACTACACCCACCTGCAGCGCATCGACCCGAACGGCGCGGTCGGTCGGCGCGTCCAGGGAGGCGAGCTGATCGCCTACAACGGCGACACCGGCAACGCGCGTGGTGGGGCCCCGCACGTCCACTTCGAGATCAAGCCCGGCGGTGGGGCGTCGATCAACCCCTATCCCTGGCTCGCCGCCGCCTGCTTCTGACGCCGCCCTCGTCGACCGGCCGCGTGCTGCCTGACGCCGCCGAGGCAGGCAGCCCGGACCGGGTAGCGTCGCTCGGCTGGTCGCCACCCTCGGATCGGAACCGCCGTGTACGTCGCCCTGCTCGCCGCAGCCATCGCCGGGACGCTCATCGCGTTCCAGACCGCCCTCATCGGGGTGTTCGGGGCGCAGGTCCACCCGTTCGTCGCGGCCACGTGGGTCCACGGGGCCGGCCTGGTCTTCGGCGTCACCGGCGTGCTCGTCAGCCGGCTCGGGTTCCAGGTCGAGGCGGTCCGTCAGGCGCCGCTCGGGTTGCTGGCCGGTGTCGCCGGCATGCTGCTCGTGACCGCCATCGCGGTCGCCGTCGGCGGAGCGGGCCTCGCCAGCACGCTCGCGATCGTCACCGGGGTGCAGCTGCTGGTCGGCTTCGTGCTGGAGGCCACCGGCTTCCTCGGGCGGGCCGTCGCCATCGATCCGGTCCGCATCGGCGGCGCAGCCCTCATCGTGATCGGCGTGGTGCTGGTCGTCGGCCGGGGAGGCGCTCCCGCCGCGGCCTGACCCGCTCCGGGGCCGACGACGGCCGTCGTCCGCGCCGGGCAGGTGCATCCGTCGCGAGGCGGTGCGTGCGACCCGGCCTGTCGGGTCAGCTGCACCCGTCCGGGACCGCCGCACCCGATCGGGAGCTCACCAGAGCTCGTCGGTGGCGCCGCCGGCGAGGTCCGAACGAGCCTTCAGCGCGGCGAGCCACCCGTCACCGAGCGGGACCACGGAGGTCCACAGCTCCGGATCCTCGAGCGCCTCGCGGACCACGTCGGCGTCGCGACCGTCCGGGGTCCCGTCGGCCAGCACCCCGGCGACGAGGAGCACGCCACCCGGGCGGAGCCGTTCCACGGCCGTCGTCCACGACCCGAGCAGTTCGGCGGTGACGACGTTCACGACGATGGCATCGAGGTCGCCCGGCACGTCGGCGAGGTGATCCGGGGACGCCCCCGCCAGCGACGACCCGTCGAGGTGGAGGGTCACCGGCCCGAACCGGCCCGAGCGGCGCAGGGTGGCCTCGAGCCTCGCAGCGGACGCCGGATCGGTGCAGGCGTGGACCTCGCCGTCGTCACCGACGGCTCCCGCCAGCCACCAGGTCAACGCACCGGCCCCCGCGCCGAGCTCGACCACCCGTCGCGCTCCGACCGCGCGGACGGCCCACGTGACGAACGTCGCCGCGGCGCGGTCGGGCACCGACTCGCCGCGTGCCGACGCGGCCTCCGCCAGCTCGACCAGCGCGTGGTCGTGCGCCTGCGCGAACGCGAGGTCGGCGAGGACCGGGCCGAGCTCACCGCCTGCCGCGGGCGGGGTCACGTCGGTCACGGGGCTGCTCCGGGTCGGGGACCGGTGACGGTAGGCCCTGGCCCCGTCCACCGGCCCGACCCGAGCCCTAGAGTCGGGGCGACCTCACCACCTCGCCGGACGGAGCCACCCGTGGGTCGCCACGTGCTCGTGTGGGACGCGCCCAACGTCGACATGACCCTCGCCAACATCATCGAGGGCAAGCCGGGGCCGAAGGAACGGCCCGACCTCGCCGTCCTCGGCGCGTGGCTCGTCGACCAGGCCGCTGACGAGGACGACGTCGAGGCGTGCGTGTTCGTCAACGTCGCACCGCACGTCGCCGGCCCGATGCGCGGCTGGGTCCTGTGGCTGCTCGAGCAGGGCTTCCGGGTCTTCGCCAAGCCCAAGCTCGCCGACTCGGACGTCGACGACGACATGCTCGACCACCTCTGGGAGCGCTACGAGCAGGGTGACCTCGAGGCGGTGTACGTCGGATCGAACGACGCGCGGGCCTTCCTCGAACCGCTCTCCGAGCTCGCCGACAACGACGTCGGGGTCCACGTCCTCGGGTTCGCCGAGCTCGCGGGCGGCCTGTCGACCGCCGACCACATCGACTTCATCGACCTCGAGGCCATCGACGGGCTGTTCGCGGGGCCCCTCCCACGCCTGACCCTCGAGACGCTGCCCGAAGCCGGTCGCTGGTTCGAGCCGCGCGGCAAGCTCGGCAGCCTTCGCAGCAGCCGGGCGGAGCGTCCGCCGGTCGACGCGTGACCGAGGCCACGTCCGAGGTGACGACCTCGCCAGCACCGAGCGTGCGCTCGGAGGTCGGCCGTCTGCGCAGCGTGCTGCTGCACCGGCCCGGAGACGAGCTCGGCCGTGTCACCCCCGGCACCATGGACGAGCTGCTCTTCGACGAGCTGCTGTGGGTCGAGGAGGCCCAGCGCGAACACGACGCCTTCGCCGATGTGCTGCGGGGGGCCGGGGTCGAGGTCCGCTACGTCGAACAGCTGCTCGCCGACGTGGTGGCCGACCGGGACGCCGCACAGGAGCTCGTCGCGCGGCACGTCACCGACACCACCTGCGGGCCGGGCGCCGTCGAACGGGTCCGGGAGCTGGTCCTCGCGGGGACCCCGCAGGAGCTGGTCGACCACCTCATCGGCGGGGTGACCCTCGAGGAGGTGCGCGCCGCAGGTGGGGAGCTCGGCGGGCTCGTCTCGGCCGTGTCCGAACCCACCGAGCTGGTCCTCGCGCCGCTGCCGAACCTGGTGTTCACCCGCGACAGCTCCGCGTGGATCGGCGAGGGCGTCGTGCTCTCGCCCATGAACCGCCCCGTCCGCCGACGCGAGAGCGACCTGCTGCGCACCGTGTACCGCCACCACCCGGACCTGCGCGGCGCACCGATCTGGTACGGCGACCGCCCCCAGGACCACCTGCAGGCCTCGTTCGAGGGCGGCGACATCCTCGTCGTGGGGGAGCGCGGGTTGGCGATCGGCCTGTCGGAGCGCACCACCCCGGCCGGGGTCGAGACCCTCGCATCCCGGCTGTTCGCCGCCGGCGTCGTGGACCGCGTGCTGGCGGTGGACCTGCCGAAGGTCCGGGCCGCGATGCACCTCGACACCGTCGTGACCCAGGTCGACGTCGACGCGTTCATCACCTACCCGGCGATGATCGGGTCGGTGCGTTGCTTCGCGCTGACGCCGGGATCGGATGCCGTCGAGGTGCGCGAGAGCGGGGGGCTCGTCCGTGGGTTGGCGTGGGCCGCAGGCCTCGACCACGCGCGCGCGATCGAGCCCGAGCTCGGGTCGATCCGGGCCGAACGCGAGCAGTGGAACGACGCCAACAACACCCTCGCGATCGCTCCCGGCGAGGTGGTCGCCTACGAGCGCAACGCTGCCACCAACGAGATCCTGACCACGGCGGGGATCAGGGTCCACACCATCCCGTCGGCCGAGCTGCCCCGCGGTCGCGGCGGTCCCCGGTGCATGAGCTGTCCCGTGCTCCGCGATCCGGTGTGAGCCGCTCGGTGGCTCCCGTCCCGGGAGCTCCGGCGATCCGAGCCCGCGACCTCGACGTGGTCCGGTCGGGCGCGACCATCCTGCGCGGCGCGTGCCTCGAGGTGCCGGTCGGTGAGCACCTCGCCGTGCTCGGCCCGAACGGGGCCGGCAAGACCACGCTGCTGCACCTGTTGGCGACCTACCGCTTCCCGACGCGCGGGTCGCTCGAGTTGTTCGGCCACCGGCTCGGCCGCGTCGACGTCCGGGCACTCCGGCCGCACATCGGGTTCGTGTCCGTGGCGCTGGATCCGCTCCTCGAGGACATCACCGTCGTCCGCACCGTCGCCGGCAGCGCGATCGGGGCCGTGGCGCCACCGGCGGCGGTGCTCGATGAACCGGCGCTGGTCAGCTCGGCGCACGACGCCCTTCGGCGGGTCGGGGCCGCGCACCTCCTCGAGCGGCGGATCCTGACGCTCAGCCAGGGGGAGCGCCAGCGGGTGCGGATCGCCCGCGCCCTCGCCAGCGGTCCGGCCCTGCTGCTGCTCGACGAACCCTTCGCCGGGCTCGATCTCGGTGGCCGCGAGCAGCTGCTCGGGGTCCTCGACACCCTGCTGACCGGAACGGAGGGTCCGACCGTGGTCCTGGTGGCCCACCACCTCGAGGAGCTGCCCACCCAGCTGCGGCGAGCCGCCCTCCTCGCCGACGGCCGGGTCGTGGCCGAGGGGCCGGTCGATCAGGTCCTGACGTCGGAGCACGTCAGCGCGGCCTTCGAGGTCGCCGTGCGGGTGGGACGGGACCCGGACGGCCGCTGGTACGCGCGCGGAGGCGCGCCGCCATCGCCGAGGGAGCGCGGGACCTCGACACCGTGACCGATCGGTGCGGTGCAGCTCACGGCCGCGTGACACCGACCGTGGACGGCGGAGGCCGAGACCCCTACCGTCGCGTCCATCCGGATCACCTCCGACCACCCCCGACCGAGGAACGACCGTGCCCGAGGGCGAGATCATGCGCGGCTACCGCCTCGAGGAGATGCAGGACGCCGACCACGACGTCGACCGCGCGGGCAGCTGAGCGTGGGGACGACGTCGGCCTCGCTGCCCTGGTTGGACGAACGAGGGCTCGAGCGCGTCCTGTGCGTCGCCGCGCACCCCGACGACCTCGAGTACGGCACCGCAGCCGCGGTGTCGCGGTGGGTCGCTGCGGGCATCGAGGTGAACTACCTGCTGGTCACGCGCGGCGAGGCCGGCATCGACGGCACCACTCCCGGCGTCGCCGGACCGCTGCGCGAGCAGGAGGAACGCGACGGTGCCCGCGAGGTGGGGGTCGAGGTGGTCGAGTTCCTCGACGGCTACCAGGACGGCGCGGTCGAGCCGGGCCTGCGGCTGCGTCGGGACCTGGCGCGCGCGATCCGCCGCCACCGCCCGCAGCTGGTCACCTCGCTCACGCACCGCGAACGGTTCGTCGGCGGGGGGACCAACCAGGCCGACCACCGGGTGGTCGGCCTCGCGTGCGTCGACGCTGCCGCAGATGCCGGCAACCGGTGGATCTTCCCCGACCTCGTCGACGAGGGGCACGAACCGTGGAGCGGGGTCCGGGCGGTCGCGCTGTCGGCGTCCTCGGAAGCGACCCACGCCGTCGACGTCACCGGGCACCTCGACGCGGCCGTGCGCTCGCTCGCAGCGCATCGTGCCTACCTCGACGGGCTCGGGGACGCGGCCCCGGACCCGGAGGTCATGCTCGGGATGATGCTCGAGGGTGCCGGCGGACCGCAGGGTGTCGATCACGCCATCACCTTCGAGGTGTTCGACCGCTGACGATGGCCATCGCGGCGCCGGTCCCGCCGACCGGTCGGCCGTGGACGGGTGACCCACCTGGGTCAGGACCACGCCGGGCAGGATGGTCCCGTCGGGCTCTGGCGGAGCGCGCCCCGTCGCCGCACGCTCACGGTCGGTGATCGCAGACACACGGAGCGGTGCGTTGGCGGCGTCCGGTACGACGCCCGAGCCCGCCACCCCGGCGGCGCACGGTGGCCCCGCCACCCCGGCGGCGCACGGTGGCCCCGCCGACCCGGAGCGGCAGGGGCAGCTGCTGCTCGAGCTCGCGGCGCGGATCAGCAGCTCGCTCGACCTGCAGAACGTCCTCGACGAGAGCCTCGCCGCCCTGCGCGAGCTCGTCGACTTCGGGGGCGGTGCCATCCAGCTGGTGGTGGACGACGTCCTGGTCGCCGCGGCCACGGACCCCCCGATGAAGCCGGAGGCGCGTTCGGTCCGCATCCCGCTCGGGCAGGGTGTGTCCGGGTCCATCGCCGCGTCCGGTCGACCCGTCTACATCCCCGACATCACCTGCGACGAGCGGGTGAACCCGCAGGGCCGCAAGCGCGGCGTCAGCACCGGGGTGCGCAGCTACTTCGGCGTCCCGCTGATCGTGCGGGGCAAGCCGATCGGGGTGCTGCAGGTCGATGCGCCGCAGGTCGACGCCTTCGGACCGGGCGTCCGCGGGCTCGTGCTCGCGTTCGTGCCGACCATCGCGGCGGCCGTGCAGAACGCCCGCCTCTACGAACGCGAGCGAGCCGCCGCAGACCACCTGCGTGAGACCGAGCAGCTGAAGCGCGACTTCCTGTCGATCGTCTCGCACGAGCTGCGGACCCCGTTGACGTCGTTGCTCGGCTTCGCCCGCACGCTCGCCGAACGTGGGCACGAGCTGCCCGCGGCGACGGCGGTCGATCTGGGCCAGCGGATGACCGCCACCGGTGAGCGCCTCGAGCGTCTGATCGGCGACCTGCTGCAGACCGCGCGGATCGAACGCGGGCTGCTCGAGGTCTCCGTCCGCCCGACCGGTCTCGACCCGATCCTGCGTCAGTTCGTCGCCTCGTGGAACGACCCGGACCACCAGCTGGAGGTGGATCTCGACGTGGACGAGGTGATCGTCCACGTCGACGTGCTGCGCATCGAGCAGGTGCTGTCGAACCTGCTCGGGAACGCGGCCAAGTACGCGCCGGCGGGGACGCCCATCGAGCTGACGGCCAGGCGGTCCGGGGACCGGGTCACGGTCGCGGTGCGTGACCACGGACCAGGGGTGCCGGAATCGGTGCAGCGGGCGGTGTTCGGCCTGTTCGTCCAGGCCGAACGGGCGGAGACCCGCAGCGCCGGCGGCCTCGGGATCGGCCTGTACGTGGTCGAGCGCCTGTGCTCGGCGATGGGCGTGCACGTCGCGATCGAGACCCCCGAGGACGGGGGCGCGCGGGTGGTGCTGTCCCTGCCCCGAGCGGGTCCGATCTGAACGGGACCGAGCACCGCCGGTGCCCGGCGCCGATGCGGGTGGCGCATCGGGGCGCGACTAGCCTGTCGGTCGGGAGCTCGACATCACACCCCTACTGGGAGGCTCACCCGTGCCCGAGGCCGTCATCGTCAGCACCGCGCGCAGCCCCATCGGCCGCGCGTTCAAGGGGTCGCTCACCGAGGTCCGTCCGGACGACCTCGCGGCGACCATCATCCAGGCCGCGATGGACGAGGTGCCGGGCCTGTCCCACGAGGACATCGTCGACCTGCACCTCGGCTGCGGTCTGCCGGGCGGTGAGCAGGGCTTCAACATGGCCCGCGTGGTCACCACCCTGCTCGGGTGGGAGGTCCCCGGCACCACCCTGACCCGGTACTGCGCCTCGTCGCTGCAGACCACCCGCATGGCCTTCCACGCCATCAAGGCCGGCGAGGGTGACGCGTTCATCTCGGCCGGCGTCGAGATGGTGTCGCGCTACGTCAAGGGCTCGTCGGACTCCCTCGAGGGGACGATGAACCCGCGGTTCGACGACGCGCAGAAGCGCACGCAGGACACCGCCCAGTCGGGTGCCGACTCCTGGTCGCCGCCCGAGGGGCTGCCCGACATCTACATCCCGATGGGACAGACCGCCGAGAACGTCGCGCTGGCCAAGGGCGTGTCCCGTGAGCGCCAGGACGACTTCGCCTACGAGTCGCAGCAGCGGTACGCCCGCGCGGCGGCCGACGGGTTCTGGGAGCGCGAGATCACGCCGGTCGATCTGCCGAACGGCGAGACGATGACGGTCGACGACTCGCCGCGTCCGCAGACCGAGCGCGAGAAGCTGGCGTCACTCGCGCCGGTGTTCCGCCCCGACGGGTCGGTCACGGCCGGCAACGCCTGCCCGCTGAACGACGGTGCGGCCGCCGTGGTGATCACCTCGGACGAGAAGGCGAGGCAGCTCGGCCTCGAGCCGCTCGCGCGCATCGTCTCGACCGGCGTGTCGGCGCTGAACCCGGAGATCATGGGTCTCGGCCCGGTCGAGGCCACCCGCCAGGCGCTGAAGCACGCGGGTCTGACCATCGACGACATCGACGTCGCCGAGATCAACGAGGCGTTCGCCGCCCAGGTCATACCCTCGGCCGACGAGCTCGGGATCGACTACGCCAAGCTCAACCCGCACGGTGGCTCGATCGCCGTCGGCCACCCCTTCGGGATGACGGGCGCGCGGATCACCGGCACGCTGATCAACGGCCTGCGGACCCTCGACGGCACCTTCGGACTCGAGACGATGTGCGTCGGCGGTGGCCAGGGCATGGCGATGATCGTCGAACGGCTCAAGTGAGCTACCGGGATCGAGCGGTCGAAGTGAGCGTCGCGTGACGCAGCACGACCACGAGGGGCCCGCCGACGCGGGCCCCTCGCGCGCGCCGGAGGTCGTGCTGGAGCGGTGGGATGGGAGCTGGAGCGCCGACGATCCGTTCGCCGGGCTGAAGGCCGACGTTGCCGCCTACTCCCACCTCGACCCGCTCGCGACCCTGCGTGGCCTGTCCGATGCGACCGGGATCCCCGTCGGGGCGCTCGCCCGGTACGTGCTCGCCCGGTGGGCCTCCGGCGGGAACGAGGCGCTGCTCGAGCTCGGCGTGTCCGGCGTCGACCACCTCGCCCGCGCCGTCGCCGACGCCGAGGCCGCCGGCACCGACGACGCCCGGCTCCGTGCCTACGAGGTGGTGCGGGAGGTCGTGGCCTGGCTGCGTGCCGACCCCGAGCGAGGAACGTCGTGAGGATGACCGAGTGCACCCCGTTGGCAGGGCGTCCCCGATGGTTGTCGCGGCGGGGGTTCACCCACGGTCTCCGTGCCGCTCGGGCTGACGCCGATCTCTCCGCTGACCTGGCTGACCTGGCTGACCTCGCACCCGACACGACCGATGACCTGCCGTGGCCGTGAGACGCGGGTCGGCGGACACCAGCCTCTTCATCGCCCGAGAGTCGGGCGGCCCGGTCGACGAGCCGGTGGCACGCGCGTGGGCGCGCCTCCGGGTCGAGTTGCGTGACGCTGGTCGTCGGCTGCCGGTCAACGCCTCATGGATCGCTGCGACCGCGATCGCGCTCGAGGTACCGGTGGTGACGCAGGACGACGACTACGCGGGCGTTCCGTCGCTCGAGGTCATCCGGATCTGAGCGCGGCAGTCGGGTGTGGCTGGTCACGGACGACGGCGGTTCTCCCGAGCCCAGGATGTCGCGGGAGCAGCTCGATGTCGCGGCAGCCCCTCTCCGGTGCCGACCTGGCGCGACATCGACGACCTGGCGCGACATCGACGACCTGGCGCGACATCGACGACCCGCGACATCGACGACTCCGCGACATCAACGACCTGGCGCGACATCAACGACCTGGCGCGACATCGACGACGTCCGGCGACATCGACGACGTCCCGACCGGGCGAACAGGCTCGTACGGGTTGGGTTCGGTTCCCGAGGCAGAGCAGCGTCGCTGCACCGGCGGCTAGCGACGGCCGGTCCAGCGGGCGGTGACGAAGCGGTCACGGCCGTCCTGGTCCACGTGGTCGGCGACCTCGGCCCATCCGCCGGCGCGCTCGAACACCGCGGGAGCCGTCCGCCCCTGCCGATCGGAGTGCTCGACCACCACCAGCCCGCCGGGACGCAGCAGGCGCCGCGCCGCCACCTCGATGTCGCGCACCAGGTCGAGCCCGTCAACGCCGGCCCACAGCGCGATCGCCGGGTCGTGGTCGACGACCTCGGGCCGGGGGATGTGCGTCTCGCCCGTGGCGACGTACGGCGGGTTCGCCGCGACCAGGTCGAGCTGACCGTCGAGCTCCCGGAGGCACCCGGCGACCTCGCCGAGGTGGAGGTGGACCGGTGGGTCGCCGGCCTCGACGCGGGCCGCGGCGTTGCGTTCCGCCCAGGCCATGGCTCCGGGGTCCCGTTCGACGGCGTGAACGGCCGCGTGCGGCAGCTCGTTCGCGAGGCAGAACGCGATGGTCCCGCTCCCCGCGCACAGATCGGCGATGACCGGGGCGTCCACCGGCAGGTCGTGGACTGCGGCGACGGCCCAGTCGATGACCGGTTCGGTCTCCGGTTGCGGGACGAACACGCCGGGGCCGACCAGCAGCTCGATACCGCGGACCCGGACCCGGCCGAGGAGGTGGGCCAGCGGGACCCGCGCAGCCCGCTGCGCGACGAGCGCCTCGAAGCGTGCCGCTGCCTCGCCGCCGAGGGCGGTGACGAGCGCGAGGTCGTGATCGTCGTCGACCGCGAGGGCGTGGCGCGCGAGCACGATCGCGTCGTGGGCGGGGTCGGGGACACCCGAGGCGGCGAGGTGGTCCGCAGCGTCGCGGATGGCGTCGGACAGGTTCACGGCGCGTCGGCGAGGACCTGCCGCAGCCGGCCCCCGACGTCGTCGGTGACCGCCGAGCCGTGCGCGAGCCCGAGGGTGCTCGGCCGAGGTCGGCGATCGTGCCGATCGCCCGGTGGTTGGCCGGCACGTCCGAGCACAGGAACCCCGGCGCCGGCCGCAGCGAGAAGAGGTTGAACAACGCGTCGCCCCCGATGACGACCCCGTGCGCGGGCAGGTGGAAGGCGACGTGTCCGGGACTGTGACCCGGCGTCGCGACCACCGTGCAGCCCGCCCGCGACGTCGAGGTGGTCGCCGTCGCGCAACCCGGACGCGGTCGGGACCGGGTCGGTCGGACCGAACCCCGGTGGGGGAGGGAGGCGGTTGATCACCCGACCGAGGCGGGTCGAGGGATCCGAGTCCGGCTGCGGGGCGAGCCCCCGCACCGTGGCGAGGTCGCCCTCGCCGACGCGGACCCACCCGTCGCCACCGGCCCGACGCAGCCGCGCCAACCCGCCCGCGTGGTCAGGGTGGCCGTGGGTGAGCAGGACGCCCGTGACGTCCCGCGGCGCGACGCCGAGCCGGCGTAGCGCCCGGACCAGCCCCGGAGCGGCCAACCCCGCGTCGACGAGGACCACGCCCGGGTCGTGGCGCAGGACCCAGACGTTGATCCCCGGTTGCGCCGCGACCTGGAGGACCCCGTCGGCGAGCTCCACGATGCTGGGCACGATCCGCCGCTCCCTCGCGCCCGACGTCTGCGGGTGCGGAGCGGACGTTAGCCAGCAGCGGTCAGCGGATGAGCCCCAGGCGGAACGCGCGAGCGACGGCGCCCGTACGGTCCGGGACGTCGAGCTTGACCAGCAGGTTCTGCACGTGGGTCTTGATGGTGCGGGCGGACAGCCCGAGCCGGGTGCCGACCTGCTGGTTGGTCAGGCCCTCGGCGAGCAGCTGCAGCACCTCGAGCTCCCGCGAGGTCAGCGCCGAGGCGCCGCTCTCGCGCGGTTCCTGGCGCCACGAACCCGCCAGCTGCATCGCGATCGACGGGGAGACGATCCGTTCGCCGCGGGCGGTGCGTTCGACCGCGTCGCGCAGGTCGTCGGCGGAGACCGACGACAGCAGGAACGAGTCCACGCCGGCGATCACGGCCTCTCGCAGGTCGATGACCGTGGCCGCCGTCGGCGACGACGAGGGCGTGGAGGGGCTCGTGGACGGCCTTGGCGGTGGCGACCACCCGGAAGGTCTCGGGGTCGTCCTCGCGCAGCCCGACGACGAGGACGTCGGGCTGCCCGCTGGTGATGGCCTCGACCGTCTCGGTCAGCGCGCACTCGCCGGTGAGCGCCACCTCGGCGGAACCGAGGATGGCCGCCAGACCGGCGCGGACGACCGGACGGCCGTCAGCCACGAGGACCGTCGCCAGGGCGGTCGAGGTGCCCTCGGTCCCCGTCGCGACGGGATCTGGCGCTGAGGGGCGGGGTTCACGGGGGTGCCTCCGTGAGCGACGGTCGGGGCGGCTCGCTCTCGTCCGAGAGGGTCGCCCGTACGGCCGCCGCTGTCCGCCGTCCCGCGGGTGGTTTCTCGGGCCGTTCGGCCTCACCCGTTCGGGCTAGTCAGCCCCGGGGCCCTCGCGCCCGTCCGGACGCCACGCCCCTCGTCGGAGGCGACGCCGTCACGGCTGGCGGATGTCCTTCACGGTGACCTCGATGCGCCGCCCGCCGGGGTGGTGAACGTCACGGTGTCGCCGACCTTCGCGCCGGTGATCGCGGTCCCCATCGGCGAGGACGCCGACAGGATGTCGAACTCGTCGTGCTCGTCCTCGCGGCTGCCGAGCAGGTAGGTCTCGTCGTCGCCCTCGACGTCGAGCTGCGACCACGAGGCCTGGACGGACCACGTCGGTCCCCTCGGGCTCGCCGATCTTGGCGTCGCGCAGCAGGGTCTGGAGCTGGCGGATGCGCGCCTCCATCTTCCCCTGCTCGTCCTTGGCCGCGTGGTACTCGGCGTTCTCGCGCAGGTCCCCGTGCTGACGGGCGACCTCGATCTCGGCGGAGATGCTTCTCGCGACCCTCGGTCGTCGAGCTGCTCGAGCTCGGCGCTGGAGGCGGTCGTAGGCGTCCTGGCTCAGCCACGTCTCGGCCATGAGGAGCTCCTGTCGGTCTGTCGAGGCACGGCGGTGGCCGTGGGTCGGCGATGTCGCGGTGGGCGGATGTCACGCGGGACCAGCGAGAGCGTCGACGGTGGCCGACGCGACCGAGCGGGTCCCGGACCGCCTCACGAGCGACGCCCGGTCGCGATGGCGCCCGGGCGTTGGAGCGGGGAGGGTAGCAGGCCGATGGCTCGGCCGCCAGGAACGACCCGTCCGGCGATCCTCGGCGGGCGGTGCGGGCCGCCGCCGCGCCGCAGCTCAGCGGGGAACCGGCGTTACCCTCGGCAGGTGGCTGCCTCCGACCTCCTCTACCGGGTGTACGAGCGATCGCTCGTACGCGAGCTCGCGGGCGCGCCGATGCCCCAGCACGTCGGCGTCATCCTCGACGGCAACCGCCGGTTCGCGCGTGAGCGCGGCCTCGCCCACGTCGCCGATGGCCACCTCGCCGGCGCCCAGCGGATCGAACCCTTCCTCGGCTGGTGCGCCGAGATCGGCATCCCGAACGTGACCCTGTGGCTGCTGTCGACCGACAACCTCGATCGCGAGGACGACGAGGTCGCACCGCTGCTGCGCATCATCGAGGACACCGTCCACGGGCTGGCCTGCGGCGAGGGCAACGCCGACCCGGCGGTGGCGGGTCACCGTCGTCGGCGCGCTCGACCTGCTGCCGACCGAGACCCGCCAGCGGCTGAAGGAGGCCGAGGAGTCCACAGCCGACCACGAGGGGATGCGGGTCCAGATCGCGGTCGGGTACGGCGGCCGCCAGGAGATCACCGACGCGCTGCGGTCGCTGCTGCTCGACGCCGCCGCTCACGGTCGTTCGCCTCGAGCAGATCGCCGCCGAGCTGCGCCCCGAGGACATCGGCGACCACCTCTACACCACGGGGATGCCGGACCCCGACCTGATCATCCGCACCTCGGGCGAGGTGCGGCTGTCGGGCTTCCTGCTGTGGCAGTCGGCACACAGCGAGTTCCACTTCTGCGACGCGTTCTGGCCCGAGTTCCGCCGCGTCGACTTCCTCCGGGCCCTGCGCGAGTACGCGCAGCGGACCCGCCGCTACGGCCGCTGACCGGCGGAGACCCGCGCCGCCTCGGTCACCGATGTCGGGCCGATGGACACCGCGGCGCTCGTCGAGGTTGCGCGGTTCCCGGGGGAGCCGTCGCTACCGTCGGTCGGCGTCCGGACCGCCACCCGTACCGAGCACCCGAGGCGACGCCGACGTGCCGACCCCGACCGACCCGCTGCGTCCCCGACCCCGAACCCGCCGTCGACGCGGGGCCGCCACCGGGGCGTCGCTGCCCGGCCTCGGAGGTCGACGAGGTCGCAGCCGGGTGGGTCCCCGACACGGTCCCCACGTTGCCCTCGGACGAGGGGGTCGAGGACGCGCTCCCCGGCTCCCGCCCGACCCTCACCGCGATGATCACGCCGCCCCACTCGGGGCGGCGTTCGACGTTCCGGGCTCCGTCGCGGCGATCGCGTCGCTGGCGACCGCCCGCTTGGGGAGCTGCCGATGCCCGCGATACCCGCACGACCGCGAACCTTCGTCCTCGACACCTGCGTCCTGCTCGCCGACCCGGACGCCGTCCTCCGCTTCGACGAGCACGACGTGGTCCTCCCGCTCGTGGTCATCGAGGAGCTCGACCGCAAGAAGACGGCGATGGACGACGTCGGGCGCAACGCCCGCGCGGCGCTGCGGACCATCGAGACGCTGCGGGAGGCCAACGGTGGCGGGCTGCGCGACGCCGCAGCCGCTGCCGTCGGGTGGGACGCTGCGCATCGAGTCGAACCACGTCGACGTGCCGCTGCCGCCCTACCTCGACCCGCACAAGCCCGACCACCGCATCCTCGCGGTCGCGATCGGCCTGCACGGCACGCTCGTCACCAAGGACACCGCGCTGCGCATCAAGGGCAGCCAGCTCGGGGTGACCGTCGAGGACTACCTCGGCGACACCGCCCGGACCGAGGAGCACACCACCGGCATCCTCGAGCTCGAGGTCGACGCGCGACGTCCTCGACCGCGCTCCACCGGGACGGCAAGGTCCAGCTCGAGGAGGTCGAGCTCGACCTCGACGGGCGCGGGCGTCCGCACCCTGTGGCCGAACGCCTGCCTGGTGCTGCGGTCCGGTCGGTCGAGCTCCGGGCTCGGGCGGGTGCTCGACGTCGACGACGACGGCCTGGCGACCGTGCACCGCGTCGGCGGGCACCGGCAGGTGTTCGGCATGGCGCCCCGCGACGTCCGCCAGACCTTCGCGATCGACCTGCTGCTCGACCCGGACGTGCCGTGCGTGTCGCTCATGGGCATGGCGGGGACGGGCAAGACCTTCCTGGCGCTCGCCGCCGGCCTCGAGCAGGTGCTCGAGGCGACCGCCTACCGGCGGCTGTCGGTCTACCGGCCGCTCATCGCCGTCGGTCGTCAGGAGGTCGGCTACCTGCCCGGGCGACCTCGACGAGAAGCTCGCGCCGTGGATGGCGGCCGTCCACGACAACCTCTACGCGCTGCTGCGCCGCGACGACGGCACCTCCGGTCGCGGCGACGGGCGCGAGCACCGCCAGATCCAGTCGACCATCGAGTCGCTGCAGGACCGTGGGCAGCTCGAGCTCGCGGCCATCACCTACCTGCGTGGACGCTCGATCACCGACGAGTTCGTCGTCGTCGACGAGGCGCAGAACATCGAGCTGTCGGCGCTCAAGGTCGTGCTGACCCGGATGGCGCAGGGCTCGAAGGTGGTGTTCTGCGGCGACCTCGGGCAGGTCGACAACCCCTACATCTCGCCCTACGGCGGCATGGCTGCGCTGATCGAGAAGATGAAGGGCAGCCCGCTGTTCGGCCACGTCACCCTGTCCAAGGGGGTCCGGTCGCCACTGGCCGAGCACGCCGCCTCCATCTTCTAGGCCCCGGGTGCCCCGGTCCGTCACCGGACCGCTCCGCTCGGCTCGACGACCTCCGCGCCTGCACCGCGCGGAGGTCGTCGCACGTCTAGGTCCCGGCCGGGGGCACGACCAGCATCAGTGCCGTCCACGCCCCGTGGGCGATCATCGTCGCGCCGACCGACCCGGTCCGGTCGAGCAGCCACCCCCACACCAGGCCCCCGAGCGCCGCGGCGAAGATCAGCGCGAGCTGGCCGGTCGCGACGTGGAAGAGGGTGTAGAGCAGGGTGGTGCCGAGCAGCCGGCCGACCGGGAGACGCGTCAGCCACGGCACGCGGGAGGTCAGCAGCGGCCCGGTCAGCGGCTGCACCGCCCCCCGCCAGAAGATCTCCTCGAGTGGCGCGGTGACGAACCCGCCGAGCAGGACGCCGACCCACAGCGGCACGGACGCCGCGCGGCCGTAGACCTCGGCGGCGGTGGCGGTGATCTCGGGCAGGACCAGGCTGCCGAGCGCGAACAACCCGTGCCCGACCCCGAGGTGGACGACCGCGACCACCAGCGCGAGCACGGCCTGGCCCGGCGTGACGCGGTAGGTCGGGAAGGTCCGCCGCTCGGTCTCCCCGGGGTGCCAGCCCCGGACGCCGCGGCGAACCCACAGCCCCGCCAGACCGGTGAGCACCCCACCCACCGTCGTGGTGAGGAAGAACGGCAGCACCTCGGTCAGGAACGCCGCCCACCAGATCGCGGCGAGCAGGACGGCGGCCACGGCGGCGCGGACGCCACCGCGCTGCAGCGCGGGGGTCGGGGAGTCGGTGAGCGGGACGGTCACGGGCGGCTCCGGGCGGCGGCGCGGACGGCGCGGACGGCGCGGACGGCGTGCTGGAGCGTACGGCGCGGTCCGGACCATCCGGCCGGGCGGTCAGTTCAGCCGGGCCCGTGACGCGATGGCGTGGTGGCGGACCTCGGCGGCGTCCGGACCGTCCCCGCCGACCAGCTCGAGGTAGGTCTCGTAGGCGGCAGCCGCCTCGTCGAAGCGGCCGAGCTGGTCGAGCAGCCGCCCGCGGACACGGTGGTCGTCGGGCAGGCCGTTCGGGAGCACCAGCTTCAGCTCGACGGTCCAGAGCGCGTCCCGGTGGGCCTTCGCGAGGGTGTAGTCCCGCGTGAGGTTGTTCAGCAGCCGCCGCACGACGATCGCCGCCGGGTGCAGGACGCAGCATCGAACGGCGGAAGGCGAGCTGGCCCCCGGTGGCGGCCTCGACCCGCGTCGCGACCGCAGCCTCGTCGAGCTCGACCCCGCCGTGGAAGGGGTCGAGCACGACGGGGCGTTCGGCGCCACCGATCCCGACGACGACGTGCCCGGGCAGGGCGATCGGGAAGGCGCCGACGTGCAGCCGCTTGGCCAGCGCGACGTAGAGGATCGACAGCGTGATCGGCAGACCGACGCGCCGGTCGAGCACCCGGTCGAGCAGGGCATCGTCGGGCACCCGGCCGTCACCCGCGTGACCACGGAACCCTCGGGCGGCGAAGGCGGCCGCGAGCGCCGGCCCGTCGTGGGAGCCGTCGCCGCTGGCCCGGAAGCCCTCGACCCGCACGGTGTCGGCCAACGCGTCGATGCGGAGCAGCATCGCCTCGACGGGCAGGTCGGGGGTGGCCTCCGCGGCCACGAGCAGCGCGGCCTCGGCGAGGTCGGCATCCCCGTGCCGGACCAGCTGGGCCAGACGAGCGCGCGTGGCATCGGACATGGCAGCAGGCTACCCACGGCACGCTCCTCGGCTCGGCAGCGCCGACCGTCCGGACCGCTCGGCGTAGCCTCCGACCCACGAACCCGTCGCCGTCAGGAGCCGTCGTGTCCGGTCCCGTCCACACCGAGCGCGAAGCCCTGCCGGAGGGGGAGCTGCTCCGGATCACCCTGGACCGGCCCGACGCGCGCAACGCCATGGACAGCGCGATGCTCGCCGCGCTCGCCGAGGTCCTCGACCGGGCGGCCGGGGACGACGCCCTCCGCGGGGTGCTCCTGACGGGAGCCGGAGGGCACTTCTCCGCCGGCGCCGACGTGCGGGAGGACACCGGGGACGGCCGCCGCCGCATGGAGCTGTTCACCGTCGTCTACGAGCTGCTCACGAACCTGCCGGTGCCGACGGCGGCGGCCGTCGAGGGCTACGCGGTCGGCGGCGGCGCCGAAGCGGCCGCTGCCTGCGACCTGCGTGCGGCGGGGGAGGGAGCGACGTTCCGGTTCCCCGGTGCCCGCTACGGCATCCCCGTCGGTGTCGCGCGGACCGTGGGCCTGGTGGGGCTCGGGACGGCCAAGGACTGGGTCCTGTCCACCCGGGACGTGTCGGCCGAGGAGGCGCACGCCGCGGGGCTCGTCCAGCGCCTGACGCCCGAGGGTGGGGCCGAGGACGCCGCCCGGGCCTGGTTGACCGAGGTGGCCTCGCGCGACGTGGCCACCGTGCGCCTGCTCAAGCAGCTGTTCAACGGCGCCGGGGGGACCTGCGGGATCGGGTGGCGTTCGAGAACGACGCGCTCCGCAGCCAGGCGGAGACGGGCCGGCTGCCCGACCTCGACACCGACCTGCCCCGCACCGTGCGGCCCCGACGTCGGTGACCGGTGGCGGGGGCACCTCACTAGGGTGCAGAGCGTCCCGTCCCGGCCGTCCCGGCCGCGCCCTCGGAGGTCGATGTGAACGTCGAGAAGCCCGACCGCAACCTCGCCATCGAGATCGTCCGCGTCACGGAAGCGGCCGCGCTGGCCGCCGCCCGGTGGCAGGGACGCGGCGCCAAGGAGGACGGGGACCAGGCCGCCGTCGACGCGATGCGCCAGGTGCTCGACACCGTGGAGATGGACGGCACCGTCATCATCGGGGAGGGCGAGAAGGACGAGGCCCCGATGCTCTACAACGGCGAGTCCGTCGGCACCGGCGCCCCGCCGAAGGTCGACATCGCCGTCGACCCGATCGACGGCACCCGGCTGCTGGCCGAGGGGCGCCCCGGCTCGATCGCGGTGCTGGCGGCCGCGCCGACCGGGACCATGTTCGACCCCGGCCCCTGCGTCTACATGGAGAAGATCGTCGTCGGCGCCGAGGCCAAGGGCGTGGTCGACCTCGACGCGCCGCTCACCGAGAACCTCGCCGCCGTGGCCAAGGCCAAGGGCAAGGAGGTGCGGGACCTATCGGTGATGATGCTCGACCGCGACCGCCACGAGGACGCCAAGCGTGAGGTCCGCGAGGCCGGTGCCCGGCTCCAGCTGATCACCGACGGTGACGTCGCCGGCGCCATCCTGGCCGCCTGGGAGGACCGGCCGGAGGTCGACATCATGTTCGGCATCGGCGGGACGCCGGAGGGCGTCATCGCCGCCTGCGCCGTCAAGGCCCTCGACGGCGAGCACCTCGGTCGTCTGTGGGCGCGCAACGACGAGGAGCGCGGCCGGGCGATCGACGCCGGCTACGACCTCACCCAGGTGCTCACCGCCGACGACCTCGTCCGCGGTGAGGACGCGTTCTTCGCGTGCACCGGCATCACACCCTCCCAGCTGCTGCGCGGCGTCAGCTTCCACAGCAACGGGGCGACGACCCAGTCGCTCGTGATGCGCTCGAAGTCCGGCACGGTCCGCTTCATCGAGGCCCGGCACCGCTTCAGCAAGCTGCGCCAGTACGCGTCCATCGCGTACTGAGCCGGGCTGCTCGCACCTCCGCGCCGCAGAACTCATCGACATGCGTCGATGCGTTCTGCGCACGTGGTATCGACGAACCGTCGATGGGAGTCGTAGCGTCGAGTCCATCGATGACCATCGATACGATACCGAACCGGAGGACACGTCATGTCCCGCGTGCAGCTCGCCCTGAACGTCACCGACCTCGAGGCCGCCATCGGCTTCTACGGCGCGCTCTTCGAGCACCGAACCCGCCAAGGTCCGCGACGGCTACGCCAACTTCGCGATCGCCGACCCTCCGCTCAAGCTGGTGCTCATCGAGTCGGTCGACGCGCCCGGCGGCAGCCTGAACCACCTCGGTGTCGAGGTGGGCTCCACCGACGAGGTGGCGGCCGACCGGCGCGCGGCTGGGTGCCGCGGGACTCGCGACCGACGAACGGTCGGCGGAGACCTGCTGCTACGCCACCCAGGACAAGGTCTGGGTGCACGACCCCGACGGTGCGCCGTGGGAGGTCTACACCGTGCTCGCCGACGCGGACCGCATGCGCCCGGCCGACGCCGAACCGGTCCCCGCCGGAGCCACGCCCGCCTGCTGCTGACCACGCCCACCGTGCCGCCCGAACGGAGGTCCCGTGACGACGTCGACCCGCCCCACCGCCGACGCGCTCGACGCCCTGTCGGTGTTGGCCGATCCCGTGCGGCGCCAGCTGCTGCACCACCTCGCCGACCGTGACGTGTGCACCTGCGGGGACCTCGTCGACGAGCTCGGCGTCGGCCAACCCACGGTGTCCCACCACCTCAAGGTCCTGCGTGAGGCGGGCCTGGTGACGGGGGAGCGGTGCGGACGGTTCGTCAACTACACCGCCGTCCCCGACCGGCTGCGCGAGCTCGGGGCGGCCCTCGCGGCGCTCGGCGACCGGGCAGCCGGTCGCCGAGCCTGCTGATCGACCGACCGGTTCAGGCCGGGCGGATGGGGCGGGCGACCTCGCGCGGTGGCGTGATGGCGGCGGGATCGCCGACGGGGTCGACGGCGGGGCGACCCAGCCGGCGGTGCAGGAAGTCGCTGATGCGATCGGCGATCTCGAGCGGGAGCTCGATCGGGGCGCCGTGCGTGGCGTCGGGCATCAGCGCGAGCTCGGCGTCCGGGAGCACCGCGAGCATCGCCTCGCCGAGCTCGGGAGGGCAGAAGGTGTCCCGCCCGCCGACCAGGATGAGGACGGGGACGTCCACCTCCGACAACCACGGGCCCGCGTCGAACTCGTGCATCCCGCGGACGATCTTGAGGATGATCAGCGGGTCGACCTCGCCGAAGTGCTGGAAGTAGAGGTCCATCCCGTCGTCGGGGGTGAGCGGACCGAGCGCCCGGGCGAGCCGCGCGATCGGCATGGCACCGGGCAGGCGCGGCAGCCGGGTGATCGCCCGCTGGATCGGCCGCGGCAGCAGCGGGATGCCGTAGTAGGCGAACGGGAACAGGTGGACGCCGATCTTGCTGCCGTAGAAGGTGTGCAGCGGCGAGGCGTACGGGCCGGTGACGAGCGCCAGCGCCGACACGCGGTCCGGTGTCTGCCGCCACAGCTGGAACGCGACCTGGCACCCCATCGAGTGTCCGACGGCGATGACATCGTCCGCGTCCTCGGCCTCGATCACGGCCTGCACGTCGTCGGCCATCCGCTCGATGGTGTAGTCGGCGGGCTTGAGGTGGCGGGTGCGGTAGCCGGCAGGGCGCGGGTCACCGGACGCGCCCATGCTGCGGTAGTTGAGGATGAGCACCCGGTGCGTCTCGGCGAGGGTCGGTCCGAGCGTGGCCCAGAAGTTGTCGGGGCACATGAACCCCGGACAGAGCACCAGCCACGGCAGATCACGGTCGGCGGACAGGACCGTGTAGCGGATGCGCGTCCCGTCGGCGGACACGGCCTCCCGGTCCTTGGCCCAGAGGTGGCCCCCACGATCCGGCTGCGGGGCTCGGGCTGCCACCAGCTGTCTCCTCCTGCCGGCCGCGCGGACGGGGCCACCGGGCGGGGCGGTCCGATCGGACCACCCGCACCGCGCAGCGTCGCCGGACCGGCCCCGCACACGCAAGCCGGACGCCCCCGACGTGTCAGCCAGCGTTCACCGTCCGTTCACCCGGCGCCCCGACACTCGCCGCACGAGTCCCCGCACCCGACCAGAACGCGAGGCAGCGATGCCGACCGACAGCTCCGTGCGGACCGTGGTTCGTCCCGAGGAGAGCCACGTGCCCGACGATCTCCACCCCCACCTCCAGCTGCTCGACGACCCCGCGCCGGCACGGGTGGCGCCGGTCGCGGACCCGGTCCTCGCGCTCGAGGGCGTCGGGGTGCACTACGGCCCGTTCCAGGCCGTCCGCGACATCAGCTTCGCGATCCCCGCGCGGGAGATCACCGCGCTCATCGGACCGTCGGGCTGCGGGAAGTCGACCCTGCTGCGGACCTTCAACCGGATGAACGACCTGATCGAGGGGGCGCGTGTCACCGGCCGCGTCACCTACCACGGGCAGGATCTGTACGCCAAGGGCGTCGACCCGGTCGAGGTGCGCCGCCGGATCGGCATGGTGTTCCAGAAGCCGAACCCCTTCCCCCGGTCGATCTACGACAACGTCGCGTTCGGTCCCCGCCTGGCCGGCAAGCCCCGCGACCTCGACGACACCGTCGAGCGCGCCCTCCGGGACGCGGCGCTGTGGGACGAGGTCGGGGGTGAGCTCGGGCGGTCCGCGCTGTCGCTGTCGGGTGGCCAGCAGCAGCGGCTGTGCATCGCCAGAGCCATCGCGACGCAGCCGGACGTCATCCTCATGGACGAGCCGTGCTCGGCGCTCGACCCCATCGCGACGCTGCGGATCGAGGAGCTGATGCGTGAGCTGCGACACGACTACACGATCGTGATCGTCACCCACAACATGCAGCAGGCCGCGCGGGTCTCGGACCGCACCGCCTTCCTGTCGGTGGACGTCGACGACACGACCGGGGACCGCACCGGCGAGCTGATCGAGTTCGACCGGACCGAGACCATCTTCACCGCGTCCGCGGACCCTCGGACCGAGGCCTACATCGCCGGCCGGTTCGGCTGAGCGACGCCCACGAGCCACCCACACACCGATCCAGCTGAGGAGCGACACCCGTGCGCAACCCCCTCGCAGCGACCCGACTGAGCACGGCCCTCCTGGCCGTCTCCCTGGTCGCCACCGCCTGCGCCAGCAGCGTGCAGGGCGACGAACCCGCCCCGGCAGCCGCCGAGGGTGGGACCACCTCCGGTTCCACCGACGGCGCGACCGGTGCCGGTGACACCATCGTCGTGACCGGTTCGTCGACGGTCGAACCGGTGACCAACCTCGTGGCCGAGGCCTTCAACGCCGACAACCCCGACGTCGGCATCTCGGTCTCCGGCCCCGGCACCGGCGACGGCTTCGCGGCCTTCTGCAACGGCGAGGCCGACATCCAGGACGCGTCCCGTCCGATCAAGGACGAGGAGGCGGCGGCCTGCGAGGCGAACGGTGTCGACCACACCGAGCTCTACGTCGCGATCGACGGGTTGACGGTCCTGACCCACCCCGACAACGACGCGGTCGTCTGCCTCGACGTCGCGGATCTCTACGCGCTGCTCGGTCCGGAATCGACCGGGTTCACGAGCTGGTCCGATGCTGACGACCTCGCGGCCGAGCTCGGTGCGGCCAACGCTCCCTACCCCGACCAGCCGCTGCAGGTCACCGCGCCCGGTGAGGAGTCGGGCACCTACGACACCTTCGTCGAGTTGGTCTTCGACGACCTCGCCGAGGAGCGCGGGCAGGACGGGGAGGCACGACCCGACTACACCGCCTCGCCGAACGACAACGTCATCGTCGACGGCATCTCGGGCAGCCCAGGCTCGCTCGGGTGGGTCGGGTACGCCTTCTACGCGGAGAACCAGGGCGCGTTGAAGGCGCTCGAGGTCGACGGTGGTGACGGCTGCGTCGCTCCGGACGAGGAGACCATCGCCTCCGGCGAGTTCCCGCTGGCCCGTCCGCTCTACATCTACGTGTCGAACGCCAGCGCCGAGCGCAACGCCGCGGTCAGGGACTTCGTGGACCTCTACCTCAGCGATGTGGGCAGGGACGCCGTCGCCGCTGCCGGGTACGTCAACATCCCGGGTGCCGACTGGGCTGCGACCGGCCAGACGTGGGCGGACCGGTGAGCGGCACCCTCGCCGGCGTGGACCTGGCCGGCGATCCGCGCCGTCGCCGCAGGGAGCGCGCCATCGGCCTCACGCTGCAGGCGGCGGCGTTGCTGTCGGTCGTCGTCAGCGTGGCCATCGTCCACTCCCTCCTCGGTGGCGCGCTCGGCTTCCTGCGGGAGGTCGACCTCGGCTCGCTCCTCGAGGTCGGCTGGTTCCCTCGACGGGACCTGTTCGACGTCCGCACCCTGATCGTCGGCTCGGTCCTGGTCAGCGTGATCGCGATGGCCATCGCGGTGCCGCTCGGTCTCGGGGCGGCCGTCTACCTCGCCGAGTACGCCGATCCGAGGGCGCGCCGGTTGTTGAAGCCGATCCTCGAGGTGCTCGCCGGCGTGCCGTCCATCGTCCTCGGGTACTTCGCCCTGACCTTCATCAACCCCTCGATCGTCCAGCGCGTGTTCCCAGGCACGGGGCAGTTCAACCTCACCTCGGCGGGCATCGGGGTCGGGGTCCTCGTGACCCCGCTCGTGGCGTCCATCGCCGAGGACGCCCTCCGGGCGGTCCCGGGGACCTTGCGTGAGGCTGCCGCCGGGCTCGGGGCGCGCGAGGTCACGATCGTCTGGCGCGTGGTCGTCCCGGCCGCGGTGTCGGGCATCGTCGCGGCCGTGATCGTCGCGGTCTCCCGCGCGATCGGCGAGACGATGGTCGTCGCGCTCGCCGCGGGCGCTGCGGGTGGTGCACTGTTCGGCGTGAACCCCCTCGGACAGGGGCAGACCCTGACCGGTGCCATCGCGTCGCTCGCGACGGGGACGGACCAGGTCGCCGGCGGGGCGTACGCCTTCGAGTCGCTGTTCTTCGTCGGGCTCGTGCTCTTCCTGATCACGTTCGTGCTGAACCTCGCGGGTGACCGCGTGGTGCGGCGCCACCGGAAGGCTTACTGATGGCGGTCGACGTCGGCACGGTCCCCGACCTCCGCCGTGGTGTGCGGTCGGCGTTCGACCGGCGTGTCCGTGCCTACGACCGGCTCGTGCGGCTCGTGATGCTCGGGTCGCTGCTCGTGTCGCTGGTGATCCTCGCGCTCCTGCTGTTCGACGTGGCCGCTCGGTCGCTGCCGATCCTGACGGGCCGGCCGGCGGACTTCCTGACGAGCGCGACCTCGTCCGATCCCGCGGCCTTCGGGATCTCGCAGGGCATCCGTGGGACCGTCACGATCGCGGTGTTCACCGTGGTGCTCGCGTTCCCGATCGGCATCGCCACGGCCGTCTACCTCGAGGAGTACGCGCCTCGGAACCGCGTCACGCGCCTGATCGAGGTCAACATCCGCAACCTGGCCGGGGTGCCCTCGGTCGTCTACGGGCTGCTCGGCCTCGCCGTCTTCGTGCGGCTGCTCGGACCCGACACCCGGACGACGTCCGGCCTCGCGAACCTCACCGGCGGGAGCACGGTGGTCTCGGGCGCCCTGACCGTCGCGGTGCTGGTCCTGCCGATCGTGATCATCACCGCGTCCGAAGCCGTCCGATCGGTCCCGAAGGCCCTCCGCGAGGGGGGCTACGGGGCTGGTGCCACGAGGTGGCAGGTGACCCGCCGGCTGGTCCTGCCGGCAGCGGTCCCGGGCATCCTGACCGGCACCATCCTGTCGCTCTCGCGCGCCGTCGGGGAGACCGCGCCGCTGATCGTGGTCGGCTACACGACCGGGTTCCTGGTCTCCCGAGGTGGCTTCCTCGAACAGCTGTACGGCGGCTACACCGCGCTGCCGGGCCAGATCTACACCCTCGCGCGGCAGCCGGCCGCCGCCTTCCGTGACGAGCTGTCCGCCGCCGCGATCGTGGTCCTGCTGCTGATCACCCTCACCGCCAACGCCATCGCGATCGTCGTGCGCGACCGCTACGACCGGGGTCGATCGTGATACCGCCGTAGGCTGGTGGCGACTGGAGACGAGTGCCGTGCCGAAGCTGCTGCTGGTCGAGGACGAGGTGTCCATCGCCGAGGCCGTCACCGTCACCCTCGAGGCCGAGGGGTTCCAGGTGGCGTGGGTCAAGGACGGAGCCGACGCGGTCCCCGCCTGGGAGCGCGTCCGTCCCGACCTCGTCATCCTGGACCTGATGCTGCCGAACGTGTCGGGTACGGAGATCTGCCGCACCCTGCGCAGCCGCTCGGACGTGCCGATCATCATGCTCACGGCCCGGGACGCCGAGGTGGACCGCGTCGTCGGGCTCGAGCTCGGGGCGGACGACTACGTGACCAAGCCGTTCTCGACGCGGGAGCTGGTCGCACGCATCCGCGCGATCCTGCGCCGTGCTCCCCTCGCGGGGGCGGTGGACGACGCCGCGCCGGTCGAAGCAGCCGGCGTCCGTCTCGACCGTGCCCGCCACGAGGTGCGGGTCGACGGCGACCCGGTCGAGCTGCCCCCGAAGGAGTTCGAGCTGCTGGCCTACCTGCTCGAGCACGCCGGGCGGGTCCTGACCCGGGGCCAGCTCATCGACGAGGTGTGGGGCAGCGACTACGTGGGGGACACCAAGACGCTCGACGTCCACGTCCGGCGGCTCCGCACACGCATCGAGACCGATCCGAAGGACCCGCACCGCATCCAGACCGTCCGCGGGCTCGGGTACCGGTTCACCGACACGTGAGCCCGTTCGGGGTCCTGGCCATCCTGCTGCTCGCCGTCAGCGGGGTCCTGCTCGGGAGCGGTCTGGACCGGCCACTCGCCCTGGTCTGGACCGCGGTCCTGAGCGTGTCCGCCACCGCTGCGGTCCAGTCCGACGTCGGTCGGCGGCTGCGGAAGCTGACCGCCAGCGCGAGCTCCTGGCTGGCGTCGCAGCGCTTCACCCCGCTGCCGACCCGCGATCGCGGGGCGTGGGGGCAGCACGTGGTCCTCCTGAACGCCCTCGGCGCGGCCCACGAACGGCGTGGAGTCAAGCTGGCCCGCGAGCGACCTTGGCGCCGGGCCCTCGTGGACGCGCTCGTCAGCCCGGCGCTGCTGTTCTCCGCCGATGCGAGGCTGCTGTCGGCGAACGCCGCCGCCCAGGAACTGCTCGGAGTGGCGTCCGACGCCGGCGACGTCACGGTCCAGGAGGCGGTCGGCAGCGATGCCCTCGCGGCTGCCGTCCGCGAGGTCCAGGTCACCGGTGTGCCCGTGACCGTGGACACGACCCACGGGGACCACGAGCTGCGGGGCATCGCGTCGCAGGTCGGTGACGAGACGCTCCTGATCGTCGTCGACCGGACCCGCGAGCAGCGCATCGAGGACCTGCGTCGCAACTTCGTGGTCAACGCCTCGCACGAGCTGAAGACCCCCGTGACGGGGATCCGGACGCTGGCCGAGGCGATGCGCGTGACCGCGGACGCCGGGGATCTCGATCGCCTGCGGCCGCTGCTCGGCCGGCTCGACGCAGAGGCCGATCGGCTGGCCCGGCTCGTGCACGACCTGCTCGACCTGCGTCGACTCGAGGAGCGTGGGCCCCTCGAGCGGGTCCCGGTCGATCTCGCCGAGCTGGCCCGTCGCGCGGTGGTCGGCTGCTCGACCGCGCCGAGGAACGCGGGGTCGAGCTGACGGTCGTCGCGCCGGACCGCGCGTTCGTCGCCGGCGTCCCGGGCGACCTCGCAGGTCATCGTCAAGAACCTGACCGCCAACGCGGTGCAGTACAACCGCGACGGTGGCACCGTCGAGGTGGTGGTCGCGCCGCGCGGTGGCTCGCAGCGTGCTCACCGTCCGCGACACGGGCATCGGGATCCCGCCTCAGGACCTGTCGCGGATCTTCGAGCGCTTCTACCGGGTCGACCCGGCGCGCAGCCGCGTCAGCGGCGGGACCGGGCTGGGACTGGCCATCGTCCGCCACGCGGTCGAGAGTCACGGTGGCCGCATCGAGGTGGAGAGCGCTCTCGGCGAGGGCACGACCTTCACGGTCACCCTCCCGATCGAGGCGGCGTCGGGGCACTAGCCTGCCGCTCCCGATGACCACCTTCGACGCTGCCGACGCGACGCCCCGCCGACCCGGCCAGGTGAGCTGACGCGCGACCGCGGCAAGACCCTCCGGGCCCCGGTCATCCTCGACCTGCTCGCCGAGGAGCTCGGGCCGGACGCCATGATCGCGCTCGACTTCACCTCCCGTGGGAGCTGCTCGTCGCGACCATGCTGTCGGCCCAGTCGACCGACGTGAAGGTCAACGAGGTCACGAAGGTCCTGTTCGCGGAGCTCCCGGACCCGGAGGCGGTCGCGTCCGCGGCCGCTCGAGCGGATCGAGCAGCTGATCGGCTCGCTCGGGCTGTTCCGGCAGAAGGCCAAGAACCTGCAGGCGACCGCGCGTCACCTGCTCGAGCAGCACGGCGGCGAGGTGCCGGGCACGATGCCGGAGCTGCTGGCGCTGCCGGGCGTGGCCCGCAAGACCGCCAACGTGGTGCTGTCCAACGGGTTCGGGCGACACGAGGGCGTCGTGGTCGACACCCACGTCGCACCGGCTGGCGCGCCGGCTGCGCTTCACCCGCGCCGACGACGCCGTGCGCATCGAGCGCGACCTCGTCCGGCTGTTCCCGCGCGAGCGCTGGCTGCAGGTCTCGGACCTGCTGATCCACCACGGTCGACGGACCTGCCTCGCCCGTCGACCGGCGTGCGAACGGTGCGTGATCGAGCACCTGTGCCCCTCGTCCCAGGAGGCCGGGCTGACCGACAAGCGCTGACCGCGGGCTCAGCTCAGCGCCGTCGGCGACGACGGGACCAGAGCAGCGCGCCGACCGCCGCGATCGCCCGAGCACGCCGCCACGATCGCCTGCGGGACGTGCAGCGGTTCGTCGAGCTCGACGCTCGGAGCGACGACCTCGCGCCGCGTCGCGCACGCAGGGTGAGTGCCGCCGCCGTCCTCGGGGTCGGCGCGCAGCACGATGCCCTGGAGCAGCAGCACGTCCCCGCGCCGATCCGGGCGCCCGACCCCCGAGATGTGCTCGTGCAGGCCGTCCGGCAGCCACACCGCCAGCCCGGTGTTGAAACCGCGGTGCTCGTCGTGGCGGCCCATCGGGCCGACCTCGAGCGCGTAGTCGTCGTCGTTGACCTGCACCCAGACCCCACCGTCGCGGTGGAGCACGTCGCCGATCACCTCGCCGACGAAGGTGACGCTCAGCCCGTCGAACGCCTGCGGGCAGGCGTAGACCTGGCCGCGAGCTGATGCGCTCGTCCGGGCGGCAGCTCGGCGACGGATCTCCTCGACGCCGGACGTCGTCCACGCCGCGCAGGCAGCTGCGCGGTTCGCGGCCGACGCCGCCGACCGCGGTGGCAGGCCCTCGACGACCAGCTCGGAGGTGTCGACCACCGGCTTGGTCCGCACGAGCGCCTCGGTGCCCGGCCAGCACGAGCGTCGACGAGCACGCACCGACAGCACGAGGACGCCACGGGTGCGGCTGACGGCGGCGGACCTGGCGCGGGCTCACGTCGACGCCCGTCCCGCGAGCGAGCGACACGAGGTAGCCGAGCAGGGCGAACACGGCGACGAACTCGAGCCGGCCGAGCCACATCTGGACCAGGTAGACCGCCATCAGCCCGCGCGGCATGGCCGGATCGGTGACGCCGATCGACAGACCGATGTTGGAGGTCGCCGACACCGACTCGAACAGGGTCTGGGTGATGTCGTAGCCGCCGTAGGCCGAGCCCCACGACCGCGCCGATCAGGTAGGTGACGACGAACAGCAGCAGCACCGAGGTCGCGGCGCGGGCGGTGCTGTCGCGCAGGATCTGCCGCTTGCCGGCGTGGTAGGTGGTCACCACCAGCGCGGACTCGGGCTGCAGCAGCTTCCTGACGTCGTGGAGCAGGGTCTTGGCGGCGATGCCGACGCGCATCGCCTTGATGCCGCCTGCCGTCGACGACGCCATACCGCCGATGGCCATCGCCGCGACGATGGCGGCCGGGGCCAGCACACCCCAGTCGCTGAGGTAGGTGGCGCCGTCGTTGACCTGGTAGCCGGCGCTGGACATGGCGGCCACCAGCGTGAACAGGCCCTTGCGCAGCAGCGGCACCGGCCCGTCGTAGGTGCCGCGAGCGCAGCAGCCCGAAGCAGACCACGGCGAACAGCACGCTGGTCGACACCGCCAGGGTCCGGGTCTCGATGTGGCGCAGCACCTGCCGCGGGTCGCCGTGCCACAGCTGGAAGTGCAGACCGAAGCGAGATCGCGCCCGGCCAGCATCAGCACGCATGACGACGGCCTCGACGCTCGGCCGAGTGGTAGTAGGCCGACCGAGGCCTGCATCGGTCGAGAAGCCGCCGGTGTCGAACGCGCCGAGGAACAGGTTGACCGCGTGGTAGATGGCGCGGGCCGGGGTGAAGCCGGCCGACGAGCAGGGCGACGAACAGCGCGGCGGTGCCGACGCACGCCGTAGGTGGCCGCGACGCGGAAGATGAACCGCGAGGTGCGGATGAAGTTCGGCAGGATGCGTTCGTCGCGCGCCTCGGAGACGTAGAGCGTGCCGATGCGCGCCGCCGCCCGCGGCGAACAGCGACAGCACCACGATGATGATCCCCTGACCGCCGGCGAAGTGCAGCAGGTGGCGGTAGAGGTCCATCGAGAGGTGGTGTGGTCGAGGTCGTTGATGACCGACAGGCCCGGTCGTGGTCAGCCCCGACATCGCCTCGAAGACCGCCGACAGCAGGTCGTCGTAGTGGCCCGACAGGTGGAACGGGACCGCGGCGAGCGACGGCGCCGAGCAGCCAGGCCAGCGCGACGGTGACCATGCCGTGCGCCCAGGTCAGCGGCCGGCGGGTCGCCAGCCGCACCTCGGTCGACCGCGCCGAACGCGGCGCACAGCGCCGCGCCGATCACGAACGCGGTCAGCGAGTTCCACTCGCCGAGCGCCGACCGCGACGACGCGCGGGCACGCACCATGACCAGCGACAGGCCGAGCAAGACCTTGCCGAGGTAGTAGCCGATCAGCCGCAGGTCGTCGGCACCGGGACGCAGCAGCACGTCAGCGCACCACGAGGGTGAGGACGCCGGCGATCATCGCGGCGACGACCACCACCGCGACGGCGAGGCCCGACCATCAGCGCCGACGCCGCGGACCGCGGCCTGCAGGTAGGTCGCGTCGCCGGCTGCGCTCCATCAGCCGGACACCGAGCAACGCGGCCGCCAGGCGCGGACTCGAGCTCGGGGGTGGTCAGCGCCACGACCTCGTCGCCGGGCTCGATGACGCGTCGCGCCGTGCGGGATGATGGTCTCGTCGCCGCGGAAGATGCACGACGAGGATGGCCTCGTGCGGCAGGCCGATGTCCTCGACCGTGCGCGGTGCCGGCGCGCTCGCGGCCGTCGGGGATGCGCAGCTCGACCAGCCCGACCCGCCCGCCCTTGAGGCTGGTGAGGTGGATCAGCTCGCCGACCGAGAACTCGTTCTCGAGCAGCTCGGAGATCAGCCGGGTCGACGACACCGCCTCGATGCCGAGCGCCTCGAAGATCTCGACGTTCTTCGGGGAGTTGACCCGGCTGATCGAGCGCTTGACGTCGAACTCGATGCGGGCGAGCTGGCAGGCGACGAGGTTGTCGTCGTCCTCGTGGGTGGTGGCCACGAACGCGTCGGCGCGGTCGGTGTGGGCCTGCTCGAGGTACTGGACGTCGCAGGCGTCACCCTCGATGACGAGCACGTCGGTCTCGGCGACGAGCTCCTCGCACCGCGACGCGATGCGCTCGATGACGGTGACGTCGTGGCCCTTCTCGGTCATGTCCCGGGCGATGTAGCGGCCGATCCGGCCACCGCCGGCGATGACGACGTACACCTCGCGCTCCTCAGCTCGTCGCGCTCGCGGCCGTAGGGGTCGCGCACGAGGCCCGACGAGTGCCCGGGCGGCGCTCGGCTTCATCGCGGCGGTGACCACGTCGTCGCGCTCGAGCCGGTCGGTGCGGTCGGGGATGAACACCCGGGCGCCGCGGCGGACCGCGGCGACGCGCAGCAGCCCGTCGACCTCGAACTCCTCGACGGTGGTGCCGTGGCCGCCGGTGTCGATCTCGAGGTCGACCAGGTGGACGTCGCTGTCGGCGAAGTGCACGTGCAGCGGGAAGCTCTCCTCGCGGAACTCGTTGAGGAACAGCTTGGCGATGGTGCCGGTGCCGGACACGTACCGGACCCCGAGCTTGCGGTAGACGTCCTCGCGCTCGGGGTTGAACAGCCGCGCGATGGTGCGGGGGACGTCGTAGAGGTGGGTGGCGATCTCGACCGCCATGAGGTTGGCGTTGTCGAACCGGGTGACGGCGATCAGGCCGTCGGCCCTGGCGACCCCTGCCCGCTCGAGCACGTCGCGGTCGGTGCAGTCGCCGACGAGCGTCTCGCCGTTGAAGGCCGACCCGAGCCGGTCGAAGGCCAGCGGGATCGACGTCGAGGATCACGACGTCGGTGTCGCGGTCCTGCGAGAGCTGCTCGGCGATCTCGGCACCGAGGCGGCCGCAGCCGCCGATGATGATGTGCACCGCTGCCTCCGGCGCTGGACCCGTGACGTCTGCGGGCTCGCGCGTCGACGGCCCGGTCGGTGACCGGGCCGTCGCACAGTCTGCCACGCCGGGCGGACGAACCCGGTTCAGCCCGCGCACGGTAGGGTCCGTCCTGCCCGGATCGCGACCGAGCCGCAGGAGGTGGTGCGTGATGTCGGTCGGACTGCCGGTCGACCCCGTCGTGCTCGTCGCCTCGTCCTGCTCGCCCTCGCCGTCGTCGTCGCCGGGCTTGACCCGGCGGATCCAGACGCCCGTCCGCCCTGCTGTTCCTCGGCCTCGGGATGCTCGTCGGCGACGACGGCTTGGCGATCATCCGTCTGGACGACCCGTCGCTCGTCCAGAACCTCGGGGTCGTCGCCCTCCTGGTCATCCTGTTCGATGGTGGCCTCACCACCAAGCCGACCGACCTGCGCCGGGCCGCGGGCCCGGCGGGGTGCTCGCCACCGTCGGGGTGCTGCTCACGGCGGCCCTCACCGCGCTCGGTGTGTGGCTCGTGCTCGACGTCGAGCTCGCTGACCGCGGCGCTGATCGGGGCCGTCGTCGGCTCGACCGACGCGGCGGCGGTGTTCTCGATGCTGCGTGGGATCCGTCTGCCACCGCAGCTCGCCGCGATCCTGAAGGTCGAGTCCGGCGCGAACGACCCCGTCGCCATCGTGGTGACCCTGACCACGCTCGAGATCGTCATGGGCGACCCGGGCGGCGGCCAGATCCTCAAGCTCGCGTTGCTCCAGCCGCTCGTCGGGCTGCTCGTCGGGGCCGGCGTCGGCCTGGCCGGAGCAGCGCTCCTCCGCCGGTCCGGCTCACGGCCGAGGCGCTCTACCCCGTGTTGGCCCTGGCCGTCGCGGGGATCTCCTACGGCCTCGCCGCTGGGCTCGGCGGGTCGGGGTTCTTCGCGGTCTACCTGGCCGGCTCCTGATCGGGGCCTAAGTGCCGATCGGCGCCGACGGGGTATCCGCAACTTCCACGAGGGGCTGGCCAACGTCGCCGAGATCGGCCTGTTCCTGTGCTCGGCCTGCTGGTCTTCCCGACGCAGCTGGTCGAGCGTCGCCGCGGCCGGTGTGCTCGTCGCGGTGGTGCTCACCTTCGTGGCCCGTCCCATCGCCACCTCCTGTGCCTGCTGCCGTTCCGGATGCCGTGCGCGCGAGCAGGTGGCCATCGGCGTGGGGCGGTCTGCGCGGTGCGGTCCCGATCGTGCTGGCCACCTTCCCCATCACCGCCGGCTACCCCGATGCGCTCGTACGTGTTCGACATCGTGTTCTTCGTCGTGCTCGTCTCGATCCTGTTGCAGGGCACGACCATCGGCCGGTGATCGACTGGCTCGGGCTGCACGGCGGTGCGGCCGCGCGTGGGCGCCGGTGGCCGAGGCGCTGCCGCTCGACGAGGTCGATGCCGACCTCGTCGAGGCGACCATCACCGCGGACCTCAGCGTCACCGGCGGTGGCTGCGCGAGGTGCCCCTGCCGCCCGGGATGCTGCTGGTCGCGGTCGCTCGCTCGGAGCGGGTGATCGTGCCCGCGAGGCGACACGATCCTGCGGACCGAGGACGTGCTGCTGATCATCGTCGCAGGACCCGCGACCGTGCCGCGGAGCGGGTCACCGCCTGGGCGCGTGGCGAGGCCGATCCGTCCGTCGACTGGCACGGCCGGGCGGTGCCGTCGCCACGGCGATCGCACCGGCCGGAGTGACGCGGCCTTGCGGTCGCGGACCCCTCGCTACCCTCGGGGCATGGCCCCCACCACCCTCCTGCTCGCGGCTCCGCGCGGATTCTGCGCCGGTGTCGACCGCGCCGTCCTGATCGTCGAGAAGGCCCTCGAGGCCTACGGCGCGCCCGTCTACGTCCGCCACGAGATCGTCCACAACAAGCACGTGGTCGAGTCGCTGCGGCGCAAGGGCGCGGTCTTCGTCGAGGACGAGACCGAGGTCCCCGAGGGCGAGGTGGTGGTCTTCTCGGCGCACGGCTCGCCGCCCGAGGCGTTCGCCAACAGCCAGCGGCTGAGCCACTCGCTGATCGACGCGACCTGCCCGCTGGTCACCAAGGTCCACCACGAGGCGCGGCGCTACGCGCGCGACGGCAAGGACATCGTCCTGATCGGTCACGAGGGCCACCAGGAGGTCGTCGGCACGATGGGGCAGGCGCCCCCGCGATCGATCAGCCTGGTCGAGACCCCCGAGGACGTCGACGCGCTCGAGCTCGACGACGGACGCCGAGGTGGCCTACATCACCCAGACCACGCTCTCGATGGACGAGACCGCCGGCGGTCGTCGACCGGCTGCGCCAGCGCTTCCCGCTGCTGCACAACCCCAAGAAGGACGACATCTGTTACGCGACCCAGAACCGCCAGGACGCGGTCAAGGTGCTCGCGGAGCGGCTGCGACCTCATCCTCGTGGTCGGGTCGCAGACCTCGTCCAACAGCAAGCGGCTGGTCGAGGTCAGCAAGGACCGTCAGGTGCCGGCCTACCTCGTCGACGAGGCGGCCGAGATCGACCCCGCCTGGCTCGAGGGGGTCGAGACCGTCGGTCTGACCTCGGGCGCGTCCGCGCCCGAGGTGCTCGTCGAGGAGGTCATCGACTGGTTCCGCGCGCGGGGGACCACCGAGGTCGACACCGTGCTCGTGGTCGACGAGGACGTCGAGTTCGCGATGCCCTCGAACCTCGCCCGGAAGCTCCAGGAGCGCTCCAGGGCGCGGCTCGAGGACCGTCCCGCCGGCTGACGCCGCGCGGTCAGAGGGTCGGGGCGCTCGCGCCGCCGTCGCCGGGCCCGGGGTCCGCGGTCGTCGGTTCGAAGCCGGACCGGTAGGCGTCCCACAGGACGTCGACGAGCAGCTCGGTCTGCCACGGCCGGAGCTCGGCGAGGGCGCACAGCTGCGTCCCGTCCTCGGGGCGGCCGGCGACGGCCCGCCACAGCGGCCGGGACGAGCACAGCACGCCCGCGTCGATGCCGAGGTCCTCGGCCACGTCCGCGCGGGCGCGTCGCATGGCGTCGTAGGCGGCCTTGTCCTCCGGCGCCCACCGGCGCCCGCCCTCGCTGGCCGGCTCCGGCGGCGCGTCGCGGCCACGCTCGATCGCGGCCAGCAGGTCCGCCGCGTGCTCGCGGAGCAGCCCGCGCCGTCGGGGGCTGCGTCGCACCAGCTCCTCGACGCTCCGCGCCGGATCCTCGGCGAGATCACGCAGGACGTCGTCGTGGACGAGGCGGTTCGGGGCGATGTCGTGCTCGCGGGCGAGCCGCTCGCGCTCCTCCCACAGAGCGCGCAGCACGGCCTTGGCCTGCGCGTCGAGCCGTCCCGATCCCTTGACCCGGGTCCAGTCCCGGCTGTCCTCGGCGGCACGCGCGACGACCCAGTCGAGCTCCTGCTCGTACCAGCTGGCGCGCTCGGCGGTGTCGAGCCGGGCCTCGAGCTCGTGCCACAGCGCGGGGAGGTGGAACACGTCACCGGCGGCGTAGTCGGCCATGCCCTCCGAGAGCGGGCGCGCCTCCCAGTCGGCTCGCTGGTAGGCCTCCTTGTCGGCGGTCAGCTGCACCTCGAGCACCTCGAGCGAGCAGCGACGACAACCCGGTCGGCAGCCCGAGCAGCGCGGCAGCGACCGCGGTGTCCGCGAGGCGGCCCGGCGACACGCCCTTGCGGGCGAGCGGGTCGAGGTCGTTCTCGAGCGCGTGCAGCACCGCCACGCGCTGATCGTCGAGGAACTCGTCGAGCTCCGGCATCCGGTCGATGCTCACACCGTCGAGCAGCAGGCAGCGGTCGGCGGTGCCGACCTGGATGAGCGCGGCCCGGCGGAAGTAGTGGTCCGCGTCCGCGCGTTCGACGTCGACGCCGACCGTCTCGGCGGCCACGGTGCGCAGCGCTGGGCCGACCTCGGTGGCGTCGTCGACGAACACCACCTCGCCGGAGGCGGGCGTGATCGAAGGGTCGGCGGACGGGGGCACGCGGCGATCCGGACCGTGGGTGACGCCCCGACGCGGGACGCGACCAGGACCGCGGCGAGGCTACCGTCGTCCGGAGCCCGGTCGCCCCGGGCGGACGCCGGAGGAGGGACCCACGTGGACGCTGGTCGGACGCTGCTGTGCGTGCACCCGCACCCCGACGACGAATCCATCGCCTGTGGTGGCGTCCTCGCGCGGGCGTCGGCGACGGGGGCCCGGACCGTGGTGGTCACCTGCACCGGCGGCGAGGCGGGGGAGAACCTCGCCGGCATCGACCTCGGCGACGAGGACCTGCCCACCCACCGCCGGCGGGAGATGGCGGCCGCGATCGCCGCGCTCGGGGTCGACGAGCACGTCTGGCTCGGCTACCGCGACAGCGGGATGGTCGGCACCGACGACAACGACCACCCGGACAGCTTCCACCGCGCCGACCTCGACGAGGCAGCGGCTCGGCTCGCCGCCATCCTCCGCCGGGTCCGGCCCGACGTGGTGGTCTCCGACGACGTCCACGGCACCTACGGCCACCCCGACCACGTCAAGGCCCACCGCGTCACCGTCCGGGCCGTCGGCGCTCGCCGCCGACCCGGCTGCCGACGTCCCGGGCGACGCCGTGCCAGGTGGCCAAGCGCTACGTCCACACGCTGACCCGGACCCGGCTGTGGGCCGCGCACACCGGGCTGCGTCGCCGCCGGTCTCCCGTCGCCGTTCGGGGACGCCGAGATCGCCAGCGTCGACGACCTGCCGATGGGCACGCCCGACGAGCTCCTGACCACCGTCGTCGACGTGACCCCCTGGTTGCCGGCCAAGCGTGCGGCGCTGTTGGCTCACCGCAGCCAGATCGGCGCCGAGAGCTTCTTCCTCAACACGCCCGACGAGATGGCCGAGACGTTCTTCGGCACCGAGGAGTTCGTCCTCGAGGAGGGCACCCTCGGCGCGCCGGACTGGCGACCTCGAGGACGACCTGTTCGCCGGCCTCGGCGCGGTCGGCCCCGACCCAGCGACGATCGCCGGCACCCGGGACGATCCGGTCCAGCTCCCCGGCCACGAGGTCGGCGCATCCATCGAGACCGACCGGTTCCGTGCGGTGCTCGGACGCTTCGTCACCGGGGTGACGGTGATGACCACGATCGCCTCCGATGGCACCCCGCACGCCATGACCGCCTCGAGCGTGACCTCGGTGTCGCTCGACCCGCCGTTGGTGCTGGTCTGCGTCGACCGAGGCGCGGAGATGGCCGAGCACGTCGGCGCGGGCGGGGTCTTCGCGCTCTCGGTCCTCGCCGCCGACCAGGTCGAGCTGTCGAGTGGCTTCGCCGACCCTGTCGCGCCCGAGCGGCGCCGCACAGTTCGAGGGGGTCGAGACCCGCACCGCCGTCACCGGGTCGCCGATCCTCGACGGCGCGGTGGCGTGGATCGACACCCGCGTGTGGAAGGTGCACGACGGCGGGGACCACCTCATCGTCGTCGGGGAGGTCGTGGACCTCGGCCACGCTCCGGAGCGGGCCCCGCTGGCCTACCACGCGGGCGAGTACGCGCAGCTCGCGGAGCGCGGGTGACAGGAGGACGCCCCCGAACGCACGCTGCAGCTGCGGTTCCTGGCCGGTTGAGCTTTCACGCGGCACACTGCTCCAGTCGCACCCCCGAACGGCCGATGGTCCGGGTGACGGCCGAGGAACGCTGATGCCCAGCACCACGCTCGACGAGCCAACGACCCGCCGCCAGCGCACGCCGCTGACGGTGGATCTCGAGCGTGGCGCGCTGCGTGCGGGGCCGAAGAAGGCCCGGTTCGACCCGGCCGAGCCGGATGCGGCCTACCTGGCCTACCTCCGGCTGGTCCGGCGGATGCGTGGCGCCGAACGCGAACCCTCGTTCGTGCTGCGCCGCGACGACCTCGAGGTGCTCGCCGCCGCTGCCCGGGTGGACGCGCTCGAGGTCCTCGAGCGGCTCGGTCAGCTGATGGGCGCCACCGTCACCCAGCGCCGCTCGATGGTCACCACCTTCCTGACGGGGGCCGTCCTGATCGTCGTGGCCACGGGCGCGGCCGCCGTCGGGTTGTCCGATGGTGCGCCACCCACCGGCCCGTCGGCACCCGGCGCGGACGCCGTCGAGATCGGGGACGCGGCCACGCCCGAGGCCGTCGGCGACGATGCGTCCGCGGAGGTCGACGCCACCGGGCCCGTCGCGGCCGCACCGGCCCCGGCACCGGCCCCGGTCGCGGCTTCACCAGCGCCCGCCCCGGTCGAGACGCCGGCCCCAGGGGTCCAGCAGCCGACCGAACCGGCCCCGGACGCCGCACCTCCCGCCCCCGTCGATCCCGCGCCACCGCCGAGCGACCCGGATCCGGCCCCCGACGCGGGGACGCCGCCGGCACCGGCCGAGGGGCGCGCCGACGGGATCCGCACCGGACCCGAGATCGTGCAGCCCGGGCCGGACATCGACATCCCCTCGGACGACGAGCCGACCGCACCGGCGCCGCCGCCGTCGGGCGACGGGCTCCGTCCCGGCCCGGAGATCGTCCAGCCCGGCGCCGACATCGACATCCCGTCCGACCCGGACGAGGCCGCTCCGCTCGGCCCGTGACGCCGCGCAGCCCGTGCCGTCCCTCAGCCGGCGATCCTGCTCAGTGCGGCGTGCCGAAGAGGCGGTCGCCGAAGTCCCCGAGGCCGGGGACGATGTAGCGGTCGTCGTCGAGTTGCGGGTCGATCGCGCCGATGACCACCTTGACCCCCGGGTTCTCGGTCAGGACCCGCTGGACGCCCTGCTCGGTGCCGACCACCGACAGCACGATGACCTGCTCGGCCCCCTCGGCGTCGAGCGCCTTGACGGCGTCGGATGCCGACCCTCCCGTGGCGAGCATCGGCTCGAGCACGAGGACCCAGGCGCCCTCGAGCGGCGGGACCTTGAAGTAGTACCGCCGGGCCTGGAAGGTCTCGGCGTCCCGCTCCAGCCCGATCATGCCGACCAGCGCGGTCGGCAGGACGTCGTGCACGCCGCCGAGCAGCCCGAGACCGGCACGCAGCACCGGGACCGCCACGATCGTGCGTCCGGGACCCGACCACCGGCGCATCTCCGAGCGGTGTCCGGACCGTGCCGGCCTCGGCAGGCAGGTCCTGCACGGCGCGCAACGCGAGCATGGACCCGAGCCGGCGCGCGTGGTGGCGGAAGTGCTCCGGGGTCGTGCGCTCGTCGCGGAGCGCCGCCAGCTGGACCCCGGCGACCGGGTCGTCGAGGATGGTCACGTCGTTCACCGCTGGCTCCGGGTCGAGGGTCGCCGCCACGCCGAAGGGCGCGGCCGGTCGTCGGTAGCCTACGACGCTCGGGACGGACCGGGCGCGGGCCGCGGGCGGGCCGCCACGACGTCCGCTCGGTCGAGCGGGAGCGAGGGGTGCCAGCGTGGGAACGCCCCGTCGGGGTGCGGGTGCCGGCCACCGCCGCGTGGTGGCCTGGCTGCTGGCTGCTGCCCTCGTCGCCGCGGCGTGCACCGGCACCGGGGATCCGGCTCCGACACCGACCCCCTCGCCGGCCGAGAGCTCCGAGCCGACGCCGAGCGGTGTCCAGGTCGCGGTGATCCTGGCGACCGGGGGCGGGAACGTGCTGCCCGCGGTGGGGATCGAGGAGCGACTCGCGGACCTCGCCGCCGAACGGGTCGGGGACGTCGCGCGCATCCGACCGGTCGTGGTCGACGAGCCCGACTTCGTCCCGGACACCGCAGCGTTGCTCGCGGACGGGGGCGCCGACCTGGTGTGCGTGATCGGCGGGCCGGCGGTCCGCACCGTGCTCGACCTCGCCGAACGGTTCCCGGCCAGCCGCTTCTGCGCCATCGGTGCCCCGCGGGAGGATCTTCCAGCCAACGTCGACCTGCTCGAGCTGGATCAGGAGGCGCTCGGGCACGTCCTCGGCGTCGCCGCCGCGGAGTTGGCCGGTGCTCGACCCATCGGACTGGTCCTCGGGGGTGACACCGAGGATCGGACGCGACGGCGTGCCGGGACGCGCGCCGCCTTGGCCGCGTCGACGGTGGTGGTCGACGCGGCGGTGGCGGACGTCGGGGAGGCGACCGACCTCGTCTCCGGGATCGACGAGGAGGTGGACCCGGCCGTGGTGATCGTCGACACCTCCTCGACGTCGGTCGCCGAGGTGGTCGCCGCGATCGCCGGTCTGTGGATCGGGCCGGCGGACCTGGCGACCGACGTCTCCGCGGCCGTCACCTGGTCGGTCCGTGTCGACGCCATCGTCGGCGCGGCCGTGGACCGACTCGTCACACCCGACGACCGCGACCTGCCGACCCGGCTCGGGTTCGGCGAGGACGTGTTCGCGCTCTCCTTCGGCGAGGGCGTCGCCGACCCGGTCCGTGACGCGATCCGGGTCGCGGCGGACGAGTTCGCCCGTGGTGTCCCGCGATCCGCTCCGCGCCGTGACCAGACCGCGGCCCGACGACGACACCGGCGCTGAGGAGCGGCAGCCCTGACGCCTGGCCGAGCGCGTCGGCCGGGCGCGGCGACGACCCACCTAGGATGGTCACGCCCCGCTCCGCTCCCCCTCGCCCCGACCTCCAGGACCCGACGTGCGCCGCGCCAAGATCGTCGCGACCCTCGGGCCCGCGCTCGACGACCCCGATCGGCTTCGTGCCGCCATCGCGGCCGGCATCGACGTGGTCCGGCTGAACTTCTCCCACGGCACGCCGCGAGGAGCACCGGGACCGGCTCGACCTCGCCCGCGACATCGGTGACAGCATCGGCCGCAACGTCGGCAGCCTCGGCGACCTCCAGGGCCCGAAGATCCGGCTCGGGTTGCTCCCGAAGGACGGCGTCGAGCTCACCGACGGTGGCGAGGTGGTGCTCGTCGCCGGCGAGGACGACCTCGACCGCTACGACGACGGGGCGGGGACCCCGGTCCTGCCGGTGGTCTACGAGCAGCTCGCCGAGGACGTCGAACCCGGTGCGCTGGTGCTCGTCGACGACGGGTTGCTCCGGCTCGTGGTCTCCCGCGTCGAGGGCAAACGCGTGCACGGCGCGCGTCGTGGCGGGCGGCACCGCCAAGTCGCGCAAGGGCGTCAACCTGCCGGGCGTCGACGTGTCGGCCAAGAGCCTCACCGACAAGGACCTCGAGGACGTCCGCACCATGGTCGACCTCGGCGTCGACTGGATCGCCCTGTCGTTCGTGCGCGCGCCCACAGGACATCATCGACGTGCGCGACCTCGTGCACGAGCTCGGCGGTCAGCAGCCCATCATCGCGAAGCTCGAGCGGCCCGAGGCCATCGAGGCGCTCCAGCCGATCATCGATGCCACCGACGCGGTGATGGTCGCTCGCGGTGACCTCGGCGTCGAGGTCGGCCCCGAGCGCGTGCCCGCGATCCAGAAGCAGATCATCGACCTCGCCAACCGGGCCGGCCGACCGGTCATCACGGCCACCGAGATGCTCGACTCGATGATCCGCAGCCCGCGGCCGACGCGCGCCGAGGCCTCCGACGTCGCCAACGCCATCTTCGACGGGACCGACGCGGTCATGCTGTCCGGCGAGACCGCCGCGGGCCGCTTCCCGGTCGAAGCGGTCCGCACCATGGCTCGCATCATCGAGGTCGCCGAGTCGTCCTCCGAACGGGTCCACCCGGTCCCGCCCATCACCGGGCGCGAGCTGCAGCGGGTGGTCTGCAAGGCCGCCGTGCAGATCGCCTCCGGACGTGCAGGCCAAGGCCATCCTCGTGTACTCGTTGACCGGCGCGTCGGCGCAGCTGGTGTCGAAGTTCCGCCCGCCTCACCCGGTCATCGGCCTCACCCCCGCGCCGGAGCCGCTGCGGCGGTTCGCCTTGATGTGGGGGACCGCCGGCGCCATCGTGCCGACCAAGGACCACTCGATCGACCTCATCACCGCGGCCGAGGAGGTCTGTCTCGAGCACGGGTACGCGTCGCGTGGTGACGCGATCGTCGTCGTCTCGGGCATCCCGGGTGGGCACGGTGGGACCAACCGCGTGATGGTGCACCGGCTCGGTGACACCCCGCACGGGTGATGGGCCGTCAACGCGGCGTCCTCCTGCGCGCCATCGCCTGGCCGTACGCCGCCCTGACCGTCGTGGTGCTGGTGCTGTGGCTCGGCGGGGTGGATCACCCGGCGGCGCAGGTGCTCGACCTCGCAACGTTCTGGTGTCACGCTGCCGGCCACCATGCTCGTGCTCCTCGCGCTCGTCCGGCGCGACCTGCTCGCGGTGGCGCTGTTCGCCGTCCCCGCCGTCGTGTGGGTGTGGTCCTACGGCTCCGCGTTCCTGCCGCGCTCGGGCCCGGACCTGCCCGCCGACCTGCGGGTGGCCACCTTCAACACCTTCGTCGGCGCGCCGGACGAGGGTCACGTCCTGTCCCTGGTCGAGGAGCACGAGCCCGACGTCCTGCTGCTCCAGGAGGTCTTCGCCCCGCGCGAGGAGGCGCTCCTGATCGCCCTCGCGGACCGCTACCCCCACCACCAGGTCGACCGGTCGGCGGGGGTCGGCGCCGTCGTGGTCCTCAGCCGGTACCCCATCACGGAGGTCACCGAGGTCGGTGGCGCGAGCGATCGCAGCCGGCTGACCAGCGTGGCCCGGGTCGACGTCGACGGATCGCCGCTCCAGGTCGCCTCGCTCCACCTCATCTCGCCGTGCCCCGGGTGCGGTCCCTCGGTGCTCGAACGGCTCGAGCTCGAGGACGACGTCCGCCGGGCCGAGATCGGCGCCGTGCTCGCGGTGCTCGATCCGGACGTGCCCGTCGTGCTCGGTGGCGACCTCAACTCGGGCGATCGCTCGACCGCCTACCGTCAGCTGGTCGCTGCCGGGTTCTCCGACCCGCAGCGGGACGTCGGGAGCGGCATGGGGTTCACGTGGCCCGCGGACGGCCGGTTCGTGCCGCCGATCTTCCGGATCGATTGGGTCCTCACCCGGGGGACGACGTCGATCGACGCGTGGGTCGTCGACGCGGGCGGTAGCGACCACCGGGCGGTGGTCGTCGACCTGGCCCTGGAGCGCTGAACGATGGACCTGCCCGGGGCGCTCCACGACGAGCACTACTGCGTGCTGTCCACCGCGGGGCGCGTCAGCGGACGCCGTCACTCGGCCGAGCTGTGGTTCGTGCCCGCCGACGGCGGCGTCCACCTGATGTCCGGGTCCGGTGGGCTGACGACGTGGTGCCTGAACCTCGCGACCGAGGAGCAGGGGGTGGTCCGGATCGCGGGCCGGTCCTGGTTGGCGCGCGCGTCGCTCATCCACCGAGACGACCCCGATCGCGTGGCGGTGCTGCGGCAGTTCCACGACAAGTACGACCCGCCGGGCAAGGACCGCACCGATCCGTGGATGCGCAACGCCACGCTGGTGCAGCTGGTCTTCACCCGCGAGCTCGACCCGCGCTGACGTCAGCGGCCGACGTCCACCGACGTCGAGGGTGGACCGTCGTGCAGCAGCGTGCGCAGGTGGCCGACGAGCGATCGCGGTGCCACCAGCGCGTCGGTGCTCTGGAGCTCGACGGCGACCACCAGCGGACGTCGACGAGCCCTGGGTCGTCGAGCGGCGCCGCCCTCGGATCCCACGCGTCCACGCGGGCGAGGAACCACCGCTCCCGCTGGGCGAGGTGGACCCCGGCGTACACGAAGGTCACCTCGCGGTGCCACACCTGCGGCCCCACGTCGGCCGCGAGGCCGAGCTCCTCGTGGAGCTCCCGCTGCGCTGCGGCGAGGTGGTCCTCGTCCGGTCGCAGGCCGCCCCCGGGCGCGGTCCACACCGTGCGCACGGGCGAGGCCCGATGGGCGACGAGCAGGACCTGGTCGGACGCATCGAGCAGCAGGACGCGGGCGGCGTCGCGAGGGAGCGGGTGCGCCGCGGTGCCGACGTCGGCGGGTTCCGGCGGGAGGCGGGGGTGCGGCGGGATGACCTTGGAGGCCACGATCGCCGCCTCGTCCACCAGCGCCAGCTGGCCCTGACGGTCGACGAGCGCGAGCACGTGGTCCTCGTAGCCGAGTAGTCGCCCGACGACGTCGGTCGCACGCCCCTCCGTGCTGGGCCCGGTCACGACGAGGTGACGGATGGAGACCCGCTGTCCGACGTCGCGGGGGGTCACACGGTGGACCGCCCGCGCACGCAGCTGCCGGTCCGGGGGTCGTGGCGGGTCGATGCTCACGCCGCCGACGCTACCGCCGCTCGCGTGCGGCGGGGGCCGAGGTCGAGCGGCGGGGGCGTCGCTTCGCTCGATGAGGTGGTGGGGTCTAGGCTGCCACGGAGCGCCCGCCCCGAGGAGGTCCCCGGTTGACGTACACGATCGCTGAGCCCTGCATCGACGTGAAGGACAAGGCTTGCGTCGAGGAGTGCCCCGTCGACTGCATCTACGAGGGGGATCGGATGCTCTACATCCACCCCGAGGAGTGCATCGACTGCGGCGCGTGCGAGCCCGTCTGCCCGGTCGAGGCGATCTTCTACGAGGACGACGTGCCGGACGAGTGGAAGGAGTTCACCCCGATCAACGCCGAGTACTTCGAGGACTCGGTGACGGGGCTGGGCTCGCCCGGTGGCGCGGCCACCGTCGGCAACTCGAACCAGGACCACCCGAAGGTCGCCGCCTGGGACGCCTGAGTCCACGCCGGTTCGAGGGTCGAGGCGCGCCTCGGTAGCATCCGCGCCGACACCCCGAACGCCGGGGACCGCCGCCTGGAACAGGGGAGCGCGAGATGACCTACGTCATCGCCGAGCCGTGCATGGACGTCAAGGACACCGCCTGCGTGCAGGAGTGCCCGGTCGACTGCATCTACGAGGGCGACCGCCTCCTCTACATCCACCCCGCCGAGTGCATCGACTGCGCCGCGTGCGAGCCGGCCTGTCCGGTCGAGGCGATCTTCTACGCCGACGACGTGCCGGACGAGTGGAAGGCGTTCACGGCCATCAACGCCGAGTACTTCGACAGCTCGGTGACCGGCCTCGGCAGCCCCGGCGGCGCCTCCGAGGTCGGGGTCTCGAAGGTCGACCACCCCAAGGTCGCGGCCTACGAGATCCCGAACGCCGTGCCCTGAGCCCGTGCTCGGCCGACGCCGCCACCGTCCGTCGCCGCCCGCGCCAGACGTGGGCGCACTCGTCGAGGAACACCTCGCCGCAGGCCGCCCCACGGGCTGGTTCGAGCCCGTGTACGCCGGTTCGCAGCGAGACGCCGCCGTCGTGCCGTGGGGTGGTGACGTCGCCCACCCCTACGTCCTCGACTGGCTCGACGCACCGGTGGTCGCGCCACCGGGGCGCCGCGCCGTGGTCGTCGGGTGCGGGCTCGGTGGGGACGCGGCCGCCCTGCACGCCGCCGGCTACGACGTCGTGGCCTTCGACGTGGCACCCACGGCCGTCGACTGGGCCCGTGACCGCCTCCCCGGCGACGTCGACGTGCAGATCGCGGACCTGCTCGACCTGCCGGAGCGGCTGCTCGGTGCGTTCGACCTGGTCGTCGAGGTCCGGACCGTCCAGAGCCTGCCCGGGGTGGTCCGCGACGCCGCGATGCACGCGGTCGCCTCGCTCGCCGCACCCGACGGTGTCGTGGTGGTGGTGACCCTCCTGGCCACCTCGGCCCGGGCCGCGGCCGGCGTGCAGGGGCCGCCCTGGCCGCAGGCGCCGTCCGAACTGGCGGCCTACCTCGCCGGGGGTCTGCGGCGGGTCGCCCTGGAACACCCCGACCCGGACGACGCGGACGCGGTCGATGTGCGGTGCACCTTCGTCCGCGACGCCGCCGCCGGTGCCGGCCCGGTGCCGACGGGCGAACGCGCCCGAGGACGTCCTCGGCATCCCGGGGCGCACGGGACCGTGAGCGGCCTCGGCTAGCTCGGCACGACCGGGAGCAGGCCGGGGCGGGCGGTGTCGGTGGGCTCAGTGCGCGAGGGTCTCGTCGACCGCGTCGAGGATCCGGTCAGCGTCCGGGAGCCAGTACTCCTCGAGCTTCGCCGGAGGGTACGGGGTATCGTATCCCGTCACCCGTCGCACCGGCGCCTCGAGGTGGTAGAAGCACGCGCCGTAGACGCTCGTCGCGACCTCAGCCCCAACCCCCAACATCTCGGATGCCTCGTGGACCACGACGCACCTGCCCGTGCGTCTGACGGAGGTGTGCACCGTCTCCTCGTCCAGCGGGGCCAGCGTCCGCAGGTCGACGACCTCGATGCTGATCCCTTCCTCCTCGGCGATCTCGGCAGCTTCGAGGGCGGTGGCGACGGTGGGCCCGTACGCGACGACCGTGACGTCATCACCGCGACGGGCGACGCGGGCATGGTCCAGCGTGGCGATGTCGACGAACGCGTCGGGTCGGACCTCGCCCTTCGACCAGTAGCGCCGTTTGGGCTCGAGGAACACGACGGGGTCGTCGCACGCGATCGAGGCCCGCAGCAGCCGGTACGCGTCGTCGGGCGTGCTGGGTGTGACGACCCTCAACCCGGCGGTGTGGGCGAAGTAGGCTTCGGGCGATTCGGAATGGTGTTCGAGCGCACCGATCCCGCCCCCGTAGGGCAGACGTAGGGTCAGCGGCACCGTGACTGAGCTTCGGGTCCGGTTGCGCAGCTTGGCCACGTGGCTGATGAGCTGGTCGAGGGCCGGGTACACGAACCCATCGAACTGGACCTCCGGCACGGGGCGGCGACCGAACATCGACATGCCCACGGCGACGCCCACGATGGCGGACTCTGCCAGCGGTGTGTCGAAGCAACGCTTGTCACCGAACGCTCTGGCGAGGCCGTCGGTGACGCGGAACACTCCGCCGAGGGTGGCGACGTCCTCGCCGAACACGGCGACCCCGGGATCCGCGGTCATGGCGTCGGCCAAGGCCTGGTTCAGGGCTTTCGCCATCGTCCAGGTACGGGTCTCGGTTGCGGTGGTCTCAGGCGTCGAGAGCATCGAGGACCTCCTGCTTCTGACGGGTGAGGCGTGCCGACGGCTGGGCGAGGACGTGTTCGAACAGTTCACCGGGATGAGCCTCCTTGGTCTCCACGATGACCCGGCGGACGCGGGCGGTCTCGGTGGCGACCAGGTCCGCGACGTGCTCGCGGGTCACGGCATCGAGCAGGCCCCGCCGCTCGAGCCGGGCTTCCAGCCGGTCGAGCGGGTCGAGCTTCTTCCACCGCGCCACCTCCGCGTCATCCCGGTAGCGCGTGGCATCGTCGGCGGTGGTGTGGGCCTCCATCCGATACGTCACCGCCTCGACGATGCTCGGACCGAGACCCTGGCGGGCGCGGTCCACAGCCTCGGTCACCGCGCTGTGCACCACGGCGACGTCGTTACCGTCGCAGGTGAAGCCCGGCATGCCGTAGGCGAAGCCCTTCCGGGCGAGGCTGGGGACGCGTGTCTGACGGGCGACCGGTACCGAGATGGCGTACTGGTTGTTCTGGATGACGAAGACGACGGGCAGTTGGAAGACCGCCGCGAAGTTGAAGGCTTCGTGTGCGTCGCCCTCGGAGGTCGCCCCGTCGCCGAGGTAGCACAGCACCACATCGTCGTGCCCGTCCTGGGTGGAGGCGAGCGCTAGCCCGACCGCGTGCAGGGTCTGGGTGGCCAGCGGGATGGTCAGCAGGCCGAAGCGGTGCTGCTCGACGTCGTGGGTCGAGAACCAGGTGCCACGCCAGGCGTGGAGGATGGCTTCCGGGGGTAGCCCCCGGGTGACGGCGGCACCCATCTCTCGGTAGGAGGGGAAGATCCAGTCCGTGGGGCGGGCCCCGCTCGCGCTGCCGACCTGCGCCGCTTCCTGGCCCTTCGACGAGGCGTAGGTGCCGAGGTGGCCCTGGCGCTGCAGGTAGATGGCCTCCTGATCCACGGCGCGTGTGACCGACATGTCGCGGTACCAACTCAGCAGCAGCGCATCGCTGGGTGACGGCACCGAGCGACGCTCCTCACGCACGCCGGTGGCGTGCTCGACGTAGCGGCCGTAGTCAGCCTCGGGCGCCGATGGCGACGTCGGCTCTCCCTCGGTGGTGGTCGCGTCGAGCTTGTGCACGTGTATTCCTCCACGTAAGACGATTAGCCATATGTGCTGCTGAGCGAAACAGTAGCGAACGTATGAGCAATATGAACAGGAGTTTGGCGGACAATCAAGCAGTAATCGAGGTTCCGGTTGTACGGACGGCCGGCCCCGTGCCTGACGCGTGCGTGACCGACAGGAGTTCGACCGCTGCTCTGCGGTTCCGTCGTGGTGCGCGCCGTGCCCCTGGCCCGCGCCGCAGGGCGGCCACAGGAATCCAGTACGGTCGCGCTGCAGCTCGCGCGAGCCGTTCCTGGGGGCGCGAGTGGATCCTGCGGCGATGATCGGAACACGATGTGAGCGCCACGTCCGGACCGGCCACGGGGGCGCCCCGTCCGGCCACGCTCGACCGCGTCGACCGGGCGATCCTGGCCGTGGTGGCCCGGGAAGCGCGACTGTCCCACCGCGAGGTCGCGCGTCGGGTCGGGATGTCGCCGGGCGCGATCTCGGACAGGATCGAGCGGCTCGAGCGGTCCGGCGTGGTCCGCGGTTACCACGCCGACATCGACCCGAACGCGCTCGGGCTGACCGTTGAGGCGTTCATCGGCCTGCAGGTCGCGCAGGGCCCGCCGATCGCCGAGACCATGGAGACGCTGCACGCCATCCCGGAGGTCACCGGCGTGTTCCTCGTCACCGGCCAGTGGGACCTGCTGGTGCGCGTCCAGGTCCGTGACCACCAGCATCTGCGTGACCTGCTCGTCGATCAGGTGTGGCGCACTCCGAGCTTCCGGCACAGTGAGACCCTGATGCTCCTCGACTCCCGCCGCTCGACACCGGCTGAGCTGCTCGAGGCGCTCGCCGAGTCCGGCGCCGACGGGGTCGGCGACGCGCCGTTGGAGCCGTAGGTCGACTGCTCGAGAGGAGCATGTGTGTCCGTGCCGGTGATGGATCCGGGGTCGTTGGCTTCGGCGTTGGCGTTGCGTGGCTACCTCGCCGACCACGGCACGTCGATGGCGCTCCACCTGGCGCTGCGGCTGCGACGTCCGCTGCTGCTCGAGGGCGATGCCGGCGTCGGCAAGACGGAGGCAGCCAAAGCGCTGGCGGCGGTCCGCGGTGCGCAGCTCGTGCGTCTGCAGTGTTACGAGGGCGTCGACCGGTCTCAGGCGCTGTACGCCTGGGATCACCCCCGGCAGCTACTCCACCTCCGGGCGCTCGAGGCCTCGGGTGAACGGGTCGTCGACCATGAGGGCGAGCTGTACTCCGAGCGCTTCCTGCTCGCGCGGCCGTTGCTGCGGGCACTTCAGCTCGGCGACCGGGCCGTCCTCCTCATCGACGAGGTCGATCGGGCGGACGACGAGTTCGAGGCCTTCCTGCTGGAGCTGCTCAGCGACTTCCAGGTGACGATCCCCGAACTCGGCCCGGTGCGAGCCGAGGAGCCACCGGTGGTCGTCCTGACCTCCAACCGCACGCGTGAGCTCTCGGATGCGTTACGTCGCCGGTGCCTCTACCACTGGATCGACCATCCCGACGTCGTCCGGGAGGCGGCGATCGTGCGGGCGCGCGTGCCAGAGGTCCCCGACGAGCTCGCGCGACACGTCACCGCGGCGGTCGCGGGGCTGCGCAAGTTGGACCTGCACAAGCCTCCGGGTATCGCGGAGACCATTGACTGGGCGCGGGTCGTCGGCGATCTCGACGGGGGGCTGGACCGTGACGTCGCCGAGGCCACGCTGGGTGTGGTGATCAAGGACCGCGATGACCTCGTCACCGTGCGCGCATCACTGGACGAGATCCTCGAACGGTGACGGCCGCGGTGCAGGACGGTGCGGACGGGCTCGTCGAACTCGTCGACGGGCTCCGACTGGCGGGCGTCCGGGTTAGTACCGCGCAGGTGGTGGCGTGCGCCGATGCGCTGATGCACGCGGTCGAGGTCGACGCCAGGACCTGCTACTGGACGGGCCGACTCAGCCTCTGTAGCGAGCCGTCGCACCTGGCAATCTACGACGACGTCTTCGGTGCGTGGGCGGCCGGGCGGCTGGGGGACCCCCTTCCGGGGAACCCCACACCGCAACCGCCGTCGCCCGGCGACGGGGTGGCCGGGGGCGGGCCGTCGGAGGGTGACGACGAGGACGAGGAGCCACGCGGGGGGCAGCTGGCGTCGCCGCACCCTGGCCTACGGCACCGACGTATCGACCGGGCTTCGGAGGAGGAGCTTGCCGAGATCGAACGGCTCGTGCAGCGCCTCGGGGTCGCGTTGCCGGCTCGACGCAGCCGTCGCCGCCGTCCGGGTCCCGGGAGGGACCTCGACCTCGACCGGTCGCTCGACCGGGCGGTCGCGTCGGATGGCGAGCTCCTGGAGCCGGCGACGCGCGAGCGTCGGCAGGAACGCCGGCGTCTGGTGCTCGTGCTGGACGTGTCGGCCTCGATGTCGGCGTCCGCCCACGTGCTGCTGCGGCTGGGCCTCGCAGCCCGACGCGCGGGGGATCGTGGCGGCGGCCGCGTGGAGGTGTTCGCCTTCGGTACGCGCCTGGTCCGTCTGACCCCCCACCTGGGGGACCGCGACCCCGGCGCTGCCCTGATCGCCGCCGCCGAAGCGGTCACCGACGTCGAAGGTGGCACGCGTATCGGTGAGAGCCTCGACGAGCTGGTGCGGGCCTGGGGGCGGCGACGTAGCCTCCGCGGCGCCGTGATCGTCATCTGTTCGGACGGGCTCGATCGGGGCGATCCCGAGCGGCTCGGCGCAGCCGTTGCGCGGCTGCGTCGCCACGCCCATCGGATGGTCTGGGTCAACCCCCTCGCCGGAGATCCCCGGTACGTGCCGACGCAGCGTGGGATGGCTGCCGCGCTGCCCCACGTGGACGTGTTCCTCCCCGGACACGACCTCGCCAGCTTCGAGGACCTCGCCGCCGCGCTCGGTCGGCTGTGACGCTTCGCGTGCGTGTCCGGTCGCGCTGACCTCTCCGGGCCCCCGCTCCGCCACCGTTCGGTACGGTCCCGCAATAGCATTGCGCCTAGGGCAACAGGAGGTCGGGATGGGCGGTGGGAGCCCGCTACGGGAGGCTCTGGAGGCGGTCGCGACGTTGGAGGTCTCCCAGTTCCGGGAGCATGCGGCGCCGGGCATGACGGTCTTCGCGCCGTTCGACGAGGTCGCGCCGCCCGGTCGGCCCGGCGGGGACGCCCTCGAGGCGGCGTTCGCCCGGGTGGGTGCCTGGGCCGGTGGCCCGCTACGGCTGACGGCCCGTGTGGTCGATGGCGTCTGGGGGCTGGGCGAGTACGCACGGGCCTCGGACGCGGCGCCGCTCACGGCGGTCGTGCGCGCCGCCGCCGACGGACTCGTCGATGAGCTCCGCGTGTACCTCGATGTTGGCCCCGGGGGAGCCTCGTGAGCGCGCTGGACGGCCGGCGTGCCTTGATCACCGGCTCCTCGCGCAACCTCGGGGCAGCGATCGCGGCCCGCCTCGCTGCCGCGGGGGCAACCGTAGTCCTGACGGGCCGGTCCTCCATGGACGAGGCCCGCGCCCGGCGCGACGAACTGGTCGAACGGACCGGCCGCGAACATCACGTGGTGCGGCTCGATGCCGACGAGCCCGACGACGTGGCTCGCGCCGCTCGGGAGGTCCAGGATCTGTTGGGCGGGGTCGACGTGTTGGTCAACAACGCGGGTCCCTTCTCCATCACGCCGTTCACCGAACTGCCGACCGACGAGTGGCGGCGGACGCTCGACGCCAACCTGACCGCCGCCATCGTCCTCGGTCGGGAGCTGGCCCCCGGCATGCGCGCACGCGGCTGGGGTCGCATCGTCAACGTCTCCGCCGGTTCCGCCTACCTTCGCAACCACGCCAGCTACGGGCTGGTGAAGGCGTCCATGATCACCCTGACGGAGTCGCTGGCCCTGGAGCTCGGTCCCGAGATCACGGTGAACGCGGTGGCGCCGGGCCAGATCGCCGAGAGCGCACCGGACGTCGCGGAGATCGACCCCACCTTCGTCGACCGTGCGATCGAGCGCACGCCGCTGGGCAGGCTCGTCACGAGAGCCGAGGTCGCGGAGCTCGTGCACATCATGCTCGGGCCGGTCTTCGACCCTGTCACCGGCGTGGTGGTCCCTATCGACGGGGGGTGGCGCCTGCCGAGGTTCTGAAGGGAGGGTTGACAGGTCGGCCTCGGTTGCTAACGTTTCTGCAACGTCGTTGCATATAACGCAACAGGAGGAACCAGATGAGCGTGGGTGCACCCTGGTGGCCACACGAGCGCGTGGTCGTCCACCACGACCCCGCGAGCGGGCTGCGTGCCATCGTCGCGGTGCACTCCACGACCCTGGGGCCTGGGCTCGGCGGGTTGCGGATCCGGCCCTACCCGGACGTCGGCGCCGCGCTGGACGATGTTCTGCGGCTGTCGCAGGCGATGACCTTCAAGGCCGCGGCCGCAGGGCTCGACCTCGGCGGCGGGAAGGCGGTGATCCTCGACGACGGGGTCACCGACGCCGACACCCGTCGTGCCCGGCTCGAAGCGTTCGCGGAACTCGTCGCTTCCCTCGGCGGGGCCTACATCACCGCTGAGGACGTCGGAACCACCACCGCCGACCTGGACCTCGTCGCCGATCGGACCCCCCACGCGGTGGGCCTCTCGCCGGAGCGTGGCGGCGGCGGCGACCCGTCGCCTTCGACGGCGATGACCGTCTTCGGCTCGATCGCGCACGCCGTGCGCGTGCATCTGGACCGGGAAACCCTCGCGGGGACGACGGTCGGGGTGCTGGGCCTCGGCAAGGTCGGCTTCGACCTGGCCCGGCGTCTGCGCGAGGCCGGTGCCGACCTGGTCGTCGCGGACCTCGACGAGCGTCGGGCTCGCGAGGTCGCGGCCGAACTCGGCGCCGAAGTGTCCGACCTCGATGGCATCGTGGCGGCGGAGCTCGACGTGCTGGCGCCCTGCGCCGTCGGTGGCCTCCTCACCGAGGAGGTGGCTGACGGTCTCCAGGCCCGCGTCGTCGCCGGTGCGGCCAACAACATCCTGGCCGACGACGGTGTCGCGATCCGCCTGGCGGCCCGTGGCGTGCTCTACGTCCCGGACTTCCTCACCAACTCCGGCGGGCTCATCCACTGCTCCGACGAACTCGATGGGTTCGACCTCGAACGTGTGGACAAGCGGCTCGACGCTGCGGTGGCGCGCGTCGGTGAGGTGCTCGAGGAATCCGCCGCGACCGGGCGCACCCCGCTGGAGGTCGCCACGGACCGGGCGCTGGAACGGCTGGACCGAGCCGAGGCCGACGCCGCGTAGGAGGAGGTCCACGATGTTCGTCGAGCAGCGCACGACGGGGCGACGCCCCCGTCACCTGCACGCCCCGGAGACGCTCGAGGAGGCGGCGGCGCTGTTGCGCGAGCACGCGGGCCACGTCCGGGTCTCGGCCGGCGCCACCTACCTGATGCTGATGGCGAGCCACGGCGAGACCCTTCCCGACCACCTCGTGAGCCTGCACCGGGTTCCCGGCCTGGACGGGGTCGCCGACGGCCGCCTGGGATCGGGCGTCACCCTCCGCCGGCTGGAGCGTGGACCTCGTACCGGGGCGGTCCGCGCGCTGACGATGGCCGCGTCCGTGACCGCCGGGCCGAGCGTCCGCACCCTGGGCACCCTCGGTGGCAACCTCGGCTTCCCCGACGGGGACTGCATCCCGGCCGCGCTCGCGCTGGACGCCACCGTCCACCTCGACGACGGCGCACAGGTGCCCGTGGCCGACTACGTCACCGCTCGTCCCCTCGATCGCATCATGACCGCGTTGACCTGGGAGCGGGCGGCGGACGACGGTTGGAGCGGCGCGACCGTCAAGCTCGCGGTCCGGGGCATGGATTGGCCGATCGTGACCGTCTCCTGTGCGCTGCGAGTGGCCGATGACGGTGAGATCCTCGAGGCCACCACGGCCGCTCAGGCGCTGGCACCCGAACCGACGCTGCTACCGGCGGTGGACGCGGTGCTCGTGGGGTCGCACGGGGAGCCCGAGGCCCTGCAGTACGCGGGCGAGGCGGCGGTCCACCGCCTGGACGTCCGCGAGGACCAGGAGGCCAGCGCCGCGTACCGCAAGCGCGTGGCCCCCGCCGTGGTCCGCCAGACCCTCGCCCTTGCCTTGCGGGCCGGCCCGCAAGGGACCATCGACGACGCGGAGGCACGACGATGACGGAGCTGACCGTCAACGGCCACACCCGGACGCTCGACGCGGACCCCACCACGCCGCTGCTCGACGTGCTCCGCGACGAGCTCGGCGACCTCACGCCGAAGCCCGGGTGTCGCGAAGGTCGCTGCGGCGCCTGCACCGTGCTGCTCGACGGTGCGCCAGTGCTGTCGTGCCTGCTCCCGGTGGGCCGCGTCGACGCGGAGGTCACCACCCTCGAGGGGTTGGGGGGCGACGACGGGGAGCTCGACCCCGTCCAGCGGGCCTTCGAGGCTGCCGGTGCCGTGCAGTGCGGCATCTGCACCCCGGGGATGATCCTGTCGGTGCGGGCGCTGCTCGCGGAGGGGCGGGCCCGCTCCCGCGATGACATCGCCCGCGGGCTGGCCAACAACCTCTGCCGCTGCACCGGCTACACGAAGATCCTCGACACCGTCGTCGGCCTGGCAGGCATCGATGACGGCCAGGGGGAGGACGCCGATGTCTGAGCCCTTCCACCGCTCCGACGCCCGCGACAAGGTCAGCGGCTACGCGCCGCTACGGCGTCGACCTGGTCGAGCCCCGCATGCTGCTCGGGGGCGTGGTCCGAGCTCGGGTTCCCTCCGGCCGGATCGAGCGGATCGACACCGCCGCGGCCGAGGCCATGCCGGGCGTCGTGGTCGCCACGGCGCAGGACCTGCCCGTCCCGCGGTACGGGATGGTCGTCAACGACCAGCCCCCGCTGGCCGGGGAGTGGATCCGTTTCTCGGGCGAGCCGGTGGTAGCTGTGGCCGCCCCCGATGAGGAGACGCTGGTCGCGGCGATGGACGCGATCGAGGTCCGCATCGAGCCGCTGCCCTACGTCGTCGACCCCGAGGAAGCGATCGAAGCGGGCGCCCACCTCGTCCACCCGCAGCTGCAGGACTACACCATCAACGTGCCGACGCCGCGAGATGGCAACGTCTGCGGCGTCAGCCGGGTCGAGAGTGGCGACGTCGACGCGGCGTTCGCCGAACGCTGCTGAGGTCGTCGAGGAGCGCTACACCACCCCGCGGGTGCACCAGGGCTACATCGAGCCGCGCGCGTGCCTCGCGATCGCCCGCCCCGACGGCGGCTACGAGGTGCGCACGAGCACGCAGAACCCCTTCGGGGTACGCGGCACGCTGGCGAAGATCCTCGACGTCCCCGAGAGCAGGGTGCACGTCGCCGGCACGGCCATCGGGGGCGGTTTCGGCGGCAAGCTCGACGTGACCTTCGAGCACTGGGCCTGCCTGCTGGCTCGCAAGTCGCGGCGCCCGGTGAAGTTCGTGTCCTCCCGGGCGGAGGAGTTCGTCGGCGCGAACCCGCGCGAGAACTCGGTCGTCAGTGATCCGGAGCGCCATCGACGGGGACGGCACGCATCGTCGGGCGCGACGTACTGGTCCTGCTCGACTCCGGTGCCTACGCCCACGACACGCCGTTCATCGGCTCGGTCGCCTCCCTCCAGGGCGCCGGGCCGTACACGATCCCGAACGTGCGTTGCGAGGCCCGCTCCGTCTACACCAACACGCAGCCGACCGGCGCCTACCGAGGCCCGACGGGACCCCAGATGGTCCTGGCCGTCGAGGCGCACATGGACGAGCTCGCCGGCCCGTCGGGGCGAGGACCCCGTCGCGTACCGTCGACGGCACCTGATGCACGAGGGCGACCGGGCCCCCAACGGGCAGATCGTCGACGGCCGTCAGCATCGAGGAGTGCCTCGACCGGGCCGTCGAGGCCATCGGCTACGGCCGCGAACTGCCCGAGCACCACGGCATCGGCATCGCCTGCGCCTGGTGGACCACGACGGGCATGCCCACCAGCGCGACCGTCCGGGTCGACAGTGACGGCACGCTGTCCGTGACCACGGGCGCGACCGAGATCGGCTCCGGCGCGGTCGCCGCCGGGGTGGTGCACCTGGTCGCGGAGGCCTTCGGCGTCGCCCCGGAGCAGTGTCCGGCTCGCGTCGACGAGCGACACCGAGGTCAGTCCGTTCGACTTCGGCGCCCAGGGCAGCCGCACCACCTTCAGCGTCGGCCGGGCCGCGTTGGCCGCGGTCGACGATGTGCGTGATCAGCTGCTCGACGAGGCCTCGGACCTCCTCGAGGTCGACGTCGCCGACCTCGGCTCGCCGACGGTCGCGTCGAGGTGGTGGGCGCACCCGACCTCGGCCGGGACATCGGCGAGCTGGCCACATCGGCGCTGATGAAGCGTGGGCCGATCCACGCCGGCGCGCAGCTTCAGCGCCCCACCGACCCCGCACGACCCGCGCTGTACCGGCCCCGACCACTTCTACCCCGCGTTCAACTCACCGAGCTTCCACTGCCACGCGGTCGAGGTCAGCGTCGACCCCGAGACCGGGACAGGTCGACGGTCGAGCGTTACGTCGCCGTCCAGGACGTCGGCAAGGCGTTGGTGCCACCGGCCATCGAGGGGCAGATCCAGGGCGGGGTGCTCCAGGGCATCGGGTACGCACTTATGGAGGAGCAGCGGCTCGAGGACGGCCATGTCGTCCAACGCCGATCTCGAGCGCTACAAGCTGCCGACCGCCGTCGAAGCGCCCGACCTCGAGGTGATCCTCGTCGAGCAGCCGTCCGCAGGTCGGCCCCCACGGCGCCAAGGGCGTCGGTGAGCCGCCGATCATCGTCCCGGGCGCGGCGCATCGCCAACGCGGTCGCCGCGGCGACCGGCACGCGGTTCCGGCGAGCTGCCGCTCACGCCGCGACCGGATCGCTCGGGATCCGTCCGTGACAGCGTCGACCGGCCGAGCATCGACTGAGACCTCGATCGGCCTGCTGGCGCTCGGGCGCCAGCTTCCTCGGCACCGGCGGCGGAGGTGATCCCCGCATCGGGCAGCTGATGGCACGAGCCGCCGATCCGGGAGCACGGCCCCGTGCCGCTGCGGCCCTCGACGATGTCGCTGGACGACGACCTCATCGTCCCGGTCGCGATGATCGGCGCGCCGACGGTGATCCTCGAGCGCATCCCCGGTGGCCACGAGTTCGACCTGCGCTGGACGGGTTGTCGGCCCACCTCGGCCGCGAGATCGACCGCGGTCATGCCGATCGAGGCGGGCGGCCTCAACTCGACGGTCCCCTTCGTGCGTCGCGGCGCGTCGCGGCCTGCCCCTCGTCGATGCCGACGGGATGGGGCGCGCTTTCCCCGAGGTCCAGATGGTCACGCTCGGCGCCGGTGGGGTGCACGCGTGGCCCCTGGTGCTGGCCGACGAGACGCGGCACCACGGTCACCATCGACGGGTGCGGCGACAACGCGACCGCCGAGCGGCTGGCCCGCGCCGCGGTGGTCGCCATGGGCGGGTCCGCGGTCGTCGCCGCACTACGCGGCATCCGGATCGACACGCTGCGCGACTGGGCCGTGCCACGGCAGCGTCGGCCTCGCCGTCGCGATCGGCCGCGCGCTGGACGAGATCGCCCGGCACGGGGGCGACGCGCTCGAGGCGCTCGCGGCGCGTCTGCGGCGCCCGTCGGGTCTTCACCGGCAAGGTCGTCGACGTCGACCGCCGCACGGAGGCCGGCTTCGTCCGCGGTCGGCTCACGCTCGAGGGCCTCGACGGGGACCGCGGGTCGCCGCGCGGAGGTCGACTTCCAGAACGAGAACCTGCTGGTGCACGTCGAGGACGAACTCGTCGCCGCGGTGCCCGACCTCATCACGCCTGGTCGACGCCGAGAGCGGCGTCCCGCTCACCACCGAGGGCACCCGCTTCGGCGTCCGGGTGCACGTCGTCGGCACCCCCGCGCAGCGAGTCTGGTGGCGGCCGGAGGCGCTGCCGCTGGTCGAGCCACGCGCCTTCGGCTACGACCTCGACCCGCATGCGCGCTGGAGGTGGCGCCGATGAGCCTCCGTCTCGGGATCGACGTCGGCGGCACGAACACCGACGCCGTGCTGCTTCGACGAGGGCGGGACATCGTCGCCGCGGTCAAGCGCCCCACGACGACGGACATCGGCCGGCGGCGTCGGCGCGGCGCTGCAGCCGTGATCGACGAGGCCAGCACGCGAGCGGCGTCCAGCTGGCCGCGCTCGGGACGACCCAGTGCACCAACGCGATCGTGGAGCGGCGCGGCCTGCGTCGGGTCGGTGTCCTCCGCCTCGGTGCGCCGGCCACCACGCGCCGTCCCGCCGCTGGAGGACTGGCCGGACGACCTGCGCGACGTCGTGCTGCACGATGCGGCCGTCCTGCCCGGCGGGCACCACGTCGACGGTCGGGTGATCGGCGAGTTCGACGAGAAGGCCGTCCGAATCTCGCGCGCTCGCTGGCGCGGTCACGTGGAGGCTGTCGCCGTCAGTTCCGTGTTCTCGCCGGTCTCCGCCGACCACGAGACGCAGGCGGCGGTCGTGGCTGGCGGAGGAGCTCGGAACGTGCCGATCTCGGTCAGCTACGAGATCGGTTCGCATCGGGCTGCTGGAGCGGGAGAACGCCACCGCCGTGAACGCTGCGCTGACCGGCGTCGCCGAGCGCGCGACCCAGGCGTTCGCGATGGTGCTGCGCGACGCCGGCGTCGCGGTCCGCCCGTTCCTCAGCCAGAACGACGGCACGCTGATGGCTCTCGAGCGGGCGCGCCGTTACCCGGTGCTCACCATCGCCTCGGGTCCGACGAACAGCCTCCGCGGGGCGGCCTGGCTCTCCGGCCGCACCGACGCGATCGTGGTCGACGTCGGCGGGACGACCGCCGACATCGGCGCGCTGGTGGCCGGCTTCCCGCGGGAGTCGGCGATCGCCGTCGACGTCGGCGGGGTCCGGACCAACTTCCGGATGCCCGACCTCGTCGCCGTGGCGCTCGGGGGAGGCACCGTCGTCCGGGACGGTGCGGAGGGGGTCACCCTCGGCCCCGACAGCGTGGGTCACCGCATCACGACCGAGGGTCGCGTGTTCGGCGGCGGTACCACGACGCTGACGGACGTGGCAGTGGCCGCGGGGATCACGCGGCTCGGTCCGCAGGCGGAGCGCGCCGACGGGCTGGACGCGGCGCTCGTGCGCACCGCGCTGGAGCGGGCCCACCGGCGCATGGCCGAAGCCCTCGACCGGGTGCGCACCTCCGCGACGGACGTCGACGTCATCGCTGTCGGCGGTGGCGCGTTCCTGGTTCCCGACGATCTCCCCGGCGCGCGCGAGGTCGTGCGCCCACACCACCACGAGGTCGCGAACGCCGTCGGTGCGGCCATGGCTGAGGTCAGCGGGACCGTCGACCGGGTCGTGCGCACCGACGAGGGGGGCGGCAGCGGGCCGTGCTCGACGCCGTCGCGGACGCGCGCGCGCAGGCGGTGGCGGCGGGCGCCGATCCCGACCGGCTCCGCGAGGTCGAGGTCGAGGAGATCGCGCTCAGCTACCTGCCGGGCTCGGCGGTCCGGGTCCGGGTCCGCTCGGCCGGCCCCCTCGTGGATGTGGCCGCTGCGTCGACGGAGGGGCGACGATGACCGACCGCTCCCTCGAGGTCATGGGCCTCGGTGAACCGATGGCGCTCCTCGAAGCCTGTGACGACGGGCCGATCGACCGGTCCTCGGGGTTCCGGCTGCGTCTGGCCGGCGCCGAGGTGAACCTGCTGATCGGTCTGTCCCGTCTAGGGCACACCTCCGGCCTGCTGTCGGCGGTGGGCGACGACCCCTTCGGGGCCGTCCTGGTCCGCATCCTGAAGGAACAGGGCGTCGACATCGGCGAGGTGCAGGTCGATCCCCACCGCCAGACCGGGGTCTTCTTCAAGGAGGTGACCGGTCACGATCAGCGCCGGGTCTTCTACTACCGCGAGGCCTCTGCGGCCTCCGCCGTCGGCGCCGACTGCCTCGACGCGCTCGAGCGCCGTCGTCCCCGTGTGCTGGTGGTCTCCGGGCTGACCCTCGGGTTGGGTGGTCCGGGTGGACTAGGGGAGACCGCCAGCCGTGCCCTGCGGCGCGCCAAGGAACTCGGCATCACGACCGTGTTCGACGCGAACCTGCGGCCGCGGTTGTGGGAGGGCGAGGTGGCGGCCCGCGAGTTCGAGCAACTCCGTGGCTGTCTCGACCTGGTCCTGGCAGGGCGAGAGGAGCTCGAGGTGCTGTGCCCGGGCGTCGATCCGCTCTCGGCCGCGCGCAGCCTGCACCAGGACGGGTGCCTCGGCGTGGTCGTCAAGGACGGGGCTGAGGGCAGCGTGGTCGTCGACGCCGACGGGACCACGGAGGTCCCGGCGCTCCCGGTGGCCGAGGCGGTCGACCCCGTCGGTGCGGGCGATGCCTACGCGGCAGGTGTTGTTGCCGGGTTCCTGCGGGGCTGGTCGCTCACCGAAGCCGCGCGACTGGGTTCGGTGCTCGGCGCCGCTGTCGTCACACAGCGCGGTGATTGGGAGGGCGTGCCAGACGACGCCGAGGCGCAGCGGCTGCTCGCTCGCCTGGCGACCGTGGAGGTGTCGTGACGGAGCGCACGCGCGCCGTGGTCGAGCGTCTCTACGACGCCTACCTCGAGGGTGACCTCGAGGCCCTCATCGCGCTGTTCACCGCCGATGTAGAGGTGCGGTTCCTCGGCCAGGCCAGGGTCCACGGCATCGAGGCGTCCCGGGACTTCTTTGGTTTCGCGGGACCGCTCCTGACCGACGTGGATTTCCGTGTCGAGGCCATCGTCGCGGACGGCCACGTCGGTGCCGGTATCTGGTCGGAGACCGCCCGGACCGCCGACGGTCAACCCTGGCGCAACCACGGCGTCGACGTCGTGCACGTGCACGACGGTCGCATCACCGCGCTGCACGAGAACAACGACGTGCGGCTCGTGCATGCCCACTTCCCGCCCTACGCACCCACGACGACGGAGGATCACGGATGACCTCACCCCCGGTCGGACTCGTACTCGGCTCGGAGCTGCCGCCCGAGGAACTTGCGCCGGCGGCACGCCGCGCGGAGGAGCAGGGTTTCGCCGAGCTCTGGCTGTCCGAGGATTTCTTCCTCACCGGCGGCATCGCCGGGGCCGGCACGGTGCTGGGCGTCACTTCGAGCATCCCCGTCGGGCTGGGCGTCGTCTCCGCCGTGACTCGCCACCCCGCGCTGCTCGCGATGGAGATCGCGACCCTCGCGCGTGCCCACCCGGGCCGCGTCCGCCCCGCCGTCGGCCTGGGTGTGCCCGGCTGGCTGGATCAGTTGGGGTTGCGGCCCCGTTCGCCGCTCACCGTGGTCCGCGACTGCGTCACCTCGCTGCGGGCGCTGCTCGCCGGCGAGCAGTTGGACGAGGACACCGCTTCGTTCGCGTTCGACGGGGTTCGCCTGACCTATCCGGTCGAGGGGGGCCTGCCGGTCGCGACCGGGGTCGTCGGCCCGAAGATGCTGCAGTTGTCGGGCGAGATCGCCGACGGCACCCTCCTGTCCGTCCTGGTCGGTGCCGACTACGTCCGCTGGGCCCGGGAGCGGATCGCGGAGGGCGCTGAGCGTGCCGGCCGGGACCCGTCCGAACACCGGGTCACCGCCTTCGCGATCTACAGCGTCGACGAGGACGCCGAGGTCGCCAAGCAGGCCGTGCGCTCGACCGCGGGCTTCTACCTCGGCGCGGGCGGTGTGAACGCGATCACCGAGCAGGCCGGCGTCAGCGAGGAGCTCCAGGCACTCATCGACGAGGGGGGCCCCCAGGCCGTCGTAGACGGGCTCGACCAACGCTGGTTCGACGAGCTCACGATCGCGGGGAACCCCGCCGACTGTGTGCAGGGGATCCGCCGCTTGCTGGACGCCGGAGCGGATGCGGTGGCGCTCTTCCCCGTACCCAGCTCCACCATCGCGGCGCAGACCGACCTCACGGCTCGGTACGTGCTGCCCGCGCTGTGACCGTCACGACTGCCGAGGAACTGCCATGCCCGAGCTCTCCCGCCGCATCGTCGATATGCCGCGCTCCGGTATCCGCGAGATCATGGACCTCGCGGCCGGGCGCGACGACGTCATGCACCTCGAGGTCGGCCAGCCGGACTTCCGTACGCCTCCGCACATCGTCGAGGCGGCGAACGCGGCCTCGACATCCGGCTTCCACGGCTACACGCCGAACAAGGGGCTGCTGTCGTTGCGCGAGGCCATCGTGGCCACCAACGACGTCGCGCGGGACCCCGAGAACGTGGTGGTGACCTGCGGGGCCGTGAACGCGCTCATCGAGGCGCTGATGGTGGTGATCGATCCCGGCGACGCCGTGCTCGTCCCCGAGCCCGGGTGGCCCAACTACGGGATGATGGCGACGCTGCTGCACGCCCGGGAGGTCGGCTACCCCGTCGCCCTCGGGGAGGACGGCGAGCCCGACCTCGAGCGGCTCGAGCGCATCGTGGCGGAGACGGATCGGGCCAAGGTCCTGCTCCTGAACTCGCCGAACAACCCCACGGGCGCGGTCTACAGCCCGGAGACGATCCAGGCGATCGTCGAGATCTGCGAGCGTCACGACCTCTTCCTGCTCTCCGACGAGTGCTACGACCGCGTGGTCTTCGATGGCGAGCACGTCAGCCCAGCCACCTTCGATACCTCCGGCCGGGTGCTGACGGTGACCAGCGTGTCGAAGGCGTACGCGATGACCGGCTGGCGTATCGGCTACCTCATGGCCCCAAACCGCCGCTTCGCCGATCTTGCGGCCAAGGTGCAGGAACCGGTGGTCGCCTGCGCCTCAGCGGTCGCGCAGAAGGCCGCCGAAGCGGCGTTGCTCGGGGATCAGGCACCCGTCGCCCAGATGGTGGAGGCGTACCGGGAGCGTCGTGACATCGCGGTCGACTTGCTGCGCGAGCACGGGCTGGCGTTAGCCCGGCCGCGAGGCGCGTTCTACGCGATGGCGGACATCTCGGCCGCGACCCAGGACACCTACGCCTTCGCGCGCCGCGCCGTCGCTGAGCACGGTGTGGCGCTGGCGCCGGGGGAGACGTTCGGGGCGGCCGGCGCCGGCACCGTGCGGTTGTCTCTGGCCGCGCCCCCGGACGTGGTCGCCGAGGGCGTACGTCGGCTGGCCGCGGCGGTCGCATCCTGGAAGCAGGGCGCGGCGTGAGCGCGGACGTGCTCGAGGCGATCCGTCGGGCCCGCGTGATCGCGATCGTGCGGCAAGCGACCGATGACCTCGCTGGTGTGCTGGCGACGGCGGAGGCGATCGTCGACGCTGGGCTGCCGGTCATCGAGGTGACGTTGAACACGCCGGGGGCGTTCGAGGCGATCGCCCAGCTCTCGGTGCGGGAGGACGCGGTCGTGGGCGCGGGCACAGTCCTGACCGTGGACGACGTCGACGCTGCCGCGGAGGCGGGTGCCCGCTTCGTGGTGTCACCCGACGTGAACGTGGCGGTCATCTCCCGTGCCGCCGAGCGGGGGCTGGTGACGCTGCCGGGCGCGTGCACGCCGACCGAGATCCGCCGAGCGATCAACGCAGGTGCCGACCTGGTAAAGCTCTTCCCGGCGGGCCCCATCGGTGGGCCGGCCTACGTCGGCGCCGTGCGGGGACCGTTCCGGGACGTCGGTCTCGTGCCGACCGGGGGCATCGGGCTCGAGGAGGTCGAGGACTACCTGGCCGCCGGAGCCGTGGCGGTCGGACTGTCGGGCGCGCTGGTCGGCGGCACCCCGCCGGAGGTCGCCGCGCGCGCGTCCCGGCTCGTGGAGCGCCTGATCCCGGCGCGACGGACCGAACGGATCCGGTCCGATCGGCTGCAAGGGATTGACACAGCCGACTGACCATCTAGAGTTTCGCAACGGTGTTGCACATACAGCAACGGACTGAGGAGTAGGGATGAGGGGCAAGAACCTTCGCGGCGTACGCGCCGTACCGATGGTGGTGGCGGGAGCGCTGCTGCTCACGGCCTGTGGCAGCAACGGCGGGAACGCCGACGACGGCGTCGAGGAACCCGCGGGAGGCGAGGACGGTCAGGAGGCCGCGGGGGACGACGTCATCCGCGTGGCGCTCAACTCCGACATCGACGTGCTGGAGCCGCACTTCTTCCGTACCGACGCGGCCTACACCGTCACCGCCAACGTCTACGAGTCGCTGATCCAGCAGGACCTCTCGGGGACGGGCCTCGAGGGCAGCGACGACTACGTCGGTGCGCTCGCGGAGGACTGGGAGATCAGCGACGACGGTTTGGAGGCGACCTTCACCCTGCGGGAGGACGCCGCCTTCGACGACGGGACGCCGATCACCGCGGACGACGTCAAGTACGTCTACCAGCGCGCCATCGAGGGGCCGGGCTACATCGCAGCGTTGCTGCCGTTCATCGGCATCTCCGACGCGGACCAGATCGAGGTCGTCGACGACCAGACCATCGTCTTCCGTCCGGAGTTCGTCAGTCCGCTGTTCGAGCGCTTCATGACCTTCCAGGTCTTCGGCGTGATGGATTCCGCGACCGCTGAGGCCGAGGGCGACGACGATGACCCCTGGGCCACGAGCTTCTTCACCGACAACGTCACCGCGTCGGGGCCCTACACCGTCTCCTCGCTCGAGCGAGGTCGCCAGGTCGTCCTCGACCCCAACCCTGAGTACCACTCGCCGGACCTCGTGAAGAACGACGGCATCGTCATCCGGGTCGTGCCGAACGCCGAGGAACGCGCCTTGCTGCTTCGTAGCGGTGAGATCGACATCGCGGAGGGCCTGCCCCCGCGCACCGTCCGCGAGCTCGAGGACAGCGGTGAACTGGAGGTCCACCGGATTCCGTCCAGCCGCATCGCCTACCTCGCGATGAACAATCAGATGGCGCCCTTCGATGACCCCGAGGTCCGCCGAGCCATCTCCAAGGCCGTGCCCTACGAGGCCATCCGCGACCAGGTGATGTTCGGCTACGCGTCGCCGGCCTACGGCCCCGTCCCCCCGGCGATGGACACCCACGTCGGCGAGGAGCTTTGGGACTACGACACCGACGTCGAGGAAGCGCGGCAGATGCTCGAGGACGCCGGCGTCGCTGGTGAGACGTTCGAGCTCGGCGTGCCCCAGGGCAACACCCAGCACGCGGAGGCCGCGGTTTTCATCCAGGACGGTCTCCGCGAGGCGGGCATCAACGTCGAGATCAGCCAGCTCTCCGATGCCGACTACAACGAGCGGATGGCGGCCGGCGAGCTCCCCATGTTCATCCACGATTGGTACTCGTGGGGTGAGGACCCGTTCTTCCAGATGCAGTTCCTGCTCCAGAGCGAATCGTTCACCAACTACGCCCGCTTCCAGAGCGAGGACCTGGACGCCCTGATCGAGCAGGGGACCTTCGAGACCGACGAGGAGCGTCGTGCGGAGATCTCCGCCGAGGCGCAGGAACTCATCATCGATGAGGCGCCCTGGGCGTTCCTCTACGCAGCGGACCATCTCGTGGTCTCGCGTGACGACGTGTCCGGCGTGACTAACCCGTACGACAAGCACCTCCGCTTCTGGGAACTGACGCGCGAGTGACACCGGTGCGCTGGCCGGTGGTCCGCCACCGGCCAGCGCACCGCCACCGAGCCGAAACGACTCCTGACGACCTGGAGGGACCGTGGGCCGATACCTGCTCCGGCGGCTGGGGCTCAGCCTGCTGACGCTGTTCGGCATCGTCGTCGTGGTGTTCGTCGTCTCCCGGGTCTTGCCGGGCGACGCGGCCGCCCTGCGCGCCGGCCCCTACGCCGACGAGCAGCGCATCGCGGAGGTCCGTGCGCAGTTCGGGCTCGACCGGCCCATGCACGAACAGTTCGTCGACCACGTCGTGTCCTCGGTCCAGTTCGACTTCGGGGTGTCGACGCGCACCAACCAGCCGGTCATGAGCGAACTGCTGGAGCGTCTGCCCGCCTCGTTAGAACTCGGCTTCTACGCCGTCCTGCTGGCGTGCCTCATCGGCATCCCGTTGGGGATCATCGCGGCCATGAAACGTGGTCGGGCCACCGATGTCGCGATCCGCAGCTTCGCCGTGCTCGGCTCCTCGATGGCTCTGTTCTGGCTGGGGCTGCTCCTGCTCTACTTCGGCTACTTCCGGCTGAGATGGTTCCCAGGGCCCGTGGACCGCCTTCCGATCGGTGAGATCCCTCCACCGCAGGTGACCGGCTTCTACACCTTCGACGCGCTTCTGGCTGGCGATCCCGGCTTGGCGCTCACCGCCATGCACTACCTGGCGCTGCCGGTCCTGACGCTGGCCATCATCCTGGCAGCGCCGATCCTGAAGATGGTGCGAGGATCGATGTTCGAGAGCCTGGACTCGGACTACGTGCGGACCGCTCGGGCCGTGGGCGTCCGCAAACGTGAGTGGGTGCTGGTCGATGGGTTCCGCAACGCACTCCTTCCCGTGATCACCGCCATCGGCATCGTCTTCGGGTACATGCTGGGAGGCAACATCATCGTGGAGTTCATCTTCTCCTGGCCCGGGATCGGCCGTTACGCCTACCAGTCGATCCAGGGCAACGACCTCCAGGCGCTGCAGGGTTTCGTGATCCTCGTGGGCGTGCTCTACGTGACCCTGAACCTGATCATCGACCTGCTGTACGCCCGTATCGACCCGCGGGTCCGGCTCGGCGGGAAGGTCGGAGCATGAGCGCGACCACCTTCGACGACGGGGTCACACCGGCGCCGGCGCGCGACGGCTGGCGTACCACCGTGCGAACCCTGCTGGCCAAGCCCCTGTTCCTCACGGGTCTGGTGATCCTCATCCTTTACCTCCTCGTCGCGCTGATCGCGCCGACCTTCCTGGCTGACCCCCTCTCCACGGCCGGCACCAGTGCGATGCAGCCGCCGTCGTCAGAGCACCTCTTCGGCACCGACCGCTACGGGCGTGACATCTTCGCCCGCTCGGTCGCCGCCATCCGTCTCGACCTCACGGTGGGCGTCACGATCGCGGCGATCGCGCTGGTCGTCGGCTCGATCTTCGGCGTGATTGCCGGCTACTGGGGCGGCTGGATCGACGAGATCGTCATGCGCATCACGGACGTGCTGCTGGCCTTCCCGGGCTTCGTGCTCGCGCTCATCATCGCCGCCGCCCTCGGCGACTCGGTGCGCAACGTGATCATCGCTGTCGCCGTGGCGTACACGCCCCACTTCGTGAGGCTCACCCGCGCCCAGGTCCTCGCGGTGCGGGAACTGGAGTTCGTCGACGCGGCACGCGTCACGGGCAACCGACCCATGCGTGTCGCGTTCCGGCATGTGCTTCCGAACTCGCTGCGCCCCGCCATGGTGCAGGGGACGCTGGTCACCGGTTGGGCGATCCTGGACGTCGCGGGCCTGGCCTTCCTCGGCGTCGGCATCGCCCCGCCGACCGCCGAGTGGGGCGTCATGGTCGCCGAGGGCGCCAACGACATCGTCAGCGGGTTTTGGTGGACATCGCTGTTCCCCGGCGCGATGATCGTGCTCGCCGTGGCCGCGTTCCACCTCATCGGCGATGAGCTGGAGGGGCAGCTGCGATGACCCTCCTGTCGGTAGAGAACCTCCGAGTGAGCCTGCACGAGGACCTCGAGCATCCCCTCGTGCGTGACCTGTCGTTCACCGTCGACCCCGGTGAGGTCGTCGGTCTGGTGGGTGAGTCCGGGTCCGGCAAGACCCTCACGTCGCTCGCGGTCGCCGGCCTGCTGCCCCGCGTGATGGGCATCACCGCGGACCGCTTGGACCTCGACGGCCGGTCGCTGTTGGAGCGGTCCCGGGGCGGTGGCGTCGACGTCGCGATGATCTTCCAGAACCCCCGCGCCGCGCTCAACCCGACCATGCGGGTCGGCCGTCAGGTCGCGCGTGCCGTCGCCCTCAACCAGGGTTTCTCGCGACGCGCGGCCGGCGCCGAGGCGCGTCGCATGCTGGAGCGCGTCGGCATCCCCGGGGCGGCGCGCGTCGCCCGCTCCTACCCGCACCAGCTCTCGGGCGGCATGTGCCAGCGCGTCGTGATCGCGATGGCCCTCGCGTGCCGGCCCAAGCTCCTGATCGCCGACGAGCCCACCACTGGGCTGGATGTCACGATCCAGGCGCAGATCTTCGATCTGCTCCTCGAGCTCGTGGAGGAGACGGGGTGCGGGGTCCTGTTCATCACGCACGACCTCGCCGCCGTCGCCGAGATCTGTGACCGCGTCGAGGTCCTGTACGGCGGGCAGCGCATGGAGTCGGCCCCCGTGGTCGACCTCTTCGAGCGGCCGAGCAACCCCTACACCGAGCACCTGCTGAACTCCGTCGACATGGATGTCGACCCCTGGTCGGACGATCCGGGAGTCGACTTCACGCTCACCGGGTGCCGGTTCGCGCACCGCTGCCCCAAGGCTTTCGATCGCTGCGCCGACGTCCCCCCCGCCTTCCAGGTCCGGACGGGGCATCGCTCGGCCTGCTTCCTCGTCGAGGAGGGGCACGTTGGCACTGCTTGAGGTCTCCAACCTGGTCAAGGTCTACGGATCGGGCGGCAACGCCGTCCCGGCGGTCCGTGGCGTCGACGTGACCATCGAGCGTGGGGAGACCGTCGCGCTGGTGGGAGAGTCCGGCTGCGGGAAGAGCTCCACCGCCCGCGTGCTCGCTGGGCTCACCGAGGCCACGGAGGGGACGGTGCGTCTGGACGGCGAGGAGCTGGACATGTCCTCGGCCGAGAAGGACATGCGGCGCCGGGTCCAGATGGTCTTCCAGCACCCCGAGCAGTCGCTGAACCCGCGCATGAAGGTCGATGCGGCGCTCCGGGAGCCACTGAAGTTGCTCACCGGCAAGACTGGTGCCGAGGCGGACGAAGCGATCGAGGACGTCCTCCGGGCCGTCGGGCTCAGCCACGCGCACCTGGATCGGCGGCCCCGCGAGATGTCCGGCGGCCAGCAGCAGCGTGTCGCTATCGCACGGGCCCTGGTGGTCCGCCCTGAACTGGTCATCCTCGATGAGCCGACCGCCAGCCTCGACCAGTCGATCCAAGCGCGGATCATCTCACTGCTCCGGTCGCTGCAGGAGCGTTACGACGTCGGCTACCTGTTCATCAGCCACGACCTGTCGGTCGTCAAGCGGATCGCCGACCGCGTCGCGGTGATGTACCTCGGCCGGATCGTGGAGCAGGCCCCGACGAAGGAGTTGTTCGAGGAACCGCGTCATCCCTACACGCGGGCCCTGCTGTCCGCGGTGCCCGTGATGGATCCGAGGCGGGCCCGTGATCGCACCGTCCTGCCGGGGGAGACGCCGTCGCCGTCCGATCTGCCTCCTGGGTGCTCGTTCCAGGACCGGTGCGTGCTGGTCGCGGATCAGTGCCGGGCCGAACACCCCGACCTGCTCCCCTATGATGGCCACCACCTGGTCGAGTGTCACGCCGTGCACGCGCCCAGGGGCGCCTGGCCGGCGCGATTCGACGGGGAGGCGGACGCGTGAACCAGAGTGTCGAACGCGGTCTGATGGTCCTCGAGGAGCTCGCTTCCGGCGAGCGGCGTCTGGGCGACCTCGCCACCGCACTTGGGACGCACAAGTCCACCGTGCTCCGCATCCTGCAGACGATGGAGTCGCGTGGCTTCGTGCGTCGGGTGGAGAGCGGCGCGTACCGCTTGGGTGTGCGCGTGCTCGAGCTCGGCGCGGTGGCGCTGGAGGAGCTGGACCTGACCGGCGCCGCCCGTGAGGGGATGGAGAAGATCGCCGGGGCCACGGGGGAGACGGTCCACCTCGCGATCCTCGACCGTGGACGCGTGGTCTATCTCGACAAGGTCGAGAGCATCCACCCCGTCCGCATGTACTCCCGCGTGGGGGCCACCGCCGCCTCCCACTGCACGGGCGTCGGGAAGGTGCTGCTCGCCTACCGCGAGGACTGGCCCCCACTGGCACTCGAGCGGTTCACCGAGCACACCATCGTGACCCTCGACTCCCTGCGCGCGGAGGCTGAGCGCATCCGCGATCGCGGGTGGGGCGTCGACGAGCGTGAGCATGAGGACAGCATCCGCTGCATTGCTGCCCCCGTGTTCGACGTGCGCGGCGAGGCGGTCGCGGCCGTCAGCGTCTCGGTGCCCGCCAGCCGGATGACGCGTGAGCAGCTCGACGGTCACGTGCCGGATCTCTTGGAGGCCACCCGGATGATCACCCGGTCTCTCGGCGGCGATGTGCGTCTGGTCGCCGCCACCCCGGAGGATGCTGCGTGAGGTCCTCCGCCCCGTTCGCCACCATCATCATTCGCCGCGCATAGCTCGGCGAAGCCGGGCTGCGCGCCCGGCGACGACGGGATCACGCAGTTCGGCTCGGATCAACGAGCAGGAGAGCCTGATGCCGTCCCTCGTCCGTCAGCGACCCGCAGAGACCGTGCTGCGCGTCCACGCCCTCGACCAATCCCGGACCATGGCGGCCGTGACGACCCTGCTGGCGGGTCGTGGCCAACGCCTGAGGTGGCTGTCCACCTCGTCGCTCACGGCCGGTCGAATCCTCATCTGGTTGGGCCTGCCGCACGGGGAGGTCGGTGCGGCGAGGCTCGGTCTCCAACTCGACCGGTTGACGCACGTCGTCCATACGGGAGTCGTGCCAGCAGCGACGCGGCCGGACGGTGTCCGTGTGCTCCGCGTCGACGTCAACTCGTCAAGCGGACGGGCAAGCACTCGACACGAGTCCGTGGTCGCCGTGGAGATGGGAGGGCAACGACGGCTGGGGGCAGGTGAGGGCACCGACCGGCCCGGCGCGGTCGTCCAGGCGACCCTCGCCGCGATCGGGATCGCGCCCTGCCATCGGCCGGCCCTGCGGCCCGTCCTGCTTCCCACTCCCGATGGGTGGTACGCAATCGTCGAACGCCGGACGGTCCCGACACCCGACTCGATCTCCGATCCCTTCCCAGGCGAGGTGGTAGACGTTCACGGGGGGGCTGCGCTCCGAACCGTCGGGGCCGCCGGTGCCTGCGACGGCGCGGCAATCACTCTCGCCACGCTGGCCGCCGTCGCCGGAGTTGAGGGCCTTGAGCGCGGCTCGGTCGCTGGTATGGGCGATCGAACCGCATAACGAGCCGGGCCCTGCCGTGGGCGCTGGTTGGTCGACGGCGGCGGTGGTGGCCTGAGCGAACGGTCGCCACCGCGTCGCCCACGAACGTTCCGCCATGCGCGAAGTTGTTGCGTGGCCCTGCGAGTCGGCATCGCGCGCGCCCGGGCGCTCAACCCCGCGCTCGTGATCTGCGACGAGGCCGCCTCGGCGCTCGATGTGTCCATCCAGGCCCAGGTGCTCATCCTCCTCGCGGACGTTCAGCAGGAGTCCGGGCTCTCGTAGCTCTTCATCAGCTACGACCTCTCGGTGGTTCGCATCTCGCGGATCGGGTCGCGGTGCACTACCTCGGACGGTTGGTCGAGATCGGAGATCACCAGGCCGTCTACGAGCGGGCCGCTCACCCCTACACCCAGGCACTGTTGGCGGCGGTGCCCTCGATGGATCTCGACCGCCGGGGGGCGCGGGCGCCGGTTCGGATCACGAACGCCAGCCGCGAGACCGCTCAGGACGTTACGTTCTATGACCCCGTCGATGTTTCCTCGGTCGGTGTGGGGGAGGAGGTGACCGGGCGGTTGCTCCGGCGGGTCTAGGTCGGCGCGGGTACTACGTGGTTGCCACCAAGGCCTGCGCCCCGATGGGCACGGTCCGAACGACGCCGCCCTGTCACGCAGCCACGTGCTCGATTCGGTCGACGCCTCGTTGCGGCGGCTCGGCGTCGATCACATCGATCTGTTCCAGATCCACACCTGGGACCCGAACACGCCGATCCAGGAGACGATGCGTGCTCTCGACGACGTCGTGCGCGCGGGCAAGGTGCGCTACCTGGGGGCGTCCAACGTCAGGGCCTGGCAGCTCACCAATGCGCAGCACGTCGCGGTGATCCACGGGCGGACGCCGTTCGTCTCCGTGCAACACCACGACAACTTGCTGCACCGCGAGGGCCAACTGCGGGTGACGGTGGCCGCCTCACGGACCGGCTCGGGCTCGTCGGTCAGGTGACGATCGGGAGGAGGCCGGGCCGGGCCGCCTCGGTCGGCAGCACGTCGGCGGGCCAGCGCTTGCGCGACACCGTGGACAGCTTGGTGAGCAGGTTCATGGCGACCTCGTCGGTCTCGCCGGGGCGAGCCTCGATGAGTCCGGCGTCGATGAGGCCCTTGATCCACTCCTCACCGCGCCCGGTGCGGACCAGGGTGAGGGTCCAGTTGTCGTCCGCGCCGATCCCGCCGGTCGAGATGTCGGCGTGCTGGGCGGCGAAGTCCGGGCACAGCTTGCAGCCGGGCCGGGTGTGGGCGTGGAACGGCTTGAGCGGGATCTCGTGGTAGCCGCCGTCACGCGTCCACACCTGGTAGCGGCCCTTGATGTTGATCTTGGTGACGTCGGCGATGTCGATGCCGTGGTCGGCCAGGACCTGCTTCTGCCCGTCGTAGGTGAAGGTCTTGGAGCACAGCAGGCCGATGGTCAGCGCGACCTTCCGCTTGTACTTGTTGACGTTGTAGGCCGGCAGGCTGCCGTTGATCGACGCCTGGCACGACATCCCCACCAGCGCGAGGTCCTTGAGGCCCGCTGCCTCGGCGTCGGCCATCGCCAGCGGGTTGGCCGAGTAGGTGTAGCGCGACCCGGCGGTGGCCAGCACCCCGGCCCGGTCGGTCACCACCGTCGGTGCGGCGTCGAACGGGCCTCGCTCGGAGACGATCATCGAGGTGAGCGCGCCGTCGATCCGGCCGGTCTCGAGGCCCCAGATCAGCAGCTGGGACACCAGCCCGCCGTCCTGCCCAGCCTCGGCCACACCGGCGTCGGTGGCGCGCGTCAACAGGATGGACCGGGCGATCCCGTACGGCTCGTCGGCGGTGCGCTGCCGGCCGAACAGCTCGGTGTCGAGGTCCGACTCCCAGTCCCGGAACCGCGGACAGGCCCGGGTGCAGATGTCGCACCCCTTGTCCCCGATCACGCACTGGTCGTGCGCCATCCCCTCGCCGAGCTGCACCGGGAAGTAGTCGTCGGTGTAGCCCAGGACGTCCCGTGGGCAGGCCATCACGCAGGCCGCACACCCCGTGCACAACCCGGTGTCCACCACCTCGCGCTTCAACTCGCGCCAGTGCACCTCGCCCACGTGCCCGCTCCTCCCGGACGGCGCCGCGTGGCCGCCCGGGCGCGACCCTACCGACCACATCGCCGGCGGCCGCACCCGTACCCTCCGCCGCCGACGACCACGAGGTGGACCAGGTGAGCGGGACCGGAGCGGGGGTCGACCCGACCCGTGCACGCCGCGCCGAACCGCTGACCCGGCACGAGAAGGGCCGGGTCGCCGTCGCTGCGCTCGCTCCGGTCGTCGTCGCGGCGGTCCTGCTGGCACCGGTGGCGCTGCTGACGCCGCTGACGGCTTCCGACGTCGTGGGCGCCGCCGTGGTGTACGGCGGCCTGCTGGGGCTCGCCGGCCGGGTTCGTGGCGACCGACCGGCTGCAGGCTCGTCAGTGCCCCCGGTGCCGGCGAGCGGCACCCGCGGGGGGCCGCGGCGTGCGACGGCTGCGGGTACGACCTCGTCGAGCGCCCGCGTTACGCCTGCAGCGAGCGCCACCTGGCCTACCTCGACCGGCGGGGCGACGGCCGCTGCGAGTGCGGTCGCGCCCTCGATCGGCTGCCGGAGGTCCGCGGCGTGGGTCCGCAGGTCCTGGCCACGGTCAGGTCGGAGGGCTGCTGCTGGTCTTCCTGATCGCGGTGGGCCTGCTGCTCAACGTCCTCGAGGGTCGCCTCTGACCGGCTGGCGCCCCAGGCGTCCGCCGTGACCCGGCACGGCCGCCGAGTTCAGACCAGCAGGCGGCTGGCGGGTCGGTGCTCGCTGGCGGCGCTGTACCCGGTCCAGGCCTGGCGCGAGCCGCCGCACGCCCTCGTCGAGGTCGGCGATCGGGTCCGGCGTACACCAGACGCAGCGAGCGTCGGTTGCCCTCGTCCACCGACAGTGCCGGCCCGGGCACGACCACCACGCCGTGCCGGCCGGCGAGCTCGGCGAACTCCTCGGCGTTGCCGCGGGGGAGGGTGCACCACAGCGACAGCCCGCCCGGGGGGAGGGTGAAGGTCCAGTCGGGCAGGTGGGCTCGCGGAGCAGGCTGGCGAGGTGGTCGCGGCGCGGACGCAGCTCGGCGCGTCGCTCGGCCTGGACCTCCTCTCGGCGCTCCAGCAGCCGGAGGGCCAGCAGCTGGCTGACCAGCGGCGAGCCGAGGTCGGCGACGGTCTTGACCGCGAGCGTCCGCGAGGCGGCTGTCGGCGGGGCTGCGCACCCAGCCGACGCGCATGCCCGCCCAGAACAGCTTGGCCGTCGACCCGAGCGTGTAGACCGGCGCGTCGAGGTCGTAGGCGGCGATCGGCGGCGGCAGGTCGACGTCGTCGAGCACGACGTCGGCCATGGCCAGGTCCTCGAGCACGGGCAGCCGACGCGACCGCGGAGAGCGCGGCGATCAGCTCGACGCCGCTCCGCCGGCAGCACCGTCCCGGTCGGGTTGTGGAAGTGCGGGGCGAGGTAGAACAGCCGCGGGTCGGTGCGGACGATCAGGTCCTCGAGCAGGTCGACGCGCACGCCGTGCTCGTCGACCGGGACCGGGACGGGCCGGGCGCCGAACCGGCGGAAGACGTCGAGCGCGCCCGGGAAGGTCGGGCTCTCGACCAGCACGGTGTCGCCCGGCCGCAGCAGCTGGCGCGCGACCAGCGAGATGCCCTGGTGTGCGCCGGTCGTGACGACGATCTGCTCGGCGCCGGTCGGGAGGCCGTCGTCGGCGAACCGTGGCCGCGACGCGGTCACGCAGCGCCCGGTAGCCCCTGGGGGACGTAGCCGTGGTGCGAGGTCAGCGGGGCGATGTCCTCGAGGGTCAGCGACGCGAGGACCGCGTTGACGGTCGGCGAGCCGGTGACGGCCGCGACCGAGAGGTCGACGACGTCGGCCGGGTGCCTCGTCCTCGGTGCTCGCCGGGGCCGCTGCGCTGCTCGCTGCCGCCGGCCGACAGGAAGATGCGTCCGGTCGCGACCGCGTCGCTGCCGGCGTCGCCCTCGTCCGGGGTCCGGACCCAGGTGCCCGACCCCTGGCGGCTCTCGAGCCACCCGTCGGCCTTCAACCGGTCGTAGGCGGCGACGACCGTGGCGCGGCTGACCGCCAGCGCGCTTCGCGAGCGACCGCTCGGGGGGCAGGACCGTGCCGAGGGGGATCTCGCCTCGGTCGACCGCCTGCCGCAGCGCGTCGGCGAGCTGGCGGTACAGGGGACCCTCCCCGCCGAGCGCGTCGCGGAGCAGGTCCGCGAGGTGCGGACCAGTCTCTCGGATTGGCTCGTCCAACTGCAGTCCAATACGAGGTGCTAGCCGCTTGCACGCAGGCCAATGGCGGCGTACGTACCGCACATCGGCACGGAACACCGGGTCAGCTCCCTCCCAAGCCCCCGAGTGGACCGGTCCGAACGGACGGTGACCGTCCAGGCGGCCCGGGACGGTGTTCCCACCGATCCGACCGCAGGCACCTCCGACAACCGAAGACCCGCGCGAGCCTCACGCTCCCTCTCCCACCGAGGCTCGACGCGCCGCTCAGGGGCAGGACCCACTCTCCCCCCGCGGTTCCCACCGCCGGATGGTCCCTCTCCCAGGACGACATCCCCGGGTCCACGAGCCCCCTGAGCCCACGACGTCCCCCCGGCTCTCCCACCGGGGGGTCGTCTCTGTCCCGGGGTCGTCCCCGTCGGGGTCGACCTCGATCCCGGACGGATCTCGTCCGCGCCGCCGGCGGTCCGGGGGTCGGATCCGTCTACCGGTAGGTGCCAGGGGGCATCGGTGCCCCTCGTGGTCTACCGGTAGGTGACCGGGGTGGGGGTCAGAGGTTGCCGCGGCGCTCCTGGGCCCGCTCGATGGACTCGAACAGGGCCTTGAAGTTGCCGACCCCGAAGCCCTTGGCACCGTGGCGCTCGATGATCTCGAAGAACACCGTCGGGCGGTCCTCCACCGGCTCGGTGAAGATCTGCAGCAGGTAGCCCTCGTCGTCGCGGTCCACGAGGATGCCGAGCTCCTGGAGGTCGTCCCACGACTCGTCGACGTCGCCGACCCGTTCCTTGGCGTCGACGTAGTACTCGTCGGGCACGGTCAGGAAGCTGACGCCCGTTGTCCCGCAGCTGCCGGACGGTCGCGACGATGTCGCCGGTGGACAGCGCCAGGTGCTGGACGCCGGGGCTGCCGTAGAACTCGAGGTACTCGTCGATCTGGCTCTTCTTCTTGCCCTCGGCCGGCTCGTTGATCGGCAGCTTGATGCGCCCGTGGCCGTCCCAGAGCACCTTCGACATCAGCGCGGTGTACTCGGTGGAGATGGCCTCGTCGTCGAAGTGGCGCAGCTGGCGAGAAGCCCATGATGCGCTCGTAGAAGCGCGCCCAGGTGTCCATCTCGCCCTCCTCGACGTTGCAGACCACGTGGTCGATCGCCGAGAGGCCGACGGGGCGCGCGAGCGGGTCGTCGCTCGACGGGCTCGTAGCCGGGCAGGTAGACGCCGGTGTAGTCGTCGCGCTGGACGAAGGAGTGGATGGTGTCGCCGTAGGCGCGGATGGCGGCGCGCACGACCTTGCCGTGCTCGTCCTCGAGCACCTCCGGTTCGCGCGAACGGGGTCGCGCCACGTTCGACGGCCAGCGCGAAGGCCTCCTCGGCGTCCGGCACGCGGAAGGCCACGTCGCGGACCCCGTCGCCGTGCCGGGCCTGGTGGCGGGTCACCTCGTGGTCCGGGGTCGAGCGCCGGTGGTCAGCACGAAGCGGATGGCCCGCTGCTGCAGCACGTACGACGCGCGGTCGCGGACGCCGGTCTCCGGGCCCGCGTAGCCGACGAGCTGGAAGCCGAAGGCGGTCCGGTAGAAGTGCGCCGCCTGCTTGGCGTTGCCGACCCAGAACTCGATGGCGTCGTAGCCCTTGAGCGGCAGGTCGCGCGGTCACGGTCCGGAGCGTGCGTCGCGTCGTCCACGGGGTCACCTCGGGCGGTCGCGGGGACCGGCCCCGGGTCGCGGCGGCCGATCGCGTCGGTGGCGCCGCACGCCCGGACGGTCGGTCCGGCGGCGCGCGGCAGGGACCGACCTTACGCATCCGACGGCGCGGCGGCGCCTCGGTCGCTCGGTCAGCCGCGCCGAGCGGACGCCGCAGCGCGACCGCTGGTCCCGCCGGACGTCACCGCCGGACGCTCAGGCGGGCGGGATCATGCCCGGCGGCAGGTCGGTGCGCCCTGCGAGCGGCGACAGCTCGAACTCCGGCCGACCGATGCGCAGGAACTCGACGGGCTCGTCGCCGGCCAGGTGCTGCTCGCAGATGGCCGGCACGTCGTCGACGGTCACCCCGCCGTACCAGACGTCGTCGGGGGCGACGTAGATGGCCGGGCCGACCATGCAGGGCTCGAGGCAGCCCGGACGCCACGACCTTGACGTCCACCAGGCCCGAGCCGACCGGTCTCCTCGCGGATGGCCTCGAACAGGCCGGCGCTGCCGTTGCGGATGCAGGACGGGCGCGGGTGCTCCGCCGGGTCGCTCGTTGATGCACACGAACACCCACTTGCGGGGCATCCCGATCCGGGCCACCTGGTGCCTCCTGTCGTCGACGACGTCGGCCCGTCGGTCGTCGCCTCCGTCCCGGACCGGCCGGGTCGGACGCGCGTGGCACCCACCGTAGCCTCGCGACACGGGCCGATCGTCGCCCGGACCGTCAGGAGCGCCCGTGGCCACCGACCAGCGCGCCGTCATCCGCTCGATCCTCGCCGAGACCCGTCGCATCGCCGTCGTCGGCGCGTCGGAGAACCCCGGCCGCCCGAGCCACGGGGTCGTCCGTCGCCTGCTCGACGTCGGGTACGCCGTCGTCCCCGTCAACCCCAACGCGATCGCGCATCCACGGCATCGACGTCGCACCCCTCGCTCGAGGACGTCGAGCGGCCCGATCGACCTCGTCGACGTCTTCCGACGCCCGGAGCACGCGCCGGAGGTCGGCGCAGGCAGGCCGTCGGCCGCCGGCGCGAAGGCGCTGTGGCTCCAGCAGGGGGTCCGCTCCGACGAGGCCCGCGCCATCGCCGAGGACGCGGGCCTGCTGTACGTCGAGGACGCCTGCCTGGCGGTCGAGGTCGAGCGCGCCGAGCTCCCGCTGCCACCCCCCGCCTGACCGCAGCCCGACGGCCGGTCACTCGAGCCCGCGGACCTCGACGGCGGGGCGGCGCCACCCGAGCAGGGCCTCGGTCATCCGCGAGCGCGTCGACGGTGCGTTGCACCTCGTGGACCCGGACCAGGTGGGCGCCGCGCAGGACCGAGAAGACCGCCGCCGCCAGCGATCCGTCCACGCGCCGCCCGTCCCGCCGCCGCGGCGCTCGAGCGGGGCGTCCAGCGTCTCGCCGACGAAGTCCTTGTTCGACAGCGCGACGAGCACCGGGAAGCCGAGCGCGGCCAGTTCCGGCAGCCGACGTGACAGCTCGAGCGAGTGCGCCGTGGTCTTCTGGAAGTCGTGCCCGGGGTCGACGATCAGCCGACCGGCCGGCACGCCCGCCGCGAGGGCGCGGTCGGTCGAGGTCGCGGCAGTGCGCGACACGGCGGTCGTGACGTCGGGTCGGTAGCTGCGTCGGTAGGGGCGGGTGCGCGGCTGGCCGCCGTGGTGCATCGCGACGTACCCGGCGTCGCGGGCGACGACGACGTCGAGCACCTCGGGGTCGTGCAGGCCCGGTCACGTCGTTGACGATGTCGGCCCCGGCGGCGCAGCGCGGCGTCGGCGACCGGGGCGCGGAAGGTGTCGACCGAGATGCAGCACCTCCGGTTCGGCGCGCTCGGAGCGCCTCGACGAACGGGACGATGCGGTCGAGCTCCTCGGTCGACGGTGACCTCGTCGCCCGGGCCGCCCTTGACGCCACCGACGTCGATGATGTCGGCGCCCTCGGCGACGAGCCGCCGGGCGTGCGCGACCGCGTCGTCGAGCGCGTAGGTGGCGCCGCGGTCGTAGAACGAGTCCGGCGTCCGGTTGACGATCCCCATCACCCCGACGCGGTGCCCGAGGTCGAGCCGCGCGGCGAGGCAGGTCGAGCACGCGGCGCGTGGTGCGAACGGCTCACCCGTGACGGCGGAGCGGTCGCCGCTGCCGAGCAGCGGCACCCGCAGCGCGTCGGGGTGCCCGTGGGTCTATGTCAGGAACTCCAGGATCGTCGCCGCCAGCGGGCCGGGAGCCTCGACCGGGACCCAGTGGCCGACGTCGGGCAGCACCTTGACGCGGCTGACCGGGATGGAGGAGCGCAGCTCCTCGGCCATCGCCAGCGGGGTCGAGCGGTCGTGCGCGCCGGTGACGATCAGCGTCGGCTGGCCGAGCTCGTCGCGACGGATCCGCGGTGCGGAGGCGAGCGCCTTGCAGGACTTGGCGTAGTTGGCCGGCTCGTTGCGCAGGAACAGCTCACGCAGCAGGCCCACGGTGGCCGACGAGGTGGCGTGGGTCTGCGGCGACACCGCGCCCTCGAGCCACGCGTCGACGAGCACGTCCATGCCCTCGTTGGCGACGAGCTCGGCGCGTTCGCGGTAGGCGTCGGCGGTCGGGGGCTGGAAGTAGGAGATGCCCCCGACCAGGACGAGCTGGTCGCACAGGTCCGGCTCCTTCTCGGCCAGGTGCTGGACGACCAGGCGTGCCGAGCGAGTGGCCGACGAGGGTCACGGAGGGCAGCTCGAGGTGGCGGATCAGCTTGAGCACGTCCTTGGCCCAGCCCTCGATCGGAGAACTGGCCGCGCCCCTGGCTGCGGCCGTGGCCGCGCAGGTCCATGGCGACCACGTGGTGGTGCTGCTGCATGGCCTGCATGACGCCGTGCCACACGTTGGCGGAGCCGCCGAGGCCGTGGACGAACACGACCGGGGGGCCCTCGCCGTAGCTGACGTACTGGATGGTGTTGCCGTCGATGTCGGCGAACAAGTTGGGGACCTTCCCTGGGGCCGCGGGGCGCGTCCTGGGCCACGCGCGGCGAGGTGGTGGGGTCGAGCGGCGCGTGAGCCGCGACCGGGTCGGGCCGGAGCCTAGCGACGGTCCCGCCGCGACCGCGCTCGGCCGCCGAGCCGGGCACCGCTACGAAGGGCGGTCCGGGACCGGCGCGACGGGCGCGCGGTACGCACGACGAGGAGGAGCGCCGGTGCGGCTCGAGGTCGTCGGTCGAGGCCGCGGCGCCGCGCCAGGTGGTCTGGGACGTGCTGACCGACCTGGGAGCGCCAGAGCGAGTGGATGCTCGACGCGAAGTCGGTCGAGGTGCTCACCCCGCGAGCGCGCGGGGCGTCGGCGTCACGATCCGCTGCCCGACGAACCTGCTCGGGCGTGACCGTCGAGGACGTGATGCGGGTGACCGCCTGGTCGGAGCCCGAGCTGCTCGAGGTCACCCACCTCGGGACGATCATCACCGGCTGCGGCGCGTTCGAGCTCACGCGCTCGGCCCGGACCGCACGCGCATCGACTGGTGGGAGGAGGTCGAACCGCCGCTCGGTCGCGCTCGGGGAGTGGGGCGCGACCACGTTCGTGCTGCCGATCCTGCGACGGATCTTCACCCGGAGCCTGACGAACCTGGCGCGGCTCGCCGAGGCCGAGGTGGCCGGCGACCGGTAGCTCAGCCCGCCACGCGTCGGTGCGACGGCGGCGATCTCGTCGGCGTACGTCCGCGACCGTCGACCACCCGGTGCTCGACCGACCCGCGGGCCGCGATGGCGCCGTCGCGGCGGGCGAGGACCTCGCACACCAGCTGGGTGTGGGTGACCGACGCGACCGTGGCGGTCAGCGTCAGGGCCGTGCCGACCGGCAGCGGGGACCGGAGGGTGACGTCGACCTTGACCGCCGCGGCCACCTCGCCGGCCTCGAGGTGCGGCGTCAGCAGCTCCCGGGCGAGCCCCTCGGCCGCCGCGAGCAACGCTGGCGCGGTGCACAGGGCGGGCGCGCCGGGCACGACGGGCGCGGCGAGGTCGGGGGTGACGGTCAGCTCGATCGAGGTCGAGTCGCCGCGTGGCGGTCCGGGTCGCATGCGCGGAGCCTGCCCGGTCGCGGCCCGTCGCCACAAGCCGGAGGCCGCGGTCGGACGCGTCGACGCCGGTCCGATCGCGGCCGGCGCCCATGCAGTCCGTCGCCAGGCCCGCGCCAGCGGGTTCGGGCCGACGGTCGTCGCGTCGCACGGCGGCCGCGTCGTCGGCGCACCGGGCGCGCCGGTCGTTCGGCGCCGGGCGGGGTGATCGGCGCGACCACGATGAGCGGGTCGGACGCCGCGGTTGTCGACGCCGTGGACGACGCCGGCCGGGACCAGCAGGGACCCCATCGGGTCGAGCCCCACCTCGCCCTCGTCGGTGACGAACCACGACCGCCCGCCGAGGACGGTGTAGGCGACGTCCTGCTCCGGCAGCCGGAGCACGCGGCGTCGCCTGGCCCGGCTCGAGGCACCACAGGTCGAGCGCGAGGTGATCGGTGGCCAGCACCCGGACGCGCCGGGCCTTCTCGGGGAGAAGTCGACGTAGTCGCGCAGGTCGACGGGGACGACGCTCGCGGCGAGCTCGGTCGGGTCGTGATCCGAAGGATCGGGGCTCGCGGCGGGGCGAGGGGGTCGGTTCGCTCATGGCGAGCGAGGGTAGAGCGGTCCGGGACGGTCGCGCCCTCGCGCGCGGCCGCCCACCCACCGGTGACGTGCAGCGGTAGCGTCCCGACCACACCCCGATCCGCCCCAGCACCCGACCTCCCGGAGCCCGCCGTGCTCACCGTCGCGTCCGCGCCCACCCCCCTCGCCGAGCACCGCGCCGACCTGCTCGCCGTCGCCGCCTTCGCACCCGAGGCAGCCGACGATCGCCCGACGGACGCGCCGCTGGAGCCGCCGGTGCTGACCGACGGCGCCGCCGCGATCGGCGAGGCGCTCGGCATCGACCTCGCGGCCGAGCTCGTCGCCGTCGGCTTCGACGGCGCGCCCGGCTCGAGCGTCCGGGTCCCGACCCGCGGCGCCGTCGCCGGCCGCGGCGGTCGCTGGTCGTCGGGCTCGGCCCCCGGTCGACGGCCACCGCCGACCACCTGCGCCGTGCCGGCGGCGGCCGTCGGCGCAGGCGGCGTCCCGCAGCGACGTCGGTGGCGACCGATCTGCACCTCGCCCTCGGCGGCGACCGTCCGCTGGCCACCGAGGCGGTCACCGAGGGGCTCCTGCTCGGCGCCTACCGCTACACCGACTTCAAGTCCGACGCGCCGCGCGGCGACGCTCGCGGACGCCACCCTCCACGGCGGTGACGCAGGACACCGTCGCCGCCGCCGTCGCCGCGGCGACGGTCACCGCGACGCGCGGTCGCCTTCACCCGCGACCTCGTCAACACCCCGCCGCAGGCCAAGCGCCCGCCTGCGCTCGCCGACCGCGTGGTCGCCGCGGTCGACGGCACGCCGGATCAGCGCCCGCGTCCTCGACGAGGCCGCGCTCGCCGATGGCGGCTACGGCGGCCTCCTGGGCGTCGGGCAGGGATCGACCGAGCCTCCGCGGCTGGTGGAGCTCACCTACGAACCGGACGGGTGGGCTGCCGGCGGGCGCCACGTCGCGCTCGTCGGCAAGGGCATCACCTTCGACACCGGCGGTATCTCGCTCAAGCCGTCGGCGTCCATGGAGACCATGAAGATGGACATGGCCGGCGCAGCCACCGTCGCCGGCGTGGTCACCGCCGCCGCGGCGCTCGAGCTGCCCGTCAAGGTCGACCGGCCTGCTCGCCCTGGCCGAGAACATGCCCTCGGGGACCGCCACGCGCGTCAGCGACGTCCTCACCATCCGCGGCGGCACGACCGTCGAGGTGCATCAACACGGACGCGGAGGGTCGGCTCGTGCTGGCCGACGCGCTCGTGCACGCCTGCGAGCTCGAGCCCGACGCGGTCGTCGACATCGCCACGCTCACCGGCGCCGCCGTCGTCGCGCTCGGCGAGCGCATCGGGATCGTCATGGGCAACGACGACGACCTCGCCGACGCGATCGTCGACGCGGGCGCCCGGACCGGGGAGCCGTTCTGGCGCCTGCCCGCTCGGCGAGGAGCAGTACGGCGAGGAGCTCGAGGGCGACGTCGCCGACCTGCGCAACGTCGGCGGCAAGGGCGCGGGGACCATCCGCGCCGGCCTGTTCCTGTCGCGCTTCGTCGACGAGCGGACGCGCTGGGCCCACCTCGACATCGCCGGGGTCGCCTGGACCGACAGCGCCGGCGGGTACCGGACCAAGGGCGCCACGGGGTACGCCGGTCCGCACCCTCCTGGCCTGGCTGCGCGACGACTGACCCGTCGGGGCGGCGCACATCGCGATCGCCCCTCCACCGGACCGGAGCACACGTGGACCACGTCCTCGTCGTCAACGACGGCGCCGGCAGCACCGAGCAGGAGGCCGTCGACGCGGCCGCGGAGGTCCTCCGCCAGGTCGGTGAGGTCGAGATCGTCACGACGGCGGACGCCGACGAGTTCGACGCGGTGCGTCGCGCGGCTCGAAGGGCCGCCGCCTCGTCGTCTGTGGCGGCGACGGCTCGATCCACCTCGCGGTCGGACGGCTGCGCGAGCTCGGCCACGCGCGACGAGCCGATCGGGCTGATCCCGCTCGGCACCGGCAACGATCTCGCGCGCGGGGTCGACCTGCCGTTCGAGGACGCCGCCGCAGCCGCCGAACGCGTCCGCGACGGGTCGCCCCACCCGATGGACCTGCTGCTCGACGACACCGGACGCATCTGCGTGAACGCGCTCCACGCCGGGGTCGGCGCCGACGCCTCGGCCCGGGCCGAGGCGCTCAAGGACCGGTTGTCGGCGGTCGCCTACCCGGTCGGCGCGGTCCTGGCCGGGGTCGTGGCCGAGGGCGTCCGCGCGGAGGTCACCGTCGACGGCGAGGTGCTGGTCGACGACGACGTGCTGCTCGTCGCCGTCACCAACGGCACCTGCTTCGGTGGGGAGCGACCGTGTGCCCGGACGCGACACCGGACGACGGGCGGCTCGACGTCGTCGTGGTGACCGCCGTGGGGCCGATCGCACGGGCGGCGTTCGCCCTGTCGCTGAACGCGGGGGAGCACCTCGAGCGTGACGACGTCCACCTCGCCGTGGGTGCCGAGGTCCGCATCCGCGCCACGTCGCCGGACGGGAACGGGGACGGTGCCGCCGGCCTGCGCTACGTCGTGGACGGCGAGCTGCACGAGGAGCCGGAACCGGACCGCACCTGGCGGGTCGAACACCACGCGTGGACGCTGCTGCGGTGACCCGCCACCGCGGATCAGCCGGCCTGCGCGCCGTCCGTGACCGCGATCTTCGACAGGAACCGCTCGCGATCCACGAGGACGCGACGGTGGCGGATCTTGGCCACCGCCTCGCCGTCCTGCTCGATGAGGACGCTGAACTCCAGCCGACGCCCGTGGTGGCCGATCAAGGTCGCGTGCGCGCAGACGGTCTGGCCGACGGCCGTGGGCGTGCGGTGCTCGACCTCGGCCCAGGTGCCGACCGAGGTCTGACCGTCCTCGAGGTCGTCCTTGATGGCGTCGACGCACGCGCCCTCCGCGAGGGCGAGCAGTGCCGGTGTCCCGAGCACCGGGACGTCACCGGAGCCGAGCGCCGTCGCGGTGTGCTCGGTCCCGACCTGCAACGTGCGGGCGAGCTTCAGGCCTGGATCGCAGCGGCCCATGGGGAGGCACCTCGAGGTCACGGGTCCGGGCCGATCTCCGGCCGGACATCCTGTTCGAGGGTAGCCATCGACCGCCGATGGCCGGTCGGCGGTGGCCACCGGCCGGGGCGGCCTGGCCGCCAGGCCCGTAGGTGTCGGTCTCGACCCATCCGGCCGGGGTGCCGCGCTGGTGCAGGACCGCCGGGCCGGCGAACGTACGACGACGCGCCGGCGGCCCCGCAACGGGGGGTGGCCGCCGGCGCCGCGGAACACACCGGAACCGCAACACGGTCGGTCCGCCCCGGACCTGCCGCAGAGCACGACCCGGCGCCCAGCGCGCCTGACCCCGAGGAGGACCCCGTGAGTGACCCCCGACCGCCCTGCTGAGCCTCGCCGCGAGCGCGAGGTCGTCGTGACCGACGGCGCCGGCCGTGCGCGGAGGTGGCGGCGTGGTCGCGGCCATCATCGCGGTCATCGTGCTGATCGTGCTCCTGTTCCTGCTCTTCGGCAGCGGCCTGTTCGGTGGTGACGGCGGCGACGGCGACACGACCGTCGTCGAGGCGCCCGAGGTGGAAGCGCCCGACGTCGAGGCGCCTGAGGTCGAGGCGCGCGGACGAGGCGGACGTCGATGTCGACGTCGACGGTGAGGGCGACGGCGGGGCCTGACCCTCGGCCGACCGCTGAAGCACCGCTGGAGCCCGACCGTGCACGTCACGGTCGGGCCCGACGCTGTGCGGGCCCGGACGTCTGCCGGGCGTGCTCGCAGCGGGGCGCCGTCCAGGCCGGGTTGGTCGGTCCGCGCCGCGCGCGTGGCACCCTGCGCTCCTGACGGCCCCTCCGGCCGACGGGGCCGGCCCGGCCCTGCACCCTCTCGACCTGAGGAGCCCGCGTGGACGTGCCTGCCGCCGTGCTCGCGCTCGTGCTGGCCACCACCGCCGTCGGGAGCTCGGCGCTGCTGTGGGCCGCGCCCACCTGGGGCGCGGTCCGGCACGGCTACGAGATCCTCACCGGGTCCACGATCGCGCTGATCGCGTGGGGTGCCTGGGCGGCGTTCGCGAGCGCCCGTGTCGACCCTCGAGGGCACCGGCGCAGCTCGGCAACGGCGAGCTCGCACGCGACGCTGCTGCTGGCCGCTGACCGTGCTGACCGCACTCGCCGTGGGAGCGCTGGCCGTCAAGGTGCCACCGATCATCGGGCGGGTCCTCGGGCTGCTCGCCACCGCCGCCGGTCTGGCCTCGTTCGTGCCCCTCGCCGTGGTCCGCGCCGGACTCGTCGACGGGTTCGACCACGAGTGGCTGCCGGTCGGGGACATCGCCCTCGGCGTCGCCGAACTGCTCGCGCGGCGCGGTCCTGATGGGCGCCATCTGGGTGGGGATGATCCTCGGCCACTGGTACCTGGTCGAGCGGCGGCTCTCGAACCGCTACATGGTCCAGATCGCGTGGGTGAACGTCGCCGCGGTCGGAGCCGGCCTGGTGTCGGTGCTGCTGTCGCGCCCGCAACCCCGCCCCTTGCGCGGACCTGCCGGCCGGCGCCGCCTTCCAGCAGTGCGCCCAGACGTTCTCGCCGATCCTCCGGATCGGGTCGATGACCATCATCCTCGGGCTCGGCGTGCTGGCGATCATCGCGCTGATCTCCGGCTTCAACGTCAAGCTGGCCCGTGAGGGTGGGCGCTCCATCCAGGCCTCGACCGGGATGTTCTACCTCGCCGTCATCCTGGCGCCGGCCGTCGAGTTCGCCGCCAAGGTCCGCTTCTTCTAGAGCGTCGGGCTCGTCCTCGACCGGATCGTCCTGGCGGGTCGCGAGCGCCACGCCGTCGTCGATCGGCAGGACGACCGAGGCGAACGCCGGGTCGTCGGCGAGCGCCTGGACGAACCGTGCCCGCGCGTCGGCGTGGTCGCCGGAGGCGAGCAGCCCGAGGGCCACGAGGATGCCGCCGGGACGCAGCAGGCGGCGGCCGTGCTCGAGCGGGTCGACCGTCCCGAACGCCGAGCCCTGCAGCACGACGAGGTCGTAGCCGCCGTCGGACAGGCGCGGCAGGACCTCGCCCGGGTCACCGAGGATCGCTCGGACCCGGGCACCGGCACCCGCCCGGTCGAAGGCTTCGGTCGCCAGGCCGTGGGCGTGGGGGTCATCGTCGATCGTGGTCAGCACGCCGCGCTCGGCCATGCCGCGGATCGAGCCACAGGCCGCTGACGCCGCCGGCGCTGCCGACCTCGACCGCGCTGCGCGCGGCGGTCGAGGTCGCGACCCAGCGCAGCAGCGCGCCGATCTCCGGGGACGGGACGACGGTACGGCCCGCGCGTTCGCGGGCCGCGGTCGTGGCGTCGTCCTCGGGCGCGGTCAGCTCACGGACCCGGTCGAGCGCTGCGCCGTCCATCGGTGCTCCTCGTGCGTCGGGTGGTCACCGGCGTCCGGCACCGGCCGACCGTCGGGAGGGCGACGGTAGTCGAGAGCCGCGCGCGCCGTCCGGCGCCGTCCGCGGCCCGGTGACGCGGGGGCCCGGTGGTACCGTCCAGCGGCCGCCGCGGAGCTCCCCGACGGCGCTGGAGCACCCGTGTCCGCTGCCCCGCACCACGGCTCCACCGACGTGGTGGCGCCGACGCGGCCCGCGACGAGCTGTACGGGCCGAGCGACGCCGCCGGGCCGACGAGCTCGCACCGTCCTGGGACGAGATCGCCGAACGCTACGGCGACACGGTCTACTCGATGGCCTACCGGCTCTGCGGCGACCGCGACGAGGCGCGCGACCTCACCCAGGACGTCTTCGTCCGCGTCTACCGCAACCTCGACCGCTACCGCCCGGGCACCTTCGAGGGGTGGCTGTACCGCATCACCCGCAACCTCTTCCTCGACCGGGTCCGGCGGCGCAACCGGCTGCGCATGGAACCGTTGCCGGTCGGGGAGTGGCGCGAGCCCCGCGAGCCCGGTCCCGGCCCCGCCGAACGCGCCGAGGAACGGGTCCTCGACGCGACGCTCGAGACCGCGCTCGCCGAGCTGCCGACGACGTTCCGGACCGCCGTGGTCCTCTGCGACGTCCGAGGGCTGTCGTACGAGGAGATCGTCGCCGAGACGGGCTGGCCGATGGGCACGGTCCGCTCGCGCATCCACCGCGGCCGCAAGCTGCTGCGTCAACGGCTCAGCCGCCGTGGCTGAGCGCGCGGCGGAGGTCACGTCGACGGGCAACGGCTGTCGGCCTTCCTCGACGACGAGCTCGTCCGAGCAGCGTGCGCTCGAGCTCACCCGCCACGTCGTCGGGTGCGCGCGGTGCCGCGCCGAGCTCGAGGCGCTCCGCGCGACGCGATCGGCCCTCCGCGGACCTCGCCGCGCCATCCAGGCGCCGGTGCTGACCCGCGAGGTCCGCTCGCTGCCGCGCGTGCCGGTCGTGGTCCGCCGGGTCGTCGCCACTCTCCGGGCGGCCGCCGCTCGCGCTCGCGCTCGGCGCCGCCGCGTACGTCGCCGGCGGCGACGGCGGCGAGGTGGTCCCGCCGGTCGAACGCTTCCTGCTCGACCACCTCGCCCGCACCGGCGACGGGCCGGTCCCCGCGCCGCTCGGTGGGCTCGGCACGGTGATCCACCGCTGGTCGTCGGCGCGGTCGCGTCGGCGGCCTGCTGCTGATCGGCGCCGGCCGTGCCTCGCGGTCGTGCCCCGGGGCCGGTTCCCCCGCACGCCGCCCGAGGCCGACGTGGCGGCCGCCGAGGAGGACAGCGGTGCCGGCGCTCGCCGAGCTCGACCGCGCGGTCGAGGCCGCACGGACGCTGCGCTACCGCGGCACGCCTGACGGTCGCCTCCTTCGGTCGGGGTGGGCCCAGGTCACCACCGTCGAGGTGGCGCGCAGCGCCGACGGCCGACTGCGTGCCGAGCGGCGGGGCGCGTGGGAGCTCGGTCGCGACGAGGACGGGCGCTACCTGCGCACGACCCGGACCGGCGGCCTGCTGCGGCTCGGCGGGGTGACCGTCCGGGCCTTCGACCGCGACCGGTTCCTGCGCAACTACCGGGTCGAGGACGGTGGCACGTCGCAGCTCGACACCGGCCCGGCCCGGGTCCTGCTCGCCACGCGCCGCGACGGCGACGTGCGCTCCGAGACGCTGCACGTCGACCGCGACACCGGGCTGATCGTCCGCCGCGAGACCCGCGACCTCGACGGCCGCCCGGTCCGCGTCGTGGCCTACACCGAGCTCGAGGTCGATCCGGCGACCGGGCTGCTCGACCCGCCCGACGCCAGCGGCGAGGTCGGAGCGGGTCTCGCTCACGCCCGGTCGAGCGCCAGGCGCTGGCTCGATCGGGGGTCCCCGCCGGCAGCGAGCTGCCCGGCGGCTTCGAGCTGCTCGGCGCCTCCGAGGTGGACAGCGCCGAGGTCGCCACCGTGCACCTGGTCTACGGGGACGGCCTGTACACGCTGTCGCTGTACGTCCAGCAGGGCCGTCTCGCCGATCACGCCACCGCAGGACGCGACCCCGCTCGACCTGCCCGGAGGCGGGTCCGTCTGGCGGTGGCCCGGCTCCGAACCTCGGCGGGTGGTGTGGACCGGCGACGGCCGGACCTTCACCGCGCTGACCGACGCACCGACCGGGCCCTCCTGACGGCGGTGGCCGGCTTGCCGAACGACCCGGCACCCTCCACCCTTGACGTCTCGCCCGGGGCTCGCCCGGGTCGGGGACCGGTTGCTCCCGCCCTGGGGGTGACCCAGGGCCGGCCGACACGAGAGGCCGCAGGCCCGTGGCGTACGACCGCGACGAGTGGCGCAGCCCCTGGCACGTCCGACGGGACCCGAACCCGGCCCGTGCCCGGGAGCCCGACGCCGCGGGCGCCGAAGCGGACGCACGACGCCACCGCGACGGCCGCACCGGCGCCCACCGCCGACCCGCGGCGACGGCACGGCGCCGGCCATCGCCCGGTTCCCGCAGCCCCCGCCGTCGCATGGGACGCCGCCGCGGCCGGGCCCGGCTCGCCCGTCGGGTCGGTCCGGCCGCCCGACACCACCGGGACGCACGACGCGCCGCCACCGGCGTCCTCGACCCGTCGCGGCCGCGCCGCTGCTGTCGGCCTCGTCGGCGGCGCTCATCGGTGCGCTCCTCGGTCGGCGGCTTCGGCGCCGCCGCGGTCGCGTCGGGTGCGCTCGCGGCCGGTTCGTCGACGGCGCACCGACCATCACCGTGGACGGCGAACCCGGCGGCGGGGCCGCCAACGTCGTGCCGGCCGTCGCCGAAGCCGTCACCCCCTCGGTGGTCCGCATCGACGTTCCGGGCGAGACCGGCGGTCCGCTCGGTGGTGGCGGCAACGCGCTCGGCTCCGGCGTGATCTACCGCTCCGACGGCTACATCCTGACCAACAACCACGTCGTCGGGGAGGCGCAGTCGGTGGCGGTGCGGCTCGCGTCGGGTGACGTGCTCGACGCCGAGGTCATCGGCACCGATCCGCTCAACGACCTCGCGGTGATCCGCGTCGACCGTGACGACCTGCCCGCCATCCAGATCCGCGAGGTCAGCGACGCGCTCGTCGTCGGCGAGACCGTCGTCGCCATCGGCTCGCCCTTCGGCCTCGATGCCTCCGTCACCACGGGGATCATCAGCGGCCTCAACCGCGATCTGCACCGTCCCCGACGAGGACGGGCAGGTCACCTCCGATCCCGGCCGTCATCCAGACCGACGCTGCCATCAACCCGGGTAACTCCGGGGGCGCCCTCGTCGACGGCCAGGGACGGCTCATCGGCATCAACACCGCCATCCTGTCGCGCAGCGGCGGGAACCAGGGCGTCGGCTTCGCCGTCCCCGGCGAGCAGGCCGTCGCGTCGGCGGACCAGATCATCGAGCAGGGCTTCGTCCGGCACCCGTTGCTCGGGGTCGCCGGTACCGACGTCACCCAGGAGATCGCCGAGCAGTTCGACCTCGAGGCCTCACGCGGCGCGGTCGTCGACTCGGTCCAGGAGGACACCGGCGCAGCGGACGCCGGCGTCCAGCGCGGCGACATCATCACCGCCGTCGACGGCGAGCCGCTCGCCACGATGGCGCAGCTCGTCGCCGAGGTCCGTCGCCGTGCTCCGGGGGACACCGTGGAACTGACGCTGCTGCGCGACGGCGACGAGCTCCAGCTCGACGTCACCCTCTCGGAACGGCCCCGCTGACGCGACCCGCGGGTCGTCCAGCGGCGCGGGCGGCGTGCGGCCACCGAGGACGACGTAGGCTCGTCCCCGCGTCGACGTGGCCGATCGCACCCCTCGGTCGCACCCCTCGGTCGCATCCTCGGAGGTCCTCGGTGCCCGGTCCGCAGGAGCTGCTCGTCATCGCCTTCGTGGCGTTGCTCGTCTTCGGCCCGGACCGGCTGCCCGAGCTCGCACGCAACGCGGCCAAGGTGATCTCGCGGTTGCGGGCCGAGGTGTCCTCGAGCGTGGACGACCTGAAGCGCGCTGCCGAGGCCGAGGGGCTCGACCGCGAGTGGCGCGAGGTCAGCGCGGAGCTGCGCGGGACCCGCGACGAGCTCCGGCGCCCCCTCGGGAGCCCGGGACCGGCCCGCAAGCCCGCCGACGCGTCGGATGACGCCCGCCCCGACCCGACCGTGCCGATGACCGTCCGCCCCCGATCGACAGCGAGGCCACGTAGTGACCCCGTACCGCAACCGGGTGACGGCCCTGACGGTGGCCACCGTGCTCGTGTCCCGCGTGCTGGTGAAGACCGGCGCCGGTGACCCGCTCGACCGCGCCGCCCGGGACGCGCTGGCTCGGCCCCTCGGTCCCCGCGCCGACGTCACCATCGGGGCGGTCACCGACCTCGGCTCGGTCTACGGCCTCGCGGGCATCGCCGCCACCCTCTTCGTCGGGGGACGGCGCCGGGCGGCGCTCGACAGCGCCCTGGCCGGCTCGGCGGCGTGGGTCGTGGCGCAGGGGCTCAAGCCGACGCTCGACCGGCCGCGCCCGTACCAGGTGGACGCGGCGGCACGGCTCGTCTCGGTCCCCGCCGGCTCGTCCTGGCCCTCGGGGCACTCGGCGGTGGCGGCGGCGACCGCCACCTCGCTGTCGCCGCACCTCGGGCCGGTGTCGCGGTCGGTCGGGGCTGCGTTCGTCGGGACCGTCGCCGTGTCCCGCCTCTACGTCGGCGTCCACCACCTCACCGACGTGCTCGCTGGCGTCGCCATCGGCCACCTCTGCGCCCGCACGGTCCGCGGCGTGCGCCGGGCGATCTGGGGGCCACGCACCCGTCGTGCCCGGTCCGGGGGGTGACCGGTCCCGTGGAGGTCGTCGCGTTCGACGCCGACGACACCCTTTGGCACTCCGAGTCGCTGTTCGTCGTGACCCAGGAGCGGGTCGCCGAGCTGCTCGCCCCCTACGCCGACGCCGCCACGCTCGCGGCCGAGCTGCTGGCCACCGAACGCCGCAACCTCGAGGTCTACGGCTACGGCGTCAAGGGTTTCACCCTGTCGTTGGTCGAGACGGCGCTGGCGGTGTCGGACGGGCGGGTGACCACCGACGAGGTCGCCACCATCCTCGGCTGGGGCAAGCAGCTGCTCGCCCACCCGGTCGAGCTGCTCGAGGGCGTGGAGGAGACCCTCCACGCGGTGGCCGCGGGGCACCGCATCGCGCTCGTCACCAAGGGCGACCTGTTCCACCAGGAGTCCAAGATCGCCGAGTCGGGCCTCGGCGAGCTGTTCGAACACGTCGCGGTGGTGGCCGAGAAGGACGCGCCGACCTACGCCCGCGTCGCCGGCCACCTCGGCGTGGATCCGAGCGGCCTCGTGATGGTGGGCAACTCGGTCCGCTCCGATGTCCTGCCGGTGCTCGAGATCGGTGGTCGAGCGGTCCACGTGCCCTACCACGTCACCTGGGCGCACGAGCACGCCGAGGTGCCCTCGGGCGCAACGGGTGACGGCGCCTACGTCCAGCTCACCACCCTGCGCGAACTGCCCGCCCACCTCGCCGAACTCACCACGGGGTGAGTTTCGGCAGCGGGCGTCGATGAGATGGATCCAGAGCAGCGTGCTTGTTCGCGGCCATCCCCACGCCGGGGCATCGTGCACGTACGAACCCTCAAGGTTGTGGCTACGATGGGCCGTCTGATGACGCCACATCGGAGGTGTGTCATGGCCGAGGCCGGGATCCGAGATCTGCGCGATCACCTCAGCCGCTACCTCGAACGTGTCCGGTCCGGTGAGGTGCTGACCGTCACCGACCGGGGGCAACCGATCGCTCGGTTGGTCCCGGTCGACGGGCCCCACACGCTCGACCGGCTGATCGCCGAGGGCCTCGTCACGCCGGCAGCGACCCGTGACCGACGTCGGCCGACGACCCGGGTGGCCGTGAGCGGCCAGGTGAGCGAGCTGGTCGCTGAACAGCGTCGAACGCTCCTGCAGTGACGATAGTCACGACTATCCATCGCTGCATGGGCGACCAGGAAGGCGGACCGGGGCGAAAGCAAGCCGTCCACGGAACGTGATGCAGGGCGAGGTGTCGCACCTGACGAGGTGTGACGCGGGTTTCGATGGCCGGCCACCCCGTGGCGCGTCGACACGATGCCGTTCGCCGAGCCCGTTCAGAACGCCCGGATCTTCCAAGCGGGAGTGAAGGGTTCGTCGGCGAGTTCGACAGCTCACCGCGGGAGCGCCACCACGGTGTCGTAGCGTGCACCGTGTGCAACCCCTTCGAACTCACGGAACCAGCTCCGGTCCGGGCACGTCGAACCGTCATCGACGTCGAGAGGCCACCGTGTCGAACCGTCGCGTGATCTCGGTCGGTCTCGTCCTCCTGCTCTGGGTGGCCGGCTGCAGCCAGGACTCGAGCGAGTCCGCGCCCGCCGCTGCCGTCGAGGGGACAGAACAGCTCGAGGACCCCACGGTCCAGGCCGGCGAAGCGAACCCCGATCCGACCAACGAGGTCTCGTGCACGTACAGCGATCCGGGGAGCGATCCGGCTGCGCCGGGAGGCACACCAGCGGCCGTCGTCGAGCCTCAGGGCGTGACCGGGGAGCAGCCCTTCGATGCACTGGACCTGCGACTGGCCGTGAACACCACCACCGTCCCCGCTGGCTGCGAGGTGACCGGGTGGCTGTTGCTCGCGAACCGGTCGGGTGCGCCAGTGATCGAGCCAGCGTGCGAACTGGGGCTCGGCCGTTACGCCATCATCCCGGTCGATGATCCCGACGCGGAGTTGTGGATCACGCCGATCGCCGACTGCGAAGGGGACCGGGAGATCGCTGACGGTTTCGAGGGGGAGCATGGTTGGTTCGAGTTCTACGCGGCGACTCAGTTCGGCGAGCCGCTTCCCCCAGGTGACTACGTCGCTGCCCTCGAGATCGACGGCTGGTCGGGCCGCTTCGAACTACCCATCACCGTCGAATTCCTCAGTGCGCGACGGCTGTCTGACCCCGGACCTCGAGCTGGTGCACGAAGGCCGGATGCACCACCCACACCAACTCTCGAACTGGCCGGTGGTGTGGAGCCGGGCGAGCAGCTCCACCGCCCCCGCGAGCCGACGGTCACGCCGACGGCGCAGCGGAAGGCCCGCGCCGGAGCGCGGGCCTTCGGCGTGGAGTGGGGGGTGTCAGCCGACGCTGAGCGGCAGGCTGCGGCCGACGATCGAGGCCTTGCGGGCGCCGATCTGGGTGGCGACCTGGATGATGGCCTGCGCTGCGGGGACGTCGGGGTTGGTCACCACGAGCGGGGCGCCGCCGTCGCCACCCTCGCGGAGGCGCGGGTCGATCGGGATGCGGCCGAGCAGTTCGGTGCCGAGCGCCTCGGCGAGCTCCTCGCCGCCACCGGAGCCGAACAGCTCGTGCGAGTTGCCGCAGTCGGGGCAGGTGAACTCCGCCATGTTCTCGATGACGCCGGCGACGGTCATGCCGGTCTGCTCGGTGGCCTTGCCGGCCCGGAGCGCCACCTTCTGCGCGGCCTGCTGCGGCGTGGTGACCACGACCATGTCGGCGTTCGGCAGCATCTGCGCCAGCGAGATGGCGATGTCACCGGTGCCCGGCGGCAGGTCGCAGACCAGGAAGTCGAGCTCGCCCCAGTACACGTCGGCGAGGAACTGCTGGAGCGCGCGGTGGAGCATGGGGCCGCGCCAGATCACCGAGCGGTCGGGGTCGGTGAAGAACCCGATGGAGATGACCTTGCAGCCGTGGGCCTGGAGCGGCATGACCATGCCCTCGAAGGCGACCGGCTTGCCCTCGACACCCATCATGCGGGGGATCGAGTAGCCCCAGATGTCGGCGTCGAGCACGCCGACCTTGTGGCCCTGCTGGGCGAGGGCGACGGCGAGGTTCACCGTGATCGAGGACTTGCCGACCCCACCCTTGCCGGATGCGACCGCGATGACCTTGGTCGGCGAGTCGGCGCGCGCGAAGGAGATGTCCATCTGCGGGTTCGCCGCACCCTTCTCGGCACGCAGGCCCGCGGAGAGGTTCGAGCGTTCCTCGTCGGTCATGGACCCGAAGGCGATCTGCACGTCGTCCACGCCGTCGAGCTGCATCACCGCGGCGGTGACGTCGCGGGTGATGCGGTCCTTGAGCGGACAGCCCGGGATCGTGAGCTTGATGCGGACGGCGACGGTGCCGTCCTGGATGACGACCTCGTCGACCATGCCGAGCTCGGTGATCGGCTTGTTGATCTCCGGGTCGTCGACGGTCGCGAGGATCGCGTAGACCTCGTCCTGGGTGGGCACGCGCGAGCCTTCCGGCGGTGCGAGGGGGGCGGACCCTGGGGGTCCCGATGTGCCGGCGATGGTACCGGTCGGGACCGGGGGGTCCGGAAGCCTGAGGCAGCCCCCCGCTAGCCTCCGGCGCCCGGTGGTTCCTCCGAGACCGGCGTCTGCCCGGCAACCGCGGGCGGGCGGCCGCCGCTCCGTCCTCCCGAGAGCGAGCCCACGTGCGCCGTGCCCGTCCCGTCGTCGGCCTGCTGCTGCTGGTCGCGTTCACGCTGACGGGGTGCCGGCTCGGGGTGCGCACCGAGGTCACCGTCGACCGCGACGGCAGCGGGTCCATCGGCGTCGTGGTGACGCTCGACGAGGCCCTCCTCGACGAGCTCGACGTCCTCGCGGTCGACCCCACCGCGGAGCTCACCGCCGCGGTGGCGTCAGCGCCGGACTGGCAGGTGGCGCGGACCGCCGGCGACGACGGGAGCCTGGTCCTGACGCTCACGCGCAGCGCCGACGATCCGACGGAGCTGACCGAGGCGCTGCGCGAGCTCACCGACGGGCTCACAGACACCGATCCGACTCTGGCGGTCGACCTCGACCTCGCCGTCGACGACGAGGGTGCCGCGCAGCTCGACGGGACGGTGCAGCTGCGCACCCCGATCGGTCCGGGCCTGGTGACCGATGCCGTCACCGAGGCCGACCTCGCCGAGCTCGCGACCAGGACCGTGGACGCGGCGCTCGTGGTGACCCTGCCGGGCCCGGTCACCGACCACGACGCGGACGAGCTCGACGGGTCCACGCTCACCTGGCGCGCGTCGCCGGGTGACCCGCGGCCGGTGAGCGCCACCTCGTCGGCGCCGACCGGGTTGTCGGACGCGCAGGTGGCTGCGCTCGCCGGCGGTGGGGTGCTCCTGGTCAGCCTCGCCGTCCTGGGCTACGTCGTGATCCGTCGACGTGGACGGTGAGCTGACCTGCCGACCGCCCGTCAGCAGCGGATGTAGGGGTCCTCGTCGGTGAGCCAGCTCTCGCCGAGGAACGCGTAGTGGTTCCAGTAGGCGTACCGGAGCTCGAACTGCACGGTCATCGCGTCGCAGGCCGTCGCGCTCTTGGTCCGGGTCGGCTCGCCCGCGATACCGAGGTGGGCGAGCAGCTCGGTCGACCACGCCGCGGTCCGGGTCGGCGGTCACGAGGCCCCAGCCCATCGTCGCCCACGGCGCGGCGTCGAGCACCGGGACGGTGACCAGGTCGAAGATGGCGTCGGTCAGGCTCCACTCGGCCGTGGCCGGGTAGGCGGCGGCCTCCTCGAGGGCGCGTCGCAGGTCCCAGACGGTGACGGCCTCCTGGCCCGCGACCAGGACGGGGCCGTCCTCGGTCTCGACGATGCCGCCGACGTGACCGGCCGCGCGCCGTGCCTCGAGGATCCCGAGCGAGGCCACACCGGCGGTCGTGGGCGTGGCGAAGCTCGTGCCGGAGACGCTCCGGCGCCCCTCCTGGCAGTCGGTGCAGTAGGGCAGGGTCTGGGTGAAGTCAGCCACGACGTCGGGCAGCGTGCCGGAGGTCAGCTGACGGCCCTCGGAGTCGCCCTCCTCGTAGCCGGAGACACCGAGCGACCACCACGGGCCGCCCGTCGAGTCGATCGGAGCCAGGGCCGGCGTGTTGTCGACGGCCCCGGTGTGGAGCTTGCCGTTGGTCACGACACCCGTGTAGCTGAAGGCGAGGTGGTCCGGCAGCGGCGGGCTACCGATCGGGCCGTAGCTCGTGGTCACCACGTCGACCGCTGGGTGGGTGAAGGCCCACTCCTCCGACGCCTCGTCGATGCCCTCGACCATCACGACGACGGCCTCCGGGTTCGCCTCGAGCACCGAGCCGAGGACGCCGGTGCCGTGGGGGCTCTTGGCCGGCGTCGGCTGCAGCGGTGGGGTCGAGCCGTCGAAGGAGATGCCGATGACGTTGGTGCCCGCGAACCAGTACGCCTGCCCCGGCTCGACCGCGGCCCAGAGGTCGGCGTCGGCAGCGATGTCGCTGGCCTGGTCGCCGGTGCGGGTCAGCTCGAGGATCCGGTCGGGACCGATGCCGAACTCGGCGAGCACGTCGGGCGTGACCGCCGACGGCGCCACCTCGGCGTAGGGCCCATCCCCGCCCGCGTGGAAGAACTCGTGGTAGGCGTTGACGCCCGAGTCGATGGCGGCGACCACCACGCGCGGCGACACCGCGATCGGCTCGTCGGGCTCGACCGGATCGCTCGGTTGCAGACCCGGGGGGCGGATGTCGAGGGGCCGGCCGCCGGCGTGGTCGGGCTTGTGGTGGGCGACCGCCGGGGCAGCGGCGCCGACCACGAGCAGCGCGGCGAGCAGGGACGATCCGAGGGCGCGACGCACGAGCACGGCAACTCCACGAGGGCGGGCGACGGCGGACGGCCGGTCGCGGTGATGTCCCTCTTCCGTGTCCGTCCCGGGCGCCCCTGCTGACCGTGCGTCCCGTGCTCGCCGTCGTCACACGGGCGGTCGCGCCGGGTGGTCAGCCGCGGGGGCTGAGCTCGACCACGAGGCACTCACGCTTCCAGCGCTCGAGCGCGTCCTCGCCGTCGGGCAGGTTCAGGCGTGTCCCGAGGCCGAGCCCGGCGATCCGTTCGAACTCGTCCGACCCGGACTCGACCACGCGGACGTCGGCGGTGAGCTCGCCGAGGGCAGCCTTCTGCTCCTTGGACTTCACCGAGATCGTGACGGTGCGGGCGTGCTCGAGGTTCGGCAGCTCCTGCTCGCTGCCGCCCTTGACCACGAACAGCTTCTTGCCCTGCTGCACGTACCAGGCCGGCCGGGTGGCGACGCCGCCGCCCGGCTGGTCGATCGTCAGCCAGCAGATCGAACCCTTCTTGAGGGCGACCTCGGCGGCATCGAGCACGACACCCGCGGTCCGGGCCGATCCGGGCGCGTCGATGAACACCGGGATCCGGCCGGCGAGCTGACCGTCGAGGTAGAACAGCGCCGCGTGCTCGCCCGGCTCGGTGATCTCGATCCGGTCCCGGACCTCGCGACGGAACAGGTCCTCGAACATCATCCCGCGCAGCTCGATCAGGCGCGGCTGGGTCTCCCACAGGATGCGCCCGTCGGGACCGGCGATCGCCAGGACCTCCTCGTAGACGCCCTGGGGGCCCTTGTAGACCCGGTTCACACCGAACGGGTCGGAGCCCGCGGGCAGCTCGCCGGTGATGCGGATGACCGGGTCGGCGACCGCGGTCTCCGCGTAGGCGGCGAGGTCGAACACCATCGCCGACATGAGCTTCACGCGGGACATCTCGGGACCTCGCTTCTCGCGTGTCGGGGACGCGCCGTCCCCGTGGTCGACCGACGGAGCCCGCGCGCGGGGAGCGTAGCCGCGAGCCGCGCCGTGCCCCGAACGCGGGGAGCGGCGAGGTAGCGTCGCGACGCCGCCCCACCGACCGGGAGCCCACCGTGGCCGAACCCACCCCCCGCACGCCCGCCGACGAGCTCGACAGCCTGCGGCGAACGCTCCGCGACTTCTGCGACCGCGAGCTGCGCCCGCAGGCTCGTGACCGCGACCGCGGCGAGCTGTACCCGGCCGAGCTGATCCCGAAGCTCGCCGAGCTCGGCGTCCTCGGTTCCGGCCTGCCCGAACGGCTCGGCGGCGCCGGCCTGGGCTACGACGGGTACCGGGTCGTGGTCGAGGAGGTCGGGGCGGCCGACAGCTCCATCCGGTCGCTCGTGTCGGTGAACGTCGGGCTGGTCGGCAAGTCGATCGTCGCCTGGGGGACCGACGAGCAGCAGGAGCGCTGGGTGCCGGGCCTGTGCCGCGGCGAGCTCGGGGCCTTCGGTCTCACCGAACCCGCTGCGGGTTCGAACCCGTCGCAGATGGTCACCCGCGCGGTGAGGACCAGCGACGGCTGGACCATCGACGGGTCGAAGATCTTCATCACCAACGGCTCCGAGGGCGCCGTGACGATGGTGTTCGCACGCGCCATCGTCGACGACGAGGACCGTGGCGTCACGTGCTTCCTCGTGCCGCAGGACGCCGAGGGGTACGCCGGCCGAAAGATCCACGGCAAGCTCGGGCTGCGCGCCGGCGACACCGCCGAGATCGCGCTCGAGGGGGTGCACGTCGGCCACGACGCGGTGCTCGGCGAGGTCGGCGGCGGGATGAAGGTCGCGTTGTCGGCGCTCGACAACGGCCGCTTCTCGCTGTCCTCCGGCGCCGTCGGCCTCGCCCGCGAGGCGCTCGAGGTGTCGCTCCGGTACGCCGCCGAACGCGAGCAGTGGGGCGGCGCGATCGCCAGCAAGCAGCTCGTCCAGGAGCTGCTCGCCGCCATGCACGTCGACGTCCAGGCTGCGACCGGGGTGCTCGATCTCGCCGAGGCCAAGCTGCTCGCGGGGGAGCGGGCGACGCTCGAGATCTCGACCGCCAAGCTGTTCACGACCGAAGCCTCGGTCCGCTGCGCCGACCGTGCCGTCCAGGTCCACGGCGGCTACGGCTACGTCGACGAGTACCCCGTGCAGCGGCTGCTCCGCGACGCCCGCGTGACCACGCTCTACGAGGGCACCAGCCAGGTCCAGCACCTGATCATCGGTCGCATCCTGACCGGCATCAGCGCCTTCTGACCAACAGCGGTGGGTGTGTCACGTCCGTCGGGTGGCTGGCGACACACCAGCGTGACGCGAGCCACCCAGCGGACGCCAGCCACCCGGCACATGGTCCGGTCAGCGGGGGCGGGTCGCGATGCCGGTGGCGACGGCCAGGAACGTGGCAGCGAGGTTCATCATCGTGACCTCGGCGACGTCGGCGGTGGGGTCGACCTCGACGAGGTCGACCGACCGGACCGCCGGGTGCGCGCCGCAGAGGTGCGCCCCGGTGGCCAGCTGACGTGGGGTGAGCCCACCGGGGCGCGCGCCCGGGCAGCCGGGGGCGAACGACCGGTCCAGCACGTCGATGTCGAGGTCCACGTGGATCGCCTCGACCCGGCTCGCCAGGTCGTGGAGCGCGTCGGTGACCACCGCCTCGATGCCGCGACGTTCGACCTGGTCGACGGTGACCACGCGGATGCCGGCGTCGTCGCAGAGCCGGCGGTAGGCACGGGAGTTGGCGTGCCCGTGGATGCCGATCTGGACCACCTGGTCGCCGGGGAGCCCCCGATCGAGCAGCCACCGGATCGGGGCGCCGTTGGACGGCAAGGTCTCGTAGTCGCGAACGTCGTGGTGGGCGTCGAACGTCACCACGCCCGTCCGCTCGATGGGTGCCGCGCGATGGGCAGCCACGATCGGTGCCGTCACGACGTTGTCGCCACCGAGGAACACGGCGACCGGGTCCGGGTCGAGGTCGGCGACAGCGCGCTCGATCGCCGGAAGTGCGTCGGCCGGGGCGAGGTCGGCGAGGTCGAGGTCGCCGAGGTCGCGGACGCGGAGCGCCTCGAGGTCGATGTCGCGCTCGCCGTCGTAGGTCGAGAAGCGCCGCAGCACCTCGCGGAGCGCCGCCGGGGTCCGCCAGGCTTCGCTGGGGCTGATGGACGCCGTGGACGTCGGCAGCCCGAGGACCACCAGCCGCGGATCCTCGTCGCCTCGCGCCAACCAGTCGGCGGCGCGCGACCAGCGTGGATCGGCAGCGGGAGCGGGAGACATGCGGGCAACCCTAGGTCGCTCGGCGGGCACCGCGCGGCGGTGGCCGAACGCCACGAGGCGTGCTCGGCTGGGGGCATGACCTCCCCACCTCCCGCCTCGCCTGCGCCGCCCGCCAACGTCGTGCTCGGCATCTCGCCGCCCACGGCCGACGACGTGGTCGCTGTCGCCCGCCACGGCGCCCACATCGAGCTCGACGACGCGTCGCTCGCGGCGCTGGCCGAGGGTCGTGCCCACGTCGAGGCGCTGGCCGGTCGCGCCACGCCGGTCTACGGCGTCTCGACCGGGTTCGGTGCGCTGGCCGACCGTCACATCCCCGCCGAGCTTCGGACCAAGCTCCAGCGCTCCCTGATCCGCTCGCACGCAGCCGGGTCGGGGCCGCCGGTCGAGCGCGAGGTCGTCCGGGCGATGATGGTGCTCCGTCTGCGGACCCTCACGACGGGGCGGACCGGCGTGCGCCCGCTGGTCGCCGACACGCTCGCCGCACTCGTGAACGCCGGGCTCACCCCCGTCGTCCACGAGCACGGCAGCCTCGGCTGCTCCGGCGACCTCGCCCCGCTCGCGGCGGTCGCCTTGGCGCTCACGGGGGAGGGGGAGGTCGACGACGACGCCGGCACCCGCCGCCCCGCGGCCGAGGCGCTCGCAGACGCCGGCATCGAACCGGTCACGCTCGCGGAGAAGGAGGGCCTCGCGCTCATCAACGGCACCGACGGGATGCTCGGCATGTTGCTGCTCGCGTTGGCCGACCTCGCTCGTCTGCTGCAGGTCGCCGACATCGCCGCGGCGATGAGCATCGAGTCGCAGCTCGGTAGCGACCGGGTCCTCGCCGACGAGCTGCAGCGCCTGCGTCCGCACCCCGGCCAGGCCGCATCCGCCGCGAACCTCCGGGCGCTGCTCGAGGACTCGCCCATCGTGGCGAGCCACCAGGGTCCCGACTGCTCCCTCGTGCAGGACGCCTACTCGCTGCGCTGCGCCCCGCAGGTCGCCGGCGCGGTCCGCGACACCGTCGACCACGCGCGTCTCGTCGCCGACCGTGAGCTGGCCAGCACCATCGACAACCCCGTCGTGACCGAGGACGGCGAGGTGTCCTCGAACGGCAACTTCCACGGCGCCCCGGTCGGGTACGTGTGCGACTTCCTCGCGGTTGCGATCGCGGACCTCGCGTCGATCTCCGAACGCCGCACCGATCGGGCGCTCGATGCGAAGCGCTCGCGTGGGCTGCCGCACTTCCTCGCCGACGACCCAGGCGTCGACTCCGGGCTGATGATCGCGCAGTACACCGCGGCCGGGGTCGTGTCGGAGCTCAAGCGTCTCGCCACCCCGGCATCGGTCGACTCGATCCCCTCGTCGGGGATGCAGGAGGACCACGTGTCGATGGGGTGGTCGGCCGCACGGGAGCTGCGCCGCGCCGTCGACGGGCTGGCGGAGGTGCTGGCCATCGAGGTGCTCACCTCCGCCCGGGCGCTCGACCTGCGCACACCGCTCACGCCCGCGCCGGCGACCGCTGCGGTCCTCGCAGCGCTGCGCGAGCACGTCGCCGGCCCAGGACCCGACCGCCACCTCGCGCCGGAGATCGCCGCAACGGTCGACCTCGTTCGTAGCGGCGCGCTGGTGGCAGCGGCCGAGGCCGTCACCGGGCCGCTGCGCTGACCGACCACCAACCTCCCGAGGAGACCGTCGTGACCGACCCGGTACCCGCGCCCACCGCGACCGAACCGGCACCGCCGCGGCGTGCCGCGCGTGGGACGCAGCTGACGGCGCGGGGCTGGCCGCAGGAGGCGGCCCTGCGGATGCTCCACAACAACCTCGATCCCGAGGTCGCCGAGCACCCCGACCAGCTGGTGGTCTACGGCGGGACGGGCAAGGCTGCGCGCGACACCCCCTCGCTGCTCGCGATCGAGCGCTGCCTCACGGATCTGCAACGGGATCAGACGTTGCTGGTCCAGTCCGGCAAGCCCGTCGGGGTGTTCACCACCCACGAGTGGGCGCCTCGTGTGCTGATCGCGAACTCGAACCTCGTCGGCGACTGGGCGACGTGGGACGAGTTCCGCCGCCTCGAGCACCTCGGCCTGACGATGTACGGGCAGATGACGGCCGGGTCGTGGATCTACATCGGCACCCAGGGGATCCTGCAGGGCACCTTCGAGACCTTCGCCGCCGTGGCCGACGCCCGGTTCGCCGGTCGGGTGGGCTCCGGGGGAGGTGACGGGACGCTCGCCGGGACCATCACGCTCACCGCCGGGCTCGGCGGCATGGGTGGCGCGCAGCCGCTCGCCGTGACGATGAACGGTGGGGTGGCGATCTGCGTCGAGGTGGACGCCTCCCGCATCCAGCGCCGGATCGAGCACCGCTACCTCGACGTCGCCGCGGACGACCTCGACCACGCCATCGCCCTGGCGCAGGAGGCACGGGACGCGCGACGTGCCGTGTCGATCGGGGTGCTCGGCAACGCCGCGACGGTCGTGCCCGAGCTGCTCCGACGCGGTGTGGCGATCGACATCGTGACCGACCAGACCTCGGCGCACGACCCGCTCGCCTACCTGCCGGTGGACGTCGCCTTCGAGGACTGGCACGCCGAACGGGAGCGGGATCCGGCCGGCTTCGTCGAACGGGCGCGGGCGTCGATGGCCGCGCACGTGGACGCGATGGTCGGCTTCCAGGCGGCCGGCGCCGAGGTGTTCGACTACGGCAACTCGCTGCGCAACGAGGCCGCGACCGGCGGGTGCACGTCGATCGTCGCCGAGGGTGGGGGGTTCGTCTTCCCCGGGTTCGTGCCGGCGTACATCCGTCCGCTGTTCGCCGAGGGCAAGGGTCCGTTCCGGTGGGCGGCGCTCTCCGGTGACCCGGCCGACATCGCCGCGACCGACGCCGCCGTCCTCGAGCTGTTCCCCGACGACGACAAGCTGCACCGCTGGATCCGCGCGGCGCAGGAGCGGGTGGCGTTCCAGGGCCTGCCGGCCCGCATCTGCTGGCTCGGGTACGGGGAACGGCACCTCGCGGGTGAGCGTTTCAACGACCTCGTCGCCTCCGGTGCCGTGCAGGCGCCCCTCGCGCTCGGCCGCGACCACCTCGATTCCGGGTCGGTCGCCTCGCCCTACCGCGAGACCGAGGCGATGGCCGACGGGTCCGACGCCATCGCGGACTGGCCGCTGCTGAACGCGATGCTGAACGTGTCGTCGGGTGCGACGTGGGTGTCGATCCACCACGGCGGCGGCGTCGGCATGGGGCGGTCGATCCACGCGGGACAGGTGTGCGTGGCCGACGGGACCGACCTGGCGCGCGAGAAGCTGACGCGGGTGCTCACCAACGATCCCGGCACCGGCGTGATCCGCCACGCCGATGCCGGCTACGACCGGGCCATCGAGGTCGCCGACGAGCGGGGCGTGCGGGTGCCGATGCGCGAGGACCCGCCGGGCTCCGGAGGCGAGCTCGCGTGACCAGCGTCCTGTTCGACCGCATCGGGGAGCTGACCACGAACGTCTCCGACCTGGGTGAGGGCCCGACCGGGCTCCGTCGTGACGCCGCGTTGGTCGTCGACGATGGCGCCGTCGCCTGGGTCGGCGACGTATCGGACGCGCCCGCGACCGACGAGCGGGTGGACGCGGCCGGACGCGCCGTGCTGCCCGGCTTCGTGGACAGCCACGCGCACCTGGTCTTCGCCGGTGACCGCACCGCCGACTTCACGGCCCGGATGACCGGGCAGCCCTACGCGGCCGGCGGCATCCGCACGACGGTCGCGGCGACCCGGGCCGCCTCGGACGACGAGCTGCGATCCAACGCGCAGCGGCTGGTCGCCGAGCTGCACGCCGCCGGCGTGACCACCTTCGAGTGCAAGTCGGGCTACGGGCTCAGCGTCGCCGACGAGGCCCGGTCGCTGCGGATCGCCGGCGAGCTGACCGACGAGGTGACCTACCTCGGCGCCCACGTCGTCCCGATCGAGCACGCCGACGACGTCGACGGGTACGTGGACATCGTCACCGGGCCGATGCTCGACGCGTGCGCGCCGCTGGCGCGCTGGATCGACGTCTTCGTCGAGGACGGCGCGTTCGATGCCGACCGGGCGCGCACCATCCTGAGGGCCGGAGCCGCCCGGGGTCTCACCCCGCGGGTGCACGCCAACCAGCTCGGCCACGGCCCCGGGGTGCAGCTGGCGGTCGAGGTCGGTGCGGCGTCGGCGGACCACGTGACGTTCCTGTCGGACGCGGACGTCGATGCGCTGGCGTCGGCGGACACGGTCGCGACGTTCCTACCCGGGGCGGACTTCTCGACCCGCGCGCCCTACCCCGACGCGCGACGGCTGCTCGACGCCGGGGCGACCGTTGCGCTGGCCACCGACTGCAACCCCGGGACCTCGTTCACGACCTCGATCGGCTTCTGCGTCGCGCTCGCCGTGCGCGAGTACGGCATGACCCCCACCGAGGCGGTCGCGGCGGTGACCACCGGGGGTGCGCGGGCGCTCCGACGCACCGACGTCGGCCACCTCGGTGTGGGTGCCCGCGGGGACCTCGTCGTGCTCGACGCGCCGAGCCACGTCCACCTCGCCTACCGGCCCGGGGTGCCGCTCGTGGCGGGGACGTGGCGCCGGGGCGAGCTGGTCGCGGGCCGCCGGTAGGGTCGCGCGCGTCCCGAACCAGGAGCCTGACCCGTGCCAGGGTTCGACCTGCACACCCACAGCGACCTGTCCGACGGCACGACCTCGATCGAGGCCAACGTGGCCGATGCCGTCGAGCTCGGCCTCGAGGGTCTCGGCGTCACCGATCACGACACGACCACGCCGTTCGAGCGGGCGCTCGCCGCCGCGGACGGCACGGGACTCGAGCTCGTGCTCGGCACCGAGTTCTCGGCGGAGCTCGACGGGCTGTCGGTCCACATCCTCGGGTACGGCATCGACCCGCACGACGAGCCGCTCCGCGAGGAGCTGACCCGTCTCCGCGAGGAACGCACCATCCGGGCGCGGGCCATCGTCGGCCGGTTCAACGACCTCGACGTCCCCATCACCTTCGGTCGCGTCCTCGAGCTCGCCGGCGACGGCCCGATCGGTCGTCCCCACATCGCCCAGGCCGTGGTCGAGACCGGGGCCGCCGCCGACACCCGCGAGGTGTTCGACACCTGGCTCGCCGACGGCGGCCCCGCCTACGTCGCCAAGCACGCGGTGTCGCCCGTCCGCGCCGTGCAGCTGCTCCGGGGTGCCGGCGGCGTCGCCGTGCTCGCCCACCCTGGCCTCTTCGGCGCCCGCGACGGGCTCACCGGCATCTCCGACGACACCATCGCCGAGATGGTCGCCGCGGGCCTCGCCGGTATCGAGGCCGACCACCCCGACCACACCGAGGTGCACCGGGACCGGTACCGCGACCTCGCCCGGGCGCACGACCTCGTCGTCACCTCCGGCAGCGACTACCACGGCGCGGCGAAGAGCAACCGGCTCGGGAGCGCGACGACCGCCCGCGCCGAGGTGGAACGCCTCCTCGCACGCTGCCCCTCCCGAGCCTGACCCCTGACCGTTCGGCGGTGACCGAACGGCCAGGCGCGCGGGGAGAACGGCCGTGGTCCTCCGACCGGGGCGGCCTGCGAGACTCCGGGCCGGCGTCCTCGTCCGAACGGTTCGGATAGCTCGCCGTCAGGAGGCATCCCATGGAGGTCCAGAAGGCTCAGAAGATCGTCCCCGTCCCGACCCTGCACTTCAGCGAGGGCGCGCTCGCCGGCCGGGTGGTCCGGCTCGACCGCGACGTCGCGACGCTCGGTCGGCGCGAGGACAACGCCTACGTGCTGCCCGACCCGCGCGTCTCGCGGGTCCACGCCGAGATCCGCAAGGAGGCCGCGGCGGTCATCGTGACCGACCTCGGGTCGTCCGCCGGCACCAAGGTCAACGGCGACGAGATCGCCGGCCCCGCCGTGATCCGTCACGGTGACAAGGTCAGCTTCGGTCCCGTCACCGCCACCTTCGAGGACCCGGCCGCCGCGGCGCAGGCCGAGGACGCCACGATGGTCTTCGAGGTGCCGAAGGTCGAGACCGGCCCGCACCTGTCCCCCCGTCAGCAGCAGGTCCTCGAGCTGATGGCCGAGGGCATGACCAACGCCGAGATCGGCGAGCAGCTCGGCGTGACCGAGCGCACGGTCAAGGCCTACGCCCAGGAGCTCTACGACAAGCTCGGCGTCCGCAACCGCGCCGGCGCCGTCGCCGAGGCCGCCAAGCTCGGTCTGCTGTAGCGGTACCGCTCACCCTTTCGCCCGACGACGTGCCCCGGGACCGGACTCCGGGGGGACCTTGCTGCTCGGCCCCTGAGGGGCCTGCGCTGCGCTTGAGCCCCCCGGAGCTCCGGCACCCGGCGCCCGTCGTCTCTGTCGTTCGGCTCGATGGACCCCCCACGGACCTCTGACGGAGTGCTGATGGAGCTCGACCTCGGCCTCGCTGTCCAGACGTTCGTGACGCTGCTCGTGATCATGTCGCCGCTCGGGAACGTGCCGGTGTTCCTCGCGTTGACCGAGGGTGAGGCGGTCAAGGAGCGGCGTCGCGTCGCGACGCACGCGTTGCTGGCGGCCTCGGGGCTGATCTACCTGTTCGCGTTCTTCGGGACGCGGATCCTGGCGGCGCTGTCCATCGGGCTGCCGGCCCTCCAGGCGTCCGGCGGGGTGGTGCTGTTCCTCGTGGCGCTGCAGATGCTGCGGGGCGACGCGTTGGTGCCCGCGCGGGCGGACGGGGTCAGCGTCGCGATCGTGCCGCTCGGCGTGCCGATCCTGGCGGGGCCGGGGGCCATCAGCGCCGTGATGGTGTTCATGACCAGCGGGGACGGGGGTGAGCTGCAGCTCGCGACGCAGGTCTCGGTCGCGCTGGCGATCGCCGCCACCCTCGCGGTCATCTGGCTCGTGCTCCGCTACGCGAGCGTGCTCGAACGGGTCCTGCGCCCGAACGGCATCCACCTCGTGACCCGGGTGATGGGGATGCTGCTCGTGGCCATCTCGATCGAGCTCGTCGCGACCGCGATCCAGGCGTACGCCGACGGGTCCTCCGCCCTCCCGTGAGCGCGGCGGCCCGGCGGGTTCGGCGGGTTCCCCAGTGGCCGGTCCAGGTGGACCGGACGACCTCGGTACGCTCGGCGATCGTCGAACCTCGGGGACCCGTTGACCGCCACCGTCGTGGCCTTCGCCAACCAGAAGGGTGGCGTCGGCAAGACCACGACCACGCTCTCCGTCGCCGCGGGGATGGCCGAGCTCGGCCGCGCCGTGCTCGTCGTCGACCTCGACCCGCAGGCGTGCCTGACCTTCTCGCTCGGCTACGACCCCGACCAGGTCGAGCCGTCGCTCAACGACACGGTCGTCGGACGCGCCACGCTCGCCGAGACCATCGTGCAGCACGGCGAGGTCGACGTCGCTCCCGCCAACATCGACCTCGCCGGCGCCGAGGTCACGCTTGCTGTCGCGCACGGGCCGCGAGTACCTGCTGCGCGGCGAGCTCGCCGACCTCCTCGACTCCTACGACGCGGTGCTGATCGACTGCGCCCCGTCGCTCGGCGTGCTGACCATCAACGGGCTTGACCGCCGCCGACCAGGTCGTCATCCCGGTGCAGTGCGAGACGCTCGCCCACCGCGGGGTCTCGCAGCTGCTCGACACGATCGGCGACGTCCGCCGCCTGACCAACCGCGGCCTGCAGGTCCGCGGGCTGGTCGCCACCATGTTCGACCCGCGGACCAAGCACAGCCGCGAGGTCCTGCGCGACCTGCTCGCCCGCTACGAGCTGCCGCTGCTCGGCGCGCCGGTGCGCAAGTCGGTGCGGTTCTCCGAGGCACCGACCACCGGCATCTCCCTGCTCGGCGGCGGGACCGACGTGCCCGGCGCGGCCGCCTACCGGATCATCGCCCACGAGCTGCTCGGCCTCGAGGCCGACCAGGACCTGTTCGACGAGGCCGGCTGGGACGCCGCGCGGCGTGCCGAGGTCCTCGGGCTCGACGGCGCCGGAGGGCGCGGGTGGCTGAGCCGGACGCCGCCTCGCGACCGACGACCTCACCGCGGCTCGACCGGGTCCGCGCGCCCGGACCCGAGCGGCCCCGCGACCGCGCGACGCGGTCGGCAAGGAGGCGCTGTACTCCACCGCCCCGTCCGCGGCGCCGTCGTCGCCGATCCTGGTGCTGCTGCCGCCGCTGCGACGTCGAGACCGGGGTCTCGGTGGGCGGCTTCGCGCGGCTCCTGAAGCCACCGGTGCTGTGGAACCCGGTCAGCGGACGGCTGTGGACCCGCTGCCCCGACCTGCGACCGCCGCACGCTGGCTGCACGTGCGGCAGGGTCAGGCGCTGCGGGCCTTGCTCGCGGGTCGTGCGACGAGGTCCTGATCCGGCGATCGGGGTCCGCGGCGTGCCGGCACCGTCCGCTCGGTCGCTCACCGACGACGAACGCCTCGGCCGGAGCCGAGGCGTTCGATCGCGTAGGTGGGTCAGGGAAGGTGCTCGACCTTGACCCGGCGGGCGAGCTGCGGGTCGCCCTCGCCGCGAGCTTCCTCGCCGCGCTCGGCGACCGAGACCGTCGGGTCGACGTCGCGACGGTCGTTGCCGCGGCCACCTCGGTCCTGTTGACCGCCACGACCGCCGCCACCCCGGTCGCTCCGGTTGCGGTCGCCACTGGTTGCTCCTGCTGCGGTCGTCGCGCCCGCCCGCCGTTGCCGTCGGTCGCCACGGTCGTTGCGCCCCGCCGGCGTTGCCTCGGCCGCCGCCGTCGCGCGCCACCACCATCGCGCGCCGCCGCGTGAGCGGCCGCCCTCGTCGGAGCCGCGACCGCTCGACCGGTCGCGGTCACCGCGGTTGCGGGCGGGCCGGTCGTCGGATCGGCCCGCCGTCCCGCGACGCGGTCCCGGTCGCGGGACGACGACCGATCCGGTGTCGCGTGTCTCGCGGTCGTCGCGCCCGCCTCCGGAGCCTCGCGTGGTCCGGGCGCGGGTCCGTGCCGGCGTGGACGGCGCGGCCTCGTCGGTCGCTCGATGCGGCGTCGCGTCGAGGTGCGTCGCGACCCGGAACCGCGCGCCGCGGTCGTCGCGGGCACGGGTGCGTGTCCGCGTCCTCGTGCGCGTCCGCGCTCACGCCTCGTCGGTGCTGGTCGTGCCGCGCCGCGCGCGGTCGCGGCCACCGCGCATCGCCGGCGTCGGTCGGTGCTGCTCTCGGTCGCGTCGCACGGTCGCGACGGAGCGGTCCGCGTCACGGTCGTCGCGCCGGTGCCCTCGCTCGAACGCGGTCGACTTCGGTGCGCCGTCGGACGGCTGCCGTCGCCTGCGCCCCTCGCGTCGGCCGGGCGATCCTCGTCGTTCGACGCGCGTCGCGGCGTCGCGTCCGCGGCGCGTCCGATGCCGCCGGCGTCGTCCGACCGCGCGCCTCGGCGCTCGGACCGCGGCGCGCCACGCCTTGCGCGAGCCACCGTCGCGGTCACGGCCGCCGCCGCGCCCGCCCTTGCCGCCGCGTCCGCCCGCGCCGCCGCGGTCGTCACCGTCGGTGGCGCGCGCGGTCGCGTGCGGGTCCCGGCCTTGGCCGCCGCGACGTGCGCGTCCCACGGGCGCTCGGCCGGCAGGTCGAAGCGCTCGGTCAGCTCCTCGGAGGTCGAGAAGACGGCCTCGATGGGGTTGTCGACCTGGCCGAGCTTCTTGCGGACCACGTTCAGGCGGTCGATCTCGTTGAACTCGGCGAAGGTGACCGCGACGCCCTTGCTGCCCGCGCGGGCCGTGCGGCCGATGCGGTGCAGGTACATCTTCTCGTCGTCGGGGCAGTCGTAGTTGACGACGTGGGTGACGTTCTCGACGTCGAGTCCACGGGCGGCCACCTCGGTGGCGACCAGCACGGTCGCCGACCCGTCGCGGAACCTGTCGAGGTTCTTCTCGCGGGTCGCCTGGCGCAGGTCGCCGTGGATGGCGATCGCCGGCGTCGACGAGGTCCTCGAGCTCGCGGACGAGCCGGTCCGCCATGTGCTTGGTGCGGACGAAGACGTAGACGCCGCCGCGGTCGGGGGACTGGAGGATGCGCGCGAGCACGCGGGGCTTGTCCATCCGGTGGACCTGGAAGAAGTGCTGGGTGACGTTCGGGGCGGTCTGCACGACCTCGTGGTCGGCGCGCATGAACGTCGGGTGGTCGAGGTAGCGGCGGGCGAGCTTGACGACCTCGGTCGGCATCGTCGCGGAGAACAGCATCCCGTGACGGTCGTCGTTGCAGGCCTCGATGAGCCGCTCGACGTCGGGCAGGAAGCCCATGTCGAGCATCTCGTCGGCCTCGTCGAGCACCAGCTCGGTGACGCCGTCGAGCCGCAGGTTGCGCTTGTTGAGGTGGTCGAGCAGGCGGCCCGGGGTGCCGACGACGATCTCGTGGCCCTCGCGGAACGCCGCCTCCTGCTCCTCGTAGCCGACGCCGCCGTAGACGGCGATGGTGCGCAGGCCGAGGGCCTTGCCGATCTGCATCTCCTCGGCGACCTGGATGCACAGCTCGCGGGTCGGGACGATGACCAGCGCCTGCGTGCCGCCGCCGGGCGTCACGCGGCCGAGCAGCGCGAGCGCGAAGGCGAGCGTCTTGCCGGTGCCGGTGCGGGCCTGGCCGATGACGTCGTGGCCCTTGGTGGCGACCGGGAGCGTCAGCTCCTGGATCGGGAAGGGCGCCATGATGCCCTTGGCGGCGAGCGCCTCGGCGAGCGTCGGGTGCGACGCCGCACGTCGACGAAGCTACGGACTCGCACGCGGTCCGGGGCGGGTGTGTCGGCCGTCGGTGGTGGTCGCGTCGGTGGACGTGGTGGGCAGTCCCCTCGTCGGTCGCGTCGGACGCGGCGGGGGTGGTGGTCGTGCTCAGGCATGTGTCTCGTTCTCGGTGGGCGAGCCCACGCGCCGGGGGCGCTCCCGGACCGGTCGGTCCTCGTGGGCGCGGCTCGCAGGGAGCACGGCCCGGTGGGGCGCCTCGACCCCGATCGGCGGGGTGGGTCGGCGTCGTCGTGGCTCGCGTGTGGGGTGGGCAGCGAGGACGGTCCCGTCCCGGCCGCGGCGCGGCGGGGAGGTCCTCGCGAGGTGGCCGGCGTTCCGTTCGCTGCCGACCCGTCGTGTCGCGCCGAGCGGGTCTCCCGCGCGGAGCGCGCTCGCGAGGGTACCTGACGATGGCTCTCGGCCACGGCCGCCCCGTCCGCAGCGCCCGCCGGGCGGGCGGTTAGCGTCGGCGCCGCCGGCGTGGCGGCCGGCGACCGGACGAGCGGGGAGCAGGGCGGTGGTTGACGGACCGGTCGGCGCAGGCTGCTGCGCTGGTCGATCGCTACCTCGACGTCCTGCGCGAGCACGAACCCGTCACCTGGACCCGGCTCGGCGGCCGCGACCGGGACGACGCACTGCCGGAGGTCGGCGCCGGTGCCGACGCGGCCCGCAGCCGTGACCTGGCCGCCCTCGACCAGCGAGGTTCGGGCGGCCCGCGACGCCATCGCCGCGGACGCCGTCGGCGACGCACCGTGAGGCCCGCGACGACCTGGTGTTGCTCGCCGACGAGGTCGAGTACCGCCGGTTCCTGGTCGACCAGCGACCGCGCTACGCGCACCGATCCGCTCGCCGCGCTCGACGCCATCTCCTCCGGTGTCCACGAGCTGCTGCGCCGGCGCGACCTCCCGCACGACGAGCAGGTCCGACGCCTGCACGCAGCCACGGCACGGGCCCGCGCCGTCCCGGCGTTCCTCGAGCAGGCCGGCGCCGTGCTCGAGGGGCGCGCCGAGCCCGCACCTCGAGGTCGCGCTCGCGCGGCTCCCCGGTCTCCAGGAGCTGCTGCGCGACACGCTCCCGGCCCGCGCTGTCGCGCTCGGAGCTCGACCCGACGCGCCGCCCGGGACGCCGGCCGCGGTCGCGGCCGAGGCCCTCGAGGCGTTCGGTGCGCTGCTCGACGAGCTCCGAGGCGAGGTCGCCGGCGCCGTGGCGGCTCGGGCCCGAGGACCACGAGGTGACGCTTGCGGGCCGCGCTCGGCACCTCGATGCCGGCCGGTGCGATCGCCGATCGGGCAGCGAGCGTGGCTGGTGGCCGTCCGCGAGGAGCTCGCCGAGCTCGCCGGCGTCGTCGCTGGTCGCGACGCTTCCCCGGCGAGACCGCTGCCGAACGCCGAGGACGAGCGCATCCGGCGCGTGCTCGATCACGTCGCCCGGACCGCGCTGCCGCGCGACGCAGCTCGTCGCCGAGGCCCGCCGCGCGGTGACCGAGGCGCGGGCGTTCGCGCTCGACCTCGGGCTCTGCGACGTGCCACCGGCCGAGCGGCTGACGGTCACCGAGGTGCCGCCGTACCTCGCCGGTGTCGCGGTGGCGTTCATCACCCAGCCCCCGCCGCTCGACCCGACGGGTGGGTGCGTCTACTACCTCTCGCCGGTGCCGGCGTCCTGGGACGACGACCGGGCGGCGAGCTTCCTGCGCGAGTACACCCCGGCGCAGCTGCGCTCGCTCGCGCTCCACGAGGGCTACCCGGGCCACTTCGTCCAGCTCGAGCACGCCTCCCGCCACCCGCGGCTGGCTCGCCGCCTGCTGACCCGACCCGCGTTCGCCGAGGGGTGGGCGGTCCACGTCGAGCGTGAAGCGGTCGCCGCCGGGTTCGGCGAGGGCGACAGCTCCTGCGGTCGACGCCGACGACTACCGGCTGACGCAGCGCAAGCTCGAGCTGCGGATCGCGACCAACGCCATGCTCGACGTCGGGCTGCACACCGGCGACCTCGACGACGACGCGGCGACGGGACCTGCTGACCGGCATGGCGCTTCCAGGAGGAGGCCGAGGCCGAGCGGCAAGCTGACCCGCGCGAAGGTCACCTCGGGGCAGCTGTGCAGCTACTTCGTCGGCGGCGCCGAGCTCGGCTGACCTCCGGGACGAGGTCCGAGCGGCCGAGGGCGCGAGCTTCGACGCGCGCCGGCTTCCACCAGCGGGTGCTGTCGCACGGCACGCCGACGATCGACGTGCGTCCGTCGCGCGCTGGCGCGACGACCGCCGGGGAGCGCCGCCCCTTCGCCTGACCACGCGGGCGCTGGTGACCGCCGGGTGTGCCTCGACGCGCGGACGCGACGTCACCCACCCGCCGGACACGAGCGACCCGACGCGTCACGCGTGCGCCCGGGGCGCACCACGGTCGGATCCCGCTGTTGGATACCAGGTATGCATACCGGGTGTGTATGGTCCGCGGACCGCCGATACGCCGTCGGCCACGGACGAGGAGCGACCGACGTGTCGATGAAGCACGGGATCCTGGCGCTGCTCGAGGACGGGCCGAGCCACGGCTACCAGCTCAAGACCGAGTTCGAGTCGCGCACCGGCGGGGCGTGGATGGTCAACGTCGGGCAGGTCTACTCCACCCTCCAGCGGCTCGAACGTGACGGGCTGGTCGCGCCCGCGGGGGACGCCGACGACGAGCGGCGGGTCTTCCGGATCACCGACGCGGGCCAGCGTCGCCCTCGAGCGGTGGTTCGCCGAGCCCGTGGTCGCCGGCGGCACCGCCCCGCGACGAGCTCGCCATCAAGGTGCTGCTCGCCTCGCCGCCGACGACGTCGACGTCACCGCGTGCTCCAGCGCCAGCGGACCGCGACGCTCGAGCAGCTCCAGGAGTACACCCGGCTCAAGCGCGAGGCGGACCCCGACGACGATCTGCCGTTCGTGCTGCTGATGGACGCGCTCGTCCTCAAGGCCGAGGCCGAGGTGCGCTGGCTCGACACCTGCGAGGCGCGCCTGCGCCGCCGCGCGACGGAGGACGCACGATGACCGACACCATCCTCGAACTCGACCGGGTCTGGCGCGTCCACGGCGGCGGGCACACCGCCGTCGAGGCGCTCCGCGACGCATCGCTCCGGGTGCGACGCCGGCGAGCTCGTCGCCGTCATGGGTCCGTCCGGGTCCGGGCAAGTCCACGCTGCTGACCCTCGCCGGTGGCCTCGACCGCCCGACCGAGGGCGAGGTGCGGGTGCTCGGCCAGCGACCTCGGCCGCCTCGGTCCCGACGACCTCGCCACCCTGCGGCGCCGCACGCATCGGGTACGTCTTCCAGGAGCTCAACCTCCTGCCCGGCCTCACCGCCGCCGAGAACGTGAGCCTGCCGCTCGAGCTCGACGGCGCGCGACCCGGCCGGGCTCGCGCGGCCGCGGCATCGCGGTGCTCGAACGGGTCGGGCTGGCCGACCTGGCCGACCGCTTCCCCGACGACCTGTCGGGCGGTGAACAGCAACGCGTCGCCATCGCTCGCGCCGTCGTCGGGGAGCGCGACTGCTCCTGGCCGACGAACCCACCGGCGCGCTCGACTCGGTCACCGGCGAGGCCGTCATGCGTCTGCTCCGCCGCGCCTGCGACGAGGACGGTGCCGCCGGGGTGCTCGTCACCCACGACGCCGCCCACGCCGCGTGGGCCGACCGCGTCGTGTTCCTCCGCGACGGCGTCATCGTCGACCAGGCCGGCCCCATCGCAGGTCCGGACGTCCCTGCTGTCCGCGCCGGTGAGCGCGGTGAGCGCGCTGCGGCCGCTGGTGCGCCTCGCCGTCCGCGACGCCCGCCGCGACCGCTGGCGCAGCCTGCTCGTCCTGCGATCGTCGCGCTCCCGGTCGCGGGCCTGGTCGCCGCGGTCACGCTCACCGAGACCGCGGCACCGCCACCGCCGAGGAGAACGCCACCGCGGCGCTCGGCCGTGCCGAGCTGTCGCTACGCGCCGTCGAGCCGCTACGGGGGACCCGACGGCGACGAGGCCCTGTTCGATGCGTTGCGGGCGGACTCCCGGCAGGGACCCGCATCGAGGTGGCAGCGCAGCACCGTCGGCGCGGTCGCGGTGGACGGGCTCTCGGTCCCGGCAGCGTCGACGACGGCTCGCTCGACCCGGACGCGCTCGCGGCCGGGATCTTCGAGCTCGTCGACGGCACGGCCCGAGCAGCACGCGATGCCATCGCGGTCTCGACCGCCCTCGCCGAGCGGCGCCGAGCTCGGCGCTCGGCGACGTGCTGACCGTCGCGCCCGCTCGGCGAGGTGACGGTCGTCGGCGCTCTTCCGGCGACCCGAGCACCTCTCGCGGCTCGGGGTGATCGCGGCACCCGGCACGCTCGCCGGGGACCCGGACGCGTCCCCCGAGCTGCTGATCGAGCTTCCCGACGGGGTCGCGCCGGAGGTGTTCGCCGCCACGGCCGCGATCGACGGCGTCTGGGACGATGAGCGAGGACCCGCTCCTGTTCGGCGACACCGCGCGAGGCGCTGACGGCGCAGCGCTTCAGCCGCGGAGAGCGCGCCGTGTTCGTCATCGTCGGCGGCCTGGCAGCCGTCGAGGTGGCGCTCGTCGCGGGGGCAGCCTTCGCCGTGTCCGTCCGCCGACGCCAGCGCGAGCTCGGGCTGCTCGCGGCCACGGGCGGGACCCGCGCCCACGTCCGCCGCAGCGTCCTGCTGACTCGGCGCGAGCGTCGGTGTCGCCGGTGCGCTGCTCGGCGCCGCACTCGGGATCTCGGCCACCTGGGCGCTGCTCCGCCCTGGGTCGCGTCGGCTCGCGCGACCGCGTCGTCGACGGCGCTCGCCTCGACGCCGCTGTGGATCGCTCGTGTGCGCCGCTCATCGGTGTCGCCGCCGCGGTCGCCGGCGCGTGGTGGCCGGCCCGCAGCGTCGCGAGGCTGCCGGTCCTGACCGCGCTGTCCGGCCGTCGGCCGACCCCCGCGCCGCGCGACGACGGGCCTGGTCAAGGGGCTGGTCCTCGCGGTCGCCGCGGGTGTCGTCCTCTGCGTGGTGCGGCAGCGCGATCGGCGCAGCGGCCAGCCTTCGTGTTCCTCGCGGGGTCGGTCGCGGTCGTCCTCGGCGCCGGGCTGACCTCGCCGTGGCTGCTCGAGCAGCTCGGGCGGCTGGCCACGGTTCCTGCCGGCCGGTCCACGGCTGGCGGTCCGCGACGCGGCCCGGTTCCGGACGCGCAACGGCCCGATCGTCACCGCGGCGATGGCCGGCCTGGCCGCGAGCGTGACCGTCGGTGCGATCGTGTCCAGCCTCGATGCCCAGGACGCCCGCGACTACGTCGCGAGCCTGCCCGAGGGCGTGCTCGTGATCCAGGACGGTGGCGTCGGTGGGGCTGGTGACGCGGTCGCCCGGGCCATCGGGGAGCGGTCGTTCCCGGTGTCCCGGCCCGCCCCCACGGTCGTGGTGGCGGGCTCGATGGAGACGTCCCCCGACGAGGACGCCCCCGGCGGTGTGGCGACGAGTTTCGAGTACCTCTCTGGCGCCGTCCTCGACGCGGAGGTCGTCGACCAGCCTCCTCGGCGCGGAGGCCGTCGCCGACCTCGCGGCCGGCCGCGTGGTCGCGATGGGCGCGGCCGACTCCGGGGGCCGTCGAGCTGCGCGCCCACGACGCCGAAGGCGAGCTGTCCGAACCGATGGGGACCTACGAGGTGGCGCACCACCCGCTCGCCGGGCGGCCTCGCCTTCACGTGGTACCTGCCCGAGGTCATCCTGCCCCCGACCCCCGAGATCCTCGGCACTGGTCGGGACGTCCTTCGACGAGTGGCAGACCCACCTCGTGGTCACGGACGAGCCGGTGGACGACGCGGCGCTACGGGATCGCGGTGCGCGAGGCGGCACGGCTCGGACCGAACGTCGCCGTCGTGGTCGAGCGCGGCTACGTGAGCGACCTCGCCGGTATCGCCGCGCGCGGCGATGATCGTCGGGGGACTCGCGGGCCTGCTGATCGTCGCCGTGGCGATCGCCCTGGCGGCCGCCGAGTCGCGCGCGGACCTGCGGACGCTGACCGCGGTCGGGGCTGGCGCGCGCACCCGCACCTCGCTGGCTGCCGGTCGGGCGCTGCTGCTGTCCGGGCTCGGAGGGATCCTCGCTGTCCCGGTCGGTCTGCTGCCCGCCGCGTCGCTGCTGTCGACGCTCACCGGCCGGCCCCCGCTGACCCTGCCGTGGGCCGCGATCGCGGTGGTGGTGCTGGTGGTCCCGGCGCTCGCGACCGCCGGTGCGACCCTGGTCGGCCGTCGCGAGCCGGCGGGGCTCACCCGGGCGGCCTGACGGGTGAAGCGGGGTCCCGAAGGGTCGGGGGACGGGCGCTCGTCAGCTCACCGGGTCAGGTCCCCGCAGCACGATGCCGCGGAAGCCGTGCCAGAGCAGGTCGGTCAGCCGGTCGACGAGCACCTCGCGGGGGACGTCGCGCGCCTCGAGCCAGCGGTCGCCGACCAGCTGCACCATCCCGACCATCCCGACCCCCCAGGTCCGCGCCGGGCCCGGGTCGAGCCGGGCCCCGGTCAGCTCGCGGGCGACGGCGTCGACGACCTGGTCGCAGACCACCGTCAGCGCGTCGTCGAGCGCGGCCCGCGCGCCGGGCCGCTCGGAGGGCGCCACGCGCGTGACGAACCGGTGCAGGTGCGGGTCGCGTTCGAGGAAGGCGAGGTAGGTCGCCATCGACGCTGCGGATGCGCTCGCGCGGGTGGCGCTGCTCGGCGAGGGCGGTGCGCAGCTCGTCGGTCAGCCGTCGGGCGTGGCGCTCGGCGACCGCGTCGAGCAAGCCGCCCCGGTCGACGAAGTGGCGGTAGAGCACCGGCTTGGTGATGCCCGCCTCGGCGGCGAGCGCCTCCATCGACACCTCGGGCCCGTCGCGGCGGATCGCCCGGTCGGCGGCGTCGAGCAGCTCGTCCCGCCGCGCTGCGCGGGCCGTCGCGCGCCCGCCTCGGTCGTCGCGCTCACCTGTCGCCCCCACCCGGGCTGCCGCCACCGGTCGCGCCGGCGCCCGCGGACCTGACGTCCGGATCAGGTTGCTGCGCCTCGCCCGTCACCGTTACCGTCCGGAGCGTTACCGACGGTAACACTTCACCGCGTCCCGGGAGGACCCGCCGTGCCGTTCGACCTGAAGCTCACCGAGGAGCAGGAATCCGCCCGCAGCTGGGCGCACGACTTCGCCCGCAAGGAGATGCGCGAGGCCACCGTCGACGGCGTGCCCGCCCACCGCCACTACGACGAGGTCGAGGAGTTCCCCTGGCCCATCGTGCAGAAGGCGGCCGAGGTCGGGCTCTACGGCCTCGAGTACTACCAGATGGCCGGTCAGGACCCGACCGGGCTCACCCAGGCGCTGATCATCGAGGAGCTGTTCTGGGGCTGCGCCGGCATCGGCCTGGCCATCTTCGGCTCCGGCCTGGCGCTGGCGGGCCTGGCCTCGACCGGGACCGGTGACCAGATCGCCGAGTGGGCGCCGCGCATCTTCGGGACGCCCGACGACGTCAAGGTCGGCGCGTACGCGGTCTCCGAACCCGGCGCCGGGTCGGACGTGAGCAAGATCCGCACCAAGGCCACCAAGGTCGAGGGCGGCTGGCTGCTCAACGGCGAGAAGATCTGGATCACCAACGGCGGCATCGCCGACGTCCACATCGTGGTCGCCACCGTCGACCCGACGATCGGCCACCGCGGCCAGGCGTCGTTCATCGTCACCAGCGACGCCGAGGGCTTCCAGCAGACCAAGAAGACCAAGAAGCTCGGCATCCGCGCCTCGCACACCGCCGAGCTCGCGTTCACCGACTGCTTCGTCCCCGACGAGCAGCTGCTCGGCGGCCAGGACAAGCTCGACGCCAAGATCGACGCGGCGCACAACCCCGACCAGGCCAAGAAGTCCGGTGGTGCGCTGTCGACCTTCGAGGCGACCCGCCCGATCGTCGGCATCCAGGCCGTCGGCGTCGCACGCGCGGCCTTCGACGCGTCGGTCCAGTACGCGATGGAGCGCGAGACCTTCGGCGTGCCGATCATCCGCCACCAGGCCATCGCCTTCAAGCTCGCCGACATGGCGACCGAGATCGACGCGGCCCGGCTGCTGTGCTGGCGCGGGATCAACATGGGCACGACCTGGACCCCGTTCAAGCACGGCGAGGGGTCGATGGCCAAGCTCCACGCCGGCCGGACCGCGGTGCGGGTCACCGACGAGGCCATCCAGATCCACGGCGGCTTCGGCTACTCGCGCGAGTTCGACGTCGAGAAGTTCCACCGCGACTCGAAGATCTACGAGATCTTCGAGGGCACCAAGGAGATCCAGCAGCTGGTCATCGGCCGCGCCATCGCCCGCAGCCACGGCGGCACCGCCGCCTGACGCGGCTGGCACCGACCGTCGGCTACCCCTCGCCCGCCTCGTCCTGCGGCTCCTCACGGTCGGCCGGGTCGGGGGGTAGCCCGCGTCGAGCCAGGACCCGCGCGCCCCTCGCGGCCGAGCCGGAGCGCCTCGGCGGGCGACAGCGCGAGCGGGCGTCACGCGCCGCTCGAGCCGGTCGTGGTGCACGCGGACGGGGATCGGCGGCTGTTCGAGCGCGGTTCGCGCCTGGGGGTGCGTCATCCGAGACGGGCGGCCTGCGGGCCCGGGGCCGCCGGGCGGAGTGGCGACGCTCGGTGGCCGTTCGGTCACGTCGGGTGGCCCGCGACCGGGCGGTGAACCCGCCGCTCGGAGTACGCTCGCGGGGTGGTCGACGTCCGAAGGCGGCCAGGAGCCGGCGCAGCCAGCCGCTCGCCCCTCCGCCCACGGATGTTCCTCCCGATGTGTCGCCGACGGCGCGAGGCTAGGGCACCAGGGCAGCCTGGAGCTCGGGTCCGGACGCCCGTGACAGGACCCGGACCGGACGTGAGGAACGATGCCCTGGTGATCACCCCCACCGAGCCCGCTCCGGACGAGCCCGTCATCATCAGCGAGGACGGCACCGCGACCCCGCCCGGGCCGCACGCCTCGGCCGAGCTCGTGGCGGCCGCGCTCGCGGCCCTGGCCGAGACGACGCCGGCGGCGGCGCCGCGCAACGAGGTCGCCCGGGCGCGGGTGACGATCCGGGATCTGCTGGCTGTCAGCGATGGCGAGGAGGTCATCGTGACGGTGACCCTCGCCCTCGGGGCGACCGAGGCGACCACCCGCGCGCGGGATGCAGCGACGCGCCGCGGCCGCTGGCGGGCCATCGCCGAGGCGACCCTCGGCGCGCTGACCCAGCTGTCGGACGGACGCATCCGGGGGACCATCGACCTCGTCAACGTCTGGCGTTCGCCGACCTCGCCCAGTCAACGTGTCGGTGACGCTGCTCACCGAACGGGCGAGGAGACCTTCCTCGGTGCGGCGCTCGTCCGCGACGACCCGGACCAGGCGGTCCTGCGGGCCGCGCTCGACGCGGTCAACCGGCGCATCGAGGTCTGCTCACCGACGACGAGATCCAGCCGGCCGACATCATCGATGCCTGGGGCAGTCAGGTACCGGACGGACCGATCGGGTGAACGTGCGCCGGACCGCGCCGCCCAGCTGACCGGGACGGTTCAGATGGGCTCGTCGCGCGCGAGCGCGGCGTCGGTCGCCAGCGTCCGTCCCGGTTCGTCGAGCAGGTCGATGCCCTCGTCGGCGAAGCGCCGGGCGACCGCGGCGCCGCGACCGTCACCGTGGACGTCGAGGTCGTGCTGGGCCTGCGCCACCAGCAGCGCGGCCTGGAGCGCCCGGCCGAGGGTGAGCGCGAACCGGCGCGCCCCGTGTGCGACCGTGTCCGGGCCGCCGTCGAGCGGCGCGCAGCAGCCACGCGCCGGCGTGGTCGACCGCGTCGACGGCGAGCTTGCCGACGCCCGACCAGCGCGGTCGTCGGTCGCCGCCTCCGCCGCGCGACGGACCTCGACGCGCGTAGGCCGCCAGCGTGCTCCTCGGCGCGGATCGGCCCGCAGCGCGTCCATCGACAGCACGTTGGTCGTGCCCTCCCAGATCGGCAGCACCTGGGCGTCGCGCAGCAGCACCGGGCAGGTGGGTGTCCTCGACGTACCCGGCGCCGCCGAAGGACTCGATGGCCTCGGACGCGGCGGCGACCGCCTGCTTGGCGGTCAGCAGCTTGGTGATCGGCAGCAGCAGCCGGAGCGCGAGCTGCTCCTGCTCGCGTGGCCTCGCCGGCCTCCTCGCGGCCGAGCAGCAGGGCTGCGTGGAAGGCGAGCTGCAGCGACGCCTCGTGCTGGACGCGCAGCCACGCGAGCGTGGTCTGGTGCAGCGGGTTGTCGATCAGGTGGGCACCGAAGGCCGCCCGGCGTCGGGCGTAGTCGCGCGCGAGCGCCAGCCCGCGGCGGGTGCCGCTCGCGGCGACGACCGAGTTCCACAGCCGGGTGACGGTCAGCATCGGCGCGATGTTGCGGGTCCCCGACGACGGCGGCCCGACGAGGTGCGCGACGGTGCCGTCGAGCGCGAGCTCGGCGGTCGGCAGCTGCTTGGTCCCGAGCTTGCGCTTCAGCCGCAGCACGCGGAGGTCGTTGAGCCGCTGCTCCGTCGTCGCGGACCTCGACGTAGAACATCGCCAGGCCCTTGCCGCCCGGGCCGTTGCCCTCCGGGCGGGCCAGCGTGAGCGCCATCTCGCTGGTGATCGCCGACGTGAACCACTTGGTCCCGCGACAGCCGCCACACGCCACCGTCCTGGACGGCCACGGTCTCCGACGCGGCCGACGTCCGACCCGCCGGTGCGTTCGGTCATCCACTGCCCCGAGGTCCAGAACGTCGCGGGGTCGCGGGAGGTCAGGCGCGGGACGGCCCGGTCGATCAGCTCGCGGTCGCCGGCGCCGAGCAGCGTCTTGGCCGCGCCGTCGGTCATCGCGAGCGGGCAGCTGAACAGCGCCGACGACGGGCCGTAGAGGTACGCGAGGGCGAACTGGTGGACCCGCGAGTAGCCGCCGTGGGCGCGTTCGTAGCCCGTCGCGACGACGCCGTGCTCGGCGGCGACCTGCGCCATCCGCGTCCCACCCGGGGTGCGGTTCGACGAGGTCGACGCGGTTGCCCCAGGCGTCGAACGGGACGTGGCGAGGTTCGCCCTCCGGGGTGTCGATCGCGTCGGCGAGGTCCTTGAGCTCGGTCGCGGCGAGCAGGCCCATCTCGGCCAGGGACGGCGTCGACCTCGGCGCGGACGTCCGCGGGCAGGACCCGCTCGAGGTAGCGGCGGAGCGCGAGGTCGTCCTCCCACTCGTCGCGCAGCCGCGGCGCGTCCTGGAAGAAGCCGGTGCTCTCGACGGTCGCCATCGGCCGCCCTCCCCGGTGACCGGACGGCCGACGTCCGTCGGCCCGCAACGCTACCGCCGGCCGGCGTCGGCTGGTACGCGCCGGCGTAGAGCGCGGCCGCGACCGCGGTGGCGAGGTTGAGGCTCGACACGCCGGCGCGCATCGGCAGCCGCACCCGCGTGTCGGCGCGCGGCGAGCAGCGTCGGGCGACAGCCCGCCGCGTTCGGTGCCGACCAGCAGCAGCGGCGTCCGTGGCAGGCGCCGCCGGCGAGGTCGTCGCCGTCCGGGTCGAGGGCGACGATCGGGCGCGTCCCGGTGTCGTCGGGCAGCCGGGTCGCAGGCGAGCCACGGGCGAGGGCGAGGTGGAGACCGGCCGCGGCGCGGACCGCCGTCGGGTGCCACGGGTCGGCGTCGCCGACGACGAGCACCCCGCCCGCGTCGGCGGCGGCCGCGACCCGGACCACGGCACCGAGGTTGCCGAGGTGGCGCGGACGCTCGAGCACGACCACCGGCCCGGCGGCCGGCCAGGACGTCGTCGCGCCGGACGTCGACCGGGTCGGCGGGCGACCGCCAGCGCCGGCGACGGCAGCTCGCGGGGACCAGGTCGCGCCACGGCCTGCCGGTCGACGCTCGACGGTGCGCCGCCGGGAGGGCGACGTCGGGCGCGAGCTCGCGCGAGCAGCGCGCGCGAGCCGCGGCGAGGTCCGGGGTGACCACCAGCTCGACGTCGGCGCCGAAGCGCAGGGCGTGCTTGAGCGCGTGGACCCCCTCGAGCAGGACCCGGGTCGGCGTCGCGTCGCGCGCCGCGCGACGGCCGACCGTGACGGCTGCGACGTCCCGACGCAGGGACGGGTCCGGCGCCGATCCGGTCGCTCGTACGCTCCGTCCATGCCCGCCCTCCTCGTCCTCGCGCTCGTCGTCGTCCCGCTCGTCGAGCTGGTCGTCATCATCCAGGTCCCGGCCAGCTCGATCGGCGCCGGCTGGACCATCGCGCTGCTGGTGGCGGACAGCCTCGCTCGGTGCGTACCTGCTCAAGCGCGAGTCGCGACGAGCCTGGCACGAGTTCCGCGCCGCGCTGTCGGCCGGGCCGGTGGCCGGGCGACGAGGTCGCCCAGGGCGGCCTCGTCATCGTCGGCGGGACGCTGCTGCTCGCGCCCGGGTTCGTGACCGACGCTGGTCGGGACTCCTCGCGCTGCTGCCGCCGTCGCGGGCCGTGCTGTCGCGCGGTTCATCCGGCGTCGGGTCGTGCCCGGCGCGGCCGTCGGCGGCGCGGCCCGCGCCGGCTCGGGCGGATCGCGGAGCCGCCGGCCCGGCGCACGGCGCCCCGGACGCCCGACCCGCAGATCCTCGACGTCGAGGTCGTCGACATCGAGCGCGAGCCGCCGTCACCGCGGCGCGCCCAGGCCGACGGCTGAGACGTCGGCCGCGTCACCGTCCGGTCGGCCGGGGACCGGGGTGGGAAGGCGCGGTCGACCTGCCACTACGGACGCCGCCTGGTGTCGGACGCGCTGGGCGCGGACCACCGACGGTCGAACGACCCGACCTGGAGGAGCCCGCCGTGGCCACCCGCACCGCGCACCACGCCCGTACGCCGACCGGACCAAGGCCGAGCTCGACGAGCTCGCCCGCGAGCGCGACATCGAGGGCCGCTCCGCAGCATGACCAAGGACGAGCTGGTCGCCGCGCTCGAGCTCGACGACATCGGACCCGACGCCGTCGAGCTGCTCGTCGCGCCAGCACGACCGCATCCGCGAGCTGTTCGACCTCGCTTCGACGCGCGCGCCAGCCGCCCGTCGCAGGCCAAGCTCGACGACGTCCGCGAGCTCATCTCCGACCCTCGTCAAGCACGCCGAGATCGAGGAGCTGGTGTTCTACCCGGCGGTCCGCGAGGCCCTGAGCGACGAGGACCTCGTCGACGAGGGCCTCGAGGAGCACCACGCGGCCGAGCTGCTGATGTGGGAGCTCGAGCGGCTCCCCGCCGACGCGCCGCGCTACGACGCCAAGGTCACGGTGCTGAAGGAGAACGTCCTCCACCACGTCGAGGAGGAGGAGACCGAGCTGTTCCCGAAGGTGCGCGACGGCCATCGACGAGGACCGCCGCCGCGAGCTCGGTGCCGCGATGGTCCGCGCCTGGAACGTCGCCCCGAGCCGGCCGCACCCGCTCTCGCCCGACACCCCGCCCGGGCAACTGGCTGCTCGGGCTGCCCGGCCGCCGGCTTCGACCTCGGCCGTCGGGGTCGTGCAAGGGCGTCAAGCGCCGGCGTCCTGCGCCGCTGACCGGCACCGGCCTGCGCAGCCCCCGCGGGACCGACATCGACGTCAGGTGTCGGTTCCGTCCGCGGGGGCCTGCTCGCTACGGTTCCCGCGCCGACCGACGGCACCCGTGCGCGCCCGCACGACCTCGGGAGGGACCACCGTGTCGATGGACGCGATCCGTGACGCCATCCTGAACGACGCGCTCGGCCGACCAGCTCGCCGCGCATCGAGCTGCCGGACACGATGCGCGCCGCCGTCGTCCGCAAGGACGAGGTCGACATGTTCGAGGGCCTCGACTCGCAGGACAAGGACCCGCGCACGAGCCTGCACATCGACGAGGTCCCGCTGCCGCCGCTCGGCCCGAACGAGGTGCTGATCGCGCCGATGGCGTCGGCGCTCAACTACAACACGGTGTGGACCTCGATCTTCGAGCCGCTGCCGACGTTCGGGTTCCTCGAGCGGATGGGCCGGCTCGGCGAGCTCGGCGCGCGGCACGACCTCGCCGTACCACATCGTCGGTTCCGACGCGGCCGCCGTCGTGCTGCGCACCGGCCCCGGCGTCACCCGCTGGAAGGTCGGCGACCGGGTCACCGTGCACTGCAACTACGTCGACCTCGAGGGCCCCGAGGGCCACGAGGACTCGATGCTCGACGCTCGGCCAGAAGATCTGGGGCTTCGAGACCAACTTCGGCTCGCTCGCCGACGTCTCGATGGTCAAGGCCAACCAGCTGATGCCGATGCCGACCCACCTCACGCTGGGAGGAGGCGGCGTCGCTCGGGCTGGTCATGGCGACCAGCTACCGCATGCTCGTCGGCGAGAACGCCGCCCGCATGAAGCAGGGCGACGTCGTGCTCATCTGGGGCGCCACCGGTGGCATCGGCGGCTTCGCGACCCAGTTCGTCCTCAACGGCGGTGGCATCCCCGTCTGCGTGGTGTCCTCGCCGGAGAAGGCCGAGGTCCTGCGCAGCATCGGCGTCGAGGCGGTCATCGACCGCAAGGCCGAGGGCTACCGCTTCGAGCAGGAGGACGGCACGCCGGACATGAAGGAGATCCGGCGGTTCGGCTCGCAAGATCCGCGAGCTGGTCGGCCGTGACCCCGACATCGTCTTCGAGCACCCCGGCCGCACCACGTTCAACGCGTCGGTCGTGGTCTGCAAGCGCGGCGGCACGGTCGTCACCTGCGCGTCGACCAGCGGGCTACCTGCACCAGTACGACAACCGGCACCTGTGGATGCGCCTCAAGCGCATCATCGGGTCGCACTTCGCCAACTACAACGAGGCGTGGGAGGCGAACCGGCTGGTCGACCTCGGGATGATCCACCCGATCCTGTCGAAGACCTACGCGCCTCGAGCAGGCCGCGCAGGGCGCCTACGAGATGCACCACAACCTGCACGCCGGGCAAGCTCGGCATCCTCGTCGGCGCGCCCGAGGAGGGGCTCGGGGTCCGCGACGCGGCCAAGCGCGACCGGCACGCCGACGCGATCAGCGCCTTCCGCGCCTTCGACTGACCGGTGCCGGTGCGTCCGCGACCGGCCCGGTCGCCGTCGCGGCGTCCGGGGCGGCGCCGTCGCCGCTCCGGCCGGTGGCGCGTCGACGTGCGGCGCGGCGGGTTCGGGGGTACGGGCGTCGGGGCGCGCGCGCGGGGGACGGGTCCGGAGCGGTCGGGGGGCTCGCGGTCGGCGCGTGGTCGTGCTCGACGACGGCGTGGCGGCGGCGGCCATCGCCATCTGGCGGGCTCCGTCGTGGGCCTTCGAGGTGCTGGCCGCTCGGGCTGTCGTCGGGCTCGGGTCGCCTTCGGCGGCTCGACGGCCGCGCGGCCGTCGCCGCTCGGTCCGACGCTCGCCGCTCGCGTCCGGCCGTCGCCGACCGACGCGTCGTCGCGCGCAGCTCGACGCGCTCGACCCGGTCGAGCACCGTCGCCTCGAGCTGGCAGCCCCATGGCCGACGGTGGTCGTCGGGCCGACCGGCGTGGTCGTGCGTCTCGCGGTCGCCGGGCGGCGAGCTCGCGCGGACGCGTCGCGCGCGTCGCGCGAGGTCGTGGAACGGGTGGCGAGCGTCGTCGCGACCGTCCCGCTCCGACCACGCGATCGACGTCCGCGGCCTGCTGGTCGCCGCGGACGGCACCGACGCCGTCGGCGTCCGCCACCGGGACGGTGCGGATGGTCGACCCGGCAGAGCTCGCCGACGCCATCGCACGCGGCACGCTGTCCCGATGGCGACGGTCGACGACGCTGTTCGGCCGGCTCAGCGGCGCGTTCGCTCCCGACCTCCGCCTCCAGGCGGTCTGAGCGCCGGCCGCGGCGGTCAGCAGGCGCCCGCGAACGGCAGCGGGCTCAGGCACGTCGGCCACCAGTGGACCGCGACCAGCAGCGGGACGGCGACCGTCGTGGTCCGGCGGTGCTCGGCGATGACCGCGATCACGAGCGCGATCACCGCCGGCGAGCGCGCCGCGTCGACAGCCCGAGCAGCAGGTCGCCGCGGAACATGCCGCCCGCGGCGAGCACGTGGGCCACGACGACGCAGCGACCACCGGGGTCAGCACCGCCGGCGCGGGCCACGGTCGCCCCGCCGGCACGAGCGGTCGGCGACGAGCACGAGCGCGGCCAGCGCGACCGACGTTCAGCAGCAGGGTGACGAAGCTGCCGCCGCCGGTCAGCGCGCGGAGGCCACCGAGCACCAGCGCGGCCGCGGCCGCGCCGGCACCGAAGGTCCGCAGCAGCTCGGTGCTCGACCGTTCGTCGGCGCGGAACGCGTCGCGTCCGCGCACGTGAACAGGAACCCGACCAGCAGCAGCGCGCCGACCGTCAGGACGACGATCCCGAGGACCGCGAGGACGACGCCGAGCACGTCGGTCGCCGGTCGGGCCGACCACCGGTGATCCGAGCAGCGCCCGGCCGGGCCGTCCGAGCAGCGCGCCGCCGCGAGCGACCCGTCGACCAGCAGCCCGCGGACGACGCCGAGCACGACGACCGGCGCGGCGAGCGCGGCCGCGGCGGCCGCGTCGAAGCCGCGCTCGGTGGCCGATGCCGAACGCGCCGGGGACGTCGTCGCGGTAGCGCGCGAGCAGCAGCGGGGTGAGGCCCGACAGCGCGAACCAGCCGAGGAGCAGGACGATCTCAGCGCCGACCCCGCCGGTGCGGGACGCCCGGCGCGGACAGCAGGACCGACAGCAGGATCCCGCCGAAGACGGTCGCGGCTCCGGTCAGGATGACGTCGCTGCGGGCCTCCTCCGAGGAGAGGTACATGGCGAGCTCCGGTCGGGTCGGGCCGCCGGCGGACGCTACCAGGGCCCCCGGTAGCGCTCCGGCCCGCGTCGGACCCGTGAGGAGCGAGCGGTGCTCGAGGCGTCGGTGGTGGTGATCGGGGACGAGATCCTCTCCGGGTACGTCCACGACGCGAACTCGGGCTGGCTCGCCGAGCGGCTGCGGGTCCACGGGGTCCCGCTGACCCGGGTGTCGGTCGTCCCCGACGAGCACGAGGCCATCGACGAGGCGCTCCAGGCCGAGCTCGCCCGGTCCCGACCGCGGCTGATCATCACCTCCGGCGGGATCGGTTCGACCCCGGACGACCTGACCTACGAGGCCGTCGCCGCGCTCGCTCGAGCGTGAGCTCGTCGAGGATCCGGTCATCGCACGACGCATCGACGCGGCGCTGGTGTGGACCGCCCAGCAGGGCGTCGAGGTCGACGACGTGTTCGCCTGGCACCTCAAGCGCATGGCACGGATCCCGGCCGGGAGCCGGCTGCTGGCGGGCGACGGCGGGCTGGTCGCCGGGCGTGGCGGTCGACGTCGACGGCGGATGCGACGACGCGGCGGCGCCACCGTGGTGGTGCTGCCGGGGGTGCCACGCGAGTTCCGCACGCTGGTCACCGGTGCCGTCGAACCCCAGCTGCTCGAGGGCAGACGCGATGTCCCGGCCGTCGCCGAGATCGAGCACGGCTTCCCCGAGTCGGCCCTGAACCTCACGTTCGCGGAGATGCTCGACGCTTCACCCGGACGTCAAGCTCGGGTCGTACCCCGGCGACCCCCATGCTCGTCCGCCTCTCCGGGCCCGGCGACGCCGTCGCCGGAGCCGAAGCGCTGGTCCGTGGGCGCCTCGACGAGCTCGCGGCCACGCCGGGTGGGGCCCAGCTCATGGCCGCGTGGACCGCCCGGTTCGGGCGCGTTGCCGAGGAGGACCGATGAAGCGGCTCGTGACCGTCCACGCCCACCCCGACGACGAGTCGTCGAAGGGGGCCGCCACCACGGCCCGGTACGCCGACGAGGGTGTCGAGGTGGTCCTCGTCACCTGCACCGGCGGCGAAGCGGGGGACGTGCTCAACCCCAGCTGCGACCCGGTGGCGCCCGAGCGGATGACCGAGGTCCGTCGGCTCGAGCTCGAGGCGGCGGCCGAGGTCATCGGGTTCTCCCGCGTCCACCAGCTCGGCTACATCGACTCCGGGTGGACCGAGGACCTCGCCACCGTCCCGCTCGGCACCTTCTGGCACGTACCGGTCGCGGAGGCGGCCGGCGCGGTTGGCCCGCATCGTGCGGACCGAACGGCCGCAGGTGGTCGTCACCTACCCCGAGGACGGCGGGTACCCGCACCCCGACCACATCCGGACCCACGACGTGACCATCGCCGCCCTGGCGCTCGCGGAGGACCCGGACGCCGACCTCGGTGACGACGCGGGCGACCCGTGGCGCGTCGCCAAGGTGTACGCCTCCTCGGCGTTCCCGTCCGAACGGCTCACCGCCCTGCACCAGGCCATCATCGACGCCGGTCTCGACAGCCCCTTCCACCGGTGGCTCGAGGATCGTCCCGAACGGTTCCAGGAGAACCGCCGCCGGACGCACGGGTGCGCTGCGACGAGTGGTTCTCGCGACGCGATGCGGCCCTGCTGTCCCACGTGACCCAGATCGACCCGGACGGCTTCTGGTTCCAGATCCCGCGCGACATCGAGGCGCGAGGTCTACCCGTTCGAGTCCTACCGTCGCCTGCGGAGCGACGTGCCGGTCGAGGAGATCGAGGACGACCTGTTCGCGGGGCTCGACCTCGCTGCGCTCGAAGCCTCCCGTGGGTGGACCTACGCGGCGAGGTAGCAGTAGCAGTCCTTGCGGGCCGCCTCGACGGTCCGCACCACCATGACCGGGGTGGTGGTCGTCCGGGTCACGATGGTGCCGTCCGCCTCCACCGCGAGGAGGTGGTCGGTCAGGTCGCTGCCGTCCGGCGCCGTGACGCGCAGCGGTTGCGGCGCGCCGGGGTGCACGCGCCCGAGCACGTGGCCGGCCGGGACGGTGCGCAGGTTGACCGCGTCGCCGTCGGCCTCCAGCACCAGGTCGGCCTCGTGGTCCGGGTCGCCGCCGAAGCGGAACCTGACCTCGTCGAGGACGGTGACGCGGCGCAGGTCGCGCACCAGGTCGTGATCGGCGGGTGGCAGCGCGCCGGGTCGGGGACCGAGCGTTCGGCGCAGGCCGTCGAGGGCGAACGCGGTCGAGGCCCGCCGACCAGGGAGGCCGCACTCGATCGCCGCGGCGGCGGCGTGCGGGGCGACCGCCTCGAGCAGCGTGCCGGCGCCGAGGTCCCAACGCAGCAGGGTGGTGCAGAAGCGGGTGGCGAGGTCCAGGGACGCCGGGTCGTCGTCGGCGACGATCGCGTGGAAGGGGTTGGCCCCGGTCGTGTTGTGCAGGTCCACGAGGCCGTCGAGCGGCGATGCCAACAGATCACCGAGGATCGCGTCGGCGTCGCGACGTTGGGAGGACGCGCGGTCGGCCGCCGGCCGGCCGGGTGTCGGCCACACCCGGTTGCCGTCCTCCTGACCGTCGAGGAACCGGTGGGCGAACCCCGGTCCGTGGAGCGCTGCCTCGACGTTGCCGAAGACGACGTGGAGGTCGAAGGGGAGGGTCGGTCGCGGTCGCAGCAGCGCCAGCACCGCCTCCAGCCCGGTCGATTCGTCCCCGTGGAGCAGCGTGGCGACGGCGCGGGCCGGCAGTTCTCCGGTGCCGGGGACCCGCATCCACGTCGTGGTCCCGAGCTCGCGCAGCAGCGCTCGGGGTGCGAGATCGAGCAGGCCATCGGGGGGCCCGTCGGGGAGACGGCGCAGGATCGGGCCTCGGTCCGGGGGATGCCGAGGGTAACGCTGCCGTCGCGCACGGAACGTCCTCGGCATCCGCGTGCGCGCACGCTTGCCGCAGGCGCCCGCGTCCCCGAGCGCGTCCACCCGTTGGTCGGGTCACGTCATCCCCGAGGAGCACGCGTCGTGTCCGACCACCTCCGCACCGCCCACGAGATCGCCGACGTGCCGTGGCTGGCCCGGTCCAAGCGCGCCTACTCCGCGTGGTGGCTGCGACTCGGCGCCCTGCTCGCCGGGTGCGCGACGCTCGCGGTGGCGATCGAGGCCGAGCTCGGGACCAGCGGGCTGCTCGTCGCCACGACCGTCGGTCTCGGGCTCGCTGGCGCTGGGCTGCTCTGCGGCGCCGCGTACGGCCGTGTGGTCGGCGGGCTCGTCGCTGCGCTCGAGGCGGGCCACAGCGCCCACTGGCTGGCGGCGCGGGTCGCCGCGCAGGACAGCGCCGGGTCGCTCGCGATCGAGCTCGAGGAGCTGGCCGCTCGCGCGGTGGCCTGACGGCGGAGCAGCAGGCCCTCCACCCGGCCGTTCAAGCGCGTGGGACCTCCCAGGTGTGCACGGGCTCGTTGGCGTGCATGCCCTCGAGGTAGCTGCGCGTCATCTCGGTGAGCGCCTCGCGGCGCTCGAGGCCACGATCGAGGAGGTTGCGGTAGGTCCGGACCTGCCACCCAGCGCCGGTCTGGCGCTTCAAGCACCGCTGCTCGATGACGCCGAGGTAGTGGTCGCGGTCCCGACGGTCGACCCCCCACGCGTCGAGTCCGCGATGTGCCAGGGGCAGGAGGGTGCGCAGCACGAGCTCGGACGCGGGGACGTTGCCCGCCGACGGCCAGTACAGGTCGGCCTCGATGCCGGCACGGGCGGCGGCGAAGAAGTTGTCCTGCGCGGCCCGGAACGACAGCTGCTGTTCGATCGGCTCGGCCTCGTCGTCCGCCAACGCGCGGACGAGCCCGTAGTAGAGGGCGGCGTTGGCGATGGTGTCGACGGGGGTGGGGCCGGCCGGCAGGACCCGGTTCTCGACCCGCAGGTGGGGCTTGCCACGAGCCACGTCGTAGATGGGGCGGTTCCAGCGGTAGACGGTGCCGTTGTGGAGCTGCAGTTCGGGCAGGTGCGGCACCCCGCCCTGCTCGAGGATCGCGACGGGATCCTCGTCCTCGAGCAGGGGGAGCAACGCGTTGAAGTAGCGCACGTTCTCGTCGAACAGGTCCATCACGTCGTCGATCCACCGCTCACCGAACCACACCCGCGGGCGCACACCCTGCGCGGTGAGCTCCTCGGTCCGCGTGTCGATGGTCTGCTGGAACAGCGCGATGCGGGTCTCGCGCCACAGCTCCTTGCCGAACAGGAACGGGGAGTTCGCGCCGACCGCCACCTGCGCGGCGCTGATGGCCTGCGCGGCGTTCCAGGTCCGGCCGAACCCCTCGGGGGTGACCTGTAGGTGCAGCTGCACGGAGGTGGCTGCGGCCTCCATCACGATCGAGGAGGTCGACAGCTCGAGCTTCTCGGTGCCCTCGATCTCGAGCACGAGATCCTCGCCGCGGGCTTCGAGGATCTGCTCGTTGAGCAGGTGGTAGCGGGGGTTGGCCGACAGGTTCTGGATCGTGGTGTGGAAGCCCGACAGGGTCGGCAGGATGCCGATGGTGACCACCTGCGCATCGAGGGCACGGGCCTGGCTCTGCGCGTACCGCTGGGAGGTCTCGAGCTCCTCCTCGACCTCGCGGAACACCGTGCCCGACAGCTTGTGCGGCGCGACGTTGAACTCGATGTTGAACTGCGCGAGCTCGGTCTGGAAGTCCGGGTTCTCGATCCGCTGCAGCAGCTGGTCGTTGATCATCGCCGGCTCGCCGTCGGCGTCGACGACGTGGAACTCGACCTCGATACCGATGAGCTTGCGGCCCTGCTCGAACGCGCCGGCGTCGAGCATGCGGCGCAGCACCTCGATGTCGAGCTTCACCTTCTCGCGGTACCGCTGGCGGTCCTCACGGGTGAAGCGGACCTCGTCGATGTCGCGGCCCACGTCGCGCCTCCCGGTCGGTGCAGCTCGGGGGCCGCCGCCGACGCGCCCGAGCCTACGCGCGCGGACCTCGGGGACGGCGGTGGTCCTACCCCGCGTCCCAGGTGGGGGCGAACGGGGGGTCCACCTGCCGGGAGCCGCGAGCGAGCGCGGCGATGCGGGCGAGGTCGTCGTCGGTGAGCTGGATGTCGAGCGCGCCGAGGTTCTCGGTGATGCGTGCTGGGGTGCTGGACTTCGGCAGGACGATGGTGTCCCGCTGCGCGAGCAGGAAGGCCAGGGCGACCTGGGCCGGGGTCGCGTCGTGCGCCTCGGCGATCTCGCGGATGGTGGGGTCGTCGAGGACCTCGCCGCGGGCGATGGGGGAGTAGGCGGTGATGGCCAGCTCGTGGGCGTGCGCCACCTCGCGGATCGCGTCGATGCTCAGGTACGGGTGATGCTCGACCTGGTCGGTGGCGATCGGCGCGAGCTCGACCGCGCGGCGCAGCTGCTCGCTCGGGAAGTTCGACACGCCGATGTGCCGGGTCAGGCCGCGGTCCCGCAGGGCGGTCATCGCCTCGAGCGTCTCGCCGAGCGGAGCGACGTCCTCGGCGGGCCAGTGCAGGAGCAGCAGGTCGACGTGGTCGGTGCGCAGCCGGTCGAGGCTCTCCTCGGTCGACCGCGCCACCGACGTTGCGGCCGCCTCCTGGAACCACACCTTGGTGGTCAGGAACACCTCGTCGCGCAGGTCGCTGCCCTCGAGCGCCCGCCCGACCTCCTCCTCGTTGCCGTAGATCTGCGCCGTGTCGACGTGGCGGTAGCCGACGTCGAGGGCGTGGCGGACGTTGTCGTACACGTCCTCGAGCTCCCAGGTTCCGAACCCGATGGCCGGTGCGGTCAGGTGCCGGGTGGTCACGGTGGTCACGGTGGAGCTCCGGTGTCCGGGGGGTGCGGTGGGATCGCTCGGGGCGTCGGTCCGCGGGTGGTCGGTGTCGCTCGTGGGGACCGACGCTACGACCCGAGCGGCGGGGCCGGGCCCGTCCGGTCGACCGTCACGCCTCCGTCGCCGGGGTGGCCGGAGGGGCGAGGATGCGTCCGTCGAGGCGCCCGGAGGAGCCCGTGAGCACGCCACCGTTGCCGCACCCTCGCCGCGAGTACGGCACGGGTGAGCTGCGCGAACACGATGTCGACGCCGCCGACCCGCTCGCGGCGGTCCGCCGCTGGATCGACGAGGCGATCGCCGCTGGGGTCCGCGAACCGACCGCCTGCACGCTCGCCACGGTGGACGCCGCCGGGGTGCCTGACGCCCGCATCGTGCTCGTGCGGGAGGTCGACGATCGCGGCCTGACGTGGTTCACGAGCCGGAGCTCCCGCAAGGGGCACCAGCTCGCGGACCACCCGGTGGCGGCGGTGGTCCTGTTCTGGCCCGACCTCGAACGGCAGGTCCGGCTGCGTGGACGGGTCGAGGACGTGCCCGCCGCTGCGTCGGACGCCTACTTCGCGTCGCGCCCGCGTCCCTCGCAGGTCGCGGCCTGGGCGTCGCGCCAGTCCGAGCCGGTGGCGGACCGGGCGGCGCTCGACGCCGCGGCCGCCGCCGCTGCCGAGCGCTTCCCGGACGGCACGGCCGTGCCGCGCCCACCGACGTGGGGTGGTCAGCTGCTGCGCCCCGACTCGGTCGAGCTCTGGCAGGGTCGTCGGGCGCGCCTACACGACCGCCTGCGGTGGACACGGACCCGCGACGGCTGGCAGCTCGGCCGGCTCCAACCCTGACACCAGACGGGTGCGCTTGTGGCGGTACATCTCCTGGTCGGCCCGGCGGAGCGCGATGTCGATCGGCTCGTCGACGCCGAGGGTCACGATCCCGACCGAGAAGCCGATCGGCGCGTCCCGGTGGAGCCGGTCGAGCAGACGGTCCGTCGCGGGTCGGTCGGTGCCCGGGAGGGCCAGCGCGAACTCGTCGCCGCCGATCCGTGCCACCACGTCTCGTGGCCGCAGGTGTGTGCGCCAGCCGAGGGCCAGTTCGACCAGCACCCGGTCTCCGGCGGCGTGCCCCTCGGCGTCGTTGACCTGCTTGAAGCCATCGAGGTCGAGGACGACGAGGGTCATCTCCGCGGCATCGCGGGCCGCCGCGGGACGCTCCCGGGCCACCGCCTCCTCGAAACCGACGCGGTTGAACACGCCGGTCAGGGGGTCCGTGCGTGTCTGCGCCCGCAGCTGACGCAGGAGGGACGACAGCACGCCGCCCGCGGTCAGGGCGCTGGCCGAGACGACCACCCAGGCGAGGGCCCCCGTGACGGTGGGCACGCTGCCCGCGAAGCCGACCGCGCAGGCGGTGACGGCGAACAACGCGTGGAGGCAGCCGGCGCGCCGATCGAGGAAGACGGCCGCGTGCACGACGATCCACATGGTGGCGACGGCAGCCGAGACGGCGCCCTCCCCGGTCACGGCCCGTGCGACCAGGAGGGCGGTCACGAGCGAGCACAGGAGGAGCGCCAGGTGGAGTTCGGTGGTGGTGAGCCGGACGGTGCGCATCCAGAGCCAGCTGGCGAGCGCGAGACCGGTGAGTGCCACCGCGAGGTCCAGCGTGGTCAGCGAGCGCGCTGCGCCCGGTATCGCCAGCGGGACGCTGCACAGCACGGCTCCGACGACCGCGAACACCGCCAAGGTCCACACCGCTGGCGGTCGTCCCCGCCAGGTCCCCCACCCGTCCACAGCCCACACCTCGTGCTCGCGACCCCGTCACCGAGCCGTCGCAGGACCATCGGCCGGAGGGATCGGCATCTGTAGGGTTCCGTGGGCCGAGTCCGTCCCAACGGGGCCTCGTCCACCCATCAGCCTCCGCCGGAGCCTGCCGTGACCGACCGTGCCCGACCGGTGCCGACCCGCGCGGAGTTCCCGGTCCTGCGACCGCAGACGACCCGGTGGTCCGACGACGATCGGTACGGGCACGTCAACAACGTCGTCCACTACTCCTGGTTCGACACGGCCGTGAACGGCGAGCTGATCGAGCGGCTCGGTCACGACACGCGGCAGCTCCCCGCGATCGGGCTGGTCGTGGAGACCGGGTGCCGCTACCTCGCTCCCCTCGGCTTCCCCGACCGGCTCGAGGTGGGGATCGCCGTCACGTCGATCGGGCGCTCGTCGATCAGCTACGAGCTGGCGGTCTTCCGCGAGGGGGAGGATCGGCCCGCCTCGGTCGGCCGGTTCGTGCACGTCTACGTCGACCGGGACGAGCGGACCACCACCGTTCCCGTGCCCGACGAGGTCCGCGCGGCGGTCGCCCACCTCGTCCGGAGCTGAGCCCAGTCCCTGGACGAGGGCTCAGCGGAGCACGCGGCGTCCGCTGGGTGTCCCACGTCCGTCGGGTGGCTGATGACACGCTCGTGTGTCGTCAGCCACCCACCGGACGTCAGCCACCCACCTTGCCGGCCCGGGTCGCCGAGGACGACTCGCGCGATCGGTGTCCGACCGCCGTCAGCCGTGGGACGTCGCGAGGGCGAGCGGGAGGACCGGCGCGGCGCCCGCCTCGGCCAGCAGCACGCCCGCGACCGTGGCGGTCCAACCGCTGGCCCGGACGGCGTCCACGAGCAGGACGGGTCCTGCCGGGGGCGTCTCACCGGACAGCTGCAGGGTGTCGAGGGCGTTGGCCGCCTGGTGCGCGGAGTTGCCCATGTCTCGCTGGCGGGCGGTGCCCTCGCGACGGGCGAGCGCCGGGACGACCGGAAGACGTCCGACCGAGCCCACGCGGTCCGCGATCAGCTGCACGAGATCGGCGTGCGTCGCCGACGGGACGGGGACGACCGCGACCGGCCGGGACCGCCAGCCCCACCGGGCGAGCACGCCCACCAGCCCCTCGACGGTCTCGTCGAGCGCACCGGCGAGCGCCGGGTCGAGCGCTGCGGTGCCCTCGGCGACGCCGCGGAGGTCTCCCCGTTCGGAGGCGGCGAGCAGCGGACCGACCACGTCCCCCCACCCGGAGCGGTCGCCGTCGGCCAGCGCACGGCCCTCGGCGAGCTGCAGCTCGCGTGGGAGGTTGCCGCGGCGGTCGTGGCCGAGCTGCCCGAGACCGGTCGGCCAGCGGCGGCGGGGGATGAGCGGGACGTCCCGGCCCCGCAGGTGCTGGCGGCCACGTTCGACCACCGCGTCGTCGACGGTCACCGCGGGCCGAGTCGCCGGTGCACCGGTCGCACCGGCCGCAGTCCTCGGCGGCGGGGTCGTCGAGCGCGGTGACCAGCAGCCGCATGCGGCAGGTCGTGCCAGCCGGGTCGAGGTAGTCGCGCATCACCGCGTGTTCGGTGCGGCGCCCGGCCAGCAGCCGGTCGTAGCGGCGCTGGTCGTGCACGTAGGACCGGCCCGTGGTGAGGTACCCGCCGTCGCACCCGTTCGACGTACCCGTCGACGTCGAGGATCTTGAGCAGCAGCTCGAGCCGGGTGCGGCGGACGTTCACGGCCGTCTCGAGCGACGGCACGGACCGAGGCTGGTCCGGCGACAGCGCCCCGAACAGCTGTTCGACCTCGTCAGGTGTGGGGACGCCGGCGACGTCGAAGTGGGCCCAGAGCCGCTCGTCGAGCCCCGTCGGGAGGCACACGATCGGGGCGTCGTGGCCGCCGCGGCCGGCGCGACCGACGGCCTGGTAGTAGGCGACCGGTGACGACGGTGCCCCGAGGTGGACCACGAACCCGAGGTCGGGCTTGTCGTAGCCCATCGACAAGGCCGTGGTCGCGACGACGACGTCGAGGTCGTTGGCCCGGAGCCGGTCCTCGACCTGGGTGCGCGCGTCCGGGTCGAGCGCGGAGGTGTAGGGCTCGGCGACGAGCCCCTCGCTCGCGAGCCAGCGGGCCGTCGCGTCCGCCTCGGCGACCGTGAGGGTGTAGACGATGCCGGCGCGGCCGGCGGGTCGTTGGTCGGCCACGAACGACGCCAGCCACGCGAGCCGTTCTTCGTGGCGCGGGCGGTGCACGACCGCGAGGTGGAGGGTGTCGCGCGCGAGCGGCCCGCGGAGCACCTCCACGTGGGGGACCTCGCCGTCCTCCGCGGCGGTGGCGAGCTGGATCGCGACGTCCTCGACGACGCGGTCCGTGGCCGTCGCGGTGCAGGCCAGCACCGGGACGGGAGCGTCGCGCGGGCCGTCGAGTCGGGCGAGGACGTCGCGGATACGGCGGTAGTCGGGACGGAAGTCGTGGCCGTGGTCGGAGATGCAGTGGGCCTCGTCGACCACGAGCATCCCGATGCGCGACAGCAGGCGATCGAGGATCTCGCGCCGGAACCGGGGGTGGTTGAGCCGCTCGGGCGACACCAGCAGCAGGTCGACCTCGCCGTCGACGACGCGCGGCTCGACCTCGGCTCCAGTCGTCGACGTTGGTGGAGTTCAGGGTCTCGGCCGCGAGACCCATCCGGCGGGCCGCGGCGAGCTGGTCGCGCATCAGCGCGAGCAGCGGCGACACGATCAGCGTCGGTCCCTCGCCCCGGTCGCGGAGCAGCCGGGTCGCGATGAAGTACACCGCCGACTTCCCCCACCCGGTCCGTTGGACGACCAGGACACGCCGCCGCTCGCTCGACCAGCGCGGCGATCGCCGTCGCCTGGTCCTCCCGCAGGACCGCGTCCGGCCCGGCCAGCTGGGTCAGCTGCGCTTGCGCTGCGTCTCGGGTCGAGGCGTCCGCGGCGGCGTCGGGGGTGGTGGTATCGGGCACGTGAGGCTCCTCGTCGACCCCGATGGTGCCTCACGGGGGCGACACCGGGATCGAGCGGGCGTGCCCGGCTGTGGACCACCAGGGGGACCGTCGTTCCCGCACGTGAGGGGGGTTCGCACCGTTCCGCCGGTTCGGTCGGTGGTCGTTCGGACGGGCCCCGTAGCGTCCCGCCCGATCCGGGTGCCGCCGTGGCTCCGGTCGAGCGCACGCTGGAGAGGGACACAGATGCTCCGCAGGTCCACCATCACCTCGCTCGTCGCGGGACTGGTGCTCAGCACCGTCGCCGTGCCGGCGGCCGGCCAGACCGCCGGGTTCGACGACGTACCCCCGACCAACACCCACGCCGAGGCCATCGCCGAGGCCGCCGACCTCGGGCTGGTCCGGGGCACGACGGCGGCCACGTACAGCCCGGCGAGGTCCGTGAGCCGCGGCCAGATCGCCTCGCTCCTCCTCGCCACCCTGGAGCAGGCTGACGTCGACCTGCCGCCGCTCGCGGGCTCGCCGGAGTTCGACGACGTCGGCGCCCCGCACGAGGAGGCCGTGCGTCGGCTCGCAGCCGCGGGGATCGTCGCCGGCCGTGAAGCGGGCCGGTACGTGCCGAACGATGCGGTGTCCCGCGAGCAGATCGCCACGCTGCTCGTCAAGACCGTGGCCTACGCGGAGGGACGTCCGGTCGTGCCGGCCGAGCGTGGACACTTCACCGACGTCCCGGCATCGGGGACACACGCCCGGAACGTGGATGCCGCCGCCGAACGCGGGCTGGTCACGGGCAACGACGGCCGCTTCGAGCCGCTGGCGTCGACCCGGCGCGACCAGGCCGCCAGCCTGATCATCCGCCTGCTCGGTGTCGTCGGTGATGCGGGGCCGGTGGTGACCGACGGTGGGGAGCTGTGGGTGCTCGACCAGGGCACCGACCTCATCCACGTCTACGACGCGACCTCCGGCATCGAGGAGGTCGTCACGATCGACGTCCGGCCGGCGGTGCTCCGCGCCGCCCGTGGCGCTGGCGACATCACCGACGCGCCGGCCGGTGAGCTGACCGTCCCGCACATGATCGAGTTCGACTCGGAGCAGCGCTACGCGTTCATCGCCGCGACGACCGGCGGCGTGGTCATCATCGTGGACGCCCGGACCAAGCAGGTCGTCGAGGTGCTCGCGACCGGCGGCGGCACGCACATGGCCGACGTCACCCCCGATGACTCGGCCCTGTGGGTCTCGGTGATCGGGGCCGCTGGGCGCGAGTCGAACGGCAGCCAGAAGCTGGTCGAGGTCGCCCTGCCGGACCTCGATGCCACCGATCCGACCTTCGCCATCACCGACACGCTGCTGGTCGAGGACCTGATCGCGCCCTGGGAGGACGGGACCGAGGCGTCCTACACCTTCCCGTCGCTGTCGGCGGTGTGCCACCAGTTCTCGCCCGACTCGAGCGAGGCGTGGATCACGCTCGGTCCGGGCTGGAACCAGGGTGGTCTGCTCGTGCTCGACCTCGCCACCAAGGAGCTCGAGGCCGCCTACGACCCGGCCGTCGTCAAGGCCAACTGCGGCCTGTCGATCACCGAGGACCGTGCGCTGGCCAACTGGAGCGGCCGCGTGGTCGCGAACGACGACAGCGAGGGGGAGTGGTACGTGTTCGACCGCGCCACCAAGGAGCTGCTCGAGACCAACCCGAGCGAGGGCCTCGACACCCACGGGCTGCGCCTCACGCCCGACGGGTCCGAGTACTGGCAGGTCAACCGCAACTCCGACGACGCGATCGTCATCGACGCGGACACCCTCGAGGTGACCCGTCGCATCAGCGACGTGGCGGCGACCCCGGACATCCTCGACTACAGCCCCGACGGTCGGTTCGTCTACATCACCCAGCGTGGGCCGACGCCACGGTCTGGCGCGATCCACGCCGCGACGGGCAGCCAGCCCGGGGTGGCGGTCGTCGACCGCGCGACCGGTGAACGGGTGACCGTGCTCGAGCAGCCGACGCTGCGCAGCCCGAGCGGGGCGATCCTCAACGACGTCCACGGTCTGGCCGTCCGCGACCCGCAGGCCGGGGACGTCAGCCCGGCGGCGGCGAGGTCGGCGTCGGCGACGACGACGTCCGCCCAGACGGTGCGTTTCGACGCGCCGCGGCCGGAACCGACCGCGGGTGGGTTCCACTGCGGCCTCGGCGCCGCCTGACCACGACGCGTGTCAGGTGCGATCGTGCCCCCGGCTCCGGCCGGGGGCACGATCACGTCCGGGGCAGCCGTTTCCTCTCGGACGGGGTCCCGAGCGTCATCTCGGCCTACCCTTCGCCGACGTACGCCGCACCCAGCGCAGGAGCTCGTCGTGGACACCGGCCCGTCCGGCATCGGTCTCGACCGCGCCGTGGTCAACCGGATCGAGGGGGACACCGCCGTCCTGTTCGTCGGCCCGGGCAGCACCGCCGTCGAGGTCGAGGCCGACGCGCTGCCCGACGGGGCCGCACCGGGTACCTGGCTGGTCATGGACCTCCAGTCGGTGCCGCCGCTGCCGCTGTTCGTCGATGATGCGCTCACCCGCGCCCGCGCCACGCTCGAACCGTGATGGAGCCCCGGAGCCAGCGATGAGCGACGCCACCCACGGCCACGATGCCGACGACAGCCGGCAGGCCGACCTCGAACGCGACCAGGCCACGGCGGATCGCAACCAGCAGGTGCTCGACGACCAGCAGGACGCACTGGACCAGGAGTCGGCCGGCCGTCCGATCGACCTCGCGTCGGCCGGGCGCCGGATGCTGGCTGCCGAGGCACGGGCCCGTGCCGCCCAGCAGCGCGCCGAGGCGGCCCTCCGACGAGCCGAGCTCGCACGCCGTCGGCCCGGGGCAGCCCCCTCGGCCGACGGTGAGGGGGATGGGGCCACCGCCACCGATTCCTGACGGCGGGGGCCTGGGTCACGGCAGGGTCGGTGTGCGACGTGACGTCCCGCGGGAATGTCCGTACATTTATCGCCGTTGTCCGGTGACGAGTCCCTCCCTGCCGTGGCCCGCGGCAGCACTCGCGCAGGAAAGGTCCGGCAGAGCATGCAGATCCTCACCCTCGAGACCCCGTCGCTCGGCGATCGCAGCTACCTCGTCCACGACGGCACGACGGCCGCAGCGATCGACCCGCAACGCGACATCGACCGCGTGATCGCGCTCCTCGAGAGCCACGAGCTCGAGCTCGTGGCCGTGTTCGAGACCCACGTCCACAACGACTACGTGACGGGGGGCTACGAGCTCGCGCGCCGCACCGGTGCCAGCTACCACCTCAGCGCGGACGACGAGCTCGACTTCGAGGTGTCCGGGGTCCGCGACGGGGACGTGCTCGAGGTCGGCACGTTCACGATCCGGGTCCTGCACACGCCGGGTCACACCCCGACGCACCTGTCCTACGTCGCCAACGACGGGGAACGGGACGTTGCGGTCTTCTCGGGTGGGTCGCTGCTGTACGGCTCGGTCGGTCGAACCGACCTCGTCTCCCCCGACCTGACCGAGGAGCTGACCCGAGCCCAGCACCGCACGGCCCACCGGCTGGCCGACCGACTCGCCGACGAGGTGGCGCTCCTGCCGACCCACGGGTTCGGCAGCTTCTGCTCCTCCGGTGACACCGCCGGGCGGGAGGCCTCCACCATCGGGACCGAACGCCAGGACAACCAGGCGTACACGATCGAGGACGAGGACGAGTTCGTCCGGACCCTCGTCGCCGGGCTCGACGCCTACCCGACCTACTACGCCCACATGGCACCGCGGAACCGCCGGGGCCCGGCCGACGTGGACCTGTCGCCCGCCGAGCTCGTCGACACCAGCGAGCTGCTCCGCCGCGTCCACACCGGCGAGTGGGTCGTCGACCTGCGGACGCGGACCGCGTTCGCCAGGGAGCACGTCACCGGCACGATCAACATCGAGCTCGCCGACAACTCCTCGACCTACCTCGGCTGGTTGATCAGCTGGGGAACGCCCGTGACGCTGCTCGCCGACACGGCCGAGGAGATCGAGCAGATGCAGCGCCAGCTCGTGCGGATCGGCATCGACCGTCCCGCGGGCCAACTCCCCGGAGGCCCGGACGCCGTCGACCGGTCCGCGGACCGCGGTCGCTACGAGGTCACCGACTTCGCCGGCCTCCGCGCGGCCGTCGCGGCGGGCGATGACCTCGTGATCCTCGACACGCGGCGCCGGCTGGAGTGGGAGCACGGTCACCTCCCGGACGCCGTGCACGTCCCGTTGCACGAGCTCGAGGGGCGGCTCGACGAGGTCCCGGGCGGTGAGGTCTGGGTCCACTGCGCCAGCGGGTACCGCTCCTCGATCGCGGCCAGCCTCCTGGCCCGCTCCGGCCGCGACGTGGTGCTCGTCGACGACGAGTTCGACGAGAACGCGGCTCGCCACTTCGACCTCGTGGTGCCCGAGAGCTGACCGGGTCCGACCTGACCCAGCCCCCTCCGCGCGCACCGCTCCCGTACGCCCCGACCCTGAGGATCCCGATGACCACCGCGACCACCCCGACCACCACACCCGGCGCGCACCTCGCTCCCGCGGAGCTGCGCAGCTGGCTCGAGACCGATGATGCGCCGCACGTGCTCGACGTGCGCTCGCCGGCGGAGTTCGAGAACGTGCACATCCCCGGCTCCTACAACGTCCCGCTCGAGACGCTCCGCGAGCACCGCGAGCGTCTCGCGAGCCACCTCGACGAGCACGTCGTCCTGGTGTGCCGTTCGGGGATGCGGGCCGAGCAGGGGCAGAGCGCCTTCGCGGCGGTCGGCCTGCCGAACGTCCACGTCCTCGACGGGGGCGTGTCCGCGTGGGAGGCCGAGGGCGCACCGGTCGAGCGCGGTGCATCTCGGTGGGAGCTGGAGCGACAGGTGCGGTTGGTCGCCGGCGGCATCGTCCTCGCGGCTGGGCTCGGCAGCATCGTGGTCCCCGGGCTCCGGTGGATCGCGACCGGCGTCGGGGCGGGACTCGTCACGGCAGCTGCCACCAACACCTGTGCCATGGGAGCCGCGCTCAGCAAGCTCCCCTACAACCGGGGCGCTGCGAGCTGCGACGTGGACGCCGTGGTCGCCGAGCTCGCTGGCACCGTGAGCTCGGCCCGCTGAGGTGCTGATCGCCACCCTCGCCCTCGCCCTCCTCATCGGGATCGCCCTCGGGCTCCTCGGTGGCGGTGGGTCGATCCTGGCCGTGCCGGTGCTGGTCTACGTCGCAGGGCAGGAACCCAAGGCAGCGATCGCGATGTCGCTGCTGGTGGTCGGCGTGACGAGCGCGGCCGGCGCGGTCTCGCACGCGCGTGCCGGCCGGGTGCAGTGGCGGACCGCGGCGATCTTCGGCGTCGCGGGGATGGTCGGCGCGTACGGTGGCGGCCGTCTCGCCGAGTTCATCCCCGGAACCTGGCTGCTCGTCGCCTTCGCGCTGATGATGGGGGCCACCTCGATCGCGATGCTCCGGGGACGGGACGCTCCCGCGCCGCACGACGTGACGGATCAGCTGCCGTGGGCCCGCATCCTCGTCGACGGGCTCGTGGTGGGCGTGGTCACGGGCCTCGTCGGAGCCGGTGGCGGGTTCCTGATCGTCCCGGTGCTGGTGCTGCTCGGGGGGCTGCCCATGGCGACCGCGGTCGGCACCTCGCTGGTCATCATCGCCGTGAAGTCCGGTGCCGGCCTCCTCGGGTACCTGGCGAGCACATCGATCGACTGGTCGCTGGCCGCGGCGGTGACCGCGGCCGCCGTCGTCGGTAGCGTCGCCGCGGGCCGGTTCGCCGGCCGGGTCCCCGAGGAGCGGTTGCGTCGCGCGTTCGGGTGGTTCGTGGCCGTGATGGCCGTCGGTGTCCTGGTGCAGGAGCTGGTGCTGTGAGCACGACCGGGCCGCCGCTCTGGCAGCAGGTGCTGTCCGACCTCGAACGCCGCATCGCGTCCGGCGACATCGTCGATCGGTTCCCCACCGATCGTGAGCTCACCGAGCACTACGGCGTCAGCCGCCACACCGCGCGCGAAGCCGTCCGCCGCCTCCGTGCGCGGGGTCTGGTCGACCGCCACCGCGGGCGCGGGAGCTTCCTGAGCGACGGTCGGCTGACGCAGCCGCTCGGTGGGCTCTACACCCTCTACCGCGCCGTCGAGGACCAGGGCCTCACCCAACGGTCCGAGGTGCTCGCGCTCGAACCGGATCGCGACGCCGACGCGGCGACCCGCCTCGGGTTGTCGCCCAGGGCCGAGCTGGTGCGGATCGAGCGGCTGCGGTTCGCCGGCGACGAGCCGCTGGCGCTCGACAGCGTCTGGCTGCCCGCCGACGTGGGGCGGCACCTGCTCGACGCCGACCTCACGAACACCTCGCTCTACGACGAGCTCCGCGACCGCGCCGGCATCCGGATCACTGCAGCGAGCGAGACGCTCGAGCCGCTCGTCCCCGACGCCGACGCCCACAGCCTGCTGCAGTTGGACGAGCACGAGGCCCTACTGCGGGTCCGCCGCCTCGGCTCCAGCGGGGACCGCCCGGTCGAGTGCCGCGTCACCCTCATCCGCGGCCAGCGCTTCCTCTACACCTCCACCTGGTCGTTGGACGATCCCGGGGGGCCGGCCGGTCAGGGCTGACCGCCACGGCCCCGTAGCCTCGGGGGGACCCGATCCGAGGCGGCACCGTGGCCAACCGGCTGGCAGACGAAACCTCGCCGTACCTGCGGCAGCACGCGGACAACCCCGTGGACTGGTTCCCGTGGGGCGACGACGCCTTCGTCGAGGCGAGACGCAGGGACGTGCCGATCTTCCTCTCGGTCGGGTACTCCGCCTGCCACTGGTGTCACGTGATGGCGCACGAATCCTTCGAGGACGACGAGGTCGCTGCCCAGATGAACGCGGCGTTCGTCAACGTCAAGGTCGACCGCGAGGAGCGACCCGACGTCGACGCGGTGCACATGGCGGTCACCCAGGCGATGACCGGCCACGGCGGGTGGCCGATGAGCGTCTGGCTCACCCCGGACGGCCAGCCGTTCCACGCGGGGACCTACTTCCCGCGTGAGCCGCGACACGGCATGCCCTCCTTCCCCGACGTCATCGACGCGGTGTCCGGCGCGTGGCAGGAGCAGCGCGAGAAGGTCCTCGGCTCCGCGGCGACCATCACCGCTCGGCTCGCCGAGCACCGCGACGTCGAGGTCGCCGACGCCATCGACCTCGGCGTGACCGACCACGCGGCGGAGGCCGTGCTGACCGGCGCGTGGGACCGGCGGCTCGGTGGCTTCGGGCGGGCACCGAAGTTCCCCCAGGCCATGACGATCAGCTGGCTGCTGCACCATCACGCCCGGACGGGGGAGGGACCGCCACTCGAGGCCGCGGTCCAGGCACTCACCGCGATGGCGCGCGGCGGCATCCACGACCAGCTCGCCGGCGGGTTCGCCCGCTACGCGACCGACGCCGCCTGGCTGGTCCCGCACTTCGAGAAGATGCTGTACGACAACGCGCTGCTGCTCCCGGCCTACGCCGAGGCGGCGGCCCTCACCGACGGTGCCGCCCACATGGAGCTCGCGCGGGTGGCGCGGTCGACGGCCCACTACCTGCTGACCGAGCTGCGGACCGACGACGGCGTGTTCCTGGCCGCGACCGACGCGGACTCCGAGGGTGTCGAAGGCCGCTACTTCGTCTGGCCCTACGACGAACTGGTGGCCGTGCTCGAACGCCACGGCCACGACGTCGAGCGGTGGACGAGCTTCCTCGGCGCGACGCCTGGCGGGAACTGGGAGGGCACCAACATCCTCCACGAGCCGGTCGACCGCGTGTCCTTCGCTCGCCAGCGCGGTGAGGAGCCTGCGAGCTTCGAGGGCGCCTGGGATGCCGTCCGGCGCGACCTGCTGGCGCACCGGGCGCGGCGCGTCCCGCCCGGGGTCGACGACAAGGTCCTCACCAGCTGGAACGCGCTCGCGGCGCTCGGACTGGCCCGCGCCGGACGGCTCCTCGATGAGATGGCGTGGGTGGACGCCGCCGCGACCTGCCTCGACCGCATCCACGACGTCCACGTCGTCGACGGTGCGCTGCAACACACCTCGTCGGTCGTCGACGGCGACCGGGTCGCTCGCATCCCCGCCTTCCTCGAGGACCTCGTCACCCTGGCGCTCGCCGACCTCGAGGTCTTCGGCGCGACGGGGGACGCCCGGTGGTACGACCGCGCGGTCGGGTTGGCCGCCGACGCCGACGCCCGCTTCGCCGACGCCACCGACGGCGGGTGGTTCCAGACCGCGGAGGGTGCCGACGACCTCTACACGCGCCCGAAGGACAGCTGGGACAACGCGACACCGGCCGGGACGTCGGTCATGGCCGAGGTGTGCCTCCAGCTCGCCGGCCTGTCCGGGGACCTGACCTGGCGGGACCGCGCCGAACGGGGCATCCGCAGCCTGGTGTCCGCAGCCGGTCGGATGCCCACCGGGTACGGGTGGCTCCTGCGTCAGCTGGAAGCGCTCTCGGCCGGCACCCGCGAGGTCGTGATCGTCGGCCGCCCCGGCCCGGCGCGCGACGCGCTCGTCCGCGAGGCGACTCGCCGCCCCCGTCCGGGCGTGGTGGTCGTGGTCGCCGATCCGGAGCACGGTGACCGCGTCCCCGTCCTCGCCGCCCGCGGCGAGGTCGACGGTCAGCCGGCGGCGTACGTGTGCCGGGACCTGACCTGCGAGCGCCCCGTCACGTCCCCGGGTGACCTCTCCGGTCTGCTCGACTGACGGATCGAGCCCGCGAGGGGCCGACTCCGGGCCTCCCCGACCACCTGCAGGAGCGACCGTGCAGCACGACGACTGGGGTACCCGCGCCGACCGCTGGGCCGGCACCCGCAGCGAGGTGGTGACGGTGTATGGCACCGACGTCCACGTCCTGTGCCGCGACGCCGCCGTCGACGCGCCGCAGGGTGCGCCGACCCAGCTGCTCGTGCACGGACTCGGGGGCTCGTCGTCCAACTGGCTCGAGGTGATGACGGCGCTCAGCGCGCACGGACCGGTCGTCGCCCCCGACCTCCCGGGCTTCGGTCGGACGCGCCCACCCGGACCGCGGGCCTCCCGTACCTCGATCAACGCCCGCTTCCTGTGCGCGTTCGTCCGGACGCTCGGGTTGGAGCGGGTGGTGCTGCACGGCAACTCGATGGGTGGACTGCTCGGCGTGCTGTTCGCCGGGCTCGAGCCGGACCGGGTCGAACGCCTGGTGCTCGTCGACCCGGCCCTCCCGGCACCGCTCCGGGCCAGCCACGCGATCGAGCCGAAGACCCTGGCGCGCTTCGCACCGTTCGTCGTGCCGCCGCTCGGTCGGGCGGGCCTCAAGCTCGCCTGGCAGCGGGGGACCGGTGAGTCGCTGTGGCAGGAGACCGTGGACTTCGTGCACGGCGACCCGTCCCGGATCTCGCCGGAGATCGCGGCGCTCGGGGCCGAGAGCCTCGACTGGGGGCGCGAGCAGCCGTGGCGCCTCGACGGGTTCGTCGCCGCCGCCACCTCGGTCGTCCGTGCGGTGACGATCGACCGGCGGCGGATCGGCGCCGCCATCGACCGCGTCGACGCGCCGACGCTCCTGCTCTGGGGCGACGCCGATCGGCTCGTCGGACGAGCGGTCGTCGACGGGCTGGCCGATCGCCGTCCCGACTGGGACGTCCACGTGTTCGAGACCGTCGGCCACGTCCCGCAGCTCGAGGCTCCGGACGACTACGTCGAGGTGGTCAGGCGCTGGATGGCCGCCGGTGACGACGCCCCCGGCATCGACACGGTCGCCGAGGCAGCCGACGCCTGACCCGGAGCCCCCCGGCGCCGATCACGCAAGACGCGCGGACGCGCCGGTCAGCGGCCGGCTTCGATGCGGTCGAGCCAGGCGCCGACCCGGTCGTTGACCCGGTCGGGGTGCTCGAACTGGGGCACGTGCCCGCAGTCGTCCCACATCTCGACCTTGGCGGCCGGCAGGCTGGCGCGGACGCGCTCGGCGTAGCGGTGGTGGACCAGCCGGTCGTGTCGCCCGAAGATCCAGTACGTCGGCACGCCGCAGGCGGACAGCTTCTCCCAGTAGGAGTTGCGTCCCCGCCCCTTCTCGATCCCCAGGTTTCGGGCGCAGGAGGCCAGCGCCAGCCGGTAGCCGGGCTCGCGCATCGACAGCATCACGTCCGTGGCGGCAGCGTGGAAGTTGGCCTCGGGCAGGCGCGACGGGTCGTGGAACAGGTGCCGCAGACCCGCCTCGATCCACGCACGACGGGCCCGCACCGGGGCGACGGCGAGGTACTGCGGGCGGGACACACGCAGGAGCGGGGCGATCCGGCGGTACTCGTCGAACGCGACCGCCGACCCGAGGCCGACGACGCTGCGGACCGACCCGGGGTGGCGCAGGCCCAGCTCGGTGGCGATGCGGCCGCCCATCGAGTTGCCGACGACGTGGGCCGACCGGATGCCGTTGCGGATCAGGTACCCGTGCACCGCGTCGGCCATCCACGCCATGGTGTAGCGGCGGCCGGCAGGGAGGGGCTTGCTCGACTTGCCGAAGCCGGGCAGGTCGAGCGCGTGGACCTCGAAGCGGTCGCCGCCGAGCCCGTCGAGGGTCGGCAGGAACGACACCTTGCTGGCGCCGAGGCCGTGCAGCAGCAGCACCGGCGTCCCGGACCCGGCCACGATGGACTCGAGCTCGACACCGCGGACGTTGGTCCGACGGGTCCGCAGCACGCGGGTGGCTCCGGGCACCGGCCGGAAGAGGGTCTCGAAGCGGGCCGCGAGGTTGAGGTCACCCTCGATCTTCAACCGGCCGGCGAGGAAGGCCGCGATGCCGTCGACGCGGCCACCGACGAGGTCGAGCCAGGTGACCGGGTCGGTGGTCAGGCGAGCGTCGGGGTCGGGTGCCAGGCCGGGGGAGACGAAGCACCGGGCGTCGCGGACCGCGATGGTCGTGGGACCCCGTCCGGCGACGTCGATCACGAAGGTGGCCGTCAGTTCGCCCGCCTCCTGCGGGTCGAACCGTTCGGCCAGGCGCAGGAACGAGGACCGGACCTCCTCGAGCGGGTCGTCCACGACGTGGAGACGCCGGATGGGACGCGCACCGGTGGTCGTCAAGGTCCCTCCTCTCCCACGACGGAGCGTAGGCGGCCGGTGACTCACGGTCCTACGACCTTCGGGCCCTCCGGTGGAGAAGCGTGGAGCGTCCGCTGCGCGGGCGGACACGTCCGGCAGGTCGCACCCCGTCCGAGGCCTGGGGGGGCGTTCCGACGGCTCGTCGAGGCCGCCGACGAGCTCCCGATCGGGTGGCGGGTCGCCGGCGGCACCGTGACCGACCTGCCCCCACCGGTCCGTGCGGCCTACGACGCGCCCTTCCCCGACGCCGCATCGCAGGCGGGCGCCAAGGCGCTGCCCTTGCTGGTACCCACGTCCGACGACGACCCGGCGGTCGCGGCGATGTGGGCCGCCGACATCCCGGGCTGCACCGGGCTGGGCGTCCTGCCCGGTGCCGGCCACTTCCTGCAGGAGGACGCGGGACCACGCATCGCCGAGCTGGTCGTCGAGCACGTCCGGAGGACCGCGCCGGGTCCTGGCTGACGCCTCGGCGAGGCGTGCCGCTCAGGCGGGGATGGTGAAGCGCAGGCCGCGGCTGCCCGGCACGCGGGCGATCCGTCCGGCGTCGAGCAGGGCGAGCCGGTCCGCCCGTAGCTCGGCGTCGGCGAGGCCGCCCACCTCGTCACGGTGGTCGACCACGGTGAACGGGCCCGGTGGGCGACCCGTCACGAACGCCTCCGCCCGCGCCGGCACGTCGTCACCGAGCACGCCGAGGTCGCGGGCAGCACGCCGCAGCCCCGCGGTGACCGCCTCGGCCCACCGTTCGAGCCAGACGGTCGGTTCCCGTCGGCGCAGGGTCCGCGCGACCTCGTCGTGGTAGCCGAGCCGGTCCTCGTCGAGCGCGATCTCCGGGGCCGCGAGGCCCTCCGGGTCGAACCCGCGTGCTCGGAGCACGAGCCGCGCCGCCGCGCGAGCCAGGCGGCCGTTGGCGGCGTCGAACGGGTGGATGCGCAACAGGTCGAGGTGGACCAGCCCCGAAGCGATCACCGCGTGCTCGTCGCCGCTCGCCACCAGGCGGTCGGCGAAGGTCGCGAGCTCGTCGGCGATGCGACCCGGGTCGGTGGTGAAGTACAGGATCCGGCCGACGGACGCGTCGTGGACCGCCTGCTCCGACACCCGGAGCTGCCCGATGCGCGCTGGCGCCACCAGGTCGCGGGTCAGCAGGCCGTGCAGCTCCTCCAACGCGGGGATGGGGTCGCGCAGGAGCGCGAGCCCGAGTTCGTCGGACGCCGCCGCGCGGGCGACACCGTCGAACTCGAGCGCCATCACCGCGGCGTCGTGCGCCGCTGCCTCGGGGTCGTCCGGATCGGGGCCGTCGAAGCTGCGCATCGCGTCGAACCAGGTCCCGCTCCGGGTCGGTTCGGCCTCGGCGACCACCTCCGCGGTCGCCCGCGCGTCCGCGATGACCGTCGGGTCGGGGACCGCCTCGACCGGGGACCCGTCGAGCCGCAGCGAGGCGAGGTCGGCTTCGGCCCGGCGCGTCGCCGCGAGGTCCCGACGGGCCGTCGCCGGGGCGGCCGCGCACCGTTCGACCAGCCGCTCCGCGTCGCCCAGCAGGTCACGCAGGTGCGGCGACGCGTCGGGCGCGACCGACGAGGTCAGCGCCACGGGCGCAGCAGCCGGCCCCGCTGCGCCTCGACCTGGATGCGGCCGTGGCGTCGTCCGAGCAGGTAGGTGGCGCCGGCCAGTCCCACCGCGCCAGCCGAGGCGGTCGAGATCTTGACCACCTGCTTGGTCTTGCGCGAGAAGATGACCATCGGCCAGCCGCGCTGGTGGGCGACGGTCTCGAGCGGCCGGTCGGGGTTGACCGCGACGGGGTGGCCGACCATCTCCATCATCGGCAGGTCCGACGCGGAGTCCGAGTAGGAGTACGACAGCCGCAGGTCGTACCCACGCTCGTCCGCGACGGCCTGGATGGCCTCGCGCTTGCCCTCGCCGTAGACGAAGGGACCGTCGAGGCGGCCGGTGTAGCGCCCGTCGACGACCTCGGAGCGGGTCGCGATCCCCCCGGTCATCCCGAGCGCCCTGGCGAGCGGGTCGACCAGCTCGATCGGGGAGGCCGACACGATCCAGGTCTCGCGGCCGGCCTCGTGGTGCATCTCGATCAGCCCGCGGGACTCCGGCCGGACCTTCTCGAGGATGTGCGGGATGACCTGCTCGTTGAGGGCCAGCAGCTCGTCCTGCATCGCGCCCTCGACCGCGTGGAGGATGCGGTCGCGGACCGCTTCCGACCGCTCATCGGTGGCGCCGACGAGCTTGAAGGTCAGCGCGTTCAGCCCGTCGGAGAGCAGCTCCCCGGTGGGGATGAGCTTGTTGCGCCACGCGGCGAGCCCGAACGAGAAGGCCGACGAGCCGCTGATGAGGGTGCGGTCGAGGTCGAAGAAGGCTGCAGCGTTGGCGGCGCTGCTGGTCGGGTCAGCGGGGTGGTCGGCCATCGAGGCTCTCCGGATCGGGTGGGCGGCCGCGAGGGTAGTGGCGGGGACACCGGCCACCGCCGGCCGCCGGACACACGGAAGTCCCCAGCGCCGGGGCCAGCCTCGGCGCCCCCTTCCCCGTGGGGCGCCACGACCGGTCCGCCGCTGGGGACCTCGTGCCAGCCACGCTACGGGTGGCGAGCGGGTCCGTCGAACCGGTCCTCCCCAGGGCCTGTGGATGACGGCGGGTCCGCCTGTGGACGGGGTGTGGATGCCGTGGGGACGGTTCCGACGGCGGGGGAGCGCTGGCGCGGCGTCCCGGGCCGTCGTCGCAGGTCGGACGCGCTCTCCGTCGCCGCGGGTCTCCACAGCGGTTCCACACCCTGTGGAGAGTCGCGATCCGAGCCGGGCGCCCGGCTTCGCGCGAGAACCGCACGGGCTCCGGCCGACCCCGGCGCGTGCCGGGGGGACGTGCTACCCGAGGCACCCCCGGCCCCGTCGAGAGCGCCCGTGCCCGCCACCTCCCCACCTGTCGAACGCCGCCCCGCGACCAGCGTCACGCCGGCCCTCGAGATCCACCGCAGCCCCCGGCGGCGACGTTCGGCGTCAGCGGCGCCGCGTGATCAGGTCGTGGTCGTCCGGCTGCCGGTCGGTCTGCCGGCCGCCGAGGAGGAGCGGCTCATCGCCGGCCTCGTCGGCAAGGTGACCGGCGCCAGCCGGGTGCGCGGCCGCGGGTCCGACACGGCCCTCGAGCGGCGAGCGGCACGCCTCGCCGATCGGTACCTCGACGGCATCCGGCCCACGTCGGTGTCCTGGTCGTCACGGATGCGCCGCCGCCACGGGTCCTGCACGCCGGCGGAGGGGACCATCCGTATCTCCCGCGAGCTGGCGACCGCGCCGAGCTACGTGCTCGACCACGTGCTGCTGCACGAGCTGGTGCACCTGGTCGTGCCCGGTCACGGGCCGGACTTCCACGAGCTGCTCGACCGCGACCCGAACGCCGCGCGGGCCGCCGGCTGGCTCGAGGGCTACACCGCCGGACGACTGGCGGCCGGGACCGACGTCGTCGGCGAGGACCACGCATCGGAGGGTGACGACGATCCGGTCGACGACGGCGCGATCGACTGAGCCGCGGCCGAGCGACGCTCGGTCGCCCCTCAGCCGCCGTCGGGGTCGCGTCCCTCGTCCCCGTCCGACCCCTCCGCCCGGGCGTCGCGGTCCGCGATCCGTTCGGCGGCCGACCCCTCGCGGGGTGCGTCACCGAGACCGGCGAAGAGGCTCGCGGGATCGTCGGGCAGGTCGGTGTCGGACATCCGCAGGAGCCAGGCGGCGGGGTCGGCCAGCTCGGTGGTGTCGGGCAGGTTCTCGGGGTGCTCGAGCGCCTGCCGGAGTCCCTCGGGGCCGAGGGCGTCCTCGATGGCGACCACGAACCGCTCGCCGACGGTCTCGTCGTCGGGCTGCAGGTCGAGCCCCAGCAGGGCGGCGAGGAGGTCCTCGCCGTCGCCTCGGGTGGCCCGGCGTCGGCGCTGGACCTCGGCGATGCGGTCGAGGGAGGGGACCCGCTCGTCCGCGACGCGGGCGACCTCGTGGCGCGCCCAAGCGCCGACCAGGCACACCACGCCCTGGAGTCGTTCGAGGATCCGGCGCTGGTCCGCGGTCGGTTCGAGGCGGAAGCTGCTGGCGCGGCCCATGGCCTCCTCGAGGGCCTCGGGGTCGTCCGGGTCGACACCGGCCATCAGCTCGCGCGTGACCTCCTCGAGCCGGGCGGCGTCGACCACCGTTCCGGACGCGAAGCGAGCCACCAGCGACTGGACGTGCGCCTCGAGCCACGGGACGGCGTGGTAGAGCCGCCGCATGGCGGCCTCGTGGAGGGCGAGCACGACGGCGACCTCGGTGGGGTCGAGGTCCCAGCCCTCGAACGCCTCGGCCACGTTGACGGCCAGGACGTGCGCTGCCGACCGGGGCGCGGTCGGGATCCCGAGGTCGTACTGCCCGAGCAGCGTGCGCGCGAGCTGGCCGAGCACCTGGCCCGCTTGGAGCCCCGACAGCAGGGCACCGAGCGGCCGGACGAGCTCTCCGGCGTCGCCACCCGACAGCTGATCGAGCACGCCCTGGAGACCCGCGAGCTCGGGCGGCAGCTGCAGCCCGTCGGCGCCGCCGAGCTGCTCGAACTGATCGCGGGCGAGGTCGACCATGGCGGCGGTCGACGCACGCGCAACCGGGTCCACCAGCGGCCGGAACGCCGTCACCGCGGCGTTGACCCACTCCTGGCGCGAGCCGGCCACGAGCCGACCGGCATCGGGCGGGGCAGGTAGCGGCGAGCCATCGAGCCAGTGCTCGGCGAGCTGGAGCGCCTCCCGCGCCTGCGACACCTCCTCGGGGGTCGGCTGTCGGTCGCCCTCAGCCGCGACCTGGAGCGCCACCCGGGTCGCCAGCGACCAGTCGACGGGACCGTCCACGCCCCCTGCGGGGCCGGCGAACCCGAACCCGCCGGGTGCGCCGCCGCCGAACATGGCGGCGGCCTGCTGCCCGAGCGACTCGAGGCCCCCCGGGCCGGCGAGCTGCTCGAACATCGCGCCGAGCTCGGGCGGCAGCTGGAGCCCGCCCTCGCCGCCGAGGCCGAGCTGCTCGAACATCGCGCCGAGCTCGGGCGGCAGCTGGGACCCACCCTCGCCGCCGAGGCCGAGCTGCTCGAACAGGGCGCCGAGCTCCGGGGGCAGCGGGGTCCCCTCCTCCTCGTCGTCGCCGGGCAGGTCGGGTACGTCGGACACGCGGGTCCCTCGGGTCGGCTACGGGGAGGGTTCCACACCGCCGGTGGTGGTGCAGCCGCCCTGCGGTACGCGGACTGAGGTCGTCGCCCCCCGCCGGTAGGGTCCGGGTCCGACCACCTCGGAAGGTGCGTGCGTGACGTTGGAACGGGGATCTGGGGCCGGCGCGACCGTGGCCGTGACCGGGGCGGAAGGGTTCATCGGTCGCCGCCTCATCGACCGGCTCGTCGACGATGCGTCCGTGGCCCGGGTGATCGCGCTGGACGTCGCCGACCCGTCCGGACCGGCGCGACCGAAGCTCGAACGGCGGCGTGCCGACGTCCGCGATCCGGCCATCGCGTCGGACCTCCAGGGCGTCGACGTGGTGGTGCACCTCGCGTTCGTGCTCGACCCGTCCCGTGACGAGACGGCGATGCACGCGGTCAACGTCGGGGGGACGCGCACCGTCCTGCAGGCCGCGCGTGACGCCGGGGTGCGCAAGGTGGTCTACGTGTCGTCGGCGACGGTCTACGGCGCGCACCCCGACAACCCGCTGCCGATCACCGAGGACCGGCCGCTGCGTCCGAACACGCCGTTCAACTACGCCGAACACAAGGCCGAGATCGAGCGCTGGCTGTGGCCGTGGGTGGCGGAGCAGGACGACCTCGTCGTGACGGTGCTCCGTCCCTCGATCGTCGCGGGCCCGGGCGTGTCCAACTTCATCTCGCGCCAGCTCGACGCGCCGCGGTTCAACGCGATCCGGGGCCACAAGCCACCCATCCAGTTCGTCCACGTCGACGACGTGGCCTCGGCCATCGTGCACACGATCCACCACGACCTACCCGGCCCGTACAACGTGTCGTCCATCGGGTGGTTGTCCTTCGACGAGGTCACGGCGATCGCGGGCCGCAAGGTGTTCGAGGTCCCCGAGGAGCTCGCCTTCACGTTGGCCGACCGGCTGTGGCGGCTCGGGATCGGTGAGGCACCGGCGGGGCAGGTGCCCTACCTGATGCACCCGTGGGTGGTCAGCGTCGACGCGCTCGTGGCGACCGGCTGGCGGCCCGAGCGGTCCAACCGTGACGCCCTCGCCGAGATGGCGGCTGAGCACGCCGACGAGCTCGTCCTCGGCCCGTTGCACACCCGTCGCAGCCGCGTCCGCGCCGCCGTGGCCGTCACCGCGACGCTCGGGGCCGGGGTCCTCGCCACCATCGCCCACCGCTGGTTCTGGGACCGCCGGCGCGCTGCAGGGCCGACCGCGACGCGCGGACCCCGCACCGACTGACCGGTTCGTCCGGCCAGCGCACCCGTCGGTGCGCGGTACCGCCCGTTCCGTTCCGACCGGCCGCCCGGCTCGTTCCCGTCCTCGAGGGGCGACAGCGTCCCCGGGGACGGGAGAGCGTGGGCGCCGGAGGCCGGGGCGGACAGCGACGGGGGCCGGTCACGGTCACGGTCGCCGTGGTCGTGCTCGTCGCGTTGCTCGGAGCGGGTTCGGCCTGGGCGGCATCGAACGACCCGTACCGCGACCAGCAGTGGGGCCTCGATCGGATCCGTGTCGACGAGGCGTGGACGAGCACGCGGGGTGAGGGCGCCGTCGTCGCGATCGTCGACACCGGCATCTCGCTCAGCCACCCCGACCTCTTCGACCGCATCTCCAAGCGCCCCGACGGCTCGGTCATCGGGATCGACCTGGTCGACGACGACCTCGACCCGAGCGACGAGCACGGCCACGGCACGCTCGTGGCGGGGATCGTGGCGGCCGCGACCGACAACGGGGTGGGCATCGCCGGCGTGGCGCCGGCCGCCAAGCTGCTGCCCGTCCGCGTCCTCGGTGCCGACGGGTCGGGGGACAGCGAGACGGTGGGGCGCGGGGTCATCTGGGCGGTCGACAACGGTGCCGACGTGGTCAACGTCTCCCTCGAGTCGGTCGCGCCGAAGGACGGCGAACGGGCCGTCCCCGGCGTCCCGAACGCCGCGGTCCGCTACGCCGCGGAGCGCGGTGTGCTGGTCGTTGCCGCGGCCGGGAACCGCCCCGGGAGCGCCGCCGGATACCCCGCCGACTCACCGATCGTGCTCGTGGGGGCGAGCGACCGCGCCGATCGGCGGGCGCCGTTCTCGACCGTCGACCGGCACGACGGGCTCGTCGCTCCGGGCGTCGACGTCGTCAGCACCTGGTGCCGGCGGTTCGCGGGCGGTTGCGACCCCGCGGCGTCGCCCTACGGCGTGGCGGAGGGCACCTCCTTCGCGGCGCCGCACGTCAGCGGGGTGGCGGCGTTGCTGTTCGCCCGCGGGCACGACGCGGGGGAGGTCCGTCAGCGGTTGCTCGACGGCGCCGTCGACGTCGGACCACCGGGCCCGGACCTCGAACACGGTGCCGGTCGCCTCGATGCGGCAGCCAGCCTGACCGCCGGCTCGGTCCGCACGACCTCGGCGCCACGCCCCACGCCCGAGCCGGTGCCGGAGTCAGCACCTGCGGCGGAACCGCGTGCCCCTGCCGAGCCTGCCCCGGCGCCGGCGCCGACCACCCCGGCGCCGGCTCCGGGCGACGACGCCGCCGCCCAGACGCTGGACCCTGATGTCACCGGCGTGGCGGGCACCCCTGGGGACGATCCGGGAGGTGACGGGGACGCGGACGAGGTCGTCCCGGCGCCACATCTGGTGGGCGCGCCCGTCGGGGTGCCCACGGAGCCGGCCCCGACCGCGCTCGTCCGGGACGACGGGGTACCGGTGGCCATCGGCACGCCGTCGGACGTTGGCGGCGTCGGGACGCGGACCTACCTGGAGGTGCTCGCGGCGCTGCTCGTCATCGCTGCGATGGCGTGCTGGTCCTCGGTCGCCCGGCGCGAGGTCTGATCGGGCGCCGAGCGCCGCGCCCGGTGCGCGGCTGAGCGGCTCCCCGCCGGCTGGCCAACCTGACGGCCGGTAGCCTCGCTCGACGCCTCACGCGGCGTCGGACCCCCGCGCGCCGCCCCCCCGGACCTGCTCCGGACGGAGCGCGGATCATCGGTCCCTCCGGCACGGGTGAGCGCGGTGCACCGTTGGTGGTCCCTCCTGCTGGCCCTCGCCGCCGTCACCGTCGGCGTGGTGGCCGTCGCTGCCGCGGCCATCGCCTCGGGCGAGGTCCCCTGCGGCATCGTGTCGACCCAGCCGGCGTGCGAGGTCGCGCTGGTGCCCGGCCCGACGGAGGACACCATCGGGCTCGTCCGCATCGAAGGTGCGACCACCTTCCCGTCGACCGGTGAGTTGCTGCTGACGACCGTGGCGGTCCGCGACGGGCTGGACCTCGGGACATGGTGGGACGCGCGCCGGTCCGCGACGGTCGACACCGTGCCTCGCGAGACCATCTACCCGCCGGACCTCGATCCCACCGAGACGGCCGAGCAGAACGCCCTCCTGATGGAGGACAGCCAGATGACCGCGGCACTCGCGGCGCTGCGCGCCGCGGGCTACGACGTCGACGATGCCGCGTCCGGCGCGGCCGTGGCCGCGATCGAGGCCGACGCGGTCACGGACGCGTTGTCCGTCGGCGACGTCATCACCGCCGTCGACGGCGTCGAGGTCCGCGACGCCGCGTCGCTCGTCGACCTGGTGGTCGGTTCCTCGCCGGGCGACGAGGCGACGCTGCAGGTGCGAGCCGAGGACGGCACCTCCCGCACGGTCGAGGTCACGTACGGTCGGAACCCGACGGACCGGGACCGGGCGTACATCGGGGTCCTGCTCCGCACCGAACTCGACCTACCGATCGACATCTCCATCGATGCCGGGGTCATCGGTGGACCCTCCGCGGGGTTGATGTTCGCGCTCGGCGTGCTCGACCTGCTCGGCGACGAGGACCTGACCGGCGGCGCCGTCGTGGCGGGGACGGGCACCATCGACGTCGACGGTCGGGTCGGGCCCGTCGGCGGCGTCCGTCAGAAGCTCGTCGGCGCCACCGACCGTGGCGGGGTGTCGGAGCCCGCCGCGGTCTTCCTCGTCCCGCGCGCCAACCTCGCCGAGGCCCGCCGCGCGCCGATCGGCCGCGACCTGCTGCTGGTCCCGATCGACGACCTCCGCGGCGCCCTCGCCGCGCTCGACGCCCTGCGCGACGGCCGTGAACCTGCCGAGGCGTACGCCCTCCGGGCGGCGGACGGTGACTAGTCACGACAGGTCATATCCGGGTCATCTGGGCACCGGAGCCGCCACCGACGCGTGGGTCCGGCGTTGGGAGCGGCGGAGCCGCTCCCGCGGCTCCTAGCCTGACCGCACCCGGCGGCGGCTCGGACGAGGAGGGCAGGCGTGTCGATCCCCCTGCACCTCGCCGTCCACCTCGGCGGTGTCACGGTCACGGCCGGGCTGGTCCTGCTCGTCCTCCTGGCACCGGCGACCCCCACCACCGCACGGCCCGTCCCTCGCTCGCTGCCACCCGCCGCCCGGTGGACCATCGCGCTCGGTGCCGCACTC
>CAWKMM010000011.1:0-8750 GCA_963850715.1 uncultured Nitriliruptoraceae bacterium | reverse complement strand
GTGGGGGTGAACGCGATGTCGGCCATCACCCGATGCTAGGTGCGGATGGTGACCGGGCCAAGAACCAGGTCGGGCGGGTCCCGGCGGGGCCGCACGGCACTACCGTGCCGGACCGCGAGGGAGGTGGCGGGTTGGCCAGCGAGGGACCACGCACGACCAGACCGCGACCGCCGGTGGCACGACGGTGGCCGCGGTGGTCCGAGATCCAGCCCCTGGTGCAGCCACGCCCGTTCGAACGCAGCGCCCGGACGCGCCGGCTCGCGCGAGCGAGCTCGATCCGTGACCTGCGCACGATCGCCAGACGCCGCACCCCACGTGCGGTGTTCGACTACGTCGACGGGGCGGCCGAGAGCGAGGCGAGCCTCGCGCGGGCCCGCCGGACGTTCGCCGACGTCGAGTTCCAACCCCGGGTCCTGCGGGACGTCTCGGAGGTGGACACCTCGACGACCGTGCTCGGCAGGCGGTCCGAGCTGCCGTTCGCGTTCGCGCCGACCGGCTTCACCCGGATGATGCACCACGAGGGCGAGGCAGCCGTGGCGCGCGCCGCCGAGGGGCTCGGGATCCCGTTCGCGTTGTCGACGCTCGGGACGACGACCCCGGAGGGGATCGCGGCGGCGGCACCGGACGTCGAACGCTGGTTCCAGCTGTACGTGTGGCACGACCGCGACGGGGTCGATCAGCTGGTCGGTCGCGCGGCGGCGGCGGGGTTCTCGACCCTGATGCTGACCGTGGACACGCCGGTCGCGGGCGCCCGCCTGCGGGACGTGCGGAACGGGCTGACCATCCCGCCGTCGCTGACGCTCCGGACGCTCGCCGACGTGGCGCAGTACCCGTCGTGGTGGCTGAACCTCCTCACGACCGAGCCGCTGTCGTTCGCGTCGTTCAGCTCCTACGACGGCACCGTCGCCGACCTGATCGGCGAGCTGTTCGATCCGTCGCTCGACACCGGCGACCTCACCCGACTCCGCGAGCTGTGGGACGGATCCCTCGTCGTCAAGGGCATCCAGACGGTCGAGGACGCCCACGCCGTGGTCGATCTCGGCGCGGACGCGATCGTGCTGTCGAACCACGGTGGCCGGCAGCTCGACAAGGCGCCGACGCCGCTGCACCAGCTGCGCGACGTGGTCGCCGCCGTCGGTGACCGCGCCGAGGTCTTCCTCGACGGTGGGATCCTGAGCGGCGCCGACATCGTCGCGGCCGTCGCGCTGGGAGCGGACGCGACGCTGGTCGGCCGGGCGTTCCTCTACGGGCTCATGGCCGGCGGACAGGAGGGCGTCGTCAAGGCGGGTGGAGATCCTGCGCACCGACATCATCCGCACGATGCAGCTGCTCGGTGTCCGCAGTCTCGACGAGCTCGACCCCGACCGCGTCCGCCTCCGCTCCTGAGGCGGCGGCGCGTCACCGGCCGAGCGTCACTGGCCGACGACGCCGTCGATCCGTTCGCGGAGGAGGTCGGCGTGGCCGTTATGGCGCGCGTACTCCTCGATCAGGTGCACGAGGACCCAGCGCAGCGACATCGGACCCCGCCACCGATCCGGTCGCGCGCTCGTGACCTCCAGGTTCTCGGCCTCCGCGACGAACCGGTCGGCGAACGCGACCTCGACGCGCCACAGCTCCCACGCCTCGGCGACGACCGCGGGGTCGGCGACCGCGCCGTCGAAGTCGCCGTCCGGCGCCGCCTCCGACCAGTGGTAGGCCGGGGCGTCGAGTCCGGCCATCGTGCGCCGGAACCAGCTGCGCTCCACGTCGGCGAGGTGCCGCACCAGCCCGAGCAGCGACAGCGCCGACGGTTCCACCGCGCGGCGCGCGAGGGCTTCGGCGTCGAGCCCCGAGCACTTCAGCACCAGAGTCTCGCGTTGCCACCGCAGGAAGCCGACGAGGGTCGCGCGTTCGTCACCTCGGGTGGGTGGCTCGGGCCGGGGATCGAGTGGTGTCCATGACCGCAGCCTCGCCGATGTCGGACCGGTCCGCCACGACGGGCGGCGCTGGTCACCCGATGACGTCGCCGAGGAGCGCGTACCGACGCGGACCGCAACGGGTGAGGTCCACGCCCGGGTAGCGCGAGCGCAGCCCCTCCGTGACCTCACCGACGTCGCCCTCGAAGGTCACCTCGTCGCCGATCCGCACGCGCGTCGCGCCGACGTCGACGGTCACCGCCCCACCGTCGAGGGGACCGAACCGGGTGTCCTCCGAGAACAGCGGCAACAGCGATCCCGACGCGTCCTCGAGCAGCACGCAGTCGCGGTCCACGATCAGCGTCCCGGTGATCGTGCCGGACGGCACCTCGTCGAGCGGATCGACCGCCACGAGGTAGGGCCGCTCCGCGAGCGGATCGCCCCCGGTGGACCCGGCGCACCCGGCCGCCACCGCGGCGGCCGCCAGCACGGCGGCCACACCGGGTCGTCGCCGGGTCACCAACCACCTCCGGGTTCCTGCTCGTAGAACACCCGCTCGCACACGCTGCGGACGTGCCGGGCGTGGCGGCGGCGGTCCTCCTCGAGCTGCTGCCACCCACCCCGGCCGTACCCCATCGCCCGGGCGAGCGTCTCGAGCGTCGCGGTCGCCGACGGCAACACGTCGACGTCGCGGTGGCGGAGGAGGTAGCGCCGGTTGCGCAGCTCCGACAGGAACCGGTAGCCCTCCCGCAGCCAGGTCGCATCGCGGTGTTCGAGCAGGTCCGCGTCCTGGAGGCTGTCGAGCAGCCGCATGGTGGACACCCCGCGGGCCGCGTCGGCGGAGGCGCCGTGCCGGAGCTGCAACAGCTGCACGGTCCACTCCACGTCCGACAGGCCGCCGGGTCCGAGCTTGAGGTGACGGTCGGACGACACGCGACGTGGGATGCGTTCGCGCTCGAGCCGGGCCTTCATCCGCCGGATCGCGACGTCGTCGCTGCCGGACCAGGTCGTCGGGTACGCCCGTTCGCGGGAGGCCTCGACCAACCGGTCGCCGAGGTCGACGTCGCCGGCGACGCGGCGGGCCTTCAGCAGCGCCTGCCGTTCCCACGGTTCCGACCACCGGTCCCAGTAGGCCGTGTAGGAGGCCAGCGACCGCGACAGCGGGCCGTTGCGGCCCTCCGGTCGCAGATCCGCGTCGACCTCGAACGCCGTCCCGTCGGCGGTGATGGCCGACAGCGACCGCATCACCTCGCCGGCGATCGACAGCGCCAACCGGTTGCTCTCCGCCTCGTCCGGACCGTCGCCGGCCCCACCCTCCGGTGCGACGACCTCGTGCACGAACAGCACGTCGAGGTCGGACACGTAGTGCAGCTCGCCGCCCCCGAACTTCCCCATGCCGACGATCGCCATCCGCACCGGCAGCTCGGACGGGTCCGACAGCCCGGCGGCCGTCGCCCGCCGCCGCAGCTCGTCCGACAGGGCGCCTTCGAGGCACGCCTCGCCGAGCGCGGTCAGCTCCTCCCCCACGCTCGACACCGTGGCCTCGCCGGAGAGGTCGCGGACCACCAGCCGCAGCAGCTCGAAGCGCTTGAACCGGCGCAAGGCCGCCGTCGTGTCCTGCCAGGTGAGGCGCGCCAACGCCATCCGCGTCAGCTCCTCGCGGGTGCGAGGCTCCCGCCGGGCGTCCGGGTCCCGCAGCCACCCCGTCCCGCCGGGCTGGGCGACCAGCAGTTCCCCGGCGACCTTCGACGTGCCGAGCAGCTTGGCCAGCAGCTCGGCCGCCGGGGGGTGGTCCCGGAGGTGGCCGAGCAGCTCGCTGCGTTCGCCCTGGGCGTCGACCAGGTCGCGGAAGCTGGCGAGGCCCGCGTCCGGGTCGGGGGTGTCCTGGAGGACGTGGAGGACCGCCGGGAGCACCGCGCGGACGGTCCGGGCCCGCCGGGACAGACCGCTCGTGAGGTGGCGGACGTGACGCATCGCCGCCGCGCCGTCGCTGAAGCCGAGGGCCAGCAGCCGCTCGCGCGCCGCGGTCTCGCCCATCGCGCGGACCTCGGTCGGCAGGGTCACGCCGACGGCATCCGCTGGCAGGTCCGCGAACGACTCGAGCAGGGGGCGGAAGAAGAGCTTCGCGTGCAGCTCCCGGACCCGGCTCTGCGTGCGCGACAGGTCCCGGAGGAACGACGCGCGGGCCGTCGCCTCGTCCGTGGCGCGGTAGCCCATCGCCCGCGCCAGCCACTCCTGCTGGGTCGGGTCCTCGGGGATGGTGTGGGTGCGACGTTCGTGCGCGAGCTGGAGGCGGTGCTCCACGGTGCGCAGCTGGCGGTAGGCGTCGGCGAACCCGGTGGCGTCCTCCTCGGCGACGTAGCCACCCTTCGCCAGCGCCTCGAGCGCGGGCAACGTGCCGGCGCACCGCAGGGACCGATCGCTGCGGCCGTGGACCAGCTGGAGCAGCTGCACGGCGAACTCGACGTCGCGGATGCCACCCGGGCCGAGCTTGATCTGGCGTTCGCCGTGCCGCACGACCTCGGGCTTGGTCTCGATCCTGGCCTTCATGGCGCGGATCTCGGCGACGACCTCGGCGTCGAGCTGCGCCGGCCAGACGTAGGGCTCCGCGGCCGCCAGCAGGGCGGCGCCGAGCTGCCGGTCACCCGCGACCGGTCGAGCCTTCAGCAGCGCCTGGAACTCCCAGGTCTTGGCCCACCGGTCCCAGTAGGCCTCGAACGAGCTGATCCGCCGCGACAGCGGTCCGTTGCGACCCTCGGGGCGCAGCGTCGGGTCGACCTCGTAGGCGCGGCCCATCGTCGTGGACGCGTTGAGGACCTCGAGCAGGCGGGTGAGGACCACGCGGGCCTCGAGGCTGGCCTCCTCGTCCGACGCCCCCTCGACCGTCTCGTGGACGAACACGACGTCGACGTCCGAGACGTAGTTCAGCTCGCGACCGCCGAGCTTGCCCATCCCGATCACGGCGATCCGCGCGGACGGCGACCCCCCGGTCTGCTGGTCGTGGATCGCCTCGAGCGCCCCGGTCAGCACGCCCTCGGCGAGCCCGGCCAGCTCGTCGGCGACCTCCTCGACGTCGATCGAGCCCGTCAGGTCGCGCGCCGCGATGTCGGCCGTCGAGGCGCGGCGGATGGCCGCGACCCCCGCCGCCTGCGACGCCGGGTCGTCCGTCGCCCGGATCGCGGCCGCCACGGCGGCGGCCACCCGGTGATCTCGAGGGGCAGCAGGGTCCGCAGGGCCTGCGCCGCGTCGGGGTGCCGGGCGAGCAGGTCACCGAGGGGGCGGGACGTCCCCGCGACGGCGACGACGCGCCCGAGCCAGCGGTCGTCGTCGCGCAGGCGCGCGAACAGCTCCGGGGCGTGCGCGGCGAGCTCGCTCAGGCAGGTGAGCGCGTCCTCGGGCGATGCCGCGCGGGACAGGTGGGTCAGCAGGTCGTCCGACACCGACGCGTCGTCGCGGTCCGCCGCGTCCTCGGCCCCGGCGGCCACCTCGATGAGGCCCGCGCTCTCGAGCTGCGGCAGGGCGCGGTCGGGGTCCAGGCCCGCCTTCGCGAGGCGGGCCCGGAGCGAGACGGGACGGGAGGCGGCCACGACGCGCCCCTAGAGCAGCGGCAGGTAGCGGTCGAGCTCGAACGACGTCACGTGGGCCGAGTACTCGGCCCACTCCCGGCGCTTGTTGGCGAGGAAGTAGTCGAACAGGTGCTCACCGAGCGTCTCGGCCACGAGCTCCGAGGTCTCCATGACCTTCAGCGCGTCCCCGAGCGACGACGGCAGCCGTTCGATCCCGCTGGCGGCGCGCTCGGCCTGGGTGAGCTCGAAGGTGTTGTCCTCGGACTCCTCCGGCAGCTCGTAGCCCTCCTCGATGCCCTTCAGGCCGGCGGCGAGGATGAGCGCGAACGCGAGGTAGGGGTTGCAGGCCGGGTCCGGCGCGCGGTACTCGAGCCGGGTCGACGCGCCCTTGCGGGGCTTGTACATCGGCACGCGGACGAGCGCGCTGCGGTTGGAGTGGCCCCAGGCGACGAAGTTCGGTGCCTCCCCGGACGGCAGCGGACCGTGCATCCGCGAGGTCAGACGCTTGTAGGAGTTGACCCACTGGTTGGTGACGGCGGTGATCTCGCGGGCGTGCCGCAGCAACCCGGCGAGGAACTGCTTCGCGATCGGCGACAGGCGGTACGGGTCGCTCGCGTCGTGGAAGGCGTTGGTGTCGCCCTCGAACAGCGACAGGTGCAGGTGCATGGCGCTGCCGTACTCGGCCTCGAGGGGCTTCGGCATGAACGTCGCGTAGACGCCCCGCTGCAGCGCGATCTCCTTCACCACGAGCCGGAAGGTCATGATGTTGTCGGCCATGGTGAGCGCGTCGGCGTAGCGCAGGTCGATCTCGTGCTGGGACGGCGCGACCTCGTGGTGGGAGTACTCGACGCTGATGCCCATCTTCTCGAGCATGTTGATCGCCTGCCGGCGGAAGTCCTGCTGGACGTCCAGCGGCGTCATGTCGAAGTACGACCCGTCGTCGAGCGGGGTCGGGTCGTCGGCGCCCGCGAACAGGAAGAACTCCATCTCGGGGTGCACGTAGAAGGTGAACCCCATGTCCGCAGCGCGCTGCAGCGTGCGCTTCAGGACCAGGCGTGGGTCGGCGCCGAAGGGCTGCCCGTCCGGGGTGACGATGTCGCAGAACATGCGCGCGACGCCCTGGGACTCCGGGCGCCACGGCAGGACCTGGAAGGTCGACGCGTCCGGCACGACGAGCATGTCGGCCTCCTGGACGCGGGCGAACCCGTCGATCGCGGACCCGTCGAACCCGATGCCCTCGGTGAAGGCGTTCTCGAGCTCGGCCGCGGTGATGGCGACCGACTTGAGGAGGCCGAGCACGTCGGTGAACCACAGGCGGATGAAGCGGACGTCCCGTTCCTCGACGGTCCGGAGGACGTACTCCTGCTGCTTGTCCACGAGGCGCTCCTGGCATCACGACCGGGTCGGTGCGGGGGTCGTCCGCGCATCGTAGTGACGGACCCACCGCGCGCCGGACCGGACCTCGCCAGGACCGGTCCCGACGGCGGAGGGCCGGCGACCTCGCGGTCGCCGGCCCTCGGCCGGACGTGCGGTGCGGCTGCGGTGGCAGCCGACCTGGTGTGGTCAGTCCTCGACGGGCTTGGCGGCCGGCGCCGTCGCGGCGCTGCTCTCGAACCCGTAGGTGCCGCTCGGCGACGAGCCCGACCCGAAGACCTGCTCGGGGTAGCCCGGGACACCGTGCTCCCAGACGTCGAGACCCTCGACCTCCTCCTGCTCGGTGACGCGCAGCTGGCCCATGGCCTTGAGCGTCCCGAACATGACGGCCGAGGTGACCCCGACCCAGGCGATGCAGGCGATGACGCCGATCAGCTGCGACACGAACAGATCCGCGCCACCGCCGAACAGCAGCCCGCCCTCCGTCGCGGCGAGCCCGACCCACAGGGTGCCGAGGATGCCGCAGACGCCGTGGACGCTGATGGCACCGACCGGGTCGTCGATCTTGATCCGGTCGAAGAACCCGACGGCCAGGACGACCAGCGCACCGGCGATGAGCCCGACCAGGACGGCCATGGCGTTGCCGACGACGTCAGCGCCGGCGGTGATGCCGACCAGGCCGGCGAGGATGCCGTTGGCCATCATCGCGACGTCCCACTTGCCGTTCGACACGCGGGTGAACAGCGCGGACGCGACACCACCGGCAGCACCGGCCAGCGAGGTCGTGACGAGCACCTTGCCGATCAGCTCACCGTCGAGCGCCAGCACCGAGCCACCGTTGAACCCGAACCAGCCGAAGAACAGCAGCAGCGTGCCCAGCGAGACCAGCGACGATGGAGTGACCCGGGATGGCGCGGGGCTTGCCGTCCTTGCCGTACTTGCCGATGCGGGGCCCGAGGAACGCGGCACCCACGAAGGCGGCGACACCACCGGTGAGGTGGACGACCGTCGAGCCGGCGAAGTCGTAGAACCCGAGCTCGTCGAGCCAGCCGCCGCCCCACTTCCAGAACCCGATCACCGGGTAGATGAACGCGGTCATGATGACCGCGACCACGACGTACGAGCCGAACTTCATGCGCTCGGCCACGGCACCCGACACGATCGTCGCGGCGGTCGCGGCGAACATCGCCTGGAACGCGAAGTCGATCTCGAGCGTGTAGCCGGTCTCGGTGACGTCGTACGGGGCGTTCGACAGGAAGAAGCCGTCGGAGCCGAACAGGCCCGCGACGCTGCTGCCGTACATCAGTGCCCAGCCCACCGCGTAGTACGCGAGGATGCCGAGCGCGATCGTCATCAGGTTCTTGCCGATGATGTTCGCGACGTTCTTGGAACGGGTCAGGCCGGCCTCGAGCATCGAGAAGCCGGCGTGCATCAGGAACACCAGCGCGGTCGCGACCATCAGGTAGAGGACCGTCGCGCCGGTCAGCAGGTCCTGGAACGCCTCGGGCTCGACCTGCGCGGACGCGGGAACGGCGGACGCCACCAACAACCCGGACGTGACCACCCCCAACTTCAGCAGTCGCTTCCTCACTCGCACCCCTCCATCTGGGACGGTCATCGGGTCGACGCCGGATCCGGCCGCGCATCGGTACGCGGTCCCGGCGGCCCGTGGCCGGTACGTGAGGAGGAAGCTACGAAGGTCGGGTTTCCGCGCCTTCTCCGCTCTGTTTCCAACGTGTTCCAGGTGTCGGCCACCGTCCGACCGGACGCCACCACGGAGGGTGGCCGCCGGTCGACGTCGGTGGGCGGCACTAGCGTCGGCACCCGGTGCTGGCCGAGGCACCCCCTGACCGCCCCCCCCCGCGCCCCGACCTTCCGGAGCACCACCGTGGCCCTCCGCGTCGCCCTCGCCCAG
>CAWKMM010000010.1:0-69215 GCA_963850715.1 uncultured Nitriliruptoraceae bacterium | reverse complement strand
ACCTCATACGCACCTCCGTAACATTATGGACACTCCGGAATGTTACCACCGGTCAACCGGGCCGGGTCGCGCGACGGCGCCGTGACGCCTCTCAACGTGGCGGACCGGGGCACGGCGCTTCCGCGGGGTGGGTGGCCCGGAGCATCTGCTCGTTGCACCAACCGCCGTAGCGGGTAGCTCCTAATACCGTGCGTCAGGCATGGTCAGGCGCCGCTTGCCACACTCGGGGTGGTAGCTGGACGCCGGCCCCTGCGCCAACGTCGCCGGAGCATGTCGAGTGCCCACGCAAGTCCCGCCACCCGATCAGCATCCGGTCGGTGATAGGGCTCTCGGACGGTGACTCTGGGCCGGCAGTGGCCCTGACGGGGTCGCTCTGGACGATGGAGACGGCCTGCTGGGGGACGGACCGTTCCTGCAGCCAGTCTCGGACACCGCGCTCGTTCCGTACCGGGTCCTCCACACCGACGACCACCCGGTTGATCCGCTCATCGGCGTCGGAGAAGACCACCCCTGGCAGGTTGTGCACGTCTGCGACCGCGGTGAACCAGTCGTGCAACTGGATCCAGGTGTAGTCGGCCTCGTGCACGACCACGGGCTCCTGGTCGAAGCCGGCTCCCAACAGTTCGACCAGGAGCGCTCGCGCCAGGTCTTCAGCTTCCTCGCTCACCTCAGTCAGCCACAGGTGCAGGGTCCCGCCGTCGCGTGGACCGTCGTTGCCGCCTTCCACCCAGGCGCCACCGAAGCCGGCGACCTGGTCGGCGATGAGACGGTACTCGTGGTCCGGACTACCCCGTGTCGCGACATCGGTTTCCACCGCCGTCGCCTCCTGGCTGGTCAGCCGAACGGACCCCGAGCACACGGAGGTGTCCAGCGGAGCATCGCTGCCAGCATGCATCGCGTAGATGCGCCAGGTCTCTCCTGCTCGCGGGGCGATCCCTTCAGACATCGCCATCACGAGGCCGTCCCCCTGGGAGCTGGTCCCGGTGGTGACCTCGACCACGTCAGGTGCCTCGCCCTTGAGCAGATCCGTCACCTCGAAGCGCGCGGGCGACAGCAGGGTCCCGTCGCCAGCCTGCGAGCCCCGGAGCGACCGACCCTCGAAGACGACGTCCGCCGACTCGAGGTCCTGGGCCTGCGACCCCGCGGCGCAGGCGGCCCACGCAGGCGTCGCGGTCGCAAACAGACCGGAAGTCACCGCAGCGGCCACAGCCAGCCTCATCCGGACCCGCGCTGCCGTCATCATCGTCGCCTCGCTCTCGCCGCTCGAGCCCTGGTAGTGGAACGATCGTCCCGCCCTGGAGGAACGAGGGCAGTCCAGTCGCTCGCGATGGCTGTCAGACGTCGGTTGGCCCTCGCAGTTCCCTCCCCGAGCCACCTCATAGCTTCCGTGCCTGGCCTCGCCCCCGGCTGCCCAGACACGAACCCCTGTCTGTGCACGGCTCGTCGAAGGAGGTGGTGTTGATGCGCCACCGGGGAGCCGACGTTCCGAACCCGGGTCACGCGTGCGGCACAGGACCGAGACATACCTGGGAGCCCGAACACGACCTGGGAGGCGGCATGGGATCTGACGGGAGCGATCCCGACCACGGTTCTCGTCGACGACCGAGGTCGCTGGTCCAGGGGCCTCCAGCGGTCCAGGGCATCTACCTTGGACTTGCCCTTGTCGGGTTCTGGGTGTTGCTCGGAGGCACACCAGATTTAGCTCTGGCCGCAGGGGCGGCCGTATGGGGTGCTTTGGGAGGAGCGGTCTACGGACTCGTCCCGCGCTGGCGATCGTGGACTGGGTCGCGGTAGCGACAGACACCCACGGTCATGGTTTCGGACGCGTTGCTCGTACGGCCCGCAGGGTGCGGGCTCAACGGGTGGCTACAACACCTCTGCGAACTTCTCTGATGGTGTCATGAACTCGAGGGTCTTGCGGGGCCGTCCGTTGAGCTCGGCAGCGATGGCATCGAGGTCCGCCTGGCTGTAGGGCCTGAGGTCGGAGCGCTGTTCCGGTCGCAGTCGTGAGGCTTCGATATGATGCGATACCGCCGACGGAGGTATCACGTATGACCGACGTGCTGATCCGCAACGTTCCCGATGACGTCGTCTCCGCCATCGAGGCGAAGGCCAAGCGTCTCGGTCTGTCGCGGACCGAGTACCTCCGCCGGCAGATGCTGCGTGTCGCCTCGACACCTGATGAGCCTGTCAGCGTCGAGTCGCTCCGCGAGTTCGCCCAGACCTTCGCCGACCTCGGTGACCCCAGGTCATGCGGGGGGCGTGGGACCCGCGGAGGAGGGGGACCGCGCAGGACGGCGTCGCGGTGCTTCAAAGCCGAGGCCGCCTGGAAGCGCTGAGAACCGCGACCCTGACCATCGGCCGGGCGCCGGAGAGACCGCCCCGTAGGGTCCAGTCGGCGCGCCGAGGGAGACCGCACGACCGAGCGCTAACCGCCGCAGCCGAGTGGCAGGACTCGCAGGCGTTGCTGGCCTGGCTGCGCCGGTCACCGACAACGTGCCGGCGATCATCGCCCCTCTGCGGATGCGCGGATCTTGCTGCGTGCTGTCGCCGATGGCACTCGAACCCGACCCGATGAGCTTGCCGCAGGTCGCGTCGACGTTGGCGTCGTGGGCATCTCCGCTGGGGATCGGTCAGGGGAACGCGACATCGTCGCCGGCTACAGCACGAATGCGGGCACATGCGACCGTTGGGCGAGACGTCCTGACCCGTGTTCGCGTCCCTCGTCGGCGCACAGCTCGCCCGCTGGAATCCTCGAACCAGCAGGCTCGACAGCAGCACGAACCGAAGGGCGCATCCACCCGCCTCGAGCGGCGGTGTGACCGCGATGATGCCCTCGGGGGACGTCACTTCCGCGCGTGACAGCCGAGGTCGCTGCACCGGGTCTTCGAGACACGCCGTGACCACGACATCTCTCGATGCCATCGGGAAACATCGAGGGGCGGCGTGTGGATGTTCATGCCTTGCTCGGCATGACCGATCTTCGAACACACACCGTTCCAGGCTCAGACGGACCTCGGGGCGCAGCGACGCGACCTGGAGTCACGACAGCATCCGCGCCGTCCCACAGCGTGGCCATGTTGTGGCTGCCGCTTCCTCGACGACGAAGCTCCACCAGCGCGCTGGAGGTCGAAGTACGCGACGTTATCGCGCGACTCTCTCGTTCGGTTGTCACGGAAACCGAGACATCGTCCGTCATGCACTGCTGCTCGACCTCGTGCCGGGGTTGGCTGTCGTTCGTGGTCGACTGAGTTGGCCGTCGGCGGCCAGTTGGTCGAGCAGGGCACGTGTATCGATGCCGCGAGCCGGCGAACGGCCGTCCGCGCTCGAGCCGGACGACCACCTCGTCGCCGGCTCTGCGCATGATCGAGCGCAATCCTTCAGCTCGCGACGCGCTGCGCGACCCCAACCTCCGCCGATGCAAATCCTTCTGTACATCCCGAGTCGAGGAAGTGTACATGAGCCTCAGTCACGGCATGTTTCCGAGCGTTCTGCTGGTAGCCCTACGACGCTGACATCAGCGACAGCCTCGCGCCACCAGCATCCCGATCAGGGGACTTCGGCGCGGGCATGGTGCGAGCCGGTGGACATCACCGTGTCGAGGTAATCGCGGCTTCCACCGTTCGGAGGTCGCGATAGCGGGTTCGCGTTGCGCGGAAGTTCGGTCAGGATGCGAGATCAGCCAGGCGCTGCTTCGGACGACGACCCGGCGCTGTCGATGTAGCCATTCCGGCCGATGGTGCCGCGCACACCCTGCGATTCGAGGAGGTTCCTGATGGGCGGGCGGAGTTGAGTTCGTGGCGCTGCGCCGAGGTTGTTGCGAACGAGGCGAGCGAAGCTCGTCGGCCACCGAGTGCTCGGCCTGGATCGCTCGGATCGCGGAAGGGCCAGCCATGTCGTGTCGTCGACGTTGACGCGCGCCGCTGCTGCTCGCGCTGGCCGATGACCGGGCCTTCCGAGGGGGCTCCGTGTCGACGCGTCCACGGGTCGCACCGGTGCAAGTCGGTGTCGGACCTGGCGGTCTACGAGAGTTCGGCGACGGCGTTCGCTGGGGTCGTGCGCGCTGTGGCTGCGTTCGGGCATCGGGACGGTCGGGAAGTCGGTCGGCGGGTCTTCGGTGCCGCTCCATCGACCGAGGGAGTCGTCGCGACAGCTGCGATCCTCGAGCTCGTCTCCGGGTCGACGCGGCTCGTGCGCGGGTGCTCGTCGTGGCAGACTGCGGCCTTGGCCTCGCCGGCTCTGTCGACGAGTCGGTCGAGGTCGTCCTGGGGGATCCGGATCGCTCGACCGATGCGGACGCTCGGGATGGAACGCATCGCGGCGAGTTCGTAGAGCTTCGAGGTGGTCGTGCCGAGGCGCTCGGCGGCCTGGGCGACGGTCAGCAGGCGTGGTGGGGGAGCGGCGGTCGATCGCGACATCGCGGTCTCCTGGATCGGTGGCGGGTCGCCGGGCTCGGCGCAGAGCTGAGGGCCGGCCCGCCTTCACTTGTCCACGCGTCGCTCGCGGCTGGCTCACCAACGCCGTCGACCGCGAGGATGCCCCCGGCCCGCGTCGGTCACGGGGGCACGTGAGGGTTCCGTGAGCGCCGCCGCCAGGATCTCGCGAGAGGGCGGCGACGGGCCCGAGGAGGCGGTCGGTCCCCGGTTCAGTCAGCCATCTAGTCAGCCAAGTCAGCCAAGTTGGCAGCCGAGCCGGTGGACTCGAGTGGACGTCGAGGGACCTCGATGGAAGGTCGAGGGTGGTTCAGGATCGCGGCGCCAGGTGCCTCTACGACCCAGGATCCTGCGCTATGCGCCGAGCCTCGAGGAACACTTCATCCAGCATCGGTTCGGTGAGCCGGCCGGTGAAGGTGTTCTGCTGGCTCACGTGGTAGCTGCCGAGCAGGGTCCGGCCCGATGCGAGTGGGACCTCGACCCCGTGGCCGAACCGGGGCTTGGTGCCCTCCCAGCCGGTGAACGACAGCGCGGCGGCGAACCCGAACCCGCCGAGTGCGACGACCACCTGCCACGGCAGCAGATCGAGCTCGGCGGTGAGGTACGGCCGGCACCGGTCCCGCTCCTCGGGCAGCGGCCTGTTCGCGGGCGGCGCGCACTTGACCGGCGAGGTCACCCACACATCGGTGAGCCGGAGGCCGTCGTCGGCCGACACCGAGGTGGGCTGGTTGGCGAAGCCCGTGCGGTACAGGGAGGCGAACAGCCAGTCCCCGGATCGATCCCCGGTGAACATCCGGCCGGTGCGGTTGGCGCCGTGGGCGGCCGGTGCGAGGCCGACGACGACGATGCGGGCGGCCGGATCACCGAAGCCCGGGACGGGCCGGCCCCAGTACTCCTGGTCGGCGTACGCAGCACGCTTCGTCGCCGCGACCTCCTCGCGCCACGCGACCAGGCGTGGACACGCACGGCAGTCGACCACCGCGCGGGAGACGTCGTCGAGGCTGTCGGCACGCACGCCGTGAGCCTACGCCGAGGGCAGCGGCGTGCCTTCGTGTCAGCCCGACCGCGGCTCAGTCCCCGTCGCGGGGACCGGGCGCGTCGCGCCGGGCCTGGCTCTCGCGCAGCGAGTACGCGGCGACGCCCCAGAGCGTGGCGCCGAGCAGGGCCCAGCCGAGCGCGGTGTGGGACGACTCGGTGGCGGTGTACCCGGCGGTGTTCGACAGCAGGATCAGCTGCACGGCCGCGAACACCAGCATCGCGACGCCGACGGTGCTCAGGACCAGCCGGACGATGCGGCCGACGGACGTCGATCGTCCGCCCGTCGACCTCCGAGCCGGTGCGTCCCCGCGGAGGGCGTCGTCTGCACGCCACACCGGCGCGTCGTCCTCGCCCGGTGTGACGGTCTCCGAGGGGTCTGCCGCCGCTGGTTCCGACGGCGAGGGTTCGGACGGCGAGGGTTCGGACGCCGGTGCCGGGTCGGCGCTCGGTGCCGGATCATCGCTCGGTACCGGATCATCGGTCGGTACAGGGGCAGCGCTGGTAACGGGTGGCATCTCGGCGGTGAACGCCGGGGTGAAGGTGGGCGGGGGTCCCTGCGATGACGTCGGGTCGGAGGCGGGCGCTGGCTCGTGGGTCGCTCCGCGGTCGTCGCCGACCATCGGGAACGAGGACCGTGCCGCGCCTGGTGGCGACCAGGTGTCCGCCGCCGCCGGCGCCGCCCACCCGGACACCTCCTCGGGCGCGGGCGCCGACGCGGGATCGGGCCGCGCCTCCGTCGGCGGCTGCGTGTCGGCGGCTGGGGTCGGGTCGGCTGGGCCGGGGATCGGGTCGAGGCCCATCTCCGACCCGTCGGGTCCCGGCGCGACGTGATCGGTCCACGTGTCCCCGTCGAAGTAGCGCAGCCGTTCCGGTCGCACCGGATCCTGCTTCCAGCCTGCCTCGCCCATCCGGGTCTCCTCGGTCGCGGCCACCACCGACGCCTGAGGGCAGGAACATAACCGGATGGCCTACGCGGACGGGAGAGGTGGACGTGCTCGACTGAGCCCGTCGGGTGAGGCGTGCGTCCGGGCGGCCGGGGAACCCGACGATCCGGCGGTGGCGGTCGACGCGAACCAGCGGCGAGGAAGGGTGCGTCGTGGCGATCTGGCAGGTGTGGGCGGGCGGGCTGCTCGCCGTCCTGGTGCTGATGACGGTGACCTGGGCCGTCAGCATCGTGCGGCACGACGCCTCGCTGGTCGACCGCGTCTGGGGCCCCGCGTTCGTGGTCGCGGCGTTCGTGTACGCGGTCCTCGGCGACGGAGCCGGGCCGCGAACGGCGCTCGTGCTGGTCCTCGTGACGGTGTGGGGCCTGCGGCTCGGGATCCACATCACCCGTCGGAACTGGGGCGAGGGCGAGGACCCTCGCTACCGGGCCATGCGTGAGCGCCGCCCCGACTCGTTCGCCGTCACCTCGCTGTACCGGGTCTTCTGGTTGCAGGCCGGGCTGGCGTCGATCATCTCGCTGCCGCTGCTCGCGGCCCTGCACCGGCCGTCGCCCGAGCGTCTGACCTGGATCGACGGGCTCGGGGTCGCGGTGTGGCTGGTCGGGTTCGTGTTCGAAGCCGGCGGTGACCTGCAGCTGTCGCGGTTCCTCGCCGACCCCGACAACCGCGGCAAGGTCATGGACCGCGGCCTGTGGCGCTACACCCGTCACCCGAACTACTTCGGCGACACGATGGTGTGGTGGGGCTTCTTCCTCGTCGCGCTCGCGACCGGCGCGTGGTGGGCGGTGATCGGGTCGGCGGCGATGACCTTCTTCATCGTCGAGGTGTCCGGGGTCGCCCTGACCGACGCGGGGATGGCCAGCAGCGGCAGCAAGCGCGAGGGCTACGACGAGTACGTGCGCCGTACCAACGCGTTCATCCCCGGGCCGCGCAAGGACTGATCGGCCCGGGCCCGGCCGCGCCGCTGCGGGCGCGGACCGCGGGACGTGCTCGCGAGGTCGTGCAACCTCCCTCGGGGGCTGAGCGTCGGACAAGGTGGACGCCGGAAGCGGAGGGGCGCGGCCGTGAGGACCCGGGGACACCGCGACCACCAGGGGCGGAGCAAGCAGCGAGGTGGCGGTCGCCGCCGAGCTCGCACCATCGTGCTGCTGGTGGCGGTGATGGCCATCGGTACCGCCGGTGCGGCGATCGGGTCCTCGTACCTCCGCGACGGGGTGTCGTGGCCCAGCGCCGGTGCCGGTCACGTGCCGGATGCCGTGGACAACGTCGACGACCATCCCGCAGGTGACGACGCGGCGAGCGCTTCCGAAGCGGAACGGCTCGCCGCCGAGGCTGCCGAGCGGGAGGCCGCGGAGCGTCGGGCGGCCGAGGAGCAGGCGGAGCGGGAGCGGATCGCGGACGAGGAACGCGCCGCGGAGGATGCCGAGGTCCGAGCCGCTGCGGAGCGTGTCGCGGAGGAGGAGGCCGCGGCCGCGGCGGCGGCGGAACGTGCGCGCGAGGTCCGTGCGGCCGTGACGGCCGCCCAGCAGCGCCTGAAGGACCTCGGCTACCTCGTCGGCGCGGTCGATGGCGAGCAGGGGCAGCAGACCACCGCCGCGCTGATGGCGTTCCAGGCCGTCAACGGCATCCAGGTCGACGGGGTCCTCGGCCCGCAGACGACCGAGACGCTCGCGACGCCTCGCGCCGACCCGCAGCTGGTCGGCGGAGCCGCGACGCGCATCGAGGTGGACCTCGACCGTCAGGTGTTGCACCTCATCGAGGGCGGCGCGCGCGTGGTGACGATGAAGGTCAGCTCGGGCAACGGCGCGACCTACGCCCGTGGTGACGGATCGCCCGGCCGGGCGGTGACGCCGGTCGGCACCTTCACGATCGAGCGACGGATCGCCGGGGTCCGGGAGTCGTCGGCGGGGCTCGGCACGCTGTTCGACCCGATGTACTTCCTGCGCGGGTTCGCGATCCACGGGTCCAACTCGGTGCCGGCCGGCCCGGCCAGCCACGGGTGCGTGCGGGTCTCGCGAGCGGACGCCGTCTGGCTGTTCCATCGGGTACCCGACGGCACGGCGGTCGTCCTCCACGGGGGCCAGCACACCTTCGTCGGGTAGCGCACCAGCGGGTGCGCGCTGACGACGGAAGCGACCGCCCGACGGTGCGTCTGGCACCCTTCGCGCGGGACCGAGGCGACCGAGGAGCCGACGTGGGCAGCATCGACAGCGACGACGTGACCACACCGGCGGCGGCGCGGCGCCGCCGGACGCTGGTCGTCGGCGCCGGGGTCCTCGTGCTGGTGATCGGGGGCGCGTCCTTCGCGTTCGCCGACCGGGACCGCGGCCGCAACCTCGAGGAGGTGGATCCGGTCGCCGCAGGAGCGGACGACGACGGCGAGGTGGAGGAGAGCGACGCTGAGCGCGAAGCTCGCGAACGCGCCGAGGCCGAGGCGGAGGCGGAACGGCTCGCGGAGGAGGAGGCCGAGGAGGCTCGCCTCGCCGAGGAAGCTGCCGAGGCGGAGCGGCTCGCCGAGGAGGAGCGCGAGGCCGAGGAGGCTCGGCTCGCCGAGGAGCGCGCCGAGCAGGAGCGGCGGGAGGCCGCGGAGAAGGCGGCCGAGGAGCAACAGCGGTTCGTCGACGCGCAGGCCCGCCTGAAGGAGCTCGGCTACCTCGTCGGCGCGGCCGACGGCGAGGCCGGCCAGCAGACGACCTCGGCGATCATGGCGTTCCAGGCCGTCAACGGCCTGTCGGTGGACGGCCAGCTCGGTCCGCAGACCTACGCTGCGCTGGCGTCACCGAACCGCGAGCCGTCCCTACGCGGCGGTGCGGCGAACCGGATCGAGGTCGACATGGACCGACAGGTCCTGCACCTGGTCGAGGGTGGCAAGCGCGTGACGACGATGAAGGTGTCCACCGGCCGTGGTGGCACCTTCGAGTCCGAGGCCGGTGAGACGCTGCGCGCCGAGACCCCGGTCGGCACCTTCACGATCGACCGCCGCATCGCGGGGGAGAAGCCCTCGAGCTACGGCATCGGATCGATGTGGGACCCGATGTACTTCCACGGGCCCTGGGCGATCCACGGTTCGCCGACCGTTCCCGCCGGGTCCCGCCAGCTCCGGCTGCGTCCGGGTCGCGATGGCCGACGGCCGCTGGCTCTTCGACCGCGTCCCCAACGGCACCCCGGTCGTCCTCTACGGCGGAGTGCACGTCTTCACCCCGTGACTGCGTGTTCAGGTCAGCGGTACGACGCGAACCGATCGCGAGGTGCGCTGAGGTAGCCGGTGCGAGATGCGGAGTTCACCGTGAACGTGATGGAGTTCGTCTGGCCCCTCCGGATTGTGGTTCACGGCGCACCCTGCGGAGTTGGTCGTGCACGAGCCTGAGAACGTACCGGAGTTGCTCCCTCCGCCGGGCTCCCGAGGTGAGCTCGCCACAGCCTGGAGCGGCTGGTGAAGTGTCGGTGATCGCGGCTGTGCGTTCGACGTCCGCTGGCTGGCGCGAGCGACGGCCACTGACGGCGAGGTGAGTGGCGGGGCGCGCTGTCGGCTCCCGATCGCGGTAGCGGCCGTTCAGGTCGTCGAGGCGCTGTGCGTGCGGACGCGGTGTGGCGCTGCCGCAGTCGGCGTCTGCCGATCCAGTCGTGCTGCCACCGCGCTGCCGTCGCTCGACGCGGTGCTCCGTCGCGCTCGTAGAGGCGCTGCTCCAGGTCAGGTTGATCTGGGTGGCCTGGTCGTCGACGCGGTCAGTGCCGTCGGAGCCGGCGGGGCGATCGCGACCTCGGCGCTCACCGAGCTGGTCGTGCCGGTCCAGGAGAACAGCGTCGGCGTGACGCGGTAGCGCCACCGGCCCTCGGGCGCCGTGTCGGAGCAGGGAGTCCCGGTCCGCTGCAGACGCCGGAGCCGCTGTACCGCCGGCGGTCGGGATGCGGACGACCGAGTAGGTCGTGCCGGACGGTGCCGGCGAGGTCGGAGGCCAGCTGACCTGGACCGGGTTCGTCTGGCCGCTCTGGGTCGCGGTCACGGAGGCGACGGTGCCGAGGGTTCCGGCGGAAGCGGCCGCGGTGCCGTTGCCGGAGGCGAGCCAGGCGGCGACGGCGGGGCCGGCGGTCACGAGCGTGAGCGCGAGGACGGCGAGGAGGACGGTCGCGCGCTTCACGACTGGTTCTCCCGGATCGCGGTGCCGGTGTAGCTGAGCGGGAAGGTCGCACCTTGGCAGGCGTCAGGTGCCTCGGGCGACATCGTGACGTCGACCTCGATCATGCCGCTCGACCGCTCGGCGAGCAGCTTCGATCCGACGAAGTTCGCGACCGTCAGGTGCTCGGCGACGCACGGCGCGCCGCCGGCCAGGCCACCCGTCGGCGCACCGACGGTGACGTCGACAGTCCGGACGATGATCGCGAACCGATGCTCGTGGGCGACGGTCAGCTGCAGCGTCGAGGTCGCGCCAGGCGCGATGTCCTCGAGGTGACCCGAGATCGTGAACACGTGCGGGGTCGCCGCGTTCGGCGGCGGTGTGCCCTGACCGGGGTTGCCCTGGCCGGGGTTGCCCTGGCCGGGGTTGCCCCTGGCCGGGGTTGCCGCCCTGGTTGCCAGGTGGCTGGCCCGAGTTGCCGACGCCCGGCTGTCCCGGGACGGGGTTGGTCGTGCCACCGGGGTTGGTGTTGCCGGAGTTGCCGCTGTTGCCCGGCGACCCGGCGTTCGGGTTGCCGCTGGCGGTCACGGAGTTCGTGTCCCGCGACTCCTGGACACCGAGCACCTCGGTGTCCCCGCCGCCGAGCAGAGGCCAGCCGGCGAGCACCGTGAACACCAGCGCGGCGGTGACCAGGAGCAGGACGACGAAGCGTCGCCTCCGATCCTCACCCTGCGCGTGTTCGGAAGTGCTCATCCGGCCGGCCTCTCAGCTCGAAGCGATACGTGGCGTGCTGATCAGGGCTGGGCCACCGCCGCGCTCAAGCCGGAGAACGCGACCGGGAATGCTGAACTTCTCGCCCTGGCAGGCGTTGTCCGAACCCGTGGCGTGCATGGAGGCTGCGTTCGCCAGAGTGTGTGTCGCTCGATCCGTTGGCGGGCACGTACAGCTCCAGGCGCATGTCTGGCCGTGAAGGTCACGCCCGTAGCAGCGTCGCAGTCTTCATCCCCTGAGACGGTGACGATAGGACCGTTCGTCGGCCACCGTGTCGATCACGACGGGGTACGGGTTCTCGTTGACGATGGTGATCTTGACATCTGCCGTCCCGGAGGGGTACAGCGTCCCCTCGGTGGTGGCGTCGTCGGTTTCGAGTTCGATCGCGGTGCCGGCCTGGGCGTAGCCGGCGCCGGTGCCCTCGGCGAGTCCAGGCGGCGAACGCCACGCCGACGATCATGACGACCATGACGGCGGTGGCGGTGAACGTGATGCGACGGCGCGAGCGGTTCTTCGAGCTGGCCATGACGGCTCCCCTGTGTTCGGATGTTCGGGTGCGCGTCGGGTTCGCCACTGGCTCCACGCAGACCCGGCGACCAGACTTCGGTCTGCGCTTCTTCGCCTCGCACGCTCCGGCGATCCGGAGCAGCCGCACTGTGACCCGTCCCGGGTCCCCGCGCCTGAGGCGGGTGTCGCCGCGGTCCCGGGCGTGGTGTCCGGGACCTGTCGGGCGTTGCGTCCCGCCCCGGACGTTGGCTGTGATGCCGGCGACCTAGTCACCGCCGCGCGGCTCGACGAGGCAGCCGGAACGCCAGGGGCTCCGTAGGCTCGCATCATGGACACCTCGCCGCCTCGCCTGACCGCCTACAGCCACGGCGCCGGCTGCGCCTGCAAGCTCGGGCCGGGAGACCTCGCCGACGTGCTCGGCCGGATCGCGCCGCCCGAGTCGCCCGACCTCCTCGTCGGCCGCGAGCACGGCGATGACGCCGTCGTCTGGCGGCGACCGGACGGGCGGGCGCTCGTGGCGACCATCGACGTGTTCACGCCGATCGTCGACGACGCCGACACCTGGGGTCGGATCGCCGCGGTCAACGCCGGCAGCGACGTCCACGCGATGGGCGGGACCCCGCTGTTCTCGGTCGCGTTCGCCGCGTGGCCGCGCGAACAGCTCGACCTCGACCTGCTCGCCACCGTCCTCGCCGGTGGTCAGGCCGCCGCAGCCGAGGGCGGGTGGGTCGTCGCCGGCGGCCACACCATCGACGGCCCCGAACCGCTCTACGGCCAGGCCGTCATCGGCGAGGTCGACCCGGACCGGATGCTCACCAACGCCGGCGGCGACCCCGGCGACGCCCTCGTGCTCACCAAGCCGCTCGGCACCGGGCTGACCACCACCGCCGTCAAGCGCAGCGACCCCGGACGCCATCGCGCCCGGAGGTGACCTCGCCGAGGTGTACGCCGCCGCGGTGACCGAGATGACCCGTTCCAACGGGACGGCGGCGCAGCTCGCGCTCGAGCTCGGCGGCCGGTGCGGGACCGACGTGACCGGGTTCGGCCTCCTCAACCACCTCCGCGAGATCGTCGCCGCGTCCGGGGTCGGCGCCAGCGTCGAGGTCGCGGCCGTCCCGCGGCTGCCGGGTCTCGACCCGTTGCTGGCGGCCAAGTGGATCCCGGGCGGGACCCAGCGCAACCTCGCCCACGTCCGGCCCGCACCTCGACGTCGCCGCGACCGTGGCCGAGGACGACCTCGTCGTGCTCGCCGACGCCCAGACCTCCGGCGGGATGCTGCTCGCGCTCCCCGAGGCGGCCGCGGAGGAGCTCGTCGACGGCCTCCGGGCCGCCGGGCACGACGCGGCACGGATCGGCCGCCTCACCGACGACCCCGCCGGCCGCATCTCGGTGGTCTGACGGCTCGGCCGCCGGGAGGGGGTGGAACTCGGCGCGCTCACCGCGTACGGTGTGAACGGGAACGAGACGACACGAGGTGCGTTGGACGATCGACGGGGGCGGGGCACAGCGCTCCGGTCGGACATCGTCTTCGATGCCGGCGCCGTCCTCGAGGCGATCGGCGCGTGCCGCACCGCCGCGCAGGTCTGTGGGGCGGTCGGTGACGCGCGCGTCCGGGCCGGCGCTCGGGCACGGGTCGGTTGGGAGGGGCGGATGCGCGACGCGTTCGACCTCGCCGACGAGGTCCTCCTCGACGAGCTGGCGGCAGGGGAGGGTGAGCTCGAGCAGATCGTCGACGAGCTCGAGTCGCTCGCCGAGCGTGCCGCCACCCTGCAACGCAGCATCGACCTCCACAACGAGCGTGTCCTCGAGCAGCGCGCGGCGGTCGGACCGTGAGCCGCACCGTCTCGGCCGACCCCGACCGCCTCCGCGGCCTCACCGAGACCGGCGCCGATGCGACCGCGGACCTCGACGCCGCGGTCGGCGACGCGCTCGCGGCGGCCCGAGCGGCGGTGGCTGGGGCCGACCCGCGGCTCGCCCGCGTCGCGCTGACCCGAGCCATCGACGCCGCGGACGACCGGCTGACCCCGCTACCGGGCCGGTTCACCGCCCTCGACGGGGACGTCGCCGCCTTCGCCGACGCGGTGGAGGCGCTCGACGGCCGCTCGTGGCTGCTCGGCAGCCTGTCGCTGCACCTGCTCGATCAGCTCCACGCCGCACGGGTGCCCGGCAGCAGCCGCGACGCCGCCCGCCACCGCCGGCTCCTGCTCGACCTCGATGCCGCCGACCCGGCCGGCGTCGCCGCGATCTTCGCGACCCTCGACCGGCCGACGGCGCTGGCGCTCGCACGCCGCGACCCGCGGTTGATCGGGCGGCTCGATGGTGCCCCCGGGTTCGTGCGTGATCACGCCAACCGGGTCCTGCTCGACGCCGAGGTCCGCGAGCATCGAGACACGGCTCGCTGCGCTCGACGCCGACCTGTCGGCTCGGAGCGACGGCGTTCGAACGCATCAGGCTCGACCTGGAGCGGGAGGTGCTGCTCGGTCGCCTCGCCACGCTCGAGGATCTCCGCGATCGTCCCGGCGTCCAGATCCTGGTCTTCGACCCCGCCAACGGTCGCGTCGCCGCCGCGCGGGGCGACATCGACACCGCCGACCACGTCACCACGCTCGTCCCCGGGACGGGCAACGACTTCGACAGCATCACCAGCTACCTCGACCGGGCCGACGACCTCGTCCGCAGCGGTCAGCGCGCCGACCCGAACGGCCGCGTCGCCGCGATCGCGTGGCTCGACTACGACGCGCCGCCCGGCCTTCGCCAGGCCATGTCTCCGGGACGCGCCGACGACGCCTCGCCCGACCTCAGCCGGTTCGTCGCCGGGGTGGCAGCGGTGAACCCCACCTCGACGCGGACGCTCATCGGGCACTCGTACGGTTCGACGGTGGTCGCCACCGCCGCGCGGGACCACACCCTCGACCTCGATGCGCTGGTCGGCGTCGCCAGCCCGGGCATGCGCGTCTCGAACGCCAGCGACCTGCAGCTGCCGACCGACGGCCGGGTCTACGCCGTGACCGACACGTCCGGCGGCAAGCTCAACCCGTTCGGCGGCGACCCGATCCACACCGTCTCCGACGGGGCCCTGACCATGCGGCTCGGACGCGATCCGACCCGCAGTGGCTTCGGTGCCGAGTCGTTCGAGGTCGGCGACGCCGGCGGGCACTCGCTGTCGGGGTACATCGACCCCTCACCGGACTCGGTGGCGGGTACCAACTTCGGGTACCTCGTCACCGGCCGTTCGACCGGCTGGAGTGAAGCCCGTGCCGCCCACCCGAGGGTCATCCCGCCCGATCCACCGTCGGCTGCTCGCCGGCGTCCTGCTGTCGTTGCTCGGAGGTTGTGCCGTGGCCGGAGAAGCCAACAGCGGAGGTGGCGACGTGGTCGCCGCCACCCGCGACCTCGTGGCGCACGTCGCTGCCGCGGGGGAGGAGGTCGGCGACGGGCTGCCCGTCCTCGAACGTGAGATCGCCGGGCCGACCAGCTGCCTCGAGGGTGATGGCCACCAGGGGTCCATCGCCTGGACCGTCGTGCTCGACGAGGAACCCGACGTCGATGCCGTCCTGTCGTCGGTCGCGCGCGCGTGGGAGCGGGAGGGGCTCGAGACCACCCGCAACGAGGACGACCCCGCCCTGCCCCGCGTCGACGCCGAGAGCCGCGACGGCGCCCGCGTGACCGCCGAGGTCGTGCGCGCGACCGGCACCCTGCACTACGTCGGGTCGACCGCCTGTCGGCCGCTGCCCGACGACGTCGACGATGCCAACCGGCTGCGCAGCGACTTCCGTGCGCTGGTCGATCCCGACGGCGAGCAGGTCAGCCAGGACACCTCCCGGTCCCTGGCCGACCAGGTCGCCGACCTCCGGGCCGGCGACGGCTGACCCTTCTGGTCACGGCGCCGCCGACACCTTCGACGGGTCGGCGGCAGCGAGGATCGCGTGCGCGGTCCGGCGGGCCAGCGCCATGCAGGTCAGCATCGGGTTCGACCCGACGGCCGTCGGGAACGCCGAGGTGTCACCGATCCACACGCCGGCGACGTCGTGCAGCTGGCCCGTCGGTCGCGCGACGGAGGTGGTCGGGTCGGTCCCCATCCGGGCCGAGCCCATCTGGTGGGCGCTGAACAGCACGCGGCCGCCCGCGCCCTCGGCCGCGTCCTGGGCCCGGGCGATGTAACGCCTCGACGTCCTCGCCGCGCCGCCACAGCGCGAGATCACGGTGGGTGTCGAGGATGACCGTGCGCGCCGGCCGCGACGTGCAGCTCGATCAGCGACCGGACCGCGTGGCGCCGCACCTGCGCGTCGATGCGGTCCTCGAGCGGGTAGTGGACCTCGGCCTCGCCGCGCGTCGTCGAGCGTGACCCGTCCCGCCGCCGTGGTCGCGGGTCACGGCGATGAACGTGCCGAGGCGCGAGAACCGGCCCATGATCAGCTTGTGGTCGCGGCCGGACCGCCACGGGACGGCCGCCGCGGTGACGGCCGGGTGCAGGTGGGCGGTCTCGACGAGGTAGCCGTGCCCCTCGACCGCGTCCCGGTGCTCGGTGACGATCGTGGCCTGCGGCGGGCCCCACCACGCGCGGAGGTCCTCGTCGTACAGCGCCGGTGATCATCGGCACCGGGTGCAGCCGCAGGTGCTGGCCGACCGCGGGACCGCCGATGCCGGAGCGCAGCAGCACCGCCGGGGTCTCGAGCGCGCCCGCAGGCGACCACGACGTCGCGGGCGTCGGACGCGGCAGCGCCGACGATCTCGCCGGAGGGCAGGGTCACCTCGGCCTCGACACCGGTCGCGCGACCGTCCTCGCGCAGCACCCGGGTGACCCGCGCGCGGGTCACGATGCGGGCGCCGTGCGGCCTCGGCGTCCGGGAGGTAGGTGCCGCAGCGTGCCCTGCTTGCTGCCGGTGCGGTCGCCGAACCCGACGTGGCCGGCGGTCTCGGGGTAGTAGGCGGCGGGGTCGGTGTTGCGGGCCGCCTTCGTCCACGCCCCACCCGAGCGCGTCCGCGGCGTCGGCGAGGCGCTGGTTGACGCCGTTGAGGTCGGTGCAGTCGTCGGTGGCCGAGATGCGCTGCGAGCACGGCGTCGAGGTGCTCGTCGAACGCGGGCCGTCGACGCCCGTCGAGCCCGTGCTCGCGCGCCCAGATCTCGCGGACCGTCGTCGGGCGGGCGGACGCAGTTCTGCCAGTTGATGGTCGACCCGCCGCCGAGCGTCGCGCCGGCGAGGATCGCGACGTTGCCCTCGGCGGTGAGGTTCAGCCCGCCGCGCCAGTACAGCTCGCGGAGCGCGTCCACTCGTCGGCGGGGAAGTCCGCAGCCTCGTGGTGACCCGCCGGCCTCGAGCACGACGACGTCGAGGCCGTGGGTCGCGAGCTCGCCGGCGATGACGCCGCCGCCCGACCCGGAGCCGACCACGACGACGTCGGCCTCGAGCTGCACCGTCCCCGAGGCGGTCCCGGGCACGAACCCTTCAGCTCACGCGGGGCGGGGTCGATCGCCGGCGGACCCGGGGTAGCCGAGCTGTGTCCCAGTTCGGGTTCCGGCCGCTGGCGTCGACCGGCGCCGTAGAACAGCTGCATCGCGAGACCGCGCAGCCCGTCGATGCCCTGCGCGCGCATCGGCGGTTGGCAGCGCGAGAGGGCCGTGAGGACCCGCTCGCGGCCGCCCTGCGGCAGCCGGGTGAACCCGGTGCGACGCAGCAGGTCGAGCAGCTTGCCGAGTTCGGCGACGTCCTCGGGCGGCAGCATCTCGAGCAGGCGCTGCGCGAGCCGGGGCCCGACGCCGACGTCCGCCGCGCTGCGGGCCCAGAAGCCCGGTCGGGTCGTCGGCCTCGGCCGCCGGCGGCTGCGCCGGTGGGGCGAAGGTGTCGGCGAGCGCGTCCAGCACTCGCCCGCCGTCGGTTCGCTCCAGCCCGTCGTCCGCGTCCCGGTCCTGCCACCTCGATGCCTCCCAGCCGGTGAGCGCGCGACCGTAGCCCGCGGCCGGAGCCGCGGAGCCGACCGCGCCGGTCAGAAGCCGTTCTTGACCACCCGGTCGGGCTCGATGCGCAGGATCGCCCGCTCCGACTTGATCTGGTGCGGGGTAGTCCTTGCCGAAGTAGCGCTGCGAGCAGGCGTCGATGTGGTCGCGCGCCTCCTGGCCGCGCACCACCTCGACGACGTGGCCGCGCACCTCGACGTAGCGGTAGGGGTTGTCGTGGTCGATGACGGCACCGTGACCCGCGGGTCGCGTTCGACGTTCTTGAACTTCTGCCGGTGCACCTCGGTGTTGATCAGCAGGTGGCTGTCGTCGGCGTCGACCCACATGACCTGGGTCTGCGGCGTGCCGTCCTCGAACAGGGTGGTCATCGCGGCGAAGTTCCGTGCCGGTCGCGAGCGTGCGGACGTCGTCGTCGAGCGCCACGGGGTTGCCTCCTGGGGGCGGCTGAGCGGGGTCGCGAGGGTGTCGTGACCTGCGGGTCCCGTCGAGCTTCGGCACCGGTCCTCCGGCCGGACCGGCGGGGCGGTTCGGCTACCGTCGCAGCTCCCCGGACGGGCCCACGCAGGGCCGTTGGTGAGGAGGCGCTGGTGGCTGGCGAGGTGTTCGAGCTCGACACCGCGACGTGGGACGCGCTGGTCGAGCACAGCTGGTCGGACTTCCCCTACGAGGTCTGCGGCCTGCTCGGCGTCCGTCCCGATGGCAGCCTCGCGCACTACCCGATCGACAACGCCGAACGCTCCATGACCTACTACGTCATGGACGGCAAGCAGCTGCTCCGGGCGATGCGCGAGATCGAGGACGAGGGGTGGGGCCTGGCGATCTACCACTCGCACACCCACACCCAGGCCTACCCCTCCGCGACCGACATCCGGCTGGCCGCCTACCCGGAGGCCACCTACCTGATCGTCACCCTCCAGGACCGTGACCGTCCCGACGTGCGGGCGTTCTCGATCATCGACGGTGAGGTCACCGAGAAGCAGGTCGTCGTCCGAGACCACGCCGCCTGACGAGCGGCACCACCGACGAGGGGGCGAGCGATGTGGCTGGTGCTCCGACCGGTCCTGCGGCGCGTGATCGCGATCGGCGGTCCGGTGCTGGCCAAGTGGCTGGTCACCAACGGGCTCCCGTCGCTGAAGCACTACAACGCGGCCACGACGCAGGCGCGCTCCGTCGGTGGCTACGTCGGCGCGTGGGTCGATGACGACGGCAAGCACTGGGTCGTGTTGGACGCCACCCGGACCGACATCGTCGGGACGTTCCCCCCGATGTCGAGCGGTGCGACCGAACGCGCCCTCCAGCACCTCGACGAGGACCAGCTGGTCCACCACGAGGACGTGCTCCTTCGACGCCTCAGCAACAAGGCCCGAGCGGCCCGCGACACCGTCCGCGGCGCGCTCCCCGGCACCCGCAAGGACCCGTGACCGGCGAGCCACAGGCTGATCCCGTGCCCAGCGCGCGCGAGGTCGGCGCCTACCGGTAGGTGAGGAGGGGCAGGTGCGCCCCTATCGGTGGCCTACCGGTAGGCGAGGAGGGGCGGGGGTGCCCCCTGGTGTCTACCGGTAGACGGTGGGGTGACCTGCGCGCGGTGGGGTCAGCGCCGAGGCGGTGGGACGTGCTGACCGATGCCGCGTCGGCGCTGGCTGGCGATGGCCGCATCGATCGCGGCGAGCACGCGGTCGCGGTGGTCCCGCCAGTCGCGCCAGTCGATGGGGACCACCACCCAGTCCGTGCCCGCGTAGGCCGCCATCCGTCGACGATCCGTGCGGCGCTGTTCCCGGGACGAGTGGAAGGCGTCACCCTCGGGCTCGAGCGAGACCTGCCAGTCCACCAGGGCCACGTCGCTGTACAGCCCGACACCGTCCGGGGTGTCGATCCGGTACGTGGACCGCTCCGGCCGGTACCCGAGCTCGGTGAGGGCCTCGACGACGTCATCCTGGAAGATCGACTCGACCGTCCGCCCGGCGAGCCGTTCGCACTCGCGCCGCAGCGTCCCGCGCCCGGGGATGGGGCCGACGGTGTCCAGTCGGTCGAGGACCTCCTCGGGGGTGCACGTGCCGTTGAAACCGAGGTCGATGAGCAGCGCCCGGAGACGTTCCGCGGTGAACCGGGACGCGGAGACCGCGACGGCCGGACCGGTGAGGGTCGGCACACCGTCGCGAACCTCGACGTCGCTCGGAAGCAACCAGCGGGCACGACGTCCGCGGGTGCCGCGCAGGTCCGGGATGTCGGTGCCGTACGCGATGACGAACGTGGCCGGTCGTGTCGGACGCTGACGAGCACCGAGCAGCCACGCGGCGGTCAGCTCGGAGGCTGCGACGAGGTGCGTGCTCCCGGCCGCGACCGTGGCGAGGTCGCGCTTCACGCTCCGTGGCGCGTCCTTGCGGACCCGGACCCCAGGCAACGGCGCGGACCACGCAGCGCCCGACGTGTCCCGGTAGAAGTCGTGGGGTGACACCCCGTGGGCGACGGCGAGGCGGACGTCAGCGACACCGTGACGGGTGGCGGCGGCTCTGCGGAGCTGGGCGGCGGCGGACATGCCCGCAGCCTGCCTGCCGCGAGCGCTGCGGTCCGAACGGGTCGCGCTGACGCTGTGGATGGCCGACCGACCTCGCGGCCCCCTGGTGTCTACCGGTAGGCGAGGAGGGGCGGGGGTGCCCCCTGGTGTCTACCGGTAGGCGAGGAGGGGCGGAGGTGCCCCCTGGTGTCTACCGGTAGGCGAGGAGGGCGGCAGGTCAGGGGCGGAGGGCGGCGAAACCGCGGGTGACGCGGTCGCGGAGCGCGTCACGGCCGGCGTCGTCGAGGAACGCCACGTCGACGGCGGTGGCCGTGACCGCCTCGAGGTCGTCGAGGTCGTCCACCCGAACGCGTCGCGGCAGCGCGAGGGCCTCGCTCGGTCAGCGTGACGTCCGCTCATCAGCCGGTTGTCGGTGTTCAGGGTCACGGCGAACCCCGCGTCGCGGAGCCGATCGATCGGGTGGGAGGCGACGTCGGCGCAGACGCCGGTGTGGACGTTGGAGGTCGGGCACACCTCGAGCGCGACCCCGCCGGTCGAGCACCCGCGCTGGCGACGGTCGGCCCGGGCTGCCGTCGTCGGCGTCGAGGTCCTCGACGATGCGCACCCCGTGGCCGAGCCGGGTCGCGCCCTGGTCGAGCGCGTCCGCGATGGACGCGGGCCCGTCACGCCTCGCCGGCGTGGAGGGTCACGCCGAGGCCGGCCTCGCGCGCCGTCTCGATGGCGGCGGCGTGGTCGGCGGCGGGGAAGCCGTCCTCGGGACCGGCGAGGTCGATCGCGACGACGCCCGCCGTCGGCGAACCGGGCCGCGGCCGCGAACGCGTCCTCGGCGTTCGGCGAGGTGGCGCAGCGCGCAGACGATCAGCCGGACCTCGACGTCGGTCCGGGCCCTCGGCGAACCCGGCGAGGATGGCCTCGATGCACCTCGTCGTAGGACAGCCCGCCGGTGGTCGACAGCTCCGGGGCGTACCGCACCTCGCCGTGGACGATGCCGTCGGCGGACAGGTCCTCGGCGAACTCGCGGGCGACGCGGTGGAGCGCGTCTCGGTCCTGCAGCAGCGCGACGGTCTGGTCGAACGCCTCGAGGTAGCGCGGCAGGTCGGCGCCGCGCCCGCCCTGGAAGAACCACGCCCGCAGCCCGCCTCGTCGTCGGCGGGCAGCGGGTGTCCGATCGCGGTCGGCCAGGTCGAGCACCGTCTCGACGCGCAGACCACCGTCGAGGTGGTCGTGCAGCATCGACCTTCGGGGCGCGTCGTGCCAGCTCGCGGTCCACGGGTCCTCCACGGGTCGGGAGTCGGCACGGTGCGGCCGTCGGTCGGTCGCGTGACCGGAGTCGCGTGGTCGGTGGGACGGTACCCGTGACCGCGGCCGGGCCACCCGCACCCCGCGCGTGCCTCAGGTGACGGCTCGTCGGGCGCGGCGCGAGGTCGCCGTTCGGCGACCCCGACCACCTCGGGGACCCGGAGCCAGGCGCCGAGGTCGCGCCAGCTCGGCGGCCAGCTCGCGCGCGACGTGGGGCCGGTCGACCCCGGGTTCGGCGAACGCGCCCTTGACCAGCAGCTGGCCGCCGCGGCGGTCGGCCTTGAGGTCGACCCGCGCCGACGAGGCGGTCGCCGAGCAGGAACGGGCAGCACGTAGTAGCCGTACACGCGCTTCGGGCTCGGGGACGTAGATCTCGATGCGGTAGGCGAAGTCGAACAGCGCCTCGGCCCGGTCGCGGAACCACACCACCGGGTCGAACGGGCTACAGCAGGCCGCGCGCCGGGATCGTCCGCGCGCGACGCGGGCGCCCGGGACGACGTAGCGCGGCTCGGTCTCGAGCCCGCGGACGCGGACCTCCTCGAGCTCGCCGCGCGACCACGAGCGCCGCGACGGCCGGCCGGACGTCGGCGGACGTCGCAGCCGGTGGTGGTCGGCCAGCTCGGCCGGATCGTCGCGACGCCGTGGGCGCGGTGCGGCGCGCAGCAGCGAGCCGCTCGCGGGTCGCCCTCGATCGGCGGCACCTCGGCCTCGCGGAGCGCGCGACGGGATGACGCGTTCGGCGAGGTCGTAGACGGTGACGAACTGCGGCGTGCGGTGTGGACGGCCAGGTCGCCGCGGGTGTGCAGGAAGTCGAGGGCGACCTTGCCCTTCGGGTTGCCCCACCACGGCCCGCTGCGCGCTGCCCGGCTCGGCGAGGTCGCTGGACCGTCGTCGGGCCCGCGCTCGGCGACCTCGCGCGAGGACGCGCGTCGAGGTAGCCCGGGTCCTCCTCGATCACAGCTGCGGCGAGCCGGCCACTTCAGGGTCGCGTCGTCCGCCGGTGGTGCAGCAGCGGCCACACCTCGACCGACGTGCAGGACGCGACGTGGATCCACCCCTCGTACAGCTCGCGCGACCGCCACAGCCACGCGTCGCGGGCGCGCCCGGTCGTGGGCGCCGATGCGCGACCAGAACGGCAGCTCGTGGGCGCGGGCGAGGACGTTGACCGAGTCGAGCTGCACGATGTCGAGGCGCGTCGACGACCCGGCGCAGGTGGCGGACGTCGCGCCGCACCGTCGGGTCCGGGCCGCGGCCGGTCGAAGCCCTGCGCGGTCAGCGCGAGGCGGCGAGCGGCGGCGAGGGAGAGGGTGCGCACGGGCGGCCCACGCTAGCTGCGCCGCGGCGGGAAGTCCGCGGCGGCTCGCAGCGTTCTCCCTGCGCGCGTCGGGCCCCGGACGCGACGGGTTACCCTGCGCACGCCGTCCCGTGGGCCCGCTCGCGGTCTCCCGTACCCGCTCCCGATCGTCCGAGCGAGGCTCACGATGGCGACCGTCCGCATCCCGACCGTCCTGCGCAAGCACACCGGCGGCGACGCCAAGGTGCAGGCCGACGGCGCCACCGTCGGCGAGGTCTTCGCCGGCCTGGTCGCCGCAGCACCCTGCCATCGAGGACTCGCTGTTCGACGGCGGCAAGCTTCGCGGCTTCATCAACGTCTACGTCGACGACGAGGACGTGCGCTACCTCGACGGGCTCGACTCGACCGTCGACCCCGACGGCCCGAGATCTCGATCATGCCCGCCGGTCGCGGGTGGCGCGGGCTGAGCGGTTGCGCTTCGACGACATCTCGCAGGCGGTCGGCAACACCCCGCTCGTCGGCCTGCCGCGGCTGTCGCCGCCGGGCTACGAGCTGTACCTCAAGCTCGAGGGCCACAACCCGACCGGGTCGGTCAAGGACCGCGTCGCCGAAGTACCTCATCGAGGCGGGCGAGGCGTCGGGCGAGCTGCGACCCGGTGGTCGGGTGCTCGAACCCACCTCGGGGAACACCGGCATCGGGCTGGCCGCGATCTGCCGGGTCAAGGGCTACCCGCTGACCTGCGTGATGCCGGAGAACACCTCCGAGGAGCGCAAGCAGATCCTCGAGCTGTTCGGCGTCGACATCGTCCACTCGCCGGCCAGCGAGGGATCGAACGGCTCGGTCCGCGTCGCACGGGAGATGGCCGCGGCCGACCCGGACGTCTACATGCCGTTCCAGTACGGCAACGCCGCCAACGCGCTGGCGCACTACGAGACCACCGCACCGGAGATCATCGCCGACCTCCCCGACGTCGCGGCGTTCGTCGCGGGGCTCGGCACCGGCGGCACGGTCACGGGCGCCGGTCGCCGGCTCAAGCGGTGGGACCCCGCGATCAAGGTCTTCGCGGCAGAACCCGAGTACGGCGACCTCGTCTACGGCCTGCGCAACCTCGACGAGGGCTACGTCCCCGAGGTGCTCGACCAGTCGGTGCTCGACAGCCGGATCAAGGTCGAACTCCCTGCAAGGCGCTCGAGTGGACCCGGCGGCTCGCCGCAGGAGGAGGGCATCTTCGCGGGCGTGTCGACCGGCGCGTCCCTCGCCGTCGCGGCACGGGTGTGCGCGCGCCTGCCCGAGGGGTCGAAGGTGGTCGCGCTGTCGCCCGACGGCGGGTGGAAGTACCTGTCGACCGGCGCGTACGCGCCCGGGCGACGTGGCCGAGATCGCGCGAGCGCATCAGCGGCACGCTCTGGGCCTGAGCGGTCCGCGTGCAGCTGCCGACGCCGGGGCGTCCCGGTTGGTCGGCCGGGGGGCGTTCAGGCGCCGTCGGTAGGCTTCGCTGGCGCTGCCCGGGTGGGGGCGGCCGATCGAGAGGGACGCGTGTGAGCTTCGACGTCACCGTGCTCGGGTGCTCGGGCTCGCACACCGGGCCCGGACGGGCGTGCTCGGGGTACCTGCCCGCGCCGGACGGGCACGCAGCTGCTGGTCGACTGCGGCAACGGCTCGACCGCGAACCTGCAGCGGCTGACGCGCCCCGCCGACCTCGACGCCATCCTGATCACCCACCGCCACGTCGACCACTGCATCGACCTGATCGGCATGTTCTACGCGCTGCGCTTCCACCCGAAGGGGCCGCAGCCGATCGCGCTGTACGCCGCCGCCGAGGTCGTGGACACCCTGACGGGGCTGCTGTCGCACGACTCGGCGCTCGAGTTCCGTGAGGTGTTCGACGTCACCGAGGTCGCCGGCGGTGACCGTTTCCGCGTCGGGCCGATGGAGGTCACGCTCGCCGACGCGGTCCACCCGGTGCCGACCGTGTCGGCGTCAAGGTCGAGGTCGACGGGGTCAGCTTCGTGTACTCCTCCGACACCGCCGTGGAGCACCGACGCTGGTCGAGCTCGCTCGCGACGCCGACCTGTTCCTGTGCGAGGCCACCTGGCAGGGCGACGCGCGACGACGTCCCCGACGGGCATGCACCTGACGGCGCGTGAGGCCGGGCGGCTGGCCACCGAGGCCGGTGTCCGCCGGCTCGTCCTGACCCACGTGCTCGGGTCGCTCGACCGCAACCGCTCGCTGGCCGAGGCCCAGGAGACCTTCGCCGGCGACCTCGCGCTCGCCGAGGACCTGCGCAGCTGGTTGTTGATCTGACGTGCTCGTCTGGCCCTGCCCCACCGACGACGTCGGGGACGCGACCCCAGGTGCGGCGACCGGCTACGAGACGGCTCGGTAGCGTTCGTCGCTCCCGAACCCGACGAGGAACCGTGTCCCGCGCCGACGGTCGCGACGCCGACCAGCTCCGCCCCGTCTCCATCGAGACGGACGCACAGCGCCACCCCGCCGGGTCCGCGCTCGTCCGGTTCGGGGACACGCGGGTGCTCTGCGCCGCCTCGCACGAGGTGGGCGCGCCGCGTTTCCGGGAGCGTCGCGGGTGGGTGACGGGCGAGTACGCGATGCTCCCCGGTGCCACCGACACCCGTTCGCGGCGGGAGCGCAACGGTCCGGGCGGCCGGTCCAAGGAGATCGAACGCCTCATCGGGCGGTCCCTGCGCGCGGTCGTCGACCTGGATGCGCTGCCCGACGTGACGCTGACCGTGGACTGTGACGTGCTCGACGCCGACGGCGGGACCCGCACCGCCGCCATCACCGGTGGCTGGGTGGCGCTCGCCCGCGCGATGCGTCGGCACGGGTTCGAGTCGGCGCTCACCGGACAGATCGCCGCGATCTCGGTCGGCATCGTCGACGGGCAGCCGGTGCTCGACCTGCCCTACGAGGAGGACCACCGCGCGGACGTCGACATGAACGTCGTCGCCACGGCGGACGGTCGGCTCGTCGAGGTCCAGGGCACCGCGGAGGGCGCCCCCTTCGGGCGACGCGAGCTCGACGAGTTGCTCGACCTCGCCCTCGCCGGCTGTGAGGAGCTGTTCGTCGTCCAGCGCGCCGCCGTCGACGCCGAGCCGTCGGCGTGACGACACGACGGGCCGTCGTCGCCACCGGTAACGCGCACAAGCTCGCCGAGATCGAGCGGCTGCTCGCCGGGGCCGTGCCCGCCGTCGCGTCCGGCGCGCTGGAGCTCGTGGCGATGACCGACCTCGGTGTCCCCGAGCCGGTCGAGGACGGCGACACCTTCGAGGCCAACGCACTGATCAAGGCCCGTGCGTGCGTCGCCGCGACGGGACTGCCGGCCATCGCCGACGACTCGGGGCTCGAGGTGGACGCGCTCGACGGCGCCCCCGGGGTGCGGTCGGCCCGGTACGCGGGCGAGGACGCGACCGACGCGGACAACAACGCCAAGCTGATCGACGCGCTCGGTGCGACCCCGCCGCCTCGGCGGACGGCCCGGTTCGTCTGCGCTGCCGCGCTCGTGACGGCCGAGGGTGGGGAGGTCACCAGGCGTGGGACGATGGAGGGGCGGCTCGTCGACGAACCGAGGGGCGCCAACGGCTTCGGGTACGACCCGCACTTCGTGGCGGACGCGACGGCCGACGGGCGCACCAACGGCGAGCTCCGCGCCGACGAGAAGGACGCCATCAGCCACCGTGGTGCGGCCTTCGCGGCGCTCGCCGCGGACGTCGCCAGCTGGCTCGCGGACGGCTGACGACGCTCGCCGTCAGCAGCCGTCAGCAGCCGTCGGCGAGGTCCTCGCAGGTCCGACCATCGACGGCGTAGGCCGAGCGGTACTTGTACGACAGGTGGTCGGCGACCTCGTCGCCGGCGAGCGTGATCGGGGTGTTGCCGTCCGGCACCACCCACCGGCCGGCACCGATCGCGGACGCGTCGGCGGAACCGTCGAAGGTGGAGGCCGTCAGACGCTCGAGGGCGTCGGCCCGCTGGGGGCGCCACTCGGTCGCGGGTGTCCCGCCGCCCGATGCGCCCTTGAGCCAGCGGTCGAACCAGGCGAGGGTGTAGTGCATCGCCACGCGTTCACCGGCCGACGACGCGGGCAGCAACGCGGGGATGTAGGTCCACTCGAGGTGGGTGGAGCCCCGCAGGCTGATGTGGTGGCTCGGGACGCCGGCCTCGACGAACCGCTCGTGGGTGCCGAGGTGCGCGGCAGGATCCGGCGGGGTCGGGTCCAGCGGCGGGGTGAAGAACGCCTCGGCCGCCTGACCCATCGTGGGCACCCGCGGGGTCATCGAGGCGGGGAGGCTGGCATCGTCCCACCCGACGACGGCGCGGATCCGCAGGTCCGGGAGCTCGGGGACCGGGACGGCACGGTTGCCGACCTCGGTGACCGCCGACGCGCCGAGGCTGTGCCCGGCCAGCCCGATCCGCGAGGTGTCGACCAGCCCTCGCAGGGGGTTGCGCGCCGACAGCAGCCACCGCAGCGCGTCCTCGGTGCCCTCGACGAAGTTCGCGCGCTGCTGGAAGGGCACGCCGGGGCACGGGTCGTCCTCACCTGCCCCCTCCTCGCCCGAGGGGATGCGACCGGCGAGCCCGAGCACGTCGCAGCTGAGGGCGCTGCCGCCGGGGAAGGTGTCGGAGCTGCCCTGCCCCTGCACATCGGTGGTCAGGACCAGGTACCCGGCCTCCGCGAGCCCCTGGGCGGCCCACAGGTACATCTCCTGGAAGCCCTGGATCGAGCCGGTGGTGATCACGACGGTCGGCAGCGGGCCGGAGCTGCTCCGACCGGTCACGGGATCGGTGAACGGCAGGCTCGGCGCCCAGAGCGCCCCACGGATCGTGGCGCCGTACCGGTTCTCGAAGCTGATCGGGGTGCGCAGGCCGCGACCGTCCTCGGCCCAGGTCACACGGAACGGGTCGGCGGTGCGCCCGCCCGGGACGAGCTGCCCGAGGGTCACGATGGGCGACAGCGGCTGGCGGAGCTGACGCGCGAGGTTCTCGGGGTAGGTCTGGACGGTCCCGGCGGTGAACGCGGCGGCGAAGTCGGGGTTGCTGAGCTGGTCGCCCTGTCGCCCGAGGGCGTGGGCGGCGTTCTGCACCTCGCGCACGAGGTGGTCGGCGTCCGGTGCCGGTTCCTGGGCGAGGACCGGCGTGGCGACCATCGAGGTGAGCAGCACCCCCGCCAGCGCGGCGCGGCCGAGGGGGGTGGCGAGAGGTCGACGCACGGATGGCTCCTGAGGCGGGCGGACCAGGATCGGGTCGAGAACCCGTTGGGGAGGTCGTCGCCGTCGGCGTCGGACCCTACCCCCCGTCCCAACGAACGGGGCCGTCGACCGTCACGGGTAGCCTCGCCGGTCACCCGCCGGCACCGGTCCGGCCCCAACCTGTGAGGCTCGTTGGTGCCCGATCGCCGTCCCAGCCGCGCAGCCGCGTCGGCGCACGACCGGGCGCCGCTCCTGCGCCTGTGGGCGTACGCGGCGGGGCACCGGACGCGGGTCGTGCTCGCGACCGTGATGTCGGTGCTGAACACCGCGGCCGACCTCGCCCCGCCGTTCCTGATCGGGATCGCGGTCGACGTGGTCACCCGCCGGGACGGATCGGTCGTGAGCGCGTGGACGGGCGTCACCGACCTGCGCTCGCAGCTGTACGTGGTGGCGGCCGGCACGGTCGCGGTGTGGGTGTTCGAGTCGCTCGCCGACTACGCGGCGGACGTGCTGTGGCGCAACCTCGCCCAGACCATCGAGCACGAGGCGCGGGTCGAGACCTACGAGCACGTCCAGTCGCTCGACCTGGCCGCCTTCGAGGACCGGTCCACCGGTGGGTTGCTGTCGGTGCTCAACGACGACGTCAACCAGCTCGAGCGGTTCCTCGACCGCGGGGCCCACGAGATCCTGCACGTGGTCACGTCCGTGCTGCTCATCGGTGGTGCGTTCGTCTACCTGTCGCCGATCATCGGCCTGGTGTCGTTCCTGCCGATGCCGGTCATCGTGTGGGGCACCTGGCGGTTCCAACGCCACCTCGAACCGCGGTACGCCGCCGTCCGGGCCCGCGTCGGCGACCTCAACGCCACGCTCAACAACAACCTCGGCGGCATCGCGACGATCAAGGCGTTCGGTGCCGAGCGCCGCGAGGCGGCGCGCGTGATGGAGGGCTCGGACCGCTACCAGCAGGCGAACCGACACGCGATCCGGTTGTCGGCGGCGTTCGTGCCGGTCATCCGCATGGCGATCCTGGCCGCCTTCACGGGGATCATCGTCGTCGGTGGGATCCAGACCCTCGACGGTCGGTTGGAGGTCGGCGAGTACTCGGTCATGGTCCTCGTGGTGCAGCGGCTGCTGTGGCCGCTGACCCGTATCGGGGAGACGCTCGACCTCTACCAGCGCGCGATGGCGTCGGTCCGCCGCCTGCTCGACCTGCTCGCCGAGCAGCCCACGCTGCGGTCGGGCCCGACCCGGCTCCCCTCTCCGCGCGGGCACCTGCGGTTCGAGGGCGTGCGCTTCGCCTACCCGACCGCCCCGGATCACGAGGTGCTCCACGGCATCGACCTCGACGTCCCCGCCGGTGAGACCCACGCGGTCGTCGGTGCCACCGGCGCGGGCAAGTCCACGATCGTCAAGCTCCTGCTGCGCTTCTACGACGTCACGGGCGGCCGCGTGACGATCGACGGGCACGACGTCCGCGAACTCGCCACCGCCGACCTGCGAGGGGCGACCGCGCTCGTCGCCCAGGACGTGTTCCTGTTCCACGGGACCGTGCGCGACAACCTCGTCTACGGCCGTCCCGAGGCCGACGACGCCGATGTCGAGGCGGCCGCTCGGGCCGCCGAGGCGCACGACTTCATCCTCGCGCTGCCGCTCGCCTACGACACGCTGGTCGGCGAGCGTGGGCAGAAGCTGTCCGGCGGGCAGCGGCAGCGGTTGTCGATCGCCCGGGCGGTGCTGCGGGACCCGGCGATCCTCCTCCTCGACGAGGCGACCTCCGCGGTCGACAACGAGACCGAGGCCGCGATCCAGCGCTCGCTCGCGCGGATCAGCGAGCACCGCACCTCGCTGGTGATCGCTCACCGGCTGTCCACGATCCGTCACGCCGATCGCATCCACGTGCTGGCGGAGGGCGAGGTCGTGGAGTCCGGCACCCACGACGAGCTGGTCGCGCGCGACGGGACCTACGCCGCGCTCTGGCGGGTGCAGACCGGCGAGGTCGCATCGAGCGAGTCGCCGGCGGGCTGACCCGTGCCGCTGCCGAGCGTGCGGGTCGGGACCTGCGTCCCGTTGACGGGCGGGCGTCGAGGCGGCTCACTGGTGGGTGGGCGGCGTCGGGCTGGCGGTCGGGGATGATGTGCGCCGAGGGCTGGTGGCGATGGTGGCGGTCGCGGCGATGGTCGCGACGTCGGTGAGCCACGCCGTCGCCCTGGAGTCCGACCCCGACGAGGCCGCCGCGCGATCCGACGCCGATGACGCGGAGGACGCCGCACAGGTGGAGGCGCGAGCCGCGGAGGCCGCCGCCGCACGGGTGATCCGTGAGCTCGAAGCCGCCGACCGGGCGGTCGCCGCCGCCACGGCCACCGTGTCCGCTTCCCGCGGCCGGCTCGGCGCGGCTCGCGTGGCGGGTCAGCGCGCCGACGGGGTGGTCCGGGGGCGCGAGGTCGCGCTCCCGCCCCTGCTGCTCGCGGTCCGGAGCGCGACCGACGACCTCCGGTCGGCCGAGGTGCTCGTCGCGCGCATCCACCGCCGCACCGAGACCGCTCGCGCCGAGCTCGAGGTCGCGCGGGCGCTGCTCGCCGACCGGGCGCTGCGGACCTTCAAGACCGGCCGATCGAGCGCCGTGACGGGCCCGGTCGCGGTCCTGAGGGAAGCCCGGGATCCGGGTCAGCTGGCGCGCGGGCTCGCCAACCTCCGGGCCGTGACGGGGGACGGCGCGCGGACGGTCCGATCCCTGGAGGCCGAGCTGCGCCGGCTCGTGGCGGCAGGCGAGGAGTCGGCCGCTGCGGTCGATGAGCGCCGCGAGGACGTGGTCGACGCGCAGGCTGCTCGCGACCTCGCGGAGGCCGCGGCGGAGACGGCGCGGGCGCAGGCGCGGATCCGGGAGGCGGGGGTGGTCGGCGCCATGACCGCGGAGCTCGCCGCTCGGCGCGAGCTGACGCGGGCAACCGAACGCCGCGACGCGGCCCTGGAGGCCGCGCTCGACACCGCGCTCGACGACCACCCGGATCTCGTCACCGCGGTCCGGGAACGCCGCCCACCGGTGCCTGGACCGGGCCGACCGGAGGCGCACACCGTCGAGGACGACCTCGACCTCGACGCGCGGACCAAGCAGGTGGAGAGCCGACGTCGGGCGCTCGCTCGCGAGACCCGGCTCGCAGGTGGCTCGCGACGCACCGCGGAGGGGTGGGTGTGCCCCGTCCCGGGACCGGCGTTCGTCAACGACTGGGCCTTCCCGCGGTCCGGTGACCGTCGGCACCAGGGCACCGACGTGTTCGCCGACCGAGGCGCGCCGATCGTGGCGGTCGCGGCGGGCGAGGTGACGGTGCTCGACCCCCACGACGGCCCGAACGACCTCGGCGGCGTCACCGTCACCATCTCGGATGGTCCGCACCGTCACTACTACGCCCACCTCGAGCGCATCTCACCCCAGCTGCGACGAGGGGACGTGGTGCGCGCCGGCGAGGTGATCGGGTGGGTCGGCACATCGGGGAACGCGCGCGGGACCCCACCACACCTCCACCTCGGCTGGTTCGTCGACGACGTGGCGGTGAACCCCTACGCCTCGTTGGCCGTCGCCTGCCGCGATCAAGGGTGGCGGACGCCGTCGCCGGCGAGCACCGCCCGGTAGCCCTCGCGGTAGGTCGGGAACGACGGCGCCCACCCGGTGGCGCGCAGCCGGTCGTTGCGGCAGCGTTTGTCCCCGCCGCGGCTGCGGCCGGATCCCGACTCCGCGGGTGGGGGGTGCGGCCGGCCGAGCTCATCGGCCAGGAAGCGCAGGACCTCGCCCTTGTCCGCGGGGTCGTCGTCCACCCCGAGGTACACCGGCGCGAGCTCGTCGACGTCGAGCAGCAGGCGGACGACCGCTGCCGCCGCGTCGTCACGGTGGATCCGGTTGGTGTGGACCGGGGGGTCCGGCAGCCGGGCCGACCCGTGACGGACCTGCTCGATCAGGCGCGTCCTTCCAGGGCCGTAGACGCCGGCCAGCCGCAGGCTCGTCGCGCTCGGCAGTCCCGCGTCGGCGAGGAGGTGCTCGGTCTCGAGCAGCACCGCGCCGGTGTCCGTCGCCGGATCGGCCGGGGTGTCCTCGTCCACGAACGAGCCATCCGTGACGTCGTACACCGAGGTCGCCGACACGAACACGCTGCGCCGCGGTCGGGCGCCGGCGATGGCCAGGCCGTCCAGCACGCGGTGCAGCCCGTCGCGGTACAGCGCCACGTAGCCGGCAGCACCGCGGGCGCCGGCGACGGCGTGGACGACGAACTCGACGTCGCCCGGCAAGGTCGGCACGCCACCGGCGGTGGTGATGTCACCTGCGAGCGGGGTGATCCCGTCCGGGAGCACGCCGGGCGACCGCCGCAGGCCCACGACGTCGAGGCCGCGGGTCACGAGCCGCAGACCCACCTCGGTGCCGAGGTCGCCGCAGCCCACGATCAGGGCCCGGCCGGTCGCACCGGTCACGAGCCGGCCGCGGCCACGATCCGGTCGTTGAAGCCCGGCCACGCCTCCTTGGCCCACCGATCGAAGTCCCGATCGGCGAGCTCCGCCGCAGCCAGGCCACGCGTCGGGTCGACCCAGAGGAACGAGCCGCTCCGCCCGAAGTGACCGAAGGTCGACGCGTCGAGGGCGGCGCCTGTCCAGTGCGGGGACTTGGTGCCCTTCAGCTCGAGACCGAGCCCCCAGTCGCACGGCGCCTGCCGGCCGTACCCGGGCACGACCCCGTCGAGTCCGGGGTAGGCGATGGTCGTGGCGGCCCCGTGGAGCTCGTCGTCGAGCAGGGTGGGTGTGAGCAGCTCGCGGGCGAAACGCAGCAGGTCGTCGACGGTGCCACGGCCGTCCGCCGCGGGGGACCCGTCGAGGACCGTCGACGACATGCCGAGCGGCTCGAGGACCTCGTGGTCGAGGTGGTCCGAGAACGACACGCCGGCCCGTTCGGCGACCAGATCGCCCAGGATCTCGTAGCCCCAGTTGGAGTAGATGCGGCGCTTCCCCGGGGCGGTGGTCATCACCCCGCCCTCGTCCATGGGTACCCCCGAGGCGTGTGCCAGCAGGTGGCGGACCGTGGCGCCCTCGTCGGCCTTCGGGCCGGCGGGTTCGTCGAGGTGCAGCAGTCCGTCCCGGACGGCGATGAGCACGGCGTACGCCGCGAGCGGCTTGGTCACCGACGCGAACGCGAGCACCGCCTCGGTGTCGCCGTGTGCTGACAGGGTCCCGTCCGCGTCGGTCACGCCGACGACGACGGTGTCGGGCTGCCACCCGTCCACCTCGGCGAGGACCTCGTCGAGGTCGTGCGCGGGGTCGTTGCTCGCTGCCACGGGAGCCTCTCGGGACGGGCGTGGATCGGAGCGTCGAGGCTAACTCGGGCCGTGCGGACGACCGGCCGAACGGGTCAGATGTAGCCGCGGAGCTCCGCCGCCTCGACCACGCGGGCGACCGCGAGGGAGAAGCCGGCCTCGCGCAGCGACAGGTCCTCGTGACCGCTCTGGTACTCGCGGCACTCCTGGTAGGCCCGGCGGAGGTTGGCCTCGAGCCGGCGGTTGACCTCCTCGAGGCTCCAGCGCATCTCCTGGTTGTTCTGCACCCACTCGTAGTAGCTGACGGTCACGCCGCCGGCGTTGGCGAGGATGTCGGGGACCACGGTGCACGCCGCGTTCGCACAGGATCCGGTCGGCGACCGGCGTGGTCGGGTGGTTGGCGCCCTCGACCACGATGCGGGCCTGGATGCGGTCGGCGTTGTCACCGGTGATCACCTCGCCGATCGCGGCGGGGACGAGCACGTCGACGTCCAGCTCCAGCAGCGCCTCGTTGGACACCGTGTCGCTCGCCGGGGAACCCGATGACCGAGCCCGAGTCGGCGACGTGCGCGACGAGCTGATCGACGTTGATCCCCCCGGGGACGTGGATACCGCCCTCGACGTCGGACACCGCCACGACCTTGTAGCCCCTGCTCGGCCGCGATCCGCGCCGCCCACGAACCGACGTTGCCGAAGCCCTGGACCGCGACCGCCACCTCGGAGGGGTCGCCGAGACCGGCGTCGCGCACGGCTTCGTCCATCGTCACGACCACACCCCGACCGGTCGCCTCGGTCGCGGCCGTGCGAGCCGCCGAGCGCCACCGGCTTGCCGGTGACGATCTGGGTCGTGTGGCCGTACTTGCGGCCGTACTGGTCGAGGATCCAGCTCATGGTCTGCGCGTTGGTGTTCATGTCCGGTGCGGGGATGTCGCGCTGCGCTCCGAGCACCGACCCGATCTGATCGGTGTAGCGGCGCGTCAGACGTTCGAGCTCGGGCTCGCTCAGGCCCGTCGGGTCGACCTGGACCCCGCCCTTGGCCCCACCGAACGGCACGTCGACGAGCGCCGTCTTCCAGGTCATCAGGGAGGCCAGGGCGCGGACCTCCTCGATGTCGGCCTCCGGGTGGAACCGGATGCCGCCCTTGTAGGGGCCCCGGGCACCGTTGTGCTGGACCCGGTAGCCGTTGCAGACCATGCGGGAGCCGTCGTCGCGGCGGACGGCGAGCTGCACCCGCAGCTCGCGGTAGGTGCCGGCGAGCACCTCGATCGCGGCGTCGCCGAGCCGGTTCGTCTCGGCCGCGCGCGCGAAGAAGTGGTTGACGGCCTCGAAGGGGGTCATCCCGTCGCGGACGGTCGTGTCGAGGTCCACCCGTTCGCTCCCTGCGTCGTCGATCACCGACCCAAGCAGCCGAGGTGAGCCCCGTCGATGCCCGCTCGGTCGGTGCCGGGAGACGGACGCGGACTAGCGTCGGTGGCCGACCGACGGTGGGAGCCGCCCGTGAAGAAGAGGCAGACGCACATGTTCGACGCCCCGATCGAGAAGGTCTGGGCGATGGTCACCGACCCCGCGTCGCACGTGGCGAAGGCGGAGCGCGCCGGGCACGCCAACGTCGAGATCGTCGAGGAGGACGTGACCGGCGAGCGCATCCGCATCCGGATCGCTCGCGATGTGACCCTCGAGCTGCCCGGCTTCGCCAAGAAGGTGCTGTCACCGAAGAACCACATCATCTCCACCGACGAGTGGAGCGACAACGGTGACGGCACCTACGGCGGGACGTTCAGCACCCAGTTCAAGGGCGGTGCGCCGGTCGATCTGAAGGGCTCGACGCTCATCTCGCCTGACGGCGACGACCGGACCACATACGAGGTCGAGATCGACCTGGCGGTCAAGGTCCCGATGCTCGGTAAGAAGCTCGAGAAGTGGGCCGAGACGGATGTCGAGGAGCAGATCGCCAACGAGTTCGCCGCCGGCGACGAGTGGCTCGCGAAGCACTGACGTCCACCGCGACCCCCGGGCTGGCTCCGTCCGAGTGATCCGACGGCCGCCAGCGTCTACCCTCCGTGCCGTGTCGAGACGTCTGCGGCCCACCGCTGACGTCTCGGGCGGATCGCCCTCAAGCGGAGTCGACCTGTGACGCTTGCCCGACGTGGCTGGGGGGACGGCCGGTGACGGTCCTGCACGCGGTCTGGTCGGCCGACGATCGCCTCCAGCTCTGGGGTGAGCGGCCGCTCACCGCCGGACGGCTGCCGCGCCCCCGCGGCCGCGCTCCGACCGATGGCCGGCCGCGACGCCACCCGTACGCGGTGCGCCACGACGAGCTTCGGTTCGCGCTCGGGGAGCTCACCGGCAGCACGCTCGTCACCTCGCTGCCGGCGGTCGAGACGCAGGTGGTCCTGCCGACCGGGGACGTCGCGCCCTTGCCGTCGCCGGGCCTGCCGGGCGCGAGCGATGCGACCGAGTCCGCGCAGGACCTCCGGGCCTGGCGCACCGATGCGCTCGAGGTCGCCGGCGGGGACGCGCTGGAGTTGCTCCTGTCCATCCCGGCCGACCCGCCCCCCGGCGCGCGGCCCGCAGCCTCGCTCCGGGCCGCGGCTGCCGTCGCCACGCTCGCGCTCGAGCTGGCGGCACGGGGCCGGGTCGTCCCCGGCCTCGACGCGCGCGCCGGGCGGTTCGAGGCGCGCTGGCTGCCGGTCCTCGACCACGCCGAGCGGCGCCGGCTCGCCGCCCTCGTGCCCGCCCTCCCACCCGCCCTGCTCGCGGCCGCCGACGAGGACCGGCGGCCGCCCGGCACCGTCCTGCGTGAGCTGGTCGAACAGTTCGTCGACGCCGCCTGTCGGAACGCGCTGGCCGGCCGGCGCCTCACCGACGCCCGCGGACGTCGGCGGGTCGAGTCCGCGTGGCTCCTCGCGCTCACCGCCGCCGATCCCGCGGTGTCGTACCCCGACGTCGGTGAGCTGCAGCTGCTCGCGAAGGAGCTCACCGCGTGGCACCGCTCGGGGCAGCAGGCGACACCGCTCCGGGCCGCGTTCCGGCTCACCCCACCGGGGCCGGACGGCGAGGTGGCGGATCGCCCGCAGCCGTGGCGGCTCGAGTTCACCCTCCAGGCGACCGACGACCCCAGCCTGATCGTGCCCGCCGCCGAGATCTGGACCTCCGAGGAGACGCTGCGGTTCCTCGACCGCACCCTCGAGGCCCCCGAGGAACGGTTGCTCGGTGACCTCGGGCGCGCGGCCCGCCTCTACCCCCAGATCGGCCGAGCGCTCGACACCGCCCGGCCGGAGGCGCTCCACCTCGACCTCGACGAGGTGCTGGCGTTCCTCGGCGACACGGCGCCGCTGCTCGAGCAGGCCGGTTTCGGCGTGCTGCTCCCCGACGAGCTGCGTCGCCCCGCACGGATTGGTGCGCGTCTGAAGACCTCCGCACGACGGTCGGGCTCGGGGACGGGTGAGGACTCCGGCCTGCTCGGCTACGAGGGGATCGTCGACTACCGCTGGCAGGTGGCGATCGGGGACCAGAGCCTGACCGTCGAGGAGCTGACCGAGCTCGCACGCCTCAAGGCACCACTCGTCCGGCTCCGAGGTCGCTGGGTCGAGCTGCGTGAGGAGGACCTCGCCGCCGCGCTCCGGCTCCTGGCCGACGGTGCGAGCGGCGAGATGACGGTCGCCGAGGCCGCACGGATCGGGCTCGGCGTCGCCGATGCGGGCACGGAGCTCGAGTTCGCCGGGATCGAGGCCGACGGCCCGCTCGGGGCGCTCCTCGGCGGGGACGCCGACCGGCGGATCGAGGCGTTGGCGACTCCCGCCGGCCTGGACGGGCAGCTCCGTCCGTACCAGGAGCGCGGGCTCGCGTGGCTGGCGTTCCTCGACGCCGTCGGCCTCGGCGGCTGCCTCGCCGACGACATGGGGCTCGGCAAGTCGGTGCAGCTGCTCGCCCTCCTCGTCCACGAGCGCACCGGCATCACCCGGCGCTCGAAGCGGTGGCCGGCACCCACGCTGCTGGTCTGCCCGATGTCGATCGTCGGCAACTGGGAGCGCGAGGCGGCGCGCTTCGCCCCCTCGTTGCGGGTCATCGTGCACCACGGACCCGATCGGGAAGAGGGCGAGGCGTTCACGGAACAGGCACGCCGCGCGGACCTGGTCCTGACCACCTACCACCTCGCCGCCCGCGACCACGACGACCTCGCGGCGACCAGGTGGCGCCGGATCGTCCTCGACGAGGCTCAGAACATCAAGAACCCGGCGGCCCGGCAGACGAAGGCCATCCGAGCGCTCGATGCGCCGAGCCGGCTCGCGCTCACCGGGACGCCCGTGGAGAACCGACTGTCGGAGCTGTGGTCGATCATGGACTTCTGCAACCCGGGGCTGCTCGGGACCCAGAAGGGGTTCCGCGAGCGGTTCGCGGTCCCGATCGAGAAGCTCCACGACGAGGAGGCGGCGGCCCGTCTGCGGGCGATCACCCAGCCCTTCGTGCTGCGCCGCAAGAAGACCGACACCTCGATCATCACCGACCTGCCCGACAAGCTCGAGTTCGACGAGTCCTGCCGGCTCACCCGCGAGCAGGGCAGCCTCTACGCCGGCGTGGTCGAGGACATGCTCCAGCGGATCGAGGAGACCGACGGCATGGAGCGCCGCGGGCTCGTGCTGCAGACGATGCTGCGCCTCAAGCAGGTGTGCAACCACCCGGCCCACCTGCTCGGCGACGGCTCCCGGCTGCCCGGCCGGTCGGGCAAGCTCGACCGGCTCGAGGAGGTGGTCGACGAGGTGCTCGCCTCCGGTGAGAAGCTCCTGGTGTTCACCCAGTTCGCTCGGTGGGGCGGCCGGCTCCAGGCGCACCTGCGCGAGCGGCTCGGTCGCGACGTGCTCTACCTCCACGGGGCGGTGAGCAAGGTCGAGCGCGATCGGATGGTGGCCGCCTTCCAGGCCGACGGTGGTCCGGAGGTGTTCGTCCTGTCGCTCAAGGCCGGTGGGGTGGGGCTGAACCTCACCGCGGCCAACCACGTCGTGCACTACGACCGGTGGTGGAACCCGGCGGTCGAGGACCAGGCCACCGACCGCGCGTTCCGCATCGGTCAGCGGCGTGACGTCGTGGTCAGGAAGCTCGTGTGTGCCGGGACGCTCGAGGAGCGGATCGCCACGCTCATCGAGCGGAAGAAGGACCTGGCCGAGCGGGTCGTCGGCACCGGCGAGGGATGGCTCACGGAGCTGTCCACCGACGAGCTCCGTCAGGTGATCGCCCTGAGCGCCGACGCGGTCGTCGAGGAGGAGGTGGCCGGTGCCACGTCGAGGTGACCGGTGGGCGGACGGGTTCCCGCCGCCCGCGAAGCCCCGCCCGGTCGAAGGCGGGATCGTCGCCCGCAGCCGGCGCGGGCAGATCGGGGAGAGCTGGTGGTCGCGCCGTTTCCTCGAGGTGCTGGAGTCGCTCGGCATCGGTGGGCGGCTCGATCGCGGCCGGACCTACGCCCGCAAGGGCCAGGTCATCGCCATGGACGTGGCACCGGGAGCGGTCACCGCGTCGGTGCAGGGGTCACGGGCCCGGCCCTACCGGGTGCGGATCGCGCTGGCGCGGCTGTCGGAGGCCGACTGGCGTCGAGCCGAGGACGCGATGGTGGCGCGCGCGTCGTTCCTCGCCGCGTTGTTGGCGGGGGAGATGCCCGCCGACATCGAGGATGCGTTCGAGGCGTGCTCGGCGGAGCTGTTCCCCGCCCGACACGCCGAGCTCGCGGCCGAGTGCTCCTGCCCCGATTGGGCCAACCCGTGCAAGCACCTCGCGGCGGTGTACTACCTGCTCGCCGAGGCGTTCGACGACGACCCGTTCCTGATGCTGCGGTGGCGGGGGCGCGAGCGCGACGAGCTGCTGCGCAACCTCCGGGCGCTGCGTGGCACCGAGGTCGCCGCCACCGCCCCCGGACGAGACGACGACCCGTGGGCGTCGATCGAACGCACCGAGGTGCCGGCGTTGGACGAGCGGATGGGTGACTGGTGGACCGCTGGTGCGGCGCTCGACGAGCTGCGGTTCGCCCCCGATCGTCCGCGGGTGGCGGCGGCCACGCTGCGTGGTCTCGAGCCGCTCGACCGGACGGCCGCGGGCCAGCCGATCGTCGAGCTGGTCGCCGTGGCCTACGACGCGATCACCGAGGCGGCCCGCGTCCGGCTCACCGACGACGGCGGCGGTCCGGTCTCGTGAGGCATCATGACAGCAGCAGGGGTGCTGCTACGATGCTGTCATGATGCTGCGATGAGGACCACCGTGACGCTCGACCCGGACGTCGCGGCCGCGCTCAAGGAGGCGGCGAGGCGACGGGGTACCTCCTTCAAGGAGGTGCTCAACGATGCGGTCCGTCACGGGCTCGGCGCGCGCGCCGTCGCTCGGGAGTACCGGGTGCCGAGCCGCCCGATGGGCTTGCGTGCGGGGGCCGACATCGACAAGGCGCTCGCGCTCGCGGCCAGTGACGAGGACGCGGAGACGCTTCGCAAGCTCGAGTTGCGCAAGTGAGGTTGCTCGACCTCAACGTGTTGCTCTACGCCCTGGACGAGTCGTCACCGCTCCACGACCAGGCGCGCCCCTGGCTGGAGGAGACGTTGTCCGGGTCGGGGACGGTCGCGTTCGCCTGGAGCGTGCTGATCGGGTTCGTCCGCCTGTCGACCCGCGCCGCCGTCTTCGTCTCGCCGCTGCAGGTGGACGAGGCCCTCGACATCGTGCAGGGGTGGCTCGACCAGCCGGCGGTGACCGTCCTCCACCCGACCGAGCGCCACGCGGCGGTGCTGCGGGAGCTGCTGGCCCCGCTCGGAACCGGTGGCAACCTCACGAGCGACGCGCACCTCGCCGCGCTCGCCATCGAGCACGGTGCCGAGCTCTGCTCGACCGATGCCGACTTCTCCCGCTTCCCGGGACTGCGGTGGGTGCATCCGTTCCGCTGATCAGCGCAGACCGAGGTCCTTGGCGATGATGGTCTTCATGATCTCGGTCGTCCCGCCGTAGATCGTGGTGATCCGGGCGTCGGCGTAGAGGCGGGCGATCGGGTACTCGGTGACGTAGCCGTACCCACCGAACAGCTGCAGGCACCGGTCGGTGACCCGCTTCTGCAGCTCGGTCGCCCACCACTTGGCCTTGGCCGCGTCGGCGGCGGACAGCTCCCCGGCGTTCAGCGCGAGGATGCAGCGGTCGATGTAGTGCTGGGTGACCTCCACCTCGGTGTCGCACTCGGCGAGGACGAACTGGGTGTTCTGGAACCGAGCGATCGGCTGGCCGAACGCGTCGCGTTCCTTGACGTAGGCGAGGGTGAGGTCGACCGCGGAGCGGGCCGCCGCCACCCCGGCGATCGCGATCGACAGCCGTTCCTGTGCGAGGTTGGCGGTGAGGTACCCGAAGCCTTCACCCTCGGTACCGAGGAGGTTGGCGACCGGGACCTCGGCGTCGGTGAAGTGCAGCTCGGCGGTGTCTTGCGCGTGCAGGCCGACCTTGTGGAGGTTGCGGCCCCGCTCGAAGCCGGGCGTCCCGGCCTCGACGACGACGAGGGACATGCCGCGGTGGCGCTGGCTCGGATCGGTCTTGACCGCGACCACCACGAGGTCGGCGTTGATGCCGTTGGTGATGAAGGTCTTGGAGCCGTTGAGCGACGTAGACGTCGCCGCGTCGTTCGGCGGTCGTGCGGATCCCGGCCAGGTCCGATCCGGCGCCCGGCTCGGTCATGGCCACGGCCGTGATCAGCTCGCCGGACACGATGCCGGGCAGCCACCGCTCCTGCTGGGCGTCGTCGGCCTGCTTCGTGAAGTACGGCAGCACGATGTCGGTGTGCAGGGACAGCGACAGGCCGGCGCTGGACACCGCGGCGTACTGCGCCTCCTCGACCATGATCGCGTTGAACCGGAAGTCGTCGACCCCGGCGCCGCCGAACCGTTCCGGTGCCTGGAAGGCCAGCAGCCCCTGCGCACCGGCGGCGGTGAACAGCGACCGATCGACGATCCCGGCCTCGTCCCAGCGCTCGTGGTGGGGGACGACCTCGCGCTCGTAGAAGGTCCGCACGGACTCGCGGAACAGGTCGTGTTCCTCGGTGTACAGCTCGCGGCGCATCGAGTGCTCCTGGCGGGGTCGGCTGCGTCAGCGGGGGGCCATGCGGATGGCGCCGTCGAGGCGGATGGTCTCGCCGTTGAGCATCGGGTTCTCGACGATGGCCTGCACGAGCTGCGCGTACTCGGCCGGGTCACCGAGCCGCGAGGGGTGGGGGACCTGCGCGCCGAGCGAGTCGATCGCCTCCTGCGGCAGCCCCATCAGCAGCGGGGTGGCGAACAGCCCCGGTGCGATCGTCACGACGCGGATGCGCTTGTCGGCCAGGTCGCGGGCGATGGGCAGCGTCATGCCGACGATGCCGCCCTTCGACGCGGCGTAGGCCGCCTGTCCGATCTGCCCGTCGAACGCCGCGGCGGAAGCGGTGTTGACGATGACGCCACGTTCCTCGGCGTCGACGGTCGTGGCGGACCATCTCCGCCGCGGCGAGGCGCAGCACGTTGAAGGTGCCGACGAGGTTGACCTCCAGCACCTTGCGGAACCCGTCGAGCGGAGCGGGGGAGCCGTCGCGGCCGACGACGCGAGCCGGCGGGCCGATGCCGGCGCAGTTGACGACCACGTTCAGCCGGCCGAGCTCGGAGGCGACCCCGATGGCCTCGGCCACGGCGTCCTCGTCGGTGACGTCGGCCGGGACGAACCGGACGCCGTCCCGCGAGCTCGTCGGCGACGGCGCTGCCGTCGGAGGAGGGCAGATCGACGAGGACGACCCGGGCGCCTCCGGCCGACCAGTCGGCGGACGGTCGCCAGGCCGAGCCCGGAGGCGCCACCGGTGACGAGCGCGACGGACGAGGCCAGATCCACGTGGAGCTCCAGGGGTCGGGAGGTCGGCCATCCTACGAGCCGGCCCGGGGGCGGACGTCGTCGTTCGCGGCGGCCGGTCGCCGGGTCGCCCACTAGCCTCGGTCGCGGCCGTCGACCAGGGAGTTCACCCGTGCTGCTGCAGGACCGGATCGCCATCGTCACGGGGGGCGCGCAGGGGCTCGGGCTGGCGATCGCCACCCGGTTCGTCGAGCAGGGTGCGACCGTCGTGCTGGCGGACCTCGACGGTGATGCCGCGGCGTCTGCAGCGTCCGAGCTGGGCGAGGACCGAGCGCACGGCGCCGCGTGCGACGTGACCTCGGAGGCCGACGTGCAGGCCATCTTCGACGCCGCGATCGCCGCGCACGGTCGCGTCGACGTGCTCGTCAACAACGCCGGGATCACCCGCGACGCGGTGGCCCACCGGATGACGCTCGAGCAGTTCCGGCAGGTGATCGACGTGCACCTGCAGGGCACCTGGCTGGGTACCCGGGCCGCGCTCACCCACATGCGCGGTCGCGACGGCGGCGGCGCGATCGTCAACCTGTCGTCGCTGAGCGGCAAGATCGGCAACCTCGGCCAGACCAACTACAGCGCCGCCAAGGCCGGCATCGTCGGGATGACCAAGGCGTCGGCGAAGGAGGGAGCCCGGTACGGCATCCGCGTGAACGCCATCCAGCCCGGGCCTGATCCGCACGGCGATGACCGACGCGATGCCGCAGGACGTGGTGGCCGAACGCATCGCCGGCATCCCGCTCGGGCGGATGGGTGAACCGGGCGAGGTCGCCGACGTCGCGCTGTTCCTCGCCTCGGACCTGTCGAGCTACGTCACCGGCGCGGTCGTCGAGGTCACCGGCGGTAGGGGGATGTGAGCGGGACGAGGAGCGGAAACGTGGGACGTCGATCTTCGGCGGCGATGGGCGCGGTCGTGACCGGCGGCGCCGGTGGCCTCGGCCAGGCGATCGCGGCCGCGTTGATCGAGCGTGGTCACCGGGTCTGGATCGCGGACATCGATCGGGCCGCCGCCGACGCCGCGGCCACCGAGCTCGGCCCCCAGGCGATCGGCTGCCACCTCGATGTGACCGATGGTGCTGCAGCCGCCGCGCTGGCCCGCGCGGTCGATGCCGGGGCGGGGCTCGGCGTCTGGGTGAACAACGCCGGCCTCCTGCCGACCGGTCCGTCGTGGACCCACAGCGACGCGGTCGTGGACCAGGTGTTCGCCGTCAACGTCCGCGGGACGATCCACGGCACCCAGGCCGCGCTGGCCGTCATGCGACCCGCCGATCGCGGTCACGTCGTGAACATCGTGTCGCTGGCCGGGCTGGTGGCGCCGCCGGGCGAGACGATGTACTCGGCCACCAAGCACGCGGCCCTGGCGTACTCGGTCGGCACCGGTCTGGACCTGCGGCGTCAGGGGTCGAAGCGCGTCCACGTCACGGCGGTCTGTCCCGACGGGATCTGGACCCCGATGCTGCACGACAAGCTCGATGACCCGGAAGCCGCGCTGTCGTGGTCGGGCACGCTCCTCACGCCCGAGCAGGTCGCTGCCGTGGTCGTCGACGTGCTCCAGCGGCCCCGCCCGGTGGTCAGCGTGCCGAGGTGGCGGGGTGGCCTCGTCCGGCTCTACGCCGCGCTCCCGCGCGTCGCCGGTCTGGTGGCGCCGCTCGTGATGGCCCAAGCGCGACGCAAGCAGGCCCGGTTCGCAGCCGGCGTCCGAGGGGCGGTGAGGTTCCCCCGCAGTGAACTGTTCCGCGAGATGCTTCGGGTCTATCGGGCGTACCGGGAGGTCGGCCAGTTCGAGACCCTCCAACGCTACGGCGCAGCGCGGGCGCGAGACGTCGGGGTGAGCAGCGAGGAGGATGTCGCGCGGCTGATCGCCGAGGTGCGCGGGGCGTGAAGGTCGTCGTCGACACGAACGTGCTGGTGTCGGCGTTGGTGTTCCCCGGTGGGGTCCCCGAACAGGTGTACCGGCTCGCCATCGAGGGACGTATCACGCTGGTGACCTCACCGCCCTTGCTGGCGGAGCTGGGCCGGGTGCTCACCGAGAAGTTCGCGTGGCAGGACGACCACGTACGGGCCGCGCTGACCCAGATCGTCCGGATCGGCGAGATCGTCGAGCCGGACGAGCGGGTCAGCGTGATCGTGGCCGATCCGGACGATGACCGCGTGCTGGAGGTCGCGTCCGCGTCTGGGGCAACGCTCATCGTGAGTGGTGATCGCCACGTGCTGGGCCTCGGCAGGTGGGGTGAGGTCGCGATACTCGATCCGGCGGGGTTCCTCGCCGACTCCTAGGTGCTGCTCAGCCCCGAGCAGCGCGCCGAAAGGTCGAGCGCATCGCCGCTAGCACCTCGCGTTCCGTGGGTGCCGTCATCCGGGACGCCATCGACGGCTACGGCCAGCAGACGACCCAGAAGGTCGACACCGCGCCCTGGCCGACCTCTACGCGTTGGAGGCCCGGTCGACGACTGGGAGGTCCTCGAACGTGAGATCGTCGGGGGCGCGACCCGGTGACCCTGCTCATCGACACCTCGGTCATCATGTACGCCGGCGGGGCCGACCATCCCCACCGTGAGGCCTGTCGCGCGGTCCTCCAGCAGGTGGAGGAAGGACACCTCGAGGCGGTCGTCTCCGCCGCGGTCGTGCAGGAGATCCTCCACCGGTTCTCACGGTCTGGAGGGGATCGTGTCCGTCGACACCGACTTCAACGAGCTGCCCGACGTTCGCCGCGTACTCCCGGAGGCACTCGACCAGCGCCACTGAACTGAGCTCCGTCGAGGTGCGGATCGACGCGGCGAGTGGTCCACAGGGTCTGGCACGCCATCCGGTGCGGTGTCGTGGTCGTCTGGCAGCATGGACCCATGGGCAGGAACAACCAGCAGCGACGGGCGGCCAAGAAGCGCCGCAAGCAGCGGTCGACCCGACCACCGCATGGGCGACCGACCGGGACCGGCCCCTCCGGTGGCCGACGCCACGAGCACTCTGAGCCGGACCGGCACGAAGGTTCGCAGGGAGCATCGCGCGTGGAGGACCTCCTCCGAGCGGCCATCAGCGCGTTCGGCCACGACCCGGCGCGCTTCGCTGAGCTCCTCGACACGCTCACCGACCAGCTGCAGCCAGCGCTCGATGTGGCGCAGGCGACCCTCGCCGCCGTGATGCCGCAGCTGTGGTCGCGAGGCTGGACGCCCGCCGAGCTCGCGCACGTCGCGTCACGCCAGCTCACCACCGTCCACGCCGAGGTGATCGCCGAGCAGGCGGTCGCCGACGGGCGAGCTCGGCAGCGTCGCGGGGAGTCGCTCCACCCCCGCTGGGCGGACCAGCTGGCGGAACTCGCCGAGGCCCCGGCCGCTCACCTACCGCTCGACGTCGACCGGCTGCGGCATCTGATCGAGGTGCTCAGCTTCCTCAGCCGTCTCCCTGCGATCCCCCACGCCATGCCTGCTCCGGACCAGCGCGGGACGCGGTCTGCCGCCGCGACGGGACATCTCGACGCTCGGATGCTCGGACGGGTCCGCGCGTTGCTCGCCAAGGCCGAGGCGACCGACTTCGAGGAGGAGGCCGAGGCGTTCACCGCCAAGGCGCAGGAGCTGATCGCTCGACATGCCATCGACGAGGCGTTGCTGCGCGAGGCCGACGATGTCGGGGATCCATCGCTGCGGCGCATCCTGGTGGATGACCCGTACGCGGACGCGAAGGCCCACCTGATCGCGCGGGTGGCCGAGGCCAACCGCTGCCGAGTCGTGTACTCGCGCGGGTTCGGTTGGACCACGGCGTTCGGCTACGACCACGACCTCGAGGCGGTCGAGTTGCTGGCCACCTCGCTGTTGGCGCAGGCGACGGCGGCGATGGTCCGACAAGGGCCACGTCGCGATGCGGCCGGCCGATCACGGACCCGCTCGTTCCGCCGATCGTTCCTGTACGGCTTCGGGCAACGCATCGGTGAACGGCTGCGACGCGCGACCGAGGAGCAGGTCGCGGCGGCCGGCGACGACGGCCGGCTCCTGCCGGTCCTGGCAGCCCGCGGCGACCGGGTGGAGGACGCGGCGCGTGAGGCCTTCCCCGAGCTCGTGCAGAGGACGACCTCGATCAGCAACGGCACCGGTTGGTCGGCAGGCCGGGTCGCGGCAGACCATGCGAACCTCGAGGTCGGCCGCCGCCGGCTGGACGCGAGCGATGTCGGCGTGTGACGGACCAGCCTCGAGAGCGATGAGGAGGGCGGCCTCGAGCTGCTCGAGCCGCTCGAGTGCCTGCCGTGGCACCACTGCCGATGCATCCCAGTACCTCACAGCCGATCCGTGCGGTCCTCGACGAGCGCGCCGGTCACGTCCGCGTCGATCTCGAGCGGGGGGAGGTCGAGGATCTCCCCTGAACCTCCACGTCCGAGACGCAACGAGGCGTTGTCGATGCTGGTCGAGGTCGCCGGTGTCGCGAGCGCCCAACCCCGTCAGACGGGCCAGGCCCGCGCGGCACCCTCGCGACGTTCCCGGTCGATCAGGCGCAGGTACTCGGCGTGGTCGACCTGCAGGGTGTGCCGCAACGATGCCACGTACCGCTCGCGGAGGGCGGCGCTGTTCGCGGCGATCGCCTCGCGCATCGTCGCTTCGTCGGGGAGCCGGTAGGTCCCCGCAGCCCAGTCGCCGATGAGCTGGCCCTGCGCGTGGGCCATCCGGATGTTCGACCCGACGGTCTGGACCAGTCCGGCGACGACGAGGTCGGCCCAACGAGGGTCGAACATGTTGCGGTACAGGGCGATGTCGTTGGCCGGAGCCGACAGCACCTCGGGGTCGAGGAACGGGAAGACGATGCGGTAACCGGTCGCCAGCACGACGAGGTCCGCGCGGACCCGGGACCCGTCGACGAACTCCACGGCGTCCCCGTCGAGACGGGCGATCATCGGCTTGACCGTGATGGCGCCGCGGCGGAGCTCGTCGAAGACGTCGTGGCTGACCGTCGGGTGCGAGCTCCCGAGCGCGTGGTCGGGTTCGGGCAGGCCGAAGCTCGACATCGTCCCGTGCCCGACCCGGAGCAGCGCACCCAGGACCCGGCGGCGGATCCCGAACGGGACGCGCGGGTCGTTCGGGAACTGATCGAGCGGGATGCCGAACAGGAACTTCGGGAGGACGTGGTAGCCGCGGCGGGCGGTGAGGGTCGCCGACCGTCCGACCTTGGCGGCCTGGGCCACGATGTCCATCGCGCTGTTGCCGAGCCCGAGGACCACGACGTCGCGGTCACGGAGCTGCTCGCGGGTGGTGTAGTCGTGAGCGTGGATCACCTCGCCGTCGAACGCGCCCGGGAGCTCCGGGATGTTCGGTTCCTGGTGGTGACCGTTGGCTGCGACCAGGAGGTGGTACCGCCGAACCTCGCCGCTGGACAGCTCGACGTCCCAGCCGCCGTCGTCTCGCCGGCCCGCGTGCTCCACGGAGGTCCCGAACCGGTAGCACTCACGGATACCGAACCGGTCGGCGTAGACGTTGAGGTAGCGCTCGAGCTGGGCAGCGCTCGGGTAGTGCGGCCAGTCGCGCGGCATCGGGAGGTCGGGCCACTGCGTCATCCGGCGCGAGCTGTTGAGGTGGAGGGTGTCGTAGGCGGCCGACACGCCGTACGGGTTGCCCGCCGACCACACGCCACCGAGCCGGTCGCTGCGCTCGAACGCGTCGACCTCGACACCCCGCTCGACGAGTGCCCTGACCGTCGCGATGCCCGCGACCCCACCACCGACGACCGCGACGCGTGTGGTCACCTCCGACCTCCTCGGGCGTCGTCGGATGGGGGAAGGTACGGGCTCGCGGATGCGGACCACAGTGGGGGCAGCCGACACCCGTGAGCGAGGCCCGGCGTGCCACACTTCGCCGCACCACGCGAGCGCGGTCGTCGAGTCGGCACCCGTGCCCGCGCGGTCCGGGGGAGACACCGCCGACGTCCTGGGCAGGGGAGCGATGATGCAGAGTTTCGACGAGCGTGCCAGCACGTGGGACGACGACCCCGCAAAGCGTGCCCGGGCGGTCGCAGCCGCGGCCTCGATCCGGGAAGCGGTGGCTCCGCACCCGGGGAGCCGCCTCCTCGAGTACGGCGCCGGCACGGGCCTGCTCGCCCAGGAGCTCGCCGCGGACGTGGCGAGCATCACGGTGAGCGACCCCTCGCGCGGCATGCGGGACGTTCTGGAGGAGAAGGCCGCGGTCGGGGTGCTCCCGAACGCACGGGTCCTCGACCTCGACCTCTCGCGTGACCCGGCCCCGGACGAGCGGTTCGATCTCATCGTCGCTGCGATGGTGCTGCACCACATCCCGGACCTCTCGCCGGTCCTCCTCGGTCTCGCGCAGCTCACCGTGCCCGGGGGCACCTTGTGCATCGTCGACCTCGAGCGCGAGGACGGGTCGTTCCACGGCGAGGGGTTCGATGGTCACGACGGGTTCGACCGAGAGCAGCTCACGGGGTGGCTGCGCGAGGTCGGGTTCGGGACCCCGGAGTTCCGCACCTGCTACCAGTTGCACCGGCACGGACGCGACTACCCGCTCTTCCTCGCGGTCAGCCGCCGCGAGGACCAGCCAGCAGGTCGCTGACCACCTCGTCGACGGTGGTCCCCGGCTGGTCCTTGCGTCCGTCGAGGCGACGGCAGACCTCGGCCGCACCGCGGTGGAACCCGTCCGGGAGGCCCGCGGCGGCGAACGCCCCAGCGATCTCGTCCATCTCCCCGGCCCACCGCCAGGCTCGGGGGCCCACCCAGGCCGCCGTCGTCGAGGTGCGCTCCGGGAGGTCGGGCAGGACCGCGACCACTCCTCGAGCAGGTCGTCTTCCATGTGCTCGGCGGCCGCGTAGGCGCGAACGGCGAGCAACAGCGCGCTGCTGCCCTTGGTCCACGCTGCGAAGGCGACCTTCAGCGCCGACGCGGCCGGGGATCGCCCGCCATCACGATGGCCTCCAACGACCCTGCCTCGAACAGGCCGGCGACCATCGGGGCGGCGTCCCCGGCGAGGTAGAGCCGGGTCGCGTTGGTGGGAGTGGGGGGTGCACCGATGATGCCGCCGTCGACGAACCGTGCGCGGGGACCGAGGCGCTCGGCGATGGTGCGGGCTGTCGCCGGTGCGACCGCGTTGGCGTCGACGTAGACCCCCTCGAAGCCGGCCGCCGCCACCTCCTCGGCGGTGTTGACCGCTGCGTGCGGCGGGCAGACGGACAGCAGGATCTCGGTCTCCTCGCACAGCGACCGCAGGTCACCCGCGTCCTCGAGCCCCGCTTCGACGGCGCGGCGCCGCGAGGCGTCGCTGCGCCCCGAGGACGCCCAGAGCACGCGGGTCCCACCAGCCACGGCGCTTGCACCCACCCCCGCTCCCATGGAACCGGGCGAAACGAGCCCCATCGTGACCACGGTCGACTCCCTCGACGAGGGACACAGGATATATCATGTAGGCCGGATCGATCCATCGAGGTCGATGCCACCTGGAGGTCACACCCTGCAGACAGCGCTGGAGATCACATGAGCGAGCGCGTCGTCGTCGTCGGCGGGGGGATCGTCGGTCTGGCGACCGCGCACCGACTGCTCGAGTCCCGTCCCGACCTCGACGTGACGGTGCTCGAGCGCGAGGACGCGGTCGGGCGACAGCAGTCGTCACGCAACTCCGGGGTCCTGCACGCGGGGCTCTACTACCCGCCGGGGTCGGCCAAGGCGCGCTGGTGCCGGTCCGGCAAGGCCGAGATGGAGCGGTTCTGCGCCGAACACGGGGTGCCGCTCGAACGCACGGGGAAGGTGGTCGTCGCGGTCGACCGGTCCGAGCTGCGCGGGCTCACGGCCTTGCGCGATCGAGCCCGCACCAACGGGGTCGAGATCGCGGGCACTGGATCGGGAGGGGCTCCTGGAGCACGAGCCCCACGTCGCGGGGGTGGCCGGCCTGTGGACGCCGGAGACGGCCGTCACCGACTTCGGGGAGGTGTGCCGCGCGTTGGAACGGGTGGTCACCGCCGGGGGAGGGCAGGTCAGAACCGGGGTCGAGGTGCTGGACGTCGCCGAGCGATCCACCGGTTGCCGTGTCCGAACCACCGAAGGCGACCTCGAGGCTGCGGTCGTCATCACGTGCACGGGGCTCCAAGCCGATCGCGTGGCTGCGTGGACCGAGGGATCCGAGACCGAACGCATCCTGCCCTTCCGCGGGTCGTGGCTCGCGCTGCGACCGGAACGCAGCCACCTCGTCCGTGGCAACATCTACCCCGTCCCCGTCGGTGGGGACTGCCCTTCCTCGGGGTCCATCTGACCCGGCGGATCGACGGGCAGGTCTGGGTCGGCCCGAACGCGGTGCTGGCCGGCGCGAGGGCGGGGATCGCCCGTGGAGCATCGACGGTCGTGACCTGCGTGCGACCCTGAGCTTCCGGGGGACCTGGAAGCTCGCGAGCAAGCACGCGGGTGTCGCGGTCGGCGAGGTCTGGCGGGACCGGGTGCTGCGCGCCACGCTGCGCGAGGTCCGGAGGTACGTGCCCGAGATCGAGCTCGAGGATCTGCGACGTGGACCGTGGGGCGTGCGGGCGCAGCTCGTCTCCGCGACCGGTGACCTCGTGGACGACTTCCAGTTCCGGGGGGCCGGCCGGGTGGTGCACGTGCTCAACGCTCCGTCGCCGGCCGCGACGGCGTCGCTCGCCATCGGGCAGGCGGTGGCCGGGCGGGCGCTCGCAGCCCTCTGAGCAGCACGGGCACATCGCCCGACGACGCGAGAGGGGAGCGGATGCAGGTCCGACGCGGGCAGGTGTTGTGGCGGCCGTCGGCCGACGCATGGGACCGCACCCGACTCGGCCGATACCTGCAACGGATGAGCGTCGCGACGAGCACGCCCTTCGACGGCTACGACGACACCTGGCGCTGGTCGGTGCGGGATCTCGAGGGCTTCTGGTCGTCCGTCGTCGAGGAGTTCGACGTCGCGTTCGACACCCCGGCCACCACGGTGCTCGAGGACGAGCGGGTCTTCGGTGCCCGCTGGTTCCCGGGGGCGCGGCTCAACTTCGCGGCACACGCGCTGCGCCGTCGCGGCCCGGAGCCCGCCGTCGTCGCCCGGTCCCAGACCCGCGAGGACGTCACCCTGAGCTGGGACCAGCTCGCGGAACAGGTCGGCCGGGTCGCCCGTGCGTTCCGGCGGCTCGGGATCGGGACCGGTGATCGCGTGGTGGCGTACGCGCCGAACGTGCCCGAGACCCTCGTCGCCTTCCTCGCGTGTGCCTCCATCGGGGCCGTGTGGTCCTCGTGTCCGCCCGAGTTCGGCGTCGCGAGCGTGGTGGATCGGGTCGCCCAGATCCGACCGTCGCTGCTGCTGGTGGTGGACGGGTACCGCTACGGGGACAAGCGCATCGACCGGACGACCGAGGTCGCCCAGATCCGCGCCGCGCTCCCGAGCCTGCGTGAGACGGTCGTGATCCCCTACCTCGACCCGTCGACGGCCGAGACCAAGGTCCCCGGAGCGCGGCCGTGGACGTCGCTGCTCGACGAGGAGGACGCGTCCCCGGAGGCCGTCCCGGTGCCCTTCCACCACCCGCTCTACGTCCTCTACAGCTCGGCACGACCGGCCTGCCGAAAGCGATCGTGCACGGCCACGGAGGGATCCTGCTCGAGCACCTGAAGGTGCTCGCGTTCCACCAGGACGTCGACGAGCGGGACCGGATCCTCTGGTTCACCACGACGGGTGGATGATGTGGAACCGGTTGGCGTCGAGCCTGCTGGTGGGCAGCACGCGTGGTGCTCTTCGACGGTGACCCGACCTGGCCCGACCTGTCGACGTCTCTGGCAGCTCGCTGCCGAGCTGCACGTCACCGTGCTCGGCATGGGGGCGGCCATGCTCGAACGGTGCCGACGAGCGGGGCTCGTCACCGGGCGCGACCTTCGACCTCTCCCGCCTGCGCTCGCTCAACTCCACGGCATCTCCGCTCCCGCTCGAGGGGTACTCGTGGGTGTACGAGCACGTGGGTCGCGATCTGCAGCTGTCCTCGGCGTCCGGTGGCACCGACGTCTGACGGCACTGCGTCGGCTCGAGCCCGCTCCACCCGGTGCACGCCGGGGAGATCGCCTGCCGCTGCCTCGGTGTCCGGGTTGAGGCCTTCGACGACCACGGCCGGTCCGTGGTCGGCCGTCGTGGCGAGCTCGTCATCACCGCGCCGATGCCCTCGATGCCGGTGCGGTTCTGGGATGACCCGGGGGACCGGCGGTACCACGCCGCGTACTTCGGTCGGTACCCGGACGTGTGGCGGCACGGCGACTGGATCGAGTTCACCGCCCGCGGCACCTGCATCGTCAGCGGGCGGTCGGACGCGACGCTCAACCGGGCGGCGTCCGCATGGGGACCGCGGAGTTCTACGCGGTCGTCGAACGCTCGCCGGCCGTCGCGGACAGCCTGGTCGTGCACGTCGCGGCCGGGCCACGGGAGGGCGCGCTCGTGCTGTTCGTGGTCGACCGATGCCGGCCGACGTCCCCGCTCTCGTGACCGAGCTCCGGAGGGCGATCCGGTCGGGCAGCTGTCGCCGCGCCACGTCCCCGACGAGATCCACGTCGTCGACGCCGTTCCCCGGACGATGTCGGGCAAGAAGATGGAGGTGCCCGTCAAGCGGCTCCTGGAGGGCGAACCGTTCGAGGCGGTCGCCACCCCGGGCGCCATGCGGAACCCGAGCAGCCTCGCGGTGTACGTGGATCTCGCGACATCGCCCCCGGCGCGCGGGGCCGGTCGATCGGTGATCGCCGTCCTGCGGGCGCGATCAGCCGACCCGCTCGAAGATCGCGCTCAGACCCTGCCCGCCACCGATGCACATCGTCTCGAGCCCGTAGCGCACCTCGCGACGACGCAGCTCGTGCAACAGCGTGGCGAGGATGCGTGCACCCGTCGCGCCGACCGGGTGGCCGAGCGAGATGCCCGAGCCGTTGACGTTGAGGCGCTCGAGGTCGGCCTCCCCGAGGCCCCAGGACCGGGTCACGGCGAGCACCTGGGCGGCGAACGCCTCGTTGAGCTCGATGAGGTCGAGATCGTCCATCGTCAGCCCGGCACGGGCGAGCGCGGCCTCCGTGGCGGGCACGGGGCCGATCCCCATCCGGTGGGGTTCCACACCGCTCATCGCCCAAGAGACGAGCCGTGCCATGGGTTCGAGGCCGAGCTCGTCGGCACGTTCCGGCGTGGTCACGACGCAGATCGCTGCGCCGTCGTTCTGGCCGCTCGCGTTGCCGGCCGTCACCGTCGCCCCGGCGTCCAGGGCTTCCCGGACCGGACGGAGGGAGGCGAGCTTGTCGAGGGTGGAGTCGGCGCGCGGGTGCTCGTCCCGGTCGACGATGGTGTCACCCTTGCGGCCGGGGACGGTGACCGGGACCAACTCGTCGTCGAACCTCCCGGCCTCCTGCGCGGCGACGGCGCGCTGGTGGGACCGCAACGCGAGCTCGTCCTGCTCCTCGCGAGGGATCTCGAACTCGGCCCGCAGGTTCTCGGCCGTCTCGATCATGCCACCCTCGACGGGGTGGTCCCTGCCGCCGGCGGTGACGCGTCCGCGAGCCAGCCGGTCGTGGAGGCGGAGGTCGGCGGGGGGGTGGTCGAACCGGAAGCCCTGGGTGTAGAACTCCACCTGGCTCATGCTCTCGGCGCCGCCCGCGAGGACGACGTCCGCCTGGCCCGTCTGGACCTGCATCGCGCCGACGAGGACCGCGTAGAGGCCCGACCCGCAACGGCGGTCGACCTGCGCGCCGGGGACGCTCACGGGCAGCCCGGCGTCGAGCGCCGCGACGCGACCGAGGCTCGGGGACTCGCCGCTCGGGTAGCCCGTGCCGAGGATGACGTCGTCGATGGCCTCGGGGTCGAGCCCGGTGCGGTCGAGGATGGCACGGATGACGGTGGCACCGAGTTCCTGCGGGGAGACCGTCCGCAGCACGCCGCCGTAGCGGCCCACCGCGGTCCGGAGCGGGGAGCAGATGACGGCGTCACGCATGGCGGGTTCCTTCGGGTCGGGCCTCGGGTGTCGGGGTGGTGCACGCCGGGTGGGGATGGGCCGGCCGGGCCGGCGGTGAGGTGGTCAGACGAGCTCGCGGATCGGGGCGCCGCGGAGGTAGGCGACGATGTTCTCGACCGCCTGGCCGAAGTACGAGCGGTACCGGTCATCGGTCACGTACCCGACGTGAGGGGTCATGACCACGTTGTCCAGCCCGCGCAGCGGCGAGTCGGCCGGGAGGGGTCCACGGCGAACACGTCGAGCCCGGCGCCGGCGATCGTGCCATCCTCGGAGCGCATCGACGAGCGCGGGTTCGTCGACCAGCCCCCCGCGTGCGGTGTTCACCAGCACCGCCGAACGCTGCATGAGGCCGAGCTCGCTGCGACCGACGGTCCCGGCGGTCTCCGGCCGTGAGCTTGAGGTGGAGGCTCACGACGTCGGATTCCCTCAGCAGGCGTCTCGCTGTCGACGGCGCTCACGCCGCCCGCGAGCGCGGTCTCGCGTCAGGCTCCGGCTGTGCGGCGAGGACCTCCATGCCGAACGCGAGGCCGTAGCGGGCCACGCGCGCCCCGATGTCGCCGTACGCCGAGGATCCCGAGCCGTCGGCCCTCGAGGGTGTGTCCCGACGTGCACCCCCCAGCCGGCCGGCGCGTATCCCGGCATCCTCGGCTGGCACGCGACGCACGAGCGCGAGCAGGAGCGCCCACGCGAGCTCGGCGGGGGCCGCATCCTTGCCTCGGGTGCCGCACACGACGATGCCGCGAGCCGCCGCAGCACGGTGGTCGATGGCGGCGTTGCGGGCTCCACTGGTCGACGATCAGCCGGGTCGCGTCGAGGCGTTCGAGGACGCGGGCGGGGAGCGGCGAGCGTTCGCGCATGACGACGACGACCTCGGCGTCCCGGAGGCGAGCGACGAGCTCGTCCTCGGTGGCGGCGACGTCGGTGTGGATCGTGAGGTCGGGATCGCACCACCGGCGCAGCTCGTCGACGGGCAGGTACCGGTGCGCGGCGGCCTGGTGGTCGTCGAGGACCACGATCCGGACGGTGCGACGGTCGTCGTCCGCCGTCGGCTGCGGGGCGTCCCGGCGGCTCACCGGCCGACCCACCGGGGCTCTCGTCGCTCCCTGCCGGCGGCGATCCCCTCCTGGAAGTCCTCGGTCGAGCGCAGGCGAGCCTGCTCCTTCGCCTCGTGTTCGGTCGCCCGGGTGAACCGCTCGGCCAGGTCACCCCGCTGCGTCGTTCGGATCGAGCGCAGCGCCAGCGGGGCGGCGGCAGCCAGCCGGGCGGCGAAGGCCGCCGCCTCGGCGTCGAGCGTGGCCTCGTCGACCAGCCGGTCCAGCAGCCCGATGTCGGCGGCGCGCTGACCGTCGATCCGCTCGCCGGTGTACAGCAGCTCCGTCGACGCCTGGATGCCCGACGAGGCGGGGGAGCAGCACCGACATCCCGAACCCGTGGTGCAGCCCGAGGCGGCTGAAGTTGGCGGCGAACCTGGCCCGCGGTGTCCCGACGCGGAAGTCGGCAGCGAGCGCGAGTCCGAACCCGCCGCCGATCGCGGCACCCTGGATCGCGGCCACCCACGGAAGCGCGACCGGTCAGGAGCCGGACCGCTTCGGCGTAGAGCTGCTCCGGGGCGTCGCCCTCGTCGCGCGGCTCGGAGAAGTCGCGCCCTGCGCAGAAGTGCTTCCCCTCCGAGCGCAGGACGATCGCGCGACACCCCGTTCCCTCGAGGGCATCGAAGGTGTCGGCGATCGCCCGGATCAGCGGCGTGTCGAAGAAGTTGTTGGGGGGCCGGTGGATCGTCACCGCTGCGACCGCGTCGGCCACCTCCTGCACCGACAGTCCGGGTGACGCGGCGCTGCCCGTCGGCGCCCCCGCGGGCGGTGCTCCTCCCTCGATCACTGCTCGCCCCTCTCGGGCGGCGGGGTGCCCAGCGCTCTGTATGATGTAGGATATCGGAAACGCGTGAGCCCGACTGCGGGTCCCCCCGGCCCCGCCGGGTGGCGCGGACGACGAGGAGCGCGACGTGCAGGTCGGGTTCATCGGGCTCGGGACCATGGGCGCCACGATGGCACACAACCTCGTGGACCGGGGCCACGAGGTCGTCGTGCACGATGCCCGACCTGATGCTGCCGACACCCTGGTGGCGGCCGGCGCCGTCGCCGCCGGACAGCCCCCGCGACGTCGCGGCCGCGGTCGAGCTGGTGCTGACCTCGTTGCCCGGGCCGGTCGAGGTCACGTCGGTCGCGACGGGCGCCGATGGCATCCTGGCGGGGGCGGTGCCCGGGACGGTCCACCTCGACCTGTCGACCAACTCCTGGGACGGGGTGTGTGGCCTCGCGGAGCGGTACGCCGCCCGGGGGATGGCGTTCCTCGACGCGCCGGTCAGCGGCGGGCCGTCCGGTGCGGCGAGCCGCAAGCTCTCGGTCTGGGTCGGTGGGGACGCGACCGCGTTCGAACGCGCCCGGCCGGTGCTCGACGACCTCGCCGACCGCGTCGCGCGCGTCGGGGACGTGGGTGCTGGCACCGTCGTCAAGCTCGCACACAACGCCACCGGGAACGCGATGAACCTCCTGTTCGCCGAGCTGTTCACGCTCGCGGACCGCGCCGGAGTGGATCCGCTCACGCTGTGGCGCAACGTCCGTGAAGGCGCGGTCGGTCGACGCCGGACCTTCGACGGGCTCGCTGCGCACTTCCTCCCGCAGCGCTACGACCCCCCAGCCCTGAGCCTGACGCTCGCGCGCAAGGACACCCAGCTGCTGGTCGACCTCGCCGCCGCCGTCGGCGCGGAGGTCCCTCGCATCGCCGAGGTGCTCGCCCGGTTGGAGGAGGCGGCCGCCCGCGGCTGGGGGGACCGCGACTCGCGCGTGACGATGTTGCAGGAACAGGAGCGGCTCGGTCGCCTGTTGGCGCCGGTGCCCGAGGATGAGATCGCGGCCGTGTTCGCGGCCGACCCCCCGGCCGGGCCGGACGTCCGGACCCCGCCGACGACCGATGGAAGGTGACACCATGGAGCCGCAGAGAACGAGGTCGGGTGGCTCGCGAGCAGGTGCTCGGCGCGGAGCAGGTGGCGGCGAACCCGCCCCGGGAGGACGACTTCAACAAGCCGTTCTCGGATCTGTTGCTCGAGTACTGCTGGGGGACGTCTGGGCCGACGATGCGCTGCCGAAGCGGACCCGGAGCCTGATCAACCTCGCGATCCTGGCGGCGATGAACCGCCAGCCGCAGTTCCGCACCCACCTCAAGGGCGCGTTCAACAACGGATGCACGCTCGAGGAGATCCAGGCGGTACTGATCCAGGTGTCGGTCTACTGCGGCATCCCCGCCGGTTCCGAGGCCTTCCGACAGGTCGCGAGACGCTCGACCTCGAGGCATGACGACGCAGGAGCACCCGAGGTGCGCCGTTTCGACCACCTCGTCGACGGGCGTTCGATCGTGCCCGCATCCGGCGAGTACCTCACGGGCTACGACCCGCGGACCGCGACGCCAGCCTTCGAGTTCGCGCGCGGGAACGCCGCCGACGTCGACGTGGCGGTCCGCTCGGCCAAGGAGGCGTTCCCCGCCTGGCGTGACAGATCGCCGGCCGAGCGTGCGCAGGTGCTCCTCGACGGCGCCCAGGTCATCCGTCGGAACGCCGTCGGCCCTGGCCGAGATCGAGGGCACCGAGACCGGGAAGCCGGCCGCCACGGTCGAGTCGGGGGTCCGCGTCGTCGCGGACTACTTCCAGTTCTACGCCGGCGTGCTCGCCGCGTTCCGTGGACAGGCCATCGACCTCGGACCCGGGCGTCACGCCTACACGCGCAGGGAGCCCTTCGGCGTGGTCGCCGACATCCTGCCGTGGAACAGCCCCCTCCTCCAGCTCGGGTCGCAGCCTCCCGCCCGCGATCGGGGTGGGGAACACCCTCGTCGCGAAGCCATCGGAAGCCACCTCCGCAGGGTCCGTCGAGCTCGTCCGCCTCCTCGACCGAGGAGGCGGGGCTGCCTCCGGGCGTGTGCAACGTCGTCCTCGGGACGGTTCGGAGGCGGGGGAGGCGTTGGTCGCCATCCCGACGTCCGCAAGATCGTCTTCACCGGCTCGGTGGCCTCCGGGCAGCGCGTCGCGGCCCTCGCGGCCGAACGGGTGGTGCCCTGCACGCTCGAGCTCGGTGGCAAATCGGCCAACCTCGTCTTCGCCGACGCGGACCTGGGCCGCGCCGCCGAGGGGTCGGTCCTGGCGTTCACGCGGAACTCCGGTCAGGTCTGTAGCGCCGGCACCCGCTGTCTGGTCCAGAGGTCGGTCCACGACGAGTTCGTCGAGGCATGACCGACCTCGTCGCGGAGCCTGCGCGTCGGTCCGGGACCGGACGCGCAGCTCGGCCCGCTGATCACCCGTGCCCAGCACATCAGGGTGCAGGAGTACCACCGTGTGGCCGCGGAGGAGGGTGCTCGCGCCGCGGTCGGCGGCGGGGTGCGCCGGTGGGAGCCGAGGAGGGCTGGTTCACCACGCCGCACCATCTACACCGGCGTCACCCCTGACATGCGGATCGCGCGGGAGGAGATCTTCGGCCCGGTCCTCTGCGTGCTCCCGTTCGACGACGAGGACGAGGCCATCCGCCTCGCGAACGCATCCGACTTCGGGCTGGCCGCCGGCGTGTGGACGACGGACCTGTCGCGGGCCCACCGTGTGGCTGCTCGGCTCGAGGCCGGCCAGGTCTTCGTCAACGACTGGAACTACGGAGGCGTCGAGATCGCGTTCGGTGGCGTGAAGCGGAGCGGGTACGGACGCGAGAAGGGTCTCGAAGCCCTCGAGGACTACACCCAGGTCAAGTCCGTCATCGCGACGCTCCGATGAGGCGGAGTCCCGTGAGGGTCGTATGCATTGGGTCGTGACCCTCGCCGCCGCCACCGGCGGGGCGCTGCTCGCCGAACGTCTCCGTCTGCCCGGTGGCTTGCTCCTCGGAGCGATGGTCGGCTCCGCCCTCGTGACGCTCGGGATGAGCCTCGAGCTCCAGGCCCCGTTCCTCGGGACGGCTGCACTGTTCGTTGCGGTCGGGGTGATCATCGGCACGCTCGTCACCCGCGACCGGTTGAACCAGCTCGCCCCGATGGCGGGGCCCGCGGCGGTTCCGCCGCCGTCCTCATCGTCGCGGGCGTGGTGGTCGCCCTGCTCCTGGAGTGGACGGGGTTGCGCCCCCCGCTGCGGTGCTCGCCACCTCGCCCGGCGCGCTGGTCGTCCTGATCGCGGCTGCAGCCGAGTACGGACGGGGCGAGACCGAGGTCGCGTTGTTCCACGTCATCCGGATCGTGGTGGTGGTCGCGACGGTCCCACCGCTGGTGCGGCTGCTGCGCAGGCGGTCTCACCGCCGCCGCCGGAGACGATCGTACGCCGAGGACGGCCCCCGCCCCGGTCTGCCCGCGTGATCGACTGGGCGTTCGTTGCCGTGGCCGCGCTCGTCGGTGCGGCGCTCCCCTACCTCACGGGCCTCCCCGGCGGGATCGTCTTCGGCGCTGCCGTCGGCTCGGGCGTGGTGGTCCTCGGCCACGATCGGAACTGGCACCTGTCCACGCGGTCCGCTCCATCGTGATGGTCGGGGTCGGGATCACCGTCGGGATCCGCATGAGTGCCGAGACGGTCGGGGTCCTCGGCGCCACGCTCGGCTCCGCCGTGTTCGCTGCGCTGCTGCTGGTGGTCGCCGGTTGGGGCATCGCCTCGGCCTCGACCGGCTGGGCTCCTCATCCCCGGTGGGCTGATGGCGACCTCGCCGGGGGCGCTCGAAGTGCTGACCGTCCTCGCGATCGAGGATGGTGAGGGGCCGCTGGAGGTCGCGCTCTTCCACACGGTTCGGGTCGTGCTCGTGATGATCTCGGTACCTGCCCTGTTGATCCTGCTGCCCTGACTCGGATCTGCCCGCGCAGCGGAGGCCGAGATGTGGGATCATAGGACCGGAGGGAGCCGCCCGTGGAGTTCGGCGTCTCGTTGCTCGGTCTCGCGCAGCAGCCGCGAGGCGAGGATCTCGGGACGAGGTTCGAGCAGCTGCTGACCTTCGTGCACGCGGTCCGGGACGCCGGCTTCGGGTACGTCACGACCGGGCAGCACTACCTGCTCGACCCCCTCCAGATCCTCCAGCCGGTACCCCTGCTCGCGCGGCTCGTCCCGGAGACGGGCTCGATGCGGCTCATCAGCACGCTGGTCGCGCCGCTGCACAACCCCGTCGAGCTGGCCGAGACGCTGGGCGTCCCTGGACGTGCTGTCCGGAGGGCGGGTCGGCCTGAGCCTCGCGCTCGGGTACCGCGACGTCGAGTACGCCGCGTTCGGGGTCGACCAGCGGCACCGGGTCCGACGGCTACGGGAGCTCGTCGAGACGCTTGCGGGCCCTGTGGACCGAGGAGGAGGTGACCGCCGAGGGTGAGGGGTTCTCACTCGATGCGGTCACCTGCACGACCCGGCCCGTCCAACGGCCCCATCCCCCGATCTGGATAGCCGCCAACGCCGACGCGGCGGTCGCCCGGGCCGCACGGTGGGGGTTGCCCTGGAACATCAACGCCCACGCGCGGTTCGCGACGATCGCGGAGCAGGTCGCGCTCTACCGGCGCACGGCCGCCGAAGCCGGCCACCCCGAGCCGACCTTCCCCATGGCGCGGGAGCTGTACTGCGGCGAGTCGAGAGCACACGCCTTCCGCGTCGCCGGTCCCTACCTCGCCGCGAAGTACGACGCCTACGACGCCTGGGGGTCAGGACGAGGCGTTGCCCGGCGAGGAGGACTTCGCCGTGCCGCTGGAGGAGCTCGCCGATGACCGCTTCATCCTCGGTGACCCCGACGAGTGCGCCTCGCAGATCGAGCGGTACCGGGCGCTCGGCGTGGATCGCATGCACCTACGCCTGAACTGGCCGGGGATGCCGCTCGAAGCCGCGATGGAGGGGCTCCAGCGGTTCGCCGAGGAGGTCCTCCCGAGGTTCCGGACGGCCCCCCGATCATCGATGGACACACCGGAAGGTCGGCATGAACGACGGCACCGCGCTCGACGCGGACGAGCGCGCCATCGTCGACCTCGTCGCACGCTGGGTCGACCACGAGGTCCGCGGCCACGTCGCCGAGTACGAGGCCACCGATCGCTACCCGGAGGCCATGATCGAGCGGATGAAGGCGCTCGGCATCTACGGGCTACGCGTCCCGGCGTCCGCGGGCGGCGTGGACGTCTCGGCCACCTGCTTCGCCGCTCGTCTCCGAGGAGCTCGCCCGGGGCTGGATGAGCTTGGCCGGAGCGATGGGCGGCCACAGCGTGGTCGTCGAGCTGCTCCGTCGGTTCGGGACCGACGAACAACGGCGGCGCTGGCTGTCGCTGCTCGCCACCGGCGAGGTCCGTGCCACGATGGCGCTGACCGAACCCGGGCGGTGGTCCGACCTGCAGGCGATGGGCTCGGTCGCCCGACCCCGGGCCGGTGGTGGTACGTGCTCCACGGCACGAAGACCTGGATAACCAACGCGCAACGTGCCGGGCTGTTGGCGGTGCTCGCAAGACCGACGTGGACGCGTCGCCCCCGCACCGGGGGATGTCGATCCTGCTGGTACCCCGGGGGAGGGGATGACGGTCTCGGCCGGGCTCGGCAAGCTGGGCTACCGGGGCGTCGAGTCCTGCGAGGTCAGCTTCGACGGCCGCGAACTCGAGGACGGCGACGTCCTCGGTGACGTCCCCGGCGAGGGGTTCGCGCAGATGATGTCGGGGCTCGAGATCGGGCGCATCCAGGTGGCCGCACGCGCGACCGGCGTGGCGCGGGCCGCGCTCGACGACGCCCTCCGCTACGCCCAGGAACGGGAGGCGTTCGGCCGGCCGATCTGGAAGCACCAGGCCATCGGGCACTACCTCGCGGACATGGCCACGAGGATCGACGCCGCGCGCCTGCTGATGCTGCGGGCCGCCGCCGTCTACGACCGTGGCGAACGTGCGGACCTCGAGGCCGGTATGGCCAAGCTGTTCGCGTCGGAGACCTGTCTCGAGGTGACCGCGACCTGCATGCGGATCCACGGTGCCTACGGCTACTCGACGGACTTCCCGGTGGAGCGCTACTACCGCGACGCGCCGCTGATGGTGCTCGGTGAGGGCACGAACGAGATCCAGCGGGACGTGATCGCACGACAGCTCGTCAGCCGTGCTGGGGGGCCGGCGGCGACACCGGGAGCCCACCGCCCGACCGGGCGATGACGTCGCACACTCGAAGGAGTCCACGGTGAGGATCACCCGCATCGAGCCGCTGTTCGTCGATCGGTACCTGTTCGTCCAGGTCCACACCGACGACGGCCTCGTCGGCCTCGGCGAGTCCGGCGCCTGGGGTTTCCTCGAGGCCTCCGCCGCCGTCGTGGAGACGTTCGCCACGCTACCTGGTCGGCCAGGACCCGCTGCGCATCGAGCACCACTGGCAGTACCTCTACCGCTGCGACCCACTTCCGCGGCGCGGCGATCATGGGCGCGCTCAGCGCGATCGACATCGCGCTGTGGGACATCGCCGGCAAGCACTTCGGCGTGCCCGTCCACCAGCTGCTCGGGCGGCCGGACGCGCGACAAGGCGCGGGTCTACTACCACGTCTTCGGCGAGACGACCGAGGACCTGGTCGCAGCGGCTGCATCGACGCGAAGCGCGCAGGGCTTCACCGCGGTCGGCCACCTGACGCCGTTCCTCGACGAGCCGCGCGACGAGCCCTACTTCAAGACCCACGCGGCGAAGATCGGCCGACGCGATCGACGACGTGCGGCAGTACCGCGAGGCGGTCGGCGACGAGGTCGACCTCTGCATCGAGATCCACCGCCGGCTGACGCCGGCCGAGGCGGTCGTGCTCGGCGCGCGGCATCGAGCCGTACCACCCGCTATTCTACGAGGACCCGATCCTGCCCGACAACTTCGACGCGATGGCGCTGGTCGCCGAGCAAGATCCACATCCCGATCGCGACCGGCGAGCGGCTCACACGCATCTACGAGTTCCAGATGCTGCTCGCGCGCGGCGCGGTCCAGTACGTGCGGCCCGACGTCTGCATGTGCGGCGGCATCACCGGCGCCAAGAAGATCGCCGCGCTGGCCGAGGCCCACCACGTCGGCGTCGTGCCGCACAACCCGCTCGGCCCGGTCAGCACCGCCGCGTGCCTGCAGCTCGCCGCGTGCATCCCGAACTTCGCGATCCAGGAGTACCCGAGCTCGACCTGGTCCTCCGCGGACGTCCGTCCGCCCGAAGCGGAGATGGTGGATGGCGCCGCGGAGCACGACGGCGAGGGCTACCTGCCGGTGCCCGACGCGCCCCGGCATCGGGGTGACGTTGCGCGAGGACGCGCTCGAGCGGTTCCCGTGCCGGCCGCTGCCGATGAAGTCGCGCCTCAACGTCGACGGCTCGGTCGTCGACCAGTGACCTGCCCGGTCCGGCTCAGCGTCGGTCGCGGAGCAGGGCCGTCACCCGGTCGCGCAGGCGGGAGACGTCGCGCCGCAGCTGCTGCCGCCGCCGGGTGGGCATCCCCTCCAGGATCGACTCGGCGAGCACGTCGAGCCGCTGTCGGGCGTCGTCGAGCGCACGATGACCGGCCTCGGTGAGCACCAGGTTGGCAGCCCGCCGGTCGCGGACGTCGGTGTGGCGTTCGAGCAGGCCCTTGCGGACCAGGCCGTCCACGCTCTCGGAGATGGCCGGCAGCGTGATGGTCGCGTGCTTGCCGATCGCCGTGATCGTCGTCTCGCCCTCGACGACGCGCAGGAGGATCCGGTACTGCCGGAACGTCAGCCCGGGCTCGACGTCCTGCAGGACCGCGTTCTCCAAGCGCGTCAACCGGGGCGCCAGCTCGAACAGCCAGAGCCCATCCGGCGCCTGCTGGTCGTCCACGCGCGCTCCACTCCGGTGGGCGGGGAGCCTACCGCTGGCGCCGGTCCCCGGCTCGAGGGCGGCTTCGCCCCCGTGCCCTCAACGTGACTGGCGTCTCGAGGAGGGCGGCCATCCGACGTTGGGCCTCGTCGCTGCCGATGCACAGGGCCTGGGCTGCAGCATCGACCAGCCGGTGGCGATCCCCGTCGACCCGCATGGCCTCCTTCGCCAGGCGGACGGCCTGGGTCGAGGTCGCGCCGAGCTCGTCGAGCAGCGCTTCGAGGGTGTCCTCGAGCTGCTCGCGGGTCGTGAGGCGCTGCGCCAAGCCGATCCGGTGAGCCTCGGTGCCATCGATGCGGCGACCCGTCAGCACCAGGTCGCTGGCCACGCTGCCGCCGACGAGGTGGGCCAGCCGCGTGAGCCCGCCCCCGCTCGGGATGATGCCGAGCCGCACCTCGGGCAGCCCCCACTGGGCCTCATCGGTGGTGATCCGGAGATCGCAGGCCAGTGCGAGCTCGCACCCGCCGCCGAGCGCCCAGCCGTCGACGACGGCGATCGTGGGCCACGGGTGATCCTCGACCCGCTGGAACAGGCGGGCGTTGACGCGTCCGAGGCTGTCCTCGACGGTGCGCTCACGCAGCGCGGCGACGTCGGTACCAGCGACGAACATGCCCGGGGTCGCGCTCCGCAGCACCAGCGGGAGCGGCGTGTCGGCCGCCTCGTCTAGGGCGGCGTCGAGCGCGCGGCTCGTCGCGAGGTCGAGGGCGTTGCGCTTCTCGGCACGGGTGAAGCCGACCGTCACGGCGCGCTCGCCGGAGTCGAACGTCAAGCTGTCGGTCACGGCGGGTCTCCGGGGAGGGCCGTCGGCCCCTCGTGGGCGGTCAACGGCGGACGGCGTGGACGTGGCGAACACCACACGGTACGAATATATAGAATGTAGGCTAAGGTCGAACGGTGGAGTCGGACCGGATCATCCCGTCCCGACGGTCGGATCGGAGCGGTTCGTGGAACGACGGGTCTTGGACGCATCGGCCGGTGCAGCCCGGCTCGAGGAGTCGGCGTGGCGGTCGCGCGCAGCGCGATGGCCACGGATGTCGAGCGAGGTCGCTGCAGCCTTCGACGAGCTCGGGGTCGAGCGGGTCGTGCTGAAGGCCGCGGGACTCGTGCACAAGACCGACGACGGGGGCGTGGTCCTCGGGCTCGAGGACGCCACGGCGGCGGCGGCTGCTGCGCGGACGATGTTGGAGCGCATCGGTGAGCGAGCGCTGCCCTTCCAGCTCCAGCAACAGGTGAGCGGTGCCGAGCTGCTCGTCGGGGTGCGCCGCGATCCGCAGCTCGGTGCGGCGCTCGTCGTCGGACAGGGCGGGGTCACCACGGAGATCCACCAGGACATCGCTCGCGGCCTGACGCCGTTGGACCGCGACGGTGCGCGTGAGCTGCTGCAGCGCCTGCGGATCTGGCCGCTGCTCGAGGGGTACCGCGGCAGCGAGGGCGTCGACATCGACGCGCTGCTCGACGTCATGGTCGCCGTCGCCGGCCTGGCTGATGCCGACCCGTCGATCGTCGAGCTGGACCTCAACCCCTTGCTCGTGGGACCGCCCGGGAGCGGTGCGGTCTGCGTCGACGTCCGGATCGTCCAGGGCGAACCGCCGGCGGCCAGCACCCGGGGCAGCTACGACCTCGACCGGATGCTGCGCCCCAAGCACGTCGCGGTCGTCGGGGTGTCCGACGACGAGCACAAGGTCGGCTCCCGCCTCTTCCGCTACCTCGACAGCCACGACTTCCCGGGCCGCCTCGATCCCGTGCACCCCGCAGGCGGCGAGATCCGCGGTTACACGCGCTACCCGCGCTGACCGACGTCGAGGGGTCCCCCGACCTGGTCTGCGTCGCCGTCCCGGCCCGCTTCGTCGCGGACGTCGCCCGCCAGTGCGTCGAGAAGCAGGTGGGCGGCGTGATCGTGCACAGCTCGGACTTCGCCGAGGTCGGCGAGTCCGGTCGCGCGTTGCAGGAGGAGGTCGTCGGCATCCTCGCCGCGCGCCGGCATCCCCCTGGCCGGTCCCAACAACATGGGCGTCGTGGCGCCCCACCTCCAGCTGACCGCCTCGATCTCGGGGGGCTGGAGGAGCAGCTCGTGGCCGGGAACATCGGCCTCGTCACCAGCTCGGGGGCCCTCGGCAGCTGCCTCGCGACCCGCCTGATGGGCGGGGGCGTCGGTCTCTCGCACTGGATCCACGTCGGGAACGAGGCCGACCTGATCATGGCCGACTACCTCGAGTGGCTCGCCACGGACCAGGACACCCGCGCGGTCGGTCTGCTGATCGAGGACATCAAGGACGGACCTCGGTTCGTCGAGGCGGGCCGCGAGCTCGCCGCCGCGGGCAAGCCGATGTTCGCCTACAACATGATCCGCTCGGACAAGGGCAAGGAAGCGGCGCTGAGCCACACCGGCGCGATGGTCGGCTCCCTGGCGCTGCGCGAGGAGGTCATCGCGCCGCACGGATGGTGAGCGTGCCGTCCCTGCGCGTCCTCGAGGACGCGCTCCACCTGCTCCGCGACCACCGATTTCCCGGCTGGCAAGCGTCTCATGGTCGTGACCTTCTCGGGCGGCGCCGTGCTCGATCATCGCGGACGAGTGTGAGCAGTTCGGGATCGACCTGCCCGAGCTGCCGGAGCAGACCCGGGCACGAGGTGGCCGCGCACGTGCCCGTCCTTCGCCGCCGTCCGCAACCCGCTCGACGTGAGCTACCAGATGCTCTCGGCGGCCGGGCGCCTTCGAGAGCGCGCTCGAGGCGTTGGTCAACAGCGGCCAGTTCGACGCCCTGCTCGTGCAGTTCACGACCAACGCCGACCCCTACGCCGAGCACGTCGCTCGGGCGACCGTGGCCGTGCGGGCGGCGTCACCGGTCCCGGTCTACGTCTCACGGTTCGGCGGCGAGCACCTCGCACCGAAGGCGCTCGCCGTCTACCGCGGAGCACAAGTCCCCGTCCTCGATGCCCCCGACCGCGCCGCCCAGGCGATCGCCGCGGTGATGAACGGGCGGCACCCGGAGGGACGACGATGACCGCCTCCTCCGAGAGCCTCGCACGCGGCATCGACGCGCTGGTCGAGCGTGTGGCGGGCGTCGACTGGGACGCGCTCGACGAGCCAACCCGTGACGCCACCTCGCGCGTGGTGTTCGATGCCCTGGGATCGCCGCGGGTGGCGCCGCGGCACCCGGCATCGTCCCGAGCCTCGTCGGCCTCGCCGCGGTCGCCGGCCGCGGGGACGTCCCCGTCCCCTGGTCGTCGCTACGTCTGCCGGCATCGGACGCGGCGTTCGCGCTGTCGCTGCTCATCCACGCCTGGGACTTCGACGACACCCACGACGAGGCCGTCGTCCACGCCGCGACGGTCGCGGTGCCAGCCGCGTACAGCGTCGCCGTCGCGACCGGTGCGTCGGGACGACGCTTCCTCGAGGGGATCGTCGCCGGCATCGAGACCATCCTGCGGCTGTCGCTGGTCCTCGGGGCGCAGACGGGGATGATCCGCACCGCCGGCCTCGGCCCCCTCGGCGCCGCAGCCGCCGCGGCCCGGGTCCTCGACCTCGGTCCCACCGGCACGGCGGCGGCGCTCTCCCTCGCGACCCCGATGAGCGCGTCACCGACGACGCGCCAGGTCATCGAGGACGGAGCGATCACCAAGCGGCACCAGCCGGGCTTCGGCGTCCGTCACGGGGTGATGGCGGCGGCGCTCGCGCAGGCCGACGTCGAGGGCGCGGCCGGGTGGTTCTCCGGGACCTACGGTCTCGGGGCGCTCGTGTCGGACCGTGACGCGGCGTTGCCCGCGCTCGACCGGGGCGGGTGGGAGGTCACCCGCCTGTCCCTCAAGCCCTACCCGGCCTGCCGCTACGTGCACGCCGCGGTCGCCGGAGCCCTCGAGCTCCGTACGCGCGCCGGCGCCGACGGCATCCGGCGGGTCGAGACGCACGTCCCCGCCGGGATGGCCCACGAGCTGGTCGCCCGGAAGTGGGCCCGCCGCGGCCGACCGATCGTCGACGCCCAGTTCTCGATCCCGTGGTCGGTCGCTGCCGCGCTCGTCCGTGGCGACCTCAGCCTCGGCGCCCTGACCGATGAGGCGCTGCACGACGCCGCGACCGAGGACCTCGCCACCCGCGTCGAGGTCGTCCAGGACCTCGAGGCTGATGGCGGCGGGATGACCCCCGTCTGGGTCGAACTCGAGCTCGACGACGGCACGACCCACCGCGAGGACGTCACCGTGCTGCCGGGCTCGCCCGATGCGCCCCTCGGGTGGGACGCACTCACTGTCAAGGTCCGCGGCTGCCTGGGGGTCGCCGGGCTCGACCCGCCGCTCGCCGAGGCGCTGGCGACCGAGGTCGACGGGCTGCCCACCCTCGACCGGTTCGCCGGATTCACGACCACCACCACTCGACGCCGACCTGGCGTCCGCCACCGACCAGGAGCCGTACACGTGGACTTCAGCCTGACCACCGAGCAGCAGGCGCTGCAGGAGAGCGCGACGAAGCTCGCCGAGGCTCGGTTTCGCTCGCCAAGGCCTTCACCTGGGACGGGTTCCCCTTCGAGAACGCCGAGGTGCTCGCCGAGCACGGCTTCACGGGTATCACCATCCCCGCGGAGGACGGTGGTCAGGGCGGCAGTCTGATGGACGCGGTGCTCGTCATGGAGGCCATCAGCAAGGTCTGTCCCCAGTCGGGCGACGCGGTCCAGGCCACGAACTTCGGCGGCATCCGCCAGCTCGCGGCGTTCGGTAGTGATCGCGTCAAGGAGGAGATCCTGCCCGGGCTGCTCCGGGGGGAGGGGCTCATCAGCGCGGGCATGAGCGAGCCGGGTGCTGGGTCCGCCCTGACCGAGCTCACGACCGCAGCACGTATCGAAGGTGACGAGGTCGTCATCAACGGCAGCAAGATCTGGGGTTCGCACGCACCGGAGCTCACCCACTCGGTGTCTGGTGCCGGTTCGGACCGAAGACCTCCGACATCGGTTGTGTCGTGGTCCCGACCGATACGCCCGGGTTCACCAAGGGCAAAGCCGAGACCTACATGTCGGGTGAGCACCACGGGACGCTCTTCCTCGACGACGTCCGCGTCCCTCGCGACTACGTGCTCGAGGAGCGGGACGCCCTGCGCAAGATGTTCACCGTCTTCGGCGTCGAGCGTGTCGGGAACGCCGTTCGCGCTCTCGCGCTCGCGCAGACCGCGTTCGATCGCGCCGTCGAGCACGCCAAGACC
>CAWKMM010000009.1:0-122054 GCA_963850715.1 uncultured Nitriliruptoraceae bacterium | reverse complement strand
GCCGCCGCCCAGGAGAGCCTCGCCTTCAGGCCGGCGAGCGCCCTGTCCGGCAGCAGCGCCACCTCTACCAACAGCCTCCTGTCCGGCCGCGGCCAGGACGTCAGCCGCGACTCCTCGCGCGACGCGCTCGCCGACGTGGTCAACGAGGACCTGGTCGCCGAGGCCGAGGCCCAGGTCAAGCAGCGCAACGTCGCCCTGGCCCAGTTCGCCAAGAAGGCCGAGGCGCAGGCCGCCAAGATCGCGGAGAACGCCTGGGTCTCGCCCCTGGACAGCTACCACCTGAGCGCCGGCTTCGGTGCCGCGAGCTACCTCTGGTCCCACCTGCACACCGGGCAGGACCTCGGCGCCCCGATCGGGACCCCGATCCACTCCATCGCCAACGGCGTGGTCACCGAGACCGGCTACGACGGGTCCTACGGCAACAAGACCGTCGTCACCCTCGATGACGGCACCGAGATCTGGTACTGCCACCAGACGTCGTACCTCGTGAGCGTCGGCGACGTGGTCCGGGGCGGCGAGACGATCGGCACCGTGGGCTCGACCGGCAACAGCACCGGCCCGCACCTCCACATCGAGGTCCGCCCCGGCGGCGGCGACCCCGTGGACCCCATGGAGGCCTTCCTCGTGCACGGCATCACGCTGTGAGCTGAGCAGCCGGCAGCGAGGAACGAGCCGGCGGCGTGGGCTCAGCCAGGTCGAGTAGCCGTCGCGACCGAGCCTGCGAGGTCGCGCAACGGCGTATCGAGACCCAGGTGCGCCGCCGACCCGAGGAACGGGACGGCTATATCTTCTCGACCGGCGCGTAGCGAAGCAGGAGCCGCTTGACGCCCTCCGACCCGAAGTCGATCGAGGCGACGGTCTTGTCGGCCACGCCCTCGACCGCCACGACGCTGCCGAGGCCGAACGAGTCGTGCACCACCCGGTCGCCGGGCTCCAGCGAGCGGGATCTCGCGGGCCGGCTTGGCTTTCGCCGCGGCGTCGGCACGCAGCGCCGCCGAGGAGAAGTTGCGACGCCCTGCGGCGGTCGGCTGCCGAGGCCGCCCGAGGCCGCCGGTGACCGGCTCGACCAGTCCGGACGCGCCCAGGAGGTCTGGGCCGCCTCGGTGCGCCGCCAGTCCACGAGGTCGACCGGCAGCTCGCTCGAGGAAGCGGGAGGCCGGGTTGTGGGCGGCGCACCCCAGGCGGAGCGGACCATGGCCCGCGAGACGTAGAGCCGGCGCTGTGCGCGGGTGACGCCGACGTACGCCAGCCGGCGCTCCTCCTCGAGCTCGGGCTGGTCGCCGAGGGAGCGGGAGTGCGGGAAGACGCCGTCCTCGAGCCCGGTGAGGAAGACCACCGGGAACTCCAGCCCCTTCGCGGTGTGCAGTGTCATGAGGGTGACCACGCCGGCGTCCTCACCCTCGGGCGCGTCGGGGATCTGGTCGCTGTCGGCGACGAGGGCGACGCGTTCGAGGAAGTCCCCGAGCCCGGGTGCCACGGTGCCGGCGTCCACGTCGGAGGGGTCGGCGGACGGCCCGGCCACCGGGTCGTCGGAGAACTCCCGGGCCACGGCCACCAGCTCGGCGAGGTTCTCCACCCGGGTGGCGTCCTGCGGGTCGTCGGACTCCTCGAGCTCGGCGAGGTAGCCGGTGCGCTCGAGCACGGACTCCACGATCACGTCGGCCCGCTCCCCCGCGTCGACCATCGACTGGAGCTCCTGGACCAGGCCCACGAAGCCCTGGATCGCGCGCAGGGACCGGGTCGCGAGGCCGGGCGCCTCGTCGGCGCGGGTCAGCGCCTCCCAGAAGGTGATCCGCTCCCGCTCGGCGAGCGCCTGGACGCAGGCCTCCGCCCGGTCGCCGATGCCGCGGCGCGGGGTGTTGAGCACCCGGCGCAGCGAGATCTCGTCGGCGGAGTTGACCAGCATCCGCAGGTAGGCGAGCGCGTCCCGGATCTCGCGACGCTCGTAGAAGCGCACCCCGCCGACCACCTTGTAGGGCATGCCGACGCGGATGAACACCTCCTCGAACACTCGCGACTGCGCGTTGGTGCGGTAGAAGACCGCGACGTCGGACGGCTTGGCGTCCTTGGCGTCGGTGAGCCGGTCGATCTCCTCGGAGACGAACCGGGCCTCGTCGTGCTCGTCGTCGGCGACGTAGCCGGTGATGGCGTCGCCGTCGCCCGCGTCGGACCAGAGACGCTTCTCCTTGCGGCCGCGGTTGTTGCCGATCACCGCGTTGGCGGCGTTGAGGATCGTCTGGGTGGAGCGGTAGTTCTGCTCCAGCAGGATCGACGTCGCGTCGGGGAAGTCCTTCTCGAAGTCGAGGATGTTGCGGATGTTGGCGCCCCGGAAGGCGTAGATCGACTGGTCGGCGTCCCCGACCACCATCAGCTCGGCGGGCGGCACGCGGTCGCCCGGCGTGCCGTCGACCGGCTCGACCAGCGAGTACTCCTCCATCGACTCGGCGCAGAGCTGGTGGATGAGGGCGTACTGCGCGTGGTTGGTGTCCTGGTACTCGTCGACGAGCACGTGCCGGAAGCGGCGCCGGTAGGTCTCGCGCACCTCGGGGAACTGCTGGAAGAGGTGCACGGTGAACATGATCAGGTCGTCGAAGTCGAGGGCGTTGGCCTCCCGCAGCCGCCGTTGGTACGACGTGTAGGCCGCGGCGTAGGCCTCCTCGAACTTGTTGCGGGTGTCCTTCGCGGCGTCCTCGGGGTCACGCAGGTCGTTCTTGTGGTCGGAGACCCAGTTGAGCACGGCGTTGGGCTGGTAGCGGCGTGCGGGTCGAGGTCGAGGTCCTTCACCACGAGCGCCATCAGCCGCTTGGAGTCGGCCGCGTCGTAGATCGAGAAGTTGGACTTGAAGCCGAGCTTGTCGATCTCCTTGCGCAGGATCCGCACGCAGGCGGAGTGGAAGGTGGAGACCCACATGATCCGGGCGCGCTTGCCCACCAGCGCCTCGACGCGCTCCTTCATCTCGGCGGCGGCCTTGTTGGTGAAGGTGATGGCCAGCACCGACCCGGGATGGGCCTTGCGCTCGGAGATCAGCCAGGCGATCCGCCGGGTCAGCACCCGGGTCTTGCCCGACCCGGCACCGGCCACCACGAGCAGCGGGCCGCCCGCGTGCACCACGGCCGCGCGCTGCGGCTCGTTGAGGCCCTCGAGGAGCTCGTCGGCACTGGGACCGCGGCGCTCGGTGCGCTCCGGCTCGGCGAACTCCAGCCCCGGCAGGGGGCTCGCGGCGGGACTGCTCATCTCGGCCCACCCTACGGCCGGCACCCCCGGCGCCGACGGCGCTCAGCGACGGCACCAGGCGCGAGCGGGCGCAGGGTCTCGGCGGGCCGCGGGGCGTACGTGAGCCGGCGTGGCTGCCAGCGACGGCCGGGTCGCGCGCAGCCGGGGCACTCGCCGACCGTCCGCGGGTGTCGTCGCCGGTCGAGGTCGAGCGCGGCCGCCGAGCGGCGGCGACGGCGCGGCGACTCGATCCGGCTCCGCGCCGAGCCGCAGCGCCAGCCGCCCGGCAGGGCCTCGGCGCCGGCGGCATCCGACGGCGCCGGGCGACTCCAGATCGTCGCCGACCGCGCAGCCGCCCGCCGGGCAGCGCGCCCCGCGCCGGGCGGCGTCGGCAGCCAGATCCGGCCGACCGCCATGTGGCCGGGCAGTGTCGCACGGCGAGGGCCGCGCCGCCGACCCGTGGCGCCAGCAGGGGGGCGGCGCCCGACCCGCGGAGCCGCGTCGAGCGCCGCAGCCGTGGCGGCGTGGTCGCCCAGCAGCTCGAGCGAGCAGACCCGCGCCGCCATCTCGACCAGGGCCAGCTCGGCGGGGTGCAGGCCGCGGCTCGGACCGCTGACGTCGACGACGCCGAGCGTCGCGCCCGGTCCAGGGGTCGGTGATCGGCGCCGCCGCGCAGCCCCAGCGGGTGTGGGACTCCACGAAGTGCTCGGCTCCCTGGATGTGCACCGGGGTCGCCGAGCACCAGCGCGGTGCCGATGGCGTTGGTGCCGACGTTGCCCTCGGTCCAGGCGGACCCGTCGACGAACCCGAGATCGTCGGCCATCCGGCGTACGCCGGCGTGGCCGCTGCGCCAGAGCACCCGGCCCTCGTGGTCGGTGACGACGACCAGCTGGCCGGCGTCGACGACCGGCCCGAGCAGCTGGACGAGTCGGGGCACCAGCGGCGCCAGCGGGCTGGTCGCGCGGCGGCGCTCGAGCTCGCCCGCGGCAAGCGGCGCCACCTCGGCGCCGCCCGACGGGCTCGAGCCCGACCGCGGCCACCCGGCGCCACGAGGCGGCGATCTCGGCGCGGGGTGCGGCGCGCGGGGCCGCCCGACAGCACGGCGTCGCGCACTCCGGCGCCGAGCTCAGCTCCGCCGTCGTCCACGGCCGTGCAACCTCCTGCAACCCTGTCCCGGCCGCCCGGCGTGGGTGTGTGCTGCTCGTCACACAGCGTAGGCGAGGAGTCCACCATGACCCAGACCCTGGACCGCGAGACCGCCGGCACCGGACGGCCCCGCAGGCACGCGCCGAGGCGTGGCTGCGCGGCTTCGAGGACGCGCTGCGCGCGCGCGCGACGTCGAGCCGGGCGGCCGTCGATGTTCGCCACCACCAGCTTCTGGCGGGACCTGGTGTCGTTCACCTGGAACATCACGACGGTCGAGAACCCCGACGGCGTCGCCGACCTGCTCCGGCAGACCCTCGACGCGCACCGACCCCAGCGGCTTCGCCGTCGAGGAGGAGCCGACCGAGGCCGACGGGGTCACCACGGCCTGGATCACCTTCGAGACGGCCGTCGGTCGGGGCCGGGGGCTGCTGCGGCTGGTCGAGGAGGACGGCGCGGAAGGCCTGGACCCTGCTCACCACGCTGGTCGAGCTCAAGGGCCACGAGGAGGCCACGCGGCGCCGCCCGCCCGAAGGGCGTCGAGCACGGCGCGAACCGCGACCGGACGACCTGGCTGGAGCGCCGCGAGCAGGAGGAGGCCGAGCTCGGCATCAGCGTCCAGCCCTACGTGCTCGTGGTCGGCGGCGGCCAGGGCGGCATCGCGCCTCGGCGCCCGGCTGCGCCAGCTCGGCGTGCCCGCGCTGGTGATCGACAAGCACGCCCGGCCCGGTGACCAGTGGCGCGGCCGCTACAAGTCGCTCTGCCTGCACGACCCGGTCTGGTACGACCACCTGCCCTACCTGAAGTTCCCGGACAACTGGCCGGTCTTCGCCCCCAAGGACAAGATCGGCGACTGGCTGGAGTCGTACACGAAGGTGATGGAGATCCCCTACTGGCCCAGCACCGAGGCGACCAGTCGCGTCGTACTCCGAGGAGACCGGCGAGTGGACCGTGCAGGTCGAGCGCGACGGCAAGCCGCTCACCCTGCGCCCGAAGCAGCTGGTGCTGGCCACCGGCATGTCCGGCAAGGCCGAACGTGCCCGACGCTGCCCGGGCAGGACGTCTTCACCGGCGACCAGCACCACTCCTCGGCGCACCCGGGGCCGGACGCCGTACGCCGGCAAGCGGGCGGTGGTCATCGGCAGCAACAACTCGGCCTTCGACATCTGCGGGGCGCTCTGGGAGCACGGCGCCGACGTGACGATGGTGCAGCGCTCCTCGACCCACATCGTGAAGAGCGACAGCCTGATGGAGATCGGCCTGGGCGACCTCTACTCGGAGCGGGCGGTCGCCGCGGGCGTGACCACCGAGAAGGCCGACCTGATCTTCGCCTCGCTCCCCTACCGGATCCTGCACGAGTTCCAGATCCCGCTCTACGACCGGATGCGCGAGAAGGACCAGGACTTCTACGACCGGCTGGAGAAGGCCGGCTTCGAGCTCGACTGGGGTGTCGGACGGCTCCGGGCTGTTCATGAAGTACCTCCGCCGCGGCTCCGGCTACTACATCGACGTCGGCTCCGCCGAGCTCGTCGCCGACGGCGAGGTCAAGCTCGCGCACGGCCAGGTCGACCACCTCACCGAGGACTCGGTGGTGCTCGCCGACGGCACCGAGCTGTCGGCGGACCTGGTCGTGTACGCCACCGGCTACGGCTCGATGAACGGCTGGGCGGCCGACCTGATCAGCCAGGAGGTCGCCGACAAGGTCGGCAAGGTGTGGGGCCTCGGCTCCGACACCCCCAAGGACCCGGGGCCGTGGGAGGGCGAGCAGCGCAACATGTGGAAGCCCACCCAGCAGGAGGCGCTGTGGTTCCACGGCGGCAACCTGCACCAGTCGCGGCACTACTCCCAGTTCCTCGCCCTCCAGCTCAAGGCCCGGTGCGAGGGCCTCGACACCCCGGTCTACGGGCTGCAGGAGGTGCACCACCTGCGGTGACCCCCCCTGCTTGTAACGCGGTGTCCACCGATCTACGGCGGCGCTGCAACACCGCGCTAGTGACGTGGACACCGCGTTACAAGGGGGCGAGGGACCCGGTTCCGTCCCCAGCGCCAGTCCACGCGACGGTCGTCAACAGGCCGGGCGACCGTCGGAGCGTGGGTCGCGGCCCGGGCCCACCCTGGGTGGATGGTCAGCCCCACGGTCATCGGCCTGATGGCGACGCAGCGCGGCCTGGTCACCCGGGCGCAGGCGGTCGCCGCCGGCACGCCACCCGAGTGCATCGACCGTCTGGTCCGTGCCGGCAGCTGGGTCGCGGTCCGCCGAGCCGTGTACGCCGAGCAGTCGCTGTGGGCGACGCTGTCCGGGTGGGAGGAGCGTCAGCTGATCCGCGACCGGGCGGCGTCCCTCCGGATCACCAAGCCCCACGTGATGAGCCACACGTCGTCGGCCCTCGAGCTGGGGCTGGCCATCCTCCGGCCCGAGGTCCCGATGACCCACGTGACCCGACGCGGCGTGCACGGAACGCGTCACGAGTTCGGCGTCAAGCACCACCTGGCGCCGTACCGCGAGGACCAGGTCGTGGCACGCGACCGCGTGCCCGTGCTCGATGCAGCGCGCACCGCCGTCGACATCGCCCGCGAGCACGGTCTTCGAGCGGGCGTGGTCGCCTGTGACTCCGCTCGGCGTAGCGGCACCTCGAAGTCCGCGCTGGTCGCGGCCTGCACGAGCATGAGGTCGTGGCCCGAGGTCACCGTGGTGCGCGAGGCCGTGGAGCTGTCCGACGCGGGCTCGGACTCGGTCGGCGAGACGCTCGCCCGGGAGCTCGTGACCCAGCTCGGCCACGGTCGTCCCGAGACACAGTTCGGGTTGACCGACGGCCACCGTGAGGTGTGGTGCGACCTTCGGATCGGCCGTCACATCATCGAGTTCGACGGCAAGGTCAAGTACCGCCCGTCGGACCGCGGCGGCGTCGCCACCGTCGATCCGGATGAGGTGGTCTGGCGCGAGAAGCAGCGCCAGGACTTCGTCTGCGGCTTCAAGCTCGGGATGTCACGCGTGGTCTGGTCGGACTTCTGGGTGCGGCCCGAGGCCGGGCGCTCGCCCGGCTGGCGCGGGAGTACGCCGACACCACAGCCCGGTTCGGCGACCACCTCGGCGACCTCGCGCCGTACGTCATCACGCGTCCGCGGCGTCGCGCCGTCTGACCGCCCCCGTCGTCGCCGCCCGTCGAGCAGTGCCGTCGCGTGCGTCCGCCCGCCTTGTAACGCGGTGTCCACCCAACTACCGCGGTGTTGCAGAGCGATACGGTCCTCCTGCTTCGACTCGTCGTCTTGCTCTCGACTGAGACCTCGCTCCGCTAGCGTCGCGCCGTCCACGTCCGAGGGAGCATCGCCGTCGTGAAGCGGGTCCTGTTGCTGTTCGGAGGCCGGTCGAGCGAGCACGAGGTGTCGTGCCTGTCGGCCCGGTCGGTCCTCGCCGCGATCGATCGGGACCGCTACGAGGTGCTGCCCGTCGGGATCACCCGCGACGGGCGCTGGACGTTGACCGACGGCGACATCGTCACCCCGCCCGGTCGTCCCCTGCCGGAGGTCGACGACGCCGGGCCGACCGTGGCACTGGTCGGTAGCCGTCGCGGCCCGCTGCTGGTCGAGCTCGACGAGGACGCGGGCACCTCTCGCGTCGTCTCCGAGGTGGACGTGGCGTTCCCCGTGCTCCACGGCCCGTACGGGGAGGATGGCACGGTCCAGGGTCTGCTCACGACCGTCGGCGTCCCCTACGTCGGTGCCGACGTCACCGGGTCGTCCATCGGCGTCGACAAGGCCGCCATGAAGGCTGCCTTCGCCGCTGCGGACCTGCCGCAGGGCGACTACGGCACGGTCCACCGTGCCCGCTGGGCCGACGCTCCCGACGAGGTCGCCGGCGGGCTCGAGCAGGATCTGCCCTACCCGTGGTTCGTCAAGCCCGCCCGCCAGGGCAGCAGCATCGGCATCTCGAAGGTCGCGTCGCGGGACGATCTCGCCGACGCCCTCGCCGAGGCGTTCCGCTACGACCTCGTCGCGGTCGTCGAGCGGGGGTTCGACGCGCCACGCGAGATCGAGGTCGGCGTGCTCGGCGTCCGCGACCTCGAGGTGACCGCGCCGGGCGAGATCCGGCCCTCACACGAGTTCTACGACTTCGAGGCCAAGTACCTCGACGACTCCGAGCTGGTCATCCCGGCCGAGATCGCCGACGACACCGGCACCCGTATCGACGAGATGGCCCGACGCGCCTACCGCGCCATCGGGTGTCGCGGCATGGCTCGCGTCGACTTCTTCCTGGTCGACGACGACGGCGGCGAACGGCTGCTGATCAACGAGATCAACACGATCCCGGGGTTCACGCCGAACTCGATGTTCCCGCGCCTGTGGGACGCCGAGGGTCTGGCCTACCCGGCGCTCGTCGACCGGCTGCTCGAGCTCGCGCTCGAGACCGAGTGACGCGCGAGCTCGAACGCGCGCTACAGGTCGACGACGGTGCAGGTCAGGGTCCGCGTGATGCCTTCGATGCCCTGGAGCCGGGACACCACCAGCCGGCCGAGCTCGTTCACATCGGGCGCCTCGGCCTTGACGATCACGTCGTAGGGGCCCGTGACGTCGTGCGCGGTGATGACGCCGGGCAGCTCGCCGGTCGCGGCCGCCACCGCGGCGGCGGCCCCGAGCTCGGTCTGGATCAGGATGTAGGCCTCGACCACGCTGCGCCTCCCCGGGCTCCCTCGGGCTGACCCTAGACGCGATCCCGCTCACGCGGAGGCGCGGACGATCAGCTCGGTGGGCAGCACGAGCTGGGTGGGCACGCCCCCGTCCGTACCGTCGAGCTGGGCGAGCAGCATGCCGACCATCGCGCTGCCCATCGCGTGGAGATCCTGCCGGATGGTGGTGAGCGGCGGCTCCACGGAGGTGGCGGTGGCTGAGTCGTCGAAACCGGTCACGGCGACGTCCTCGGGGATGCGCCTGCCCGACGCGCGCAGCGTGTCGATCGCTCCGGCCGCGGCCAGGTCCGACGCCGCGACGATCGCGTCGAGGGTCGGTCGCCGTCGGAGCAGCTCACGGACGGCCTCGCGACCGCCGGCACGGCTGAAGCCGCCCGTGACCTCGAGCTCGGCGTCGTCGGCCAGGCCAGCATCGGCGCGAGCCTGGCGGTAGCCAGCCAAGCGGTCACGGCCCGCGACCATGTCGAGGGGGCCGGTCACCGTCGCCACCTGTCGGCGGCCGGCGCGGAGCAGGTGCTCGGTGGCCAGCCGGGCCCCGCCGACGTTGTCGGCGTCGACCGACGGGATCCGCGGATCCTGGTCACCAGGACGGCCGCCGAGGACCAGCGGGATACCGCGCTCCTGCAGGCGGGTGGGAAGCGGGTCGGTGCCGTGGAGGGACAGCAGCAGCACCCCGTCCGCGTGGCCGCCGAACAGGAACCGTTCGAGTCGCTCCTGGCCCTCCCTCCGGCCCGGCCATCAGCAGCACCAGCTGGAGGTCGGTCGCTCCGACGGCGGCGCTGATGCCTCGGACCATGCCGGCGAAGAACGGCTCCTCGAAGACCCGGCGCTCGGTCTCTCGGACCACCAGCGCGACCGAACCGGTCCGGCGTGTCACGAGCGACCGAGCCGCGGGGTTCGGGACGTACCCGAGCTGTTCGATCGCCGCCTCGACCGCGACCCTCGCGGGCTCGGAGACCTTGGGGCTGGCGTTGACCACTCGGCTCACGGTGGAACGCGACACCCCCGCGACGGCGGCGACCTGTTCGAGCGTCGGGCTCGGCGGCCGGGTAGGGCTCACGTCAGGTGCCATCCCGAGCGGGTCGGGCTCGAAGCAGCGCGCGGTACCAGCGGGCGGACGCCTTCGGGGTGCGCTCCTGGGTGCCCGGGTCGACGGCGACGATCCCGAAGGTCGGCGCGTAGCCCTCGGCCCACTCGAAGTTGTCGAGGAGGGTCCAGACGTAGTAGCCGTGGATGTCCGCACCGGCCGCTCGTGCACGGGCCACCGCCCTGAGGTGCCCGTCGATGTAGGCGATCCGGTCGGCGTCCTCGATGCTGCCGTCCGCGCGCCGCTCGTCCGGGAACGCGCCCCCGTTCTCGGTCACGGCGAGGGGGACGCCGGGCGCGTCGCGGTGGAGCCGGAGCAGCAGCTCCTCGAGGCCGCGCGGGTCGATGTTCCAGCCGAGGGTCGTGGTCGGTTCGGGACCCGGGAGCTCGACGATGGCGTCCTGGCCGGGGCCGGGGAGCGGGGTGCCGGCGTGGCCCTCCGACCGGGCCCCGACGATGACCGGGTTGTAGTAGTTGACCCCGAGCAGGTCGAGCGGCGCGGCGATGGCCTCGAGGTCACCGTCGCGGTGCAGGGCAGCGAGGTCGGTGAACGGCTCCCACGCGGCGAGGACGTCGTCGGGGTAGTGGCCGCGGACCAGCGGGTCGAGCCACACGCGGTTGCGCATCCCATCGGCGAGACGAGCAGCGGCGAGGTCAGCGGGTGCGTCGGTCGCCGGCCGGATCGGTGCGGGGTTGAGCACCACGCCGACGTCCGCGTCCGGGCCGACCATCTCGCGCACCTGGCGGCTCGCGGCGCCGTGGGCGAGCAGCAGGTGGTGCACCGCTGCGATCGCCCGCTGCGGGTCGCGTGCCCCGGGGGCGTGGACGCCGACGTGGTACCCGAGGAAGGCCGAACACCACGGTTCGTTCAGCGTGCTCCAGGCTTGGACGCGGTCACCGAGGCGCTCCGCGACGACCTCGGCGTACCGCGTGAACCGGGCGACGATCGACCGCGAGCTCCATCCGCCCTCGTCCTCGAGGCGCTGCGGGAGGTCCCAGTGGTAGAGGGTGGCGAGGGGGCGGATCCCTCGCTCGAGGAGCCCGTCGACCAAGCGGTCGTAGAAGTCCAAGCCGCGGGCTTCGGTCCGTTCCCCGTCGGGCAGCACCCGCGGCCAGGCGATCGAGAAGCGGTAGCTGTCCACGCCGAGCCAGGCGAGCAGGTCGAGGTCCTCGTCGAGCCGGTGGTAGTGGTCGCAGGCGACGTCACCGGTGTCGCCTCCGACGACCGCCCCGGGCACGCGGGCGAAGGTGTCCCAGATGGATCGACCGCGACCATCGACCTCGACGGCGCCCTCGATCTGGAAGCTGGAGGTCGCCACGCCGAGGGTGAGGCCCGCGGGGAGCTCGAGCGGTTCCTGCTGTCCCATCTGCCGCCACCCCGTCCGCTCCGCCGTGAGAGCGCCCCCGTGAGACCACGTGAGAGCGCTCCCACCATCCTCGCTCACGGACCGCCTGTCAACGGTTCGTGCACTGTCATCGGGCGTGTGGGCGTTCCCCGGGTCGTTCGGCGCAGACGCGGGCGCGTCGTCGCGCCGCGACCTACGGTGCCGGTCGTAGGTCCGATCTCGGCGGGACCTCCTGCCCTTCGCCCCGGGCTCCGGGGCGACCACGATCGACGTAGGCGTGACCACCGAGGTCGCGCTCCGGAGAAGGAACACCCGATGCGAAAGCACTCGCGATGGGTCGCCGCGTTCGCGGCGACCACGTTGCTCCTCGCCGCCTGTGGCGGGGAGGACGACCCGTCCACCGACGACGGCGCCACCGACGCCACCGACACCGAGGACGATGGTGACGCCGACGGCGACGGTGAGGCGGCTCCCGACCTGTCCGGCACCTCGGTCTCGGTCTACGGCGCGCCCACCAGCGTCGAGGCCGATGCCATGAACGCGGTGATCCAGGAGTACTTCAACGAGCCGACGGGCGCGAACGCCGTCTACGAGGGCGCGGACGACTTCGAGAGCCAGGTCCAGATCCGGATCGACGGTGGGAACGCACCGGACATCGCGCTGTTCCCGCAGCCGGGTGCGGTCATCGACCAGGCTGCCGCCGGCAACGCCGTCGCGCTCGAGGACCTCGGCTTCGACATCGCCGAACTCGAGGCTCGGTTCGGCGAGTACCTGATCGGCCTCGGTGAGTACGAGGGGAAGCACTACGGCATCCCGACCAACGCCAACTACAAGTCCCTCGTCTGGTACAACGTCCCGGTCTTCGAGGCCGAGGGCTACGAGGTCCCCGAGACCTTCGAGGACCTCGTCAGCCTGTCCGAGCAGATGGTCGCCGACGGCTACACGCCCTGGTCGATCGGGTCCGGTTCGGACGCCGCCACCGGATGGCCGGCGACCGACTTCCTCGAGGACATCGTCCTGCGTCAGGCCGGCCCCGACGTCTACGACCAGTGGGTCGCGCACGAGATCCCCTTCGACGACCCGGCGATCGCCGACGCGATGGACACCTTCGGTCAGATCGTCAACGGCGAGGGCTTCGTCCTCGGCGGCGCCAGCGCCATCCCGGACGTCGACTTCCGTGAGGCACCGGCCAACATCATCGGAGACGAGCCGGGCGCGCTGATGATGCGTCAGGCGAGCTTCATCACGAACTTCTTCCCCGACGGTGCCGAGTTCAACACCGACTACGGCGTCTTCCCGTTCCCGACGATCGACGGCAACGACGGTGCGCTCATCGCCGGCGAGCTCGCAGCGATCTTCCGTGACGCGCCGGAGGTCCTCGAGTTCGTCCGGATCTACACCGGCCAGGAGGCGCAGTGCGCCTCCGGCAGCTTCGAGGGTGTGTCGCGCATCTCCCCGAACATCGAGGTGACCGGCGACTGCTACGAGGACGAGATCGTGGCCCAGTCGGCCGACGACATCACCACGGCGCTGTCCGAGGGGACGGCGCGGTTCGACGCGTCGGACCTCATGCCGCCGGAGGTGGGATCGGGTTCGTTCTGGACCGCGATGAACGAGTGGATGCGCGGCGCTGACGTCGGCGAGGTCCTCTCGCAGGTCGAGTCGAGCTGGCCCAGCTGACGCAGGTGGCTCGCGCGGAGGGGGGGTGGCCACGTGGTCACCCCCCCTCCGCGTGGATCGTGGCCTCCACCCGGGGGGCCGTCGCGGAACTGGCCGTCGCGGAACTGCTCCCTTGCGGGAGGTGCGCGGCCTAGGGTCACGGAACCACCGGCGGTCCGGGCACGGGGGTGAGGGAGAACGATGTCGTGAGCAGCACACCAACACCGATCATGACGCCCGAACCAGCACCGTCGGGGCCGCCGCCGAACGCGCCACCCGAGGGCCGCGGGGTCAACGCGACCCGCGCCGTCGGCGCCTTCCTGATGCCCCTCGTGGCGATCATCGCGGTCGTCTCCGCGTACCAGTGGGTGCAGTCGACCACGGCGAACCGTGGTGTGGTCGTCCTGGTCGCCCTCGTGGTCGGCGTCGCCGGCGTGTTCGTGATGTTCTTCGGGCTCGACCGGATCACCGACCTGCTCCCCTTCCGCCACCAGGAGGGCGTCCGGCCGTGGGTCTTCGTCGGCCCCGCCCTGCTGCTGCTCACGATCTTCCTGCTGTACCCGGCGGTGCGGACCATCATCGTCAGCCTCCAGGACGCCAACAGCCAGGAGTGGGTCGGCCTCGACAACTACCGGTTCGTCTTCACCGACCCGAGCATGCTGCGCTCGATCCGCAACACCCTCGCCTGGATCGTGGTGGTCCCGACCTTCGCGGTCGCCATCGGCCTGATCGTCGCGGTGCTCACCGACCGGCTGGGTCGCGGCGAGTCCCTGTCCAAGTCGATGATCTTCCTGCCGATGGCGATCTCGTTCGTCGGTGCCAGCGTCGTCTGGGGCTTCATCTACGACTACCGCGTGTTCGGCAACCAGACGGGCCTGCTGAACGGGATCTGGACCGCCTTCGGCAACGACCCCGTCGCCTGGCTGTCGCAGGCGCCGTGGAACAACTTCCTGATGATGGTCGTCATGATCTGGATGCAGACCGGGTTCGCGATGATCATCCTCTCGGCGGCGATCAAGTCGGTGCCGGAGGACATCCTCGAAGCGGCACGGATCGACGGGGCGACCGAGCTGCAGATCTTCGGGCGCATCACGATCCCGTCGATCATGTCCGCGATCGTGGTCGTCACGACGACCCTGGTGATCAACGTGCTGAAGATCTTCGACATCGTCTGGGTCCTCGGTGCCGGTTCCCCCGGCGTCGAGGTCATCGCCGAGCGGATGATCCGGTTCTCGTTCTCCTTCCGGAACTCCGGTCAGGGCGCTGCGGTGGCCGTCCTGCTGTTCGCGATGGTGGTGCCCGTGATGATCTGGAACATCAAGCGGTTCCGCGCCGAGGAGGAGATCCGATGACGGCCATCGACGCTCCCGCCCCGCCGGCGATCGCCGTCGACGAGCGCAAGCCCCCACGCCGTCGCCGTCGTCAGGGGGCGGGCTGGTTCGTGCGGCTCACGGTGCTCGCCCTCGTGCTCATCTGGATGGTCCCGACCGTGGGCCTGTTGATCTCCTCGTTCCGTACGCGGGCCGTGGTCGAGTCCGAGGGCTGGTGGACGGCCCTCCTCAACCCCTTCGAGACCGCGCAGTGGACGCTCGGCAACTACGCCGAGGTGCTGAGCCAGCAGCGAGGGTTCGGCAACGCCTTCATCAACAGCCTCGCCGTGACGATCCCGTCGACGGTCATCCCGATCACCATCGCCGCCTTCGCGGCGTACGCGTTCTCGTGGATGCACTTCAAGGGGCGCCAGGTGCTGTTCGCGGGCGTCGTCGGCCTCATCGCCATCCCGCTGCACCTCGCGCTGATCCCGATCCTGCGGCTCTACACCAGCGGGGCGCAGCTGTTCGGCATCCCGATCTTCCCGAACCTCGACCTGGTCGGGACCTTCCCCGCGATGTGGTTGGCCCACACCGGGTTCGGGCTCCCGCTCGCGATCTACCTGCTGCGCAACTACATCGGCGCGCTGCCGTCGTCGATCATCGAGTCGGCGCGGGTCGACGGGGCGACGCACATGCAGATCTTCACCAAGCTCGTCGTGCCGCTGTCCGTGCCGGCGCTGGCAGCGTTCGCCACCCTCCAGTTCCTGTGGGTGTGGAACGACCTGCTGGTGGCGCTGGTGTTCCTCGGCGGGACGCCCGACGTCCGTGTGCTGACCGTGGCGCTGGCCAACATGCAGGGAGCGTTCGGACAGAACCGACACCTGCTGCCGGCCGCGGCCTTCGTGTCGATGGCCCTGCCGATGGTGGTCTTCTTCGGGCTGCAACGCTTCTTCGTCCGTGGTCTGACCGCGGGCGCCGTCAAGGGGTGACGGCCCGGAGCGAACGCCGCGGCGAGCTGAGCCTGCGGGGCCGCTGGCTGGCCATCATCGCCGCGACCGCCGCGCAGCAGTTCAGCTACTGGTTCGTGCTCGAGGGGACCGCGAACGCCGAGGCTGGCGGGGTCGGCTTGCTCGCCCTCGGCCTGGCCCTGGTCCCGTTCGTGTTCATGGTGCTCGCGTTCGGCTCGCGGCACCCGAACCCGCCGAGCGCGATCCTGCGGGCGATGGGGTGGTTCATCGTGGTGGGGGTCCCGGTCGGGCTGTTCTCCACCGTGCTCGGCGTCGCCGTCGGCGCGTCCCTGGCCGGGGTGGTCACGCTGGCGCCGCTCGGGCACGTCGACACGCGCCGCGCCCGCTACCTGGCCGTCCTCGGTCTGGCCGGCTACCTGATCGTGCTGCTGGTGGTGAGCCCGGGGTTCGCGATCATCTCCGGCGCCGTGCTGCCGTTCGCCGTCCACGGACTCGTCGACCAGGCCATCGAGGAACGTGCCGCCGAGCGGCATCTCGACTGACGGCTCACGACGAGGAACGCCGCCCCTCGGGGGCGGCGTCCAGGTCGTGCAGCCGGTCGGTTCAGGCCTCGGTCGCGCGGGCCTTGGTCTTGACCGCGGGGCGCACGACCTTGCCGGCCTTCAGGCAGGAGGTGCACACGTTCAGCCGGACGGTGCGGCCGTCGACGGCGGCCTTGACCCGCTGGATGTTCGGGTCCCACCGGCGCGAGGAGCGCCGGTGCGAGTGGGAGACCTGCTTGCCGAACCAGGGCTTCTTGGCGCAGAGGTCGCAGGTGGACGGCATCGCGGTCCTCCGGGGGGACATCCCGCGGGTGGCGAGCGCGCGCGGCGCTGCAGGCACGGCGGGGAGGGGTCGGAACGAGGGGTCGGCCACGAACGGGCCGTGACGGACACGAGGCTACCAGCAGCGGCGTGGGCCCGCGACCGGCTCCCTCTGCGACGCCGTCCGAGCGCCGTCCTCGGTCGAGCCGGAGCGGTGGCCACTACGCTGCGCCGGACCACCTGCGCGCCCGGCGCGGCACGGTCAGGAGCGGTCGTGAGCGGTCCCACACACGACGGGGCGGATGGGTCCTCGGACGGCGAGCGCCACGCCGCCTCGGAACGCTCCGGCGGCTCGCCCCTCGGCGCTGCCGAGCTGCCGGCGCTGCTCGACCGCGTGCACGCCGCCCTCGCGGCGCAACGGGAGCGCATCGACGAGCTGAACGTGTTCCCGGTCCCGGACGGGGACACCGGCACGAACATGACCCTCACCATCCGGGCGGGGCTCGACGCGCTGCAGGCGCAGGACCACGCCGACGCGCAAGCGGCTGGCCGAGCGGTGACCCGCGGGGCCCTCCGGGGTGCGCGTGGCAACTCCGGGGTGATCCTGTCCCAGATCCTTCGCGCGGTGGTCGACGTGGTCAGCGGTCACCACCAGATCGACGCCGGGCTCTACGCCGCGGCGCTCGAGCGGGCCCGTGAACTGTCCTACGAGGCGGTCGGGCAACCGGTCGAGGGCACGATCCTGACCGTGGTCGCCGTCGCCGCAGCCGAGGCGGCCGCGGCGGTCGCGGCGGGGGACGACCTGATCGCGGCGTCGGCTCGGGTCTGTGCGGCGACGCACACCGCGGTCGCCGCCACGAGGGAGCAGCTCGAGGTGCTGCGCGACGCCGGTGTCGTGGACGCCGGTGCCCGGGGTTTCGAGGTCCTGATCGCCGCCGTCCACGCCCACCTGACCGGGCAGGACCCGGAGGCGGCTGAGGATCACGCCGACGTGACCGCCGGCCCCTTCCGCGACGAGTGCCAGCACGGCTCGCTCGCCTACCGCTTCGAGGTCCAGTACCTGCTCGATGCCGACGACGAGGTCGCCCCTGCTCTGCGCGACCGACTCGAACTGCTCGGCGACTCGGTCGTCGTCGTCGCCGGTGGTGGGCTGCTCAACGTGCACGTGCACACCGACGACGTGGGCGGCGCGATCGAGGAGGGCCTGGAGCTCGGTCGAGCCTCCGAGATCTCGGTGACCCACTTCGGCGATCAGATCGCCGCCCGTCGCGAGGACGCACCGCTGCCGACCGTCGGGGTGGTGGCGGTGGTCTCGGGCGGCGGTGCGCACGCCCTCGCGGCCTCGCTCGGTGCGATCACCATCGAGGGTGCGGCCGGCCGACTGCCGTCGGTCGCCGACGTTCTCAACGCCTGCGGCGACGTCCGTGCGGAGACGCTCGTGGTGCTCCCGGGACACCCCAACGCCGTCCCGACGGCCAAGCAGGCGGCGGACGTGGCGGTCGCGGAGGGCGGCCGACCCTTCGAGGTCATCGACGAGGCGTCGACCCTGCCGGCGGTGCTCGCCGCCCTGGCGGTCCTCGATCCCCAGGCGCCCGCGGAGGCCGTCATCGCCGACCTGCGGGCGAGCGCCGACGCCGTCCGCTGCGGCGAGGTGGTGCCCGCGGTCCGCGACGCGCGGACCCCCATCGGGGCGGTGACCACCGGGCAACCGCTGGCCGTCGTCGATGGCGACGTCGTGGCTGCAGCTCACGACGCGCTCGAGGCGCTCGAGGCGGTCTGCGTCCACCTCGGGACCGGCGGTGCCGAACTCGTCACCCTCCTGCTCGGACGGGACGTGTCCGACGACGAACGTGGTCGCGCTGAACGGGTCGTCCGCGACCACCTCGGGAACGGTGCCGAGCTGACCGTCATCGACGCCGGCCAGCACCCGTCGCGCTACACGGTGGGGGTCGAGTGACGGGACCCGACGACGGCGTGGCGCCCGTCGAGCTGCGGCTCGACGATCCGGTCAGCTCGGTACCGGGGGTGACGACGACGGTCGCGTCGCGGTTGAAGAAGCACTTCGGGGTCCGCACGGTCCACGACCTCATCGAGCACCACCCCCGAAAGCACCACGACGCCGGCGAGGTGCTCGACCTGTCGGAGGTCGAGGTCGGCGAGCCGGCGACGCTCATCGGGACGATCACCGAGTGGTCGGTGCGTCGCATCCCGAAGGGCCGCCGCCGGCTGACGATCGCCAGCGCCCGGGTCGTCCAGGCCTCGGGCGCCGCGTTCGAGGCGACCTGGTTCAACCAGGAGTGGCGCAAGCGGAGCCTGCCGGAGGGGACGGTCGCCGCGTTCTCCGGCAAGGTCGAACGGTTCCGTTCGACGCTCAAGGTCTCGAACCCCGAGACCCAGGTCCTCGGCCGCCTGCGGCAGGGAGGGACCGCCGGCGTGCCCGACGACCTCGCCGCGCTCGATCACCAACGGCTCCTGCCGGTCTACCCCGCGGTCAAGGAGCTGCCGTCGTTCAAGCTGGTGGCGTTGGTGGAACACGCGCTGGCGGGCCTGCCGACCATCCCCGATTGGCTGCCGGAGGGCTGGCTCGACGAGCTGGACCTGCTCGCACTCGACGATGCGCTCCGGCAGCACCACTTCCCGCCGGACCGTGAGACCGCCCGCGCGGCGCGCCGACGGCTGGTGTTCGACGAGCTGTTCGCGCTCCAGCTCGGGTTGCAGTGGCGGCGTGCGCACCTCGAGGCGGGAACGGTGGGCCGTGACAACGCCCCGGTCGTTCTCGGCCGCGCCGACGAGTTCCTCCGGGCGCTGCCGTTCGAGCCCACCGGTGCGCAGCAGCGCAGCTTCGCGACGATCGCCGAGGATCTCGGCAGCTCGCGCCCGATGCACCGCCTGCTGCAGGGGGACGTCGGGTCCGGCAAGACGGTCGTCGCCGTGTGGACGCTGCTGAACGCGGTGGATCACGGCCGACAGGCGGCACTGATGGTGCCGACCGAGGTGCTCGCCGAGCAGCACCACCGCACCCTGACCGAGCTGCTCGCGCCGCTCGGGGTCAACGTCCTCGACGGGGTCCGGGTCGAGCTGCTGACGGGGTCGTCCACCATCTCCCATCGGCGCCGGGTCCTCGGTGAACTGCTCACCGGCGACGTCGACATCGTGGTCGGCACGCACGCCCTGCTCGAGGAGGGCGTGCGGTTCGCCGACCTCGGGGTGGTGGTCATCGACGAACAGCACCGCTTCGGGGTGTCCCAGCGGGTCCAGCTGAAGGACAAGGGCGCCGAGGTCGACGGCCGCGACGTGCTCCCCGACGTGCTCGTCATGACCGCCACGCCCATCCCGCGGTCGCTGGCGCTGACGCTCTACGGCGACCTCGACGTGACCGTGCTCGACGAGCTGCCGCCCGGGCGCGAACCGATCAAGACCGCGCTGATCACTCCCGAGCAGCGCGGACGCCGTGCCGGGCTGTACGCCTTCATCCGGGACGAGGCGCGTGCGGGTCGGCGCGCGTACGTGGTGTGTCCCCTCGTCGAGGAGGGGGAGGTCGCCGCGACCAACGTGACCGACCACCACCGGCACCTGGCGACCGAGGTCTTCCCCGACCTGACCGTCGAGCTCGTCCACGGCCGCATGCGTTCCGACGCCAAGGAGGCGGCGATGTCCCGCTTCCGGTCGGGCGAGGCGCAGGTGCTGGTCTCCACCACCGTCATCGAGGTGGGCGTCGACGTCCCCGAGGCCACGGTCATGGTCATCGAGGACGCCGAGCGGTTCGGTATCAGCCAGCTCCACCAGCTCCGCGGCCGCGTCGGCCGGGGTGGAGGCACCTCGTACTGCGTGCTGTTCGCTGGCTGGCAGGGTGAGCTGACCGAGGACGCCGAGGCACGCCTGCATGCCGTCGCGGCGACCACCGACGGGTTCGTCCTCGCCGAGACCGACCTCGACCTGCGTGGCGCCGGTCAGCTGTTCGGCAAAGCGCAGTCCGGTCTGCCGGACCTCGAGCTGGCCGACCTCCGACGGGACGAGGCGACCATCGTGCTCGCGCGTGAGCGGGCGCAGCGGGTCGTGGCCGTCGACCCCGATCTCAGCGACCACCCCCCGCTCCGTGCGGAGGTGCTCCGCCGGTACGAGGGCGGCCTCGAGGCGTTCGCCGCGCTCCAGACCGGATGACGCGGCGAGCCCCGAGCAGGGGCGACGGTCACTCGACCGTGACGGCCCGCAGGACGTCGAGCTTCGAGGCACGCCACGCCGGGAACGCAGCAGCCACGACACCCGCGAGGATCGCGAACACGGCGTAGGTCAGCAGCTGGGCGCCCGGGAACACCATGGCGCGGACCCCCTCGTCGGCGAGGGCCTGGACGACCGCCCACCCGAGGAAGGTGCCGACGCCGATGCCGAGCACGGCGCCGAACCCGGCGACGATCACCGACTCCCACAGCACCATCCGGCGCGTCTGGCCGCGCTCCATGCCGACGGCGCGCAGCAGCCCGATCTCACGGGTCCGTTCGATGACGGCGAGCGCGAGGGTGTTGGTGATGCCGAGCAGCGCGATCACGATCGCGAGCGCGAGCAGCCCGAGCATCAGGTTCAACACCCCGTCGATCGACGCCTGCTGGGCCGCTCGGAACTCGGCCTGGTCCTGGACCTCGGCGCCGGGGGAGACCGTGGTGGCCGCATCGATGGCCGCCCGAGCGGTGACCAGGTCGTCGACGGCGCTGGCAAGGACCACCAGGACGGTCGCCTCGACACCGGCCGTCTCGAGCGCGTCGAGGGAGACGAGGTAGGCCGTCCCGATCAGGTCCGATGACGCGAACGTCGCCCGCACCTCGAGCTCGGCGACCGTGCCGTCACGGAACGTGAGCGCCAGCGTGTCCCCGATCGCGACGTCGCGCGCCTCCGCGACGTCGTCGAGCAACGCGATGCCGTCGTCGCCGAGGTCCGTCACCGCTCCCGCGGTGACGTCGAGCGCGAGCAGGTCGTCGACTGCGGTCGTGTCGACGGCGCCCACGGTCAGCACGTCGTCGTCGGTGTCCGCGGCCTGGACGATGCTGATGGGCGTGACCGCAGCGATCGACGGGTCCCCCCGGAGGTCCTCGGACACGCTCCGCGGCAACGGCTGGAAGGGCGCGTTCCCGCCCCCGTTCTGGACGATGAAGTCCGCCCGGAGCTGATCGCCCAGTGCATCGCTGACCGCCCCTTGGATGGACGCGGTCAGGATCGACACGGCGGACACCAGCGCGAGCCCGATCATCAGCGCGGACGCCGTGGACGCCGTCCGTCGCGGGTCCCGGCGCGCGTTGCCCTGCGCGATCCGGCCCGGGACAGAGAACCGTGCCGGGATGGCACCGAGGGTCCGGGCCAGCGGGTCGGCCAGGAGCGGTGCGAGGAGCGACACTCCGACGAACGTGATCGCCGCTCCTGCCCCGACGACGGCCAACGGCTGGGGGATCGATCCCGCGAGCCCGATCACGAGCAGGGCCGCCCCGATGATCGCCAGCGCGGCGCCACCGATGGTCCGCCGTGTGAGCGAGGCTGCCGGGGACGTGGCGGCGCCGCGCATGGCTTCGACGGGTGCGACACGGCTCGCGCGACGGGCCGGCAGGATCGACGCCAGCACGGTGACGACCACGCCGACGATGTACGCCGCCGCGACGGTCCGGCCCGCGATGACGGCGTCGCCGGTCGGGAGCGACAGACCGGTGGCCTCGAGCACCACCGGTAGCAGGGTGGCCAACCCGATACCGAGCAGCAAGCCGACGGTCGACGCCACGACGCCGACGAGCAGCGCCTCCACCAGGACCGCGGTCCGGACCTGGCCGCTCGATGCCCCGACCGCCCGCAGGAGGGCGAACTCGCGGGCTCGCTGGGCGACGACGATCGAGAAGGTGTTGGCGATGAGGAACGAACCGACGAACAGCGCGATCCCCGCGAAGGCGAGCAGCGCGGTGGTCAGGAAGCCGAGCGCCTCGGCCACGTCGGCGGATTCCGACGCGGCCCGGTCCGTCGCGGTCGTCACCTCCGCGTCCACACCTGCGTCACGCACCGTGGCCGCGATCGTCTCGCGCAGCGCGGCGGGGTCGCTCGAGCCATCACCGATGATCGCGATCTCGTCGACCCGGCCCACCTTGTCGAACAGCCGTTGGGCGTCCGCGAGCGTCCAGGTCGCGATGGTGGCGCCGAGGAGGTTGTCGGAGTCGCCGAAGCCGGTCGCCCCCACCAACGTGAACGTCTCGACGCCGGACGGGCCGGCGATCTGCACCTGGTCGCCGAGGGCGAAGTCGTTGGCCTCGAAGGTGGTGACGTCCATCGTCACCTCGCCGTCCGCCTGCGGTGCCCGGCCCTCGCGGAGGGTCAACGGGTTGGCCGCGTCGCTCCAGGCGAAGCCGAGCGACGGCGGACCCTGACCGCCGATCGGGGCACCGTCGGGCGTCAGGAACCTGGCGACGCCCTCGACGCCGGGCACGGCGTCCTCGACGCCGTCGACGGCGCGCAGGTCCTCCGCGAGCTGCTCGTCGAGGGTGGGGCCGGATCCGGTCTCGAACTCGGCTGCCGAGGTCTCGAAGCTCACCCCGGCCCGCACGTACACGTCGGCGGTGGCGTAGGAGGTGTCGAACAGGTCGTTGAACGCACCCTCCATCGTGTCGGTCAGCACGAACGCACCCGCCACGAAGGTGACCCCCAGCACGACGGCCAAGGTCGTGAGCAGGAAGCGGAGCTTGTGGCCGAGCAAGCCCTTGAGCGCGACGCGGAGCATCAGCGACCCCCGGCGGCGTGGGTCGGGTCCTCCGTCTCGAAGCGCTTCATGCGGTCGAGGACCGCTTCGGCGGTGGGCACGTGCAGCTCGTCCACGACCTGGCCATCGGCGATGAACAGCAGCCGGTCGGCGTAGCTGGCCGCCACCGGGTCGTGGGTGACCATCACCGCGGTCTGGCCGGTGTCGTGGGCGGCGTCACGGAGGAAGCCGAGCAGCTCAGCACCCGAACGGGTGTCGAGCGCACCGGTCGGTTCGTCAGCGAACACCACGGCGGGTCGGGTCACGAGGGCCCGAGCTGCGGCGACGCGCTGCTGCTGGCCACCGGACAGCTCGGCCGGCGTGTGGTGCAGCCGGTCGGCGATGCCCAGGGTGGAGGTGATCCGCTCGTACCAGCCGCGGTCGACGTCCGCTCCGGCCAGGTCGAGGGGGAGCGTGATGTTCTCCGCGGCTGTCAGCGTGGGGACCAGGTTGTAGCTCTGGAACACGAACCCCACCTGCTCGCGGCGCAGGCGGGTGAGCTGCTTGTCGGACAGCTCGTCGGTCCGCACGCCTGCGATCTCGACCGTGCCGGACGTCAGCCGGTCGAGGCCGGCCGCGCAGTGCAGCAGCGTCGACTTCCCGGATCCGGACGGGCCCATGATGGCCAGGAACTGGCCGCGGGGGACCTCGAGGTCGACACCGGCGAGCGCGCGCACCTCGGTCTCGCCCTCACCGTAGATCTTGACCGCAGCCGTGACGCGCACGGTGGGGTCGGTGGTCGCCGCAGCGGCGGAGGTGGTGGTGCTCGATACGGACACGTGGACAGCCTTCGTCGGTCGACCCCGATCGTCGCCGGGGCGGTCGAGCGCGGACACTAGGTACCCCCCGGCGGCTGCGGGTCGGGTCCGGGTGGAAGTCAGGGTCATCCCGGAGGACGCCCCGCGGCGCGTCCGAGCTGTCACGATCCCGGTTCGGCTACCCCGCCCCCGCCCCCGCACCTGCGGGGGGTCCCCCATGGGTTGGGGGTGGCGCACGACGGGCGGGTTCCGCAGGCTCGGAGTCGGGCCCGGATCGGTCGGGCCGGGGAACAGGGAGCGTGTCGTGCCTGCCGTCGTCCTGGCTCGACGATCGCTGGGGCGCGAGCGCGTCTCGGCCCGGATCACGCTGAGCGTGGTGACGGTTGCCAGCCTGGTGGGATTCAGCCCGGCAGCACCGGTGTCCCACGGCGACGAAGCCGCTGAGGTCAGCGAGGCCGCTTCGCTCGACATCCAGGCGGCGCCGCTTGATGCCTCGGCTGCAGAGTCGCAGGGCCGCACGGCGACGTCGCCGGCACCACTCGACGAGGGATACCCGGCGTTCGTGAGCTACCCCGAACGGGAGCTCGGCGGGTCGCACGTCGTCGTCGTCGCGCCGCCGCCCTCCGAACCGGCGGCGGCACCGATCCGACTCGATCCTGGCCCATCCGCTTCCACGCAGCCCGAGGTCGCGGAGCCGCCCGTGTCGGGTCCGCCAGAGCCGGCCGCTCCCGAGGTGGTGCCCGACCCGAGGATCGACATCGTCGGGCCTGATCTCCCGTCGCCGCTCACACCGCCCGAGCCGGAGCCGCCGGTCGACCCGGAGTCCGCCACCGATCCGGTCGAGCCCGCGCAGCCGCCCGGACCCGGCGATCGCGTCGATGCCGCCGGTCTCCGCTCGCTGATCGATGCGCTCGCCGCTTCCTGGTCGACGCTCGACCTGATCTCCGGCGCCGACCGTGCCGCAGCTGGTCTCGGCGCCTGGTGGGCGCTGGTCGAGGCGTGCGGGACCGGTTCGCCTGGGCACCGGGCCGGCTGCGCCTCGGCGGCAGACGACATCGTCGCGCCGCTGGCCGGCTCCCTTCCGGACGTCACGAGTTGGAACGAGGTGCTGCCCGCGCCACGCGATGACGGGTACCGGCTCGGGCTCGAGGTCCTGCCGCCTGCACCTGCACCGTTCGACCCACCGGACACCCTGCCGGGGTGGGCCGTCGAGCTCCGGAGGACGTGACCGTGCCAGTCCCACCTCGCCACCGCGTGACGCCTTTCGCGTCTCCGCCGGTCGCATGCCGCGGTCGTCACCGTCCGTGTCGCGATCGGTTCGCCGCGATGGTGCTCGCCGTGACGCTGCTGGCCCCCTCCGCCGCGCTCGCTCAGACCCCGGACGTCGGTGTGTCATCCGGTGCTGCGGGCAACGCACGTGCGAGCGCCACTGAGGTCTCCTCGAGCGCCAACGGCCGGCTTCCCCGGTCGGCACTGCGCCCCGTGGGCGGTGTGTGGCTGGCACCCGATGCCGCACGCGACTTCGAGCGCATGCTCGCCGCTGCAGCCCGCGACGGCGTGGTGCTGGCGATCACCGACGGGTACCGCAACTTCGACGAGCAGGTGGATCTCAAGCAGCGCAAGGGGTGGCTCGCGGCCCGTCCTGGGACCAGTCAGCACGGGTGGGGCGTCGCCGTCGACTTCGATACCAAGGTCACCGACTTCGCCTGGCTGCGACGGCACGCGGCGACATACGGCTGGATCCACCCGGCGTGGGCCCAGCCCGACGGCAGCAAGCCCGAACCGTGGCACTGGGAGCACGTGGGCGGGCAGGCCGACCTCGGCGGTCCCGACGGACGTGTCACCACGTCACGCGCGCTGGTGCCACGTCAGTCAGGCGAACTGGTCGCCACCGCACGGTTCGAGCCGGTGTACGGCGAGGCGGGTGCCTGGTTCGCGGTCCACGAAGGCCTCGACGATCTCGCAGCGGGGCCGCGCCACTACCCCGGGACGGCTGATCCCGGGGGTCCCGGGAACTTCGCCGTCGCGGGCTACCGCCACGCGCACGGTGCGCCACTCGCCGGCGTGGAGCGGCTCTGGGCCGGCGACCTCATCCGGTTGCGGTCGCCGTTCGGCGACGAGCACGTCTACCGGGTGATGGAGCGCCGTGACCTGACCGCCGCCGACGGGTGGGCCGTGGGTGACGATCCCCTGGGAGCGGGGACGTCGCACGTCATGACGGTGACGACCGCGGCCCCCGACGGCGGACTGGCGGTGGTCTGGGCCTCCCTGCTCTGAGCCGCCTCCGGCGCACCGCGGCTCAGCGGGGCCGGGGTACACCGACGGCTTCGACCGTCACCGGGTCGACCGGCTCGGTGACCGGGTTCTGCGCAGACGCCCACCAAACGGCGGCGGGGGTCGGGCGCCGGGTGGCACCACCGCTCAGCCCCGCGTGACGATGAGGACGTACAGCACGCTGGTCAGCACGACCCCTACGACGACCAGCCGTCGCCAGGTTGCGATGCCCACCCGATCCTCCTCGGCTCCCGTCCCAGGTTCGCCTTCCGGGGCGTCCTGCGGTACGCCGAGGATGGGGTGGTTCCCCCTCCGGGTGAGGGCCGGGTGGCCGCGGCCGACGTCTCACGGTCGATGCACCGGCCCGCGGGCGAGAACTCGGCCGTGAAGCAGCTACCGACGTCGAGCGTGCTGACCGCCTGCAGCGTGCCCCCGTGCGCCTCGACCAGGTGCCGGGCGATCGTCAGGCCGATGCCCAGCCCGCGCACGTTCGGGCTGCCACGCTCGAACGGCGAGAACATGCGCTCCAACTCTCCAGGGGGGATACCGCGCCCCTGGTCGCGAACGTGGAGCGCCACCCCGCTCTCGTGCACGATGACCTCGATGTCGACGGTGCCGCCGGCGGGGGTCACGTTCGCGGCGTTGTCGATGAGGTTGGTGACGACCTGACGGAGACGTCGACGATCGGCCACCAGAGCTGTGGGGGCGGTACCGATGACGCGGAGGGTCACGTCACGGCCAGCGAGCCCCGGCTGCAACGTGCCCGCCACGTGCTCGGCGACCTCGCGGAGGTCGAGCTCTTCGAGGTGCAGATCCAACCGACCCGCTTCGATCCGGGACAGGTCCATCAGGTCGTCGACGAGCGCGAGCAGGTGTTCGGTGTTCGATCGGGCCGCCGAGATCAGTCGTCGGCACAGCTCATCATCGTCACCGGACGGCAGGAACCGGGTCAGCAGCTCCGTCTCGGCGAGGATGGCCACGAGTGGGGACCGCAGCTCGTGGGATGTCGTGGCCAACGACCGGAAGGCGGCCTCGTTGACGCGGCGCAGCGCTCGGTTGTCCCGTTCGTGCTGTACGAGCATCACCGTGGTGGCGTGGTGACGCCGTCGGGACCCGGCCCACCCGTAGCCGCCGACCAGGGCGACGACGACCGTTCCAGCGGTGAGCAGTGGCCAGCAAGGCGGGCGCGACCTGCGTGCGAGCGCACTCGCCTGTGACGCCGTCACGATCAGCCTCGGGTGCCGACGGCCATCCTGAGGTGGTCGTCGTCACGGTAGGTGGCGTCACGGGGTCCACCGCGGGTCGGCTCGGCAAGCAAGCCGAGGTGGCGTGCACGGACGACAGCCCCCAGCTGGGTGTGGGCGTCCAGCTTCGCGAGCAGCGCTTTGACGTAGCCGCGGACGGTGTGGATGCTGACCCCGAGGGCGCGGGCGATGGCACGCGCGTCGTGGGCCGCGGCGAGCAGCACGAGGACCTCGTGCTCGCGCGGGGTGAGGTGGACACCACCGGCGTCGGTGCCCGACGTGGGCGGCGTTGTGCGTCGGAGCATCTCGCCCAGCGTTCGTGCATCCAGGACCATCGGTCCTGGACCGGCGTTGCGGATCGCGGTGATCAGCTCGTGGATGGAACACTCCTTGCGGAGGAACGCGCAGATGCCGAGCTGAGCGGATGCCGCCACCGTTTCGGCGTCGACGTAGGCGGTGAGTGCCAGGACGTGCAGCCCCGGGTATCCCTCGTGGAGGCGCGCGACGAGGGCGTGTCCGTGCCCGTCCGGCAGGTGGAGATCGACGAGGACGACCTCGGGACGCCAGCGCAGTGCCGCTGCGAGCCCGTCCGCAGCGGTCTCGGCGATGGCGACGCACCGCAGTCCAACCTCGGCGTCGATCGCGATGCCGAGCGCTTCGGCGAACGACCGGTGGTCGTCGACGATCAGCACGGTCCGCTCCCGCGGTCCTGCCGTCTCCCTGCGCTGCTCGATCCTCCCTCCATCCGATGATGGCGTGTTCGTGGCCAGGTTCGGCATGCTCGCCCCTCGCGTCGTGTCCCCGTCCGTGTCCCGTGTGCCGGGCCCGCTCGACCCGGCGACAGCCGACACCCTCACCTTCGACCGTCATCGCACCGTCAAACGCTCCACCCGTTCGCCCCCGGCTCCCCCCAGGACGCGGGGGGTCTCCCCAGGTTTCGGGGTGTGTCCCGGAGGCGCCTGGGCGCAGCCTGGCTCGGTGACCTGCCATATCGGCGGGCACGGGGATGAGCCGGAGGGCGGAGACATGAGCACGATGATCGTTGAGCGGACGGATCTGCGGAGGCATCGGCTTCGCACGACGGTGGCGCTCCTGTTGACGGCGGCGCTCTGCGCCACCTTCGTTGCGTTCCCGTCCTCGAGCGCGGACGCGGTCACCGATGAGAACCCCTCGTTCGAGGTCATCCCTTCGGACCTCGAGTTCATCCTGAAGCAGATCAAGATCTCCGAGGCACACGCCGCGGGGGGTGATCTGCTTTGCGATCGGACCGACGACACCTCTGGCACCTGCGTGCCTTCACCGTTCCTGCCCTGGGGCCTGCGCACGGTCGACGGTTCGTTCAACAACCTGATCGAGGGTCGCACCCACTTCGGATCGGCTGACCAGCCGTTCCCGCGGCTGCTCGAGGAGATCCACCTGCGGCCCGGCGAGGCGGAACCTGTCGGGGCCCGCCCGCAGCCGGCCGGCGCCACCGACGTCTGTGCGGCGCGGCCGGACGCGCCACCCACCTGCTACGACCAGACCGACGGGTTCGTCTACGACTCGGCGCCACGGACGATCAGCAACCTGATCGTCGACCTCACGACCGACAACCCGGCAGCCATCGCCGTGGCCGAGAAGGTCGAGGGCTCGACCACCGCGCTGGACGGCACGATCTTCGTCCCCAACGAGGCGCCGGACGAGGGCCTGTCGGCGCCGTTCAACACCTGGTTCACGTTCTTCGGCCAGTTCTTCGACCACGGGCTCGATCTGGTCAACAAGGGGGGGAGCGGCACAGTCGTCGTGCCGCTGCAGCCGGACGACCCGCTCTACGTCCCGGGTGGCCACACCAACTTCCTGATGCTGACCCGCGCGACCAACGACCCCGGCCCTGACGGGATCCAGGGCACCGCCGACGATGTCCGTGACCACAACAACCAGACCACGCCCTTCGTGGACCAGAACCAGACCTACACCTCGCACCCCTCCCACCAGGTGTTCCTGCGGGAGTACACCCCGGATGGCGACGCGACGGGTCACCTGCTCGACGCGCCCGGCGGCGGGCTCGCGACCTGGGCCGACGTCAAGGCGCAAGCCCTGGACGTGCTCGGCATCCAGCTGCGTGACCGCGACGCCGTGAACGTGCCGCTGCTGCGGACCGACCCGTACGGCAACGTCGTCCCCGGTCCCAACGGCAACGCGCAGTACGCCACGGCCAGCGGTTTCGTCGAGGCCGACGGTCGGCGTCGTGCCCGAGGCGGCGCTGCGGACCAACCACGCGTTCCTCGACGACATCGCCCACAACGCGGTGCCGGTGGCGAGCAACGGCGATTTCCGTGAGCCGGGCACGCAGGACCCGACGACCGGGCTGATGCCAGCGAATACCTACGACGCTGGCCTGCTCGACGATCACTTCATCACCGGCGATGGCCGCGGCAACGAGAACATCGGCCTGACCGCCGTGCACCACGTGTTCCACGCCGAGCACAACCGGCTCGTGGGCCACATCGAGGAGGTGCTCGCGGGTGCCCCGGCGCTGCTGGCTGACTACCAGGACGTCAGCGGCGACGCCTGGACCTACGGGCAACGGCTGTTCCAGGCGGCTCGCTTCGTCAACGAGATGGAGTACCAGCACCTGGTGTTCGAGGAGTTCGGTCGCAAGGTGCAGCCGGCCATCGACGTCGCCCCGCTCAACGAGAGCACGTACCACAGCGACATCGACGCGGCGATCGTCGCCGAGTTCGCGCACGTCGTGTACCGCTTCGGTCACTCGATGCTGACCGAGGAGGTCCCGCGTCAGGGCTTCGGGACGCAACCGGTCGGTCTGCTCGACGCGTTCCTCAACCCGAGGGCGTTCCTGAACCCGGCCCCCGGTGTGACGCTGACGCCGGAGGAGGCGGCCGGATCGCTGGCCAACGGGATGGTGAACACCGCAGGCAGCGGCATCGATGAGTTCGTCACCGAGACGTTGCGCAACGACCTGCTCGGGTTGCCGCTCGACCTCGCCACCATCAACCTGATGCGGGCCCGAGAGGCGGGAGTCCCGCCGCTGCAGGTCGCGCGACAGACCTTCTTCGCCGAGACGGGTGACCCGGAGCTCGAGCCGTACGCCAACTGGGCCGAGTTCGGCCTGGCCATGAAGCACCGCGAGTCGCTGCCGAACTTCGTCGCCGCCTACGGCACCCACCCCAGCGTCACCGGGGACACGACCGTCGCCGGCAAGCGTGCCGCGGCGGAGGCTCTGGTCGAGGCCAACGATCCCTTCCTCCGCCAGTCGGCCGCCACCTCCGGGCTCGACGACGTGGACTTCTGGATGGGCGGTCTGGCCGAGGCAGGGGTGCCGTTCGGCGGGATGCTCGGGACGACGTTCAACTTCGTCTTCGAGATCCAGATGGAGAAGCTGCAGAACGCTGACCGCTTCTACTACCTGACCCGCAACATCGGCCTGAACCTGTTCCACGCGCTCGAAGCCAACTCGTTCTCGGCGATGGTGCACCGCACGACCGACGCGGACATCATCCCGGCCGACATCTTCGCCACCCCGAACTTCACCTTCGACCTCAGCACCGCGGCAGGCCGCGTGGGCCTGTTCCAAGACGCGAACGGGACGTGGCGGTTCGACGGCGGAGAGCACATCAACATGCTCGGCACGCCCGGCGACGACCGGATGCGTGGCGGGATCGGTGACGACTCGCTGTGGGGCTTCGCCGGCAACGACCACATCACCGGCGGGCCAGGCGCGAACTCGATCGTCGGAGGACCGGGCAACGACCTGCTGTTCGGCCTCTCCGGTGACGACAACATCAAGGGTGGACAGGGCCACGACGCCATCAACGGTGGGCCAGGCGAGGACCTCATCCTCGGCGGGTCCGGCAACGATTTCATCGACCACGGCGCTGACCCGACCACGAGTTTCGCCGGGACGGGCAACGACGTGATCCTCGGTGGCAACGCCCAGGACGTCATCTCCGGCAACGAGGGAGACGACTGGCTCGAAGGTGGTGGCGGTGCCGACCTGCTCCAGGGCGACAACGCCAACGGCTTCCAGGACGACCCCAACGGTGGGCACGACGTGCTGTGGGGTGGCCGTGGCAACAACGACCACGACGCCGAGGGTGGCGACGACATCATGATCGGCAGCGAGGGCACCAACCGCTACGAGGGGATGCTGGGGTTCGACTGGGTGACCTACCGAGGCGTGGAGGGACGCGCCAACGTGGACATGGACAACACGATCTTCCAGCCACCCTCGATCCAGAACCTGCGCAGCCGCTTCGACCTCGTCGAGGGACTGTCCGGCTGGGACGGTGACGACGTGCTCCGCGGCGTCGGTCGCCAGGACGACGCCGACGGCACCGGACACGAGTTGACCGAGGAGCACCTCGATCGCATCGAGGGCCTGCCGGCGCTGCTCGGTTGCCCGGAGGATCGCGACTCCGCGGCGGACTGCGCCTACGCGGCACCGTTCACCACCACGAACACGACCAACAACATCCTGCTGGGAGGAGCCGGCAGCGACATCATCGAGGGCCGCGGTGGTGACGACTTCATCGACGGCAGCGCGTGGCTGAACGTCCAGCTGGAGGCCCCGGGCATCGGACGGGTCGACAGCGCCCAAGAGCTGCAGGCCGCGGTCTTCTCCGGGCAGCTCTCGCCGGGCGACATCTCCATCCACCGCGAGATCGTCGAGGTCGACGAGCCGGGCGTCATCAACACGGCCGTCTTCTCGGACGACTTCGCAAACTACGAGATCACCGAGAACGCCGACGGCACCGTGACCGTGGCGCACGTGGACGGGACCCAGGAGGACGGTGTCGACACGCTGCGCAACATCCAGCAGCTGAACTTCGCCGACGGCGACGTCCTGGTTGAGGATCTGGACCAGGTCCAGCCGAGCCTCGGCACGGTGACGCTCGACGGTTCGCCGGCTGCTGGGGTCGAGAGCGCCGCGACGCTGAACCTGGCGGACGGGGTGACGGCCAGCGACGCGCTGTTCGAGTGGCAGGTCGAGCAGGACGACGGCTCGTGGGTCGCCGCTCCGACCAGCGACGGCTCGGCGACCTTTACCCCGACGGATGCTGAGATCGGGCGTCGCCTTCGGGTCGTGGTCACCTTCATCGACGGCGAGGGAACGGCTCAGAGCCTGACGTCGGAGCCCAGCGACGCCGTGACGGGGACCATCACCGACCCGGGAACGGGTGGTCCGGGAACGGGTGGTCCGGGAACGGGTGGTCCGGGAACGGGTGGTCCGGGAACGGGTGGTCCGGGAACGGGTGGTCCGGGAACGGGTGGTCCGGGAACGGGTGGTCCGGGAACGGGTGGTCCGGGAACGGGTGGTCCGGGAACGGGTGGTCCGGGAACGGGTGGTCCGGGAACGGGTGGTCCGGGAACGGGTGGTCCGGGAACGGGTGGTCCGGGTGCGGTGACGACGGGATGCTTCTCGGACTCCGTCGGCGACACCCACGAGCTCGCGATCTGCGAACTCGCTGCCAGCGGGGTCACCACGGGTCGCTCCGATGGCACCTTCGGACCACGTGGTGAGGTGACCCGGGGACAGATGGCCTCGTTCCTGGCGCGGGCACTCGGGCTCGAGCTGGATGTGTCGGTGACCTCGTACTCCGACGTGGCCGGCACCACGCACGCCCGCGCGATCGCGGCGGTCTCGGAGGCGGGCATCGCCAGCGGCTTCTCCGACGGGTCGTTCCGGCCGAACCAGCCGGTATCTCGCGAGCAGATGGCCTCGTTCCTCGCACGCGGGTGGGATCTGCCGAACGGCAGCGCGGCCCGCTTTTCGGACGTGAGTTCCAGCGTCCACCGCGGGGCCATCGGCGCCATCGCATCGGCCGGTATCACGCACGGCTTCGCCGACGGGACCTACCGGCCACGGGACAACGTGAGCCGTGCCCAGATGGCGTCGTTCCTGGTCCGCGCGATGGACCGGTGACCGTGCGCCCGTGACCGGCGGGTGGGGACGCGGACCACGTCCCCACCCCTCGCCGGCCTGGTCACGACTCGAGGAAGGTGAGCGACATGTACGAGACGGTGGGTCGACGGACGATCCTGCGGGGGGCGGTGCTGGGAACGACCGCGGTCGGCATCGGCGTGAACCCGTGGGGACGGCGCGCATTGGGGGCCATGTTGGGGACGGGTGCCGCCGTGACGGACACGCTGGAACTGACGATCCGCGCCTGCTTGGTCGAGATGGCCGACCTGACACGAGTCCCGATGTGGGCGTTCGACAGCCCACAGGCTGGGCTGCGGGTGCCGGGGCCGGTCATCCACGCCGTGTCCGGCCGGGAGGTCACCATCACGGTGACCAACACCCTCGATCGACCGCACAGGTTCGCCGTGCCGGGGGTCGTCGACAGCGGCCCGATCGACCCGGGCGTGACTGGCGCGGTCACGTTCACGGCGCCGGTCGCGGGCACCTACCTCTACCACGATCCGACTGCCGCGCCGATCAGCCGCGCGATGGGGCTGGCTGGAGCGCTCGTGGTGCTGCCGGCGGGCACGGGGACGACCCCCTACGACGAACCGACCCGCCCGGTGGCAGACCTGTTCGACGATCTCGGGACCACCACCTGGTTCCCGGGACACCCCTGGGTGCCGAGCCGCAGCTGGTGCTGGATGTTCTCCAGCGTGGACCCGGTCCTCCACGCACGGGCTCTCGTCGAGCCCGACCTGCCGGCTGAGGAGTTCGCCGGCGACTACCTGCCCACCTACTTCATGCTCAACGGACGCACCGGATTCTTCGCCAGCAACGACCCGGCGACGGTCCTGCACGGGAGGGTGGGGCAGCCGGCATTGATCCGCATCGCCAACCTCGGGTTGGTGACCCACTCTCCGCACATCCACGGCAACCACATCTACGTGCTCGCGACGGACGGCGAGGTCCGCGACAACGTCATCGCGCCGGGATACCTGGCGAGATGGAGCCCATGGCGACGGCCGACGTGCTGCACCCGTTCGCCCGTCCACCAGACGCCTACCCGTGGCCCCCGAGCGACCCGACATCTGGACCACCGACCTCGGCGGCGATGGCCACCGAGGCCTCGTCTACCCGATGCACTGCCACGCTGAACTGTCGCTCCTGGCGAACGGGGCGAACTACCCACAAGGCCTGATCACCCACTGGGTGTTGCAAGGCGACCTGGTCGATGGGTCCCCCGAGGAACCGGAGCGGCCCGAGGAACCGGAGCGGCCTGAGGAACCGGAGCGGCCTGAGGAACCGGAGCGGCCCGAGGAACCGGAGCGGCCGGAGGAACCGAGGCAGCCCGGCCACCCGGAGCAGCCCGGGAAGCCGGTCCAGCCGGCGCCGGATGCGCCTCGTGGACGTGGGCGTCTACGTCGCGAACGGGAGCGGGTCCGCCGGGAACGGCGCGCCCGCCAGCTCGAACGCGAACGGCGTGAGCGGCGCCATCGACGGCTCACCGATGGTCGACGTGCGCGTCCGCGCCGGCCGGTCACCCGTCAGCAGCCTGCCCGATGGCGCCCACGACGAAGGACCCGATGATGGCTACGCCCACCTCTCGGTCTGCATCCAGCTTCACCGTCCCGGAAGGTCCCGAGCCGATCGATCCGCTGACGTGCACGATCGCGGCGGGGGGCGTCAACGCCGTCCGGGCCGTCACCCTCGACGAGGAGCTCCTGGTGGTGCGCCGGGACCCGATCGACAGCCAGGCGAGGTTCCGGAGGTTCGGCTGCGACGTCCCGCAAAGCCAGCCCCCCGACCCCGGATCGAGTCGAACCGGATGTCGCGTTCACCCTCGGGGTGCACGGCAACGCTCGGGTGACGATGCCCGACGGTCAGCGGGTCGACTTCATGAGCTTCCACCACCACGTCGGCGATGACGAAGACGACGACTTCACCAAGGACGTGTTCCCGTCGCCACTGCTACGGGTGCGAGAGGGGCAGATCGTCCACACGACGCTGATCCCGTCGCGGAACACCCACACCATCCACCACCACGGGATCGAGCCGCTGCCACACAACGACGGGGTCGGTCACGCGTCGTTCGAGGTCTCCAACATCTACACCTACCAGTGGCGTGCGTCCGCGGCTGGGACCTACTTCTACCACTGTCACAAGAACACGCCGCTGCACTTCGAGATGGGGATGTACGGCCCGCTGATCGTCGATCCACCTGCCGGGCAGGGGTTCGCCTACCGGGGCTCCACGTTGGTCCCGTACGACCACGAGGCGTTGTGGATCGCTGACGACGTCGATCCCCGGTGGCACGCGCTCGACCACACGGCGGGACTGGACGCTGTGCGACTGGGACACCAGCCAGCACCTGCTGCGGTTCGAACCACGCTACTTCTTGCTCTCGGGTGTCCCGCACCCACGGACGCGCACGGACGCGCGCGTGGCTGTGAGGTGCCGGGTGGGCGAACGGATCCTGATCCGCCTGCTCAACGCCGCGTACGGGCCGGTGGTCTTCACGTTGCCGTTCGCGGCCGAGTGTGTCGGCATCGATGGGCACGCGCTCGGCGGAGGCAAGGACGAGCGCTACTCACGGCCCTACGAGATCCCGGCTGAGACACCGTTCGAACTGAGCACCGCGCAGAGGTTCGATCTCCTGGTGACCCCCGACCGCACCGGCACGTTCGACGTGCCGTTCCGCTTCAAGCGGTGGATCCGGTCGGACACCTACGGGCTCGCCGAGACCACCATCACCGTGACCCACTGACCCTGGAGTTTCGAAGCCGCCAGCCGGGAGCGAACGGTGACGTTCGCACCGGCTCCGATCGACCGACGCGAGGCGCCTGGCCACACCCGTCTGCCGTCCCCCGGACGGGTGCACGGGGGCAGGCACGCCAACTGCGATCGGTCCAGGTGCCCCGCCCTCGCCCCGGGCGGGGCACCGTCATGTACGCGGGCGGTGAGGTCGGTCCGTCACGCGCGCGGATCCACCTTGCGGGCCGGTGCCGGTCCGCCGGCGTCAAGCACGAGCCGGATCAGTGCCCCGCGGGAGGACATCCCGAGCTTGCCGTAGATATGGTTCAGGTGGTACTCGACCGTCTTGGGACTGAGCGACAACGTCTCGGCGATCTCGCGGTTGGTCGAGCCAACTGCCACCAGGTCGGCCACGCGTCGCTCCTGAGGGGTCAACCCGTCCAGGAGCGTGCTCGTACCCGTCCGCTCGGCATCCACCAGCATCTGGTCGACCTGCTGGACCCACGGCGTGGCCCGGAGAGCGGTGAAGGTCAGCCGCGCCACTCGGGCATCGATCCGCGCCCCACCGACGTCGCCGAGTTGGAGGCGGACCCTCGCCGACAACGCACGGTCGCGGGCCTGCTCGAACGGGTCGACGACCTGGCCGAAGTACGCCGACGACGCCTCGAGGTGTGCGATGGCCTCGTCGATGGGGCCGAGCATCGCGCGACCGCGGCGGACGATCGCGTGCACCCGCGGGTCGTCGGTGGTGCCAGCTTCGACCTCGAGTCGAGCGACGAGCTGCTCCGCTCGCGTGGTGTGGCCACCGTCGAGGTAGGCCAGGAGGAGGTCGCTGACGCAGCTGACCACGGAGGAGCGCCCGACGCCCCGGCGCCGAGCCTCATCGTCAGCTGCCTCGAGCCGGTCGATGGCGGCGTCCGGCCGGCCGAGGCTGAGCTCGAGCAACCCTTCGGCCGCTGCGGCGTATTGTCGCATCGACTCGGTGCCGGCAGCGGCAGCGATGGCGATGATGTCCTCGGTCAACCGTGTCGCGCGCTCGCGCTGGCCACGCGCGGCAGCGATCAGGGCCAACGCGATCACCGCGAATCCGCTGACGTGCGGTAAGTCGGTGCGTGCGGCCAGGTCTCGTGCATGCTGCGCGTGTTCGGCCGCGGCATCCCACCATCCGCGACGCTGGTCGGCGTGCGCCAGGCTGGCGAGGACCAGCGGGAGGTGGCCCACGTGGCCGGCGCTGTCGAGTGCGGCGGTCAACGCCCGCAGGTCGACCCGAGCGCCGTCGACGTCGCCCTGCCAGATGCGGGCGAGCAGTCCCGCCACGCGCACCAGCGTGGCGTCTGGGTCCTGACGTGGTTGAGGCAGAGCGGTGAGGTGGTGCACGATCCGCGTCGCCACATCGTCACTGCGACCGGAGATCGTGTCGACGACGGCGACGGTGATGCCGGCCGCCGCGGCGGCGTCGGTGCCCGGCGGTGCGAGCGTGGAGGCACGCCGAGCGGCGTCATCGGCAGCGGAGAGCTCGCCGGCGAGGAGCGCGGCAACGGCGCCCGCGGCGTACAACCGCGCTGCCGCCCGGGGATCCGCGGCGGTCGTCTCGGCATCGCTCGTCAGCTGGTGCAGAGTTCGCAGGAGACCGTCATCGGTCGAAGGGAGTCGTCGCGGTGCACCCTCACGGTCCGGGGTCGTCAAGGCGTCACCCCAGGCGGCGACGCCGGCAGCCCGCGCCAACGCGGCGGCGTGAGCGATCCACTGTCCCGCGAGCGTGCGGTCGGCCGTGGTCGCAGCAGCGGCGACCCAGGCACGCGCTGCGGCGAGCGGCCGGCCCCCCCGCTCCTCGGCCTCGGCGAGCGACCGGTGGTGGGGGAGCATCTCGTCAGCTGATCGGCTGCGGCTGGCGGCGAGGTGGTGGACGTGGGCCGCCTGCGAGCCGGGTGCCACCGCGGCGAAGGCGGTCGCGAGCAGGCCGTGGGCCCGGCGGCGGTCTGCCAGCCCGGCGGCGGCGACCACGGCGCTTCGGTCGAGCGGACGGGGAAACCTGACCGAGTCGTCATCGATGCGGACGAGCCCGGCCTCCTCTGGCGCGTCCAGCACGCCCGCCGGGAGGCTGTCGAGGTGTGCCGCGTGCTGCACCACGCGGCGGGATGGGGTGTGTGCCAGCGCGGCGAGCAGCAGCGCCGCTCGTGTGGGTGGCTCCCACGCCTGGAGGGGGTCGGACCAGGAGGCGACGGCCGGCAACGGGATGGGGAGGGCGGTCCAGCCCGCGAGCTGGTCGTCGTCGAGCTGAACGATCATCTCGAGCGCGTGCGACGGGTCGTCCTGCGCGTGGGCGAGGATCGCCTCGCTGACGCCGGGACTGAGGTACCGACCGGTTCGCCCGCGAGTGAGTTCGACGAGCCCCGTGACGCGCAGCGCGGCGACGTCGAGCAGCGGTAGCCCGAGCGATGTGAACCGCGGGTCGTTGCCAGCGGGCACGCCGAGCACGATGGCGAGCGCAGCGGGGTCGGCCTCCCGGTCGGTCGTGGCCAGCGCGTCGACCGCGACGTCATCGAGGTGGTGCGCCCCGTCGAGAACGATCACCACAGGGGGTGAGGTCTGGAGCTCGTGGGTCAGCAAGCGCGCGAAGCGCGATGACCAACCGTCGAGCTTGCCCTCCGGGTCGCGCTCGATCCGTCGTGCGGCCGCGTCGAGCGCAGCTTGGGGAGCGAGACCCCGCAGTTGGCTCAGCAGCGGCGCGAGACCGGAGCCGGCGCGGCTCGCCGGTGGTGCGACATCGAGGTGAACGGTCCGCCATCCGTGCTCCGCGGCGAGCGGGGTCACCACCCAGGCGACCCGGCCGGTCCCATCGGTGCCGCGCAGAAGGACGCCGGCGCTCGAGGCAGCCCCCGGGTGCTGGAACCGTTGTTCGAGCTGCTTCCGGCTGGTCGGTTCTTCCTCCACCGTGCTCGTTCTGTGCTCCTCGTTCTGTGCTCCTGGGTACAGGGGTGCTGCCCTCGGGTCTTGCCCAGGGTGAGTCCCTGGTACCCAGACTAGGGATGGCCTTGGGTGGTGGGAAGAGGCTGCGGCGTAGCGTGCGTTCCGGTCGCTGCGGTGCGACGGTGACGGTCGATCAGGCCGTTGGGTGTCCGCGCACCGCGGTGACGTTGAGCGGAGCGAGGGGAGTTCCGCGAGGGAGGACGGACGGTCGATGGGTGGGGACGCGCCGAAGGTGGCGATGCTGGGGGATCTGCAGCTCCGGGGATGCGATGGCGTCACGGTGCCGGCCGCGAGGTTGCGGACGGCCAAGACCCGCCACCTGTTGCGCCTGCTGGCGCTCGAGGTCGAGCAGCCGGTCCCGGTCGAGGTGCTGACGGCTGCGCTGTGGCCCGAAGCTGAGCGGACGCGCGCGCTGGCCAGCCTCCGCACCGCCGCTTCGCAGTTGCGACAGACGTTCGCTGGCGGCCACCTCACCCGGGCCGGGGACGCGTTGATGCTGTCGGGGGTGGAGGTCGACGTCGTTCGCTTCCGTCAGCGGGCGGGACTGGCTCGACGCGGCTTCGATGGCCCGGATCCTGCGGTCGGCCTGCACCACGCGGACACCGCGTTGCGGATCTACCGCGGTCACCTGGCGGTCGATGAGCCGTACCTGGAAGCGCTGCAGGCCCCGGCCGCGCAGCTCGCCTTCGACCACCAGCACCTGTTGGTCGAGAGCGCGGTGGCGGCGGCGCAGCTCGGCCGGTTCCAGGCCGCGGTCGAGCTCGCGGAGCGGGCACTCGCGGCGGACGGTGCGTCGGAGCGGGCGTGTGTCACCCTGATCACGGTGCTGGTCGAACTGGGGGAGCGGGCTGCGGCGCTCCGTGCCTTCGACCGCTGCCGACGCCAGCTCGCCGACGAGCTCGGGGTCATGCCGTCACCGTCGCTGCAGGCGTTGCACCACGACCTGCTCGTGGGGACGAGCAGGTCGTGGTGGTACACGCCCGAGGTGACGGCGGGTGTCGCAGCCGTGGGGGGCTGACGCAGGCACGGGCGACCCCGTGCGCCGGAGGACCTCGCCGTCGCTCCGCTGATGGTCGGGGCCGTGCGTCCGCGCGTTCACCACCCGGCGCTGCCGGCACGCCCTGGAGGCGTTAGCGTCCCGGCTGGATGGGAGGCGAGGAGGTCGTGACGGACTGGTCGGCGACGACGTTGCCGTACGGCGTCGTCCGCCGAGCCGGCGCGGCCGCCGCGCCCGGCGACCGCGATCGGGGACGACGCGATCGACCTCGCGGGCCTCGCCCGGGACGGGCTGCTCGACGGTGCGCTCGCCGACCCGACCGGCGACGCTCGACCACCCGACCCTCGACCGCGTTCCTCGCCGCCGGCCCGGACGCGTGGCGCGGCCTCCGGGACCGGCTCCTCGACCTCATCGCAGATGCCGCCGCTGCCGACCGGCTCGCGCCCCACCGGACGCCGCTCGCCGAGGTCGACGCCCGTGCTGGCCTGGACGGTCGCCGACTACGTGGACTTCTACAGCTCGCGCGATCACGCGACCAACGTCAGCCGCATCCTCCGGCCGGACGATCCCGTCGCTGCCCGGACGCCTGGGACCACCTCCCCATCGGCTACCACGGCCGCGCCGGGACGGTCGTGGTGTCAGGGACCGACGTGGTCCGGCCCGACCGGCCTGCGGCGCGACCCGGACAGCGGCGAGGTGGTCAGCGCTCCGACCGAGCCACCTCGACGTCGAGGTGGAGCTCGGTTGGGTGGTCGGTGTGGGCAGCGAGCTCGGCACGACCGTGCCGACGACGGCGTTCGCCGACCACGTCATCGGTGCGGTCGTGGTCAACGACTGGAGCGCGCGCGACCTCCAGGCGTTCGAGTACCGGCCGCTCGGGCCGTTCCTCGGCAAGTCGTTCGCGACGTCGGTGTCGCCGTGGATCGTCCCACTGGACGCGCTCGACGGACGCCAGGGTCGCGCCGCCGGACGCCGCCCCGCCCGCCGGCGCACCACCTCGCCCCGGCGGGCGACGGGTACGCGGATCGGGTTCGAGCTCGAGCTCGCCCCTGCCGGCGCCGCGGTCCGACGGTGCGTCGCCACGCCGGGCGCGGCGGGGCTGCGGTGGACGCCCGCGCAGCAGCTGGCGCACCTCACCAGCAACGGGGCGTCGCTCCGGACCGGTGACCTGTTCGCGTCCGGGACCGTGTCGGGGCCGACGCGACGGGAACGCGGCAGCCTGCTGGAGCTGACCTGGGGCTGGACCGAGGACGTCGAGCTCGCGGACGGCGCGGTACGGCGCGACGGGTTGGAGGACGGCGACACCGTCACGATCCGCGCGGGCGCGCCGGGACCGGACGGCCGGACCGTCGCGCTCGGGGAGGTGACCGGCCGCGTGCTGCCGGCCCGGCGTGTAGCGTCGCGCCCGACCGGACGGGAGGGCGGCAGGTGGGAGAGGTCGTCGCGGGCCAGCTGCTGTGGTCGCCGCCCGAGGATGCGCGCGCGACCTCCCGCGTCGGTCGGTTCCTCGACGAGGTCGAGCGGCGCCGCGGGGTGTCCCTGCCGACCTACGCCGACGCGCACGCGTGGTCGGTCGCCGACCTCGAGGCGTTCTGGTCGGAGGTCGTCGACCAGCTCGATGTGCGGTTCGTCGACCCGCCGACCGCGGTGCTGGCCGATGCCTCGATGCCGGGCGCGGTGTGGTTCCCCGGCGCCACGCTGAACTACGCCGAGCACGCGCTGCGTCGTCGTGGCGGCGCGACCGCGATCGTCGGACGCAGCCAGTCCCGGGACGAGGTCACGCTCAGCCACGACGAGCTCGCCGACCAGGTCGCCCGCGCCGCGGCGGGGCTGCGTCGGCTCGGCGTCGGACGTGGCGACCGGGTCGTCGGCTACCTGCCGAACGTGCCCGAGACGATCGTGGCCTTCCTCGCGTGCGCCAGCCTCGGGGCGGTGTGGTCGTCGTGCGCGCCGGAGTTCGGCGTCGCCGCGGTGGTCGACCGGGTCCGGCAGATCGACCCGTCGGTGCTGCTGGTCGTCGACGGCTACCGCTACGGCGTCAAGGCCATCGACCGTGCCGACGAGGTCGCCGAGATCCGCGCCGGCGCTGCCGACGCTGCGCGCCACCGTCGTCCTGCCGTACCTCGATGCGACCGGTGTCGACCGCGATCGGTTCCCCGACGTCACCAGCTGGCGGGAGCTGCTCGCGCGAACCGGCGGAGCTCGCCTTCGAGCCGGTGCCGTTCGACCACCCGCTGTACGTGCTCTACAGCTCGGGCACCACGGGCCTGCCGAAGGCGATCGTGCACGGTCACGGCGGGATCCTGCTCGAGCACCTCAAGATCCACGCCCTGCACCACGATCTCGGCGAGGAGGACGTGTTCTGCTGGTTCACCACCACCGGGTGGATGATGTGGAACTACCTCGTGTCGGGGCTGCTGGTCGGCGCGACGCTCGTGACCTTCGACGGCGACCCGGGCCACCCCGACCTGATGACGCTGTGGCGGCTGGCGGCCGAGACCGGGTGCACCCTGTTCGGCGTCGGCGCCCCGTTCCTGATGAACAGCCGGCGTGCCAGGCTGACCCCCGGCGTCGACGTCGACCTGTCGGCGCTCCGTAGCGTCGGCTCGACCGGTGCGCCGCTGCCGCCCGAGGGGTTCGGGTGGGTCTACGAGCACGTCAAGGCCGACGTGCTGCTCACCTCCGCGTCCGGGGGGACCGACGTGTGCAGCGCGTTCGTGGCCGGCTCGCCGCTGCTGCCCGTCCACGCCGGTGAGATCCCCGGCGCCTGCCTCGGGGCCGACGTGCGCGCCTTCGATCCGGATGGCAACCCGGTCGTCGGGCAGCGGGGCGAGCTCGTCATCACCCGGCCGATGCCGTCGATGCCCGTCGGGTTCTGGAACGACCCCGACGGGTCCCGCTACCGCGAGGCGTACTTCGACGACTTCCCCGGCGTGTGGCGCCACGGCGACTGGCTCGAGGTGACCGCCGAGCGGGGGACGATGGTCATCACCGGGCGGTCCGACGCGACCCTCAACCGCGGCGGCGTGCGGATGGGGACCAGCGAGTTCTACGCCGTGGTCGAGGACGTCCCCGGCATCGCCGACTCGCTCGTCGTGCACCGTGACCTGCCGGCCGACCAGGACCGCACCGGGGCGGGGGAGCTGCTGCTGTTCGTGGTACTCGCCGACGGCGCTGCGCTCGACGATCGGCTGCGCAGGGCGTTGGCGTCGGCCATCCGCGCATCCCTGTCCCCGCGGCACGTGCCCGACACCGTCCACGCCATCCCCGTCGTCCCGCGGACCATCTCGGGCAAGAAGATGGAGGTCCCGGCCAAGCGCATCCTCGAGGGTGACCCGATCGATCAGGTCGCGAACCCCGGGGCGATGCAGGACCCGACCGCCCTCGACGCCTTCGAACAGCTGGCTGCGTCACGGTGACGTCTGCGCGCCGGAGGCCGGGTCCCTGGTGTCCGTCGCGTGGCTGGTGACACACCAGCGTGTCGTCAGCCACCCGACGGACGGGAGCCACCCGACGGTGCCACCGCAGGCGCGGCCCTACGCTCCCGCGGACCCGTCGAGGAGCCACCGTGACCGCCGTCGAATCCACGCCCCCGTTCGCCGAGCGGCGTCCCCACACGTTGGAACGTCCCGGCGGGGCGATCGACGATCCGTACCACTGGCTGCGCGAGCGTGAGGACCCGTCGGTCACCGGCTACCTCGAGGCGGAGAACTCCTACGCGCAGGCGCACCTCGACCCCCTCGCGGGGCTGATCGAGACGGTCTTCGAGGAGATCAAGGGGCGCATCGAGGAGGACGACACCTCCGCGCCGAGCTTCCGGGAGGGGTGGGCCTACTACCGGCGCACCCTCGAGGGCGAGCAGTACCCGGTGCACTGCCGGCGCCCGGTGCCGGCGGAGCACGTCGGCGCTGACCTCGCCGACCTGCCGCTCGACCTGCGGCGTCCGGTCGACCCGAACTCGCCACCGGACGACGAGGTCGTGCTGCTCGACGAGAACGCCGAAGCTCGGGGTCACGATCAGTTCAGCCTCGGTGGGCTGCACGTCAGCCCGTCCGGGCGGTACGCCGCGTGGCTGGTGGACACCAGCGGCGCCGAGGTCTTCGAGGTCCGTATCCGCGACCTCGAGACCGGTGAGGACACCGGTGAGGTCGTCCCACGGGCCGGCTACGGGTTGGCGTGGTACGCCGAGGACGCAGCGTTCCTCTACACGGTCACCGACGACGCGTGGCGACCCCACCAGGTGTGGCGCCACAGCCTCGGGACCGACGCCAGCGAGGACGTGTTGGTCCACGAGGAACCCGACGAGCGGTTCTGGCTCGGGGTCGGTCGCACCCGCTCGCGCGAGCACCTGATCATCGCTGCCGGCAGCAAGATCACCTCCGAGTGCCGGCTGCTGCCGGCCGACGATCCGGATGCTGCACCGCAGCTCGTGGCCGAGCGTGAGACCGGCGTGGAGTACGACGTCGACCACGATCCGGCTCGGGACCGGCTCGTGATCACCACCAACGCCGACGGCGCGGAGGACTTCGCGGTCGTCACCACTGGGATCCCGACGGTCGACGAACCTGACGCCGCCGCGCGTCACCGCTGGCGTCCGTTGATCGCCCACCGGCCGGGCGTGCGGGTCGAGGGTGTGGCGTGCTTCGCCGATCACCTCGTCGTCGGTGAGCGGACCGAAGCCCGCACCCAGGTGCGCATCTGTGACCCGGAGACGGGGGAGGGTGAGCCGCTCGCCGTGGACGAGGAGGTCTCGTCGGTCGGCATGGGTCCGAACCCCGAGTACCGCTCGCGCACGCTCCGGTACGTCTACGGCTCGATGACGACGCCGGTCCAGATCGTCGACGTCGCGCTCGACGGACGCCGCCCGCGGCTCGAGACCAAGGAACTGATCAAGCAGCAGCGGGTCCGCGGGGGCTACGACCGCGACCGGTACGTCAGCTGGCGCGACTGGGCGACCGCTCCCGACGGCACCCGCGTGCCCATCTCGCTGGTCCGGCGCTCGGACACACCGCTCGACGGGACGGCCCCGTGCCTGCTGTACGGCTACGGCGCGTACGAGATCTCGCTCGACCCCGGCTTCTCGCCGGCTCGGCTGTCGCTGCTCGACCGCGGTGCGGTGTTCGCCATCGCCCACGTCCGCGGGGGCGGCGAGATGGGACGGCGCTGGTACGAGGACGGCAAGTTCGCCGCGAAGCCCAACTCGTTCTCCGACTTCGTGGCCTGCGCCGACCACCTGGTCGCCGAGGGCATCACCTCCCGCGACCGGTTGGCCATCCGCGGCGGGTCGGCCGGCGGGTTGCTCATCGGCGCGGCGTTGAACCTCGAGCCCGACGTCGCGGCCGTCGCCGTGGCCGAGGTGCCGTTCGTCGATGTCGTGACGACCATGTCGGACCCGACCATCCCCCTCACGGTCATCGAGTACGACGAGTGGGGCGACCCGACCCTCGAGGAGTTCGCCGAGGTGATGGCCTCCTACTCGCCGTACGACAACGTCCGCGCCGAGCCCTACCCGGCGATCCTGGTGACCGCGGGCCTCAACGACCCGCGGGTGCAGTACTGGGAGCCGGCCAAGTGGGTGGCCAAGCTCCGCGCGACCACCACGGGTGGCGGGCCGTACCTGCTCAAGACCCAGATGGGTGCCGGTCACGCGGGACGCAGCGGCCGCTACGACGCGTGGCGAGACGAGGCCGAGGTGCTGGCCTTCGTCCTCACGCGCACGGGTGCCGTGGAGGTCGAGGCGTGACCCGAGCGGGTGCGTTCCGCCCGGCGGGGCGCCACTCGCCCGGTGACCCAGGACCTGCGCACCACTCCGTGTGGTGCGCACCCGTGGAGGACGAGCGGTGAGGGTGATCGCGGGAGCCGCGAAGGGTCGCCGGTTGGTGGCGCCGAAGGGGGAGCGCACGCGTCCGACCGCGGACCGGGTGAAGGAGTCGTGGTTCTCCTCGCTCCAGGCCGTGCTGCCCGGGGCACGGGTGCTGGACCTGTACGCCGGCAGTGGCGGTCTCGGGCTCGAAGCTCTCTCCCGGGGCGCAGCGTCGGTCACCTTCATCGAGCACGACCGACGCGCCCTCGGCGCGCTTCGCACCAACCTCGCGGCCGTGGGCCTGCCCGGCGCGACCGTCGTCGGGCGCGACGTCCACGCCGCACTCGTCGAGGGGCTGTCGGACGCGCCGTTCGACCTGGTCGTCGCCGACCCGCCGTACGCGACCGCCGAGGCGGAGTTCGTCCGGGTGCTGACGGCACTGGTGCCACAGCTCGCACCGGGGGCGATCGTCACCATCGAACGGGGACGGCGCGAACCGCCCCCACCGTGGCCGCCGCCGCTCGGGTCCGAGGATGCCCGTCGCTACGGTGACACGACCCTCCACCGCGCCAGCCTCCGCGCCGCCGCGACCTCCGCCGAGCAGGAACCGTCGTGACCGTCACCGCCGTCGTCCCCGGCAGCTTCGACCCGATCCACCTCGGCCACCTCGATGTCATCGAACGTGCGGCCGCCCGGTTCGACCGCGTCGTGGTCGCCGTCCTCGAGAACCCCCGCAAGCAGGGGATGTTCCGCGTGGAGGAGCGGATCGAGCTCATCACCCTCGCCACGACCAGCACGCCGAACGTCGAGGTGGACCGCTTCGAGGGGTTGCTCGTCGACTACTGCGTCGCTCGGGACGTCAGCATCATCGTCAAGGGTCTGCGCGGCGTCAGCGACTTCGAGTACGAGGTCCAGATGGCGCAGATGAACCGGCGCATGGCCGGCGTCGAGACCCTGTTCGTGGCCACGAACCCCGAGCACGCCCACCTGTCGAGCTCGTTGATCAAGGAGATCGCCCGCTGGGGCGGCCCGCTCACGGGCACGGTGACACCCGGGGTGGAGGCGGCGCTCCGCGCCAGGTGCGGGGGCACGGGCGAGGATGCGAGCGCCTGACCGGTAGGCTGCGACGTCAGCTGGCTCCGCCGCATCCCGCGACCTGGAGCGTCCCCCTCCCGCACCCGGAAGTGCCACCGATGTCCGATCCCCGCGGCGTGCCCCTCGACGTGGAGGCCAAGCTGCACCAGCTCGAGCGGATGGTGTCCGAGGCGAAGACCGTCCCGCTGTCGGCCTCCATCATGGTCAACCGTGCGGAGGTCGACGGCCTGGTCGCCGACATCCGTGACGCGCTCCCCGAGGAGTTGACCCAGGCGCGGTGGGTGGTCAAGGAGCGCGACGAGATCCTCGAACGTGCCGAGGTCGATGCGGCCCGGCTGCTCGAGGACGCACGCACCGAACAGGGTCGACTCGTGTCCCAGGAGGACGTCGTGCGGGCCGCCGACCGCGAGGCGTCGCGCATCCTCGACGAGGCGCGCGAGCACGCCCGTCAGATCCGGCTCGAGGCCGAGGACTACGTCGACGCCAAGCTGGCGAACTTCGAGATCGTGCTGACCAAGACGTTGTCGGCGGTCGAGAAGGGTCGCCAGAAGCTGCGCGGCCGGCTCGACACCGACCAGTTGGCCGAGGACGAACTCGCCGACCTCGACGACGGGTACTGATCCCGCCGGGCTCCGGTCCATCCGATCGTCGCGTGAGCACGGCTGACCGGGACCGGGGCACCTGTCGCGCACCGCCCGCGCGACAGCGCACCCGCGCCTGGTACCGTCGTCCGCCGCTGCGCACGTCCGCGCGGCCCCTCGCCCGTCGTTCCCCGCCGCGCCACCCGCGTCGCCGTGCACGCCGCACGCGCGTCCCCGCGGCTGAGGAGGTGTCCTCCCTTGCGCGTCCCCGTCACCGACCTCGTCGGTCACCCGGGTGAGACCCGGCCCCTCGCGGCCGCGGTCGAACGCGACGCGTTCGGGGACGACCCCTGGGGCCCGGCGGACGACGCGATCGTCGACCCGCTCGCGCTCGACCTGCACCTCGATTCGGTCGTCGAGGGCATCCTCGTGCGCGGCACCATCGAGGTCCAGCTCGAGCTGCCCTGCGCCCGGTGCCTGTCGCCGCAGCGGGCGGACCGCACGCTCGAGGTCGCCGAGTTGTTCCTCGACCCCACCAAGCGCGAGGATGACGAGGAAGAGGACCCCGGCTACGAGCTCCTCGACGACCGCACGGCGATCGATCTGACCACGATGGTGCGCGACGCGGTCGTCATCGACCTGCCGACGCGGGTGCTGTGCCGCGAGGACTGCGCGGGCCTGTGCCCGGTCTGCGGGACCGACCGGAACGACGGTGACTGCGGCCACGGTGACGAGCAGCAGCGCGACGGCCGCTGGGACAAGCTGGCCGACCTGGACCTTCCACGCGAGACCGGCTGATCCCGAGCCGCGGACCCACGACCTGAGCCCGGTGCGCCGGGTGCGACCCGACCCGGCCCCCGCAGGGGGCCGACCCACCCACACGTAGGAGGAACCGATGGCCGTCCCGAAGCGCAAGCTGTCGCGATCGCGGACCCGTCACCGCAAGGCGCAGTGGCTGAAGACCGCCGCGCCGACCGTCACCACCTGTGCGCGATGCAAGGCGCCGACCCGTCCCCACACGGTGTGTGGCACCTGTGGGACCTACGGCGGTCGCGTCGTGACCGAGCCCAGCGCGTGACCACCCGCCACCGCCCGCTGCGAGCGAGGTGGTGAGCGACGTGCACGGACCGAGCAGCGCCGCGGATCTCGCGGCGCTGCTCGACGTGCACCTCGATGACCTCGGGTTGCTCGAGCAGGCCCTGATCCACAGGTCCTGGGCCTTCGAGAACGGGGGTCTAGACCCGAACGAGCGGCTCGAGTTCCTCGGCGACGCCGTGCTGGCCCTGGTGGTCACCGACGAGATCTTCCACGCCCACCCGGCGGAGCAGGAGGGGCGGCTCGCCAAGGTACGGTCGGCGGCCGTCAAGACCGGATCCCTGGCGGGGATCGCGCGGGAGCTCGGGCTCGGGTCGTACGTGAAGCTCGGTCGCGGCGAGGCGCAGTCGGGCGGTGCGGACAAGGATTCGATCCTGGCCGACACCCTCGAGGCGGTGCTCGGTGCCATCTACCTCGACCAGGGGTTCGCCACCGCCTACGACCTCGTCCAGCGCCTGTTCGCGCCCCGGCTCGACGAACTCGCTGGACGTGGAGCTGCGCTCGACTTCAAGACCGCGCTGCAGGAGCTGTCCGCTGCCCGCTTCGATCGGCTGCCGCGCTACGAGATCACCGACACCGGACCGGACCACGCCAAGACCTTCACCGCGGAGGTGACCGTCGGCGGCGACGTTCGAGGGCACGGTGAGGGTCGCAGCAAGAAGGAAGCCGAGCAGGCCGCCGCCCGTGAGGCGTACCGTGCGCTCGAGGTGGAGACGCCGTCCGGCGGGCTGCCCGCCGAGCCCTCGCACCTGTCGGAACCGTCGGGCTGACGCCGTCGGCTAGCTTCGTCCCCCGCCGGAGCGGCGCCGGACCGGCGCGCCCGGCCCAGCGAAACCGCTCGTGAGGAGTCCCGGTGCTCGAGCTGCCCGATGTCGAGGTGCTGCGCAAGGATCTCGAGAAGGAGATCGTGGGCAAGCGTGTCAAGGACGTCGCCGTCCAGTCCACCGCGCTGGTCAAAGCCTTCCACCGCAACCGCCCGGAGCTCGTCAAGGCGCTCGAGGGCCGCAAGATCGACGCCGTCCGCCGCCGTGGGCACACCCTGTTCCTCGACCTCGACGACGAGCACACCTGGGTCATCGATCCCGGAGCCGACGGGCAGCTGTTCCGCGAGACGGCGTCCGCCGAGGCCGGGTCGGACACGCACCTGACGGTGTCGTTCACGACCGGAGGCGCGATCCACCTCGCCGAGGAGGGCAGCGAGCCCACCGCCAGCACCGGCGTGGTCGCGACCGAGGGCGCGTACGAGGCGGCCGGGGTCAACCCCGACGCGCTCGACCCGCTCGACGACAACCCGACGTGGATGGAGTTCGGCCGCTTCCTCGCCGCAGCGTCGGCCCCGCTCAAGCTCCTGCTGACCGACCCGCAGCACGTGGTCGGCATCGGGCCGATGTACTCCGACGAGATCCTGTGGGAGGCCGGGCTGCGCCACGACCGTGGGTCGCAGACCCTGTCGACCCAGGAGGTCCGGCGCCTGTACCGGGCGATGCACGAGGTCATCTTCGCGGCGATGAAGCAGGTCGGTGCCAGCCTCGAGGAGAACGAACCGGTCGAGGACGACGAGGAGATCGCCGAGCACCTGCGGGTCCACGGTCGCGACGGGCTCCCGTGCCCACGCTGCCGGCGCCCGATCGTCCGCACGCGCATCAAGAAGGGCGTCTACAGCTACCACTGCGAACGGTGCATGATCTAGGGCCAGCGACAACGGGCGGGAGGCGGATCGTGGGCGCGCAGGGGCCGGCGGACACCCACCTCGTGGCCCGCGCCGTCGTCGTGACGGGTCGGGTCCAGGGCGTGTCCTTCCGCTGGTCGCTGCGGCGCGTCGCCGACCGCCACGGCGTCAGCGGGTGGGTGCGCAACCGTGACGACGGCGCGGTCGAGGCCCACCTCGAGGGTGACGCCGACGCCGTCGAGACCGTCGAAGCGTGGCTCCACGCCGGTGGTCCGCCCGCGGCGGAGGTCGCCGAGGTGCTCGTCACCCCGGCCGAAGTGACCGGGGTGACGGGGTTCTCCATCGTGCGATGACGGTCCGCGCCACGGTGGCCGGTGGACGGCCGCGTGAGCCCTCCGGTACCCTCCGGACACCGCACCTTCCACGCTCGCGCCGCTGCGCGCATCGGATGCCGAGGTATCGCACGATGGCCAAGGCCCTCATGGGTACCCACGCCGCACCCTCCACCCTGCGGCTGCTCGACGAGGTCCGCGCGCTCCGTCAGCGCGTCGCCGACCTCGAACGTGCCCTCGCCACGGCCGAGGCCGCGCGTGACGCCCGCGAGGACGCGGACGTGATCGCGCAGGTCGACGACCGGGCTCCCGCCGCGACCTGATCCGGCGTCGGCGCTCGGCCCCGGGAGCGCGTACGGTCCGCCTCCGTCCCGTCCGTCTGAGGTGCCCGTGTTCCTCCGCTCGCTGTCGATGCGCGGCTTCAAGTCGTTCGCGGACAAGACGGTGCTCGAGGTCGAGCCGGGGATCACGGTGATCGTCGGCCCGAACGGGTCCGGCAAGTCGAACGTGGTCGACGCCCTGTCGTGGGTGCTCGGCACGACCTCGGCGAAGAAGGTCCGCGGCGGCGCCATGAGCGACGTCATCTTCGCGGGCTCCCCGACGCGGCCGCGGGCCAACCAGGCGCGGGTCGAGATCGTCATCGACAACGCCGACGGCCGCCTGTCCGCGGGCAACCTCGGGACCGCGGGGTCGGCCGGGGAGTTCAGCGAGATCCGCGTGGCGCGCACCATCCACGCCGATGGTGAGACCGGCTACGAGATCAACGGCACCGACGTCCGCGCGCTCGACGTGCAGGAACTGCTGTCGGACACGGGTCTCGGCCGCGAGCTCCACACCATCGTCGGACAGGGGCAGCTCGACGAGATCCTGAACGCCAAGCCCGAGGAACGGCGGCGGTACATCGAGGAGGCCGCCGGCATCCTCAAGCACCGCCGACGTCGCGAGCGGGCGCTGCGCAAGCTCGAGCAGGTCGAGGGCCACATCGACAAGCTGCGGACGGTGCTCCGCGAGCTGCGTCGCCAGCTGCGGCCGCTCGAGCGGCAGGCCGAGGCGGCCGACCGCTACCAGACCCTCCAGGCCGAGCTGCGCGACGTCCGGCTGCGGCTGGGCGCGTCCGACCTGCTGCGCCTGCGTGCCGCCGCCGCCGACGAGGGCGACACCGAACGTTCCACCTCGCAGACCCAGGCGAGCATCGAGCAGCGGCTCCGCGCCGCTCGTGGGCGCCAGCAGGAGCTCGAAGCGGAGCTGGCCCAGCTCGGCCCCGCAGCGGCGGCAGCGCAGTCGACCTACTACGCGCTCACCTCGCTCGCCGAGCGTCTGAAGGGCACCGCCGACCTGGTCGAGGCCAAGCGTCGACACCTCGTCGAGTACGTCGACGAGCCGCTCGCGGGTCGTCCCCCGGCCGAGCTGCGGGTCCAGGCCGACCGCGTCGAGGCCGACGCTCGTGCCCGACAGGCCGACCGGGATCGCGACCGGGAGTCGCTCGAGGCCGCGACCGCGGCCCGGCGTGAGGCCGAGACGGCTCGGCGGGCGCACGAGCAGGTCCGCCACGCCGAACGTCGCCGCCGCGCGGAGGCGCGCGAACGGATGCTGCGCTTCGAGGGCGAGGTGTCGGCCCTCCGGTCCGCGCTGGCCTCCACCGAGGGGGAGCTCGGGCGGATCAGCCAGACCCTCGCCGGCGTGGACGACCGGGTCGCCGAAGCCGAGGCTGAGGTCGCGCGGGTCGGGGACGAGATCACCTCGCTCGACGCCGCCGAGATCGAACTGACCGGCAACCTCGAGCGCGCCGAGGCCGAGGTGGCGACGGCGAGCGAACGCGTCGACCAGCTCGCTGCCGATGCCCGCGAGCTGCAAGCGGCCCGGGCGTCGTCCCTCGCACGCTCCGAGGCGCTGCGAGCGGCGCTCGCCGAGACCGCGGGCGGCGCGTCGGCGTTGCTCGACGGTGGCCTGGACGGGGTGCTCGGTCCGCTGGCGGCGCACGTCCGGTCCGAGTCCGCGCACGATGCGACGCTGGCGGCCGCGCTCGGCCCGCTCGGCGAGGCCGTCGTCGTGTCCAGCCCGAACGAGGCGCGCCGGGCCATCGCGTGGCTGCGCGAGACGCGGGCCGGTTCCGCGGTGGTCCTGTCTGCGCAGGCCCGACAAGCGTGCACCGGCCGAGGTCGGTGACGAGGTCCGCGGCGTCCTGACCGCCGCGGGGGCCACGCCCGTCGCCGACCTGCTGGCCCCGGCGGCTGGTGACCCGCACGCCGCGGACGTGGTGACCGCCCTCCGGCGCGTGCTCGCCCGCACGTGGCGCGCACCGGACTGGGCGACCGCCGTGCTCCTACACGGTCGCGAGCCCGACCTGACCTTCGTCACCGCCGACGGCGACGTCGCGGGCCCGAACGGCTACCGCGGTGGCGAGGCGCCGGCGCGGTCGGCCGTGGTGACCGCGACCGCCGCCGAGGAGGCCGAACGCCGCGCCGGTGCGCTCGACGAGGAGCTCGCCGCCGTCGCCGAGGCCCGGCAGACAGCCGACGCCGACCTCGCGGCGGCCAAGACGCGCCTGGCTGCCGCCACCGAACGCATCAACGAGTCGGATGCGCGGATCACCGGCGCGGCCGAGCGGCTCGCACGGCTCAGCAAGGAACTGCACTCCCTCGCCAACCAGCGCGACATGACCGCCGCGAGCCAGCGCGAGCTGGCCGAGGTGCTCGAGCGCGATCGGACGGCCCTGCAGGAGCTACTCGGTCGGGGGCCGCAGGTCGACGCCGATCTCGACGACGTCGACGAGGGGCCGGACGAGGTCGCGATCGAACTCGACGACGCGGTCGAGGTGGCGCGCGAACGCGAGCTCGACGGTCGTGTCCGTCTGGAGCGCACGACGGAACAGGTCCGGCACCTCGAGCTGCAGGCGACCGCGCTCCGAGCCGAGGCGGAGGAGGTCGAGCGCTCGCTCGCCGAGGCCGCCCGGCGACGCGAGGCCCGCCGCCGAGGCATCGCGCGGTGTGGTGAGCTCGCGCTCGTGGCCCGTACGGCCATCGAGGCGCTCGAACGTGCGATCGCCGCCGCGGCCACCGAGCGTGACGACCTCCAGGCCCGGCTCGGCGAGCGCAACGAGTCGTTGGCCGAGGTCCGACGCAGCGTCGGTGCCGTCGGGGTGGAGCTCGAGGATCTCCGCGAGCAGCGCCACCAGGCGGACCTGCGCCGTGCCGACGTGGAACGTCGCCTCGAGCAGCTCGCCGTCACGCTGCGCGAGCGCTTCTCGGTCACGACCGACGAGCTGGCGGCCGAGCACCCGGATGCGGTCGGGTACGACCGGGACGCGCTGACCGAGCAGGAGGACGTGCTGGTCCGCAAGGTGGGCCTGCTCGGCCGGGTGAACCCGCTCGCGCTCGAGGAGTTCAAGTCGCTCGAGGAGCGGCACGCCTTCCTGTCGGACCAGATCGACGACCTGCGACGCTCGAAGCGCGACCTCGAGGAGGTCGTGGTCCAGGTCGACGACCGCATCCGCACGGTGTTCGAGGAGGCGTACCGCGACGTCGCCCGAGAGTTCCAGCTGACGTTCTCGACCGTCTTCCCGGGCGGCTCCGGCCGGCTCGTGCTGACCGACCCCGAGGACCTGCTGGCCACCGGGATCGAGGTCGAGGCCCGACCGCCGGGCAAGAAGGTCACGCGGCTCTCGCTGCTGTCGGGGGGTGAGCGCTCGCTGACGGTGCTCGCGTTCGTCTTCGCCATCTTCCGGGCCCGGCCGAGCCCGTTCTACGTGCTCGACGAGGTCGATGCGGCCCTCGACGACGTCAACCTCCAACGGCTGCTGAAGGTCGTCCGCAGCTTCCGGGGACACGCCCAGATCATCGTCGTGACCCACCAGAAGCGATCGATGGAGATCGCCGACGTCATGTACGGGATCACGATGGGTCCCGATGCCGTGACCAAGGTGGTCAGCGAGCGGCTGCGCGACGGCCGCGCGGCGACCGAGCGCGCGCTCGAGGAGCGTGCCTCCGACGCACCGACCGAGGCGGTCGCCGACTCCGCGGCCTCCGAGCCGGTCTCCGACACGGTCGGGTCCACGTCCGCCTGACCCGTCCGTCCGTCGGGTCGCCGTGCGTCCGACGGCCACCGGCCGTCGGTCCGTCACCTCCCGGTGCTCCGAGCGTTGGGTGGTCCACTGCCGACGAGCCGACGGGGAACTGCTGTGGACCGCGCCAGCCAGGTGCTGCACGTCCCCGCTCGGGTCGTGCTCGTCGCCGCGCTGCTCGTCGCGTCGGCCGGGACCGCCCTCGCGGCCGACCGGGCCGTCTCGCCGCCGACGTCCGCGTCCGTCACCGTGGCCTCACCGGCCGACGAGGACGACGTCGTGAGCTTCGTTGCCGGCCCGCCGGTCCTGCCCGCGTTGCCGCCCCGCGAGGACCCCGAGCCGCAGCCGGAGCCGGCACCCGAGCCCGATCCGGAACCCGATCCGGAGCCCGGACCCGTGCCCGCCGCGGTTGAGCGGCCGCTCGAGGGTCGCCCGGGAGACGTGCCGGGCCGCACCATCGACAGCCCGCTGCCCCTGCTGGACATCGACGCGGTCAGCTCGACGGCGGCTCGCGTCGGCATCCCCACCCGCGCGCTGGCGGCGTACGCCTCCGCGGCGCTGCTGCTGCGCGAGGAACGGCCGAACTGCAACCTGACGTGGATCACGCTGGCGGGCGTGGGGTACGTCGAGTCCCACCACGGGACCATCGGTGGACGCCAGCTCGGCGCGGATGGGATCCCCTCGACGCCGATCATCGGGATCCCCCTCGACGGGGGCCCGAACGTGCGGGCGATCCGTGACACCGACGGCGGCCGCTACGACGGGGACACGACCTGGGACCGCGCCGTCGGTCCCATGCAGTTCATCCCCTCGACCTGGGCCCGGTGGGGCGCCGACGGCAACGGCGACGGCGTGGCCGACCCGCAGCACATCGACGACGCGGCGCTGGCGGCGGCTCGCTACCTGTGCGCATCCGGCGTCGATATGAGCGTGAGCTCCTCGTGGGGGCGCGCGATGTTCAGCTACAACCGGTCCGACGCCTACGTGCGCCACGTCCTGTCGGTGGCCAACGCCTACGCCGACCGCGCGAACGCTGGCTGAGACGCCGGCTGAGACGGGGGCTGACCGGAGGCGCCCCGGGGGTCGAGCGCGCCGGCGGTGGCCGGTAGCGTCCGGCCTCACCGTCGAGACGGAGCGCACCTCGTGCTGGAGCTGACCGAACCGATCATCGCGGCCATCGTCGCGGTCGTGCTCGTCCTCGGCGGTGGTGCGTTCTTCGTCGTCAGCGGCCGACGCGGCCGGCGCTCCGGTCCGGGTACCGGCCCCGGCACCGGGCGCGAGACCGGGCGGGGCGCCAGCGGGACGGACCTGCTCGAACGCGGCGACGGCGGGGTGACCCCGACGCCGACCGACGAGGCGTACGCGGCCCCGCACGTGGACGTCGGTCCCGAGACGCTGCCCGAGATCGTCGTCCCCGACACGCCGGCCGGGCTGGTCGAGCCGGAGGTCATGCCGCTCGGCGAACGCTTCAAGCGCCGCCTGTCGCGGACGCGCAACGTCCTCGGAGCGTCGGTCGCCGACCTGTTCGGCCGCGGCATCACCGACGAGGCGTGGGAGGGGCTCGAGGAGGCGCTGATCACCGCCGACGTCGGCGTGACCGCCTCCCTCGAGATCGTCGAGGAGCTCAAGCGTCGTAGCCGCGAGGAGGGTGTCACGACCGCCGATGGCGTGCTCGACCTGCTCAAGCAGGAGCTCCGGGCCGCGCTCGGCACCGCGGATCGATCGCTCGGCCGCGCCACCGACGACGGGCCGACGGTCTGGCTCGTGACCGGCGTCAACGGGACCGGCAAGACCACCACGATCGGCAAGCTCGCCGCGATCGAACAGCGCGAGGGGCGCCGCCTGGTGCTCGGTGCCGCCGACACCTGGCGCGCCGCGGCCGCCGAACAGCTCGGTATCTGGGCCGACCGCACCGGAGCCCACCTGGTGCGCAAGGGCGAGGGCGCCGACCCGGCCTCCGTGGCGTTCGAGTCGTACACCGCCGCCACGGAGCGGTCCGCCGACCTGCTCATCGTCGACACCGCGGGCCGGCTGCACAACAAGCGCGAGCTGATGGACGAGCTCGGCAAGGTCAAGCGCGTGCTCGAGAAGCAGGCCGGTCCCCTCGAGGAGACCCTGCTGGTCCTCGACGCCACCACCGGCCAGAACGGCATCGCGCAGGCTCGTGCCTTCCTCGAGGCGGTGGACGTGACCGGGATCGCCCTCACGAAGCTCGACGGGTCGTCCAAGGGCGGCATCGTGGTCGCGGTGCAGCGCGAACTCGACCTGCCGGTCAAGCTCGTCGGCCTCGGTGAGGACATCGACGACCTCGCCCCGTTCGACCCCGAGCTGTTCGTCGAGGGCCTGTTCGCCGGCGTCACGGGCTGAGGGCACCGTCCGTCACGGTTCCTCGTCCTCGATCGGGGCGCCGGACGGCTCCTCGTCCTTCCCGACCCTCTCCTGGGAGGGGCTCTGGCTCTCGGTGAGGACCTCGCCGGTGTCGGCGCCCTCGTCGTCCTCGGACCTCCGGGCGGCCCCCTCCTCGATGCCCGGCGCCGCTTCGTCATCCGGGGCCGCGTCGTCCCCGACGGTCGCCGAGGGTCCGTCGGGCGGCTCAAGGGAGCTCTCGGACTCGCTGAACTTCACGGCCGCGTCGATCGCGACGCCGTTGACGAACTCGCAGTCGGCGTTCAGGTTCGCCCCGGGAGCTTCGCAGGTGTCGATGCCGTCACCGCCGATGAGGGTGACGTTGCCCCTCCGGGCGATGAGGTGGTCGTTGCCCTCGTCGCCGTAGAGCGTGGCGTTACCGCCCCCCTGCGCCTTGCCGTTCGGGTGTTCCGACACGATGATGTCGTTCCCGGGACCGCCGTGGACGGTGGCCTTGCCGTTGCCGACGACGATCACGTCGTGACCAGGGCCTCCGTGGATGGTGGCTTTCCCGTTCTCGACGATGATGCAGTCGTCACCGTTCGTGCCGGTGATCTCCACGTTCCCGTTCCCGGCGGTGATGTAGGCCGGCCCCGCCCACTCCTCGGCCGTCGACGGGCTCCAGCTCCGGTTGCCGTTCCCGAGGTGGACCTGGATCGGGTAGGTCCGTGGATCCCCGTGGCACGTGCCAGGCACCAGAGGCGGGAGGATGCCGATGTCGACGGTGAACGTGCCGGTGCTGAAGTCGCTGAAGCCCCCGCCGGGCTGGGTGCCGGTCACCTCGAGGTCGAAGGTGAGCCGGGACCCGCTCCAGGCGGGGTGGGCGCCAGGGCCGAGGTCGACGCGCAGGTCGATGGAGACCTCGCTCACACCGTCAGGATCGAGCGTGGCGCGACCCGGCCAGGTGAGGTCGCTCAGGCTCCCGCAGACGTCGCCCACCGGCTGCGTGTCGGTGGCACCTCCGGCGGTCGTCCCCACCAGCGTGAGGAGCACCTGACCGGCGCTCGCAGGCGAACAGAGCGCTGCCGTCGCGGCGCTGGGGATGAGCGACAAGCCGAGTTCGGCGGGCGTCGTCCCGACGTTGGCCACCGTCAAGGTGTCCGCGTCGCTGCTCGGTGAGGTCGGCAGCGTCACGCCGAGCGCGTCGCCGGAGGTCATGATCAGCGTCCCGGCGCCGGCGCGGTTGTCACCGATGATCTGGAAGTCGCTCCACGCCGCGTAGGTCCCGCCGACGGTCCCGAAGACGAGCGCCGCGACGATGGCGGCCCCGGCGATCGGGTACGACGCGCGCAGCCGGCCTGAGCGGCTGGTCGCGGCTTCGGCGCCCCGCCCACCAGGGCGTGCGAGCAGGAAGCCGAGGCTGATGCCGATGACGGCGGGGATGACGAGCAGGAGGCGCTTCACGGGAGCACCTCCCCGGACTCGTACCGCCGTCGGTAGACGGTCACCATCCCGGCGGTGAGGAGCACGAGGCCGAGCGCGATGTAGTCGGGGAGCTCGACGCCCGTACGTGGCAGGCCGAGCGTGGTCGCCACACCAGCGGCTCGAACGTCGTTCGTGACGACGTCGCGAACGACACCGCTGCGCGAGCCGTCCCCTTCGACGTCTGGCGCCGTCCCGGTGTTCGGGACCTCGCCGCGCTCGATGATCGTGCCACCGACGTCGGTCGGAGGTACGCCGCCGCCCGTCGGAGGTTCGCCGCCGGTCGGAGGTTGCGCCTCCGGTCGGAGGTTGGCCTCCGGTCGGAGGTTGGCCTCGGTCGGTGGTTCGCCGCCGTTGGGGGGTTCGCCGCCAGGTCGGCGGTTGGCCACCGGGCGGCAGGTCACCACCGAAGGAGAGGCGCAGGTCGAACTCGACGCTGTCGGTCTGGGTCACGTTGTCGATCGCGCCGCGGTCCTCGTGGTGGAACGTGGCGACGACGCACAGGACATCGTCGCCGCGGGCGGCTGCGGGGGTGATGGGGACGACGCCGATGGTCGCCAGCTCCGAGAGGAGATCGCCGACCACGACGCCGCCCGCCTCCAGGCGGCACGCCCGGCCAGCGGCGGTCGTCACCTCGATGCCCGACTGGAAGGTGACATCGAGCCAGCCGGACAGCTCTCCCTGGTCGGGCCCGTCCCCGCAGGTGGTGTCACCGGTGTTCACCTCGGGACGGTTGCAGCCGTTCTCGTGGTCGCGGAGGTTCGAGACCGTCACGGCGAGCTGACGGACAGCCTCCGGACGCTGGCCAGCGAGGAACAGGACGGCTTCCTGTGTGGCGCCGGGGTAGAGGTCCTGCAGACGGATGCCGGTGCTGGGCGAACCGTTGCTCCGAACCTCGATACCGGTGACGTAGTCGGCGGGTCATCGACCGCTTGAGCCACACCCAGTGAGGTCGCGAGGAGGAGCCCCGTCAGCGCGACCGTGGCGACGACGGTCAGCGCCCGACGAGGTCGGGATGCCGACGGACGGCGGAGACGGAGCGCCACGGGCTGGCCTTCAGGAGTGGTTGGACGTGGATGGGGCCGAGGTCGCGAGGTCGACCGTCTCGGCCGGAGGGGGCGGGGGACCCGTCTGGTCGAGGCTCGGATCGTCGACGGTGTCGTCCTCCGGGCCCTGGTCGCGGATCGCGGCGACGAGCTTGCGGACCTGTGTGGCGATGACCCCGACGGCGACGATGACCATGCAGCAGGAAGGGCCCGCGCGGTCCGCCGAGCACGTCGCTGATGCGACCGAGGTGGGGAACGTGCGCGATGACCTCACCGCGGATCGCGCCGATCGGGACCGGGTCGATGTCCTCGCCCGCGGTTCGCGTCGCCCTTGGTGATGTAGCTCGGCGGCGTGGTGTCCGGCTGGAATCGCACGACCCGGTGGGTGACGAGCGTTCGTTCGGTCGGCGACTTCTGGAAGGTGATGACCGTGCCGGGTTCGATGGCCTCGAGGTCCTCGACGGGCTTGATCAACACGACGGACCCCTGGGGGATCGTCGGGCTCATCGAACCGGTCAGGACCGTAAGCGTTGCGCCGCCGACGACTCGGGGTGCGACCACGAGGAAGCCGACTGTCCGCGACAGCGAGTACCACGGACAAGCTCGCGGTTAACATCGTGTCAAGGAACTGCGCTACGTCAGCACCTACGCGTCTCCTACGTCGGCGTTCAACGGCAAGGGATGTGGGTGACCGTGGGGGCGCCGGGCCGGCCCCACCCGTATCGGTACATCGGAGCCGCGAGGCGTTGCCTGGACCAGGTCGTAACGGATGTCGAACCGCGCCGAGTCACCCTGCGACCGCGTTGGCGCCAGCGCTGCCAGGCATGAGAAGAAGTGTCCGGACGCACACCCTTCCCCGCCGAGCCAGGGTCTGCCCGGCGGGAGCAGGTTGACCGCGCCTCCACTCCTGGACGGGTCAGCGGAGTCGCGGCGACGAGAGGCCTCCGGATGGCCCCGCCGCAGGGTCGCGCTTGCGCCTGCAGGTAGCCGAGCGCTTGATGGTGACGCCGTGCTTCGTGCGCTGAACTCCCGAGCCCGTCGGCCGGTGCCAGGGTTCGTCGCAGTCGTCGCGTCGGTAGCGTACCCGCTCTCGCAGTTGCGGTCGTGCAGCCGTTCTCGATGCCGACCAGCTCCTTCGAGGTCATGGTCGAGGGTGGCGTCTCGGGGACGGACCGTTCCGTCGCGGCTCGCGACGACGAACGCGAACTCGCGACCAACCCGGAGCCATGCGGCCCGACGTCGAAGCGGATGTCGCCGCGGCGCCGCGTCGCTCGTTGACGCCCAGAGCGAGGTACGCCGGCCCCGACCTAGTTGTCGTCGAGGACCTGGAAGTCGGACCAGGCGGCGAAGGTGCCGCCGGCGATGAGGGCAGCAGCGGTGACGATGGCCGCCGAGCTGCCGAGGATGGTCTTCTTGTTCTTCATGTGCCGTGTCTCCACGTTGGTGACGGTGCTCCCGCGTCCCCCTTGGACCCGCTCTACCCGTCACGGGCTTGGTGTTGCCACGGCGGCCGGTTTCGCCACTCGCTCCCCGCCGGCCTGAAGGCGACCATCTCGTTTCGGCCGGCGGATCGTCACGTTCCGCCCCCGGATCCCTCCGACCGGGTGGCCAGGTGGACTCCGTTCGTGCAGGTATACGCTTGATCGGCGGCCGATGGGGAGCTTCGACGCCGGTTGGTGACGCGGTGACCGGATGGTCGGGGACCGGGGTCCCGGCTCGAGGCGTTCCCACTGGTCCCGACGGGGGAAGTCGCGGTGATCCGCCGCGTCGATCGGCGTCCTCCTCGTCAGTTCGCTGGCGCGCCGCGGCTCGCCGGTACGCTCGCGCTGCGGTGGCCACGTCGCCGCCGAGACCGCCACCGACGAGGCTCGCACCGTGTTCGACACGCTCTCCACCAAGCTCGAGGCGGCCCTCGACAAGGTCCGCGGCCGCGGACGTCTCGACGAGAGGACCGTCGACGCGACCCTGAAGGAGATCCGGCTCGCCCTGCTCGAGGCGGACGTCAACTTCAAGGTCGTCAAGGGCATCGTCGAACGGCTGCGCGAGACCCTCGTCGGCGACGAGGTCGCGAAGGCGCTGAACCCGTCGCAGCACGTCATCAAGGCCGTCGACGCCGAGCTCACCCGGGCACTCGGCGGGGACGCCGTCCCGCTCGACCTGTCCGGCCCGTCGCCGCACGTGATCGTCCTCGCGGGCCTCCAGGGGTCGGGCAAGACCACCGCGGCCGGCAAGCTCGCCGCGCTCCTCAAGCGCAAGGGTCACCAGGTCATGGTCGTGGCCTGCGACCTGCAGCGGCCCGCCGCGGTCCGCCAGCTCCAGGTCAACGCCGAGAAGGTGGGCGTCAAGGCGTTCGCGCCGGTCACCGAAGGCGACCCGGTCCCCGTCGCCCGAGACGGCATCGCCGCGGCCAAGGCCGAGGGCTGCGACGTGGTCATCGTCGACACCGCCGGCCGTCTGCACGTCGACAGCGAACTGCTCGGACAGGCCGCCGCCATCAAGGAGGCGGTCGGGTCGACGGGCGGCACCGTGCGCACCATGTTCGTCATCGACGCGATGATCGGCCAGGAGGCCGTGAACGTCGCGCGCGCCTTCCAGACCGAGGTCGGCTTCGACGGGGTGATCCTGTCCAAGCTCGACGGTGACGCCCGCGGTGGCGCCGCGCTGTCGGTCCGCGAGGTCACCGGCACCCCCATCCTGTTCGCCTCCATCGGCGAGAAGATGGAGGACTTCGAGGCGTTCCACCCCGACCGCATGGCGGGCCGGATCCTCGGCATGGGCGACGTCATGACGCTCATCGAGAAGGCCGAACAGACCTACACCGAGGAGGAGGCCGCTTCCGCGGAAGCGGCGCTGATGTCCGGCGACTTCACGCTCGAGGACTTCCTGGCCCAGATGCAGATGCTGAAGAAGATGGGGCCACTGCAGGGGCTGCTCGGGATGCTGCCGGGGATGGGCAAGCAGCTCAAGGACGTCGAGATCGAGGACAAGCAGGTCGCCCGGCTCGAGGCGATCATCCGCTCGATGACCCCGCAGGAGCGCCGCGACCCGAAGGTGCTCAACGGCCGGCGTCGCAAGCGCATCGCCGCCGGGTCGGGCACGACGGTCACCGAGGTCAACCGCCTCGTCAAGCAGTTCGCCGACATCCAGAAGGTGATGAAGAGCGCCTCGAAGATGGCCGGCCTGTCGAGCGCCAAGCCGAAGGGCGTCAAGGGCAAGGCCGCTCAGGCTGCCGCGCTCCGTCAGCTGCAGTCCGGTGGTCTGCCGCGGCATGCCGGGCGGGGGCGCCGGCGGCATGGGTGGCTTCGCCGGCCTGCAGCCCGCGCCCAAGAAGGGCGGCAAGAAGCGCTAGAGGACCTGCGCGAGCGCAGCGACCGCGGCGGTGACGCTCAGCGCCGTCGCGACCGACGCGGTCACGACGGCCCGGGTCTGCCCCGCGACGGCGGTGACCAGCTCCCCCCGGAAGACCGCCGTGAGCTCGTGGCGTAGCAGCTCGTGCTGCTCGTCCATCCGCCGCTCGAGTTGATCGAACCGGTCCTCGACTGTCGAGAACCGTGCGTCGACGGTCTCGAACCGCGTGTCGATGGCCTCCAACCGGCGCTCCAATCGCACCTCGAGCGCATCGAGGTCGGCCCGCGTCGCCACGTCGGTGCCTGCAGGTGGCAGCAGCTCGAACATCGTGGTCGCCTGGTCGGGTCCGAGCGTCGCGGCGAGCCGCTCGAACAGCTCGCTGCGACGGCGTTCGTCGACCGCCATGGTCCCACCTCCCTCGGATCGGGGCAACGGCCGCCGACCGTAGGGTCGGACTCCGCCGCTCGACGGACCAGCACCTCGCCGCCTGTGGACGAGCTCGGACGACGGGAGGATCGAGGAACCGGTAGTCTCCTGACCGTCGCACCCTCGAGGCCCCGCCTCCTGGACGACGCGTCGCAGCACCACCACCCGCGGCGCTGACCCTCTCGGTTCGTCCTCCGCCCCACCGTCCGCCCCGTCACCTCGGGACCAGGATCGTGCGGGTACGGGACGAGGCCGCCACCCCGCTGGCGCACGCCGCTGTGCCCGCACCCACACCTGAGGAGCCACCCCGTGGCCGTCAAGCTCCGTCTCCGTCGTGAAGGCACCAAGAAGCGCCCCCACTACCGCATCGTCGCCGCCGACACGCGCTCGCCGCGTGACGGCCGGTTCATCGAGATCCTCGGCGAGTACCACCCTCTCGACGAGCCCTCGAGCATCGTCGTCGACGACGAGCGCGCCCTCCACTGGCTGCGGCACGGTGCGCAGCCGACCGACGCGGTCACCCAGATCCTGCGCATCGCCGGCGTCTGGGAGCAGTTCAAGCCCGGCGACAAGCCGCAGCGCGACCGCGCCGCCGAGGGCCAGAAGACGCGCATGAACAAGAAGGCCAAGGCTCGCGCCGAGGCGGAGGCGGACGCGTGAGGTCCGAAGCCGTCCTCGAGTTCGTCGCCAAGCAGCTCGTCGACCACCCCGTCGGACGTGCGTATCGAGGTGTCCGAGGACGACCGCGAGGTCGTGCTCGAGCTCCACGTCCACGACGAGGACCTCGGCAAGGTCATCGGCAAGCGTGGCCGCACCGCCAAGGCGCTGCGGACGCTGGTCAAGGCCGCCGGCGCCCTCGACGACGAGAACGTCACCGTCGAGATCGTCGATTGAGCACGACCCCCGATCCCTGGTGAGCGAGCACCTCGTCGTCATCGGGCGCGTCATCAAGGCCCACGGGATCCGCGGGGAGGTGGTCGTCGACCTCCTCTCCGACGTGCCCGGCCGCTTCGACGCCGGTGACACGGTCACCCTCGGTGGCACCCCCACGTCATCGCCAGCAGCCGGCCCCACCAGGGCCGGCTGCTCGTGCGTTTCGAGGGGGTCGTGGACCGCAACGCCGCCGAGCTCCTGCGCGGCCGCACCATCGAGGGGCCACCCGGGGACCTGAGCGGCACCGACGCCTACTTCGTCCACGAGCTGATCGGCATGGCCGTCGTCACCGTCGACGGAGACCACCTCGGTGACGTGTCGGGTCACATCGAGCTGCCGGAAGCCGCCGGCTACGACCTGCTCGAGGTGACCCGCGACGACGGCACCACCTGGCTGCTGCCCGCCACCGACGAGCTCGTCGAGGTCGGCGAGCTGCCCGACGGCACGGAGCTGCTCGTCGTCGTCGATCCCGCCCGAGGGCCTGATCGACGGCGAACCCGAGGTGGTGCGCTCGCCGGGCGAGGTCGCGCCCGACGCCGACGGTGGGGCCGCCCCGTGAGGATCGACGTCCTGACCATCTTCCCCGGGTGGTTCGATGGTCCTCTCACGACGTCGCTGCTCGGCAAGGCGGCGGCCGACGGCACCCTCGACGTGCGTGTCCACGACCTGCGCGACTGGGCCACCGACCGCCACCGGACCGTCGACGACGCGCCCTACGGCGGTGGCGCCGGGATGGTCATGCGCGCCGACGTGTGGATCAACGCGGCCGAAGCGGTCTGGAACGACCTGCCGCCCGAGAGCGACGGCCGGACGCGCCGACCCACCGGATGGCGCCGTCCACGTCGCGGGAGGACCGCGTCCCCGCACGGTGCTGCTGACGCCCCGAGGCCGACCGCTGACCCAGGCGCTTGGCACGGGAGCTCGCCGCCGAGGACCGGCTGGTGCTGTGCTGCGGCCGCTACGAGGGCATCGACGAGCGCGTGCACGAGCTGGTGGCCACCGACGAGGTCTCGGTCGGGCGACTACGTGGTGTTCGGGGGCGAGGTCGCCGCCGCCGTCGTGATCGAGGCGGTCACCCGGCACGTCCCCGGGGTGATGGGCAACGCCGCGTCGCCGCAGGACGAGTCGTTCTCGGGCCCGCGCGACACCGACGAGCCGGGCCCGCTGCTGCTCGAGTACCCGCAGTACACCCGACCGGCCGAGGTCCGTGGGCGCGGCATCCCACCGGTCCTGACCTCCGGCGACCACGGCGCGGTGGACCGCTGGCGCCACGATCGCGCCCGTGAACTGACCCGTGAGCGCCGCCCCGACCTGCTCGACGACGACGCTGAGAGCGCGGCGTGCGTCCGGTGCGCCGCCGCGGGTTGTCCCACGCGCGGGTGGGCCGTATCCTCCCGGGCCGCAGCGTCCCGCGCGTTCTCCCGCGCCCGCGCACTGCGCGGCGCACCTCCACCTCGAGGCCCCGGCTCCACGCCGGTCGTGCTGCGCCGCCCGAGCTGGACCGCCAGCGCTGCGCTCCCACCCGCCCGACTCGGGAAGCTGAAGACGTATGAACAAGGTCGATCTCGTCGAGAAGGCGCAGCTGCGCGACGACGTTCCAGAGTTCTGGCCCGGCGACACCGTCAAGGTGCACGTCCGGGTCATCGAGGGGACGCGTTCGCGCATCCAGGTGTTCGAGGGTGTCGTGATCGCCCGCAAGGGCGCCGGCGTCCGCGAGACCTTCGTGGTCCGCAAGATCTCCTTCGGCGTCGGGGTCGAGCGGACCTTCCCGGTCCACAGCCCGGTGCTCGAGCAGATCGAGGTGACGCGCCGGGGCAAGGTGCGTCGCGCCAAGCTCTACTACCTGCGTGACCGTGTGGGCAAGAAGGCCCGCATCAAGGAGAAGCGCGAGGCCCGCTGACGGCCGAGGAGCTCGCTCCGTGGCCGATGGTGACCACGCTCTGGACGTCCTCCGACGCTGGCGCGGCGGAGGACGTCGCCGCGCCCGTGGACCGGCCGGTCGATGAGGACCGCGACACCTCGAGGCGGGTCGTTCCTGCGCGAGCTGCCGGTCCTGCTCCTGGTCGCGTTCGTGCTGGCGTTCCTGCTGCGCACCTTCGTGCTGCAGGTGTTCTTCATCCCGTCGGCGTCGATGGAGCCGACCCTGACCGTCGACGACCGCATGGTCGTCGAGAAGGTCACCTACCGGTTCCGCGAGCCGCGAACGCGGCGAGATCGTGGTGTTCGAGGGCGAGACCGAGCTCGGTCCCGCGCGACCAGGGCACCGCATCCAGGACGTCGTCCGCGGTGTCGGCCAGTTCCTCGGCGTCGTCCCGGCCAGCGCCCGCGACTTCGTCAAGCGCGTCATCGGTCTGCCGGGCGACGAGGTCCGCATCGACGGCGGCGCAGGTGTTCGTCAACGGGGTCGCCCTCGACGAGCCGTACCGGGTCGAGGAGGACACCGACTACGGCCCGGTCATCGTCCCCGAGGGCCGGCTGTTCTTCCTCGGCGACAACCGGCCGAACTCGTCCGATTCGCGCCGCTCGCTCGGGTTCGTCGAACGCGACAACGTCGTCGGACGGGCCGTGATCATCCTGTTCCCCGTCGATCACGCCGGCATGCTGACCGGCGTCGAGTACGTGGACGTCCCCGACGCGCAGGTCGCCGGCTCCCGACGCGGACGAGGTCCCGGACGCCGACGAGATCGGCGAGTCGGTCAACTCGCTCGGTCCGCGGTCGCAGGCGGCCGGCTGACCGGTTCTGGCTGCGGTCGCGTATCCGGCGTGGGCGCGGGGTCCGTGGCGAACAGCTGTCCCTGTCGCAGCGCGGCGATCGGGGCCCACGAGTGCCGGTGCAGGCCGCAGGGCCCGAGCTCGCGGAGCGCGCGACGGTGTGAGGGCGACGGGTAGCCCTTGTTCGACGCGAAGCGCGTACCCCGGGTGATCCGGCGTCCCACTCGGTCGAGCATCGCGTCGCGGGTCGACCTTCGCGACGATGGACGCCGCCGCGATCGACGTCGACCGGCCGTCGCCACGGATCAGCAGCTCGTTGTGGGTGCCGTAGCCGGCCAGGAAGTCCCAGTTGCCGTCGAGCAGCAGCACGTCCGGTCGCGTCGGCAGCGCATCGACGGCCCGTCGTGCGGCCAGCCGGCGGGCATCGCTGAGCCCGAGCTCGTCGATCTCGTCGTTGCTCGCGTGGCCGATGGCCACGCCGACCGCGAACCCGCGGATGCGGACCGCGAGGTGCTCGCGAGCGGCCGGGGTGAGCACCTTCGAGTCGCGGAGCTTGTACATCCGCCGATCGCTCGGCAGGACGACCGCCCCGACGGTGACCGGGCCCGCCCAGGCGCCGCACCCGACCTCGTCGACGCCGGCGACGACCGCCCCGGCCTCCCAGTGCGGCTGTTCCGCACGGACCCCGGGGACGGGGACGCGTCGGCGCCTCGGACGGGGCGCCGCGGGTCGGAGCGGTGGTGTCGGCCATCGGCCGGACCGTACCGGCCGGCACGCCGCGCACCGACGCCACCCCCGGGACCGGGCGCGCCGAGCGCTACCCTCGCGCGTCACCCGGGCGCACCGTCCGGCCGTCCGCGACCCGACCAGCCCGCGAGCCGATCCCCTCCCGCCAGCCCGGTCCACCCACCACCCCTCCGACAGGCACCGCCGCGTGAACCCCGACGAGCTCGACGCGTACGAGACCGACCTCGAGCTGTCGCTCTACCGCGAGTACCGGGACGTGGTCCGCCTCTACCGCTACGTGGTCGAGACCGAGCGGCGCTTCTACCTCTGCAACGAGGTCGAGGTGACCCCGCACGAGGGCGACGACCTCTGGTTCGAGCTGCGCCTCAAGGACGCGTGGGTGTGGGACATGTACCGGCCCGCCCGGTTCCTGAAGGACGTGCGGGTCCTCACCTTCCGCGACGTGAACGTCGAGGAGCTGACCCACGACGACGCCGACCTGCCCGACTTCCTGGAGCGATAGACGTGGGCTTCAACGCGACGCGCCGCTACCGCGACGACAAGCGCAACGACATCTGGTTGCTGGTCGCGGCCGTGGTCGTCCTCGGGGCCGGCCTGCTGTGGGGCTTCGGCGTCATCTGACGCACTGGGCGCTGTCCACAGGCGCGACGAGACCCGGATCGAGGTGACGCCGGCGGGCTCGTAGCGTCCCGGCATGGACACCGCGACCTGCACCGCACCCCCCTCGACGCCGCCGAGCTCGCCCGCGTCGCGGATCCGGGTGCGTCCACGGGCGCGCTCGGCGAGGAGCTGGCCGCGCGCCACCTGGGCGCCGACGGGTGCGAGCTCGTGGCCCGCAACTGGCGCCTGTCCGCCGGGGAGCTGCGGGGCGAGCTCGACCTGATCGGCGTCGACCCCGCCGCGCGGCTGCGTCGTGGTCTGCGAGGTCAAGACGCGTCGTGACGCGGCCCGGTTCGGAGGCGCCCTCGCGGCCGTGCCACCGCGGAAGGCCGCCAAGATCCGGGCGCTGACGGCAGCGTTCCTGCGCGAGGCGCGTCTGCCCTACCCGCGCGTCCGGCTCGACGTGATCGCCATCGACCTCGGGCGCGAGCCGGTCCTCCACCACGTCCTGGCGGCCCTCTGATGGGCCGGGCCGTCGCCACGGTGCACGCGATCGCGATGGTCGGGCTCGATGCACGCCCCGTCCGGGTCGAGGCCGTCAGCGCCCCCGGCCTGCCGAGGACCCGCCTCATCGGCCTGCCCGACACCGCCGTCCGCGAGTCCGTCGACCGGGTCAAGACCGGAGCCCAGCACAGCGGCGCGTCGTGGCCGAACGGCGAGAAGCTCGTGGTCAACCTCGCCCCGGCGGACCTGCCCAAGATCGGCACGGGTTTCGATCTCGCGTTCGCGATCGCCGTGTTCGCCTCCAACGGCCAGATCCCGGCGGAGTCCACCGAGGGCCTGTGGGCCATCGGCGAGGTCGGGCTCGACGGCACGGTCCGTGCCGTGCCCGGCGTGCTGCCAGCGGCGGCCGGCGCCCGCGACCACGGCGCCCGGACCCTGCTCGTGCCCGAGGCCGCGGCGGCCGAGGCAGCGCTCGTCGACGACCTGCGGGTGGTACCGGTCGGCGACCTCGCCGAGGCGGTGGCGGTCCTGCGAGGGGACGCGCCCGCCCGTCGCATCCTGCCAGCGCCCGCCGTCGCGGACCCCACGCTCGAGGACCTTCGCGACGTCCGTGGCCAGGCGATCGCTCGGCGTGCGGTCGAGCTGGCTGCGGCCGGCGGCCACCACGTCCTCCTCGCGGGGCCTCCCGGCTGTGGCAAGACGATGCTGGCTCGCCGGCTCCACGGGTTGTTGCCCGATCTCGATCTCGACCAGGCGTTGCAGGTGGCCTCCGTGCACTCCCTGGCGGGGGAGCGGCGGCCGGACGCACCGCTCTCCCTGACCCCGCCGATGCGTGAACCGCACCACACCGTGTCCGGCGCGGGACTCATCGGTGGCGGCTCCGGCATCCCGCGCCCAGGTGAGCTCGCCCTCGCCCACCACGGGTTGCTGCTCATGGACGAACTGCTCGAGACGCCGAGGTGGGTGCTCGATGCGCTCCGCCAACCGCTCGAGCGTGGCGAGGTCGTCATCACGCGGTCGCGGGCGACGGTCCGCTACCCGTCCAAGGTGCTGCTGGTCGCGGCGACCAACCCGTGCCCCTGTGGCTACCTCGGCAGCACGACCCGGCACTGCACGTGCCGGCCGGACCGTATCGAGCGCTACCGCTCGCGGCTGTCGGGGCCGCTGCTCGACCGGCTCGACGTCCAGGTCGAGCTGCGCCCCGTCGATCACGACCGGCTCGTCGGACCGCCCGACGGGGAGGACACCGACGACCGTCGCGGCCCGTGTGGCCGAGGCCCGCGCCGTCGCCGCCGACCGCTGGGGAGCTGGGGTGCTGGTCCGCGACGTCGGTCCCGAACTGGTCCGCGTGACCGTCCGTCCGGCTGCCCTCCGCGCGCTCGCGACCGCCATCGACCAGCTCGGGCTCTCGGTCCGCGGCTTCGATCGGTGCCTACGGGTCGCCCGGACGGCGGCCGACCTCGCCGGGGCTGAGACCGTCGACGTCGAGCACGTCGAGGAGGCGGTCGCCTACCGGTTGCCGGACGCGGTGGCCGTCCCGTGAGCGCGGTCAGCTCGGGTGAGCTGCGGTCCCGGCTCGAACGGTTGACCGCACCCGGCGCGGACCCCGATCGCCTCGCGCGGGTCCTGGCCTGGCTGGTGCAGCCGCGCCGCGGAGCAGCGTCGCTCCGCGCCGCCGTGCAGGGCCACCGGGAGGGACCACCGCCGACCACGGAGCAGGTCGCGGCGGGGCTCGACGATCGCCTCCCGCTCCCGGCACCGCACCTGATCGGTCCGGTCACCGAGCTGGCACGGGCCTGGGGGCCGCTCGGGGTCCGGCTCGCCACCGTCGGCGACGATCCCTACCCCGAGCGCTGCCGCACTGGCTGGCCGGATGTGGACGCGCCTCCGCTGTTGGCGTGGCGGGGCGAGCCACCGGGCGTCGGGCCCGCCGTGGCGATCGTCGGGGCACGGCGGGCGACGGGCTACGGCACGGGGGTCGCCGCGTGGCTGGCCGAGGCGACCGGCGCCGCCGGGGCGCGGGTGGTGTCGGGCGGTGCGCTCGGCATCGACGCCGCTGCCCACCTCGCCGCGCTCGAGGCGCCCGGAGGGACCACGGTGGTCCTCGGGTGCGGCCACGCGGTCCGCTACCCGCGCCCCCACGCCGGCCCGGGCGGCCTGTTCGATCGGATCGTCGAGCACGGCGGCACGCTCCTCTCCGAACACCTCGCCGCACGCCTCGCCGAGCCCGGGCAACGTGCGTGCCCGCAACCGCATCGTCGCGGCGCTCGCCGACGTGGTGGTCGTCGTCGAGGGTGGGGCCCGGTCCGGTGCCCTCGTGACGGCCACCGAAGCGGCGGAGCGGGGGGTCCCCGTCCTCGCGGTGCCCGGCGACATCCGGGCGCCGGGCTCGGTCGCGCCGCACCGCCTGTTGGCCGAGGGGGCGGGGCCGTGCACCGCTCCGGTCGACGTCCTCGACGCCATCGGGGCCACCGTGAGGGTGGAAGACGGGCGTGCCGGGGACGGCGACGCGGGGGGCGCTCGCACGGGTACGGCGGCTCCGGCGGTCTCGGTCCTGCCGGACGACGTCCACGCGCGAACTGGCCGCCGCCTGGCCGCGTCCGGTGCCCGTCGATGATCTCGCGGCACGAACGGGACGGACGGCGCCGGCGTTGCTCGGTGCCCTCACCCGGGCCCGCGTCGCCGGCGAGACCGCCGACGACACCTCGGGCGTCCGCCTGCGCCGCGCGCCGCGCTGAGCCCATCGGTCCGACGACCTCCTCCGCTGCCGTGCGGGTGGACGTACGGCGTGTGACGGCCATCCCTGGGATCACGGGACGCGACGGTGGGAGGGTCCTCGGAGTTCCCGGTGCGCGGTCATCGACCGCCTCCTCGAGGTCGCGGCGGGGGCGGCCGACGAGGTCGGAGCGGCCTGGTCGAACGGCCCCGGCCGCCACCAGCTTCCGAACGCCTGAACCGGGGGATCCTTGCGCTTCCGTCGCCGCTCTGCCGTCGTGCTCATCACCGCCCTGACCGCGCTCACCGTGGTGCCGGTCGCCCCCTCGTTCGCCACCGAGGTCGCGCCGCCCGAGACCGTGACCGCGACCGTGGAGACCCTCGCCGAGGCCGCCGAGCCCGAGGCTCCGGCAGCCTCGGCCGGGCTCGCAGCAGCCGAGGAGCCCGCAGCCACCGAGGTCGTGACCACCGACGTCACCTTCTCCACCATCGGGTTCCGCCTCCCCGACGGCGTCGACGAGATCCGGGTCCGGACCCGCTCCACGGACGGCTCGTGGGGCGAGTGGCTCGACGTCGAGCGCGTCTCGCCGGACCTCGACGGCCCGGACGAGGGGTCCGGCAACGAGGTCGCCGCGGACTCCGCCCTCAGCGAGCCGGCATGGGTCGGCCCCTCCGACGCGTTCCAGGTCGCGCTCGACGCGGCGGACGCCGTTGATCCGGTCACCGCGATCGACGCCATCGAGGCCGAGCTCATCGACACCCTCGGAGAGAACGAAGGGCTGGTCAGCAAGGCCGTCCGTCTGCTCACCCCGCGACCCGTCGTCGCCCCGGCCGAGGCCGCCGTCGGACGTCCCGCCATCATCTCGCGCGCCGGGTGGGGAGCCGACGAGTCCTGGCGGACCTGGTCGACCTCGTACCGCACGCCCACCTTCGCCGTGCTGCACCACACCGCCGGGTCCAACAGCTACACCAAGGCCCAGTCGGCGGCGGTCGTGCGCGGGATCTACAGCTACCACGCCCGCACGCTCGGCTGGGGCGACGTCGGTTACAACGTGCTCGTCGACAAGTACGGGCAGCTGTTCGAGGGGCGCGCCGGTGGTCTCGATCGCGGTGCCATCGGCGCACACGCGAGAGGCTTCAACACCGGCTCCTTCGGTGTGTCGGTCATGGGCAACTACGACACCGTGGACGTCCCGGCCGTCGCCGTCGAGGCGGTGGCTCGCGTGACGGCCTGGAAGTACGACATCCACGACATCAACGCCTCCGCGTCGCGCACGATGTCGGTGGGTGGTCGCACCATCAACACCCTCACCGCGCACCGCAACGTCGGCGCCACCGCCTGCCCCGGCCGGTACCTGTACGCCAAGATGGGTCAGCTGCGCAGCCGCGTCGCGACGCTCGTCGGATCAGGTGGGTCGAGCACCCCGACCACCCCACCGACCCGGTTCCAGGACGTGCCGCGCACCCACACCCACCACGCCAACATCGAGACCGCGGCGCAGCGTGCCGTGACCAGCGGCTGCACGGCGTCGCGGTTCTGCCCAGGGACGGGCGTGACCCGGGCGCAGATGGCCACGTTCCTGGTCAAGGCGGCCGGTGTCCCACCGGCTGCCCGGACCTCGAGCTTCCGTGACGTGTCCGGGACCCACGCCGATTCGATCGCGGCCCTGTCCGCCGCCGGGATCACCTCGGGCTGTACGCCCAGGCGGTACTGCCCGAACGAGGTGATCACCCGCGCGCAGGCGGCCACCCTCATCACCGCGACCTTCGGCATCCCGCACGGCCGGTCGGACTTCTCCGACGTGAACCGGTGGTCCACCCACAGCGGTGCCATCGGAGGCCTGGTCGAGGCGAAGGTGGCCAGCGGCTACAGCAACGGCACGTTCCAGCCCGCTGCTCCCGTCTCGCGGGCGGCCATGGCCACGATGCTCGTGCGCGCCCAGGACCGGCGATGACCGGCCGATCACCCTCCGAGGAGGCCCGTGTGGTGAACCGACCCTGCACCGAACCGACGACGGGAGCGGCGCCTGCCTCCCGGCAGCGTGCCCTCGGCCGGGGACGGTGGGCTGCGCTCCTCGTGGCCGTGCTGTCCCTCGGACTCCAGGCGTGCGGCGGCTCCGCACCGCTCGAGGTCGACGCCGCGCGGGCGGTGGCCCCGCAGGTCCCCGCGGCCGAAGCCGACCCGGCGGGGGCTGCGCGTGAGCGCAGCCCCCGGCCAGAGCGACGCGAGGAGCCTGCGGTCGAGGCACCGGCTGCCGAGCCAGCCCCCGTCGCACCGCGGGAGACGGCTCCCCGACCGGGAGCCGTGCCCGCCCCGCCGGACCTGGTCGTGGGCGACGACGGGTGCGTCACCGACCGCACGACCGGCCTGGTGGTGACCTGTCACGACGACGCCGCAGGCCCGGACGACCCGACCTCGTAACGGCCGACGCGGGCGGTGACCGGACGGCGGGTGCCGCAGGTGCGCCACGGTGGAAGGCCGGCGAGGCTGCGCCTCCCGCCCGCGGAGCTGCCGTGACCGACACCGACGTCCCCGACCACGCTGCGGTCCTCCCACCCGAGGTCGACGTGCTGGTCGTCGGTGGCGGCCCGGCCGGGCTCAGCGCCGCGACGTGGCTCGGCCGTCACCGGCGCCGCACCCTGTTGGTCGACGCCGGCCGGCACCGCAACCGCGCCACCGAGGCGATCCACGGGATGCTCGGCCGTGACCCGGTCACGCCGGCCGAGCTCCGGGCCGATGCCCTGCGTGACCTCGGCCGGTACCCCCACGTCGAGGTTCGGGACGGTGAGGTCCGGGGCATCGAGCACGACGACGGCCGCTTCCGAGCCGACGTCGACGGCCGGTCGGTCCTCGCCAGTCGGATCGTCCTCGCCACGGGGGTCCGTGATCGGTACCCCGCGATCGAGGGGTTCGACGAGCACTACGGCGCCGGCGTCCAGCACTGCCCGACCTGCGAGGGGTTCGAGACCCGCGACCGCCCCGTCGTCGTGCTCGGGTGGGGCGCACACGTGCCCGCCTTCGCCGTCGAGCTGCTCGACTGGGCGAGCGAGGTCTCGATCGTCTGCCACGGAGCCGTCCCGGAGGTCGACGACGACCAGCTCGCCCGGCTCCGGGAGCTCGGCATCGAGATGATCGACGAGCGGGCCGACGCTCTGGTCGGTGGACGTGGAGCGTTGCGGGCTGTCCGCTGCTCGGACGGGCGTGAGGTGCCCGCCGCGATGGTGTTCTTCTCCATCGGTCACGACGCCACCGTCGAACTGGCCTCGGCGCTCGGCTGCGAGCTGACGCACGAGGGGGTCATCGCCGTCGACGACCGGCAGCAGACCACCGTCCCCGGCGTGTTCGCGGCGGGTGACGTCACCCCCGGGATGCAGCTGGTGAACGTCGCGATCGGTGAGGGGACGGTCGCCGGGGTCGCCGCCGCGGAGTCGCTCCACGGTGTGACCACGGCCCCGGGTGCACCACCCGCCGCTCCGCCACCCGACGACCTCGCCCCGGTCGAGTGAGGGCACGACGACGTCGCTGTGCGCCGTGCGTCGGGCGCACCGGCGCCTCAGGTCAGCGGTCCGCCGACCCGATGGTGAGGGTGAGTTCCCGACACCCCGGTGGCGTGCGGCCGGTGGCACCTGCTGGCATCGCCCGGCGCGGTCTGGTGTCCTCCCGGCGGCGATCCGCCCGTCGGTGAACCGAGCTCCCATCCCCGTCCTCACGAGGTCACCGTGTCGCGTGTCGCTCCCCGGCTCCGCCCGTCGGCGCTCGTCCTGCTCGTCGCCGCGCTGCTCGTCACCGCCGTGCCGAGCGCGGCGGTCGCCTCGACCGACGTGAACCAGGTGGTCGACATCACCTTCCCGGTGCACGACCCGGAGGGCCTCACGAGCTACAGCGACGACTACCACAGCCCACGCTCGCGCGGCGATCACGGCGCCACGGACATCGGTGGTCCCCGTGCCTACGGGTTGCGGGTGCACGCCGCCGTCGGCGGACGGGTCAGCTTCATCACCGGGGTCGATGGCGCCGCGCTGCCGAGCTACGGGTGGATGATCCGCATCGAGGGCACCGACGGGCGCACCTACAACTACATCCACCTCGGGCGGCAGGACGGTCCCGCATCCGAGGCGTACGCGCCCGGCATCCGTCGTGGCTCCACCGTCCAGCGCGGCCAACACATCGGGTTCGTCGGCCACTCGGGGAACGCGTCGGCGTCGTGGCCACACCTGCACTTCGAGATCGTCGACCCCGCGGTCACCGACCGGCAGGGATCGAACCGCATCAACCCGTACAACAGCCTCGAGGACGCGGAGCGCCGCGGGGACCTGCCGGCGCTCGCGGTGCGGACCGCGGGGCAGGGGTTCTCCGACGTCGGACCGCGCCACACCCACATCGACGGCATCACCTACGTCGACGTCAACGAGATCACGTCCGGCTGTGGGGGCTGGAGGTACTGCCCCGGCAGGGACGTCACCCGCGGCCAGATGGCGACCTTCCTCACCAAGGCGCTCGCCCTCCCGCCCGGTGGCGACAGCGGCTTCAGCGACGTCCGCGGCCACACCCACGAGGCCGGCATCCGAGCGGTGGTGGCCGCAGGCATCGCCCGTGGCGTCGAGGAGGGCCGGTTCGCGCCGGACACGCCGATGCGTCGCGACCAGATGGCCAGCCTCCTCGCGACCGCCCTCGACCTGCCGGCCGGCGACGCCACCTTCACCGACGTGGCCGAGGATTCACCCCACCGTGAGGCGATCAGCGCGGTCGCGGCGGCCGACATCACCAGCGGCATCGGCGATGGCCGGTTCGGTCCGGCGCAGCCGGTCACGCGAGCCCAGATGGCCACGTTCCTGATGAAGGCCACCGGCTGAACCGAGCGGGATACCTGGCAACACCAGCCACATGGCTTGACAGCAGGCGACCGCAGTACCAGGCTGGCGACCGTGCCGATCGAGGGAAGCCGCGAAGCGCGGGCTGTGGTGCCCGCGGACGTCGCGCTGCCCGGGGCGGACCCGCCGCCGGGCCCACCGTCCGCGGGGGACCGGCTCGGCGACCTGCCACCGGCCTGGCGGACGGCGATCGAGGCGTTCGTGGAGCACCTCGAGCTCGAGCGCGGCCGGCGGGAGAACACCGTCGCCGCCTACCGCCGTGACGCGACGGACCTGGCCCGGACGCTCGCCGGGTGGGGGATCGAGCACCCCGCCGAGGTCGAGCTGCTGACGTTGCGTCGCTACCTCGCTGCCCTCACCGAGCGCGGCTACGCCCGCGCGACCCTCGCCCGTCGGGTCGCCACGATGCGGACGTGGAGCACCTTCCTGCTCGACCGAGGCGTGATCACCGTCGACGTCGCCTCGCGGTTGCGGAGCCCCGCTCCCGGGCGCCACCTCCCGCGGGTCCTGCGGGTGGACGAGGTGGAGCGGCTGCTGGTCGCTCCCGACCCGGGCACCGCGGTCGGCCGACGCGACCGGGCGTTGCTCGAGCTGCTCTACGCCGCAGCGGCGCGGATCGGTGAGGTGTGCGGGCTCGACGTCGGTGAGCTCGACCTCCCGCAGCGGCAGGTCCGCCTCGACGGCAAGGGCGGCACCCAACGCATCGTGCCCCTCGGTGATCCGGCGGTGGACGCGCTCCGGTCCTACCTCGCCCTGGCTCGCCCCCGGCTCCTCGTCGCGGCACCCGCGGATCGCGGGACGACCTCAGCGGTCTTCCTCGGGGTCCGCGGAGGACGGCTCGGCACCCGCGACGCGCGCTCCGCGGTGGAACGCGCCGCGAGCGCCGCGGGCGTGGGCCACGTCACCCCTCACACGTTGCGGCACACGGCCGCGACCCACCTGCTCGAGGGTGGCGCCGACGTCCGGCAGGTGCAGGAGGTGCTCGGTCACCGCTCCCTCGCGACCACCCAGCGCTACACCCACCTGTCCCGCGGCCGGCTCCGCGAGATCCACGCAGCGGCACACCCGCGAGCCCGGCGGGGTCCGGGAGGCTCCGGTGGGGGCTAGCATGCGTTCGGCACCGGAGGGCCCCGCATCGGTCGCCGATCGCTCGCGAGCGTGGACGGGAGGCGGCGTGGATCCGGACGTCCAGGCGCTCTGGCACCGCTACGCACGGATGCCCGACACCGCCACCCGCGAGCAGTTGATCCTGCACTACGCGCCGCTGGTCAAGTACGTGGCCGGACGTGTCGCGGTCGGGATGCCCGCCAACGTCGAACACGCCGACCTCGTCTCGTACGGCATCTTCGGGTTGATGGACGCCATCGAGAAGTTCGACGTCTCGAAGGGCTTCAAGTTCGAGACCTACGCCATCACGCGCATCCGCGGCGCCATCATCGACGAGCTCCGGTCCGTCGACTGGGTGCCGCGGTCGGTGCGCGCCAAGGCTCGCAAGCTCGAGACGGCGGTCCAGAAGCTCGAGTCGCAGCTGCGCCGGAGCCCCACCGAGGAGGAGCTCGCCGCGGAGCTCGACTGGACCGTCGAGGAGCTCCAGGAGGCGCTCGCCAAGGTCTCGATGACCTCGATGGCCGCGCTCGACGAGGTCCTCGACGTCGGTGAGGGCGACCGCATCTCGCTGGTGGACACCCTCCAGGACATCAGCACCGTGATGCCCGAGGACTCCTACGACGAACTCGAGACCAAGGACCTGCTCCGCCACGCCATCACCCGGCTGACCGAACGCGAGCAGACCGTCCTCGGGCTGTACTACTTCGAGGGCATGACCCTGTCGCAGATCGGCGACGTGCTCGGCGTCACCGAGTCACGGATCTGCCAGATCCACACCAAGGCGGTCCTGTCGCTGCGCGCCAAGCTGGTCACCCAGCAGGCCTGAGCGTGGGCTCGGGATCGGCCGGTGAGCGGCCGTCCACAGCGTCCCGTGGCACGGGTGTGGACCGATGAGGTCGGCGCCGTAGCGTGGTGCGCGTCGATCACGAGCTCCCCGGGGGCGGGGAACGGTCCGATCCGTGCGTCTCCTCGCCATCGTCCTGATCGTCCTCGCGGTCGCGCTGGCCCCGGCCGCCGCGTCCGGTGCTGCTCCGTCGGTGCACGCCGCCCCGGCGCCGGGCACGGTCCGGTACGAACCTCCCGTGCCGGGGAGCGTGCTGCGCGGGTTCCTCGAGCCCGAGCACGCGTACGCACCCGGCCACCGCGGGGTCGACCTCGCCACGAGCCCCGGGGCGGTGGTGGGTGCCGCCGCTCCGGGCGAGGTGAGCTTCGCCGGCAGCGTCGCCGGCCGCCGGTGGGTGACCGTCGCCCACGCGGACGGGGTGCGCACCAGCTACGGCCACCTCGATGCGGTGCACGTGCAACCGGGACAGCGGGTCGCCCGCGGGCAGGCCCTCGGCACCGCCACGGGGAGCAACGGCGACGACCCGATGCGCCCCGAACCGGGGCTCCACTGGAGCGCCCGCCGTGGCGAGCGCTACCTCGACCCGTTGTCGCTCCTCGGCGGGCTGCCGAGACCGACGCTGGTCGGACCCGGGGGCTGGCGTGGCAGCCACCTCGTCGTCGCGCCGTACGCGCCGTACGAGGGTGGCAGCCGGTTCATCGTGCTCGCCCCGGGCAGTCCCGTCGCAACGCACCGCGGCTACGCCCGGGCACCGAACCACCACCACCTCGTGCAGCTGCCCGGGTACGGGACCGAGGGGCCTCACCCGGTGCTCGACGCGGGCTACCTCGGCTACGGGCCGGCGGACAGCTCCGAGTTCTCCTACCGCGGGTGCGACGCCACTCCCCTCGGGTGTGACGGCCACCCCTACGGCGGGACCGACACCGACCTCACGATCGACGAGGCCGCCGCGCTGCTCGAGCAGCACCTCCGTGCCCAGCAGCGGGCCCAGCCGGGCCGGCCCGTCGACCTGCTCGGACACTCGATGGGCGGAGACGTCGCCACGCACTACCTGACCTACCTCCACGACCCGCGCGACCCCGGCCTCCCGCCGATCGGGTCGTTGATCACCATCGGGACCCCACACGGGGGCAGCGGTATCGGGTACCTGGCACGCGCCGTCGGCGACGACGCGTTGCTCGGCCACGGCGCAGAGGCGCTCCGGCGGCTGGCGGTGGCGGCCGGGGTCGAGGGAGCGGACCGCGTCGGCTTCGGCTCCGCCCCCCTCACGCGGTACGGCACCGGCCGCGGCGGACGTCCGACCCGCGACCCCTCACGCCTCGCCGAGCTCGGTGTCCGCGTGCTCGAGATCGCGGGATCCCGGGACCTCGTGGTGGGGCGTGGGGACGCCGCATCGGTGGGTCCGGCGGTGGTGCTCCCCGGAGGTCACGGCTCGGTGACCGGGGTCGAGGCCACCTACCTCGCCGTGCACGACCACCTCGCATCCCGGCCGGTCACGGGCGCTGGTGGCGCCGCGGGGTGGGCGACCGACGAGGTCGCCGACCTCGCGCGCTGGGCGGGCGCGTTCGTCGACTACTCGCCGGTCCTCGGCCTCGGCCGGGCGCTCGCGGCCGACGACATCGCCCGGGGACTGTGGGAGACGGGCAAGGTGCTCGTCGGTGGTCCGAACCGGTGGTCGGGGGGCGCGAGCGGGGACCCCGACCCGGTCGCCCCCGCTGCGCCCCGGCCGGTCGGAGGCCCCCCGATCGACGAGGTCACCTGACCTCCGGTGGACGGCACGGAGCCCACCTCGGTACCCTCACCCCCGTACGGGTCCGCGCCTCCTCGACCACGAGGTCGCTGCCGGGCCCGTCGTCTCCGTCCAGACACCTCACTCCACACGCCCGCTGACGGGCGACCCCGGTGCCCCCGCGCGGCCTGACGCGCGACGGGTGGGTCGCTCCCGGATGACGCGGGCGGAGGCCCAACCGAACCGTCAAGGATCCTGCCATGGCCGTCGTCACGATGCGTCAACTGCTCGAAGCTGGTGTCCACTTCGGGCACCAGACCCGCCGCTGGAACCCCAAGATGCGCCGCTTCATCTACGGCGAGCGCAACGGCATCTACGTCATCGACATCCGGCAGACCGTCGGGTACATCGAGAAGGCGTACACCCACACCCGGGACCTGGTCGCCAAGGGCGGCACCGTCCTGTTCGTGGGCACCAAGAAGCAGGCCCGCGAGACCATCGAGTGGCAGGCCACCCGCGTCGGGATGCCCTACGTCACCGAGCGGTGGATGGGCGGGATGCTCACCAACTTCGCCACCATGAAGGGCCGCGTCGCGCGCCTCAAGGAGCTCGAGGCGATGGAGTCCTCGGGCACCTTCGAGCTCCTGCCGAAGAAGGAGGTCCTGCAGCTGCGTCGTGAGCACGAGAAGCTGCAGACCAACCTCGGCGGCATCCGTGAGATGGGCAAGCTCCCCGACGCCATCTGGGTCGTGGACACGGTCATCGAGGAGATCGCGGTCAAGGAGGCCAACCGCCTCAAGATCCCGGTCGTCGGCATCCTCGACACCAACTGCGACCCGGACCTGGTCCAGTTCCCGATCCCGGGCAACGACGACGCGATCCGCTCGTCGGCGCTGCTGACGCGCATCATCGCCGACGCCTGCGCCGACGGTCTCCTGCTGCGTGCGTCGCGCTCGCCCGACGAGGAGCTGCGCGTCCAGGCGATGCAGGCCGCCCAGTCCGCCGGTGGCGGTCTCGAGGTGTCCGAGCCGAAGGCCGAGTGGGAGATCGAGCTCGAGCGCCAGCAGGCGGCCGAGCAGGCCACCCGCGCCGGCGGCAGCACCACCCAGCCCGAGGCCACCCCGCCGCCGCCGCGGACGCCGCGCCGGCCGAGGCCGCACCTGCGGAGGACGCCGCTGCGGGCGACGCCGCACCCGCCGAGGCGCCCGCGACCGACGAGCAGCCCGCCAGCTGACCTGCCGCGTCGACGCGCGGACCGTGACGCTCACCCGGTGAGCTCGGTCCGCGCGTCCGCGTCGCCGCGCGCGCCCGCCCGCGCTGGCACCGCACCCCACCACCCGACCCACAAGGAGGCCCCCGTGGCCGTCTCCGCTGCTGACGTCAAGAAGCTGCGCGAGCTCACCAACGCTCCGATGATGGCCTGCAAGAAGGCCCTCGACGACGCCGACGGTGACATCCAGAAGGCCGCCGAGCTCGTCCGCGAGCGCACCGGCGCCAAGATGGACGCTCGCGCCGCGGACCGCACCGCGTCCGAGGGGCTGATCTTCACCTACGCCCACACCCCGACGCCGGGCATGCCCGCGCGCGTCGGTGTGCTCGTGCAGCTCTCGTGCGAGACCGACTTCGTCGCCAAGGCCGACCAGGTCCAGGCGCTCGCCCGCAACATCGCCCTCCACATCGCCGCGGCCAAGCCGCTCGTGGTCTCCGAGGACCAGGTGGACGCCGACCTCCTCGAGAAGGAGAAGGAGTTCGCGCGCAAGGAGGCGATCGAGCAGGGCAAGCCCGAGAACATCATCGAGCGCATCGTCGACGGCAAGGTCAAGAAGGTCTACGAGGACTGGGTCCTGCTGAACCAGCCGCTCGTGATGGACCCCGACAAGACCGTCGCCCAGGCCATCAGCGAGGTCCAGGCCGTCGTCGGCGAGAAGCTCGAGGTCGCCCGCTTCGCCCGCTTCGAGGTCGGCGCGTAGGCGGTCGGTCCCCGATCACACGACGACGCCGGCCCACGTGGCCGGCGCCGTCGTGTCCGGATCCGGCGTCGGCGCCGGCCGGCCACGCGCGGCGCAGGGTTCGAGCACCTGCGCGGCTAGTCTCAGCCCCGATGACCGGCCGACCGAGCCCCGACCGGAGTCCTCCGTGTCCGACCGCAAGCCACTCTCGCGCGTCCTGCTGAAGCTGTCCGGTGAGGCGTTCTCCGACCCGTCCGTCAAGGGCGGCATCGATCCCGGGATCGTCCGTCAGGTCGCCCGCGAGGTGGCGCAGCAGGCCGCGTCCGGCACGCAGGTCAGCATCGTGGTCGGGGGCGGCAACATCTTCCGCGGCAACTCGCCGTCCGCCACGGGGATGGATCGGTCCAGCGCCGACCACATGGGCATGCTCGCGACGACCATCAACGCGCTCGCGCTCCAGGACGCGCTCGAGAAGGCTGGTGTCGAGACCCGCGTGCAGACCGCGATCGGCATGCAGGAGGTCGCCGAGCCCTACATCCGGCGGCGCGCCCTGCGTCACCTCGAGAAGGGGCGGGTGGTGATCTTCGCCGCCGGCCTCGGGGTCCCGTACTTCACCACCGACACCACCGCGGCACAGCGCGCGCTCGAGATCGGTGCCGAGGCGATCCTCAAGGGCACCGGGGTCGACGGGGTCTACGACAAGGATCCGAAGAAGCACGACGACGCGGTCCGCTACGACGAGATCGACTTCCTGTCGGTCCTGAACCAGGGGCTGCAGGTGATGGACTCGACCGCCATCTCGCTGTGCATGGACAACGAGCTGCCGATCGTGGTGTTCGAGCTGCTCCGCGAGGGCAACATCGGCCGCGTGGTCCGCGGCGAGGACGTCGGCACGCTCGTTCGTCCCGCGACGCCGACCGCCGAACCGCTCTGATCCGACCCGCCCGACACCGGGTCCCGTGACGCACGCCAACAGGAGCTGACGATGAGCCTCGACGAGGTCACCACCGATGCCACGCGCCGGATGGGGCAGGCGGTCGAGAAGGTCGCCGCCGACTTCGGCTCCATCCGTACCGGCCGCGCCAACGCCCAGATCCTGCAGAGGATCACGGTCGACTACTACGGCGCGCCGACCCCGCTCCAGCAGCTGGCCAACTTCTCGGTCCCCGAGCCGCGCATCCTGATGGTCAACCCCTTCGACAAGGGGTCGGTGAACCAGATCGAGAAGGCCATCCGCGACTCCGACCTCGGGCTGAACCCCTCGTCGGACGGGTCGGTCATCCGGTGCGTCTTCCCGGAGCTCACCGAGGAGCGGCGCAAGGACTTCATCAAGATGGCCAAGGCGGCCGCCGAGGACGGCCGCATCGCGGTGCGCAACGTCCGGCGCAGCGCCCGCGACGCCATGCAGAAGCTCGAGGACGACGGCGAGGTCGGCACCGACGAGCGTGAGCGCGCCACCAAGAAGCTCGAGGAGCTGACCTCCTCGTACGTGTCTCAGATCGACAAGCTGCTCGACCAGAAGGAACAGGACCTGCTCGAGGTCTGACCGTGACCGACGCCGGGCCGCACCCCGAGCCGCACCCCGGGCGACCACGCAAGATGGTCGGCGGTCGCGACCTGCCGATGGCCATCGGCGTGGGCGTGGTACTCGCAGCCGTCTTCCTCGGCTCGCTCTTCTGGCACCCGATCGCGTTCACCCTGGTCGTGGCCGTCCTCATCGGCCTCGCCTGCGTCGAAGCCGGCCGGGTCCTGCGCTCGGTCGGGCTGCAGCTCGAGGTCCCGGTCCTGCTCGTGGCCAGCGCGGTGATGATGTTCGGTGCCTACGAGGCGCGGCACGCCGGTCAGGCCGTGGGCGTCGGCGTGCTCTTCATCGGTGGGGTCCTCTGGCAGCTGTCGGACCCGAACCGCCGTGACGTCGTGCGGACCCTCGCGACCACGGTGCTGTTCGGGCTGTGGGTCGGCTTCCTCGCCTCGTTCGCCGTGCTCCTGATCACCCGCCCCGAGGGCGCGGTCATCGCCACGGTGGGCGTCGTCGGGCGCGGCGATCTTCGCCGACATCGGCGCCTACGCGTTCGGGGTCGCGTTCGGCAAGCGCAAGATCGCCCCGTCGGTGAGCCCCAACAAGACCTGGGAGGGGTTCGTCGGCGGTCTGCTCGTCGCGACGGTCCTCGCGATGATCGTGCTGCCGTTGGCCAGCGACCTGTTCAGCGTGCTCGATGCCGCCATCCTCGCGCTGCTGTGCGGGTCGGCGGCGTTCATCGGCGACCTGGTCGAGTCCATGATCAAGCGCGACCTCGGCGTCAAGGACCTCGGTGACCTGCTGCCCGGGCACGGCGGGGTGCTCGACCGCGTCGACGGCATCCTGTTCGCCCTCCCGGTCGGCTACTACGCCGTCGAGCTGCTCACGCGCTCGAGCTGAGCGAACCCGGCTGAGGCCGGTCGGAGGCACCGGGCGCTGCCGTACCATCGGTGGCCGCCTCGTCGCACCGTCCTGGAGATCCGTGTCCACCGCCTCGCCGTCGCTCCCCGAAGCCACCGACCCGTACGCGCTCGATCGCGACGGGTTGGCTGCGGTGCTCGCCGAGCTCGGCGAGCCGGCGTACCGCGCCCGCCAGGTCCACGCGTGGCTGGTCCGCGGGGTCGACGACCCGGAGGCCATGACCGACCTGCCGCGCGACCTGCGGGACCGGCTCGGGGCGCGGTTCGCGCCCGCACGTCCCGAACTCGTCGCTCACACCGTGGCCGACGACGGCCACACCCACAAGCTGCTGCTGCGCTACCCGGACGGCGAGGCGATCGAGACCGTCCTGATGCTCTACCCCGGCCGCGCGACCGTCTGCATCTCGACCCAGGCCGGGTGCGCCATGGGATGCCCGTTCTGCGCCACGGGCCAGCTCGGCTTCCGGCGACAGCTCACGGCAGGTGAGGTCGTCCGTCAGGTCGTGGTGTGCGACGCCGCCCTCCGCAGCGGGACCATCGACGCCGACTCGCTCCCTGAGGATGCGCCGGACCACGTCACCAACGTGGTGTTCATGGGCATGGGCGAACCGCTCGCCAACCTCCCGGCGACCCTGGCCACCGTTCGCTGGCTCCACGACCCGGAGGGGTTCCGCCTGTCCGCCCGCGGGATCACGGTGTCCACGGTCGGGCTGGTGCCGGGCATCGACAAGCTCGCCGACGTCGGGCTACCGGTCACGCTCGCGGTGAGCCTGCACGCCGCCACCGACGAGCTGCGCGACGAGCTGGTGCCGGTCAACCGCTCGCACCCGCTCGCCGAGCTCGAGGACGCGGTCCGCCGCTACCGCGACCGGACCAACCGGCGCGTCACCATCGAGTGGTGCCTGATCGGCGACATCAACGACGACCTCCACCAGGCCGACCGGCTCGCCGCCATCGCGCGACGGCTCCGCGCTCACGTCAACGTCATCCCGATGAACCCCACGCCTGGCGTCCGGTGGAAGGAACCGTCGAAGCGGGCGACGCACACCTTCGTCGACCGGGTCCGCGATCGCGGGGCGAACATCACCCTGCGCGACACCCGCGGCCGTGACGCCGACGCCGCCTGCGGTCAGCTGCTGGCCAGCTACGACCTCGGGTCGGGCAGCCGGCTGCCCGCGGCCGTCGGCGCCGCCGAACGGGTCGAGCTGCTGCCGCTCCGCCAGGAGCCGCCCTCGTGAGCGGCCAGCAGCGGCGCCTGGTCCTGCTCGGTTCGACCGGCTCGATCGGCACCCAGGCGCTCGACGTCGTGGCCGCGCACCCCGACCGCTTCGAGGTCGTGGCGCTCGCTGCCGGCACCGACTCCGTCGCCCTCGCCGCGCAGGCCGACGCGCTCGGCGTGCGTCGCGTCGCGCTGGCCGATCCTGCCGCCGCAGCCGAGCTGCGTGAGCGGCGAGCGGACCTCGACGTGCTCGACGGCCACCGCGGGGTGAGCGAGCTGGCCGCCGACGACGCGGACCTCGTCGTCAACGGGATCACCGGCTCGGTCGGGCTCGAGCCCACCCTGGCGGCGCTCGCGGTCGGCACCCCGGTGGCGCTCGCCAACAAGGAGTCGCTCATCGTGGGCGGCGACCTGGTGGTCGCCGCCGCTGAACGTGCCGGCGGCCGCGAGAGCCACCTCATCCCGGTCGACTCCGAGCACTCCGCCCTCGCGCAGTGCCTGCGCGGGGGCCGCCGGAGCGAGGTCGGTCGGCTGGTCGTCACCGCCTCGGGGGGCCCGTTCCGTGGTCGGAGCCGGGCCGAACTCGCCGACGTGCGCCTCGCCGATGCGCTCGCGCACCCCACGTGGGAGATGGGCCCGGTCGTCACGATCAACTCCGCGACCCTGATGAACAAGGGGCTCGAGCTGATCGAGGCGCACGAGCTGTTCGACATCCCGTGGGAGCGCATCGAGGTGGTCGTGCACCCGCAGTCGGTCGTGCACTCGATGGTCGAGTTCGTGGACGGGTCGACGCTCGCCCAGCTCTCGCCGCCCGACATGCGGCTGCCGATCCAACTCGCCATGACCTGGCCCGACCGGCTCGACCACGCCTTCGTGGCGTGCGACTGGACCCGTGCGAGCGAGCTCACCTTCGAACCGGTCGACCGCTCGACCTTCCGTGCGCTCGATCTCGCCGAGGACGCCGGGCGCCGTCGGGGGACCTGGCCCGCGGTCCTGAACGCCGCCAACGAGGTGGCGGTCGACGCCTTCCGCTCCGGTCGGCTGCACTTCCTCGGCATCGCCGAGCTCGTGGAGCGCACCATGGAGGCGTGGGCAGCCACGAACCCGGGGGTCCCGAACCACCTGCAGGACGTGCTCGACGCTGACGCGTGGGCACGGGCGAGCGCCACCACCGCGCTCGGCCACCGGTCCGCCGTGACCGTGGAGGGGTAGGCAGATGTCCGGTCCCACAGCCATCACCGTCTTCGTGGTCAGCCTCATCGCGGCGATCATGCTCCACGAGGCGGGCCACTTCCTCACCGCGCGCCGTTTCGGCATGCGCGCCGACCGGTTCTTCCTCGGCTTCGGACCGACGCTGTGGTCCACGAGGCGCGGCGAGACCGAGTACGGCGTCAAGGCCCTGCCCCTCGGTGGTTTCGTCCGCATCCGCGGGATGAGCGAGCTCGACGAGCGACTCGCGCCGGTCCCCGACGCGGTCTTCGCGACCGAGGCGATCGCGGCCGACCGCGAGCGGGTCACCGCCGGTGGCGGCCCTGCATCCGGTGCCACCATCCCGGATGCCACCTGGGACCGTTTCGTCACCGAGCTCCGCCACCGCGGGACCGACCCGGACACCACCGCAACCATCGTCGACCGGACCCGGTCGGCGGTCGGCAACTCGACCTCTCTGGCCGATGCCCGCGGCGCGGCGGCGACGGCCATCAGCCGCGAGGTCGGGACATCGCAGCAGCTCGGTGACCTGCCCCACCGTCTGCTCCACGGTGACCGCGGGCGGTTCTTCTCCGAGCGGCCGGCCTGGCAGCGCGCCATCGTGCTGGCGGCCGGCTCCGCGGTGCACTTCCTCATCGCGATCGTCCTGCTGCTCGCGATGTTCCTGTTCACCGCCTCGCAGTTCGTCGGCATCGATCCGACGGTCACGGGCGTGCTCGAGGACTCACCCGCGGCGGCTGCCGGGTTGCAGGTCGGCGACGAGCTCGTGGCGGTCGAGGGCACCCGCTCGGGCGACTACGAGGAGCTCCGGGACATCATCCGCGACCGGCCGGGGGAGCCGACCGAGCTGACCGTCGTCCGCGACGGGGCCGAGCTCACCCTGACCGTCACCCCGCGGCTCGGCGAGGACCCGGCCACGGGCGAGGAGGTCGGCCAGGTCGGGTTCGTGCCCACCGAGGTCTACGCCGCCCTGCCGCCCGGTCAGGCCGTCCGCGAGGCCTTCACCGGACCGGTCGGGTTCGTGACCCAGGTCGAGCAGACGTTCCTGGCCATCGGCCGCGTCTTCGGGCCGCAGGGGCTGGCCGGCATCTTCGACCAGGCGACCGGTGCCGCCGAACGCGACGCGCAGGGCGCGGTCTCCATCGTCGGCGCCGCCGGGATCGCCGGTCAGGCCGCAGCCTTCGGCATCGGCACCCTGCTGCTGCTGATCGCCTCCATCAACGTCTTCATCGGGATCTTCAACCTGCTGCCGTTGCCGCCGCTCGACGGGGGCCACCTCGCCGTCCTCGGCATCGAACGGGTCGTGAACGCCGTCCGGCGCCTGCGCGGTCGCACCGACGAGTTCACCGTCGATCCGCGGGCCATCGCAGCCGTCATGGTCCCGGTGCTCGTCGTGCTCGGCTTCGTCTTCATCGCCCTGACCTTCCTCGACATCACCCAGCCGATCCGGCTGTGAGCACCGACCCCGCCACCGAGTCCGAGAGGTCCGCTGTGTCCGGCACCCTCCCCGTCGTCCCCTCCCAGGCGGCCCCCGATCCGTTCACCTCGCCGGGACCGGTCCGTCGTCGCAGCCGCAAGATCCGGGTCGGGCCGATCGAGGTCGGTGGCGACGCGCCGATCACCGTGCAGACCATGACGGTGACGCCGACCCACGAGGCGGACACCACCCTGCAGGCCATCGCGGCATGCCAGGCCGCCGGCGCCGACATCGTCCGCGTGGCCGTGCCGCGCCGCGAGGACGCCGAGGCGCTGCCCTACATCGTCGAGCACTCCCGCATCCCGGTCATCGCCGACATCCACTTCCAGTGGAAGTACGCGGTCCTCGCGATCGAGGCCGGTTGCGCCGCCGTGCGCATCAACCCGGGCAACATCAAGAAGCACGACAAGGTCGCGCTGCTCGGACAGCTCGCCGACGAGGCCGGCGTCGCCATCCGCATCGGGGTCAACGGCGGCAGCCTCGAGGACGAGGTGCTGGCCGCCCACGGGGGTCGGGCCACGCCCGAGGCGATGGTCCAGTCGGCGCTGAACGAGGTGAAGCTGCTCGAGGACGTCGGGTTCGGCAACACGAAGATCTCGGTCAAGCACTCCGACCCGTGGGTGATGATCCAGACCTACCGACTGCTGGCCGCAGCGTGCGACTACCCGCTGCACCTCGGCGTCACCGAGGCCGGACCGCTCAAGACCGGCTCGATCAAGTCGGCCGTCGGCATCGGAGCGCTGCTCGCCGAGGGCATCGGCGACACCATCCGCGTGTCGCTGTCGGCCGACCCGGTCGAGGAGGTCAAGGCCGGCATCGCCATCCTCGAGGCGCTCCACCTGCGTGAGCGCGGTCTCGATGTCGTGTCGTGCCCGTCGTGCGGCCGGGCCCAGGTCGACGTCTGGACCCTCGCCGAGCAGGTCCAGAAGGGCCTCGAGGGGCTCGACGCCCCGCTGCGCGTCGCGGTCATGGGGTGCGTGGTCAACGGACCGGGGGAGGCCCGCGAGGCCGACCTCGGCGTCGCCGCCGGCAACGGCAAGGGCGACATCATCAAGAAGGGCGAACGGATCGCCACCGTGCGCGAGGAGGACATCGTCGAGGCGATGGTCCACTACGCCACCGAGATGGCGGCCGAGATCCGCGCCGAGCGCGGCGAGGGTGACCCGGTCGTGGTCTGACCGTGCGTGCTCCCTCGATCCCCGAGGGATCTCGGTCCGCGCCGCCGGTTGGGTCTGACCGTGCGTGCTCCCTCGATCCCTGAGGGATCTCGGTCCGCGCCGCCGGTTGGGTCTGACCGTGCGTGCTCCCTCCCGCGGTGGGGCGGGTGCGCCCCTGTGGCCACGCTGGTAGGCTCGGCGGTCAACGCGGGCTAGCAGCCCGCGTCGTGCGTTCGGGCTCGAGCACCCGGTAGCGAACCCGCCTGCACACGACAACGGACGTCCACCGCGACGGCCGGCCCGCCGGGGCCGGCCGTTGTCGTGGGACCACCACCAGCACCACGACGACAGCAGGTACCCCGATGGCCCGCCCGGATGACGCCACGCTCCCCTCGCGGGTGCGCGAGCTGGCGTTGCCGTTGGCCGAGGAGCTCGAGGTCGACCTCGTCGACGTCGAGGTCAGGGGCCAGCAGGGGCGCCGCGTGGTCAAGCTCGTCGCGGACGCCATCGGCCCCGGCGACGGGCTCGATGTCGACACGATCGCGTCGTTGTCCCGCAAGGTCGGCAACGTGCTCGACGAGACCGACCTCGTGCCGGGCGCCTACACCCTCGAGGTGACCACGCCCGGTGCGACGCGCCCGCTGCGTCGTCCCCGCGACTTCGCCCGCAACATCGGCCGCGAGGTCGACGTCGTCCGGCACGAGGAGCTCGGTGACCCACGCACGATCCGCGGTGAGGTCACCGGCGCCGACGACGATGCGGTCACCCTCGAGACCGCCGACGGGCCGCGTCCGCGTCGCCGCTCGCCGAGATCGACCACGGCAAGGTGGTGCTGCCGTGGTGACCCACGCGACCACCGGCACCGGTACCACCACGAACGCAACGGAGGCCACGAGTTGAAGATCGACCTCGACGCCCTGCGTCAGATCGAGCGCGAGAAGTCCATCGACTTCATCACCGTGGTCGAAGCCTTCGAGACCGCGATGGCCTCCGCCTACAAGCGCTCGCCCCAGGCCACCGGCGACGAGGCCCGGGTCATCGTCGACCGGGTCACCGGCGAGGTGACCCTCTACGCCCAGGAGCTCGACGACGAGGGCAACATCGTCAGCGAGTGGCAGGAGGAGCCGAAGGACTTCGGCCGCATCGTGGCCCAGACCGCCAAGCAGGTGCTCCTCCAGCGCCTGCGCGAGGCGGAGCGCGAGGCCACCTACGGCGAGTTCGTCGGGCGCGAGGGCGACATCGTCGCCGGCCAGATCAGCCAGCAGGGCAACGTCACCCTGCTCGAGCTCGGTCGGACCGAGGCGCTGCTGCCCTACTCCGAGCAGATCCCGAACGAGCGGCTCGACCACGGCGCCCACGTCCGCGCCGTCGTCATCGAGGTCCGACGCCAGCTCAAGGGGTCGCAGATCGTCGCCTCGCGCACCCACCCGGCCCTCGTGGTCGGCCTGTTCGCGCTCGAGGTGCCCGAGATCGAGGAGGGCATCGTCGAGGTCCGCGGCATCGCCCGCGAGGCCGGCCACCGCACCAAGGTCGCGGTCATGTCCAACGACCCGCAGGTCGACCCGGTCGGCGCGTGCGTCGGTCCGGCCGGCCAGCGGGCGCGCGGCATCCAGAAGGAGCTCCACACCGAGGAGATCGAGCGCATCGACATCGTGCGCTGGTCGGACGAGCCCGAGAGCCTCGTCGCCAACGCGCTGTCGCCGGCCAAGGTCACCGACGTCTACCTCTACCCCGACGACGGCACCGCGCTCGTGATCGTGCCCGACTACCAGCTCTCGCTGGCCATCGGACGCGAGGGGCAGAACGCCCGCCTCGCCGCCCGGTTGACCGGTTGGCGCATCGACATCAAGTCCGAGTCGCAGTTCGCCGAGGAACAGCGCGCCTTCCAGGAGGCGCTCGACGCCGGCCTGATCGACGAGTACGGCAACCCCCTGTCCGACGAGGGGGCCCAGGCCATCCAGGCCGCGTACGAGTCCGCCGAGCAGGTCCGGCAGGCCAACTACGAGGAGTCGGACGAGGAAGCCCCGGCGACGGCACCGCCACGGAGGCCGACGCCTGATCCGCCCGCCGGCGCCGGTACCGCTCCGTGCGGATCCGGCTCCGGCCGTCCGGCGTGCACCGACGCGTCGGTCGGACGTCCACCATGGCCACACCGCCCGGAGGAAGTACCCTTGCAGCGCGAGATGCGCGAGCCCCGACCCACACGCGTGGGACCGGTGCGTACGTGCGTCGGTTGTCGCCGGACCCGGCCGCGGGATGAGCTCGCCCGGCTGGCACGGACCCCGGACGGGGTCCGCTACGACCGGCGACGACGCGCGTCCGGCAGGGGCGCGAACATCTGCCCCGACCTCTCCTGCATCGAGGCCGCCGGCCAGCGCGGCGCCGGACCCGTCCGGCGAGCGCTCCGGGGCGCCGCCGAGACGGAGATCCGCGCGGCGCTCGACGAGCTCCGCAGCGAGGTCGCAGCACCCACCACGTCCCCACCACGGGTCACCGGTTCCAGCGCCCCGACCACGGGGTGAGTCACAACACCCCGCGACTCGGGGTGACGCCCAAGCACCCCGTCCACGGGGTGGCCAGGCGCCCGAACACGGCGCCGTGAGGAGTTCCCGCACGTGAGCAACAAGGTCCGCGTCTACGAGCTCGCCAAGGAGACCGGCCTCCACAACAAGGAGGTCCTCCGACGGCTGACCGACCTCGGGATCGATGCGTCCTCGCACTCGTCCTCGGTCGCCGGTCCCGACGCCAAGCGCTTCCGCGACTCGCTCGGTAAGAGCGAAGCGGAACGCAAGGCCGAGGAGGAGGCGCGCAAGGCCAAGGAGCGCGCGGAGCTCGAGCGTTACCGCTCGATGCAGGCCGCGGCGCCCCCCGAGGGCAAGAAGGCCGCCAAGGTCCTGCCGCCCCACCTGCGTGGTCAGCAGGACGGTGGCGCGAGCGCTGGAGCACCCGCTGCGCCGACGGCCACGCCGTCCCGCCGCCCCCGGCAGCGACACCTCGCCGCCGCGGACGCGCCGGCGGCCGATGCTGCACCGGCCGCGCCCCCCGCGACCCCACCCGCCGCCGGTGACGAGGGTTCAGCCCCGCCCGCGACGCCCCCGGCCAAGCGCATGCCCGGCGCGCCGCCGCCACGCCTGAAGCCAGGCGAGGTCCCCCTGCGTCCGCCGTCGGCTCGGCCGGCGGTCGCCCCCGACCGCCACGGGCGATTCGCCCGAGGCGCGTCGCCGGGCGGAACAGAACCTGCCGCAGACCGGGTCCGGCCGGCGTTCGATCCCGCCGCCGCTGCGCTCCGCGCCGGCACGGCCCCAGCCAGCTCCGGGTCAGCCGCCGGCGGGCCGCGGCGGCCCGCCGCAGCGCGGTGGCCCGGGTGGTCCCGGCGGCCCCGGCGGACCTCGCCCCGGTCCCGGTGGCGCCCGCCCCGGACCGAGCTCGCCCTACCGCCCCGCTCCCGGCGGGGGCGGTCCGCGTCCCGGTGGTGGTCCCGGCGGCCCCGGTGGTGGTCCCGGTGGACCCGGTGGTGGCCCTCCCGGCCCCGGTGGCAAGCGGCGCAAGAAGAAGCGCGAGAAGCAGTCGCCCGCGGAGCAGGAGCTCTCGCGTGGCCCGATGCGTCGTGACGTGCCGCTCGAGGAGCAGATCACGGTCGACCGCGTCGAGGTGCTCTCCGGCATCACCGTCGGTGAGCTCGCTGACAAGCTGAACGTCGCGGGCGCCGCCCTCGTCAAGAAGCTGTTCGAGATGGGCGAGATGGCGACGGTGCAGCAGACGCTGCCCGACGACACCGTCGAGATCCTCGGTGCCGACCTCGGCTTCGAGGTCTACTTCATGTCCGAGGAGGAGCTCGAGTTCGGCATCGAGGCCCCCGAAGCGCCCGAGAACCTCGTCGACCGCCCGCCGGTCATCACGGTCATGGGTCACGTCGACCACGGCAAGACCCTGCTGCTCGACGCCATCCGCCAGACCGACGTCGTGTCCGGCGAGGCCGGCGGCATCACCCAGCACATCGGCGCCTACCAGATCCGCAAGTCGGACCGCACGATCACCTTCATCGACACCCCCGGTCACGAGGCGTTCACCGCCATGCGTGCCCGCGGTGCCCAGGTGACCGACGTCGCGATCCTCGTGGTCGCCGCCAACGACGGGGTCATGCCCCAGACCCGGGAGGCCATCACCCACGCGCAAGGCGGCCGGTGTCCCCATCGTCGTCGCGATCAACAAGATCGACCTCGAGGGTGCCGACCCGAACAGGGTCAAGACCCAGCTCACCGAGCACGACCTCATCGCCGAGGACTTCGGTGGTGACGTCTCGATGGTCGAGGTCTCCGCCAAGACCGGCCAGGGGCTCGACGACCTCCTCGAGGTCGTGCTGCTCCAGGCCGACCTGCTCGAGCTGAAGGCCAACCCGAACAAGGACGCACGCGGTCGCGTGGTCGAGGCCCACCTCGACCGCGGTCGTGGTCCGGTCGCCACGGTGCTGGTCCAGGCGGGCACGCTCCGTCGTGGGGACATCCTCGTGGCGGGTACGGCGGACGGCAAGATCCGCGCCATGTTCGACGAGAACGGCGACACGGTCGACGAGGCCACCCCGGCCCGTCCGGTCCAGGTCATCGGTCTGAACGACGTGCCGGAGGCCGGCGACGAGTTCCGCGTCGTCGACGCCGAGCGGTTCGCCCGTGACGTCGCCGAGCGTCGCTCCGCCCGCGAGCGCCGCAAGGAGCTCGCCGAGCGTCGCCCCTCCACCCTCGAGGAGTTCACCTCGGCGGTCCAGGCCGGCGACAAGGCGACCCTCAACGTCATCATCAAGGCCGACGTGTCGGGTTCCGCCGAAGCGCTCGAGGACTCGCTGCTCAAGCTCGAACTCGACGAGGTGCAGGTCCGGGTCATCAGCAAGGGCGTCGGTGCCATCACCCAGGCCGACGTCCGGCTCGCGGACGCGTCGGATGCCATCATCGTCGCGTTCAACGTCCGGCCCGGCCCGAACGCCCGCGACGAGATCGCCCGCTCGGGTGTCGACGTTCGCACCTACCGGATCATCTACGAGGCGATCGAGGACATCGAACGCGCCGTCAAGGGTCTGCTCGCTCCCGAGTTCCGCGAGCAGATCATCGGTGAGGCCGAGGTCCGCGAGATCTTCAAGGTCCCGCGGATCGGGTTCGTCTTCGGCTGCATGGTCACCTCCGGCGTCGTGCGTCGCGAGGCCGGCGTCCGCGTCATCCGCGAGGGCGTGGTCATCGCCGACGACAACAAGATGTCGTCGCTGCGCCGCTTCAAGGACGACGTCAACGAGGTCCGCGACGGCTTCGAGTGCGGCATCGGGCTCGACAAGTTCCAGGACGTCAAGGAGGGCGACGTCATCGAGGCCTTCGAGACCGTCGAGGTCGAGCGCGACTAGTCGGGTTCCACCGGAGCACAGGTCCCCGTGCTGACGGCCCCGCCCCCGCGGGGCCGTCAGCCGTCGGGGCCGGTTCACTGCCGACACCAGCACCGAGGAGGTCGAAGGTGGCAGGTGACGATGCCGGTCGCGTCCACCACGGCGTCGCACGTATCGATCTGCACCTGCCGGGCATCGACTCGCTCAAGGGCAAGCGTGCGCTCGTCAAGGCCGCGATCGCCCGGCTGCAGCAGGACCTCGGGTGCGCCGTCGCCGAGGTCGGGTTCCAGGACCGCTGGCAACGGGCCGCGCTCGGGGTCGCACCGTCAGCGGCAGCGCCACCGGCGTCGACCGCGTCCTCGACCGCGTGACGGCCGTGGTCGAACGCGACCCCCGCGTCGAGGTCATCGACGTCGCCGACGCCGTCGACGTGCTCGACGCCGACCCGCCCCGCTAGGACCGCCGACCCGCCCCGCTAGATCGAACGCCCCGTCACCGATAGGAGACCACCGTGGCCAAGAAGCGCAACCCCCGGGTCGACAAGGCCGTCCGCGAGGCCGTCGCCGACCTCGTCGAGAGCGAGGTCGCCGACCCACGCCTGGCGTTCGTCACGTTCACCGAGGCGCAGGTGACCCCCGACCACGAGCACGCGCTGGTCTTCTACTCCACCCTCGACCCAGGGGTCCTGTCCGCCGACGGCCGGCGTGGCCGCGGCGGCGACCGTGTGCCGACCGCAGCCGAGGTCGCCGAGGGGCTCGCCTCCGTCGCCCCCCGCCTGCAGGGCCGGGTATCGCGCCGCGCCAAGCTGCGCACGACGCCCGAGCTGACCTTCGAGCCGGACCCGGTGGTCGAGCAGGCCTCGCGCGTCGAGGACCTGCTGCGCCGGATCGAACCGGTGGTCCCGGTCGAGGGTGCCCAGCCGACCGGCGAGTACGACGACGGGTGGCGTCCGCGACGACCCGACCGAGCCCGACGTGGCCGGCGACAGCACGCCGTGACCGTGGGCGAGCTCGCGGTCCCGTGGCTGGCCGACCTCGACCCGCACGCGGTCGACGAGGTCGTCGCGCGGTTGGCCGACGCCGCGGACCACGGCCGGACCGTCGTGATCGCCGCGCACGTCGGGCCGGACGGTGACGCGCTCGGCGCGGCGCTCGCCCTGCACCTCGCACTGTCGCGACGTGGTGCCCGCACGATGCCGACGTGGGGCGAGGAACCGCTGCGGGTGCCGGCCGCCTACGCGGACCTGCCGGGGGTCGACGACCTCGTCGCTCCCTCCGACATCCCGGTCGACGAGGTCGACCTGCTCGTCAGCGTCGATGCGGCGTCGGTCTCGCGGCTCGGCGCGTTGCAGCCGCTCCTTGCCGCCGGGGTCCCGATCGTGGTCATCGACCACCACCCGACCAACACCCGGTTCGGGACCGTCCACCTCGTCGCCCCACGCGCCGCGGCGACGGTGGTCATCGTCGACGAACTGCTCCGCCGGCTCGAGGTCCCGCTCGACGTGGAGCTCGCCACCTGCCTGTACGTCGGCCTCGTGACCGACACGGGCCGTTTCCAGCACGCGTCGACCGACCGTGCCGCGATGGAGCTCGGCGGGCGTCTGCTCGACGCCGGCGTCGAGCACGAGGAGCTGACGCGCCGGCTGTTCGGGACCCGGACCGTCGGCGAGCTCACCCTGCTGGCCCGTGCGCTCGACCGGCTCGACGTTCGTGCCCGAGGCCCGCTTGGTCCACGCGCACGTGACGGCCGGGAGATGCGACCGAGGCGGGCACGGGCCTCGAAGCCGCCGAAGCCATCATCGACGTGGTGCGGACCGCCGACGTCGCCGAGGTCGCGATGGTCGGGCGCCAGGAGGTGACGGGTGCCTGGCGGGTGAGCCTGCGGTCGCGCGGCGCCGTCGACGTCGCGGCGGTCGCCGAGCGGTTCGGTGGCGGCGGCCACGAGCGCGCGGCAGGCTTCACCGTCGGCGGGCACCTTCGACGAGGTCGTCGACCGTGGTCGTCGCCGCGCTCGAGGAGGTCCGAGGTGGGACGTCAGGCGACGTCGGGCAGGCGAGCCCGACCGCGCGGGGGTCCTGCTGGTCGACAAGGACGCCGGTCCGACCTCGCACGACGTCGTCCAGGACGTCCGCCGCGCCGCGGGTCAGCGTCGGGTCGGCCACACCGGGCACCCTCGACCCCGCCGCCACCGGCGTCCTCGTGGTCTGCCTCGGTCGTGCGACCAAGCTCGTGCCCTTCCTGCAGCAGGCCGGGACCAAGACCTACGCGGCGCGGATGGTGCTCGGCGTCGAGACCGACTCGCAGGACGCCCAGGGCGAGGTCGTCGCCCGCACGCCAGCCGGACACATCGACGAGCGCGCCGTTCTGCGAGGTGCTGACCCGGTTCCAGCGGCGAGCATCGACCAGGTGCCGCCGATGGTGTCGGCCGCTGAAGGTCGACGGCGAACGGCTGCACGAGATCGCCCGTCGCGGCGAGGTCGTCGAACGCGAACCTCGGCGCGTCACGGTGCACGACCTCGTCCTGGACGGCTACGGCCGGGGCCGGATCGCGACCACCCGGAGGCGTCGTTCCTCGTGACCTGCTCGGCGGGGACCTACGTGCGGACGCTCGCGCACGACGTCGGAGCAGCGCTCGGCGTCGGAGGCAGCCTGACCGCGCTCCGGCGCGTCGCCAACGGCCCGTTCACCGTCGACGAGTCGCACACCTCGACGCCATCCGGGACGCCGCCGACGGCGGGGCGGATCGACGCAGCTGCTGCTCGACCCGCTGACCGCGATCTCTCGCGCCCTGCCGACGGTCGAGGTGGACCGACACCGATCTCGTGCGTCGCCTCGCCCAGGGTGCCAAGCTGCCCACCTCGCTGCTCGACCGGCGCGCGCGTCGGGGCACGCCGGCCCGGTCGCCGTGCGGTCCGGCCCGCTGCTGGTCGGCGTCTACGCTGCCGTCGGGCGCCGAGTCGCGCGCGGAGCTGGTGTGGACGCGACCGGAGGAGCTCAGTCGCCGCACCCGACAGTCGTCCGGAGGACCCGTGAGCTTCGGTCCGCTCGACGACGGCCCGCTTGCGGTCGCTCGTGGGCTCGAGGAGGTCGTCGAGGGCCCGTCGGTGGTCACCATCGGCAACTTCGACGGGGTCCACCGCGGCCACCGGGTGCTGCTGCGCCGGGCCGTGATGCGGCCACGGAGCAGGAGGTCCGCTCGGTCGCCGTGACCTTCGACCCGCACCCCGCGGCGGTGCTGCGTCCGGGCAGCGAGCCGCTGGCCATCCAGTCGCTCGACGGTCGCATCGAGCAGCTGCGTGCCGTCGGCGTCGACCTGGTGCTCGTGCTGGCGTTCACGCCGGAGCTGTCGGCGCTCGGCCCCGACGTGTTCCTCGAGAAGGTCCTCGTCGAGCGGCTGCAGGCGACCAAGGTCATCGTCGGGGCCAACTTCCGGTTCGGGCACAAGGCCGCCGGCGACGTGATCACCCTGACCGACGCGGGGGAGCGGCTACGGCTTCGCCACCGAGGCGGTGACGCTCCTCGAGCTCGACGGGGCGCCGATCAGCTCGAGCGAGGTCCGGCGGCGCATCGGCGACGAGGGGGACTTCGCCTGGGCCAACCGCGCGCTCGGCCGCCCGTTCACGCTCGCCGGCGAGGTCGTCCGCGGCGACCAGCGGGGACGCACGATCGGGTTCCCGACCGCCAACATCGAGGTCGGCGCGGGTCGGCTCCTGCCGGCCAACGGTGTCTACGCGGGCATCGCGACGGTCGGGGGGCGGCGGTTCGGCGCGGTGACCAACGTCGGGACCCGCCCGACCTTCGACGGCGAAGGGGTCACCGTCGAGGTCCACCTGCTCGACCTCCCGACTCAGTGTCGGGGACGACCACGGACTGGACCTGTACGGCCAGCACCTCGAGGTCAGCTTCCTCCACCGGCTCCGCGGCGAGCAGCGGTTCGACGGGCTCGACGCCCTCCGCGCACAGATCGCCGCGGATGCCGAGGCGGCACATGCCCTGGTGGCGGCCGAGCTCAGCGGAGGATGAACCTCGCGGCGTTACTGAGGTCCTGGTCGACCTGGCTCGACGACGCTCGTCCCGACAGCCAGTTCAGCAGGCTCGAGAGCCAGACCATCTCGAGCACGCGGGCCTTGGCTCGGTCGTCGTCGGTCGGTTCGTGATCCGGGCCGTAGATCGCGAGCAGCAGCATCTGCGTGGTCACGTCGCTCACGCGGTGCACGTCGGCAGCCGCCGACGCGTCCGCCACCATGATGGCCCGCAGTAGCGCCTCGGTGAGCGAGGGGTCACGCTGGAGCGCCCGGGTCGAGCGCAGCAGGACCGTGGTCGCCCGCTCGATCGGGTCGTCACCCGCCGGCGGGTGCTTCGCGACCCGCTCGACCATGGCCAGGGCGCGATCGTGCTGCAGCGCCACCAGCAGGTGGACCTTCGAGGAGAAGTAGCGGTAGAGCGTCCCGAGGGCGACGCCCGCCTTGTCGGCGACCGTCCGCATCTGGACACCGTCGAAGCCACCCCGGCTGGCGAGCTGCTGGGCAGCGTCCAGGATCCGCTCGCGACGTTCACGCTGCTGCGGCGTGAGATCGTTCGGTGCGGGGAGGTCCACCGCATCGGATGCTGCCACCTGCCGCTCCTCGTCCGGTGCTCGATGCGGGCTGCGTCGAGCGCGTGCGTGGACCGGTCGCCACCCGGCGCCACCCGTGCGCGCTGCGAGGGACGCTGGTCGGTCCGCGGTCACTCGTCGATCGCCGACACCGCACGCGGACGAGAACACGTTCTAGTATGCCGCACGGGAGCGTCGGAGGGGACGAGCGTGAGCGTACGACCATCGACCGCGTGCGCCGACCGGGGGCCGCGGTGATCCTCGACCGCTTCCGGCTCGACGACCAGGTCGCCATCGTCACCGGCGCAGGCCGCGGCATCGGCGCCGCCACCGCGGTCGCCTTCGCCGAGGCCGGCGCCGACGTCGTCATCTCCAGCCGCACCGCCGACCGACCTCGGACAGGTCGCGAATCGGGTCGCCGACGTGGGCCGTCGGGCGGTCATCGTCGAGGCCGACCTGGCGACACCGAGGCGGTGACCGGCCTCGTCGACGCGGCGGTCGACGGAGCTCGGTCGGCGTCGACGTGGTGGTCAACAACGTCGGCGGCACGATGCCCCGTCCGTTGCTCGCACACCAGCGACGGGTTCCTCGAGCGTGCGTTCCACTTCAACGTGACGACCGCGGTCGCGCTCGTCCGTGCCGCCGTGCCGTCGATGCTCGAGCGCGGCGGCGGCAGCGTGGTCAACATCTCGTCGGTCATGGGACGCGTGAAGCGGGCGTGGCTACCTCGCCTACGGCGTGGCCAAGGGCGCGCTCGTCGCACGCGACGCGGCTGCTCGCCGCCGACCTCGCCCCCCGGATCCGCGTGAACGGGATCGAGGTCGGCTCGGTCGCCACCTCGGCGCTCGACATCGTGGTGGACGAACGACGAGCTCCGCACCGCCGATGGAGGCCGCCACGCCGCTGCGACGCCTCGGTGAACCCGAGGAGATCGCGGCGGCCGCGCTGTTCCTCGCTTCGTCGGCCGGGGCCTACGTCACCGGCACGCGTGCTCGACGGTCGACGGCGGCATCGACACGCCCGAACCTCGACTTCGGCCTGCCCGACCTGTGAGGCCGCCGCAGCACACCACCAGCGGGCCGGCGACACGCGCCGGGACCGCACGACCCCCGGCGCGACCGGGAGCGAGGCCAGAGAAGTGACCTACCGCGTCGTGCAGTGGAGCACCGGCACACGTCGGCGCAGCAGCGCTCGAGCGGCATCCTCGCCCACCCCCAGATGGAGCTGGTCGGGCGTCTGGGTGTCCTCGGACGCCAAGGACGGGCAAGGACGCCGGTGAGCTCGCCGGGCTCGACCGGTCCGTGGGCGTCGCCGCGACGCAGCGACGTCGACGCCTTGCTGGCGCTCAAGCCCGACGTCATCTGTCACACCGCCATGGCCGACCACCGGTTGCCCGAGGCGATCGAGGACCTGTCCCGGTTCCTGCGCGCCGGCATCGACGTCGTGTCGTCGTCGCCGGTGTTCCTGCAGTTCCCCGCCGGGCTCCCCGAGGGGCTCGCCGAACCGGTCGAGCAGGCCGCGCAGGAGGGTGGCGCGTCCCTGTTCGTCAACGGGATCGACCCGGGCTTCGCCAACGACGCGCTCCCGCTCGCGGTCACCGGCATCTGCGAACGCATCGACGAGCTGCGCGTCGTCGAGGTCATGAACTACGACACCTACGCGCAGGCCATGATCCTGTTCGACGTGATGGGCTTCGGCCAGGCCGCTCGACGAGACACCCCGATGCTGTTGCAGCCGGGCATCCTGACCCTCGCCTGGGGCCAGGTCGTCCGACAGCTCGCCGCCGGACTCGACGTCGAGCTCGACGAGGTCGTCGAGTTCCACGAGCGGATGCCCGCCCCGGAGACCTTCGAGGTCGACGCCGGGACGCATCGAGGAGGGCACGACCGCCGCGCTCCGCTTCGAGGTGCGCGGTGTCGTGGACGGGGCGACGAGGGTCGTGCTCGAACACGCGACCCGGCTGCGCGATGACCTCGCGCCCGACTGGCCACAGCCCGCGGGCAAGGGCTGCTACCGGGTGGTCGTCACCGGCGCGCCGAACGTCATCTGCGACCTGCAGCTGTGGGGCGAGGACGGTGACCACAACACCGGCGCCATCCAGGCGACGGCGATGCGGCTCGTCAACGCCATCCCGCACGTCGTCGACGCCAAGCCCGGCATCGTCACCGCGCTGGACCTGCCGCAGGTGGCCGGCCGAGGGCTCGTCGCCCGCTGATGGCGGCGGGCATCCGGTTCGCGCTCACGTTCGGGCAGCTCCACCACGCCGCGTGGCGGGACGTCGCGGTCGCCGCCGATGAGCTCGGCTTCGACTCGCTGTGGCTCCCCGAACACCTCGTGCTGCCGGAACAGCTCACCGGTCAGCTCCGCCCGGGGGAGGAGCACGCGCCGATCCCGCCGGACCTGCCGGTCTACGACGCGGCCGGCTACCTGTGCCACATCGCGGCGTTGACCACGCGGATCCGGCTCGGGACCTACGTCTACCTGCTCGGCATCCGCCACCCCTTCGTCGCGGCACGAGCGTTCGCGACCCTGGACGTGCTGTCGGGGGGCCGCGCCGAGGTCGGGGTCGGCGCCGGTTGGCTCCGCACCGAGTGGGAGGCTGCGGGCCTCGACCCGCGGACCCGGGGCCGCCGGCTCGACGAGGCGATCGACGTCTGCCGCCGGCTCTGGACCGAACCGCGGATCGCGCACGAGGGCGAACACTGGCGCTTCCCGACGGTCGCGTTCGAGCCGAAACCGGTGCAGCGTCCGCTGCCGGTCCTCGTCGGCGGTGAGTCGGCCGCGGCGCTCGATCGCGCCGCGGTCCGAGGGGACGGGTGGCTCGGCATGGAGCACGAGCCGGGCTCCGCCGCCCGGATCGTCGACGGGCTGCGCCGTCGCCGCATCGAGGGCGGCGCGGCCGGCCCGTTCTCGACCACGGTCCTCGGCGCGATCGCGCGCGACCGGGACCTGGAGGCGTACGCGCGGGCCGGGGTCGACCGGGTCATCGTCGTGCCGTGGCGCTCGTCGCGGACCGCGGTGGAGGACCTCGAGGCCTTCGCCCGACGGTTCGGCCCGGTCGCTGCACGCGAGCAGGCGGTCACGTGAGCATCGACCCAGCGCTCGTCGCGTCCGCGACCACCGCGGTGGTGACGAGCGAACTGCAGCGCGGGGTCGTCGGTGACCGGGCCATCTTCCCCGACCTCGCACGGGACGCCGCGCCAGCCGTGACGGCTGCCGTGGCGGTCGTGCGCGCCGCTCGTGCCGCAGGGCTGCCGGTCGTCCACGGGGTCGCCTGGCGCCGCCCCGATGGGCGCGGCAGCAGCACCAACGCGAGGTTGTTCGACGCGGCGGCTCGGGCGCCGGTGGTCGCTCGCGCCAGGCACGGATGCCGCGTCGCTGCTGCCGGAGGTTCAGGACCCGTCCGACCTCGTGGTGGGACGGTTGCACGGACTCTCACCGATGGCCGGCACCGATCTCGATCCGTTGCTCCGCAACCTCGGGATCCGGACGATCGTGGTGGTCGGCGTGTCGGTGAACGTCGCGGTGACCAACCTGGTCATGGACGCGGTGAACGCCGGGTACCGCGTGGTCCTCCCCGTCGACGCGGTCGCCGGCACACCCCCGAGCTACGCCGACGCGGTGGTGGCCAACACCCTGCGGCTGCTGGCCACCACCTGCAGGAGCGCGGACCTCACCTCCGCCTGGGACGAGCACGGCGACACCTGACGACCCGTCACATCCGGTAGTGTCGACGCCATGACGCCACCACCGGACACCTCCGCGACGGAGGACGAGCTCACCGCCGCGGACGGACGCACCCCGGGCCGACGCGGACGTGCGACGCGGGAGCGACTGCTGTCGGCGACGGCGGACCTGCTCGCGACGCGGTCGTACCGCGAGGTGAAGGTCGTCGACATCGCCCGGAGCGCGGGTTCGTCGCCGGCGACCTTCTACCAGTACTTCGCCGACGTCGAGGCCGCGATCGTCGTGCTCGCCCGACGTGCCGTCGACGACGGTCGCAGCCTGGTCGAACCCATCGAGGCGACGAACTGGCGCGGTCGCGCCGCCGGTGTCGCGGCCGAGGAGCTCGTCGGCGCCTTCCTCGCGTTCTGGGAGCGCAACGCCGCGGTGATGCGTGTCATCGATCTGGCGATCGTCGAGGGCGATCGACGCTTCCGGGACCTGCGCAACGAGCTGCTCGGTCCGGTCACCGAGGTCCTCGCCGCCGGGGTCGAGTCTCGGCGCGAGGGGCACGCCGACGCGAGGTCCGAGGCGGCCGCGCTGGTGTCGATGCTCGCCCACGTCTCCGAGCACCAGGCTGGCCTCGGGCAGTGGGGGGCCGACCTCGGCAACGTGCGTGCGGCCATGGTCGCCCACGTGCACTGGGGCGTGACAGGGCGCAAGCCGACCGCCTGAGCCGCGCGGCGCTCCCCGGTCTTCTGACGGTCCGTCAGGTTCGCTGTGCCACCGTGTTGACGGGCTATCGGTGGACCACGTAGTCTCGGTCGAGATGTCGACCTGATGTTCGGGATATCGAACATCACCCTGGGAGGGGACCACGGATGAAGCTGGACCTGTTCTACGAGATCGACGTGCCACGACCGTGGCCGGGGGAGTTCCCCGGGAACCAGAAGGCAGCCGAACAGCAGGCCTACAAGGAGGCGCTCGAGCAGATCGTCCTCGGGGACCAGCTCGGGTTCAACACCGCGTGGCTGGTGGAGCACCACTTCCGGGAGGGCCGGTCGCACTGCCCGACCCCCGAGGCGGTCCACGGCGCGCTCAGCCAGATCACCGAGAACATCAAGCTCGGCTTCAGCGTCACGCTGGCACCCTTCAACTTCACCCACCCGGCCCGGATCGCGGAGAAGGTCGCCACCGTCGACGTCCTGTCGGGTGGTCGCGTGGAGTGGGGGCTCGGGCGGTCCACCCCGATGGAGCAGCTCGCGTTCGGCGTGGACGCCGACACCTCCAAGGCGCAGCTGGTCGAGGCCGCGAAGATCGTCAGCGGCATGTGGACCAACGAGTACTTCGAGTACGAGTCCGAGACCTTCTCGATGCCGCGACGGATGGTGACCCCGAAGCCGGTCCAGGAGCCGCACCCGCCCGCGTGGCAGGCCGCGACCTCGATGGGCTCGTCGGTGGACGCCGGCAAGAACGGCTTCGGCCTGCTGTCGTTCTCGATCATGCAGCCGCTCAAGCAGATGGCGCAGCTGATCGCCGCGTACAAGGAGGCGGCCGCGAACGCCGTCCCGGTGACCGCCGTCCGCAACGAACGTGCCGCCTGCTACACGCTCGTGCACTGCGTCGAGGACGAGGCGGAGCTCGAGGAGAACCGTGCGTGGGAGTCGGTGTGGTGGTGGTACAAGAACATCGCCGAGTTCACGCTCGAGTGGGAGCTGTCCCACATGCCGCAGGAGCAGCAGGACAAGCTGTTCCCGCTCCTGACGAGGTTCTCCGAGGGTGACCTCGACCCGAAGATCTTCAACAGCTACGACATGATCATGATCGGCACGCCCGACCAGATCGTCGAGAAGATGAAGAAGTACGCCGACTGCGGGGTCGACCAGCTGCTCTGTTACAAGCAGTTCGGCTTCCTCTCCGACGAGGCGATCAAGAAGTCGATGCGGCTGATCCACGAGAAGGTCATGCCCGAGATCGACGCCTACGTCGCGGACCCGTCCAACAACCCGGCGCTCGAGCCGGCCGGGCAGGCCTGAGCGTGAGCGAGGCCACGGTGGTGGAGGGCACGTCCCTGCCAGGCAAGGACGCGGGTACCTCCGCCCCGCGGCGTCTCGACACCTCGCCGGTCCCCGACTACGCCGGGCTCCTCCGGCTCGACGGCCGCGGGGTCGTCGTGGCCGGAGCGGGCCAGGGGATCGGCCGTCAGGTCACGCACGCGCTCGCCCAGTGCGGTGCGCAGGTGTGGTGCCTCGACGCCGACCCCGACGCGGCCGCCCACGTCGCGGGCGAGGTCGACGGCGTGCCCGCGACCGCGGACGTCCGCGACCGCGCCGCAGGTGGAGCCCACGCTGCGCGACGCCCGCGACGAGTTCGGCCGGCTCGACACCATCGTCGACATCGTCGGGATGGCGCGGTACGCGCCGCTCGAGGCGACCACCGACGAGGACTGGGACTGGACCTTCGGGATGGTCCTGCGTCACGCCTACCTGTTGAGCCAGATCGGCGGGACGCTGATGCGCGAGCAGGATCGCGACCCGAGCCAACGGGCAGCGCGGTTCGATGGTGTTCGTCGGCAGCGTGTCCGGCATGACCGGTGCGCCGTACCACGCCGCGTACGGCGCGGCCAAGGCCGGGTTGCTGTCGCTGGTGCGGTCGTTGGCCGTCGAGCTCGGCCCCGCTGGCATCCGTGCCAACGCGGTCGCGCCAGGGGTGGTGTGGACGCCCGCGGATCGCCGCGATGGTCGGCGAGGAGGGCAAGGAACGCAACGCCGCCAACGCGCCGCTGCGGCGCGTCGCCGAGCCCTCGGACATCGCCGGCGCGCTGCTCTACCTCGTCTCGGACCTCGCCGCCTACGTCAGCGGGCAGGTCCTGGCCGTCGACGGTGGCGTCGGCGCGAAGTTCCCCTACCCCCTCGGCGGGTGACGTGAGCAGCGAGAGCGCGCCGCACCTGATCGTCCCCGAAGGTGATGCCCACCGCGGGATGCGCCCCGAGGGGCCCGAGCCGTTCCTGCGCGGCGCCCCGTGGCCCGGGACGCGGCGGGTGCCCTACCCGCGGGTCAACCCCGTCGATCGCAGCCGCGTCCCGGGGGACACCTGGATGGTCGCGGCGCTGCCCGTGGGCGTCCGCCTCGAGGTGGTCGGTGATGCGGAGGCGGTCGAGATCGACTACCGCACGACCACCGACCAGCTCGGCTACCGCGGCGACGGGGCGGGGGTCACCTTCGCCTCGTGGGACGGCGTCGACCGGCTCGGGACCGAGCCTGCGGTGCTCGGCGAGGCGACCGTGACCCTGCCGCTCGCGCCCGGCGGCGGGGTCACGACCATCCACCTCCCCGAGGGGATGCAGCCGTGGGTGCTCGAGGTCCGCGGGATCGCTGGGTCGATCGAGCCCGCGCCACAGCGGCCACGGTGGGTGGTCTACGGCGATTCGGTCGCGGAGGGCTGGATCGCGTCCGAACCGGCGCTCGCGTGGCCGGCCATCGCCGGACGGCAGCACGGTCTCGACCACGTCAACCTCGGCTACGCCGGCGCGGCGCGGGGCGAGCTCGCCTGCGCCGAACAGATCGGCAAGTTGCCGGCCGACGTCATCACGGTCGCCCACGGCACCAACTGCTGGACCCGGACGCCGCACTCGGTCGACCAGGTCCGGGCCGACACCGACGCCTTCCTGACCGTCCTCCGCCAGGAGCATCCGACCACCCCGATCGTCGTGGTCAGTCCCGTCATCCGGCCCGATGCCGAGGCCACGGCGAACCGCCTCGGCGCGACCCTCGGGGACCTCCGAGCCGCGATCGAGGGCATCGCGGAGGTCCGCATGGCCGCCGGCGACGACCAGCTCCACCTCGTGCGCGGACTCGAGATCCTCCCGGCCGGACGGCTCGGCGACGGCATCCACCCCGACGACGACGGGCACCGCGCCATCGCCGAGGCCGTGGGTCGCGCGGTCATCGCGGCGCTCGGCGCCGGCGGCGGTCGTGGGGGCACCGCCGGGTGACCGTGACGTGCGAGGATGCTCGACCCGCCGGGTGATTCGACCCGTCGGACCGCCCAGATCGGAGACGTCCGTGGCACGCCGCACCCCGGCGGTCGACCGCACCGTCGCCGTGCTCAACCACCTCGCGACCGACCCGGGCGCCCGTGTGACGCTGTCGGAGCTCGCACGCGAGCTCGACCTCAGCAAGGCGACGGCGCACGCGCTGCTCGCCTCGCTCGTCGATCACGGGTACGTCCTGCGCGACCCGACCTCGAAGGCGTACGCGCTCGGGCCGGCGCTGGTGGCGCTCGGCAACGCCGCGTCGTCGGCGAACCCCGCGGCGCAGCTCGCCGCTGGTCCGATGGCTGCGGTGTCCCGCGACCTCGATCTCGAGTGCGTGGCGTCGACCGCCATCGGGGACGAGATCGTCATCCTGGCGACCTCCGGTGAACCGCGGCCGCTCGGCATCAACATCCAACCCGGGTTGCGGCTGCCGCTCGTCCCGCCGCTCGGCACCGTGTTCGTGGCGTGGTCCGGGCCCGACACGATCGACCGGTGGCTCGGCACGCTCGGTCCGGACGTCGGTGCCGATCGCCTCGACCGCTACCGCGAGGCGCTCGAGGCGGTCCGCGCCCGCGGGTACTCGGTCGGCCTCGGCGGCGACGAGCAGCAGCAGCTGGTCGCCTCGCTCCAGGGCGAGGGGCCGGTCGCGGGCTCGACCGCGCCGGGGGAGGAGTACGCGCTCGTCGAACTCGCGGAGTCGACGCCCTACCGGCTCAACCACGTCGGTGCCCCGGTCTTCGACGCCGCCGGCCGGGTCGTGATCGCCCTGTTCCTGATCGGCTTCCGCGGCCAGATCCCGGCCTCGGACGTCCCGGCCTACGCCGATCGTCTGGTGGCCGCCGCCGAGGAGGTCACCCTCGCCCTCGGCGGACGCTCGCCCCGGCTCTCGGCCCGCTGACGGCAGCGTCAGCGGACGATGGCCTGGCCACCGTTGGCGCGCCAGACCTGACCGGTGCAGAAGCGCGACGCGTCCGACGCGAGGTAGAGCAGCAGGTAGGCCTGGTCGACCGCCTCACCGACCTGGCGGAGCGGGGAGATGTTGCGCATCCGCTCCACGAACTGGTCCATCCGCGCCGGGTCGACGGTGCCCTCGTCGTCGTAGGCGTGCCGCGCCGTGAAGGGCGTCACCGTCGCACCGGGCGCGATGGTGTTGATGCGGATCCCGTGACGGCCCACCTCCCACGCGACGTTCATCGTCAACTGCGTGATGGCTGCCTTGGTCATCGCGTACAGGCTGTACCCGGGGGCAGCGACGTCGATGGAAGCGGAGGCGACGTTGACGATCGACCCCGTGCCCCGGGGCTTCATCGCCGCGATGGCGGCCTGGACCCCGAACAGGGTGCCCTTGAGGTTGATGTCGAGGACCCGGTCGAGCTCCTCCTCGGTGATCTCCTCGGCGGGACCTTCGGCCGCGATGCCGGCGATGTTGGCCAGGAAGTCGATGTGGCCGTACTCGTCGATCGCCCGCTGGACGAGCGCGTCGACGTCGGGCTTCGAACGCACGTCGACCCGGTGCGCCACGGCACGGCCGCCGTCCGCCTCGACGGACTCCACCGTCCGCTCGGCACCCGCCTCGTCGATGTCGCCGACGACGACGGCCGCGCCGGCGGCGGCGAGGACCTGCGCCGTGGCCTCCCCGATACCGCTGGCTCCGCCGGTCACGACCGCGACCCGGTCGGCCATCGAGAACGCCTGATCGAGCTGCTCACGCACCTGGCTCACCTGTGCTCCGTCCATCCCACGACCTGCGTCGCCCGACCGGGCGCTCGAGACCTGACGGGTCGTCAGGTCCGGGCGGACCCTACGGCAGCAGCGGCCGGCCGTCCACGTCGGCGCGTCTTGACCTCGGGTCCACCGCCACCCTACCCTCGTTCGGTATCCGGATCACCTGTTCGCTCCAGCGAACAACAGCCCGCCGTTCGGCGGTCGGCGGATCGGCGAGGGAGAGCACCGTGCGGGGACAGATCGCGAGCCTCGGGTTCGACGCCGTCACCGGGCTCGGTGGGCCGCGCCCCGAGCTGACGGAAGCCGACATGGCGGCCGGACTGTCGACGATCGAGGAGGCCCTCGCCGCCCTCGCACGCGGTGAGCTCATCATCGTGGTCGATGACGTCGACCGGGAGAACGAGGGCGACCTGGTCGGTGCCGCCGAGCTCGTCACGGCCGCCCACATCAACACGATGGTCACCGTCGGCCGCGGACTGGTCTGCGCGCCGATGACCGGCGATCGTCTGGATGCGCTCGGCCTCGGCCCCATGGTCCCCGAGGTCGCCGGCCGCGAGGAGACCGCGTTCACGGTCTCGGTCGACCTCGAGGTCGAGGGCAGCACGGGCATCTCCGCCGCCGACCGGGCACGCACGATCCAGGCGCTGATCGACCCCGCCACCCGCGCCGACCAGCTCCGACGCCCCGGCCACGTCTTCCCGCTGCGGGCCCGGCCGGACGGGGTCCTCGATCGCGAGGGGCACACCGAGGCGGCGGTCGACCTCGCCCGCCTCGCGGGGCTCGCGCCGGCGGGCGTCATCTGCGAGATCATGAACCCCGACGGGTCGATGGCGCGGATGCCGGAGCTGTTGCGTGCTCGCCCGACAGCGCGGCCTCCACCTCATCACGATCGCGGACCTCATCACCTACCGGCGCCGCCACGAGCGCCAGGTCGTGCTCGCTGCCGAGGCGGTGCTCCCGACCGCCCACGGCGACTTCCGTGCTGTCGGCTTCCGGGGGGACGACGGCGAGGAGCACCTCGTCCTCGTCCGCGGCGACCTCGGCGGGGTCCCGCTCGTCCGCGTGCACTCCGAGTGCCTGACCGGCGACGTCATCGGCTCCCGCCGGTGCGACTGCGGGGAACAGTTCGACGCGTCGCTCGCGGCCATCGCCGCCGAGGGCAACGGAGCGCTGGTCTACCTGCGAGGCCACGAGGGCCGAGGCATCGGCCTGATCGAGAAGCTCCGCGCGTACGCGCTGCAGGAGCGCGGGCGCGGACACCGTCGAGGCGAACGTCGAGCTCGGGCACGCTCCCCGACGCGCGCGAGTACCACGCGGCGGCGCAGATGCTGCGCGAGCTCGGGGTGGACCGGCTGCGCCTGCTGACCAACAACCCGCGCAAGGGCGCCGCGCTCGAGGACGCTCGGCCTCGAGGTCGTCGCCCGCGTGCCGGTCGAGGTCGCACCGAACGAGCACAACGTGACCTACCTGACCACCAAGCGCGACAAGATGGGACACGAGCTCGGGCTCGTGGCGGAGGGAGGACGACCGTGAGCACGGCACCGCACATCGTCGGCATCGGCGGCACGACGCGCCCGAACTCGTCGACCGAGAAGGCGCTGCAGGCGGCGCTCGCGTCGGCGGAGCGGGCCGGAGCGACGACCACGGCCTTCCTCGGCGCCGACCTCGCCGCGATGCCGATGTACGCGCCCGAGGATCCGGCCCGGACCGAGGGCGCCGAGCGGTTCGTGGCCGAGATCGCGCGCGCGGACGGCTTCATCATCGCCTCGCCCGCCTACCACGGTGGGGTCTCGGGCCTCGTCAAGAACGCGCTCGACTACGTCGAGGATCTGCGCGAGGCGGACCGGCCGTACTTCGACGGTCGCGCCGTGGGCTGCATCGCCACGGGTGCCGGGTGGCAGGGTGTCGTCGTCACCCTCGGCGCGCTCCGCGCCATCACCCACGCGCTGCGGGGGTGGCCGACCCCGCTCGGTGCCGGGGTCAACTCGCTCGACGGGCCGTTCGGACCCGACGGCGAGGTGCTCGACGACAAGATCGCCTGGCAGCTCGACACCGTCGGCGAGGAGGTCGTGAAGTTCGCGCTCGCGCAGGCGGCAGCGACCGCGGCCGAGGACCTCGTCACCGCCTGATTCGTCCGCCCTCGTCCTTCGCGCCCCGGCCACCGGCCGGGGCGCACCCGCGTGGACGTGGGTCCGTCGCTGGGCCCGCCGTTGCGTTTCTGACGGATCGTCAGATATCGTCGACGGTGGGAGCACCACCGAGGGAGCGATGCGTGGACTTCACCTACCCGCCCGAGATCCGCGACTTCCAGCAGGAGGTCCGTGACTTCATCCAGCGGCACTGGGACGACGAGGTCATGGACTCCGACGCGAGGGGATGGCGCAGCTCGTCGACACCCCGAAGCGTCGCGCGTTCATGAAGAAGATGGCCGAGCAGGGCTGGATCGGGATGAGCTGGCCGAAGGAGTACGGCGGCAGCGGGCTCGCCGGGATGTACGAGTACGTCCTCAACGAGGAACTCGCCGCGGTCGGCGCGCCGCTCATCGGCAAGGGCGTCGGCATCGTCGGCAAGACCCTCATCCGTCACGGCTAGAGAAGCTCAAGCAGGAGTTCCTGCCCAAGATCCTGAACGCCGAGATCGAGTTCGCGATCGGCTACTCCGAGCCGAACGCAGGATCCGACCTCGGCTCGCTCGAGATGCGCGCGGTCCGCGACGACGACGACGGCGGCTGGCGCCTGACCGGGCAGAAGCGGTTCACCACGTCCGCGCACTTCGCCGAGTGGTACTGGCTCGATCGCCCGCACCGACCCGAACGCGGGCAGCAAGCACAAGGGCATCGACCGCTCTTCCTGCTCCCGATGGACGCAGAGGGCATCCAGGTCACCAACATGCCGACGCTCGGCGAGGAGCGCGTCAACGAGGTGTTCCTCGACGACGTCTTCGTCCCCGACGATACGTCGTCGGCGAGGTCAGCAAGGGCTTCTACTACGTCTCCGAGGCGCTCGACTTCGAGCGTTTCACGCTCTTCACGGTCTCGGCCTACGTGAAGCGGTACGCGGTGTTCCGCGACTGGGTCCGCACGGCCGAGCGTCGACGGCACGCCGCTGCGCGACGACCCGCACGCCCGCCGCGTCGTCGCGGGCTGGCCACCAAGATCGAGGTCGCGAAGATGCACACGTGCGCATCATCGCGAAGGCCGCGGCCGGCGAGGTGCCGAACATCGAGGCGGCGATGTTCAAGCTCTGGACCTGCGCGCTCGGTCAGGAGGTCGCCGACGCGATGCTCGAGCTCGCCGGCCCTGCGGGCGCCCTCCGCCGCGGGTCGCCGAACGCGCCCGTCGACGGGCGCTTCGAGCACGCGCTACGGTACACGGTCGTCGACACCGTCGGGGCCGGAACCTCCGAGGTCCAGCGCAACATCATCGCCCGCCGCGGGCTCGGCCTCCCGGTCAACAACGGTGTCTGACACGACCGAGCGCGGCGGACCGCTCGACCGGTGTGACCGTGCTCGACCTGTCGACGGTCGGGCCGGGTCGTCGCTGCTCCGCGCTCCTGGCCGATCTGGGGGCCCGCGTCATCCGCATCGCGCCGCCGGCCGGCAGCGGGCGCATCGTCCCGCACGCGCACGCCTACAGCGCCGGTCGCGGCACCGAGGTGGTGGCGATCGACCTCAAGGACGACGACGGCCGCCGGTCGTTCCTCGACCTCGCCGCCGACGCCGACGTCGTGCTGGACGCGTTCCGCCCCGGGGTTGCCGACCGCCTCGGCGTCGGGGCCGAGCACGTGCACCAGGTGAACCCTCGCGCCGTGTACGCGTCGCTGACCGGGTACGGCCGCACCGGGACGATGGCGTCCTGGGCCGGCCACGACCTCAACTACCAGGCCGTCGGCGGCGCGCTCGCGGCGCAGGGCCGTCGCCCCGACGGCGGACCGGCCCTGCCGGGTGCCACGTGGGCCGACAGCGCCGGCGGTGGCATGCAGGCAGCTCTCGCCATCTGCGCGGCCCTCGTGGAGCGGGAACGGACCGGGCGCGGCGCCGATCTTGACGTGTCCGCCACGGACGGGGTCCTCGCGGCGATGTCGCTGGCCATCGACGACCACCTCGCCGCGGGCACGCCTTCCGGTCCCGGCGACGGGCTGCTCACCGGACGGTTCGCCTGTTACGACGTCTACCGCTGCGCCGACGACCGGTGGGTGGCCGTCGGCGCGATCGAGCGCCGGTTCTGGACCAACCTCTGCCAGGCGCTCGGGCACCCGGAGCACGCCGACGCCCAGCACGACGACGATCGGCAGGACCGCATCCGAGCTGACCTCGCGGCCGCGTTCGCCGCCCGCGACCGCGACGACTGGGTCGCCCGGCTCGGTCCAGCGGACACCTGCGTGTCCCCGGTCGTGTCGGTCGAGGAGCTCGCCGGCTCCACCTACGTCACCGATCGTGACCTGTTCGGTGAGGCGATCGGTCCGGACGGGGAACGCTTCGACCAGGTCGCCCCGGTGGTCGCGGGCGCACCGCGGCCGTCTGGGCCCGTGATGGCCGTGACCGGACCACGGGAGGTGCGCGCGTGAGCGTGGACAGCGGCACCGAGCCGCTCACCGAGGACGAGGTCCAAGCGTGGGTCGGGACCGAGCTCGACGCCGGTTTCGGCGACGTCGCCTGCGAGCAGGGGTACATCACCCACTGGTGCGAGGCCTGCGAGGACGCCAACCCGCTGTACTGGGACCCGGCGGTCGCGGCCGAGCTGACGGACGGGCCGACCGCGCCGCCGACGATGCTGTCGGTCTGGATGCGGCCGCTGATGTTCGACCCGCGTCGCGACGAGGCCATCCGTCCGCTCGAGCTGCACTTCCGGCTGAAGGACGCGACCGGGCTCGACAAGGGCATCGTCGCCTCGAACGAGATGGTGCTGCACGACCCGGTGCGACCGGGCGACACCGTGCGCACCGTCCAGTCGGTCCGGTCCATCACGCCGATCAAGACCATCCGGCTCGGCACCGGGCGCTTCTGGACCATCGACGTCACCTACACGGCGCAGGACGGCCGGCTGCTCGGCGTCGAGTCCTACGACTTCTTCTGTTACCGGTGAGGGACCCGTTGGAGACCACGCTCGCACCGCGGGTCCTCGGGCGCGACGTCGCGGCCGGTGACCGACTGCCCGGCCTCGCCATCGACGTGACCCCCCGGACGGTGGTGATGGGCGCGTCGGCGACCCGTGACTGGCAGCCGCAGCACCACGACCACAAGCACTGCGTCGAGGTCGCCAACCTGCCGGACATCTTCCTCAACACCCCGCACCAGGCGGGCATCATCCAGCGGTTCGTGACCGACTGGGGTGGGCCTCACGCGCGCCTCGGTCGCTTGCAGTTCCGCATGAAGCGCAGCGTGGTCCCCGGCGATCGGCTCGAGCTCACCGCCGAGGTGACCGCGGTCACCTCGGACGACGACGTGACCTGGGCCGAGCTCGCGGTTGAGCTCACCGTCGGCGGCGAGCTCGCGACCGGGTGCACCGTCCGCGTCGCGCTCCCTACCGGCCCCGACGACGACCCCTGGCATCGCACGGGCGACCACTGGCGCCCCTGACCGACCGACGACCCCGCGCGGCGGGGGAGGAGCACGAGCGACGTGGATCTCACGTTCACCGAGGAACAGCAGGCCCTCCGCGAGGCGGTTCGCGACGTGTGCGCAGCGTCGTCACCCATCGAACGCGTCCGCGAACTCGAGGATGACCCGACCGGGTTCGACACCGGCTTCTGGCGGGAGCTCGCCCAGATGGATCTGCTCGGGCTCACCCTCCCCGAGACCCACGGCGGCAGCGGGATGGGGGTGCTCGAGGGCGTCATCGTCGCCGAGGAGCTCGGTCGTTCGCTGGCGCCGTCGCCCTACCTGGTCAGCTGCGTCGCGGCGGGCGGCATCCTCGCAGCGGCCGGCTCCGAGGAGCAGCGGTCGTCGTGGTTACCCCGGATCGCCACCGGTGATGCCATCGTCACCCTCGCCTGGCACGAGCCGGGCGGGCAGCGACGGTCCGACCGGCATCGCGCTGACCGCCGTCGAGGACGGTGACGAGTTGGTCCTCGACGGCACCAAGCTGCTCGTGCCGTTCGCGGTCGCGGCCTCGGCGCTGCTCGTGCTCGCCCGCACCGGGCCGCAGGCGACCGACGTCGATCTGCTGCTGGTCGATCGTGCTGCCGCCGGGCTGACGATCGAACACACCCCGACCCTGGCGTCGGACGCGTCGTGCCAGGTCACCTTCTCCGGCGTGCGGGTCCCGACCTCCGCGCGGATCGGTCCGGCCGGCGAGGGGTGGAGCACCTTCCAGAGCTCCCTCGACGATGCGCTCATCGTCGCTGCGGGGTGGGCGGTCGGTGCCGGGGAACGCACCCTCGAGATGACGGTCGAGTACGCCAAGGAGCGGGTGCAGTTCGGTGTCCCCATCGGCAACTTCCAGGGGGTCGCCCACCCGATCGCCGACATCGCCACCGAGCTCGCCGGCGCCCGGACGCTGGTCCACGAGGCGGCGTGGTCGCGATCGCGCGGTCACGCCGGACCGCTGGCGGCGATGGCCAAGCGGTACGCCGCGGACGTCTTCCGCCGCGCCACCCGGGTGGCGCACCAGACCTTCGGCGGCGTCGGCTTCACCCTGGCGCTCGACGTGCAGCTCTACTTCCGACGTGCCAAGCAGCACGAGCTGCTGTGGTTCGGTCCCGCCGCGCTCGACGAGGAGATCGCCGCCGCCGAGCTCGACGCGCCGACGCCGTTCGTGGGCATCGACGCGGGCGTCTGACGGTGGTGGACGGGTCGCAGGTGCCGGCGCGGGACCCGGTCCAGGTCGTGCCCGACGGCGCCATCGGTCTGGGTCTCCAGCTCCCGGTGCAGGCGCGCAGCCGGCTGTTCGCCGAGGACTGGGAGCACGCCGCGGACGACGTGTCGGATGCGGAGCGGGCGGCGAGGATGGAGGTCGACGACCTCGTCGCGGTGGCCCGAGCCGCGGAGCGCGCGGGGTTCCTCTACGTCGGGGTCTGCGACCACGTCGTCGTCCCGGACGATCGGGTGCCGACGATGGGCGCCACGTGGTTCGACCCCTGGGCGACGGTGGCCTACCTCGCGGCCGTCACCGATCGCGTGCGTCTGCTGACCCACGTGGCCGTCATCGCGACCCGTCACCCGCTGACCACCGCCAAGGCCGTGGCCACCATCGACCGGCTCTCGGGCGGCCGGGTCATCCTCGGGGTCGGTGCCGGGCACGTCGAGGAGGAGTTCGCTGCGCTCGACGTGCCGTTCGCGGGCCGCGGCGCACGCTTGGACGAGGCCATCGACGCCGTCCGGGTCGCGCTGACCGATCCCGTGCCCGACCACGACGGTCCGACCTGGCGGTTCTCGGACGTCGCCGTGGCGCCGCGGCCGGTCCAGCCGCAGGTACCGATCTGGATCGGCGGCAGCTCTGCCGCGGCGCTCCGACGGGTGGCTCGCCGCGGCGACGGCTGGCTGCCGCAGGGGACCCGGCTGTCGGAGCTGCCCGACCAGCTCGAGGTGCTGGCGGCGGCGTCCGATCGTGACCCGCGGAGCTACGACCTCGGTGCCACGGCGCCCCCGATGTACCTCGGGTCGCCGACCTGGGACGTCGGATCGTTCACCCGCGCCGGCAGCGCCGACGAGCTCGCCGAGCGGCTCGACCGGTACGCCCGTGCGGGGTGCCGCCACGTGCAGGTCCGGTTCCGCTCGCGCGACCGGCAGGAGCTGGTCGACCAGCTCACGCGCGCCGGTGAGGAGCTGATCCCCGCGCTGCGTGACCGACGTCCCGTGGCCTCGTGACGTCCCTGGCCGAACTGCTGGTCGCTCGCCGTGGCGACGCCTCCGTCGGCCTCATCGAGCTGGAGACCGCCCAGCGGTGGACCTGGCACGAGGTGGTCACCGAGAGCGCCCGCCGAGGCGCGTGGCTCGCCGAGCTCCGGCGACCGGGACCGTGGCACGTCGGCGTCCTGCTCGACGACGTGGCGGAGTTCCCGCTGCTGCTCGGCGCGGCCGCGCTCCACGGCGCGACCATCGTCGGGCTCAACCCGACGCGGGGGCCGGCGGAGCTCGCCCGCGACGTCGCCCACACCGACGTCCAGCTGGTCATCACCGAGCAGCGGTACCGGTCGCTGCTCGACCAGGTCGCGGTCGCGCCCGGCCGGATCGTCGTCGTCGACGACGGTGACCACGCTGCCCGACTGGCGCCGTACGCCGGCGCCGCCGTCCCCGACCCGCTGCCCCCGGACGACGCGCTGGCGCTCCTGCTGTTCACCTCGGGGACGACCTCCGATCCGAAGGCGGTCCGCACGACCCAGGGACGGCTCGCGCGGCAGGGGAGCGTGCTGGTCGACATGCTGGGCCTCCGTCGCAGCGACGTGACCTACACCGCGATGCCGCTGTTCCACTCGAACGCCTTGACCGCCGGGTGGGCGCCCACGCTGGCGGCGGGTGCCACGTTGGCGCTCCGGCGACGCTTCTCTGCCAGCAGGTTCGTCGACGACGTGCGGTCGGTCGGTGCGACCTACACCCACTACGTCGGCAAGCCGCTGGCCTACGTGCTCGCCCAGCCGGAGCGTCCCGACGATGCCGATCTCCCGCTGCGGATCGTCTTCGGCAACGAGGCCAGCGACCGGGACCTGCACGCGTTCGCCACGCGTTTCGGCTGCACCGTGCTCGACGGGTACGGGTCGACCGAGGGTGGGGTCGCGCTGGTCCGCAGCTCCGACGCGCCGCGCGGCGCGCTCGGGCGAGCGCGGCCAGGAGTCGAGGTGCTCGATCCCGAGACGGGCCGACCCTGCCCGCCCGCACGCTTCGACGAGAACGGACGGCTGTCGAACCCGGACGAGGCGATCGGGGAGCTGGTCGGCACCTCGGGCCGTGGCGCGTTCGAGGGGTACTGGCGCAACGACGAGGCCGAGGCGGAGCGCATCCGCGACGGCCGGTTCCACACCGGTGACCTGGCGTACCGCGACGCGGACGGCTGGTTGTACTTCGCCGGCCGGAGCGACGGCTGGGTCCGCGTCGACGGCGAGAACCTCGCGATCGCTCCGATCCGGACGGCGATCGCCGATCACCCGGACGTCCTGGACGCGGTGGTGCTGGCGGTCCCGGATCCCGACGTCGGTGACCAGCTCCTCGCCGTGGTCGTGCCACGGCCGGACGCGGAGTCGGGTGACCGTGTCGCGGCCTCGCTGCTCACCCACCTGCGCGCGCGGGACGACCTCGGTGCGAAGGCGATCCCTCGGTTCCTCCGGATGTCGACGAGCTCCCGCGGACGGCGACCCACAAGGTGCGCACCGCCGACCTGCAGGCGTCCGGGTGGTGGGCGACCGACGACGTGCGGTGGCTCCCACCGCGACCCGAGGGTGGGTACGTCCGTCTCCATGACGGCGAACGTGACGAGCTCGCCGCCCGGGTGCACGCCAGCGGTCGAGGTGATGCGGTCCGGCTCACCAGCTGATGTCGGTGCCGGACGAGCGCTCAGAGGTGCTGGATGATCTCATCGCCGAAGCGCTCGACGGCCTCGATCCGCGCCTCGAGCGGTGACGCGAACCGCGCGTCGGTCACGTCGGCCAGCATCCACGGTGCCCACACGATGCCGTCGACCCCCTTGTCGGCGAGCTCGCGGTAGTAGTCGACCGACGGCGCCGCGAGCGGCGACAGCAGCACCTCGACGTCGGACAGATCGCGCCCCTCGATCGCCAACGCCTGCGACAGCTCGGCGAGGACGCCGTCGATCGCGGCCGGTTCGTAGTAGGTGCCGATCCAGCCGTCGCCTCGTCGTGCGACCCGACGGAGCGCAGCCTTCGAGTGCCCACCGACGTTGATCGGGACGGGGCCGGGCGGGGTCGGCTCCATCGTGAGCTTGTCGAAGTCGTAGAACTCCCCGTGGAACTCGCGCCAGCCCGGTTGCCAGAGCTCACGCAGCGCGTCGATCATCTCGTCGAGCCGCGCACCCCGTCGCTCGAACGGTTGGCCGGTCTGGTCGAACTCGTCGCGGGACCAGCCGGCGCCGAGCCCGAGCTCGACCCGGCCCCCGGACAGGACCGACGCCGTCGACACGAGCTTGGCGACGGTGAACAGGTCACGCGCCGGGGCGATGTAGATGTTGGTGGTGAAGCGGAGGTGCTCGGTGACCGTCGCGAGCGCGCCGATGGTCACCCACGGGTCGGGCCACGGGGTGTCGGCCTGCCACATCCGCGACCCGTCCGGGGTGTACGGGTAGGTGCTGGTCTGCTGCTCGGCGTAGAAGAGGTGATCGGAGAAGCAGACGCCGTGGTAGCCGGAGCGGTCCGCAGCGGTGCACAGCTCGAGCACCTCGTCCGTCTCGGCGAACGCGGTCGCCATCCAGATCTTCACGTGGGGCCTCCGGTGCGGCGATGAGCGGAACGAGATGGATGGGGTGGCGGGCGGGATCGGACCGCCTAGTGGAACCAGTGCCCGGCGTTGACGTCGATGGTCTGGCCCGTGATCGCGGCAGCACGCTCCGAGGCCAGGAACACCACGCTGTCGGCCACCTCGTCGGCGGTGGGCAGGTGGTGGAGCGCGGTACCCGACGCCACCTCGGCGTAGACGTCGTCGATGGGGACGCCGCGTTTGGAGGCCCGGTAGGTGAACCACGCCTCGAGGTTCGGCCCCCACACGTAGCCGGGGACGACGGAGTTCACCCGGATCCCGTCCGGGCCGAGCTCGAGCGCCAACGTCCGGGCGGTGCTGAGCAACGCGGACTTCGCAGCCGAGTAGATGCCGAACCGTTCACGGGTCCGGCGGGCCGACATCGAGTTGATGATCACCACGTTGCCGCCGCCACCGGCGCGGAGGGCGGGGATCGCCGCCCGGGTCACCCGGACGGTGCCGAACACGTTGATCGCGAAGGCCTGTTCCCAGTCCTCGAGCGAGGCATCCTCCAACCGATCGAGCGGCGGCTGGACGAACGCGTTGTTGACCAACACGTCGACGCGGCCGAGCTCCTCGAGCGTGGTGGCGATGAGGCGGTCGACCTGCGCGTCGTCGGCGATGTCGGTCGGCACGACCAGCGCCTGTCCGCCGAGTTCGCGCACCTCCTCGGCGACCTCGTCGAGCTGCTGCTCCCGACGTGCGGCCAGGACGCAGGCGGCCCCGTCGGCGGCCAGCTTCAGCGCGATGGACCGCCCGAGGCCCGGGCCGACGCCGGAGATGACGGCGACGCGACGCGGCGGTCTCGGGGTCGTTCCGTTCACGGGCGAGCTCCTGCTGCGGTGAGGCCCCCAGGCAGGGGACCGGCGTGCCACGTGCCCACGTGGGTCCGGGTGCGGATGCGCCACCCCCGGTCCGTGCGTGTCCACACGTCGTCGTACCAGCCCCCGAAGAGCAGCACGTCGGTGCGCTCGGGCGTGGCGACGACGAACGGGTTGATCAGCCCCACCCGCGACGTCGCGGTGGCACCGTCGATCGAGATGTCGTGGTTGCTGAGCAGGTGGTGGGTCAGCGAGACCGGCGCGAGGAGCTCGGCGAGCCGCTCGAGCACGGTGTCGACGGGACCGGCATCGACCCCGACCGAGGAGTAGTCGAGGTGGGCGTCGTCGGTGAACACCGACCGGGCGAGCGACCAATCACGCGCGTCGACGCCGTCCGCGTAGGTGCGGATCAGGTCGACGAGCTGGTCGCGGTCCGTGGTGGTCACCGGATCGCCACGGGGGTGACGGGGCTGCCGAGTCCGCCCGTCACGGGCTGCGGTGAGGCCTCGAGCAGGAAGCGGTAGCGCCCGTCGGCCGCGCACGCGGCCGCGAGGTCCTCCAGCACGAAGTTCTGCCCCTGCGTCAGTCCGATGTCGACCAGGTCGAGCAGGTGGACCGGGAGGAACGCCCCTCCTGTTCGCCGGGAAGACCTCGAAGACGAGCGTGTCGGTGGCGACGGCGGCGACGTCGTGCTGACGGAACCAGCGCGCGGCCTCGATGCCCGGGCCGGCCGACGGGAAGGCGTAGCCGACGCGATCGCCGTCGTCGAGGAACGCCCGGACCTGGCCGGTCCGCAGGAGCAGGATGTCGCCCGCGGTCACGTCGGTCCTCGCGACTCCGCCGCCGCGTCGAGGTCCGCTGGGGTGATCGTGTACCCGGGGGGGAGGCGGTCGTGGCCGAGCGCACGTGCGACGTCGAGCAGCACGCCCGGTCCGGCGAGCGGTCCGACCTTGTCGATCCCGCACCGCGAGGCGCCCTTGGCCGTCACGGTGGACGCGGAGAACCCGTTGTAGAGGTGGCCGCCGTAGCTGACGTGCGCGAGCGCGTCCCAGTGCGTGCCCGCCTGGAGCCCCATGAGGATGGTGTCGTCGTTCGCGGCGTAGTGGTCGGCCTCGCCGTCGAAGGCGTGGTGCAGCATCGTCACCGTGTGGACGGGGTTCTCCCGACCCGGCACCAGGCCAGCCTGGGGGCCGTGCTCGTCGAGCGCCATCGCCAGGGTGAACCGCTCGCCGGTGTGGACGTCGGCCGCCGCCCTCCGGACGACGTCGTCGGTGAGCAGGTTGAGGGTCCCCCGCTCGTCGTCCTCGCCCCCCCGTCCCCAGTTGCGCAGCTCGCGTGCGAGTTCGTGGAACTCGTCCGGCAAGGTCATGGTCGGTCCTCTCCCTGCTCCCGGCGCGGACCCTAGCCCCGGATGTAGAACGTGTTCTCGTTCTGCGCGCGGTCACCGCGGTGGCTGCGCGGCGCGCGCAGGGTCTCGGTCTCCGTGGTGAGGCTCCAGGGAGAGAACGTGTTCACCGGAGCCGCTGCTAACCTGACGGGTCGTCAGGAACAACGCCGGGGAGGTGGTAGGTGGAGCTCACGCTGACCTCCGCCCAGCGGTCGTTCCGCGACGAGGTCCGTGCCTGGCTCGCAGCGAACGTGCCGCGGCCATCGCTCCGGCGCAGGGACCGACGAGGGCTTCGCCGCCCACCGTGCGTGGGAACGTGAGCTGTTCGCCGCCGGGTACGCGGCGCTCCGCTGGCCCGAGGAGCTCGGTGGCCGCGGCGCCGACGCGGTCACGCAGGCGATCTTCGAGGAGGATACGTCCTCTCCGACGCGCCGGAGCGTGTCGCGGTGGTCGGTCAAACCTCATGGGTCCCACGCTCATGGTCAGCGGTGATGAGGGCCAGAAGCGGCGCTGGCTGCCGCGGATCCTGGCGGCCGGGGACATTCTGGTCCGGGGTATCCGAGCCGGAGGCGGGCAGCGACCTCGCAGCGGTCCGCACCCGGGCGGTCCGGGACGGCGACGGGTTCGTGGTCGACGGGCAGAAGATCTGGACCTCCTGGGGGCCGTACGGCGACTGGATCTTCACCCT
>CAWKMM010000008.1:180000-201257 GCA_963850715.1 uncultured Nitriliruptoraceae bacterium | reverse complement strand
CGACGTCGCCGTCCCGTTCCGGGCGCCTAGCCTGCGTCACCGAGCCGTCCCCTGCCGCGGAGCCGCTTCATGTCGATGTCGGACATCACCGAGACCCAGCCCCACTGGCTCGAGGAGGACGAACTCGCCGAGGTCCGCAGCCGCGTGCCGATGGTCTACGTCGAGGCCGTCCCGGTCCGCGTCGACCACCTCGGCCGCGTCGAGAAGGTCGGCCTGCTGCTGCGCGCGCAACCCGACGGGCGGATCTCGCGTGCGGTCGTGTCCGGACGCGTGATGCTGGGCGAGACGCTGCGCGACGCGCTGTGGCGCCATCTGACCAAGGACCTCGGTGCCGATGCCGGGCCGCGCCTGCCCCCCGGCATCGCCCCCTTCACGGTCGCCGAGTACTTCCCCGAGGAGGGGCGCGGCTTCCACGACCCCCGCCAGCACGCGGTCGCGCTCGGCTACGTCGTGCCGTGCGAGGGCGAGTGCGCCCCCGCCCAGGACGCGCTCGACCTGGCCTGGCTGTCACCGCGCGAGGCGGCCAGCCCGCACATCGCCGAGGAGATGTCCGAGGGCCACGGTCGCCTGGTCCGTCGCGCCCTCGCCTTCTGCGGCCAACTCCCCTAGGAACCGACCGGGAAGAGGTCGTCGGGCATCGGGCTCGTCGACCGCCTCGATCTTCACGTGGTGGTGCTGACCATCCCGGGTGCCGCCCTGTTGCTCGGCGTACACGCACACCCCCGTCTCGACGTCCAGTCGCACCAGGTGTGTGTCCGGGTAGCGCAGTCCCGAATCCCGCGACCGGGCGCTCGGGCCGTCTTCCTCCACGATGCGCAGGTCACTGGCCTCGGAGAACAGCAGGGCGCAGCACGAGCACCGCGGCGCGTAGGCACTGGTCGGCTCCAGCACGGCCTCCCACGCGAGTCGCATGATGGTCGACCACGCGCAGGTCCCGCATGAGCGTCCCTGGCCCCGCGCCGTCGGCGTCCAGCGCGGGCGCGTCGCCCGGGGGTCGCGGAGCGCCAGGGTCGAGGTCCCCGTGGGCGTGAACAGCCCGAGCGTCCGGGGTTCCTCGTGGACGACCTGGACCAGGTTGCCGTCGAGGTCCTGGACGCGGACGGCATCTGGCCGACGCACCCAGGCGCGCAGGCCGGCCTCGAACCGCGGCGTGTGCCAGGGACGGCGGACCAGTGTGAAGCGCAGGGTGCGCCACCGCCATGGCGACCACCGTGCCAGGGCGCGGAACCGCTCCTCGGTGACCTCCATGCCCACACGCTAGGTCAGGCGGGGTCCTCGACACCCGCCGTCGCGGTCAGGGCGCGGTCGAAGGCGGCGAGGGCGTCGGCGACCTGCGCTTCGGTGACCACCAGCGGCGGGATCCAGCGCACGGTCGAGCCGAACGGGCCGCAGCTCATCACCACGATCCGTTCCTCGCGCAGCAGGTGGGACAGCAGCGCGGCGGTGCGGACCGCGTCGGGGTCGCCGTCGCGGTCGACGATCTCGGTGGCCAGCATCAGGCCGACGCCGCGGTTCTCGGCGATCGGCGTCGTGGCGTCCGCGCAGGTCCTCGAGCCCGTCGAGGAACTGCCGCCCCCGGGACTGCACGTCGTCGAGGAAGCCGGGTGCGGTGAGCACGTCGATGGTCGCGAGCGCGGCGGCGCAGCCCATCGGGTTGCCGCCGTAGGTGCCGCCGTGCGAGCCGACCGGCCAGCGCGCCATCAGCTCGGCCGAGGCGCCGATCGCCGACATCGGGAACCCCGACGCGATGCCCTTGGCCATGACCAGGATGTCGGGCTGCACGTCGGTGTGCTCGATCGCGAACATCGCGCCGGTGCGGCCGAAGCCCGGTCTGGACCTCGTCGGCGACGAACAGCAGGCCGTGGTCGCGGCACCGTTCGGCGAGTCCCTCGACGAAGGCGCGCGGGGCGGGGACGTAGCCGCCCTCGCCGAGCACCGGCTCGAGCACCACCGCCGGCCACCTCGGACGGCGCGGTCTGGGTCCTGAGCAGCAGGTCGAACTCGCGCAGGCACCTCGCCACGGACGTGTCGACGTCCTCGCCGGTCACGAACGTGTACGGGAACGGCGCGACCAGCACACCCGAGGGCAGCGGCGCGTGTCCCGCCCGGTAGACCGCCTTCGAGGTGGTCATCGCCATCGTCAGGTGCGAGCGGCCGTGGAAGCTGCCCTGGAACACGATCACGTTGGGCTTGCCCGTCGCCTGCTTGGCGAGCTTGACCGCCGCCTCGGTGGCCTCGGCGCCCGAGTTGGCGAAGAAGAACTGCTCGATGCCGGGCGGGGTGATCCCGGCCAGCCGGGCCGCCGAGTGGTTCGAGGCGGTCGTGGCGGTAGCAGTTGACCTGGGCGTGCAGGAACCGGCCGGCCTGCTCGCGCACCGCCTCGACGACCGCCGGGTGGCAGTGGCCGGTGTTGACCACGCCGATGCCCGAGGTCAGGTCGAGGTAGTCCACGCCGTCGGTGGTGGTGATCGTCGAACCCGAGCCGGTGGCGACCTGCAGGTCGGTCAGCTTGAACCAGACGTCGGCGAGGTGGGAGTCCATCAGGCGGTCCAGCCGCCCTCGGGCCGGTCGAACCAGACGTGGACCTGCCCGGTGCCGGTCGCGTTCTCGTAGTCGGACAGCTTGCGGCCCGGTGCGGTGCAGTCCCGCCCGCCGATCGCGGCGACCATCGCGAGGTAGTGGCCGAACCCGCCCTCGGGGTTGTGGGGGTGGTAGGCGTCCATCTGTCGATGACGCGGGCGTGGTCGCCCGACTCCATCCACGCGACGCGTTCCTCGTCGGCCTGCCGGGCCTCGGGGGTGATGATGTGGACCGGGTCGCTCGCCTCGTGCTTCCCCAGTTCCTTGAGGCGGTGGAAGGTGTGGCTCATGCCGCCGCTGGCGAGCACGACGACGCGGCGGTCGCTGGCCGCGACGGCGTCGCCGATGGCACGGCCGAGCGTGAGGAAGTCGTCGTCGTCGCCGGTCTGCACGATCGAGACCGACACGACCTTCTCGCCCCGGTGGAGGTAGTGCACGAGGTTGACGGTCGCGTAGTAGACCGGCAGGTACGGGTCGTCATCGCGTGGTCGGCGTGCCGAGTGCGTTGCCGTGCTTCTCGATCAGCAGGGCGAGTTCGCGGTCGCCGTCGTAGCTGTAGGGCACCTGCTTCATGCCGCGCGGCAGCTCGGACGAGGTCATCTTGCCCTCGCGGTGGTCGTGCGCGGAGACCACGTGCTCGACGGTGGTGAACCAGTGCGTGTCGAGGATCACGATCGTGTCGGGCTGCAACTCGTCGAGGATCTCGCTGCGCAGCCGCTCGAGGCCGGGAACCAGCGAGATCTCCTGGCCCTCGTTGAGTTCGCGGCGCATCGGCTCGTCGAACATGATGGTGGGGGCGTGCGAGACCAGGCCCGCGCCGACGATCTCACCCATGCGTCACTCCTCGTGGTGTGCGCTGCCGGGCGGTGTCAGTCCCGGTAGCGGTGGACGGTGGTGCCGCCGGCGAACGTGGCGCCGACCTGGCGGTAGTAGGCGCCGAGCATCTCGCGGGGCTGCGAGCAGGGCGAACTCCTCGCCCGGGACGTCGAACAGGGTCAGTTCCGCGTCGCCGACGTAGACCGGGCCCCGCCTCGACGTCGACGGTCTTCATCGTGACCAGTTCGTGCAGCGACGGCGACGGCGTCGGCGCCCTCGATCGCCGGCAGGAAGCGCGTGTGCAGCATCGCGTGGCTGTTGACGAACCCGCCGGTGTCCGACGTGCCGGTGATGGTGAACCGGGCCTCGGCCAGCCGCCGGTCGTAGGCGGCCAGCGTCGCGCCGAACCGACCGCCGGGCTCGAGCCGCGGTCCCGCCTTGCCGTAGGCGACCGGGCGGGTCAGGTGGATCGAGCCGAGCTTCTTCGGATAGCCCTGGTAGTGGCCGCGGACGAGCGCGTAGTCCTTGTCGACCCAGATGTAGACGCAGCGCGAGACGTGCTCGCCCCGGTACTTGCCGCGCACGACGAAGAACACCTCCTTGTACTGCGCGCGGACCGGGTCGAGCAGTTCGTCGAAGCGAGTCCGAGCACGACTGCCAGTCCGCCCACACCAGCGCGACCGCGCCGGGGTCGTCGGCCGGCTCGATCGGGTCGGGCAGCAGTTCGATCACCCGCTCCGGGATCGGTGCGGTACTCGATCGTGAGCAGCTCGCCGCTGTAGTGCCACGGCGGCGGCGGCAGGATCGAGGACGCCCCGGTTGCCGTCGCGGGAAGACGAAACCCTGCAACTCGGCCACGTGCTCTCCCTCACGTCGACGCGGTCCACCCTAGACCGTTCGGGGCCGAACGATAGTGCGGGACGCGGACGTCCGCCACTGTCCCCCGCGCAAGGTCTCAGCGTCGAGGGGCCGCAGCGCGTCCGCCGCGCCGGGGTGCACGTGACCGAGCGAGCGGGCGATCCCGCGCGAGCCGGCGACCGTCGCCCTGCCCGGACGAGGCGACTACCGTTCGGGGCCGAACGACGACCGAGCCGAGGAAGGCACACACGCGATGGAGACCCGCCGGATCCTGCTCGAAGGCGTCGCGACGACCGTCGTGCGCGACGGCGACGACCTGGTCGCCGGCGACGGCCGCCGGGTCGCCATCGTCGACGCGACGCACCTGCCACCGGTGGTGCCGAGCAAGATCCTGTGCGTCCACCTCAACTACCGCTCGCCGCGTCGAGGAGTTCGGCATCACCCTGCCCTCGCACCGACCTACTTCCACAAGCCGGTGTCGGCCCTCAACGCCCACGAGGGCCAGGTCGTGCGGCCGGAGCGGTGCGAATGGCTCAACTACGAGGGCGAGATCGCGATCGTGATCGGACGGACCACCCGCAACGTGTCGCAGGCACAGGCGTGGGACGCGATCGCGGGCTACACGGTCGCCAACGACTACGGCCTGCACGACTTCCGTGACACCGACGCGGGTTCGATGTTGCGTGTCAAGGGGTCCGACACCCTGTGCCCGCTCGGGCCCGGGCTGGTCACCGCCGACGCGTGGGATCCGCGCGACGGCATGCGGATCCGCACCCTGGTCAACGGCGAGGTCAAGCAGGACGGCAACACCGCGGACATGGAGTGGGACATGGCCTACCTCGTGGCCGACCTCGCCCGCACCATCACGCTCGAGCCCGGCGACGTGATCCTGTCGGGCACGCCGGCGAACTCGCGTCCGGTCGTCCCGGCGACGTCGTCGAGGTCGAGGTCGAGGGGCTCGGGACGCTGCGCAACACCATCGTCACCGGCCCGACGGCCATCCGCGACGACGTCGGCGCCCAACCGACCGAGTCCGAGGAGGTGCGCTCGACCGCGCTGGGCGGAGACTGGGAGTTCCGCGGCATCCGCGCCCCGCGGAAGTAGGCGCCGGCGGCGCGGCGGACACCGCGTGCTGCTGCGCGCGCTCGACGGTCGCGGCCGGCCACGGCGCGTTCGCGCCCGATCGTGCTCGACGGGGCGGCGCACGGCACCCACCATGGCCGACCGGACGCGCTTGCCGACGTGCTCACCGCCCTACCGTCCGCCGGGACCGGATGATCGGTACCGCGGTGGACGACACGAAAGAGCGGCGGCTCGGGCCAAAGGCCTACCGTGACGACGGCCGGTTGAAGAAGAAGGCCTACGCGGCGGAGCTGCTGCGCCTGCAGGTCGAGCTGGTCAAGGCGCAGGCCTGGATCAAGGAAACCGGCTACCGGGCGGTCGTGCTCTTCGAGGGCCGTGACGCGGCCGGCAAGGGTGGCGCGATCGACCGGATCACGGCCAAGACCAGCCCGCGGGTCTTTCGCACGGTGGCGCTCGGCGTGCCGTCGGACCGCGAGAAGAGCCAGTGGTACTTCCAACGCTACGTCGAGCACCTGCCTGCTGCCGGCGAGGTCGTGCTCTTCGACCGCTCCTGGTACAACCGCGCCGGCGTCGAACGGGTCATGGGGTTCGCGACCGAGGAGCAGGTCGAGGAGTTCTTCGTCGACCGTGCCCGAGTTCGAGCGCGATGCTGCTGCGCTCGGGCATCCACCTCGTCAAGTACTGGTTCTCGATCAGCGACGAGGAGCAGGAGCGTCGGTTCCGCTCGCGGGCGACCGACCCCACCAAGCAGTGGAAGCTGTCGGAGATGGACCTCGCCTCGTGGGAGCGGTGGGAGGACTACTCGCGAGCGAAGGACGCGATGTTCCGGCGGACCGACACCGAGGATTGCTCCTGGTGGGTGGTCGACGCCGAGGTCAAGCGCCACGCCCGGCTCAACTGCATCGCGCACCTGCTCGACCAGATCCCCTACGAGGACCTCGGGCACGAGCCGGTTGACCTCCCGGCACGCCCCGACGCGACCAACGACGGCCGGCTGCCGCTGTCGGACCAGCACCTTGTCCCCCGCCGCTACTGATCTCGCGGTGCCCGTGCGGGGCAACACCTCGGGATGCGAGGTGGTCGATGAAGGTCCCGTCGGGTTCGGGACCTGCGGCGCCAACAACGGGGCTTGTGCCCGCGGACCCGACCCGCCCACCCGTCGACACTTCCCTCAACGGCACGACGAGGAGCGCGTGCCCCGGCCCACCGAAAGAGGGCAGCCACATGAGCACCACCGTCCAGGCCCCCCAGGCCACCAAGCCCGAGGTCAAGTCCGCCCCCAGCCTGCTGTTCACCATCGTCGCGTTCGCCGCCATCATCGTCGGCACCTTCAGCGCGATCGGCGGCATCGGCGGCGCGATCTACACCTACCGCACCGCCGCGGTGGAGAACATCACCACCCCCGACGACGCCGCCATCCCCGGCGTCGCCGTCCGCGGACCGCTGTCGATGTGGGCCCAGTCCGACATCATCACCCACCACCAGCTCGACCGCACCGGCGGCCAGCGCTACGCCGAGATGCCCCGCCAGGTCCCCGCCGTCGACGAAGCCGGCGAACCCGTCCTCGACGAGGCCGGCGAACCGGTCATGGTCGACAACGCCGCCCGCATGAGCTGGGTCACCGCGACCACGCTGACCACCGTCCTCGGCCTGGGGATCCTGTCCTACGCCTTCTCCGCCTTCGCCCTGGTCGTCGGCCTGATCATGGTCGGGCTCGGCCTGGTCGTCCTCAAGCTGCGCAAGCTCGCCTGACACACCTCGCACGACACCCCGCCACGCGGTGGAGGGGGAAGGGCCGGTGGCACCGCCACCGGCCCTTCCCCTGTGCGACGGCTACGTGGTGGAGCCGTCGAGGATCTGCAGGGTCTTGAGGTCGGCGTGGAACTCGAGGGCGAAGTCGCCCCCCTCGCGGCCGATGCCCGAGATCCGGCAGCCGCCGAACGGGGCGGTCAGGTCGCGGACCAGGAAGGTGTTGACCCAGACGGTGCCGGCGCGGACGGCGCGCCCGACCCGCTCGGCCCGCTCCCGCGAGGTCGTGTAGACGATGGCGGACAGCCCGTAGTCGGTGGAGTTGGCCAGCCGGACCCCTCGTCCTCGTCGTCGAAGGTCTGGAAGGTCAGCACCGGGCCGAACACCTCGCGTTGGACGATCTCGCTGTCGTTGGAGGCGGGTTCGACCAGCGTGGGCTCGTAGAACAGCCCGCCGCTCGGCGACGATGCGCCCGCCGCGCACGATCCGGTCGCCGGCCTGCACGCGCCCGCTGGACGAACGCGTCGACGCCGGGCGAGGTGGTCGGGGTGGATCATCGGCGTGATCGTGGTCGCGTCGTCGCGGCTGTCGCCGAGGACGTGGGTGTCGGCGTGGGCGTGGAAGCGCTCGAGGAACTCGTCGCGGATCGACGCCTGCACGAGCAACCGCGTGCCGGCCAGGCAGACCTGCCCGGAGTCGTCGTACTGCCACGGCGGCCTTCTTGGCCGCCGCGTCGAGGTCGGCGTCCTCGAACACGAGCAGCGGCCCCTTGCCACCGAGTTCGGCCGTGAAGGGCACGATGTTGCTCGGCCGCCGCGCGGCCGATGTGCCGCGCCGCCTCGGGCGAGCCGGTGAACGAGATCCGCCGGACCCGGGGGTCGGCGACCAGCGCCGCGCCGACCTCCTCGCCGATGCCCTGCACGACGTTGAGCACGCCCGGGGGCAGGCCCGGCCTCGTCCCACAGGTCGGCGAGGATCGAGGCGGACAACGGGCGACCACTCGGCGGGCTTGAGCACGACCGTGTTCCCCGCCGCGAGCGCCGGCGCGATCTTCCAGGTCGAGAGCATCCACGGTGCGTTCCACGGCGTGATGATCACGGCCGGTCCGGCGGGCATCCGGATGACCCGGTTGTCGGTCCCCTTGGACGACCAGACCCGTTCCTCGTGGTCCGCGGCGAGGTCGGCGTAGTTGCGGAAGTTCTCGGCACCCCGGTGGACGAGCCGTTCGCGCAGGCTCTGCAGTCGCATCGCCATGTCGACGGTCTCGACCTGGGCGACCGTTCGATGTTGGCGTCGATGACGTCGGCGAGGCGGTGCAGGTGGTCGGCGCGTTCCCTTGGTGACAGCGCCGCCCACGCGGGGAACGCCTCGGTCGCCGCCGTGACCGCCGCGGCGGCCGTGTCGGCGTCACCGCGGGCGACGTCGGCGAGCTTCCAGTCCCAGTCGAGCGGCGAGCGGACCTCGAAGGTCGGCGGCGCTGCCGACCCGGCGCCCGCCGATGTAGTGCTGAGTCGACACCGAGGTGCCGGCCACGTCCACACGGGTGTCGCTCACGTCTTCTTCTCCGGTGTCGGGCTGGGTCTGGGGGGCAACGAGGCGAAGCCGAGATGGGGGACCCGGACCGAATCCGGGCAACGAGGCGAAGCCGAGACAGGGGACCCGGACCCCGTTAGTGAAACGGCAGGTACTCCGCGAGTTCCCAGTCGGTCACGGCCGAGGCGAACCGGTTCCCACTCGGCGCGCTTGATCGCGACGAAGTGTTCGACCAGTGCCGGGGCCGACCGCCTCGATGAGTTCGGTGTCGGCCTCGAGCGCGTCGAGGGCGAGGCGCAGCGAGTCGGGGCAGTGTTCGGTCGCGTCGGTCGACTCGAGGCAGTCCTGCGTCTCGGCCGGCGGCGGCTTGATGCCCTGTTCGACGCCGAGGCGTGCGGCCTGCAGGACCGTGGCCGCCGCGAGGTGGAGGTTGGCCGCCCCGTCGGCCATGCGGTGTTCGAGGCGGAGGCCGGCACCGCGTTCGGGCGAGATCCGGACGGTGGTGCCGCGGTGGTCGTAGCCCCAGTTGTTCCAGTAGCCCGGAGAGTTGGCCGGGGCGCAGGCGCTTGTAGGCGTTGACGGTGGGGGCGAGCAGGGCGGTCATGCCGCGGTGGTGGGCCATCATCCCGCCGATGGCGTGGTGGGCGAGCTTCGGACAGCCCGTCCTCGCTGGTGCCGTCGTTGAGGGCGTTGGTGCCGTCGACGTCCTCGAACGAGACGTTGACGTGCAGGCCCGAACCGCCGCGGTCGCCGAGTGGCTTGCCGAGGAAGGTCAGCATCAGCCCGTGGCGGGTGGCGACCTCGCGGGCGAGGACCTTGAACAGGAAGGCCTCGTCGCAGGCCTGCATGGCGTCGTCGTAGTGGAGGGTGAGTTCGAACTGGGGGATGTCGTACTCGGAGTTGATCGACTCGATGGGCAGGTCGGCGTCGGCGGCTTCGCGCATGATCTCGTCGAGCAGGCCGATCGGGTCGACCGCCGTGCCCGTCCCGTAGACGTAGCCACCGGGGGTCTCCCATGGTGTCCAGCCGCCCGCACCGTCGGGCTGGAGGATGTACGCCTCCAGTTCGATCCCGATCTTGGGCCGGTAGCCGAGCTCTTCCCAGGCCTCGACGGCGCGTCGCAAGGCGTGGCGCGACGACATCTCGACCGGCTCACCACGGAACCAGATGTCGGCGACCGCGACGCCGGTGTTGGGCTCCCAACCCTTGCGGACCTGGTCGAGTTCGAAGGTGGCGTGCAGGTCGGGCAGCCCCTCGAGCATCCGGGTCCCGGGCGCCGGGGTCATCTCGCGGTCGTAGCCGAGCGCGAACAGCGCCATGCAGTGGTAGGCGCCCCGGTCGGCGTAGCGGATCGGCAGGTACTTGCCGCGGGCGAGGCCGAGGTGATCGGGCCACAGCACCCGGATGCGGTCGTAGGTGTCCATGCTGGCGTTCTCTCCCTGGTGGTACGTGTCGTCAGCGGAGCGTGACCTCGACGGGCAGGTGCTTGATCCCGCTGATGAAGTTGGACCGCAGCCGCTCGACCGGTCCGGTGACACGGACCGACGACAGCCGGGGCAGCAGTTGCTCCATGGTGACCCGGATCTCGAGGCGGGCGAGCCACTCGCCGATGCAGCGGTGCGGGCCGCCGCGTCCGAAGGCGAGGTGCTCGTTGGGGTCGCGCGTGATGTCGAACCGGAACGGGTCGGGGAACTGGGCGTCGTCGAAGTCGCCCGAGATCCACCACAGCACGACCTTGTCCCCGGCGCGGATGGTGCGGCCGTGGAGTTCGACGTCGCGGGTGGCCGTGCGCCGGAAGTGCATCGTGACCGACGACCACCGCAGCATCTCCTCGACGGCACCGGGCATCAGCTCGGGCTGCTCCTGCAGGCGCTCGAGCTGGTCGGGGTGGTCGAGCAGGGCCAGCAGCCCGGCGGCCATCGAGTAGCGGGTGGTGTCGTTGCCGGCGGCGACCATGAGGGTGAAGTAGTTGTTGAACTCGAGGTCGGTGAGCGGCGCGCCGTCCATGGTGGGGGCGAGCATCTGGCTGACGACGTCCTTCCCGGGGGCGGCACGGCGGGCGTCGGCGAGCCGCTGCGCGTACTCGAACAGTTCGATCCCCGACGGGCTGCGGAACGGCATCAGCCGGAAGGCCTCGGTGTCGGCCTGGTCGACGACGTGCTGGGTGAACTCGGGGTCGGCGTTGCCGATCATCGCGTCGCCGTGCGCGACGAGCCAGTCGTAGTCCTCCTCCGGTGCGCCGAGCAGCCGGCCGAGCATGCGCAGCGGCAGCTGGCGGGCGACGTCGACGGTGAAGTCGAACCGTCCGCGTGGCAGCACCTCGTCGAGCAGTTCGGTGGCAAGCGCGCGGATGGCCTGCTCGTAGCTGGCGACCATGCGCCGGGTGAAGCCGCCCTGGACGAGTCGACGCAGCCGGGTGTGTTCGGGCGGGTCCATCTCCATCATGGTCTTGCGCGCGGCGAGTTCCTCGTCGTCCATCTCCTCGAGGCGGATGCCCTGGCTGGAGGTGAACGTCTTGAAGTCGCGGTTGAGGTCGACGATGTCGCGGTAGCGGGTGATCGGACCAGAACCCGCGGCCGTCGTCGTGTTCCTCCCACCAGCTGACACGGGCTCGTCGCGACGCAGGCGCTCGAACGTGGCGTGCGGCACGCCGGCGCGGTAGACGTCGGGGTCGGTGATGTCGAGCCAGCGGTCGCCGCCGACCGTGGCGGACGCGGTCGGTGCCGTCGGCATCGTCGTCACGATTCGTCCTCCCTGCGCCGCGCCCTCCCGGAAGCGTGCGTCGGCGGCGGACGGTAGCAGAACCGTTCGGGTCCGAACAGTTAGACTGCGCACTGCTCGACAGGAGATCGACCGCAGTGCGCGCTCTGTTCATCCAGCACGACCCCGCGTCGCGGCCCGGGCTGGTCGGCGACGGCCCTCGCCGAGCGCGGTTACGACCTCGACCTGCTCACGATCGGTCGCTCGATCGACGACGCCAGCTGGGACGGCGACGTTCCCCGCGCCGACGGACTACGACCTGCTGGTGCCGCTGGGCGCCATCTGGTCGGTCTACGACGAGCGCGCCGTCGGCAGCTGGATCGACCGCGAACTCGACCTGCTGCGCGAGGCCGACCGCGCCGGCGTGCCGGTGCTCGGCATCTGCTTCGGCGGCCAGGCGCTGGCGGCCGCACACGGCGGCGAGGTCGTCGCGGCCCCGGCCGCCGAGATCGGCTTCACCCCGGTCGACTCCGACGACCCGGACCTGGTCCCGCCGGGGCCGTGGATGCAGTGGCACCACGACGTGTTCACGGTCCCGCCGGGCGGCGTCGAGGTGGCCCGCAACGCGGTCGGCCCCCAGGCGTTCCGGCTGCGTCGCAACCTCGGCCTGCAGTTCCACCCCGAGGTCGACGCGGCCATCGTGGCGAGCTGGGTCGAGATGGGCGGCGCGGCGGCCCAGGCCGACCTCGAGGCGGCCACCGGCGCCGGCCTCGACGCAGTTGCTGGCCGATGGCGGACGCCGAACGCGGACACGCTGCGAGCGCGACGTCGCCGACCCTCGTCGACGGGTTCCTCCGCGAGGTCGCGGCGGCCTAACCGGAGGCGCACCGCGTACACGGCACGCGCGGACCCGCTCGACGGCGTGCGCGACGTGGTCGGCCCGGGTGCGGTGCGAGAGCACGGCCAGGCGGATCACGACCCGGCCGTCGAGCTGGGTGCTCGACAGCCACGCGCGGCCACCGGCGTTGACGTGGGCGAGCGGCGGCGTCCTGGCGTGGCGTCGTCGCCGGGCACGCGGAAGCCGACGATCGACAGGTCGGGCGCCCCGAAGGTGGTGACGCCGGGGATGGCCGCGAGCTCGTCGTGCGCCCACGACGCGAGGTCGAGGGCCGCGGTCGAGGGCGTACACGAAGGGTTCGAGTCCATGGACCTGCAGCGCCAACCAGACCCGGGCACCGCGCCAGTCCCGCGTCAGTTCCGGCGTGAGCTCGGCGAAGTCGGGCAGCGCCGCCGAGCCGTTGAGATCACGCAGGTAGTCGGCGTCCTCGCCGAACGCCGCCTGACGAGCGTGCCGGCGGTCCCGCACGACCAGCGCGCCGGTCCCGAACGGCATGAACAGCGACTTGTGGGGGTCGAGCGTGATCGAGTCGGCCCGCTCGATCCCGGCCAGCCGGCGCCCGTCCCCGTCGGTCAGTTGGAAGAACCCGCCGTAGGCGCCGTCGACGTGGAGCCAGACGCCGAGGTCGGCGGCGAGGTCGGCGAGGTCGTGGAGGGCGTCGACGGCACCGGTGTTCGTGGTCCCCGCGGCCGCGACGACCGCGGTCGGCACGCAGTCCGTCGGCGCGGTCCTGCTTGATCAGCACGCGCAGGCGCTCGCACTGTCGAGGCGGATCCCGTCGACGGACGGGCAGACCCGCACGTGGCCGGGAAGGATCCCGATGGTGCGGGCGGCCTTGCGCACCGACGCGTGGGCCTGCTCGCCGACGTAGACCGTCGCACGTTGCGGTTCGCCCGGGGCGTGGTGCTCGCGCGCGGCCACCAGCGCGGTGAGGTTGGCCATCGACCCGCCCGAGAGCAGGACGGCCTGGGCGCCGTCCGGGCATGCCGAACAGCTCGCACAGCCACCGCAGCACCCCGGCCTCGAGGGCAACCGCCCCCGGCGAGGACTCGGCGCACGCCGGTGTAGCGGTTGGCGCACCGTGGCCAGCAGGTCGCCGACCGCGGCGGTCAGCAGGCCGCTGCCGGGGATGTAGGCCAGGTGCCCGCCGCTGCGGCTCTCCTGCCCCTGGGCGGCGGCCCGCATCAGGGTGGCCAGCGCCTCGTCGACGGGCGCGGGCCGCACCGGGCCGGTCGCGCAGCAGCGCGCTCGACGAACGCGTCGTCGACCGGCGGGGCCGCGTAGGGCCGGTCACCGACGCCGGCGAGCGAGTCCCGGCGACGAGGCGCGGCGACCTGCGCGAGCAGGGCATCGGCCTGGGCGCGGTCGGGGTCGAGGGGCAGGCCGCGTGCCGGGGACGTGCGACGGCGGGCTCGGACACGGCACGACCTCGGGACGCGCGGGATCGCACGAGCATAGATGCCGTGCGCACGACGTCACGCTGGACGGCGTCCGACGCGACATGTTGTTCGGCTGCTACGGCTATTGTCTGGCAACCTGTCGTGACGATTCCGCCCAGAAGGCAATCCGGATGTCGTTCGCGGCCGACTCGAAGGACATCGAACTGCTCGCGGCGCTGCGCGACGACGGCCGGGCCTCGGTGACCGCCCTGGCCGAGCAGCTGCAGCTGTCGCGGTCGGCGGTGCACCAGCGTCTCGAACGGCTGCGCGACGGCCGGGTGTCGTGCAGGGGTTCGCACCCGTGGTGGACAGCCGCCGGCTCGGGCTGGGGGTCGCCGCGATGGTGCTGCTCTCGGCCGGTCCGGGAGCGACGCTCGACTGGGAGACGGTCCGCGCCGGCCTGCTGGCCCTCCCCCACGTCGAGTACGCCGCGCTGATGACCGGCGAGGCCGACGTGATGCTGCTGGTCCGCGTCGCCGACTTCGAGCAGCTGCGCGGCTTCCTGCTCGAGGAGATCCGCCGGGTGACCGGTGCGCGCGGCACGCTGACCTCGCTGGTGCTCGACGAGGTCGTGCGCCGCCCGTTCCTGCTACCGGGCGACTGACGCCCGGACGCTCGGCGCCGTCGGCGGTCAGCCGCCGGCCCCGGGGCGGCCCGGCGGTGCCGGCGCCGAGGCCGCGGGCGTCGACGCCGCACCGAGGTCGACCGCCGTGGACCGGGCCCGGCGGCAGCGGCGGCTCGGCAGCCCGCGGTCGCGGACGTGGCTCGGCGACCAGGCGCGACGAAACGGCGTGCCGCGCCGAGGTTGCGGGCGCGTGACGGGCACGGTGTACGGGTCGTTGGTGGCCGCGAGGGCCGTCGGCGGTCGCGGCGAGCCGTCGACGGCGGCGACGTGGAGCCAGCCCGGTCGGCCCGCGCCGGGGCTTGTCGAGTTCCGCACCCCGGATCCGGTGCGGCGGGGATGACCACCGTCGCTGCGGCTCGTCCGCGGTCATGACCTGCTTGGTGATGACGACCTCGCCGCCGTCGAGACGCGAGTTCGGCATGGTCGGCAGTGGACGGCGTGGCGCGACCCGTCTCGAGTCGCGTCGACGCTGGACATGTGGCGTCTCCCCGTGCAGCGGCACGCCCAGTCAACTCCGCTCGGCGCGCGCCGGCTCCCATGCCCCTTCGGCCAGGGGCGGCCGGCGGTCTCGCGGGCCGCCGCCGACGAGCAGCAGCAGGCCCGAGCAGGCCGACGCAGGCGACCAGGCCGAGCACCGGCTGCCAGCCGGCGGAGAACAGCCCGACCAGCCGCGCCGACAGCAGCAGGGCCTGGACGATGCCCGACGATGGTCGCCGCCCACGGCCGGCCCCGCCACAGGCCGGCGGCCGCGGCGACCAGCAGGACGACGACCACGAGCAGCATGCTGCGTCGCCACCGTGAGGACCCCGAGCGCGGTCGGATCGAGCGGTCCGAGGACGGGACCGTCGCCGGCGAACACCACCGACACCACGATCGCCGCCGAGCGCCGTCGCCGCGGCGATCTCGACGACCAGCACCGACCAGCAACGCCGTCGTCGCCGGGGACCGGCCGCCGCTCACAGCGCGATCCAGGTCGTCTTGAGCGTCGACGTACTTGTCGATCGCGTGCACCGACTTGTCGCGCCCGTTCCCCGACTGCTTCATGCCCCCGAAGGGCACGCTGAGACCACCCTCCTCGAAGCAGTTGACCCAGACGGTGCCGGCGCGCATGCGCACGGGCGGTGCGGTGCGCGGTCGACAGGTCGCGGGTCCACACCGAGGCGGCCAGGCCGTACACGGTGTCGTTGGCGATGCGGACCGCGTCGTCGGCGTCGTCGAACGCGAGCACGCTCAGGACCGGCCCGAAGATCTCCTCGCGGGCGATGCGCATGTCGGGCTGCAACCCCGGTGAACACGGTCGGTTCGACGTAGGTGCCACCGGTGTCCTCGAGGGTGCGGTCGCCGCCGAGCCGCAGGCGGCGCCCTGTCGTCGCGGCCGGCCTCGACGTAGCCGAGGACGCGCGTCGAGCTGTCGCTCGTCGACGATCGGGCCGATCTGGGTGCCGGTGTCGAGCGGGTCACCGAGCACGGCGGTCGCTGATCGCCGCGACGACCTGCTCGACGAACTCGTCGTGGACGTCGCGCTGGACGAGCAGCCGGGAGGCGGCGGTGCACATCTCGCCCTGGTTGAAGGTGATGCCCCAGGCCGCGGTCGCCGCGGCCTGGGCGAGGTCGGGGGCGTCGGCGAACACGACGTTGGGGGTCTTGCCGCCGAGTTCGAGGTAGACCCGCTTGAGGTTGGAGTCCGCGGCGTAGTGCAGCAGCTGACGGCCGACGTCGCCCGAGCCGGTGAAGGCGACCACGTCGACGTCGGCGTGGCGGCCGAGCGCCTGGCCGGCGTCGGCGCCGAGACCGGGCACGACGTTGAGGACGCCGTCGGGCAGACCGGCCTCGATGGCCAGCTCGCCCAGCCGCAGCGCCGACAGCGGCGACTGCTCGGCCGGCTTGAGCACCACCGAGTTGCCGACCGCGAGGGCCGGACCGAGCTTCCAGCCGGCCATGGTGAGCGGGAAGTTCCATGGCACGATCGCGCCGACCACCCCGACCGGCTCGCGGGTGACCATCGCGAGCGCGTCGGGTCCGGTCTGGGGCAGCTCGTCGAGCAGCTTGTCGGCGAGCTCGGCGTACCAGGCTCAGGGTCCTGACCAGCGCGGGGATCTCGATCGCCGCGCGCGTCGCTGATCGGCTTGCCCATCTCGAGCGCGACGGTCAGTGCCAGTTCGTCGGCGTGCTCGTCGACCAGTTCGGCGAGGCGCAGCAGCACCCGCCGGCGGTCGCCGGGTCGACGCCGCGACCAGTGTCCGGCGTCGAACGCGCTGTCGTGCGGCCGCGACGGCCCGGTCGACGTCGACGGCCGGCCCGCGGCGACCTCGGCCAGGACCGCGCCGTCGCGGGGGCTGGTCGCCGGGAACGTGCCCCCGTCGGCGGCGTCGACGATCCGGCCGTCGATCACCGCCTGGGAGGCGGACGCCAGGTGGCGGCGAGGTGCGTGCCAGTCGGCGGCGAGTGCGGTCACGGGTCTCTCCGGGGCAGGTGACGGGCCCGCCTCCCCTCGGGTGCCGACGTCGGCGGCGGCTGCGGCAGACGCAGCCGGTCGGGGTCGGCGGGCAGGCGGCGGTGCAGGACCGCGACGGTAGCCAGCAGCGCGGCGACCTGGTCGCGCGGCGAGCCGGACGTACGCCGTCGACGGCGGCAGCCGGGTCCGCACGTAGGCGCCACCCATCAGCTCGAGCTCGGCCCGCCACCGGCCGTCGACGGCCGGACCGTGAAGTCGTGAAGTCGAGCGGCAGGCAGGCGCGGCTTCGAGTTCACCGTCGGCGAGCAGGCGGTCGCGCAACTCGCCTCGCCCGCCGCGCGGTCGGGCCGCGGACCGTCCGCGCAGCCCGGTCCGACGCAGGTTGCCGTGTGGTCGGAGCACGACCCCGGCGTCGGACGGGCTCGCCGGTCCGTCGAGGTGGAAACGCTGTTGTGCATCGTGCAGCAACGCGTCGGCGGTCGGCGCGGACGGTCCACCAGCAGCGTGGACCGTCCGCGTCCTCGACCAACGCCGTGCCGTCGTCGACGCGGTGCAGCCGGCAACCGTGCGAGGTCGCCGGCCACCCGCTCGAGCAGGTCGGTGCCGGTCACGCGACGCCGGTCTCCTCGCGGACGAAGTCCTCGGGCTCGACCGGTTCGAACAGCGGCTTCTTCGTCTTGACCAGCGTCTGCCACACCGCGAAGGCCGCGCACAGCGGCCAGCATGCCGAAGAAGCGCACGTACACCTCGCCGCGGGCGATCCCGGGCGGGGCGATGTACCAGATGGTGACGAGCATGCCGACCGCTGGCCAGGATCTGCGGCACCGGGAACCACGGGGTGCGGAACGGACGCGGCAGGTCGGGCCGGCGGGCACGCAACCGCATCACCGAGACGTTGACGAGGATGTAGGCGAACAGCCACGCGCACACGGCGGCCAGGATGAGCACGATGATCGAGTCGATGTCGCCCTGGATCGCAGATCGCGTGGGCCGCCGGGATGACGACGGCGAGCGCGATGCCGGCCCACGGGGTCTTGTAGCGCGGGTGGAGCCAGCCGAAGATCGGCGGGGAAGGCGGTGTCCTTCGCCATGCCGTACAGGATGCGCGGGATGCCGGCGAGCAGGGTGTTGATCGTGGCGGCGGCCGCGAACAGCACGGCGATGCGCGAGCCACCAGCGACCGAAGGTGCCCATGACCGTCTCGGCGAACTCGGGGATCGGCAGCGGGGTCTCGAACAGCAGCACGCCGCCGCTCGAGTTCGACGTTCTCGACCTGGCGCAGCACGCCGACGCCGTAGAGCACCATGAGCACCGCGACGGCGGTCAGGCCGAGGAACATCGCACGCGGGATCGTGCGGGCGGGTTCGCGCAACTCGGACGCCAGGGGGGTCACGAACTCGACGCCGACGAACAGGAACATCGCGAGACCGACCATCGACAGGACGGCGGTCAGGTCGGTGCCGATGAGCGAGTCACCGAAGAAGTTGCTGGTCTCGACCGTGGCGGCGCGGAGCACCCCGAGCAGGCCGAACAGCGATCAGCGTGACCCACATGACGGCGGTGAGCCCGACCTCGACCGCGCCGTAGACGCGGATGCCGAGGGCGTTGATGACACCGAAGACGAGCAGCAGGCCGACCCCGACCACCCAGGAGCGACTCGGGGCTCATGCCCTCGAGGAAGGGGAAGGTGACGCCCGGCGAACAGGCCGGCCGCCGCGGTCTCGGCGGTCCCGGCGAACAGGTGGACGACCAGGTAGGCGACCAGCGTGCCGGTGACGCCGAGGAAGCGGCCGAGCCCGGCGGTGATGTAGTCGTAGACCGAGCCGGCGAGCGGCATGATGCCCGAGGCCTCGGCGAAGCTCATGGACTGGAACACCATGAGCACGTAGGCGATGAGGATGGCGACGGCGAAGACCCAGCCGCCGACCCCGAAGCCGGTGGTGGCGGTCAACAGCACCGACGAGGCGATGATCAGGCCGACGGCGGTGGCGAGGGCCGTCGGGAACCCGACGGCATCGGCTTCGAGACGGGCGCCGCCACCCGACCCGGCCGCAACGGTTGCAGCACGTTTGCGTGCCATCAAGGCACCTCCCAGTCCGAGCGCCGGCGCGTCTCCCCCGTGCCGGCGGGCGACAGCATACGCGAGGTCGTTCGGATGCCAACGATTTCCGCCGAGCAGGCTCGCGGCAGGTGCACAGCGCCCGTGCCGTGCGGAACGGCCAGGTCGCGTCCGACGACGGCGCGACCGACGGGGCGGGTGGCTTGGTTTGGGGCCGGCAACGAGCGAGCCGCAGCGAGCGAGATGGGGGACGCGGCGAAGCGCCGAAAACAGCGATGGGGGACCCAAACCCAGACAAACGCGTCGAGGCCGCCCGTGTGGGCGGCCTCGACTGTGTGTGGTTCCCGCGGCGACCTACTCTCCCACCGGGTTTCCCTGGCAGTACCATCGGCGCTGGAGGGCTTAACTTCCGGGTTCGGAATGTTGCCGGGTGTGTCCCCTCCGCTGTGGCCACGGGAGACTTGGTCCAACACCGTGTGTTGGGAAGTCTGTCGTGTGAGAGTTTGGATAGCGAGCGCGAGCGGTACGGCAAGTCCTCGGGCTATTAGTACCGGTCAGCTGCACCAGTTGCCTGGCTTGTACTTCCGGCCTATCGACCCAGTCGTCTTCTGGGGCCCTTACCCCCTTGAAGGGGTGGGTGATCTCATCTCCAGGTGGGCTTCGCGCTTAGATGCCTTCAGCGCTTATCCACACCGCACGTCGCTAACCGGCCGTGCTCCTGGCGGAACAACCGGCACACGAGAGGTGCGTCCACCCCGGTCCTCTCGTACTAGGGGCAGCTCCTGTCAAATCACCTGCGCGCGCAGCGGATAGGGACCGAACTGTCTCACGACGTTCTGAACCCAGCTCGCGTACCGCTTTAACGGGCGAACAGCCCGACCCTTGGGACCTGCTCCAGCCCCAGGATGCGATGAGCCGACATCGAGGTGCCAAACCCTGCCGTCGATATGGACTCTTGGGCAGGATCAGCCTGTTATCCCCGGGGTACCTTTTATCCGTTGAGCGACGGCGATTCCACTCTCCACCGTCGGATCACTAAGCCCGTACTTTCGTACCCTGCTCGACATGTCTGTCTCGCAGTCAAGCTCCCTTGTGCCTTTACACTCAACGACCGATTGCCGACCGGTCTGAGGGAACCTTTGGGCGCCTCCGTTACCTTTTGGGAGGCAACCGCCCCAGTTAAACTGCCCGCCAGGCACTGTCCCTGGTCCGGATCACGGACCGAGGTTAGGAACTCAGCACGTCAAGGGTGGTATTCCAAGGATGGCTCCACCGACACTGGCGTGCCGGCTTCACAGCCTCCCACCTATCCTGCACGTGACGTACCAAGCTCCAATACCAAGCTACAGTAAAGGTCCCGGGGTCTTTCCGTCCTGCTGCGCGTAGCGAGCATCTTTACTCGCAATGCAATTTCGCCGAGTCTCTGGTTGAGACAGTGCCCAAGTCGTTACGCCATTCGTGCAGGTCGGAACTTACCCGACAAGGAATTTCGCTACCTTAGGACCGTTATAGTTACGGCCGCCGTTTACTGGCGCTTGGCTTCGAAGCTTCGACTTGCGTCTGACCTCTCCGCTTAACGTTCCAGCACCGGGCAGGCGTCAGAGCGTATACATCCACTTACGTGTTCGCACGCTCCTGTGTTTTTGGTAAACAGTCGCTTGGGCCTGGTCACTGCGGCCCCGGCCAGCTTTCCCACGCAAGGTGGGTCACCAGTCGAGGCGCCCCTTATCCCGAAGTTACGGGGCCAATTTGCCGAGTTCCTTAACCAGAGTTCACTCGATCGCCTCGGTATTCTCTACCTGACCACCTGTGTCGGTTTGGGGTACGGGCACCCTCACAACTCCCTAGACGCTTTTCTTGGGAGCATGGCATCAATGGCTTCCACATAGTGTCGACATCACGTCTCAGCCTGTGTGTGGTCCGGATTTCCCTGGCCCACGGCCTACACGCTTGTCCCGGGTCAACCAACGCCCGGGTCCACCTAGCCTTCTCCGTCACGCCATCGGTGACCTACTAGCCTGCGGGTCCCACACCCGTAGATGTGGTTAGCAACAGACGTTCGGTATAGACGCGGTGAAGGTGGTACCGGAATATCAACCGGTTGTCCATCGGCTACGCCTCTCGGCCTCGCCTTAGGTCCCGACTTACCCTGGGCGGATGAACCTTCCCCAGGAACCCTTGGTCAATCGGCGGGGGAGTTCCTCCCTCCCCTTTCGCTACTCATGCCTACATTCTCACTCGACACGCATCCACCACTGGGTTACCCCGCAGCTTCACTCGCGTGTCGACGCTCCCCTACCACCCCAACCTGCTTTCGCATATATGGTTGAGATCCGCAGCTTCGGTGCCTGGCTTAGCCCCGTTACATTATCGGCGCAAGAACACTTGACCAGTGAGCTATTACGCACTCTTTCAAGGATGGCTGCTTCTAAGCCAACCTCCTGGTTGTCTCTGCGTTCTCAC
>CAWKMM010000008.1:0-175000 GCA_963850715.1 uncultured Nitriliruptoraceae bacterium | reverse complement strand
TCGTCGTCGAGCTCGTAGCGCCAGCCCTCGTGGGCGAACCACTCGGTGCCGTCGTCGTCACGCTGCCAGTCGACGTTCTCGAGCTCGAGGGCGTCGCCCTCGTCGTGGGTCTCGTCGGTCACGGTGACCACCTCGCCGCTCCTCACGCCAGGCTGACCGCGCCGGCACCGAGGTAGGCCTCGGCGACCGCGCGGTTGCCGCGGATGTCGTCGGGCAGGCCTTCGGCGAGGAGCTTGCCGAAGTTCAGCACGTACACGTAGTCGCACACGCGCAGCATGAACGGCACGTGGTGTTCGATGATCACGATCGTCAGCCCGAGGTCCCGCCGCAGGCCGAGCAGCCGGTCACCGAACGCCTCGGCCTCCTCCGGGCCGAGCCCGGCCAGCGGTTCGTCGAGCAGGAGGACCTCGGGATCGGTCGCGAGCACGGCAGCGGCCTCGACCTGCTTGAGCATCCCGTAGGACAGCCCGCTCAGAGGTTCGTCCGCGAGGTGGGCCAGCCCGAGCTGGTCGAGCACCACGTGGGCACGCTCGCGGAGCTGTCGCTCCTCGATGCGGCTCGAGGGGGTGCCGAGCAGCCCGGCAGCGATGCCGTACCCGACGCTGCCGTGCTGGGCGACGAGCAGGTTCTCGAGCACGGTGAAGGAGCGCACGAGGCCGACCTGCTGGAAGGTGCGGCCGATGCCGAGCGCCGTCCGCTGGTCGGGTCGAAGGGTGGTCACGTCCTCACCGCGGATCCGGACGGTCCCGGTGTTGGGCGCGTAGAAGCCCGTCAGACAGTTGAAGAACGTGGTCTTGCCCGCGCCGTTCGGTCCGATGAGACCGACGATCTCACCGTCGTTGACGGCGACGGAGACGTTCTCGAGCGCCTGGAGGCCGCCGAAACGGATCCCGACGCCCTCGGCGGACAGGATCGGAACGGGGGCATCCGGCGGACCGGACGGCCGGGGACGCATCACCTCGTCGGGCGGCGTCACCACCGCGGAGACGGCATCAGGGGCGGCCACTGTCACCTCCGGTGGGGGTCGGAGCGGTGTCACGGTTGGTGGCCGCCCAGGGACGGAAGCTGCACCAACGGACCACGCCGCCGAGGAGCTGGGCGATGCCGCCGGGGAAGCGGACGAGGACGAGCAGCAGGAGCAGCGCGGTCACGACCGTCGCGGCCGAGCCGTCGACCGGGAACCCCGGGTTGTTCTCGGCGAGGCGGTCGAGCACGAACGGCATCGAGCCGATGAGCGCCGCCCCGATGACCACGCCGATGCGCGATCCGACGCCGCCGATGACGGCCATGAACAGGAAGGTCAGCGACAGCGTGAAGCTGAAGGTCAGGTTGGAGACGATCTCCTCGATGGAGGCGAAGAGCGCGCCGGCGAGGCCGGCGATCGACCCGGAGAGGACGAACGCCAGCAGCTTGTAGCCGGTCACGTTGATGCCCCAGGAGGCCGCCACCCGCTCGGAGTCGCGCAGGGCCCGGATGGCTCGTCCCGCCTTCGACGCCGTGACCCGGCGGTCGATGACCCAGACCAGCGCCAGGGCGGCGAGGCAGAGGTAGGCGTAGGTCACGTCCCCCGTGGCGAAGGTCGGTCGGGGGGCCGGCATCCCGGCGCCACCGCCGGTGACCGCGGGGATGCTGAAGACCACCTGCTCGGAGAAGAGCCCGAACGCCAGCGTGACGAGCGCGAGGTACAGCCCCTGGATGCGGAGCGCGACGCCGCCGAGGAGGACGGCGACGACCCCACCGATCAGGACGGCCACGCCCGCGGCAGCGGGCCACGGCAGTCCGAGTTCGGTCAGCGCGAACCCGGCCCCGAAGGCCCCGAAGCCGAGGAACGCCGCGTGACCGAGCGAGACCTGACCCGTGTAGCCGACCAGGACGTTGAGGCTGAGCGCGACCATCGCGAAGACGGTGACACGCGAGACGACGTTCACGTCGGTGGCGGGCACCACGATCGGGAGCAGGCCCACCAGCGCGACGAGGCCGGCGAGCACCAGCAGCCGGGCGACGATGCCCGCGCGGGACGGCTTCCAGGGGGTCACCGACCTGGCCGAGTCCGGCGAGCTGGTCGCCGGTGCCGGGGCGGCGGAGGGGCGCACGAGGGTGCCTGCCACGTCAGGCCTCCTTCCCGAACAGGCCCCGTGGGCGGATCAGCAGCACCAGGAGCAGGACGACGAAGCTGGCGAGGGTCGGTGGGCTCGGGATGAGGCTCGTGAGACCGTAGGTCGTGGCGACACCGTTGGCGAGCGCGGCGACCAGGCCGACGATGATCCCTCCGACGACGGCGCCCGTCATCGAGGTCATCCCCCCGAGGACCGCAGCCGTGAAGGCGGGGATGAGGAAGGTGGTCGTCATCAAGCCCGGCGTCAGACCGGCGAAGTAGCCGGCTCCGAGGATGCCACCGAGCGCGGCGAGCCCACCGGCCAGGCCCCAGGCGAGGGTCGACATGGCGCGGGGGGACACCCCGTGGAGGGCCGCGGCGTACGGCTCCTGTGCCGTGGCGAGGAGCGCGGTCCCGAGCTGGGTGCGGAACAGCAGCGCCAGCCCGGCGGCGACCACCACCAGCACCCCGAGGATCACCAGGTTGTGCTGGTTGGTCTGCAGGAGGCACCCCTCGTCGCCGCGCACGAAGCACACCTGGCCCTGCAGGACCCGCGGGAACGTGCGGGACTGGAGCTCGAACACGACGATCTGGCCGCCGATGAGCAGGAACGAGACACCCGCCGTGGCGACCAGGCTCGTGACCGGGTTGGCCTCGGCGAGCCGCTGGACGACCAGGGTGTTGACCCCGATCGCCAGCAGAGCGCCAGCGAGCACGCCGACGACGCCGTAGCCGACGAGCTGCACCAGGCTGATGCTCGCGGGGTCGAGGATGGCTGCCCGGTCGAACCCCGTCAGCAGCATGAGGACGAGGAACGCGGGCACCGTGCCGAGCTCACCCTGGGCGAAGTTGAGGACCTTCGTGGAGCGGTAGACGAGCGCGATACCGAGCGCGACGAGCGCGTAGACGGCGCCGACCGAGACGCCGTCGACGATCACCCCGCCGACGTCGATCCGGCTCGCACCGAGCCCCGCGAGGGCGACCAGGGCGAGGACCACGCCGATCACGGCGGTCCGGTGCTCGGTGACGAGGTCGGTCGCCTGGTCGAGCCGCGACGGTCCGGTCGGGCCGCCGGTCGGTGACTCGGCGAGCCCGGGTTCGGCCGGGAGAGCCGCCGTGGTGTCGGCCGACGCCGCGTCCCCGTCCCCGCTGGGGACGCGCACGGCACCGGCGCTCCGCTGCTCAGCCACAGCTCTCTCCTCGCTGGTGGGCAGGTGCGCGACCGGGTCGGATACCCGTCCTCGGCCCTGCTCCGGTGCGTCGGCCCGTCAGAAGCTCGACTTGAAGGTCCCGCCGTCCTTGTAGGTCCGCGAGCCGCAGTCCGCCTTCAGGACGTGGACACCGGTGCTCCCGAAGTTGTTGTTCGGCGTGAAGTTCACGTCGGGGAAGACCCCGGTGCTGATCTTCCCGGCGTTGGCGACCACCTCGCGGTAGTCCTCGCGGGTCAGATCGGTGCCGAAGGTCGCCTCGTACTTCTTGAACAGCTCGTGCTGCATCTTGGAGGTGCCCCAGATGGCCCACGCGATGTCGTCGATCGGCACGTTGAACCTGGCCGCGGCGCGCCGGAAGTCGGGGTCGAGCTTGTCGGCCGTCTCGAGGGCCGGGAAGGGCGACAGGAACGTGCCCTTGCCGATGTGCGGGCACCCGGAGTTCAGCACCGCGTTGAGGCCCTTCGTGACACCGACACCCACGTACTGGAAGTCGAAGCCCTGGTCCCGCGCGGTCTGCGCGAAGCGGATGTAGTCGAGCGGCGAGGTCAGCATGTAGATGACCTTGACGTTCGCCTGACCGAGCTGGCGGGCGTAGGTCCCGTACCAGGAGGTGTCACCCTTCGGGTGGCGGAGCGTGCCCTGGTAGTCGATCCCGGACAGCGAGCCCTCCCAGCCGGCCACCGCGTCGTCGAAGTTGCGCGTCTGGGTGACGATGGCCGCGGTCTTCTGGCCCGAGAAGTTCTTCTTCACGTACTGGGCGAGGAGGGGGCCCTGCTGCTTGTACGACATCGAGGCCGAGAAGTACCACGGGTTGCCCGCGAGGCCGGCCTCGGTGACGCCAGCCGAGGAGTAGGGGACGCGCGCCTGGCCGGCGAACTGCCCGCACGCCTGGATCTGGTCGGTGCCACCACCGCCGGCCAGCGCGAACGCACGGCTGGCGAGCTGACGGCAGACCTGCCGCGCGTTGGACGGCTCGTACTTGTCGTCGGCGAAGATGACGTTGACCTTGCTGCGGCCGAGGACCTTCTGTCCCTTCTCCTCGATGACCCAGCGCCAGTACAGGTCGCGGGCCTTCTCGAAGGAGGTCGCCGGGAGCGGCGCCGCACCCGTCACGGGCGCGTGGACGGCGAGGGTGATGGCATCGTCGGTGACACCGGTGCGGTCGTTGCCACGGGGCTCACGCTGGCCGCCTTCGCCGCCGCCACCACCGCCGCCGCCACCGCCGGCTTCACCACCGCCGCCGCCACCGCCGGACCCATCACCGGAACCGTCGCCGCTCGCGGGGTCCGACGGGTCACCGGCCACCGCGTCCGGGTCCTCGGGGTCGAAGTCGCCACCGAGGTCGCCCTCCTCACCGAGCGCGAACTCCCCGTCCTCGGCGAACTCGCCCTCGCCGATCGGGAAGCCCTCGTCGTCGACCGCGACCTGACCACCACCGGCAGCCAGCGGGCCACGCTCGACGTGGACGCCGGGCTTCTGCCCGCAAGCGACGATGGTCAGGGCCAGCGCGAGAGGTGCGGCGAGGGCACGGAGGGTGCGACGGGACATGGTTCGGTCTCCTCGGTCTCGGATCCGCGGGGCGGACCAGACGTTCCTCAGATCTGGGCGGGGCCGGACACCGACGCGGCGTGCCGCTCGAGCATCCTCGTGAGGGCTCCCCCGCCGCTGGCAGCCGCTCCCGCCGGGAGTGGCGCGAGCATCGCGGAGCCGGTCAGCCAGGCACCACCGAGGAGCAACGGCACGACCGTCCAGACCCACCACGGGGTCGACGGACCGCTCCTCGCGGGTGCCGCGGCCTGCGCGTCGAGCGCGACCTCGTCACCCTCGCCGCCCTCGGCGATCGCCGGCTCGTCGGCGAGCGCCACGTCCTCGATGTCGCCGAGCTCCCCGACGCCGCCGGAGGCGTCGTCGAACCCACCCGCGTCGTCGAAGCCGCCACCATCGGCGAAGTCGGGGGCGTCGGCGAAGCCCTCGCCATCCTCGTCCCCGAAGCCGGGCTCCCCACCGAGGTCGAAGTCCATGTCGTCGGGGTCGAACGCCTCCGCGGTCTCCAGCGTCGCGGTGACACCTTCGAGCGCCAGGGCGATCTGGGCGGTCGTCGAGGTGTCACCGTCACCGAACGCGAGGTTCGGGGCACCGGTGGGTCGCAGCAGGACGCCGTGGTTCTCGATCTCGCCGTCGGCCCAGGCCTGAGCGGTGAAGGCGAGGTCGACGGTCCAGACGCCGGTGGTCTCGTCGTGGACCCCGTTGCCCCCGAAGGTGCAGTCGACCGCGGCGACGTCCTTGCCGTCGTCCTCCATGGTCGGCATCGCCGCGACGTCGCTGGCCTGCGGGGCGCCGCCGGGCTCGAACGCCTCCAGCAGCGGGCAGGCCTCGAAGGCGATGACCGTGGAGGTGTCGATCGGGTCCTCCTCGAGCGCGGCGGCGAAGCCGTCGGCGAAGACCGCAGGGTCCTGGGTGGCGATCGCTTCGAAGGCTGCCAGGATGACCCGACGGAAGGCGGGCGACCCGGTGTGGTAGGTCGGCTGGGCCTCGACGAAGGTCAGCTCGAACCGCATCACGTCCTCACCGTCGGGGACGTCCGGTGCGTCGAACAGGATGGCGGTCTGGTAGCGGGGCGCCCCGGCGAGGTAGGAGACGGCGGCGGTGTCCGGTTGCACGGGCTGCACGGGCAGGTCGACGGCGCTGTCCTGCACGGTCTTGATGCCGCTGACGATGCCCTTGCGGATGTCGTCGGTGGAGTCCGGACAGAGGTCGGGCTGGAGGACGCAGACCGCCGCCGGCGGGACGCTGTTGGTGATCGTCGGCGGCAACGTGTCGGTGACGGGCGCCACGTAGAGGGTGGACGCCTGGATCTCGACCGGCTGACCCTCGTCGGTCTGCGCGGCGGCGGTGGCGGCACCCCCGATGCTGGACGCGAGCACGAGGAGCCCGAGTCCCGCCCCCACCCGTCGTCCGACGTGGCGGGTTCCCTCGGTTGCCAGCCCGTGCATGCGCGACCCTCCCGGTCCTCTGCTCGCTGCTTCTCGCTACTTCTCCGTGGCCGCGGCCGGTTCCTGCTCCGGTGCACCGTGCGGTCACGTCACAGGTCTGAACGATGGACGAAGGCTCAGGTGACGCGCTCCTCGGACGTTCGACGGTGGCCGCCCGTCACGTCGAACCGGACGGCCCGCGGCGACCGCACGTACCGTGACACCTCGGGCACACCGGTGAGGTGGAACCGCCAGGGCTCGTCAGCCGCGCGGCTGACCCCGACACGCGGTCCCGTGGCCAGCTCGTCCGGGTCCGGGCGGTAGCCATCGTCGGCGAGGCCGAGGCCCGCCTGCCCCTCGATCAGGTCCACGCCGTCGTGGGTCGGCCCGTCGATCGCGAGCCCTCGGCAGAGGTTGCCCGGACCGCGCAGCAGATCGCGGTCGCTGCGGGCGGTCGGACGCCGCTCGCGCACCGCCTCGTGACCGCGGAGGACGATGGCCGCGCGCACGAGGGCCGCTGCCCCGCTCCCGGCCCGCTCGGCGGTCACGTTCACGCACCAGTGGACCCCGTACGAGCGGTAGACGTACGCGGTCCCCGCATCGGCGAACATCGGCTCGACCCGCGGCGTGCGCCGCTCGTAGCTGTGGCTCGCGGGATCGTCCTCCCGGTAGGCCTCGGTCTCGACGATCCGGGCCACCACCTCGGTGTCGTCGAGGGTCCGTACCAGCAGAGCGCCGAGCAGGTGGCGGGCAGCGTCCACCGCGTGCGGTTCGAGCCGCGCACGGTCGAGCGGGCGCAGCGGTCCAGCGCGACGCAGGGCCGCCGTCACGCGTGCTTGGCGGCGCGGACATCGTCGCGCCAGGCCAGGAACCGCTCGGTCTCCCAGGTGTTGGCGCACCGCTCGCGCGTCAGGCCACCACGGCGGGCGTTGCCGACCCCGTGACGCAGCAGGTCGAGCTCCCCCACGGTGTGGGCATCGGTGGAGATCACGAAGGTGACGCCGCGGGCGACGCCCTCACGGACCACCTCGGCGCTGGCGTCCTTGCGGCGCAGGTTGCTGTTGATCTCGATCGCGGTGCCGGTCGCGGCCGCGGCGTCGAGCACCTGGTCGAGGTCGAGTTCGATGCCCGGCCGCTTGCCCATCATCCGGCCGGTGAGGTGGCCGATGGCCGTGACCGACGGGTGGCGGATGGCGGCCACCACCCGCGCGGTCTGCTCGGCGGCGGGCCGCGTGAAGTGGGAGTGCACCGACGCCACCAACCAGTCGAAGGTGGCGAGGAACTCGGCGTCGTAGTCGAGCGACCCGTCGATACCGATGTTGAGCTCGGCGCCGTGCAGGAGCGTGATGTCCCCACGCTGCTGCTCGAGGTCACGCAGCTCGCGGCGTTGGTCGAGCATCGCGACCTTCGAGATGCCGTTGATGCGCAGGTCCTCGGCGTGGTCGGTGATCGCGAGGTAGGCGAGCCCGCGGTCCACCGCGCCCTGCACCAGCGCCTCGAGGGGGTCCTTGCCGTCCCCGGAGCGGTCGGTGTGGTCGTGCAGGTCACCCCGCATCGCCGCGAGCGTCACGAGGTCCGGCAGCGCGTCGTCCGCGGCCAGTTCGAGCTCCCCGACGTCCTCCCGGAGCTCCGGTGGCACCCACGCGAGCTCGAGCGCGGCGTAGATGTCCTCCTCGGTCGCGGCGGCGATGATCGCGCCCGTGGCGCCGGCGCTCGGCGCCGCGGCGTCACCGTCGGCCGGGTCGGCCTCGGGCGGGAGCTCGGCGAGCGCGTACTCGTTGAGCGTCCACCCCCGCTTCAGGGCTCGCTGGCGCAGGCGGATGTTGTGCGCCTTCGATCCGGTGAAGTAGACCAGGGCGGCACCGAAGCTCTCGGGCGGGACGACCCGGAGATCGACCTGGAGCCCGTCGTGGGTGGTGATCGAGGTCTTGGTGCCCCCCGAGCCGACGGTCCGAGCGACGTCGGGGAGCGAGACGAACGCGTCGGTCACGGGGGCCGCGTCGTCGCTCGCGACGAGGATGTCGAGGTCGCCGACGTCGTCGCGGTACCGGCGGGCGCTGCCCGCGTGGGCCGCGTCGACGACCCCCGGGACCTCGCGCAGGCGGGACACGATGCGTTCGGCGATCGGCAGGGCGTCGACGAGCGGGACACGCCGGTCCTTGGAGGACAGGCCGGAGCGTTCCACGGCCTGACGCAGGTTGTCGGCGGTCTTCTCGCCCATGCCGGGCAACGCGGCGATGCGTCCGTCCTCGAGCGCGGCTCGCAGACCGTCGAGGTCGGTGACGCCGAGCTCGCTGGAGAGCAGCTCGACGCCCTTCGGTCCGAGCCCCGGCACCTTCAGCAGGTCACGCTTGCCCGTGGGGTGCTTCTCGCGCAGCGCCTCGAGCTTGGCGATCGTGCCGCCGTCGACGTACTCGCGGATCTTCTGTGCGGTGCTCTTGCCGAGCCCTCGGACGTCGGACAGCTCGGCGACCGACATCTCGGCGACGTCGCGCGTGAGGCCCGCCACCGCCCTGGCCGCGTTCTGGTACGCGCGGACCCGGAAGGCCTGCGGGGAGCCCTCGTCGATCTCGGTCAGCACGGCGAGTTCGTTCAGGAGTCGAGCGACCTCGTCGTTGGTGCGTGCCAGAACGACCACCCCCTCGAGCCTCCGGGTCCGCTACCACCGAGCCACCCGACGGGAGGCGCACCAGGTGGATCTCCGACTCTACGCGGACGATACGGGTCTCCGGCTGCGCCAGGTGGCCGGGGACGCCGTGGTCCTCGCCCTGGTCTGGTGGGTCGTACGGACCGCGCGGCGCCTGTCCGAGGCCATCAGCGAGTTCGGTGTGGTCGCCGACGGGCTGGACCGATCCGGTCGCACCGTGACGACGGCTGCCGATCGCGCGAGCGACGCCGTCGACGGCATCCCGGGGGTCGGTGGCGCGCTGAGCGCGCCGTTCCGCACCCTCGGTGGCGCTGGCGACGGGCTGGTCGGGGCCGGACAGCAGGTCGCCGACGGCGTCGCGGCGGTCGCCTTCTGGGTGCCCGCGCTGCTGGCGGGCGTCGTGCTCGGCTGGGTGGTCGCGCGGTACCTGCCGGGGCGGGTCCGCTGGATCCGTGAGGCCCGCGAGGTCGAGCACCTGCTGGCGTCCCCCCACGCCGCGCAGCTGCTCGGCACGCGGGCCGCGACGACGCGACCGCTCCGGCTGCTGCGGCGGGAGGTCGAGGACCCGGCGGCGGCGCTCGCCGCCGGCCGCTACAGCGAGCTGGCGGCCGTCGAGCTCCGCGCGGTCGGCCTCTCCCCCGCGCACCTGACGTCGCGCGACCGCGCACGGGACGGCTCCGACTAGCCCGCCGAACCGGCGTTGCGCCGAGCGGCCTGCCTCGCGTGGTCGAGCTGGGCGGTGACCGACGAGGTGGCGGTGCCGTTGACGCCGTCCCGCCGATCGACCGCCGATCGCGGAGTCGAGCAGGTCCGCCACCGACGGGTCGAGCGCGGGGTGGGCGGCCGCGAGCTCGTCGGGGTCGAGCCCGTCGAGGTCGACGCCCTGCGACTCCGCGAGACGGACCACCTCGCCGACGACCTCGTGGGCCTCGCGGAACGGGACGCCGCGGCGGACGAGCTCCTCGGCGAGGTCGGTCGCCAGCGCGAACCCCCCGACGGCCGCGGCGGCGAGCCGCTCGCGTCGAAGGTGAGCGACGCGACCGTGCCGGTGATGGCCGGCAGGACCAACCGCAGGGTGTCGACGGCGTCGAAGACGGGCTCCTTGTCCTCCTGCAGGTCGCGGTCGTAGGTCAGCGGCAGCGCCTTGACGGTCGTGAGCAGCGCGACGAGGTCACCGATGACCCGGCCCGGCCTTGCCGCGCACCAGCTCGGCGATGTCGGGGTTGCGCTTCTGCGGCATGATCGAGCTGCCGGTCGAGAAGCCGTCGCCGACCCGGGCGAACCCGAACTCGGCGGTCGCCCACAGGACGATCTCCTCGCCCAGCCGCGACAGCGTGACGGCGAGGATCGCGCAGGCGGACAGCACCTCGAGCGCGAAGTCGCGGGAGGCCACGGCGTCCATCGAGTTCTCGATGACCCGGTCGAAGCCGAGCGCGTCGGCGTAGGCGCTGCGGGTCGAGCCCGAGCGTCTGCCCCGCGAGCGCGCCCGAGGCGAGCACGGAGGCGTCGAGCCGCGCCGCGGGCGTCGCGCAGCCGCCCGGCGTCGCGGTCGAGCATCCACACGTAGGCGAGCAGGTGGTGGCTGAGCAGCACCGGCTGGCCGCGCTGCAGGTGGGTGTAGCCGGGCGCGAGCCACCCGAGGTGGGCCTCGGCCTGGTCGACGAACGCCTCCTGGAGCGCGCCGACGAGCACGACGAGGTCGTCGCAGGCGTCGCGGCACCACAGGCGCAGGTCGCTGGCGATCTGGTCGTTGCGCGACCGGCCGGCGCGGAGCTTGCCGCCGAGCGGCCCGAGGTCCTCGACGAGCCAGCGCTCGATCGGCGCCGTGGACGTCCTCGTCGGTCGGCAGGAACGGGAACGCGTCGTCGGCGAACAGCGCGGCGCAGCGGTCGAGCGCGTCCGACCATCGCGGCGTGCTCGTCGTCGTCGAGCACACCGATGCGGTGCAGCTCGCCGGCGTGGGCCACCGACCCGGCGAGGTCCTGACGCCACAGCTGCGCGGTCGAAGCTGGTCGACACGCCGAGCTGCCACGCGGCCTCGTCGGGTCCGGTGGCGAAGCGTCCGCCCCACAGCCGGCCGGCATCCGTCGCGTCGCGTGGCTCGCTCACTCGTGCTCCTCCGCGTCGAGCCGTTCAGGTCAGGTCGGCGTTGTCCTGGGTGATGGCGGACCAGGTCTTGAGCGGCAGGCCCCACAGCTTGACGAACCCCTCCGCCAGGGTCTGGTCGAACTGGTCGCCCGCGTCGTAGGTCGCCATCTCGTAGTCGTACAGCGCCGAGTCCTGGCTGCGCCGCCCGACGACGGTCGCGCTGCCCTTGAACAGCTCGACCCGGACCTCGCCGTTGACGTAGCGGTTGGCCTCGTCGATGAAGGCGTCGAGGGCCTTCTTGAGCGGCCCCCACCACAGCCCGTTGTAGATCAGCTGGGCGTAGCGGCCCTCCTCGACCCGCTTGTGGTCGGCGAGCTCCTGCTCGAGGCACAGGTCCTCGAGGTCGCGGTGGGCGGTGAGCAGCGTGATGGCGCCGGGGCACTCGTAGATCTCGCGGCTCTTGATGCCGACCAGCCGGTCCTCGATCATGTCGATGCGGCCGACGCCGTGGGCGCCGGCACGCGCGGTCGATCTCGGCGACCAGCTCCGCGAGCGGCAGCTCGCGCCCGTCGAGGCTGACCGGCAGGCCGTGCCGGAAGGCGATGACGACCTCCTCGGGCTCGTCGGGCGCGTCCTTGACGCGAGACGGTGCGCTCGAAGACGTCCTCCGGCGGCGCCGCCCACGGGTCCTCGAGGATCCCGCACTCGGCGGTCCGGCCCCACGCGTTCTCGTCGATCGAGTACGGGCGCTCCTTGGTCATCGACGGGATCGGGATGCCCCGCTCCTCGGCGTAGTCGATGGCCGCGTCGCGGGTCAGCCCCCACTCGCGGATCGGCGCCAGGGTCTCGAGGTCGGGAGCGAGGCACATCGTGCCCACCTCGAAGCGGACCTGGTCGTTGCCCTTGCCGGTGCAGCCGTGGGCGACGCCGGCGGCACCGGTCTCGCGGGCGACCCGGACGAGGTGCTTGACGATGAGCGGACGCGACAGGGCGGACACGAGCGGGTACTTGCCCATGTACATCGCGTTGGCCTGGAGGGCCGGGGCGATGAAGTCGGTCGGCGAACTCGGCGCGCGCGTCGACGACGACCGACTCGACCGCGCCGCAGTCGAGGCCACGCTGGCGGATCTCCTCGAGGTCGTCCACGCCCTGACCGACGTCGACGGCGCAGGCGACGACGTCGACGTCCTTGTGCTCGTTCATCCAGCGGATGGCGACGGAGGTGTCGAGGCCGCCGGAGTAGGCGAGGACGATCCGCGGCTTGGTCATCGGGGGTTCCTGTTCGGGTCGGGGAGGCGGGGAGGTGGGAGGCGCTGGGATCAGGTGGCAGCGGTGGCGGGTGGGCGTGTCACGGCCGGTGCGGCGGTCAGGAGGGTGCGGTGCCGTCGCAGGCAGGCGCGGAAACGGTCCGCGAGCGCCGCGCCACCGAGCCCGTCGCAGGCGACGACGAGCACGGTGTCGTCGCCGGCGACCGTGGCGAGCACGTCGTCGAGTTCGGCGAGGTCGACCGCGGAGGCGACCGGGTGGGCGCAGGCGGGTGGGGTGCGGAGGACGGCGAGGTTGCCGCTCGAGCGCACCGACACCACGAACTGACGGACCACGTCGTCGACCCGCTCGCGGGCCGTCGCCGGGTCCCGGGTCGACCGCGAGCCGGTAGACGAGCGTCGCCGTCGGAGCCGCGGACGCGGACGGCACCGAGCTCGTCGAGGTCGCGGGAGACGGTGGTCTGGTGGGCCTCGATGCCGACGTTCGACCAGCGCCTCGCGGACCTCGCTCTGGGAGCCGAGGTCGCGCTCGCCGAGCAGGCGGCGCAGCGCGCGCTGACGTGTGGCCTTCGTCGCGGTCACGGCGTCGGCCCGTCCGCGTCCGGCGCCAGCATCTCGCGCACGCGCTCGACCAGGTCGTCGGGATCGAACGGCTTGTCGATGACGGCGCCGATCCCGAGCAGCTCGCGGCAGCGTCGAGCGCCGAGCGGGGAGCCCGTCATCACGAGCACGGGGACGGGCAGCGAGCCGTCGTGCTCCTCGAGCAGCTGCTGCAGCACGCGGGTGCCGTCGATGTCCGGCATCATCACGTCGAGCAGCACGGCGTCGACATCGGCGTTGCGGACCTTGAACAGGCCCTCGAGGCCGTCGACGGCCGTCACGACGTCATGGCCCTCGAACTCGAGCAGCGAGGTCAGCAGCGCGAGGACGTGGGGATCGTCCTCGACCACGAGGATCCGGCTCACGGTGCCACCTCCAGGTCGGACGTCGATGCGACGTCGGCCAGCGCCTCGCGCAGCACCGCCAGCGCCTGGTCGATCTCCTGGCGGGTGACGGTCAGCGGCGGGGCGAGCCGGACCACGTCCGGCGCCGACCGCGTTGACGAGCAGGCGGCGGTCACGGCAGGCGGCGACGACCTCGGCGGCGACCGGCGCGTCGAGCGTCAGCCCGAGCAGCAGGCCGACGACCGCGGACCCGGCGGCGAACGGGGCGGTCGCCGACCAGCGCCGTCGAGCCCGTCGCGCAGCCGGGCGCCCCGCGCGCGGGCGGTCGCGAGCATGCCCGTCGGCCTCGATGGTCGCGATGACGGCGTTGGCGGCGGCGCACGCGACCGGGTTGCCGCCGAAGGTCGTGGCGTGGTCGCCGGGCTCGAAGACCTTCGCCGCCTCGCCGTGGGCGATGCAGGCGCCGATGGGCAGCCCGTTGGCGAGCGCCTTGGCGACGGTGACGACGTCGGGGACCACGTCGGTGTCCTGGAAGGCGAACCAGGGCCCGGTCCGGCCGATGCCGGTCTGCACCTCGTCGACGATCAGCAGCGCGCCGACGCGGTCGCAGGCCTCGCGGGCGGCGCGCAGCACCTCGGGCGCGAGCGGCCGCACGCCGCCCTCGCCCTGCACGACCTCGAGCAGGACCGCGCAGGTGTCGTCGTCGACCGCCGCGTGCGAGCGCGTCCGGGTCGTCGTGCGGGACGTGGTCGACGAAGCCCGGCGAGCGGCGCGAACGGGGCGTGCTTGGCCGGCTGACCGGTGGCCTCGAGCGTCGCCAGGGTGCGGCCGTGGAAGGAGCCCTCGAGCGCGACGACGCGGACCTTGTCCGGGTGCTGCCGCTTGCCGTGCTTGCGGGCCAGCTTGATGGCCGCCTCGTTCGCGGTCGCGCCGCACTGGGCGAAGAACACCGTCGCGTCGTCCCAGCCGACGATCCGCGCGAGCCGTTCGGCGAGCTCGACCGCGGGCTCGGTGAGGAACAGGTTCGAGGTGTGGACGAGCGTGCCGGCCTGGTCGGCGACGGCCGCGGTGACCGCCGGGTGGGCGTGCCCGAGGCTCGTGACCGCCAGGCCCGCAGAGGAAGTCGAGCCACGCCTGGCCCTCGCCGTCGAACAGGACCGTGCCCTGCCCGCGCACGAACGCGGCCGGCGCAGGCGGGTAGGTGCGCATGACGTGGGCGGCGGCCCGGTGCTGGAGGTCGGTCGAGGTGGGTCACGGCGATACCTCCGCTGCGGCGGCGACCGCGTCCCGTGCGGTGCGCGTCGCGGATCGTGTGCCCGCCGGCGGTGACCATCGTGCCGACGCCCTCGTCGGTGAAGATCTCGATCAGGACCGCGTGCAGCACCCGGCCGTCGAGGATGTGGGCCTGCGGGACGCCGCCGCGGACGGCCGCCACGATCGAGCGCACCTTCGGGCGCATCCCGGCGTGCAGCTCCTCGTCGTCGAGCATCCGTTGCGAGCTCGTCGACCGCCACCTCGCTCATCAGCGCCTGGCTCGTCGCCGCCGAAGTCCTGGTAGAGGCCCGGGACGTCGGTGAGGTAGACGAGCTTGCTGGCGCCGAGCGCGGCCGCGATCGCGCCGGCCGCGAGGTCGGCGTTGACGTTGCGTTCGCACCCCGTCCGCGTCGCGACCGACGGTGGCGACGATGGGCAGGACGTCGTCGGCGAGCAGCTCGCGCAGGTAGCTGGTGTCGACGTGCTCGACCTCGCCGACCAGGCCGAGGTCCTCGCCCGTCGGGTCCGACGGCGGGGCGGACCCGCAGCAGCCCGGCGTCGGTGCCGGCCACCCCGACGCTCGGTGCGCCGGCCTCCTGGACCAGGCCGACCAGCTCGGGGTTGACCTGGCCGAGCAGCGCCATCCGCACCACGTCCATCATCGCGGCGTCGGTGACCCGGAGGCCGCCGACGAAGCTCGACGACGACCCCGAGCCGGGTCGGCCAGGTCGCTGATCTGCGGGCCGCCGCCGTGGACGATGACGGGCCGCAGCCCGACGAAGTGCAGCAGCGCGACGTCGGCGGCGAAGGAACGCTTGAGCTCGTCGTCGATCATGGCGTTGCCGCCGTACTTGATGACGACGGTCTGCCCGTGGAACCGGGTGATCCACGGCAACGCTTCGCGGAGCACCGCCGCCTTCTCCTGGGCGACGGCGCTGCGCTGATCGTGCGGTTCCGACGGCCATCAGGTGGTCGCACGTGCGCGCGTCACGTCGTGTACTGACTGTTGAAGCGGACGTACTCGGGGGTGAGGTCGCAGGTCAGGACGGTCGCGCTCGAGCCGGCCGGCGCCGACCTCGATGCCGATCTCGACCTCGGGGCGCGACATCGCGTTCGCGCCTGGCCGCGGTCGAAGCTGGCGCGACCCCGAACCGGCAGACGGTGATGCCGCCGCAGGTGACGCTCACCCGGCGCGGGTCGATGTCGACGCCGGCGTTGCCGAGCGCCATCAGGATGCGGCCCCAGTTCGGGTCGGCGCCGTGGATCGCCGCCCGGACGAGCAGCGAGGTCGCGACGCGCGCGTGCGAGCGCGGCGGCGTCCTCCTCGGTGGCGGCGCCGCGGACGGTGACGGCGGCGACGCGCGTGGCACCCTCACCGTCGGCGACGACCTGGTGCGCCAGGTCGGCGCAGACCGCCTGGAGCGCGCGGCCGAGGGTCTCGACCCCGGGCGGCGTCGTCGCCCGTCCGCTGGCGAGCACCGCGATCGGTGTCCGAGGTGGACCGGTCCCCGTCGACGCTGATGCGGTTGAAGCTGGTGTCGACCGCGCGGCGCAGCAGGCTGCGCAGGATGCGTGGCGTGGACCGGCGCGTCGGTGGTCGAGGACCACCAGCAGGGTCGCCATCGTCGGCTCGATCATGCCGACGCCCTTGGCCATCCCCGCGACGGTGCAGCGTGCCCTGGTCGTCGGTGACCCGGAACGCGACCTGCTTGGTCCGGGTGTCGGTCGTCAGCATCGCCTCGGCGGCCGCGTCGCCGCCGTCGGGGGTCAGCGCCGTCGGCGAGGGCGGGCAGCGCTGCCTCGATGCGCTCGATCGGGAGCGGGACGCCGATGACCCCGGTCGACATGCACCAGCACGTCGGTCGGCGTCCAGGCCGGTGGCCGCGGCGGCCGCCTCCGCGATGCGCTCGGTGTGCGCCTCGCCGTCGGGGGTGCAGACGTTGGCGTTGCCGCTGTTGATGACCACGGCCCGGGCCCGCCCGTCCGCCGCGTGCCGTTCGCTGCAGGCGTGCAGGCCGGGGCCTTGACCAGGTTGGTGGTCGTGACGACGGCGACGCCGCGGGCTCGTCGGCGACGAGCAGGCGCGAGGTCCGGCTTGCCGGACGCCTTGACGCCGCTGACCACGCCGGCGGCACGGAAGCCCGGCGACGGCGGTGACGCCGCCGTCGACGGGCGTCGAGCCCGCTGCGGTCGGCTCGGCCCCCAGCCCGGGAACGGGCTCACGGGTACACCCCGATCGGCGGTCAGGCCGGTGGTCTCCTCGAGGCCGAGCAGCAGGTTGAGGTTCTGGAGGGCCTGGCCGGCCGCGCCCTTGCCGAGGTTGTCGATGGCGCTGGTGACCGTGACCCGGCGCGGTGCGGGGGTCGACGACCGCCGACAGCTGGCACCCGTTGGACCCGGCGAGCGCCTTGGTGTGCGGGAAGGTCCCGGAGCGGCAGGACGTGCACGAACGGCTCGTCGTCGTAGGCGGTCGTGCGAGCGCGTCCTGGACGTCGGCCGCGTCGACCCGTCGCTGGCGGTCGCCGTACGCCGTGGCCAGCAGGCCGCGCGACCATCGGGACCAGGTGCGGGGTGAAGCTGACGGGCCCGAGGTCGGCCGGGCAGCCACCGCTCGATCTCGCCGGTGTGGCGGTGGCCGGGCGCGCCGTAGGCGGTGAGGTCGCCGTGCACGTGCGCGAAGTGCAGCGTGTCCTTGGCGGCGCGGCCCGCGCCGGAGGTGCCCGACTTGGCGTCGACCACGACGCTGCCCGGGCACGAGCAGGTCGGCGCAGCGGTGCGAGCCCGAGCAGCGTCGCCGTCGGGTAGCACCCGGGGTTGGCCACCAGGCGTCGCGCCACGGATCGCGTCGCGGTAGCCCGAGCTCGGGCAGGCCGTAGACGGCGCGCGCGTCGGCGGCCGGGTCACCCGCCGCGAGGTCCGGGCGCGGGTGGTCCTCGCCGTACCAGGTGGCGAAGCCCTCGACGCTCGAGCCGGAAGGCGGCCGACAGGTCGACGACCGCGGACGCCGGCGTCGAACAGCGCCGCACCGAGCTCGAGGGCGGCGCCGTGCGGCGTCGGCGAGCACCACGGCGTCGCAGCCGCCGAGCGCGTCGAGGTCGACCGCGTCGAAGACGCGCGTCGCCGGCGAGGTTCGGGAACAGGTCGGCGACGGGCGTCCCCGCCTGCGAGTGGGCCGCGACGACGGCGACCTCGATGCGCCGGGTGGGCCGCCGAGCAGGCGCAGCAGCTCGGCGCCGCCGTACCCGGAGGCGCCGACGATGCCGAGACGGTGCGCCACGCGCGAGCTCCCGAGGTCGACGGAAGCGGGAGTCTGCACGACCATGCAGGGCAACTGCAAAGTCTATGCATCTCGACCGCATAGGCCCGGTGGGCCGAGCGGGCGATCGCTGCCGGCGCCGGGTCAGGCGTCTCGGGTGGCTTGCGCAGCTTCTTGGTCTCGCTGCGCTGCTTCTTGGCGCGCAGGCGCCGCTCCTTGGAGCCACGCGTGCGGCGCGTCGGCCGCCGGACCTTCGGCGGTTCGATCGCCTCGCCGACGAGCGCCCGCAGCCGGGCGATGGCCGCCTCGCGGTTCTGGTGCTGGCTGCGCTGCTCGGACGACCTGGAGGATCAGGACCCCGTCGTTGGTGATCCGCGAGCCGAGCCGGTCGAGGATCCGGGCCCGCTGGGCGTCGGTCAGCGCCCGCGACTCGCGGCACGTTCCAGCGCAGCTCGACCTTGGAGTCGGTGGTGTTGACGCCCTGGCCGCCCGGGCCCGAGGACCGCGATGCGCGCAGCGTCGAGCTCCGCCTCGGGGATCGAGACGCCGCGCGAGATCGGGATGCTGGCCACGGCAGGACGGTAACGGCACCGCCCGGTGGTCGGGCGGTGCCGTCCCCTCCCCTCGGCTGGGTCAGCCGCGAGCGAGCAGGCAGCGGAACGGGTCCAGCTGGGTCGGGGCGAGCCGTGGGCAGGGCGGCGGCCAGCTCGTCGAACTCGGCCGGCGAGAACCACCGTCCGGGTGTCCCGGAGGCAGCGGCCGCGTCGGTCCCCTCGGACAGGTCGACGCGGTAGGCGTCGAAACCACGGCGCTGGTCGTTGCCGTAGATGTGGAAGACACCGTCGCGGTCGACCGATGGCGCCTTGACGGCCCAGGTGTCGGCGTCCTCGAAGCGGAAGCTGGCGACCTCGCGCATCCCGACACCGGTCGTCGCCGAGCGCCACCCCGACGAGGCCCGACAGGTCGACCACCCGGACGCCGCCGTTGTAGAAGGCGATGGTCATCAGCTGCTCCTCCTCGTGCAGCTCGAAGACGTGGGCGGTGCAGCTGCCGTTCACGCTGTGGTCGGGCCGACGTGCGCCGATGTTCCAGTAGCCGACCTTGACGGGGTTCCGCTCGAGGTCGCCGGTGATGTCGTAGACGTGCACGCCGCCGTTGGGGCACTGCGCCGTCGCCGAGGCGCCGACGACCTCGTCCTCGATGATGAGGAAGTCGCGCTCGCCGAGGATCGGGTCGTCGATGGTGATCGGGTCGGCCTGGTGCTCGACGTTGATCGTCGGGTCGACGAACGAGCTGATCGACCGTCGGGTCGCCGTCGGGTCGGTGGTGTCGATGATGACCGTCTGCGACAGCGCGGCCGAGTACGCCCGGTTCCCGTCGGCGTTGAAGGTGATGTCGTGCGACTCGGTGCCGAGGCCCGGCCGGATCGGCAGCGGCACGAAGGCGACCTGCTGCGGGCGCGGACAGGTCGCGGATGTCGACGACCTCGATGCCGACCTCGCCGACCACGGAGGTGATCAGCTCGGAGTTGGAGTTGTAGAGGTAGTCGCCGCTCGGGTGCACGGTCTGGTTGTGCGAGCCCTTGGGGAACGACGACGAACGACGCCAGCGTCGGAGCCGCCGGGTCGGTCACGTCGACGATGAAGGTGCCGGGGCCGAGCTCGTCGGCGGCGCCGAACCCGAGCGCCTCGGCCTCCTGGAAGCAGGTCGAGTCCGTCCGCGTCTGGGCGGCGTAGCCGCTGTCGCGGGTGTAGGCGACGCAGCCAGCGGCCGTCGCGCTCGAAGACCTGGACGTCGCCCTGCGCGATGGCGCAGTCGTAGACGCGCGACCGGCTCGGGCGCGCCGGGTCGGTCACGTCGAGGATCTGCAGCCCGTTGGTGTAGGCGCCCGCGAACACGAAGGTCCGCTCCTCGGTGACGGTCCACGATCCGCGACCGCGCCTTGCCGCTGCCCCGTTGCCGCGCGGCGCCTCGACCTGGCGCTGGACGCGGGATCGTGGCGAACTCGAGGTCGGTGCCCTGGTTGGCGCCCGTGCCGTACGCGGTCCGCGTAGGCGATGTTGGCGACGTGCTCGATGTTGGGCGGCTCGGCGGCCACCGTCAGCGACGGCAGGCCGAGGCCGACGTCGATCGCCAGCGGGTCGCCGCGACCGACCGGCAGGAAGCCGGTGCAGAGCGACGCGGCCGCGGCCAGGACCAGGAGACGCGATCGGGTCGGACGCACGGGCGACCTCCGCTTCGCGCGCCGGACGTCCGCCCCGGCCCGCGAGTCGCTTCCGCGCGCGCCCGCCGCGTTCCCTACCGCGCCGCGCGCCGTTCGCGCGCCGCTGGTCACCGCATCAGCGCCGCAGGGTCGCACCGACCGCGTCGGCGGCGGGCGGCGACCGCCTCGATGACCTGCTTCTCGTCGGCGTCGGTCAGCTGGCGGTCGGGCGCCTGCAACCGCAGCCGGATCGCGACGCTGCGGCGCCCCTCGCCCACCTGGGCGCCGCGGTACTCGTCGAACCACCACAGCCCGTCGAGCAGGTCGCCGGCGCCCTCCCGCACCGCCCGCTCCAGGGTCGGCGTAGGGCACGTCGTCGTCGGCCACGAGCGCGACGTCGATGGTCAGCGCCGGGTGCTTGCACCAGCGGGCTGCGCCGTCACCGGGCGGTCGCCCTCCGCCGGACGGCCCGCAGGAACGGCTCGAGCAGCAGCTCGGCGACCACGACCGGTTCGGGCAGGTCGCGGCGGTCGGCCTCGTCGGGGTGCGAGCTCGCCGGCGACGCCCGACCTCGTGGCCGACCGAGCTCGGAGCGCGCACGGTGCGGCCGGGGTGGAACCCGTCCCGCTCCACCGGGCACGCGGTCGAGCCGGTGCGGCCCGCCGCCGGCGGTGCGCCGCGCGCCACCATGCGCGTCGAGCGACGGCGAGCAGGTCGGCGCACCGACCAGCGGTCGTCGGGATCGAGCCAGTCGTCCCCGAGCCGCAGCCCCTGCGCCGCGAGGCGCGACCGTCCGCGGCTGGATCGGGAGGTCGCGTCCCGTCGGGGTCGCGCCAGCGCCAGTCGGCGCCGCCGAGGGCCGCGCGCAGCGCCGTCGAGCGACCGCCCCGAGCGGCGTCGCCGACCGGGTCGGAACAGCCGCCCGAACTCGAACAGGGCCGTCCCGGGACGGCCCTGGCCGACGTTGCGGCGGACGCGCCTGCAGCAGCCCCTCGACCAGCGACGGTCGCATCGCGGCGGCGTCCTTGGCCAGCGGGTTGGCGAGCTCGACCCGGCCCGTCGGTCGGCACGCACGCCCTCCAGCGCCTCGATCGCCGACGAAGGGTCGGGTGACCGCCTCGTGCGAAGCCCGGCGGCGCGGGCGACGTCGCGCACCTCGCGCTCGAGCGCGCTGCGCCGGCGGTGAGCCCACCGGTGGTCGTCAGCGCCGGCAGCGCGGCCGGGATGGCGCTCGTAGCCGTGGAGCCGGGCCACCTCCTCGGCGACGTCGGCCTCGCGTCGCAGGTCGCCGCGCCAGGTCGGCGGCGTGACGCGCGAGCCGGTCGCCGCCGGCCACCTCGACCTCGGCACCGGACTGCGGCGGAGCAGTCGCCGCCTGGCGGTCGGCGTCGAGCTCGTCGACGGCCAGCAGCCGCCGGACGCGGTGCGGTGTCGACCGTCGACGGTCGGGCCGCGCCACGAAGTCGGGCGCCGTGCCGGCGGTGACGGCGTCGGTCCCGACGGGCCGCGCGCCGGCGAGCTCGGTCGAGCAGCTGCACGGCGCGGGCCGCCGCCACGGGCCGCGCCGGCCGGGTCGACGCGCCGTTCGAAGCGCTGGCGAGGCCTCGCTGACCAGGTTCAGGCGGCGCGAGGTCGCGCCGGATCGCGGCGGCTCCCAGACGGCGGCCTCGATCAGGACGCGGCGTGGTCCCTGCGGTCACCTCGGTGTCGCGGCCGCCCATGACGCCGGCCAGGCTGACCGGTCGCTCGGCGTCGTCGATGACGAGGTCGCCGGCGCTCGAGGGTCGCGCTCCTGGTCGTCGAGGGTGGCCAGCTGTCTCGCCGCCGTCGGACCGGCGGACGGTCAGGCGCGGGCCCCGCGAGCTGGTCGAGGTCGAAGGCGTGCAGCGGCTGGCCGAGCTCGAGCATCACGTAGTTGGTGACGTCGACGACCACGTCGATCGACCGCACGCCGCACTGCGCGAGCCGCTGCTGCAGCCACGGCGGCGAGGGCCGGACGGTCGACGTCCTCGAGCGTCCAGGCCACGAAGCGAGGCGCAGCCGTCGGTGTCGAGGTCGACCGGGACGCCCGCGGTCGGCGGCGGGGTCGCCGGGCACCTCCGGTGCCGGCCAGGTGGTGTCGAGGATGGCGGCGAGGTCGCGGGCGACGCCGAGGACCGAGAGGTGGTCGCCGCGGTCGGCCTGGACCGCGATCTCGATGACCGGTTCGCCGATGCGGCAGCAGGTCGGTGAGCGCGACCCCGAGCGGCGTGTCCGGCGGCAGGACGAGGATGCCGTCGTGGTCGTCGCCGAGCTGCAGCTCGCGGGCGGAGGCGAGCATCCCGTTGGACACCACGCCGCGGATCTCGCGCTGAGCCATGCTCGCCATGCCGGGGATCGACGAGCCGGGGAAGGCGTGGGCGACCACGTCGCCGACGTCGAAGTTCGACGCGCCGCAGACCAGTTCGATCGCGCCCTCGCCGCCCTCGCCGGTGACGTGCGCGACGCGGAGCTTGTCGGCGTCGGGGTGCGGCGCCCAGTCGAGCACCCGGGCGGTGCGCACCCCGCGGTCCCGGCACCGGGGGTGGTGACCTCCTCGACCTCGAGCCCGTTGAGGCTCATCACGTCGACGAGCGCGTCGACGTCGATCGAACCGTCGGGACGGGCCACCGACGTGGACGACGAGGTCGACGTGGGCGGCGAGCCAGGACAGGGGCAGCTTCAACGTTCGAGGCTCCGAGGCGGGGCGAGCGACGGACGACGGGCGGGTGGAGCCGGGTCGGGCTCAGAACGTGGTGAGGAACCGGACGTCGCTGTCGTAGAGGTCGCGGATGTCGGTGACGCCGTGGCGCAGCATCGCGACGCGTTCGACCCCGATGCCGAAGGCGAACCCGTGTAGCGGTCGGCGTCGATGCCGCAGGCGGTGAGCACGTTCGGGTCGACCATCCCGGCGCCGAGGATCTCGAGCCACCCGGACGGGGTGGCCCTCGAAGGTCACGTCGATCTCGGCCGACGGCTCGGTGAACGGGAAGAACGACGGCCGCATCCGGATCTCGCGGTCCGCGCCGAACAGGCGCCGGGCGAAGGCCAGCAAGGTGCCGCGCAGGTGCGCCATCGTGATGCCCTCGGCGACGACCAGCCCCTCGACCTGGGTGAACACCGGCGAGTGGGTCGCGTCGACGGCGTCGGCGCGGAACACCCGGCCGGGGCACACCACGGCGATGGGCGGCTCCTGCGTGGTCATCGACCCGCGCCTGGACCGGCGAGGTGTGGGTGCGCAGGACCACGTCGTCCTCGCGGGAGACGTAGATGGTGTCCATCTCCTGGCGGGCCGGGTGGTCGGGCTCGATGTTGAGCAGGTCGAAGTTGTAGGCGCCGGACTCGACCTCGGGACCCTCGGCGACCGCGAAGCCCATGCCGACGAAGACGTCGAGCATCTCGTGCTCGACCTGGGTCAGCAGGTGGGGCCGGCCGACCGGCAGCCGCCGCGGCGGCAGGGTGAGGTCGAGGCGTTCGGTCTCGAGCCGGGCGCGCAGCGCGGCGGCGGCCGAGCTCGGCGCGGCGGGCGTCGTAGGCGGCGCTGAAGGCGGCCCTGAAGGCGTTGAGCTGCTGGCCGCGCTCCTTGCGCTCGTCGGGCGTCAGGTCGCGCATGCCCTGCTGCAGCTCGACCAGGGGCGACCGCTTGCCGGTGAAGCGGACGCGCACCTCGTCGAGCGCGTCGAGGTCGGCGCGCGTCAGCGGCGGCCGCGAGTGGCGTCGTCCTGGAGCTCGGTGAGGTCGGTCACGCTGGAGCCGTCTCGGCATCGGGTCGATGACGCGCTGGTCGACGGCGCCGCAGCGTAGACGCGCGCCGCACGGCGGCCGTCGCGCCGGCGCGGGACCCGGCGTCAGCCGACGCGTCGACGGGCAGCGCCACGTGGAAGCGGGCCCCGACCGGCGCGTCGGGGTCGATCCAGACCCGGCCGCCGTGGGCCTCGACGAGGCCCCGGGTGATGTAGAGCCCGAGGCCCGTGCCCGGCCCGCCGGACGCCGCGGCCACGGCCGAACTTCTGGAACACGAGCCGGTGCTGGTCCGCGCGGGATGCCCGGGCCCTCGTCGGCGACCACGAGGTGCAGGTCGTCGTCGTCGAGACTCGACGCGGACCTCGACGCGGCCGTCGGCGTAGCCGAGCGCGTTCTCGACGAGGTTGACCAGCACCTGCTCGAGCTTGTCGGCGTCGGCGAGCAGCGGCGGCAGCTCCGTCCGCGGGTCGACGTCGATGACGCGGTCCCGCGCCGGCGTCGTGGTGGCGGGCCTTGTCGACCACGGCGGAGGCGAGCGCCAGGACGTCGACGCGGCTGCGGTGCAGCTGCGACCCGCCCGGCGTCGATGCGCGAGACGTCGAGCAGCTCCTTGAGCAACCGGGTGACCCGGTCGGCGTCGGCGTCGATGGTCTCGAGCATCGCGCGCTTCTGCTCGTCCGAGAACCGGTCCCACCGGGCGAGCAGCGTGCGGGTGAACCCCTTGACGCTGGTCAGCGGCGAGCGGATCTCGTGGCTGACGGTCGCGACGACGTCGCCGCGGACGGCGTCGAGCTGCTCGCGTCGGCCCGCGCTGCGGGCGGTCAGCACCAGCTGGCCGTCGCTGCCAGCGTCCCGGCGATGGCGACCGGGCGGCACGGTCGGCCGTCGGCCGACGCGCAGGACCCGCTCGGCGAGCCGGTCACCGACGGTCGGCGGGCGCGACGCGAGGCGCGGCAGCGGGCGCCGGCGTCGTCGCGCAGGTCGAGGACCTCGTCGAGCGGCCTGCCGACGGCGTCCGGGCCGAGGCCGAGCAGCGTCGCCGCACGATCGTTGACGGCGGACCACGCGCCGTCGCTCGTCGACCACGACGACCGCCTCGGGGAGCGTGTCGAGGATCGACCGCTCGTCCGCCACGCACCACCTCCCACGACGTCGCCGTTCGGACCCTACCGGTTCGATCCCGCGCGCAGCGTGCGCGCCACCGCGAAGCAGGCGACCGCGGCCGCGGCGGCGACGTTCAGCGACTCCGCCCGGCCGGCGATCGGGATGGCCACGCTGCCGTCGAGCGCAGCGGCGTCGGCGAGCCCGTGCGCCTCGCTGCCGAGCACGAGCGCGACCGGCGCCTCGCCGGGCTCGAGGTCGAAGACCGATCGGGGTGCGCCGGCGTCGAGGCCGAGCACGGTCCTGCCCTGCGACGCGGCAGGCCTCGAGCAGCGTCGCGCGGTCGACGTCGACGGCGATCGGCAGGTGGTAGGTCGACCCGACGGCGCTGCGGGCCGCCTTCGGGCCCGAACGGGTCCGCGCTCGCCGGCGAGCACGACCACCCCGCCGGCGCCGGCGGCATCGGCGGTCCGCACGATGGTGCCGACGTTGCCGGGGTCGGCTGACCCGGTCGAGCACGACCACCAGCTCGCCGGTGAGCGCCTCGTCGAGCGCGGCACGCGGTGTGCGTGCCACCGCCGACGACCCCCTGGGGCGTGGCCGCGTCCGCGATGGCGGCGAGCACGTGGTCGGCGACCTCGGTCACCCGGGTCGCCGGCGGGCAGGTCCAGCTCGTCGAGCCGGCCCGGCACGACGAACACCTCGACGACCACGCCGGCGGCGAGCGCCTCGCCGACCGCGCGCGGGCCCTCGACGAGGTGCTGGCCCGCTGGCAGCCGCTCCCGGCGGCGCGCGAGCGCGGCGGCGTCACGCACCCGCGGGTTGCGGGTGGAGGTCAGCTCGGGTCCCTCGGTCACGATCCCTCGCGTTCGGCGGGTACGCGACGGCACCGATGCACGGGGTGTCCGGTCACGCTTCGGTGGCAGCCCGTGCGTACCCCGCGAGATGCTCGACGTAGCTCGGGTACAGCTCGCGCGCCGAGGCGACCCCGGCCGCGAGCTTGTCGAGGTCGATCTCGTCGTAGAGGTGCACGATGACGTTCCGCAAGCCCGCCGACGCGGCGAGCCCCTCGGCGAGCTCACGGGGCAGCGCTCCCGCCTCAGCCGCACCGACGAACGATGCTCGGTACGACTCGGGCGAGCGCCCGACGGACGTGCTCACCACGTGGGTGTTGAGCTTGACTGCCGCCTCGACGAGCACCGGACCCCTTCGGCCATCAGCTCGAGGTCGAGCAGGCGGAGCCAGCGCGTGTCGAGGTGCTGGGCGATCGCTCCCATCTGCTGCTCGGCGAACCTCCCCGGGACGCGTTCGTGGATCGGGGTCCCCTCGTAGACGGCGGCGCGCAGCACCACGTGGGCGGTGGCGAGATCGACCAGATCGACCAGCTCGGAACCCACCAGGCGGGTGAGCTCGGACAGCAGCTGCCAGTGATCGATCCGTGACGCAGCGAGGTAGCCGAGGTCGAGATCGTGCGGCGGTGCCGCCTCACGGGAGGCGCTGCCGAACAGCACGAGCAGGTCGAGGTCGAACCGCTCCGCGAGGCGCGCCACCTCGCCGTCCTCCACGGCGAGGTCGAGACGCCGCAGCGCCTCGGAAGCGTCGGAGCTCAGCCGGTCCACGGCGGTGAGGGTACGCGAGAGAGACGCGACGATCCTCGGAGGCGGTCCAGCCCCGGCGTCCGACCGAGTGATCGGCCGGTTCAGGCCGCGTCCGACTCGAGCGCCTTCTTGGCGGTCGCGACGAGCGCGCCGAAGGCGGCCTGGTCGCGGACGGCGAGGTCGGCGAGGACCTTGCGGTCGACGTCGACCTCGGCGAGCTTCAGCCCGTGCATCAGGCGGCTGTAGGACAGCCCCTCGACGCGAGCCTGCGCGTTGATGCGGGTGATCCACAGCTGGCGGAAGTCACCCTTGCGCGCGCGCCGGTCGCGGTAGGCGTACCGCTCGGCGTGGTAGACGGCCTCCTTGGCGACCTTGAACCGGCGGCTGCGGGCGCCGCGGAACCCCTTGGCCCGGTCGAGGACCGCCTTGTGGCTCTTCTTGGCGTGGACGCCACGCTTCACGCGCGCCATCGTGGTGCTCCTTCGTCGGCTGCACGAGTCAGGCAGCTGCGGTGGTCTCGTCGCCGCGTCCCGGCACGAGCCGGGCCGGCGATCACTGGTTCAGCAGGCGCTTGACCTTGGCGGCGTCGCCGGGGGCCAGGACCGTGTCGCCCGCGAGGCGGCGCTTGCGGGCCGCCGACTTCTTCTCGAGGATGTGCGCGCGGTTCTTCTGGCGCACCATCACCTTGCCGTTCCGGGTGACGCGGAACCGCTTCTTCGCACCGCTGTGGGTCTTCTGCTTGGGCATCGTCGGTTCCTGGCGTCGTGGTGCGGGTCGTGGACAGTCGGTGGCCGGGACCGGCGGCGTCGGCGCCGCGTCAGGCAGCGGCGGTCGCGTCCGGGCGTGGCCGTGGGCCGTCGTCGGCGGGGCGTCGGTCGTCGGGCGCGGGCGCCGGTGCCTCGGCGGCGCGTCGGACGGCCGCCGCGGCGGCGTCGCTCTCGGCCTTCGACGGTGGCCTTGTTCTTGTGCGGCGCGAGGACCATCACCATGTTGCGGCCGTCGACCTTGGGCTCGAGCTCGACCGAGGCGAGCTCCTGCATGTCCTCGGCGAGCCGGTCGAGCAGGCGCTTGCCGAGCTCGGTGTGGGTCATCTCGCGACCGCGGAACATGATCGACGCGCGGACCTTCGACCCGGCCTCGAGGAAGCGGCGCACGTGGCCCGACTTCGTGCCGTAGTCGTTGGAGGAGATCTTGGGGCGCATCTTGATCTCCTTGACGACGATCTGGTTCTGCCGCTTGCGCGCCTCCTTGTCCTTCTGCGTCTGCTGGTACTTCTGCTTGCCGTAGTCCATGATCCGGCAGACCGGCGGGTCGGCCTGGGCGGCGACCTCGACGAGGTCGAGCTCCTGCTCGCGCGCACGGCGCAGGGCCTGGGCGAGCGGGACGATGCCCACCTGCGTCCCGTCGGCGTCCACGAGTCGGACGCGCGGGACCTTGATGTCGGCGTTCAGACGCTGCTGCTGGTCGTTGATGCTGCTGCCTCCTCGGGCGTGGGGTGGTCCGGCGGTCGCTGGGGTCGGCGTCCGGGTGCCGGCCGCGGCCGCGTGCACACGCGAGAACGGCGACCCGTGCGGGTCGCCGTCCGCGGTCACACGTCCACAGCGGACCGCCGCCGCACGTGGCGCGGGCGGGTGGGACGTCGGACCCGGGCAGGCGGACCTGTCGGGTGGGTGGCACGGACCGTCGTCGCGAGCTGTCGCGCCGGTCCGGCACCGCTTGGTATGCGGTTGTGCGCGCACGACGCGCGGCACGCGCGGGCGAGGCTACCACGGGACCCGCGGAGCCGTGCCGCCGCGGTGGTCGGGCGGTCAGCGGCCGGGGACCCACAGCCGCGAGTCGCGCTCGCCGGCGGGCTCCTACGGGCGGGCGCCGCCGAGCGGGCTCGCCGCGGCGGCGGCCCGGCCGGCGGCGGCGCCGCCGGCCGCCGCCGCCGCCGTCGGCGCCGAGGTCGCCGCTCCTCGATGTGGCCCTGCGCCGCCGCCTCGGCGACCTCGCGCTCGGCCTCGACCTGCGCGACGCGCAGCTGGGCGAGCACGTCGTCGACCTGCTGGAGCAGCTCGGCCGGGCAGGTGCGCACGCGCGCCGTCGACGACCGACGCGGACAGGTCGAGCAGCAGCCGACCGTCGCGGCGGCCGAGCTTGACCTGCGCGGCGTTCAGCAGCGCCGAGACCACCTCGGCGATGACCTGCTCGGCGGGCGCGCCGCGCAGCTGGCCGAGGTAGGCGCGGACCTCCTCCTCGGACGGCTGCTCGGACCGGGGTCACCGGGGGACGTCGGACACGGTGCGGCTCCGAGGTCTGGACGGGGATGACGCCGGCGCTCGACGGTTGGCGACCGGAGGTCGGCGAGCCTAGCGCGACGGCACCCACCGACCGGTCGGCGACCGCGGCCCGCTCGCCTACGCTCCCGCCGCGGCCCGCGCCGCGTCCGCCCGTCGAGGAGCCACACGTGAAGACCTTCGACGACCTGTTCGCCGAGCTGCAGCGGAAGGCGCCGGAGCGCCCGGCCGGGCTCGGGCACGGTCGCCGCGCTCGACGCCGGCGTGCACGCCATCGGCAAGAAGATCGTCGAGGAGGCCGCCGAGGTCTGGATGGCGGCCGAGCACGAGGGCCGCGAGCGGACCGCCGAGGAGATCAGCCAGCTGCTCTACCACCTGCAGGTGCTGATGCTGGCGACCGGGCTCGATCTGGACGACGTCTACGCTCACCTGTAGCCGACCGCCCCCGGGGACCCCGACCGTCTCCCGGCACCCTCGCTCGCCGACCACGTCACGAAGGCCGTCCGCGATGCTGCGCGTCGCCGTGCCCAACAAGGGCACCCTGTCCGAGGCCGCCACCGCGCTGCTCGGCCGAGGCCGGGCTACCGCCAGCGTCGCGACCGCCGCGAGCTCGTGCTCGTCGACCCGGACAACGACGTCGAGTTCTTCTTCCTGCGTCCACGGGACATCGCCACCTACGTCGGTTCGGGCCGGATCCACCTCGGCCTCACGGGCCGCGACCTGCTGCTCGACAGCGGAGCCGACGCCGAGGAGCTGCTCGCGCTCGGGTTCGGCGGCTCGACGTTCCGCTACGCCGCCGTCCCGGGCACGGTGACCGCGTCGACGACTTCGCCGGCAAGCGGGTCGCCACCTCCTACGCGGGCCTCGTGCGCCGCGACCTCGGCCGAGCGCGGCATCGACGCCGAGGTGGTCCACCTCGACGGCGCGGTCGAGACCGCGGTCCGGCTCGGCGTCGCGGACGTCATCGCCGACGTGGTGTCGACCGGCACCACCCTGCGGCAGGCCGGGCTCGAGATCGTCGGCGAGCCGATCCTGCGCAGTCCGAGGCGGTGCTGATCCGCGCAGCGGCGCGCGCCGGGGACGACGACGCCAGGTCGACCAGCTCGTGCGCCGCATCAACGGCGTCATCATCGCCCGCCGCTACGTGATGATCGACTACGACGTCCGGGTCGAGCACGTCGAGGCGGCCTGCCACGTCACGCCCGGGCATCGAGTCGCCGACGGTCAGCCCGCTGCACGACAAGGGGTGGGTCGCGGTCCGGGCCATGGTCGAGCGCCGCGACACGAACCGCGTGATGGACGAGCTGTGGGGCCTCGGCGCCCGGGGCATCCTCGTGACCGACATCCTCGCCTGCCGCCTCTGACCGCGAGCACGGCGAGGGCCCACCGCGATCGCGGTGGGCCCTCGTCGTACCGGACGGGTCGCGCGGGACCCGGAGGTCAGCGCAGGCCGAGCTGACGCGAGCAGCTGCGGCCACGCGCCCCAGCCCTGCTGGGCCTGGAGACGCTCCGCGCGGTGCGATCTGCTCGGACTTCGAGTTCTGGTGCGGGTAGCCGGAACCGCCGACGGCGCGCCACGACGGCAGGCTGAACTGCAGGCCGCCGTAGTAGCCGTTGCCGGTGTTGATCGACCAGTTCCCGCCGGACTCGCACTGGGCGAGGCGGTCCCAGACCGGGTCGTAGCGACGGCGCCGCGGCCGCGGCGGCGGCTGCGGCGCGCCTCGAGCGCTCACGGCGATGCGTCGAGGTTGCGGGTCGCGCTCGACGCGGTCGACGAGGTCCATCGACCGGCGCGCGAGGAAGAGCGCGACCTGCCCGCGGTTGACCGACTGGGTCGGGCAGAAGTCGGTGGCCGCTCGCAGCCGGTGGCGACCCGTTGGCGGCCAGCCGCTCGATGGCGGCCCCGTGGGTGGTGCCGACGTCGGCGAACCACCGCGCGGTCGGTCGCGGGAGGTCGAACGCGCGGTCGATCATCGTGGCCATCTGGCCCCGGGTCGTGGCGGTCGCCGGGCAGTACTCGGTCGGTGTGCACCCGCGGACGACGTCCCTCGTGCGAGCGCGTCGATCTGCGGCGCGTGGTGGTTGCCGGGACGTCGCGGAAGGTCCCCGTGCGGTCGTGGCTCGTGGCTCGAGCGCCCGGGCGACCATGGAGGCGAGCTGGTCGCGGCGGACCGGGTCGTTGGGGCAGAACGCGTCGTCGCTGCACCCGGGACGATGTCCCGGTCGGCGGCGCAGCGCCGTGACGGCGCGGCTCGTAGACGTGGTGCCGTCGGTGTCGGTGAAGCCGCTGGCGTCGCGCCTCGCCGCTGGGTCAGGATCGGGAGCGGTCGCAGGGCGAGGCAGCGCCGCGAGCAGGACGGTGCATGCGACCTGCGGGCGTGGCGGAGCAGCACGGAGTCGGAGTCTCCTGGGGTGAGGGAGCGCCCGCGTCACGACGGCGGCCGGGAGCGCGGCACCCGGACGACTCACGGGGCGGCAGCGGCGAGAAGGTGGACCAGCCCGCGCGCCGGATGGGCAAGTCACCGGACAGTGGCCGTTCGGACGAGGTCGACGGGTCAGCCGGGTGGTCGCGCGGCGAACAGATCGGCGCCCGGCACGGCGGCCTCCGGAGCAGCGATCACCGTCAGAGAGCGCGTAGCACGCGTCACAGCGACGTAGAGCTGGTGCAGCCCGACGCTCGAGCCGGCGGCGATCTCGTCCGGCGCGACCACGACGACGTCGTCGAACTCGAGCCCCTTGGCCGTGCGCGGGTCGTGCACCCGCACCCGTTCCGTGCGCTCCGCGTCGTCCGGCACGCGGTGTCGACGGCCCGTCGCAGCTCGCGACGGCCGCATCGGGGGCGATGACGGCGACCGTCCCCTCGCGTCGCGTGAGCAGGTCGGCCACCGTCGCTGCCGCGAGGCCCGGCGAGGTCGGACCGCGCGCAGCAGCCGCGGGCGGCGGCCCGCCGTCCGCACCGACGTCGGGACGGCGGCCGGGTCGTGACCGGCCGCCTCCAGCACCGGCGCGAGCGACGTCCACGATCTCCGAGGGGGTGCGGTAGTTGACCGAGAGGCGCGACGACCTGCACGTCGCGGCGTCCGATCAGCGTGGCGATGGCCTCCCAGGTCGCGGGCTCGGCGACACGGCTGCGCTGGGCGAGGTCGCCGACCACCGTCCACGAGGCGTAGGGCCCGCGCCGCGCCACCGCCCGCCACTGCATCGGGCTGAGGTCCTGCGCCTCGTCGACCACGACGTGGGCGAAGTCGCGGTAGCCGGGTGCCGCGACGTCGGCGATCTCGACCTCGACCCGCAACCGATCGCTGGTCAGACGGATGCCGTCGTCGGCGCGCGCGACCGGACGCTCCCGCGCGGACGGGCGGTGGGCCGAGCACCGCCGCGACCTCGTCGAGGAGGGCCGACGTCGTCGGTCGTCCACCGCTCCGCAGCTGGCCCACGCCTCCTCGAGCGCCGCGATCGCGTCCGGGTCGAGCAGGTCGTCCGCGCCACCGTGGCCGAGATCGACATCGCCGGCCACGACCCGCCGGAGCACCTCGACGGGGTCGAGCGCCGGCCACCAGCAACGCCGCAGCATCGTCACGCTGGCGGCGTCCTCGATGGCGGCGTCGAACCCCGTCCCCCGCCGCTCCTCGGGTGGTCGCCCGCCCGCCGCGCGGTGGGCCGACCGCCACGCCTTCCAGAGCGCGGCCCGCAGCGAGTCCTCGGCGGCGGCTGCCCGCCCGTGGTAGCTGGCACCCGGCCGGTCGGCGCTGACCCCCTCCAGCAGCCGACGGCGGACGGCCGCCAACCGCCCGGCGTCGACCCGGGCCGTGGTCCCCTCGAACGTCACCCGCGTGTCCGGGGGCAGCGCAGGCGGCGCCAGCTGGACCAGTCGGCGGCACACGGCTGCCATGGCCAGGTCCCCCTTGACCTCCGCGACCTCCGGGTCGGTCCCACCCCGCCACGTCGGCGCCGGGGGGCGCGAACCCGCTGAGCGAACGCTGCACGGCACGGTCCTCGCCGAGCGAGGGCAGGACGCGTGAGGTGTGCTCGGTGAACGCGGGCGACGGCCCCACGACGAGGACGCCGCGGCCCTCGAACCGTTCACGGTCCTCGTACAGCAGGTAGGCGACCCGGTGGAGCGCCACGACGGTCTTGCCGGTCCCGGGCCCACCGGCGACGACCAACGTGCCCGTCGCCGGCGCCCGGATGATCCGGTCCTGGTCGGCCTGGATGGTGGCCACGATGTCACCGAGGTGGCCGGTCCGGACGCGGGAGAGGGCGGCGAGCAACGCGCCCTGCCCCGTGACCGCCGTGATCCCGAGGGTCTGCGCCGCGTCGGCGTCCAGCACCTCGTCGTCGAGGTCGTGGACCCGACGTCCACGGGTGGACAGCGTCCGGCGACGGGCGACCCCGTGGGGGCGGGCCGGCGTCGCCCGGTAGAAGGCCCCGGCGGCGGGCGCTCGCCAGTCGACGAGGAGCACGTCACCGGTCTCGTCGATGACCGACACCCGTCCGACGTGGAGGTGATCGCCGTCGGCCAGGTCGAGCCGACCGAAGGCGAGCGACTCGACGTCGCCGAAGGTCAGGCGGGCCGCCCGCACGGCGTGGTGGTGGGCGGTCACGTCCCGCTCGAACACGGCCTGGAAGGTGCCGCTCCCCGGCTCGCGGTTGGCCGCGACCCGTCGGGCCTCGGCGCGTGCGCGCAGGGTCTCGACCCGATCGTGGACGAGGTCGAGGTGCGCCTGTTCCTCGGCGATCGCGGCCCGCTTGGCGCCCGGTGCGGGTTCGCTGCTGCCCGCGCCTGCCCGGACGTCCGGATCTGCCGGGTTCACAGCGCCTGGAGCAACCGTGCGGTCTCGACCGCTGCGAGGGCGGAGTCGGCGCCCTTGTTCCCGAGCTTGCCGCCGGCCCGCTCCACCGCCTGCTCCCAGGTGTCGGTGGTCAGGACCCCGAAGGCGACGGGGATGCCGTGCGCCTGCGACACCTTGGAGGCACCGGAGGCGCACTCCCCCGCGACGTAGTCGAAGTGGGGGGTGGCCCCTCGGACCACGCACCCGAGGGCCACGAGCGCGTCGACCTCGCCGGACGCGGCGAGCTTCTCGAGCACGACCGGGAGCTCGAACGCCCCCGGGACCCACGCCACCTGGATGTCGCCGGCCAGCGCCTTGTGGCGCAGCAGGGCATCGACCGCGCCGTCGACCAACTGCTGGACGACGGTCTCGTTGAACCGGGCAGCGACGATGCCGACGCGCAGGCCGGCGGCGTCGAGGGTGCCGGTGTGGACGCGGACGTCGCCCGCGGCCGGGGTCCGGGCGTGGGAGCTCACGGCTGGTCCTCTCGTTCGGTCGTGCGGGGGGATCCGGGTCGAGCGGCTGCGGCCCCGACGGGGGGCGCATCCTCGCGCACCGACGCCTGCGGTGCCGCATCGTCGGTCGGGGGTGGTGCCATCGCACCGCCGCGGGGCCCGGGCTTGCCGACCCGGGCCGGAGCGGTCGAGCGCTGCTTGGCGATGTCACCGACGCCGGTCGAGATGGCCTCGCCCTCGCCCGACAGGACGTGACCCATGCGTGCGACCTTGGTGGCCAGGTACGTGGCGTTGTCGGCGTTCGGGACGACCTCGACGGGGACGCGGTCGGTCACCGACAGGCCGAACCCGCCGAGCGCGGCGCGCTTCTCGGGGTTGTTGGTGAGCAGGCGCAGCGTGGACAGCCCGAGGTCGGCGAGGATCATCGCGCCGGTCCCGTAGTCCCGGGCGTCGGCGGGCAGACCGAGCTGGAGGTTCGCGTCCACGGTGTCCACGCCGGCGTCCTGGAGCTCGTAGGCCTGGAGCTTGTGGAGCAGGCCGATGCCGCGGCCCTCGTGACCACGCAGGTAGACGATGACCCCCTGACCCTCGTCGGCGATGCGCGCCATCGCGAGGTCGAGCTGCGGGCCACAGTCGCAGCGCAGCGAGCGGAACACGTCACCGGTCAGGCACTCGGAGTGCATGCGGACGAGGACGTCGCTCTGGCCCTCCGGCTCGCCGTAGAGCAGCGCGATGGACTCCGAGCCGTCGAACGCGGCGCGGTAGCCGATCATCCGCCACGGCCCGTACGGCGTCGGGAGCTTGGCGACCGCGATCCGCTCGACCTGGGCGCTCTCGTGCTCGCGGCGGTAGGCGATCAGGTCGGCGATGGTGATCAGGAGCAGGTCGTGCTCGGCGCAGAACCGTTCGAGGTCGGGCAGTCGCGCCATCGACCCGTCGTCGTTGACGACCTCGCAGATGACCGCGGCAGGGCGACGACCGGCGAGCCGCGCCAGGTCCACCGAGGCCTCGGTGTGCCCGGGCCGGCGGAGCACGCCGCCGGGGTGGTAGCGCAGCGGGAAGACGTGTCCCGGTCGGGACACGTCGCCGGGCGTCGAGTCCGCGGCGGCGAGCACCTGCAGCGTCCGTGCCCGGTCCCCCGCCGAGATGCCCGTGGAGGTGCCCTCGACGGCGTCGACGGTCACCGTGTACGCCGTCCCCTTCGGGTCCTCGTTGCGGTCCACCATCATCGGCACCTCGAGCCGATCGAGGTCCTCGCCGAGCAGCGGCGCGCACACCACCCCCGACGAGTGGCGCACGATGAACCCGATGGCCTCGGGGGTGGCGGCGTCGGCCGCCATGACCAGATCGCCCTCGTTCTCGCGATCCTCGTCGTCCACGACCACGACCATGCCACCCGCCGCGATCACGGCGATGGCGTCGTCGATGCTGGCGAAGCGACTCACGGTGCCTCCTGCTGCGGGACGTAGGGGGACGGTCCTGGGACGTAGGGGGACGGGGCGCCGCCGGCGAGCAGGTGCTCGACGTGCTTGGCGACGATGTCGGCTTCGAGGTTGACGTGATCGCCGGGCAGCCGCACCCCGAGGGTCGTCACGTCGAGGGTGTGCGGGATCAGCCCGACCCGGAAGGTGCCGCCTCCCTCCGCCCCGTGCTCGACGTCGACGACGGTCAGGCTCACCCCCGTCACGGTGATCGAACCCTTCGGGACCAGGTAGCGGGCGACCTCCGCAGGCGCGGCGATGGTGATGAACACCGTCCCCGGCTGCTCGTCGCGTGCGACGACCTCACCCACGGCATCCACGTGTCCCTGGACGAGGTGGCCACCGAACCGGGCGTCGGCACGCATCGCCCGCTCGAGGTTGACGGGTGCGCCGGCCGTGAGGCGGCCGAGCGAGGTGGCTCGGAGCGTCTCGGCCATCAGATCGGCCGTGAAGCCCTCCGCGGTGAGCTCGGTCACCGTCACGCAACAACCGTCGACGGCGATGGAGTCCCCGATGGCCGCGTCCTCGACGACCCGCGAGCACCCGACGTGCAGACGCGCCGACGCGGCATCGGCCGCTCCCTCGGCGACGAAGCTGTGGACGCGGCCGATCTCCTCGACGATGCCGGTGAACATCAGGCGACCTCCTGCTCGGTGGAGCGCCGGTCGAGGGGGATCCGTTCGAGGATGAGATCGGGCCCCGCACCACCCGATCGCGTGGTCGTCCAGGCAGCGCCATCGCCCTCGAGCGCCCGACGGGGTACGCCCCTCCCGAGCCCGACCGCGACGTGACGCACGAGCCGGTCCACCAGCCCGGCGGCGAGCAGCGCCGCCCCGAGGACGGCCCCCGGTTCGGCGAGCACGGAGTTGATGTCGTGGTCCGCCAGCACCCGGAGGGCGGCAGCGAGGTCCAGCGCACCACCGTCGGTGGGCACCACATCGACCACCTCGGCACCCGCCGAGGTGAGCGCGCGACGAACCTCCGGGTCGGCGGTCGGTCGGGTGACGATGAGCGCGCCGCGAGCGACCACCGCCGCGGTCGGTGGCGTCCGCAGTCGGCCGTCGAGGACGACCGGACGCGGCTGGGGCCGGTCACCGAGCGGGACGTCACGGACGTCGAGGCTCGGGTCGTCGGCGAGCACCGTGCCGCTGCCGACGAGCACCGCGTCGACGTTCGCGCGCCAGCGGTGGACCGCGCGCCGTGCGGCGGGACCCGTGATCCAGCGCTGGCCGGGATCGGGCGCGTCGAGGTGGCCGTCGACGGTCTGGGCGAGCTTGAGCGTCACGTGGGGTCGGCCCGTCCGGACGCGCGTCAGGAACCCCTCGAGATCACCCGCCACCCAGGCGTGGAACGTCGGTGGCGCGAAGGCCACCTCGACGCCGTGGGCTCGCAGGTCGTCGGCGCCTCCGGCCGCGATGGGGTTCGGGTCGGGGTGGGCCACCACCACGCGTCGGACACCGGCCGCGACGAGCGCTCCGGTGCACGGCGGCGTGCGGCCGTGGTGGGCGCACGGCTCGAGCGTGACCAGCGCGGTCGCACCGTGCGCCGCGCGTCCCGCCGCCGTGAGCGCCGCCACCTCGGCGTGCGGTGCACCCGGCGGCCCCGTCCACCCTCGTCCCACCTCGCGGCCGTCGCGCACCAGGACGCACCCGACGGCCGGGTTCGGCGAACAGGTGCCGCGAGCGCGACCCGCGAGCGCGACGGCACGCGCGAGGTGGACGCGCTCGGTGGCGTCCACGGTCGGCGTCGCGGTGGCGGTCACGGACGTCCTCGGTGAGGCACGGTCGGGGCACGAACGTCGTCCGGGGGCGGCGTCACGGCCGCGAGCGACGGGCCCGACGGGACGGTCGAGTTCGCCCCGGAGAAGCGCTGAGGGAGCCTACCGGGACGCGGCTCACGGTCGGCACGCCTGGACCGCGTCGGCCCTCCCGCGGGTGCCCCGTGTCAGCCGGGTCCGGAGGTGGCCGAGGCGTCGATCAGGCCGTCACCGCTACCACCCTCGCGTCGGCGGTCGATCGCGTAGGTCGAGCCCGCGTCCTCCCGCGACTTGGCGTAGCGCTTCATCTCCGTGGCGACCTCCACCATCTCCCCCGGGTGGGCGCGCTGGCCAGCCGACGTCGCGGCGGCCCCGATGGACAGCGACAGCATCCCGTACCGCTGCGGGACCCCCCGGCGATCGGGGACCTCGATGCTGCCGGCGAGCCGGTCGACCGGGTCGTAGAACGTCGGGGCGAGCACGTCGAACCGTTCGCACGTGGCGAGCGCGATGTCGTCGGCACGGCCGCTCGGGACGATGACCACGAAGTCGTCCCCGCCGACGTGGCCGACGAAGGTGTGCTCGTCACCGAGCTCGGCAGCCACCGTCTGCAGCAGACCGGCGGTGGCGCGGATCGCCTCGTCGCCGCGGAGGAAGCCGTAGTGGTCGTTGAACGGCTTGAAGGAGTCGATGTCGACGTAGAGCAGCACCAGGTCGTCGCCGCGCTCGAGCCGTTCGGTCAGCTCCACGAGGATGCGGGTGTTGCCCGGCAGACCGGTGAGTGGGTTGCGGGCGCTCTGCTGGTCGGCGCGCCGCAGCGCCGCCCGGACGTGGGCGAGCAGCACCTCGGCGTCGAACGGTTTGGTCAGGTAGCTGTCGGCACCCGCGTCGAGGCCCTCGACGGTGTCGGCGGCCTGCCCGCGAGCGGTGAGCAGCACGACGGGGAGGTGAGCCGTGCGCGCGTCCTCGCGCAGACGACGCAGCACCTCGAGCCCGTCCATCCTCGGCATCATCACGTCGAGCAGGACCAGGTCCGGTTCGCTGCGCCGGGCACGTTCGAGGCCGTCCTGGCCGTCGACGGCCTCGATGACCTCGAACCCGTCCAACGCGAGCGTCACGTCGAGGTACGCACGGATGTCCTCGTCGTCGTCGACGATCAGCACCCGCGTCTGCGTCACCGGTCCGCCGTCGGACGGGCGGCGATGGCGGCGTCCAGCAGCGCCCGGACCGCGGCGCTGCGGTCCTCCCGGTCGAACACCGCGGAACCGGCCACGAGGGTGTCCGCGCCCGCCGTCACCGTGCCGGCGACCGTGTCGACGGTGATGCCGCCGTCGACCTCGATGCGGAAGCCGGCGTCGTTGGCGCGGCGCCAGTCGTCCGCCTCGGCGATCTTCGGCAGCACCTCGGGCATGAAGGCCTGCCCACCGAACCCGGGTTCGACGGTCATCACCAGGAGCATGTCGACGTGGGGCAGGAGCTCCTCGACCAGCGACAGCGGCAGCTTCGGCTTCAGCGCCACGCCGACGTGGGCGCCCCGTTCGTGCAGCTCGTGGACGATCGACAGCGGATCGTCGTCGACCTCCGGGTGGAAGGTGACCGACTCCGCCCCGAGGGCGATGAACTGCGGCGCGTACGTGCGCGGGTCGCTGATCATGAGGTGACAGTCGAGGAACCGGTCCGTGACCGCCCGCAGGGACCGCACCACCGGCTGGCCGATGGTCAGGTTCGGGACGTAGTGCCCGTCCATGACGTCGACGTGCAGCCAGGGCACCGCCGGCGCGACGTCCGCCACCTCGTCGGCCAGCCGTGCGAAGTCGGCCGACAGGATCGACGGTGAGACCACGAGTTCGTGCACCCTCTGTCCTCCCCTGGAACGGCGGGCGGGCGGGGAGCCTACTGCTCGGTACCGACCGCCGGACGATCCCAGGTGGCCACGAACATGCCGTCGGTGTCGTCGCGGTCGGGCAGGAGCTGCTCACGCGTCCCGGGGAGCAGGTCGGGCCGGTCGCGGTCGAACGCGGCGGCGACGTCGACGGTCTCGGCCGCGGTCCAGGTGCAGACGGCGTAGACCAGCCGGCCTCCCGGTGCCACCCGGTCGGCGGCCGCGCGCAGCAGCCGTGCCTGGATCGCCGCGAGGTCGCGGGTGTCGTCGGGCGTGCGCCGCCAGCGCACCTCGGGGCGCCGACGGCCGACCCCGAGCCCCGTGCAGGGAGCGTCGAGCAGGACGACGTCGAAGCGGTCGCCCTCGGGGATCGGCGGGTCAGCGGCATCTCCGACGTGGACGTCCACGGACAGGTGCTGTCGGCGTGCCGCCTCGCGGATCATCTCGGCGCGGTGCGGGTGGAGCTCGATCGCCGTGACCGGTGGCCCGTCCGGGCCGACCTCGCTGGCGAGGTAGGTCGTCTTGCCACCGGGGCCCGCGCAGAGGTCGAGCACCCGCTGGCCGGGGACGACCCCGGCGGCCAGCACGACCCGCTGCGAGGCTTCGTCCTGCGGGACGGCCCGACCCTCCTCGAGAGCGGGCAGGCGCCGCGGATCGGCGCCCGGGGCGCGCACCGCGGCCGGAGCCGCACCGGGCGTCGCGGTCACGCCGGCAGCGGTGAGCTCGGCGATCAGCGCGTCGCGGTCGCCGGTCGCCCGCAGGGTCAGGCCGGGTGGCGCGTCGTCGGCGAGCAGGATCGCCTCCGTCCGCTCCTGGCCGTACCGCTCGAGCAGGTCACGGACGACCCACGCGGGGTGGGCGGTGGTCCGTGCGAGGTGGTCGACCGGATCGGTGGCGGGATCGGGCCACGGCGCCCCACCGTCCCGGAGCAGCCGCGTCCAGCGCCCGCAGGACGCCGTTGACGAACCCGCTCGCACCCTTGGCCCGTCCCTTCGGCACCGACTCGCTGGCCAGGGTGACGCTCGTGGCCACGGCGGCGTGCGCCGGGACCTCGGTGCGCAGCAGCTGGAGCGCTCCGAGCCGGAGGATGCGGCGCAGCGCAGGTTCGACGTCGTCGAGGGGACGGGACAGCACGTGACCGAGCAGCCAGTCCAGCGTGCCCTCGAACCGCAAGGTGTCGTAGGCGAGGTGGCTGGCCAGGCTGCGGTCTCGGGCCTGCTCGAGGTCACGCGACCGCGGCGGGGACGGCGGTGTTGGACCACGCGCCGTCCTCGTCGACCGCCCGGAGCGCGGCGAGCGCCGCCCGTCTCGCGGGCAGACCGTCGCTCACGCGCCGAGCCTCTCGCCGACCTCGGGACGCTGGCCGTTGACGAAGGCAGCGCCGTCGACCCGTCCCTTGCCCTCGGGCTGGACGACGTCGAGCTGCACGGCGCCGTCACCGCACGCCACGACGGCGACCCGCTTCGTGACCGCGACGACGTCGCCCGGGGCGCCGGTCGGGACGGGCTCCCCCGCGACCTCCTCGACGCGGGTCACCTGCCAGACCTTCAGCCGCTTGTCGCGGAAGGAGGTGTGGGCCCCGGGGGCCGGGTCGGCGCTGCGCACGAGGTCGGTGACCTCGCGAGCCGGAGCGGACCAGTCGATGGCCACGTCCTCGGGGTTCACCTTCGGCGCCAGGGTCGCGCCGTCGGCCGGCTGCGGGACGGGCTGCTCGCCCGCCACGAGCCGGCGGAGCGCGTCGAGCAGCACGGGTGCGCCGACGTCCGCGAGCCGAGCGAGCAGGCTGCCGGAGGTGTCGTCGGGCCGGATCGCCTCCTCGGCGGTCGCGATCACCGGGCCGGTGTCCATCCCCTCGTCGAGCACGAAGCAGGTGACGCCGGTCACCTCGTCGCCGGCACGGATCGCGTGCTGGACCGGAGCGGCCCCGCGCCACCGCGGCAGCAGCGAGAAGTGCAGGTTGACGAACCCCCGGCCACCGACGTCGAGGACCGGACGCGGGAGCAACGCGCCGTAGGCGACGATCGCGCAGGCGTCGACGTCGAGCGCCGCGAGGTCGTCGATGATCTCCCGGGCCTTGACCGGCTGCCAGACGGGCAACCCGTGCCGTTCCGCCGCGACCTTCACCGGCGGTGGCACGGGCTGCTTGGAGCGGCCCTTCGGTCGGTCGGGGTTGGTCACGACCGCGACGACGTCCACGTCGTCGGCGGCGACGAGCGCCTCGAGGGCCGGCACCGCCACGTCGGGCGTGCCGAGGAAGACGATGCGCACGTCAGCTCCCCCCGGCGGGCCGGTCGAGCCGGACCGCGCCGTCGGTGCGGGCGGTACCGCGGTTCGCGCCGAGCAGCAGGCCACCCGCCACGGGGGCCGGGGGCAGCTCACCCTGTTCGGCCAGGCGCTGCTCGCGCATGACCTTCATCGCCGCCTTGCGGTCGTGCTCGGCGAGGTGGTCGATGAACAGGATCCCGTCGAGGTGGTCCATCTCGTGCAGGAAGATGCGGGCGAGGAAGCCCTCGAGCTGCACCGTGTGGTCGTCGCCGTGGAGGTCCTGGTGGGCGACCTCGACCCGCAGCGGCCGGCCAACCGGGTAGAACAGGCCGGGGAAGGACAGGCAGCCCTCGTCGTCCTCCTGGAGCTCCTCGGAGCTGTCGAGCAGCACCGGGTTGACGACGGCTCCGCCGACCAGCTCCTCCTCCTCCTCCTCGCCGAGGTCGACCTCCCAGGTGAACAGGCGCTTGAGGATCCCGACCTGGTTGGCGGCCAGACCGACGCCCTCCTTGGCCCGCATGGTGTCGAACATGTCGTTGGCGAGCTGGGCGAGGGACCCGTCGAAGTCCTCGACCTCGTGCGCACGCTGGCGCAGCACCGGATCGCCGAAGATCCGGACCTCCATCGTCGCCATGGTTCGTGCCTCGCGGGTCGGGTGCGTGGGTGCGGCCGCCCAGGGTACGGCCCGGCCGGTGGTTCAGGCGTCCACGGGGTCGACGTCGAGGCGGTGGGTGGTCCCGGCCTTGCTCCACGCCTCGCGGAGGGGACGGAGCGCGGCGAGGGTCGCGGCGCGGTCGTCGGTCTTGAGCAGGAAGGTCAGCTCGCCGTCCTCCGGCAGCGGGCCGAGCACGTCGGTCCCCGCCGGGACGGCGGCGCGCACCGTGGCACCGAGGTTCGGGTCGGCGGTGGCGACGCCGAGGCGGATCGCGACGGCCACGGGCGGGAACCGCAGGGCGGTGCGCGTGACGACCTCGGTGCGCCAGAACGCGCCCGGGTCCCAGCGGACCAGCGCGTCGATGGCGTGGTGCTCGGGCTCGCGCGACTGGACGACCACCTCGCCGCCGGCCGGCAGGACGGCGCGGGTGATCGGGTGGGCGGCCCACGAGGCGATCTGGACGGCCAGCCGCAGCGTGTCCTCGGCGGCGTCGAGGGTCGGCCGTCGGAGGGCCCCGTCGAGGTCCGACAGGATGACCGCTCCCACCGGCCCCGGCGGGGTGTCGAGCACCGACCCGCGGGTGGTGACCAGGACCGCCGGCGGCGGTGGCGGCGTCTGCGCGTACCCCTCGAGGACCGCCACCGTGGCGTCGGTGCTGCGAGACAGCTCCCGCCCGAGCCACGCCGCACCCGCGGCCAGCGGGACCGGCCGCCGTTCCCCACAGGCGCGACACGCGGGCAGCTTCGGAGCGCGCCACCCGCAGCCCTCGCACAGCACCGACCCGTCGCGGCCGAGCAGCAGCGACGACGCGCACGTCGGGCAGACGCTGCGCTCCCCGCAGCGGCCACACACGAGCGCCCGGCCCTCGCCACGGCGGGCGGCCAGGACGACGCCGTAGGTACCGGCCCGCATCGCCCGCCGGAGCGCCCCGGTGGCCTCGGACGCGACGCGGGTCCGGTAGCGGCCGTCGTCCGGCACCAGGGTCACGCGGGGGCGGGCCGCTCGCTCGGCGTCACGGGTCGGCACCACCGGCACGACCCGGCGTTCGCGCAGCAGCCGCCACGCGGGGGCGGACGGGACGGTCCCGACGAGCAGCCCCACGCCGCCGGCACGCCGGGCGCGCTCGAGCACGACCTCGCGGGCGTGGTGACGGGGGCTGCGTCGCTCCTTGAGCGCCGGGTTGGCCTCGTCGAGCACGATCGCGAGCCCCAGCCGTTCCAGCGGCCAGAGCGCCACCCCGCGGAGGCCGACCACCACCCGGACACGTCCCGTCCGGGCCTCGAGCCAGCGCCGGTACAGGGCGCGCTGCTTGAGGTCGCCACGCGTGTCCACGGCGAGGTCACCCGCCGCGGCGACCACCCCGTCCGCTGCCGGCGACGACGGGTCGGGGACCACCACCAGCGCGTCGCGCCCACCGGCGAGGCACAGCTGCACGAGCTCGCCGACCCGGGCCGCGAGGTCCTCGCCGGGCAGCGGCCGCCACAGGAACGACCCGTGCCCGTCCGCGACGGTTCGTCGCAGGCCCCGGCCGTCGTCGCCGTAGCCGGCCCACGCGGCGTCGAGGGCGTCGGCGTCGGGGGCCGGGTCGGAGCTCGGTCGCGGCGCGGTCGGGTACCACCCGGCGTCGGCGGCCGCCCGCTCCACCTCGACCACGCGCTTCGGCAGGGCGTGGCGGACCCCGTCCGCGACCGGGCCGCCGGTGCGCGCAGCCAACCAGCGGAGGGTGGCGAGCTCGTCGGGACGGACCCAGACGTGGTCACCGAGCGTGCGCCGAAGTGGCCGCAGCTGCGCGTCCGCCACCTCGGTGTGGTCGGTCACCTCGGCGACCAGGCCGAGCGTTCGCCGGCCCGCGAACAGCACCTCGACACGTTGACCCGCCACCACCTCGAGGTCGTCCGGGACGAGGTAGTCGAAGAGGCGGTCGAGGTGGAGCGGTTCGACCTCGACGTGGACCCGTGCGATCCGCCGGCGTGGCGCCGCGCCGCCCCCGTCGTGACGAGGCGCGCCCGCGGCACGAGCCGCGGGCGCGTCCTGGTCGGTCACGTGCGGCTCAGGCGCCGACGGCGCTGCGGAGGGCGTCGGCCCGGTCGGTCCGCTCCCAGGTGAACCGCTCCCCCGTGCGACCGAAGTGGCCGTAGGCGGCGGTCTCCTGGTAGCCCGGACGCTTGAGGTCGAGGTCGTGCACGATCGCGGCGGGGCGCAGGTCGAACACCTCGTCGACCGCGCGCAGGATCGCGTCCGGGTCGGCCGTCTCGGTCCCGAAGGTCTCGAGCGCGACGCTGACGGGGTGCGACACGCCGATGGCGTAGGCGACCTGCAGCTCGGCCTTGGTCGCGAGCCCGGCCGCGACGATGTTCTTGGCGACCCAACGGCCGGCGTACGCCGCGGACCGGTCGACCTTCGAGGGGTCCTTGCCCGAGAACGCGCCGCCGCCGTGGCGGGCCATCCCGCCGTAGGTGTCGACGATGATCTTGCGGCCGGTCAGGCCGGCGTCGGCGACGGGCCCGCCGATCTCGAAGTGCCCGGTCGGGTTGACGTAGACCGCCAGGTCATCGGTGTCGATGTCGTCCGGCAGCAGGGGGCGGATGACGTGCTCCTCGACGTCGGGACGCAACAGCGTCTCGAGGTCGATCTCGCCCCGGTGCTGGGTCGACAGCACGACCGCCGTGACGGCCTTCGGGACGCCGTCCTCGTAGCGCACCGTCACCTGGGTCTTGCCGTCGGGGCGCAGGTAGCCGATGACGCCGGAGTTGCGGACGGCGGTGAGCCGCTCGGCCATGCGGTGGGCGAGGTGGATCGGCAGCGGCATGAGCTCGGGCGTCTCGTCGCACGCGTAGCCGAACATCATCCCCTGGTCGCCGGCACCCTGCAGGTCGTAGGGGTCGGTGTCCTGACCCTTGCGCGACTCGTAGGCGGTGTCCACGCCCTGGGCGATGTCCGGTGACTGCTCGTCGATCGCGATCGACACGCCGCAGGTGCGCCCGTCGAAGCCGACCGCGGCCGAGTCGTACCCGATGCGCAGGATCGTGTCGCGGACGACGCGGGGGATGTCGACGTACGCCTCGGTCGAGATCTCGCCCGCGACCATCACCTGGCCGGTGGTCACGAGGGTCTCGCAGGCCACCCGGCTCTCGGGGTCCTGGGTCAGCAGCGCGTCGAGGATCCCGTCCGAGATCTGGTCGGCCATCTTGTCGGGGTGGCCCTCGGTGACGGACTCCGAGGTGAAGAGGGTGCGGCGGGGCACGGCGGCTCCTGACAGCGAGTGGGCATCGTGCGACGCGGACCCGGGCTCGGGGGCGACGGTCGGCCCGGTGGTCACGCACCGGAGCCGCGGGGAGCCTAGCGAGCAGCCTCGGACGACCCGGCGTCACCGAGCCGCGCCACGACCTCGTCGAGGATCCGGCCCGCCACCTGCTCCTTGGTCGCGAGCGGCACCTCGGTCCGGGACCCGTCAGCACCGAGGATGACGACCGAGTTGGTGTCGGTCGCGAAGCCCGCGTCGGACCGCGACACGTCGTTGACGACCAGCAGATCCGCGCCCTTGCGGACGAGCTTGTCGCGCCCGTGGCGTTCGGGGTCGTCGGTCTCGGCGGCGAACCCGACCAACAGCGGGGATCCGGGCCGGCCGACGGGTGTGGTGCCGGCAGGACCGTCGCGGCGGGCGCCGAGCTCGGCGAGCACGTCGGGGTTGCGGGTCAACTCGATCGTCGGGATGCCGTCGGCCTTCTTGATCTTGCTGCCGCTGACCGTGGCGGGGCGGAAGTCGGCGACGGCAGCGGCCTTGACGACCACGTCCGCCTCGTCGACGAGCCCGAGGACGGCGTCCCGCAGCTCGAGGGCCGTGACCACGTCGTGGCGGATGACCTCGGCCGGGGTCGGGAGGGCGACGTTCGCGGCGACGAGGTGGACCGTGGCGCCACGGTCCGCAGCGACCTTGGCGACGGCGACGCCCATCTTCCCGGTCGAGCGGTTGCCGAGGTAGCGGACCGGGTCGAGCGGCTCGCGGGTGCCGCCCGCGGTGACCACGACGGTGCGGCCGGCGAGGTCGCCGCCACGCACGCTGGGCTGCTCGCCGAGGGCGGCGCGGACGGCGGCCAGCGCGTCCTCGGGTTCGCTCACCCGGCCGGCCCCGACGTCGCCGCCCATGAGCGTGCCGTCGTCGGGCCCGACGATCCGGACCCCCCGCTCGACGAGCGTCGCGACGTTGGCGACCGTCGCCGGGTGCTGCCACATCTCGGTGTGCATCGCCGGGCAGACCACGACCGGGCAGGTGGCGGCCAGCAGGGTCGTGGTCAGCAGGTCGTCGGCCAGACCGCCGGCGAGCTTCGCGATGGTGTGCGCCGTCGCCGGGTAGACGAGGGCGACGTCGGCGGAGCGGCCGAGCGCGACGTGGGACTGGCCGGGGATGTCCTCCCAGACCGAGGTGCGCACGCGCTGGCCCGTCAGGCCCTCGAAGGTGGCCGCGCCGACGAAGCGCTCGGCCCCCGCGGTCAGGACCGGGTCGACGGTCGCGCCGGCGTGGACGAGCAGCCGGGCGACCAGCGCGGCCTTGTAGGCCGCGATGCCGCCGGTGACCCCGAGCAGGACGCGGACACCGGTCAGGTCACCCACGGGCAGGCTCAAGCGCTGAGGTCGTCGTCCCCGCCGATGAACCCGAGCGGGTCCTCGGTGCCGTCCTCGGAGGGTTCCACGCCCTCGATCTTGCCCTGGGCGATCTCCTCGAGGGCGATCGACAGCGGCTTGTTCGACGGCACCGACACGAGCGGCGGCACGTGGGTGCCGAGGCCCTCGCCGAGCTGTGCGTAGTAGCCGTTGATCTCGCGGGCGCGCTGGGCCGCGAGGTGCACGAGGTGGAACTTGCTGTCCACCTTGTCCATCAGGTCGTCGATGCGTGCGATGACCGGTCCTTCCAGGAGGTCCGCCGTCGGCACCGAGCCGGTGCGAGGCGTGAACGAGAGCCGTGTGCGCACGCGGAGGCGCGCAGGTCACGCGCAACGGTACCGGGGCGCGGCATCGGCGTCAGCACGGCGGCGCGCGTGCAGCTGCCTCGGTGAGCTCGGTCAGGAGGAGGTGTCGTGGTCGGCCGCGGTCCGCCGCGCCGCAGCGATGGCTTCGAGCAGCTCGTCGACACAGCGGTCGAGCCGATCGTTGACCACCTCGAGGTCGAACGCGCCGGCGCCGGCGATCTCCTCGATCGCGACCTCGAGCCGCCGCGCGATGGTCGCCTCGTCCTCGGTCCCCCGACCTCGCAGGCGCCGTTCGAGCTCGGCGAAGCTCGGTGGCTGCAGGAAGACCAGCAGCGCGTCCGGATCGGCGGCCTTCACCTGCAGCGCACCCTGCACCTCGATGTCGAGCAGGACCACCTCGCCGCGCACGACCGCTTCGGCGGCGGGCGCACGTGGCGTGCCGTAGAGGTTGCCGGCGTACTCGGCCCACTCGAGCAGGTCGCCCTCGGCCACCATCTGCTCGAAGGTGGGGCGGTCCACGAAGCGGTAGTGGACACCGTCGACCTCGCCCGGCCGAGGCGCCCGGGTGGTGGCGGACACCGACAGCACCGCGTCCGGCAGCCGGCGGCGGAGTTCGGCGTGGACCGTGCCCTTGCCGACGCCCGACGGGCCGGCCACCACCACGAGCAGCCCCGTCGTGCCGTCCTCGTCCGCGGGTGGTGGCTCGGCGGCGGGGCCGTCGTCGGGGGTGGCGGAGGTCACCGACCCTCGAAGGTCGCCAGGAGCGCCTCGCGCTGGCGCGGGCCGAGACCGCGCAGCCGCCGCGACGGAGCGATATCGAGCTCCTCCATCAGGCGACGGGCCTTGACCGGGCCGAACGCCGGCATGGCCTCGAGGACGTCGGCGACGCGCATCTTGGCCAGCGCGTCGGCGCTGCCCGAGCGGTCGATGACGTCCCGGATCGACACCTCGCCGGCCTTGAGCATCTGCTTGAGCTCGGCCCGGATGCGCCGGGCCTCGGCCGCCTTGACGAGGGCGGCACGACGTTGCTCCGGATCGAGCTCGGGCAGCGCCATCGGTCGCAGGCTCCTGGCGGGTGGTGGGTGGGAGCCGCGAACCCTAGTCCCCCGTCGCGGGCGGGTAGCGTGCGAGCGCTTCGCGGGCGCCGCCGTCCGTCCGTGCGGCCTCGTCCCCCGGTCCCCAGCAGGAGCCCCGCGACCGTGTCGCTCGACTCGACCCTGGTGCTCGGCGTCGACCTCGACGCGGTCTGCGGCGACTACGAGGGTGCGTTCCGTGCCTCGGTCGCGCGCCGCACCGGACGCGACCCCGGCGAGCTCGTGCCGCAGACGATGTGGGGCGCCTACAGCGAGTGGGGCATGAGCTTCGCCGAGTTCGAGGAGGCCCACCGGATCGCGGTGCTCGAGGACCGCATCTTCCGCCACATGGACCCGCTCCCCGGCGTGTCCGAGGCGCTGTGGCAGCTGTCCGACGAGGGCGTGTGGATCCGCATCATCACCCACCGCCTCATCTTCAACGGCGCCCACGAGGTCTCGGCGGCGGACACCGCGTGGTGGCTCGACCACCACCGCATCCCCTACCGCGACCTGTGCTTCATCGGGGACAAACCGGACGTCGGAGCCGACGTCTACGTCGACGACTCCCCCACCAACATCGCCTCCCTCCGGGCCGCGGGCCGGACGGTCCTGGTCTTCGACCAGGCCTACAACCGCGACCTCGCTGGGCCACGCGTGTCGGAGTGGGGCGAGATCACCGCCTACGTCCTCGGCCTGCTCGAGGGTCGCCGCCGCCAGCTCCCCCTCCCCCTCGACGAGCGTGCCGAGGAGGCGCCGTGACGTCCCCCGCCGCCGACCCCGACCTCGTGGACCTGCTCGTCCGCGCCGACGTGCTGACCTTCGGCGACTTCGTCACCAAGTCGGGCCGGCCGACGCCGTACTTCGCCAACTTCGGGTCGGTCCGGACCGGCAGCCACATCGCCGAGCTCGGCCGGCTCTACGCCGATCGCATCGTCGAGGTGTTCGGCGACGGCGGCGTCGACGTGATCTTCGGCCCGGCCTACAAGGGCATCCCGCTGGCGGTGGCCGCCGCCTCGGCGTTGGCGTCGACGCACGGCTGGGACGTCGGGTTCGCGTTCGACCGCAAGGAGGCCAAGGACCACGGCGAAGGCGGGTCGCTCGTCGGTCACCAGCTGCGCGACGGGGACCGCGTCGTGATCGTCGAGGACGTCACGACCGCCGGCACCTCGGTGCGTGAGTGCGTCCCCAAGCTGCGGGCCGTCGCCGACGTGTCCGTGGTGGGTCTGGTGATCGGGCTCGACCGGCGCGAGCGGGGACCGTCCGGGGACGCCTCGGCGCTCGAGGGACTGGCCGACGAGTTCGGGCTGGTCGCCACGTCGCTGGCCACGATCGACCAGGTCGTCGAGCTGTTGGTCGACCGCGAGGTGGACGGCCGCGTGGTGCTGACCGCCGAGCACGCGGAGCGCATCGCACGGCACCTCGCCGAGCACGGCCCCCGCTGACCCGCGCTCAGTCCGCGGCGCGGATGATCACGACCGGACAGCTCGCGTGTGTCGCGCACTGCTGGCTGACCGATCCGAGCAGCAACCCCTTGAACCCCCCACGGCCACGCGACCCGACGACCAGCAGGTCAGCACCCTCGGACCGCTGGACCAACACCTCGGCCGTGCGCGGCCCTGCGACCACCTCGGCGACCACCTCGACACCTGCGACGTCGAGCCCTGCGATCAGCTCGTCCACCTCATCCTGCGCGTGGGCTGCCGCCCGCCTGGCGCCCTCCTCGATGTCTCCCTGCATCGCTTCGAAGTGGACCGAGCTCGGGAAGTCGGACGGCGCGTACGCCGCCCACGGCGGCGTGCGCTCGTACACCCGAACGACGTCCACCTTGGCGTGGTGCACCCTCGCCTCGCCCACGGCCCAGCGGAGCGCACGTCGAGACGCTCCTGATCCGTCCACACCGACGACGATCCGGTCCACGACGTCCTCCTCGGAACTGGTCCCAGGCTACCCCGCGGCCTCGCAGGGACAACGGGAAGCCGCTGCACCCTGCCGAGCCGGCGGTTCCGCTGACCCAGCACGGAACCGGCGCCCACGCGGGTTCCGTGCACCCCGCCGCGCCGCCGACCCCCGACCCCGCACGGAACCGGCTCCCACGCGGGTTCCGTGCACCCCGCCGCCCCGCCCCCGACCGTGCACGGAACCGGCGCCCACACGGTTCCGTGCACCCCGCCGCGCCACCAGCCCCGACCCGCACGGAACCGGCGCCGGTCAGTCCCAGGCGGCTGCCTGATCGGGGGTGCAGGGGTCGTCGGACAGGCGCGGCGGCCAGAGCTCGGGGTCGAGCCGTGCGTCGTCGAGCTGTACCTCGAGACGGACCGTGTGGTCGTCGACGGCGTAGCCCCACATCACCTCGCCGTCCGGGACGTCGTCGACCTTCTCGCTGCGGGCCGTCTCCGGATCCCCGCCGGGGTCGGGACCGATGGTCTCCCAGACGACGCTGAGGTCGAGGTCGTCGAGGTACGGCACGAGCTGCTCGGCACGGAACGGCTCGCCGAGGGCGCAGTGCAGCCCGCCGAGCGCCTCGCCCGGTTCGAACACCTCCTGCGCCATCGTGTACGCCTCGCCCGGAGGCGGTTCCACCAGGAACCGGATGGTCACCTCGCCGTCGTACTCGTCGGGGTCGATGAGCACGCGGAACGTGGGGCTGCCCTCCGGATCTGGCAGGGTGATGCCCGAGCGATCCTGCAGTGGGAGCTCGGAATCGGTGCCGACGAACACCTCGGACTGGCCGACGAGGGAGGGACTGGCGTACATGCGCTCGACGACCACCTCGACGCCGAACTCGGCGAGCTCGGCAGCCAGCGCCTCGCCGTCGAGATCCCGATCGAACCACCGCACCTCGATGACGCCGTTCGGCAGCTCACGGATCGCGTACGCCGGCTGACCGGCGTCGCCGGTGAGGCCGGGGGCGATCGCCAGGGCCAACGCGGCGGCCGCGACCCCGGCCGTCGCGACGGCGAGGCGGGTGCGGCGCGGGCGGTCGACGGTGCGCTCGGTGGCGGCGAGGTGGCGCCGGTCCTCGACCACGTCGGTCAGCTCGGTGAGGAGACGGGTCTCGAACGGGGGGAGCTCGTCGGTGGGGGTCACAGCGCCACCTCCTCGGTGGTCGTGGCGGGCAGCGTCAGCGGGATCGGCCGTGCGAGCGGCGCGACGGGCGGGTCCGGATCGAGCGCGTCGCCGAGCTCGCGGCGGAGCTTGGCCCGCGCCCGGCTGAGCCGGACCCGGACGGCGGTGGCGCTGATGCCGAGCGCGACGCCGGTCTGCGCGGGGGTGAGGCCCTCGCGTGACACCAGCTCGAAGACCGCCCGCTCGCCCCGCGGGAGACGGGCGACGGCGCGACGGACGTCACCGGCCAGGCGCTCGGCATCGATGCGCTCCTCGAGCCGGGCCACGTCGTCGGGGTCGAGCAGGCGCTGGCCCGAGACCCGGACCGCGATCCCGCGTTGCCGCCCGGTGCCTCGGCGTTGCATCCGCAGCTGGTTCGCGGCGACGCCGAAGAGCCACCCGACGGGCTCACCTCGCGACGGGTCGAACCGCGGGGCGGACTCGATGACGGCGAGGAACACCGCGGCGACGAGGTCGGCGACCTCCTCGGGGCCGTCGCAGCGCCGCACCGCGAAGCCGGTGATGCGGTCGAGGTGGCGCCGGTAGAACGCCTCGAAGGCGACCGGGTCGCGGTCGAGGCACGCGAGCAGCTCGCGGTCCGCCCGCGGGTCGTGCGTCGGTCGGGAGTCGGTCACGCGAGCTCCGGTGCGTCGGCGTCACCAGGTACTTGCCGCCCGCGCCGTGAACGTTACGTCGGTGGTCGATCCAGGGACGCGAGGTCCCCCGCGACCCCGCGTTCGCGTCAGCGCCGCCGGTCAGCGCCGGTCGCAACCCAGCGCGATGCCGACCTCCTCACAGACCTCGTCGAGCGTCCCGTCGTCGACGACGCCTGGCACGGACGTCCAGCACCTCGGCTCGGGTCACGACCAGGACCGGACGGGCCTTGCGACCGACCTCAGCCAGCCAGACCTCGCCTCGTCTCACGCCTCGCCCCAGGCTTCGGCCTCGTCCCAGCCGGCGCTCTCGGGCTCGGGGTGGGCGAGGTACGCCTCGCGGTCACGCGCGGCGCGGTGGCGACGGATCGCCTGACGCAGCCCCTCCCGGGCCGCCTCGGCACGTGCAACGGGTGCGCATCTTCCCGGTTGCCTCACCCGTCGAACCCCCGAACGCTGGAGCTATCATTCTGATTGCTCCAGGGAGTGCGACGATGGGTGATCTGTTGATCCGAGGGCTTGCACCCGAGGCCCATGAGGAGCTCAAGCGGCGTGCGCAGGATGCTGGCGTCAGCCTCCAGACCTACGTCGCCCGTCTCCTCGAGCGCTCGACTGCCGTCCCTGCACTCCCCGACTGGCTCAGCCGGCTTGAGGAGCTGCCACGGCACCGCGGCGTGTCAGGAGCAGCGGCGGTTCGCGAGGCCCGCGAACAACTCCCGTGATCTACGTCGTTGACGCGTCAGCGGTCATCGACCTATTGGTTCGCAGTGACGCCGGGGAGCGCGTCCGCCGATGGCTGGCCGAGGACACCGAGCCGACGCTCGTCACCGTCGCGCATCTGGATGCCGAGGTCTTCTCGGGACTGGCGCGGCTCCACCGTGCTGGGGCGCTCTCCGTAGACGAGGTCGACGAACTGTTGCGACGGCTCGCTCGCCTGGACGTTCGTCGCGTCCCGATCGGTGGTGCGCTCTTGGAGCTGCCTGGCGGATGCGAGACAACATCGCCGCGCGAGACGCGCTGTACGTCGCCGCCGCGCGCGATCTGGAATGCGCGCTGCTCACCACAGACCAGCGCCTCGCCAGAGCCGTGCCGAGTCTGGCGATCGAGCTCGACCAATAGGTTGCGGCACCACCCGACGCCGTTGGCGTGGCCCGCACGGCGGCGCAACTCCATACGGGCGTCGTGCCACGGAGAGGCTGGCGAGCGGCTGACACAAGTGGCAACATCTGGTAAGGGAGGTGGACGATGCCCTCGATCCTGCCCACGACCCCGAGAGGGGTTCACGAGTTCCGACAGAACCTGACCAGTCTGCTCAAGCGTGGCCGCCGCGAGGGCGACTTCCCCGTCGAGTTCGTCGGCGCGTATCGGCGTATGGAGGGCGTGTTCATGTCCCCGAAGCGTTACGAGCAGCTCCTGGACGCCGAGAACCTGGTCGAGGACATCGGCTTGATCGACCTCGTCACGCAGCGTTCCAACGGCCCCTTCCGTGAGGGCACGACCGAGGACTTCCTCGCTGAGGTCGAGCAGCGAACGACGTGACCGGGGTCGTCTACCAGTGGCACCCGGACGTGATCGCTGACTTCCGTGAACTGACCCCCGAGCTCCAGGCTGCGTGTCTCGAACAGATCGAGCTGATCAAGGCTGACCCGAAACTCGGCGAGCACCTGGACCGGCGAGCGAGCACCGGTGACCTCTCCGCGTACCGCAAGATGAAGTTCGGCCACGACACCCCGCGAGGCCCGTCGCACCGGATCGTCTACCAGCTCCTGCCGGACAACGACGACCCTTCACGGTTCCGGGTCATCGCGGTGCGGTCTCGAGCCGACGTCTACAACACCGCCGCCAACCGGCTCAACAGGTAGCCGGTCACGCAGTGACACCACCACCCCGGCCGGCAGTTCCATCAGGTGTCCTCGTAGCGATACCGGGCGTATCCACCCGGTCGCGAGAGGTCATCGATGCCGCGTCAGGTCGTCGATGTCGCGTCAGGTGATCACCGGTGAGCGGTTCCCGCGACACTGACGAGTTGGCGCGACACGGTGTGGGGGTAGCGAGAACCGCCGCAGCGACCTGGCGATCGCGGGCGTGGCGCCCACGCCCGCTCGGACCGGATGAGTGACGGACCCGTCGTTCTGCGTTAGCGTCCTCGGAGGGGCCCGGGGGGTGGCCATGACGACCGACGAGGTGGCGACCGGACAGCGTCGGCACGATGGCGGCAGGTGGCCTCGGGCATCCATCGCCGTCGTCGTCCTGGTGCTTCTCGCCGTGCCCTGGCTCCTGCCCGTGCCGACCACCGTGGAGTCGGTCGATACGGACGGTTCCCGTTGGATAAGGGTGGAGTTGCCCGAGTTCTACGAGCGGGGACCTGATCCCTCGCTGGTGGTCGAGGCGCTTCGCCGTCACGACGTGCCGGTTGAGGAGGTACGTGGTCGCGACGCCGAGGGCGGCTACAGCGTCGATCCAGCGCGCTTCCGCGGCAGCGTGTCGATCACCGTCGGCGTCGCCCCGTGGGACAGCGCGTCCTGAACTCGGAGTACCGGGCGTTACCTCCCGGACCGGTGGCGCGCGACGGTGGGTTGCCGGCGCTATCGCATGCTGGTCACGTGGTGGTCGATCGGGATGACGCCGGTGAGGGTGAACTCGTTGCCGTCGGCGGTGTCGAGCACGGTCAGGTCGTTGCCTTCCACCATCGCCACGTACCGGCCGGTCTGGTCCCAGCCGGCTGGCGGTGGGGGGCCGTCGTGCTGCCGGAGCACCGCAGCCTCTCCCGTGTCGGTGTCGACCGCGACGAGGTACGACCTGTGCGAGCTCCTCGGCCACATCTACATCGCCGCACAGCGACGCCGTCACCGCGACCACGTCGACCCAGTTCCCTCGTAGAACGCAGGCAGGGCGGCGGCTCACCGAGGGTCGATGCCGCAGGCGTCGCCGCGGTGTCTGATCGCGACCACGCGCACGGCCTTGTCGTCGCGCAGCTCGTAGATGATGCGGTAGACCCCGACCCGGTAGGACCGCAAGCCGGTGAGCCGACCGCGCAGTCGGTGACCGATCTCTGGTTCGCGCTCGAGTTCGCCGAGCGCGTCGAGCACCGCGTCCGCGAGCAGGAAGTCCAACCCCGCCAGCGCGTCGCGCGCGGAGCGGGTGAGGAAGACGCGAGCCACTACGAACGGTCGCGGGCGGCGTGCTGAGCACGGACCTCGTCGAGGCTGGTGACATCATCAGCAGCCAGGTCATCGAGGCCGCGCCGGATCGCCGCGAGCGCGCCCTCGTCGGAGAGGATCTCCGCGGTCTCCTCCAGCGCCTCGTACTCATCGACGGGGACGAGCACCGCTGCGGGCCGGCCGCGACGGGTGACCGTCACGTGTTCGCGACGGTCAGCTACCTCATCGAGCAGGTCGGCGAGGTGGGTGCGGAACTCTCGGACGGGCACGGTCTTCGACATCTCGGGAGTGTACCTGTCTGCGTACACAGTTGTCTCGGCCGTCCACAACCCGACTGGTGAGTCCTACGGGCGTATCGACCCGGTCGCGGGAGGTCATCGATGCCGCGTCAGGTCGTCGATGTCGCTCGAGGTCCTCACCGGTGAGCGTTCCCCGCGACGCTGACGAGTTGACGCGACACGGTGTGGGGGTAGCGAGAACCGCCGCAGACGGGTGGTTCGTACGGGCGTTGCGCGCCAGTGCCCCGGTGCGGTGATCTGTGCACGTACCGTGTCGTCGCGTGTACGCTTGCGGCATGAGTGGTCAACGTCTCAACATCACCCTCGACGGCGAGCACGCGGCCAAGTTGACGACCCTCGCGGCTCGGGTCCACGTCAACGAGGGCACCCTGGCTCGATCGCTGCTCAGCAGCGCGATCGACGGTCTCGATCCCGACCCGACCAACGTCGCCGCCCTGCTCGACGGCATCGATGGCGCCTGGGAGCGCGCCCAGCTCGGTGTCGAGCAAGCAGCGGCCGGCGACACCATCGCGCTCGACGAGCTGTAGGGCGTGGCTCAGGTCGAAATCGCGCGTGTCGCTGTCGCTGACCTCGAGCGGCTCGTGCTGACGCACTCGCTCCCGAGCGACACCCCCGAACGTGTCCGCGGGACGCTCCGCTCGCTCGAGCGGTTCCCGCGCCTCGGCCCCGAGCTCACCGGCCGGTGGGAGGGATTCCGGTTCCTCCTCGGCCCCTGGCGGTGGATGTTGCTCGTCTACATCTTCGATGAGAGTCGCGGTCGCGTCATCATCGTCACGATCCAGGATGCCCGAACCTCGAGCGCAGCGACGAGCGAGTGATCCCGGGCGTATCCACCCGGTCGCGGGAGGTCATCCATGCCGCGACAGGTCGTCGATGTCGCGTCAGGTGGTCACCGGTGAGCGGTTCCCGCGACGCTGACGAGTTGGCGCGACACGGTGTGGGGGTAGCGAGAACCGCCGGATCTGCACGATGCCCCGGCGTCAGAGCTGACCAGGACCACGCGACTGCTCTGGGCCTATCCCAGCGAACACTCGCTGCCGAACTCAGGCGGTGGCGAGCTCGGCGGCGATGGCCCGGGCGGCGGCGACCGGGTCGTCGGCGCGGGTGATCGGGCGGCCGATGACCAGCAGGTCCGCGCCGTCGGCCACGGCACCGGCGGGGGTCGCGACCCGGGCCTGGTCATCGGCCGAGGCACCCACCGGGCGGACGCCGGGCGTCACGAGCCGGACGTCAGGGCCCACCGCGTCGCGGACGGCGGCGAGGTCGGTCGGGGCACAGACGAGACCCGGCGCGCCCGCGTCCACCGCCAACCGGGCCAGCGCCGGGACCTGCGCGGCGGCAGCGGGTTGGCCCGTCGCCGCGAGGTCCTCGTCGCGCATCGAGGTGAGGACGGTCACCGCCAGGATCTCGCCGGCGGCACCGAGGCCGCGGACCGCGGATGCGACCATCACCGGACCACCGCTGGCGTGCACGGTCAGCAGGCCCACGCCGAGGTCAGCCACACGTGCCGCCGCGCGTTCCACCGTGGTCGGGATGTCGTGGAGCTTGAGGTCGAGGAAGATCGGGGCGTGGTCCGCCACCGCTCGGACCGCGTCGGGGCCGTGCGCCGCGAACAGCTCGAGGCCGACCTTGAGCCAACCGACCTCCCCGGCGAGCGCCGCCGCCAGCTCGCGAGCTTCGTCGAGCGTGGCGAGGTCGAGCGCCACCACGATCCGCGCGCGCCCGTCGACCTGGCCGCCCGAGCTCGACGCGTCCACCGTCCGATTCACCACGCCTCCACCTGACCTCGCAGCTGCTCTGGCGACGTGATCCCGCGCTGCGCGAGCCACCGTCGCAGGTCGTCGGTCACCGTCCGGTGCACGAACGGGTCGACGAACGTGGCGGTCCCGATCTGCACCGCTGAGGCGCCGGCCCGCAGGAACTCGACGACGTCGGTTGCCGACCGAGCCCCGCCGCACCCGACGATGGGCACGTCGGGCAGCGCGGTGTGGACCTGGTGGACGTTGCGGAGCGCGATCGGCTTGATCGCCGGCCCGGACAGGCCGCCGTAGGTGTTGGACAGCCGGGGTCGACCGCTGTCGGCGTCGATCGCCATCCCGAGCACGGTGTTGATGAGCGTCAGCCCGTCCGCCCCCGCCTCCACCACCGCGCTGGCCACCGAGACCACGTCGGTCACGTCGGAGGTGAGCTTGGCCAGGACCGGGACGTCGGCCTCGCGCTTGACCGCCGCGATGACCTCGGCGGCCTGACGTGGGTCGGTCGCGAACACCAGGCCGCGGTGCTCGACGTTCGGGCAGGACAGGTTCACCTCGAGCGCGACCACACCGCCGGCGCGGCGGAGCTTGCGGGCGACGTCGCGGAACTCCTCGACGGTCTTGCCCGCGATCGACACGATCGTCGCCGCACCCCGCCCCTGGAGGTACGGCAGGTCGCGCGCCATCCAGGCGTCGATGCCCGGGTTCTGCAGACCGATGGCGTTGAGCATCCCCGAGGGGGTCTCGGCCATGCGGGGCGTCTGCAGCCCCTCGCGAGGTTCGAGGGTGACCGACTTGACCACCACGGCGCCGAGGTCGCGGATGTCGTGGAACCGGTCGATCTCGGCCCCCGACGCGAAGCAGCCGGATGCCGACAGCACGGGTGTCGCGAGCTGCAGCTTGCCGAGCCCGACCGCGAGGTCGACCTCGGACGACGGGGACGGCGCCCTCGACCACGACCTCGGTCGGGGCGACCGGATCCACGCGCCGCACGTCCGAGCTCATACCGATCCTTCCGAGACCGCGTCCGGTCCCCTCAGCAGCGACACGGGACCTAGCTGCAGCACCCCGAGCTCGAGGCGACCCGCGCCGCTCATCCGTCACCCCACACGTCGGCATCGGTCAAGCGCGCCTCGGGTTCGTCCTCCGGCTCCTCGTCGAGCACGTCGGGGCCGGCGCGGAAGCGCGACTCGTCCCAGGCGACCTTCGACCCGTTGAAGACCGGACCGTCGATGCACGACCGCTTCATCCGGACCTCACCGTCCTTGGACCGGATCGGCAGGACACAGGTCCAGCAGACACCGACGCCGCAGGCCATGTGCTCCTCGACGGCGACCTGCACCGGAAGCTCCAACTCGACGCACTTCTCGCTGACGGCGCGGAGCATCGGGTTCGGCCCACAGGCGTAGACCACGCCGCTGCCGCACCGGTTCGCGACCTCCTCGAGCACGTCGGTCACCCGACCTCGCTCCCCGTAGGAGCCGTCCTCGGTGGTGAAGGTGACGCTGGCCGACGCGCGTTTGGCCTCGATCACGTCGAGCAGGCGGGCCTGCGACGCCGCCCCGACGATGAGGTCGACGCGCTGTCCCTCCCGGACGAGCCGCTCGGCGAGGAAGAACAGCGGCGCCGTCCCGTACCCGCCGCCGACCAGCAGGCACGGGACCTTGCGCTTCGGGAGCGGGAAGGGGTTGCCGAGCGGGCCGACGACGTCGAGCACGTCGTGTGGGTCGAGCGCGGTGAGCCACTCGGTCCCCGGACCGTGCGCGTCGAACACCACGTCGAGGGTCCCCGCGAACGGGCCCTGCTTGGACACCCGCGCGATCGAGAACGGGCGACGGAGCAGCGCCTCACGTCCTTCGACGGCGATGTTCACGAACTGGCCCGGTTCGGCCCGATCGGCGATCTCCGGCGCCGAGATCGACAGCAGCCAGTACGCGCCCTGCCGCCGTCGGGCCAGCACCTCGCACGTGGCCTTGACCGGCAGCGAGGCGTCGCTGCGGCCCATGACCTGACCGGCGCGGACCTTGGCCCCGCTCACGCCGGCACCTCCGCCGCAGGCGCGTCCGCGGGTTCGGCCGCGCGCTCGACCTCGCGTGCGGCCTCGGCCTCGAACGCGGCGAGCCGGTCGCGGAGCGCGGCCTGGTGCTCCTGGATCGACCGCACCTCGAGCGGTCCGCGCCGCACCGCCTCGACCCCCTGGATCGCGGCGACGATGCCGGCCAGCGTCGTGATGCACGGCACGCCGGAGGTGACGGCGGCCTGGCGGATCGCGTACCCGTCACCGCGGGAACCGGAGCCGAACGGGGTGTTGAGCACGAGACCCACCTCGCCGGACTCGATCAGCTCGATGATGGTGTGGTCACCCTCCGACACCTTGCCGACGACCTCGGCGTGCACGCCGGCGCGGTCGAGCAGGTCGGCGGTCCCCTCGGTGGCGATGAGGTCGAACCCGAGGTCCACGAGGCGCTTGGCCGGGAACACGATGGCACGCTTGTCCCGGTTGGCGACGGACACGAACACCTTCGGGTGCCCACCGGACGGGGTCGCGGCGCCGGTCGGCAGCACCATCGACCCGGTCCCCGCCTGCGACTTGGCGAACGCCGCGCCGAAGTCCCGGTCGATGCCCATGACCTCACCGGTCGAGCGCATCTCCGGGCCGAGGACGGCGTCGACGCCCGGGAAGCGGTCGAAGGGCAGCACGGCCTCCTTCACCGCGACGTGTTCGGGCCGAGGCCCGGTCACCGCGTCCACCGACGGGAGCAACCCCTCGGTCCGCAGATCCGCCAGGGTCGCGCCGGCCATCACCCGGGCGGCGACCTTGGCCAGTGGCACACCGGTGGCCTTCGAGGTGAACGGCACGGTGCGCGACGCGCGTGGGTTGGCCTCGATGCAGAAGATCTGGTCGTCCTTCAGGGCGAACTGGACGTTCAGCAGCCCCCGGACCTCCAGCCCGCGGGCGATCCCGTCGGTGACCCGTCCGATCTCCGCCACCTGACCGCGCGACAGCGTGAGCGGAGGCAGGGTGCAGGCGGAGTCGCCCGAGTGCACGCCGGCCTCCTCGATGTGTTCGAGGACACCCCCGACGAAGGTCTCGTGCCCGTCGAACACCGCGTCGACATCGACCTCGATGGCACCGTCGAGGAACCGGTCGACCAGGATCGCGGGGAGACCGGAGGCCGTGGGGCGGCGGGCATCGACGAGGTCGGGGGCAGCGCTGACGGCGTCGGCGAGGTAGCGCTCGAGCCCCTCGCGGTCGTCGACGATCCGCATCGCCCGTCCACCGAGCACGTAGGACGGCCGGACCAGCACCGGGTAGCCGATGCGGTCGGCCCAGTCGGACGCCTCGTCGGCGGACCGGGCGATCCCACCGGGCGGCATCGACACGCCGAGCTCGTCCATGAGGATGCCGAAGCGGCCGCGGTCCTCGGCGGCGTCGATGGCGTCCGGCGAGGTGCCCCAGATCGGGACGCCGGCGGCCTGCAACCCGGCGGCGAGCTTGAGCGGGGTCTGGCCGCCCATCTGCACGATGACCCCGGCGGGCTGTTCGCGCCGGCAGATCTCGAGCACGTCCTCGAGGGTGAGCGGCTCGAAGTACAGCCGGTCGGCGGTGTCGTAGTCGGTGGACACCGTCTCGGGGTTGCAGTTGATCATGATGGTCTCGTAGCCGGCGTCGCGGAGCGCGAACACGGCGTGGACGCAGCAGTAGTCGAACTCGACGCCCTGCCCGATCCGGTTCGGCCCGGAGCCGAGCACGATGACCTTCTGGCGGTCGGACGGTTCGATCTCGTCCTCGGCCTCGTAGGTCGAGTAGTGGTAGGGGGTGAACGCCTCGAACTCGGCTGCGCACGTGTCGACGGTCTTGTAGACCGGGTGCAGGCCGATGCCCCATCGGTGGTCCCGGACGGCCGACTCGGTGGTGCGCAGCACCTCGGCGAGGTGGGCGTCGGAGAACCCGTCGCGCTTGGCCGCACGGAGCACGTCGGTGGGCACCGCCTCGAGGTGCTCGAAGGACCGCAGCTCACGCCGGCGTTCGACCAGCTGCAGGAGCTGGTCGACGAACCACACGTCGTACCCGGTCCGCTCGGCGACGCGGTCGACCGACCACCCCCGCGTCAACGCTTCCGCGACGGCGTACACCCGCGTCGAGGTGGGACGGGTCAGCTTCTCGGTGAGCTCGTCCTCGGTGAGATGGAGCGGTTCGCCCGACCCGAACCCGATCGTGCCCTCCTCGAGGCTGCGGAGCGCCTTGTTGAACGCCTCCTTGAAGGTCCGGCCCATCGCCATGACCTCGCCGACCGACTTCATCTTCGTGGTGAGCGTGTCGTCGGTGCCGGCGAACTTCTCGAACGCGAACCGCGGGATCTTGACCACGACGTAGTCGATCGAGGGTTCGAACGCGGCCTTGGTCTCGCGGGTGATGTCGTTGGCGATCTCGTCGAGCGTGTAGCCGATGGCGAGCTTGGCGGCGATCTTGGCGATCGGGAACCCGGTGGCCTTCGACGCGAGCGCGGACGACCGCGACACCCGCGGGTTCATCTCGATGACCAGCTGCCGGCCCGTCGCCGGGTCGACCGCGAACTGCACGTTGGACCCGCCGGTCTCGACGCCGATGCGCCGGAGCACCGCGAACGACGCGTCGCGCATCCGCTGGAACTCGGGGTCGGACAGCGTCATGGCCGGCGCGACGGTGATCGAGTCCCCGGTGTGCACGCCCATCGCGTCGAGGTTCTCGATGGAACAGATCACCACGCAGTTGTCGTGGCGGTCCCGCATGACCTCGAGCTCGTACTCCTTCCAGCCGATCACCGACTCCTCGACGAGCACCTCGTGCACGGGCGAGTCGTACAGACCCTGCCGGATCATCCGCCGCAGCTGGTCCTCGTCGTACGCGATGCCGCCGCCCTTGCCGCCGAGCGTGAACGACGGCCGCAGCACGACCGGGTAGCCGTACTCCGCCGCGGCCTCGAACGCCTGCTGCTCCTGCTTGACGTACGTGGAACGGGGCGACTCGAGGCCGATCTCGGCCATCGCGTCCTTGAACCGCTGGCGGTCCTCGGCCGTCTGGATCGCCTCGAGGTCCGCCCCGAGCACCTCGACGCCGAACTCCTCGAGCACGCCGGCTGCGGTCAGGTCGACGGCGAGGTTCAGCGCGGTCTGCCCGCCGAGCGTGGCCAGCAGCGCGTCGGGCCGTTCGCGTTCGATGACGGCCCGGACCGACTCGACGGTGAGCGGTTCGATGTAGGTCGCGTCGGCGAACGCGGGGTCGGTCATGATCGTCGCGGGGTTCGAGTTCACGAGGACGACCCGCAGGCCCTCCTCGCGCAGGACCTTGCACGCCTGGGTGCCCGAGTAGTCGAACTCGGAGGCCTGGCCGATCACGATCGGGCCCGACCCGAGGACGAGGACGGAGGTGAGGTCGTCGCGGCGTGGCATCAGCGGTCCCCGATGAGGTCGGCGAAGCGGGTGAACAGGTACCGCGCGTCGCTCGGACCTGGCGACGCCTCGGGGTGGTACTGGACGCTGAACGCCCGCACGTCGTGCGCGGTCAGCCCCTCGACGACGTCGTCGTTGAGGTTGACGTGGCTGACCTCGACGGTCCCGAAGTCGTCGGTGGCGAAGGTGTGGGTGTCGGTCTGCTCGCCGAGCGAGGTGGCTCGCACCGCGAACCCGTGGTTGTGCGAGGTGATCTCGACCGCCCCGTCCGAGCGGCGCAGGACCGGCTGGTTCACCCCGCGGTGCCCGAAGGTCAGCTTGTAGGTGTCGGCTCCGAGCGCGTGCCCGAGCAGCTGCGAACCGAGGCAGATCCCGAACACCGGGACCTGCCCGAGCAGGCCGCGGGTGGTCGCGATGCCTTGCGTCACGGCCGCCGGGTCGCCCGGACCGTTGGAGAGGAACACCCCGTCGGGTTCGAGCGCGAGGACGTCCTCCGGCGTGGCCGACGCCGGCAGCACGTGCACCTCGGCGCCCTCCTCGGACAGCCCGACCCGATGGACCGCTTCATCCCGAAGTCCAGCGCCACGATGCGTGCCCGACGGCGCCCGACCGGGTCGATGACGTACGGCTCGACCGTGGTGACCTCGCCGGTGAGGTCGGCACCGACGATCGACTCGCTGGCCCGCGCGACATCGACGAGGGCGTCCACGTCGAGGATCTCGGTCGACAGCGCGGCCCGCATCGCGCCGCGGTCACGCAGGTGGCGGGTGAGCTGGCGGGTGTCGACGTCCTCCATACCGACGACGGCCGCGTCGCGGAGGGCGTCGGCGAGGCTGCCCTCCGACCGCCACGAGGACGGGCGCCGGGCCGCCTCGCGCACGACGAACCCGGCGACCTGGATGGCCCCCGACTCCATGTCGTCCGCGTTCATGCCGTAGTTGCCGACGTGCGGGGCGGTCATCGCCACGATCTGGCGGCGGTAGGACGGGTCGGAGAGGACCTCCTGGTAGCCCGCCATGCCGGTGTTGAACACCGCCTCGCCGGTGACGGTCCCGGTGGCCCCGAAGCCGCGGCCACGGATGCTGGTGCCGTCCTCGAGGACGAGCAGCGCTGCCTGGTTCGTCACGCGTCGACCTCCGTGTGCCGCGGTGCGCCGGCGGTCACGCGACCGTCGCGCAGGGTGAAGCGTCCGCCGAGCAGGGTGTGGACGGGCCGACCCGTCAGGGTGCGGGCCGCGAAGGGCGAGTTGCGGCTCCGGCTGCGGAGCGCCAGCGGATCGACCGTCCAGGTCGCCGACGGATCGAGGACGGTCAGGTGCGCCGGTCGGCCGGCCGCGATCGCGCCGCCGTGGTCGCCGACGTCACGGACCGACGCGGGACCGGTCGTGAACCGGGCGATCGCCGTGAGGGGATCGATGACGTCCGGCGGCGATGAGTTCGGTGTTGATCACCGCGAACGCGGTCTCGAGCCCGAGCATCCCGCAGGGGGCGTGGTCCCACTCCTGGTCCTTCGTCTCCGGGCTGTGCGGCGCGTGGTCGGTGGCCACCGCGTCGATGGTCCCGTCGACGAGCGCCGCCCGGAGCGCCGCGACGTCACGGGCGGTCCGCAGCGGCGGGTTGACCTTGTAGACCGGGTCGTAGCTGCGGATGACCTCGTCCTCGAGGCTGAGGTGGTGGGGGGTGACCTCGGCGGTCACGCGCACGCCGCGGGCCTTGGCCGCCCGGATGAGCTCCACCGACCCGGCCGTCGACACGTGCGGGACGTGCAGCCGGGCACCGACCCCCTCCGCCAGGATGAGGTCGCGGGCGATCATCACCTCCTCGGCCTCGTGCGGCCACCCGGGCAGGCCGAGCACCGACGACACCTCGCCCTCGTTCATCTGCGCGTCGGCGGTGAGGTCCGGGTCCTGCGCGTGGTTGCAGATCACGGCGTCGATGTGGGTCGCGTACTGCAGCGCGCGGCGCATCACCAACGCGTCGGCCACCGGCAGCCCGTCGTCGGAGAAGCAGTCGACCCGCGCGCTCGAGCGGTGCAGTTCGAGCTGCTCGGTCAGCTCGGTGCCGCCCATCCCCTTGGTGATCGACCCGACCGGGAAGACGTCCGCGAGCCCGACCTCGCGCCCGCGCCGCCAGACCAGCTCGGCGACGGCGGCCGAGTCGGTGACCGGGTCGGTGTTCGCCATCGGGCAGACGCGCCGTGAACCCGCCGGCCGCGGCCGCGGCCGTGCCGGTGGCGACGTCCTCGGCGTCCTCGAAGCCCGGTTCGCGAAGGTGGACGTGCAGGTCGACGAAGCCGGGTGCCACCCAGCAGCCGGCGACGTCGAGCACCTCGGCGCCGGCGGTGTCGACGTCCGTGCCGACCTCGGCGATCCGGCCGTCGCGGACCACGACGTCGAGACGGGCATCGGTCCCGGAGGCGGGGTCGAGGACCCGGCCCCCACGCAGGACGAGGTCAGTCACGGGTCGTCCTCGCTCTCGGTCCGTCCGGCGAGCAGCAGGTACAGACAGGCCATCCGCACGGCGATGCCGTTGGTGACCTGCTCGGTGATCACGGAGCGGTCGGCGTCGGCGACGTCCGCGCTGATCTCGACCCCGCGGTTCATCGGCCCGGGGTGCAGGACGATGGCGTCGGGCTTCATCAGCTCGAGCCGCCGGGCGTCGAGCCCCCACTCGCGCCGCGTACTCCCGCGTGGTCGGGAAGAACGCGCGGTGCATCCGTTCGCGCTGGACCCGCAGGAGCTCGACCGCGTCGACCTCGGGCAGGACCGCGTCGAGGTCGCGGGCGACCCGCACCCCCCAGCCCTCGACCGACGGCGGCAGCAGCGTCGGCGGCGCCACCAGGGTCACCTCCATGCCGGAGAGCTTCGCCGCCTGGACGAGGCTGCGGGCGACCCGGCTGTGCAGCACGTCCCCGACGACGGCGAGGTGGCGGCCCTCGAGCCCGATCCGGTGCCCCCGGGCCCGAGGGGCGAGGTGCTGGCGCATCGTGAACACGTCGAGCAACGCCTGGGTCGGATGCTGGTGCCACCCGTCCCCGGCGTTGAGGACCGGGACGTCGAGGTAGCTCGCGAGCTGGACCGGCGCGCCGGACGAGCCGCTGCGGACCACCACCGCGTCGACCCCCATGGCCGCGAGGGTCAGGGCGGTGTCCTTGAACGACTCCCCCTTGCTGACCGAGCTGCCCTTGCCGGAGAAGTTGATGACCTCGGCCGACAACCGCTTGGCGGCGATGTCGAAGCTGATGCGGGTGCGCGTCGAGTCCTCGAGGAAGAGGTTGCAGACCACCATGCCCGCGCAGCGTCGGCGCGGACTTGATGCGGCGCTCGGCGATCGGCAGCAGCTGCTGGGTGGTGTCGAGGATGGTCGTCAAGCGGTCGCGGTCGAGGTCCTCGATCGAGATGAGGTGGCGCAGGGCGCCGGGCGCGGTGGCGCTGGTCATCCGGCGACCTCCTCGGTGACGACGGCGTCCTCGCCGTCCACCTCGGCCAGCCGCACCCGCACGTGCTGACCGAAGTTCGTGGGCAGGTTCTTGCCGACGTGGTCGGCCCGGATCGGCAGCTCGCGGTGCCCGCGGTCGACGAGCACCACCAGGCGGACGGCGGCGGGACGTCCGAGCTCGAGCACCGCGTCGAGCGCCGCGCGGATCGTGCGCCCGGTGTGGAGCACGTCGTCGACGAGCACCACGGTCCGCCCGTCGACCTCGGCCGGGACGCGGGTCTCGCCGAGCGGCAACGGCCCGCGACGCCGAGGTCGTCGCGGTACAGGGTCACGTCGAGCGAGCCGACCGGCACGTCGGTCCCCTCGATGTCGGAGACCAGCGCCGCCAGGCGTTCGGCGAGCGGCACACCACGGGTCTGGATGCCGAGCAGCAGCAGGCGGTCGGCGCCCTCCTCGCGTTCCACGAGCTCGTGGGCGAGGCGGCGCAGGACCCGTGCGACGTCGTCGGCGTCGAGGAGGACCGTCACGGCGAGGCCACCGGAGGGGCGGTCGCGGGCACGGAGAGGTGACGCACGTGGGGCTCCTTCCCGGCCTCACGGGACCGGTCGTTAAAGGAGACCGGCGGCGGACCGCCGGGGCGCCCGGGTGCTACCGGAGGCCGTCGGCGACCGTAGCACCGGGGCACCCGACGGACCGAACGCACGGCGACGGTTGGCGCCACTCCCGGGCGTCGCGCGGCCGGAGCCGGGCGGCTCCGGACAGCGGAGAGCCCCGCCGGAGCGGGGCTCTCTCGTGTCGCTGGGCTCTACGGGCGACCCGCTGGTGGCGTGCGCTCCTTGGCGGAGCTCGACGTTGCCTCACCGGTCTCCCGCGATCCGGCGGGGACCTCCTCGGGCGGACCGGCGCCGTCCGCCGCGTCATCTCCGGTGTCGGCGTCGCCGTGCGGCGCGTCGGCGGCGCGCTCCTTCCCGGCGGTCGCGGCGTCCTCAGCCGTCTGGCGGCCGGTGCTCGACGCGTCCTCACCGGTCTCGGGGCCGGCCGGAGCGTCCTCCCGTGCCTCCGACGCCCGGCGCTCACCGAAGGCGCGGCCGTCGGTCGCGGCCTCGTCGGCGGTCGCTCGGCCCTCGGCGCCGTCGTCGCCGGCGTTCTCGTCCGCCGTGGCGCGACCCTCGGCACCCGGCACCTCGGGACGCCCACCGGCATCGGTGTCGCCCTCGTCGGTGGTGTCGGTCTCCTCGACGACGAGTTCGATGACGGCCTCGTCATCGAGCTCCTCGGCGGGCGCCTCACCGAAGGCGCGATCGAACGCCCCCTGGGCTGGGACAGGCAGGTTCCCGGTCAGGCCGGCACCGGTGGATGCGGCCACCACGGCGGCACCGGCGATGCCGGTCTTGGCGAGCAGGCTGATGCCTGCCAACTTCGCGAGCAGGAGTTCGAGCATCTTCCGCGTCCTCGTCGGGTTCGGGCGCCCGGCCACCGGCAGCGCGGCCGTCGGGGCATCGCTCCCCACCGTCGCCGGTCGGTCGCTGAGCTGGGAGGAGAGACCGTCGGTGAGCACCGCAGCGAGCGCGGGGCTCGGGGCGGGCGGCGACGCGTGCGACGCGGCCGACCGCAACCGCTCGGCGAGCGCGGCCACGTCAGCGAGGTCCTCGCGGTCGGCGGGGAGCCGGCCGGAGAACAGCGCATCCGTGGCGCGGTCATCGAGGCGGGGGTGTCTGGTCATCTCACCCAGGTCATCGCCCGAGGGGTCGATCGCGTTACGGGTCGTTCCGTCGTCCACGCTCACTCCTGTCCCGGCTGTGACACCCGACCGCGTTCGAGCGCCCGGCGGAGCCGCTCGATGGCACGGTGCTGCAGGACCCGCACCGCACCGGGGCGCTTGCCCAGGATCCTCGCGACGTCCTCGACGCTGACGTCCCCGAGGATCCGGAGGGTCACGACCTGCCGCTGCTCGTCGGTCAGCTCCGCGAGGGCTTCGCGCACCCACAGCCCACCGAGCTCCGCGAGGGCCTCGGCCTCCACGTCGCCACCGAACGGTTCCCCCGCGTCCTCGATCGGTCGGGGGTCAGGCCGACGACCCCTGCGACGACGTTCGTCGACCAGGCGTCGGTGGGCGATGGTGAACACCCACGAACGGAACGCGGGTTCCTCACCGGTGAAGGACGAGACGTTGCGGAGCACACCGAGGAACACCTCGCTGGTGTGGTCGTCGGCGTCACGGAGGCCCTGGAGTCGCAGGTACCCCGCCACGACCGGCGCGAGGTCCTCGTAGATCCGCTGCAACGCCCACGGCGCCCCGGCCTGCGCAGCGGCGAGCACCTGCCCGAACTGCTCACCGATCACGGCTGCCGCCTCCGCCTCGAGCACCGACGAGCCGAGTGAACCGCACGGGGACGCCGGGACGGTGATCGCAGGGTCGGTGCGCGTAGCCTCCGTCCCCGTCCCCCCGGTCCCCCGATCCCCCGGAGCACCCTCGTGTGGCTGGTCGCACTGCTCGGCGCGGTCGCGATCGTCACCGTGACCGGGGCGGTCCTCGCGGAGCGGTGGGCGCGGACGCGTGGCCTCGCGCTGGCTGCGTCACAGCTCGCGGCGCGGCTCGGGACGGCCAGCCCGGTGATCCTCGACGTCCCGGCGCGTCCGCTGCTACGGGCGCTGCTCACCAGCGACGGCACGGAAGCCCGCGTCACGGCACGGGACGTGCCCGTCGGCGATGACGCCCGCCTGCGGGACCTCCACGCGACGATCGCTGACGTGCGCGCCCACCCGCGCGACCGTGAGCTGCGGACCGGGCCAGGGACGTTCACCGCGACCGTCGACGAGGCCGAGCTCGGACGGCTCGTCCGCCTCCCCGGCGTGGTGTCGCGGCTGGAGCTGCGCGCATCGGGTCTACGCGTGTGGACGGTGCTCGGCGTCGGCATCGATGCCGACGTCCTGGTCCACGACGGCGCGCTGCGGGTCCTCCCCGACCCCGCGCAGGTCGGCAAGCTGCTCGAACTTCCGGGCCTGTCGGCGTTCCGCCGGGCCATCGAGGGCCGCGGCCTGCTCCTCGAGCTCCCGGCGCTGCCGTTCGACGCCCGGGTCGAGACGGTGCGCTTCCTCGATGCCCAGGTCGAGGTCACCGGCCATCTCGCCCCCCAGGTCCTGTCCCTCCCCGCGAGGTTGTGAAGCGACCACCCGGGGCAACACCCCCAGGTCGCTTCACAACCCCGGGCGGACCGCGACGGCTCGAGGGGCGGGTCAGAACAGCTGCGGTTGCGCGTCCCCGGGCCCGTCGTCGGCGCCCTCGGCGTCGTCGGCGTTCTCAGCGTCGTCGGCCGCAGCGTCGTCGGCGAGCTCACCGTCAGCGGCGTCGGGCTCGTCGGTGTCGGCCGGTTCGGGGTCGACCAGCAGGTCGACGGCCTCCCCCTCGTCGTCCGGCGGGGGGAGCACGTCGTCGAGCGGCGCCGACCCCTCGTCGACGGGCTCGGCATCGAGCAGTTCGATCACCTCGACCTCGTTCGCGGCCTCGGAGGTCGTCGACTGCAGCGGGGTGTCGGCGAGGTGCTTGCGGACGCTCTCGAGGACGCCGTTGACGTAGCGGCCGGAATCCTCGGTCGACAGGCTCTTGGCGAGCTCGATGACCTCGTTGATGACGACGGCCGGCGACGTGGTCTCGAACGCCAGCTCGTAGGTCCCGAGCCGCAGGACGCTCCGGTCGATCGCGGGCATCCGGGCGACCGTCCAGCGGCGGGCGTAGGTCTGGATGAGCTCGTCGAGCTCCGCCCGGTGGTCGGCCACCCCCTGCACGAGCGACCGGGTGAAGCCGTCGAGTTCGAGCGCGCGACGGCGCTTGGCGTCGGCAGCGAGCTGCACCGGGTCGGGGTCGGCCCCTGCAGCTGCCGGGTCGGGCGGTTCGGCCAGGTCGGCGGCCTGGTCGGGATCGAGGTCGTCGAGCAGCGACCACTCGCGCGGGTCGTCGAGGATCCGGGCGAGGAAGTCGCCCGCCGGGACCCCGCGCACGTCGGCCTGGAAGAGGATCTTCAGCGCACGTTCACGGGACCGGCGAGGGTCGCGGGTGTCGACGCCGGCGCTTGCCGGCGCGCTTGGTGGACCGACGCGGCGACGCCCCCGGGTCGGGGGCGTCGGGACGCTCGTCTCGGTCGGACGTCGGCACGCTCGGATCGTGGGGGTCCGCCATCAGGCGCGGGACATGTAGTCGCCGCTGCGGGTGTCCACCTTGATCTGCTCGCCGATCTCGATGAACAGGGGGACCTGGACCTCGAGTCCGGTCTCGAGCGTGGCAGCCTTGGTGGCGCTGGTGGCGGTGTTGCCGGCGACGCCCGGTTCGGTGTGGGTGACCTCGAGGATCACCGACGCCGGCAGGTCGACGCCCACGATGCGGCCGTCGAAGGTCGACACCTGCACGGTGTCGCCCTCCTTGAGGAAACCGGTCGCCTCACCCATCGCGGCCGACGACGCGTGCTGCTGGTCGTAGGTCTGCGAGTCCATCAGGACGTAGTCGTCGCCCTCGCGGTAGAGGAACTGCAGGTCGCGCCGCTCGACGATGGCCTGTTCGACGTCGATGCCGGCGCGGAAGGTGTGGTCGATGACCTTGCCGGTCTCGACGTTCTTCAGCTTGGAGCGCACGAACGCGCCGCCCTTGCCGGGCTTGACGTGCTGGAAGTCGACGATCTGCTGGAGCTTGCCGTCGAGCAGGATCGTCATCCCGGTCTTGAAGCTGTTGGTGGAGACCACGTGGACCTCGTGCGCGGGGAGGGGGCGGGCATCTTCAGGCGTCTCGGGCGGGCGGCGGTCCCGCTACCCGGGTCGCAGGCTGCGGGACGTATCGGTCAGCACGCGCGGAGCACCGTCCGCGGTGACCACGATGGTGTCCTCGATGCGGACGCCGCCGGTGCCGGGGAGGTAGACGCCCGGTTCGACGGTCAGCGCCGTGCCGGGCGAGAGCGTAGCAGTTGACCCCCGGGCGACGGCCGGCGCCTCGTGCACCTCGAGCCCCACGCCGTGGCCGGTCCCGTGCACGAACTCGGCTCCGTACCCGGCCTCCTCGATCACCGACCGTGCCGCGAGGTCGACGTCGCCCGAGGTCGCGCCAGCGGTGGCCGCGGCCCGGCCCGCCTCCTGCGCGCGGGCGACCAGGTCGTGGACCTCCACGAGGTCCCCGCGGGGCGCGCCCACCGCCACGGTCCGGGTGCAGTCGGCGTGGTAGCCGGCGACGAGCGCGCCGCAGTCGACCGTCACCAGCTCACCGGGTCGCAGCGGCCGGTCGGTCGGCGCGTGGTGCGGCACCGCGCCGTTCGGGCCGCCCGCGACGATCGAGGGGAACGCCACGCCATCGGCGCCGAGGTCGATGAACCGTCGCTCGAGCCAGACCGCGAGCTCCCGCTCGGTCGCCCCCGCCGCCACCCGGTCGGCGAACAGCTCCTCGAGCGCCGAGGTGGTGATGGCACAGGCGCGAGCGAGCAGCTCGATCTCGTGGTCGTCCTTGACCACCCGGAGCGCCGCGACGAGGCCCGTGCTCGCCACCACCTCGGTGCCGCGTTCGGCCGCCAGGGCCCGCAGCCGCTCGGCCGCGTCCCACGTGAGGTGGTCGGCCTCCACCGCCAGCGTCGCGACCGGCGCGGGTCCACGGTCGCCACCGAGCGCGACCCGGCCCGCGTCCCGCGAGAGCACCACCTCGAGGTCCGGTGCCTCCGTCGCCGCTCGCTCGGCGTACCGGTCGTCGGTGATCAGGACGTCGTCGCCGGGCGAGGGGCCGATGAGCACCTGCCCGTTCGATCCGGTGAAGCCGCTGAGGTAACGCACGTTCGGCGGGCTCGTGACGAGCAGACGACCGGCGTTGTTGGCCGCGAGGGCGACCCGGAGCCGACCGCGGCGTGCGACGTGATCGGGGCCAGTCACCGTGGCGGCGGCGAGCCGACACGCCGGGCCACCAGCGAGAGGGCGGCCCGCACGGCGAGCGGGTACCCGTCGATCCCGAAGCCGGCGATGACGCCGTCCGCGACGGCGCCGGTGACCGACGTGTGGCGGAACGTCTCGCGGGCGTGGATGTTCGACAGGTGGACCTCGACGATGGGGACGTCGAGCATGTCGAGCGCGTCGCGGAGCGCGTAGCTGTAGTGGGTCAGCGCACCGGCGTTGATGATGACCGCCTCGGTGCCGTCGGTCCGAGCGGCGTGGATGCGCCGGAGGAGGTCCGCCTCGCCCTCGTGCTGCTCGTCCTCGAGCTCGGCGTCGGCGCCGATCGCCTCCGCCCGGGCCGCGGCGACGACATCGGCCAACGTGTCGGTGCCGTAGACCGCGGGGTCGCGGCTGCCGAGCTGGGACAGGTTCGGCCCGTGCAGCAGGAGGATGCGGGTCACCGGGGGGCTCCTCGACGTGGCAGCCCGACGCTAGCTCACACCCCGACCAGCTCCACCTCGGTGCCGCCGACGTCGCCACCGCGACCGAGCTCGAGGATGAAGTCGAGCAGGTCGCCGACGTCGAACGGCTTGGTGATGTAGTAGTCCGCACCGGCAGCCCACCCGGCCCACACCTCCGCGTCCGTGGCACAGGCGCTCAGGAGGATCACCGGGATGTCGGCGGTCCTCGGGTCGCCCCGCAGGTGGCCGAGCAGCTCGAGCCCGTCCATCCCGGGCATCATCACGTCGAGGAGGATCAGGTCCGGGGGGTCGGTCCAGGCCGCCATGCGCGCGGATTCGCCGTCGCCGACCATCTCCACGTCGATGCCCTCGGCCAGCAGGTTGATGCCGAGCAGCTGGCGGAGGGTGTGGTCGTCGTCGACGACCAGCACGCGCTTGTACCCGTTCATGTGAACTCTCCCCGTTCGCGGCCGGCACCGACGCGGACGCGACGACGCAGCGGTGATGCCTTGATCCCGGTCCTCGGTGACGACACCGGCAGCCGCAGCTCGACGCCCTCCGGCACCGGCGTGGTGACGGCGGCGATGACGTCCTGGCCTCGGCGCTGCGGCAGCTCGAGGATGAACCGGGCTCCACCGCCAGGAGCGTCCCCGACCGTGAGCGTGCCGCCGAGCATCCCGGCCAGCTCCTGGCTGAGGTGCAACCCGAGTCCGGTGCCGCCTTGACTGCGGGTGTTCGAGCCGTCGAGCTGGACGAACCGTTCGAAGACGCGGACACGGTCCTCGGGAGCCACACCCGGGCCGTGGTCGTCGACGGTGAAGCGGTAGGTGTTCTCGCCGCGCGAGACGTCGCACCTCGATCGGTCCGTCGGGTGCGTACTTGCGGGCGTTGTCGATGAGGTTGATGAGGATGCGGCGGACCTTGTCCTCGTCGCTGCGGAACGCGCCGACGGGACCGACGGTGAGGGTGACCCGCTCCTGGATCGTGGGGGCCAGCTCGGCGATCACACCCTCGAGGAGGGCGACCGGGTCGATCTCCTCGTGCTCGACGCGGACGGCCTGGTGCTCGGCGGCGGCCACGAGCAGCAGGTCCTCGATCAACGATCGCAGGCGGGCGCCACCGCTGGCGCCGAGCCGCAGGATGTCGGTGCGTTGCCGGTCGGTCAGGTGACCGTCGGAGCGCTGCATCGTCTGGATGGTGCCGATGAGGGTCGCCAGCGGGGTGCGCAGCTCGTGGGACACCGCGGCGACGAACTCGCTCTTCTGCCGGTTGAGGGCCACCTGGTGGGCCAGCGCGTCCTGGACGTCCTCGTGGAGCTCGATGTTGGCGATGACCGACGCGGCGTGGGCCGCGAAGGTGGCGAGCACGTCGGTGCGGTGGTCACCCTGTTCGTCGGCCGGGAGCTCGAGGAAGACCGCGACGAGCACGCGGACGTCACGGTCGGCGTGCGCCGCGAGCCCAGACGAGGGAGGGCAGGACCGGCAGGCCCGGCCCGAGCGGCTCGTCGGACAGCTCGAGGACGCCCTCGCCCCCGCGCCCGGTCGCCGCCAGAAGACGTGCGACCGTCGCCGGGGCGAGGGCGCGGCCACCGTCGTCGTCGAACAGGAAGCCGTGCCACGGTCCGTCCGCACGTGCGGTGAGACACACCGAGGCGGCCCCGGTCAGCAGGGCCCGGCCCTCCTCGGCGATCCCGGCGAGCGTCTCGGCGCGGCCGGACAGCCGGGCGAGGTTCGCGGAGGCCGCGTACAACCGCTCGAGCCGACCACGTTCGGCCTGCGCCTGGGTGAGCGCCCGCGTGCTGACCAGGAGGATCGCGAGCATCGGCACGACCAGCAGGATCGCGGCCGGGTGCTCGTGGACGAGGACGACGCCGAGCAGCCCGAGCGCTGCCGAGAGCATCAGGCTGAACAGCAGCGCCGGTCCCACGTTGTTGAGGACCGCGCGGAAGGGACGGTCCTCGAGCAGCGCGAACAGCGCGGCGGTCGAGAGCATGTCCCAGACCGTCAGCGCGCAGAGCGCCAGGACGGCAGCACCCCAGGCCAACGGGTCCAGAGGGTCGCTGCGACCGAGCAGCGTGAAGACGAGCGCCGCTGCCGTGTACCCGCCGGCCATGCTGACGAGGTTGAACAGCCGCTTCAGGGGGGACTGCCGGAACCGGAGGGAGATGACGAGCTCGGCCGTCATCGCGGCCGCGACGGTCAACAGCGGGCCGAGCACGAAGAGCCCGACGAGGATCGCCCCGTCGGTCGGGGTCACCCAGACCCCGTGCCGGCGGTGCTCGAGGTAGATCGGCGGCACCAGGCCGAGCGCAGCCAACGCGACGATGAAGACCGCGAGCGTCATGAGCTCGGGGAACGACACGACCATCGGGAGCGCCCACGTCGCCAGCAGTCCGCCCACGACGAGCAGCAGCTCGAAGCTGATGAGGGCGGTGATGCGACCGTTCACCGTCGAGCCGTCCTGGCGGGATCGAACGTGGCGGGAGCGTCGACACGTGACGCCATGGTCAGGTCGGCACCCTCGAAGCTGAGCCAACGCGCCCGCGAGAAGTCCACGTCCAGCCAACGGGCGCGCTGCCACGCGGCGTCGAGCCAGCGGGCACGTTCGTAGGACACCTCGAGCCAGCGCGCACGCTCCCACGCGGAGTCGAGCCACCGGGCGCGAGCCCAGTCGGCGTCGAGCCAGCGGGCACGGGTCCACTCGTCCTGCAGCCAGCGGGCGCGGGCCCACTCGTCGTCGAGCCAGCGCGCACGGGCCCACTCGTCGTCGAGCCAGCGCGCACGGGTCCAGTCCTCGTCCAGCCAGCGGGCCCGCTGCCACTCACCGTCGAGCCAACGGGCCCGCTCCCAGCGGACCTGCGGGTGCTGGGCGTCCGTGCCACCCCACGGCATGGCCTTGGCTCCGTTGCCCCGCCCCTGGATCCAGCTGGGGTCGGCCTCGGCAGCATCCGCAGCGGCGAGGTCGATCGTGCCGGCGACCGATCCGGCCACCGGGACGGCGGTGGACGCCAGCGCGCCCTTGAACTCGTCGGGGCTGGCGAGGGGCCGGGTCTCGGCGAGGACGGCGACGGCGCCGGAGGTGATCGCCGTGGCCATCGAGGTGCCGGTCCCACGCATCTGGAAGTCACCGACGTGCCCGGCGGGGTTGTCGGTCTCGACCGCGGAGCCGGGGGCACGCAGGGAGACGACGCTGGTCCCCGGTGCGACGACGTCGGGGCGTTCCACCCCGGCGACCTTGCCGCTCCCGGACCAGGCGGGGACGTGGTCGTCGGCGGTGGTGGCCGTGCCCGCGGTGTCGGTGGCGCCGACGGTCAGGGCGATGGGGCTGCGACCGGGCGAGGTGACGACGCCGGTTCCATCGTTGCCCGAGGCGGTGACGACGGTGAGCCCGGACCGCCACGCAGCCTCCACGGCGACGGCCAGCGGATCGGCCTGCGGCGCACGGTTCATCCGCACACCGAGAGACAGGTTCACCACACGGATGCCGTGGTCGTCCTGGTTGGTGATGACCCAGCCGATGCCCTCGAGCACCCGCGACAGGCTGGTGGCGCCGTCGCGGCCCGACAGCTTGACGGACACGATGTGCGCGCCGGGAGCGATGCCGAACTGCGGCGTGGCCGAGTCCCGTGCCCGCCCGTCCGCGGCGATCAGGCCCGCCATGAAGGTGCCGTGGCCGTTGTGGTCGAGGTGGTCGCCGTCACCGCTGAGGTCGGGCCCGTGGAACAGCCGGCCGGCGAACTCGGGCAGGTCGGCGACCCCGGTGTCGAGGAGGGCGACGCCGATGCCCTCGCCGGACGTGGGGTCCCAGTGCCCGGGCGGCGATACCGCTTGGAGCTGGGTGTCGGCGGAGACGGCCGCGATGAGGCCGGCGAGCTCGGCCAGCTCCTCGTCATCCTCGGGTTCCGGCGCCGGTTCGAGCGAGGCGACCGTGAGCTGCTCGTCGAGCGCGACGAGCAGGTCGCCGCGCTCCGCGAGCCCGGCGTGGCCAGCCGAGGTGACGGAGGCCGCGACCCCACCGAGGTACGGCAGGTCGACGCGGACGTCACCGCCGGCGGCGTGGACGGCATCGGCGGCGTCGTCGGAGCTGGCACCGAGGACGATCACATCGACGAGGTCCGCCGCGGCGATCGCCGGGGTGGTCGCAGCGAAGCCGGCAGCGAGCGCGACCAGGCCGATCAGCCAGCGTTGCCGCCGCACGATCTGTCCCACGTCCATCCCTCCGGTACCGATGTCGTCCCCCTCGACATCGGCACCAGGGGTCCGGACTTGACGAACATGGCCCGTCGGGACGACGGATGTCCGCCAGACGGCCGGACACGCGCGGTCTCGAAGGACTAGCCCACACCACATCACCGGGCTGCAGAGGGGTTGCCGGCGCGCGGCCGCCCCGGCATCATGGCCGTTGCTAACGGTCGTGCTAGCAGGAGGGGATCCGTGGCTCAGGTGCTGATCCGGGACCTGCCGGACGACGTGGTGGAACGGCTCAAGGCACGGGCCAAGATCAGAGGGGAGTCGCTCGAAGCTCACCTCCGCGGGATCCTCGAACGCTCGATCCGGGCGGACCGCGACGAGTTCCTCCGGGCGGCTCGCGAGATCCGCGGGCGCTCGCGGGATCCGCAACGCACGGACAGCACCGAACTGATCCGCGAGTCGCGTGACCGGGATCATCAGGTGTGATCGCGGTGGTCGATGCGAGCGTCGTCGTGAAGCTCTTCGTGCACGAGCCTGGCGTCGCCGCCGCTGAGATCGCTCGTGTCCGAGGTCGACGCGGCCGCACCGGAGCTGCTCCTCCTCGAGGTCGGCAACGCCCTGCGCAGGAAGGTCTCGCACGGCGACAGCCCCGTGGATGATGTGCCCGCTGCCCTCCACATCGTCCGTCGCCAGTTCACGCTCACACCGGACGCCGATCTCGCCGTGCGGGCGACCGAGCTCGCGATGGCGGTCGACCACCCGGTCTACGACTGCACGTACGTGGCGCTCGCCGAGCGGTTGGACGCGCCGCTCGTGACCGCTGACCGGCGACTCGTGGAGGTCGGCGCAGCGCTGGGCGTCGAGGTGCAGGTGCTCCGCTGACGGCGAGGCGGCGATCAGGGCAAGAGCGCGTCGAGGACGGCGTCGACGTCGGCGCGGTCGACCGCGCGGACCGTCGGCATGGCGAGCCCCTCGAGCAACACCCACCGGACCCCCTCCCGGGTCACCTTCTTGTCGCGCCCGATGACCGACCAGATCTGCTCGCGGTCGAGCGCGGGGCCGCGCGTCGGCAGCCCGAGCCGCTCGAGCAGCGCCTCGGCACGTTCGACGATGTCGACCGGGGTGCAGCCGAGCCGCTGGCCGAGCCGGAGCGCCACGACCGTGCCGATCGCCACCCCCTCGCCGTGCAGCACCTCGCTGTAGCCGGTGAGCGACTCGACCGCGTGGCCGTAGGTGTGACCGAGGTTGAGGTGGGCACGGATGCCGCCCTCGCGTTCGTCGGCGGCGACGACGGCGGCCTTCACCTGCGCGGAACGGACCACCAACTCCTGCAGCAGCTCGGGGTCGCCGGCGAGCACATCCTCGGCGCGGTCCTCGAGCAGGTCGAGGATGCCGGGGTCGGCGATGAGCCCGTACTTGACCACCTCTCCGAGCCCCTCGGTGCGGATCCGCGGGGTCAGGGTGGCGAGGGTGTCGACGGCGCAGGCGACCGCGACGGGCTGGTGGAAGGCGCCGACGAGGTTCTTGCCGGCACCGAGGTTGATGCCGGTCTTGCCACCGATGGCGGCGTCGACCTGGGCCAGCAGGGTGGTCGGGACCTGGAGCACGGCGATGCCGCGGTTCCAGGTGGCGGCCAGGAAGCCGGCGAGGTCGCCGACCACTCCCCCGCCGACGGCGACGACCAGGTCCCCGCGGGTGAGCGGGACGTCGGCGCAGACCTGCCACAGGTCGGCGAGGGTGCCTGGATCCTTGGCGACCTCGCCGTCGCGGACGAGGTGGCGGTGGACGGTGAGGCCCGCGTCGGCGAGGGCGGTCTCGACGGGGTCGACGTGCCCGGCGGCGGCGACCGGCTCCTGGGAGACGACCAGCGCGGTGGCGGCGCTGGTCGGCAGGTCGATGGCCGCCAGGATCGTCGGCAGGTCGCGGCCGACGACGACCGGGTACGGGGCGTCGGCGAGCGCGACCGGGATCACCGACGGCCCGTCGGTGGCCGCGGCCGCTGCGTCGGCCCGTTCGTGGGCGAGGTCGACGCCCGGGGCGGACCTATCGGTCGTCACGTCATCACCTGCTCGTGCTCGGAGGGGGTCAGGATGTCACCCGCGTCGAACGCGAAGGCGATCACATCGGCGACGACCTCGTCGACCGAGCGCCCGGCATCGATGGTGACGTCCGCGACCGAGGCGTAGCGGGCCTCGCGTTCGGCGTAGGTGGCGCGCAGGCGCGTCTCGAGGTCCTCCCCGGCCAGCAGGGGCCGGCCATCGGCCTCGTCCCGGAGCCGGTCGAGCAGCACCTCGGGGGTGGTGCGCAGCTCGACGAGGGTGCCGGTGAGCAGCAGGTTGGCGACGTTGTCGTCACGCAGGACCGTGCCGCCCCCGAGGGCGAGGACGAGGTCGTGGAAGCAGGCGAGCTCCTCGACGACCTGGCGTTCGAGGTCACGGAAGCCTGGTTCGCCGTGGGTGAGGAAGAGCTCGGGGACGGGGCGTCCGGTCCAGCGTTCGAGCTCGGTGTCGGTGTCGGCGAACCGGCGGCCGAGCCGGTCCGCGACGGCGCGCCCGACCGTGGACTTACCGGCGCCCATCATCCCGTAGAGGGCGAGGTTGCGGCTCAGCACGAGGGGCCTACCACGTCCGCGGAGGAGGCCGGCGGCGAGGTCGCGGCCCTGATGACGTGGGTCGGGTCCGTCACAGGACGAGCGCGTCCCGGACGGGGATCCGCAGGCCGGGGAACGCGAGGCAGATCAGGTCTGCGGACACGTCGAGGGTGATCGTGTCGCCGTAGTGGGCGGTGTCGTCCAAACGATGCACGTCCACGACGTCAGCGTCGAGGTCGACGAACCAGTACTCGGGGACCCCTTCACGCTCGTACAGCCGACGCTTCTTGACCAGGTCGAGCCGCCGCGTCGACGGCGAGGACACCTCGATGACCAGGTCGGGGAGGACGTCGATGAACCGCTCGTCGCGTAGCTCCGCGACGCGCGAAGGTCCGAGCACGACCACGTCCGGTTCCACGACGGTCCCCGGAGCGAACACCACGTCCATCGGTGCCGGGTAGATGCGGCCGCCCTGCTCACGCACGGGAGCATGGAGCGCGGCGACGATGGCGGCAACGGCGAGCTGGTGGCGTTGGATCGGTGATGGCGACACGAACAGCTCTCCGTCGATCAGCTCGCGACGGAAGCCATCGTCCTGTGGCAGCAGCGCCAGGTCGTCGTAGGTCAGACCCGTCGCCGTCGGCACGGACATCGTGGCTCCCTTCGCATCGATCGAGGGACGGTACGGCCGCCAGGGTACGTGGACGGCGCCGACCGCTCCAGACCTGTGGACGGCTGTCGCGACCCCGCCGTGGCCTGCGTGTCCACCGGCGACCGACGGAGACGGCCCTTCAACGCCCGGTCGCCCAGTACTCGTTGAGGCGGGCGATCGCCTCCTGCCGCGTGAGCCGGGCGATGTCGCGTCGCGTCATCCCGACCCGGGCGACCAGCAGGTTGACGACGTCCACCGGGACGGCATCATCGACGTCGTCAGGAGCGTCCCCGGGTGAGCGCTCGGGGCCCGCACCGCCCTGGACACAGGCCCAGAACTCCTCGGCGGTGACCTCGAGCTGATCGCGCAGGATGTGCGCCCACATGCGCGGGCCGTAGGTCGTCTTGTCCGGCGGCCGAGAGATCCGGGTCCGCAGCACCGTACCGTCGGGCAGTTCGAGTTCGTAGGTCTCGTGGTGGGTGGAGGGAACCTGCTGCCAGCCCTCGTTCCGGACGAACCGTTCGTGGTCGGCCCGCGTCGGCCGAGGCCACGAGGAACTCACACCTGGAGCGCAGGCTCATCGCGTGGACCGTGGGCCCACGCCAGCAACTCGTCGTCGTCGCAGACCGAGACGTGGTGGACGAGCGCCGTGGCGTGCTCATGGTTCGGAGCCCGGTACAACCGATCGTTCCAGGCGTCGGCGTAGTCGCGCAGCGCGTGCACGAAGTCACGCAGCGCGTCGTCCAGACTCGCGCCGTCTGCCGCGACCGGGTGGCCCGGGAGGAGGACCGTCCAGCCGTCGTCCTCCGCGATGACCTCGGGAACCGGGACGGCGTGTCGGAGCACCTCGCGCAGCAGGCCAGCCGGCAGGAGGGCGAAGTCCTCCTCCCCACGTCGGAACACGACGGGGTGCCGCTCGGCGGCAGCGTTCAACGCCGTGGCCCAGGAGGCGCGCACCGAGGTCGCGGTCGCGTCCCGCACCAGCTCTCCCATCGAACTCCCGTCCGTACGGCACGTACGTAATGTACGTTCACGGCCGTGGAGCGCAACCTGCCCGCGCTGGACGCTCGGGTCAGCGGCTCGCGATCGAGGCGAGGTAGCCGTCGAGGTTGCGGCGCACCTCGGTGACGGTGTCGCCGCCGGTCTTCTCGAGCAACGCGTCGGCGAGCTCGAACGCGACCACGGCCTCCAGCACGACGCCGGCCCGCGGGACCGCGCAGGCATCGGAGCGCTGGGTGATGGCCTGAGCAGGCTCGTGGGTGTCGAGGTCGACGGTGGCGAGCGGCCGTGGCAGGGACGAGATGGGCTTCATCGCGACCCGCAGGCGGAGCGGCTGGCCGGTGGACATGCCGGCCTCGAACCCACCGGCGCGGTCCGACAGCCGGGCGTAGCTGCCGTCCTCACGGACGATCTCGTCGTGGGCCGCGAGCCGGGGCGGGAGGCGAGGTCGAACCCGTCGCCGAACTCGACCCCCTTCATGGCCTGGACCGACAGGCACGCGGCGGCGATCCGGGCGTCGAGCTTGCGGTCGAAGTGGACGTGGCTGCCGAGCCCGGGCGGGACGCCGTGGGCGAGCACCTCGATGGTGCCGCCGAGGGTGTCGTTGTCCTCGTGGGCGGCGTCGATGCGGGCGATCATCCGCGCTTCGGCGTCCGCATCGAGGCAGCGGACGGGCGAGGCGTCGACGGTGTCGAGGTCGTCCGGTCCGGGCCGGGGCCCGTCTTCGGCGGTGTGTTCGCCACCGATGTTGACCACGTGGCTGACGACGCTGATTCCGACCTCGGCGAGCAGGCGCTTGGCGTAGGTGCCGACGACGACGCGTGCGGCGGTCTCGCGGGCGGAGGCGCGTTCGAGGGCGTCGCGGACGTCGGCGTAGCCGTACTTGAGGGCGGCGGTGAGGTCGGCGTGGCCGGGACGGGGCCGGGTGAGCTTCTGCCCGCGGCCGGTGTCACGGATCTGGTCGAGGTCGCCGCGAGGTTCGGGGTCCATCGCGTCGACCCACTTGGGCCACTCGGTGTTGTGGATCACGACGCTGACGGGCGAGCCGAGCGTCACCCCGTGACGGACGCCACCGAGGACCTCGATCCGGTCCTCCTCGAAGGCCATGCGAGGGGAGCGGCCGTGCCCGAGCCGCCGGCGGGCGAGCTCAGCCTGCAGGTGCTTGGCAGACACCTCGAGCCCAGCGGGTAGCCCCTCGAGGGTCGCGGTGAGCGCGGGCCCGTGGGACTCCCCCGCGGTCAGGTAACGCAGACGCGGCACGGGCGAGCCTCAGGAGACGACGGACAGGCGGAGGTCAGCGGTCAAGCCTACCGAGAACCTCGCAGCCGCTCGCTCAGCGCACCTCGGCCCAGCGACTCATGGTGAGGCGGTCCGACCCCGGGATGAGCGTGGTGCCGCTGTCGTTGAACGAGATCGTCACGTTCTGTATCGCGATGCTCGGCGCATCGATCGGCGAGTTGAGCGAGGAACTCTCCGACCCGACCGCCCCGGGCATCGGGCACTCGGTCGCGGTTGGGTTCGCGAGGCTCCACGCCGAACGCAGAGACTCGTCGCAGGCGATGAAGAAGACGCCGGTCGTCCGGTGGTTCTGGCTCCACCTGATCTGTTCGTGGGCGTAGACCATCGTCTGCGTTCCGTCGTAGGCACCGTTCTGGTCGACGACGATGTCGACGTCCGCGACCATCCCCACCCCAGGCCAGGCAGGAGTGAACTTCGGGTTCTTCTCGATGCGGAGGCTGCCGGCATCTGCGCCGCTTCCGGTGCCGTTCCCCTCCGCCAGTAGGCTCACCCGGGCGTGGGGGTTGTCCAAGATCGTGACGTTGGTGCCTGCCCCGTAGTAGATGCCATCTCCCAAACTGCCCCCCGTGTGGCGCCACGTGCTGCTGGCCCCGTGCCAGTTCCAACCGGTCAAACTGGCCACCGGCGAGCCCTGGCACGGCTTGGTGTCGGTCGGGTTTGGGCGCTTGATTTCCCCCGGACAGAGGTCGTACCAGGGCACGTCGACATCGATCGAGGGGTTGGTTCGCAGGAGCCAGAACTGCCGAGCACGCAGGTTCGGAACCGACACCGGGTCGGTCGCCGTGCAGCCCAGCTTCGAGCCCGCGTTCCCCGCACACGAACCGCCAGATGCCGAATCGATCTGACCGCTGTTCCCGCCGTAGTACAGCTCCCCGTTGGCGTGCACGCCACCCGAGACCTTCAGGTTCATGTCCAAGCTAAGGTTGCCGCCGCTCAGGATCGCGGCCGGAGCAGGGAGGATCGAGACTGGCTCGGGAGCTCAACTCGATTCGCACTACACGGACATCCTCGCGGTCCTGGCAGCTCGGGAGGTAGCCCACGCCGTAGACGACGGTGGGCTCCAGCCAGCTACCACGAGCGGGGACGACCTCGACCGTGTCCCCCTGACCGACGCTGGTGACACCTGAGCAGTCAGAACCGGCGATCGCTTCGGCAGCATCGAGAGCCCACTGGCGCTCGTCCGAGGAGACGGGACCGGTGGTGTTCGCGTACTGGCCGTCGGCTGCCAACTTCGAAGGGCGATGTCCGTACCGGCCTCCGCGACGTGGAGGGTCTGCTCGAAGCTGCCCGACCGCGCTGACGCGCGGGTCTGACTCACCGTGTTCGCGACGAGCACGACGACGAGCGCGCTCATCACGAGCGCCGCGAAGAGCGCGGTCAGCAGCGCAGCGCCGTCGTCGCTGTCGATCCAGGTCAGCTTCCTCATCGGTCAACCCCTCGGGGAGCAGCTCGATGCTCGAATCGGCAGCGTTGTCGGCGTCCGGATCGTGGAACGCGCCGGGCTCGTACGTCCACCCTGTCCGTGTCACGTTCCTGACCTCGAACCGGACGTTGGGTGCTGCTGCGGTCGTCGAGAGGCAGTTGCCTCCCCCGGACTGTCCAGGTGCGTGAACGCAAGGCCCCGCGATGACGCATCGACCGCTTGGGCCTGTCATGCACTCGTACTCTGTCGTCGATGAGCCGAAGGTCCCTATGACCCGTGCGTTGGCGAGGCGAGCGTGCGCACCGTCGTGCACCTCCACCTCCACTCGGGGTGTCCAAGCCTGCCCGCTCGTGTGCCGCGTGCTGACGTCATCGAGATCACCCACGTGCATCTGGTTGGCCACGTACTGGCTGAGCACGATGCTTCGGACGTCGCTGGCCACCCCACCTCGCCCATCACGAACGGTCACCGTCACGGTGTAGGTGCCGTAGCCCGGGTAGCTGTGCGTCGGAGCGGCGACGGAGCTGCCTGCTTCATCCTCGTCGAAGAAGCTCCATTCGTAGGTCAGGACGTCGAAATCAGGGTCCGACGCAGCGGCGACGAAGGAACAGGTAGATCGGTGCAGGACACCGAGGCGATCTCGACCGAGGGGGCCTGGTTGCCTCCCGTTACCGGCGGCGCGGGAGTCGTCGTGCCGTCCACTGAACCACTCAGCCCGGCGTTCCTCGCGGTGACACTGGTGCGAACCACGAGATCCGCTGCAGCGGCGAGGTCCGCCTCGTTCCGGGCACGGATCGGTACGGCCAGCGAGACCGTCTGGGTGCGTAGACCTGCGGCGCCGGTGGTCACGCCGCTGGGTTGGCACTCGAGATCGCTTCCCTGGGCGGCAGGGGCCACGTCGTAGCTGAAGTAGGGCTCACCGAACTCGCCCGGCGGGCGGACGTTGCCGACGATCGCCCGCGGCGTTGCCGAACCATCCTGGCGTTGGAGGACGTGATCTCCAGCGATCTCGACCACACGGAACGTCACCATCTCACTGGCCTCGAACTCCGCGTCCGCGTCGGCATCGAGCCACACGACGACGCTCGAGCCGTTGCTGCTCGAACAGATCTCGTCCGCAGCACGGAGAGTCTCGCGCACGCGCTCGACCGCGAGCCGGGTCTGTTCGATCTTGTCGCGCATGTCGCTCGAGGTCCGCGTGGTCTGCATCAGGCCCGCGCTCACCTGCGTGATGGCGGCGCCGATGATCGCCATGACCACCATCGCGACCAAGAGCTCCACCAGGGTGAACCCGTGCTGGCTGCGTTCGCTCCCCGCCTCTCTAGCCACGATCCATCCTCGCGATGAGTGTCCCGGTACGCCTCTCGTGCTGTCCGTTCCCGGTGCGCCATGTGGCGACGACCGTGACCCGTCGGCCATCCTCCTCCCCGATCGTGTCGCAGACGGCATCGGCATCGATGCACCAGAGGGTGACGTAGGTCGTCAGGGTGGTGCCGTCGACCGTCGTGCCGTAGTACGGCAGACCGTTGGTCACGACGCCAGCGGCGGCGATGGCCAGAGTCTCTGCGCCGATAGGTCCTGGCCCGTCCACGTCGATGGTGCCCGCGGAGAAACCGGACATCGCCACCTCGTCGTAGGGTTGCTGACGCACGGTCTCGAGGACCCGGGTCGACGCAGCGGTGGCCGCTTGAAGGCCCCGCGGACGTCGATACCGCGGATGCTCGGGATCGCCGTGGCGGCCAAGGCGGAGAGCGCGACGGCAAGGATGAGACTCGCGAAGAGGACCTCGACGAGCGAGAAGCCGTGCTCATCCGACGGGATCGAACCGGCGGACCCTCGTCGTCGTCGCATTCTGGACCCCTGAGCGTTCCTCCCCCCAATCGGCAAGGTACGGCCTGGACTTGAGCGGTGCACCCGGTTCATCGCGCGTGATCACTTCAGGGTGCGGTCGCCCTCGCAGAGTCGGAACGCGTCGTCGCCGTAGAGGATGGTCACGCAGTTGCCATCGATGGAGCGGAGCAGGAACCGGCCGGCGAACCTGTCGCCGGCGGAGGCCTCGTAGATGGTCGAGTCCACCTGGATGATCGCGGTCGCCTGGCCGCCATCGCTCCCGACCCCGATGAGCGAGACCAGCCGGCCGTCGCATGTGACCTGCTCCCCGTTGCTGCAGCCGCCGGACGGGGGGGATCCCGGGGCACCCGGGTCGCCGGGGCTCGGAGCGCCAGGCGTACCGGGGCCGGGCTGGGTCGGCGATCCCGGCGTCGTACCCAGATCGGTCGGTGACCCCGGCGCCGAACCCGGATCCGACGGGTCGGATGGGTCACTGTCCGGGTCCCCGTCGACCGTGCCTCCGTCGGTAGCCGGGTCCGGTGCCGGCTCTGGCACGACGGGATCGAACGGGTCGCGCGCCAGGAACACCTCGTAGGTGACCAGCGGCAGCGCCTCCGACTCTCCAGCGCTCAGTCCGTCGTCTGTGCTCCCCAGGTTAGGTCAGGACCTGGTCCTCCGCGTTCCCCGGATCCGTGGTAGCGGCCGCCGGCCCCGTGTCCAAGGGTGGCCCTGCCTCGCCGAAGACGAGCGGCTGGATCAACAGTAACCAGGCCGCGCCGAGCGCCACCACGGCCAGAGAGCACGAGGAGGAGCGGCGAGACCTGGCGTCCCGCGACCGGGGCGGCGGGGGGCGCGGGAGCTCCGGGAGCAGGCGTATCGCTCACGGCGCTTCCTCCGTCTCGACGTTCACATCGACGTCCACCTCGACGTCTGGAGCGTCGCCCTCGGGCTCGGCACCTCCGTCGACGTCGGTACCGACATCGGCGGTCGCCGGGCTCTCAGCTGGCTCCGCCGGGGCGGTGGGGAGCATGGCGAACAGGCTGCCGGTCAGGCTGACCGTGAGCTCCGGGTACTCAGACTTCGCCACAGCGATGCTCGACCAGAGCACAGCGCGCGGCGTGATGGAGGGGTCCTCGGTGCGGCGGAGGAAGTCGACCACCTGGAAGTACGAGCCCTGGAGCTGCACGCCAAGGGCGAGGCTCGCGAGGCCCGGGTCCGCACCTTCGATCTGGCCGGGCCGACCTGGCGAGATCGAGACGAGCGTGACGCCGGACTCGTCGGCAGCTGCCTGCATCTGTCTCAGTGCCGACGGCAACGCCGCGTCGAGGGGGATGATGGATTCCGCAGCTGCGAGCTCCGCGAGCGCGGCAGGGGCGTTCTCGCGGGTCTGACGGAGCCGGTTCAGCTCGGCCTGGAGCGTCACCTGGCGGTTCTCCTCGGCTTCGATGTCCGCTTCGACCAGCGCCAGTTCCTCGCGCTGCGGCTGGAAGAGGAACATCCAGTACAGCGCGAGCACGGCCACGACGGCCAGGGCCACGAGCAGGAGCATCTGCCGCTTCATCGCAGCTCCTCAGGCAACCCGCCGTAGTACCGTCCGGTGTAGGCCTCCGGTCCGATGGATGCATCGATGGAGAAGGTCGCGACGTCACCGTCTCCGGACGGGTCATCGAGCGCGGACGAGTTGACGAACAGGTCCCTGAAAGCGATGACCTTGTCCAACTCGAGCAGGAAACGCTCCACACCAGGTGCGTGCGCCGACAACGTCTTCGCCGTGAGGCTCAGCGTCCCGATGGATCCGGGCTGGGTTCCGATGGGAACCTCGCCCTCGGCCCCTCCAGGGGCGACCGTGAGGTCCATCGACTCCAGTTGGCTGTCGGAGGGCACCACGAGCGCGACATCTTGCAGCAGCCCAGCGAGCGACGCTTCGTTCGCCAACGTCAAGGTGAGTCGATCCAGCGCTTGGTCGCGGCGGTTCGCGAGATCGCGGATGTCGGCGAGCGCGTCCACCTGTAACTGGATGGCTTGGGTCTCCGCGCGGGCGGCCTCGAGCCGATCCTCGGCGTCAGAGACCTGAGATGCCGCCCACCACCAGCCCGCGCCGAGCAGGACCAGCAGGAGGAGACCGGACAACAGGAGGAACCCGCGCTGCCTCGCCGCGGCCTCCCGCCTGGCCTGTTCCGGTGGTAGGAGGTTGACCCGGACGCTCATTCGAGCCCTCCGAGCGCCAGGCCGACGGCCACCGCGAGGTTCGGGCCGACGCGCGCCAGGTCCTCCGGTCCGTAGACGGTGTCCTTGGCCTCGAAGCGGTCGAACACGCTGCCGATCTCGACCGGCAGACGAACGGCTCGGGCGAGACGTTCGGCGAGACCGCCGAGCAGCGATCCCGCCGCCGGTGAGGACGACGCTCGACAGTCGGGCCGCACCGGGCTGGGCCTGGTAGTAGTCGAGCGAGCTACGGACCTCGTCGACGAACTGCTCGGCACGCTCGGTGACGATCCGCGCGGCGGCGTCCGCCGAGCGTCCCCTCCGATGCTGAGCTGACGCTTGCGAGCCTCCGCTTCGGCTACGGGTATGCCGAGGCCGGAGGACAGTGCCCCGGTGATGTCGTCACCGCCGAGGACCAGGATGCGCACGAACGTCGGGACGCCCGCGTCGTGGACGACGATGCCGGTGACGCCGGCCCCGACGTCGATCACGACCTCGTGCCCCGACTCGAGCTGCGAGGTGCGCCCCATGGATCGCAGGACCGCGAAGGGGTTGAGGTCGACGCTGACCGGCCGGAGGCCGGCAGCATCGGCAGCCGCGACGTGCGACGCGACCATGTCCTTGTGCCCGGCGACCAGGAGCAGCCGCGCGAGGCGCTCGCCCTCCTCGGTCGTGCACTCGTCGACGATGTGGACGTCCAGCTCGGCCTCCTCGACCGGGATCGGGAGGTACTCCTGCACCTGGTAGCGGATGGAGCCTTGCAGCTCCTTCGGCTCGAGCCACGGCACGTCGATCTGGCGGACGACGACGCGCTGGTTGGCGACGCCGAGGTGGACCTTCTTGGCCCGGACCTTGGCCGAGGCGAGCAGCTCGCGCATCGCCTGGCCGACCGACGGCGGTGTCGAGGATCTCACCCTCGCGGACGGCGTTCTCGGGTAGCTCGATGCCACCGAAGTTGCTGATGGTCACGCTCGCCGCGGACGCGCTTGACCTCCGCGAGGGTCACGGTGCGCGACCCGATGTCGATGCCGACCGCGCTGGTGACCACCGCTCAGCCGTTCGACTGGTCGTGCGCGACCGTGCCGGCCTCGAGGTAGGCCTCGAGGTCCTGGGCGCGGATGCGGATGTTCTTGCCGACGCGGAGCGCCGGGCAGGTCACCGGCCTTGACGAGCCGGTAGACGGTCATCGACGACACGCGGAGGGTGTCGGCCACCTCGGACACGGTGAGCACGGGCCCCACGGACGCGCCCCTGTCGCGGGGATCCCCTGCCATCGCCACCTCGATCCGGACGGTCCCGGGTGCCCCCAGCCCGGGACACCATACTCAAGGGCCACGTGCGCCGCACCAGGAACATGAGCCACACGAGCACCTCACTGGCAACGGTCGGCACACCCGCCCCGCGACTTGAGGAACGACAACGCTGTAGTTCGTGAACGCGGCCGGACCGGCGGCGTTCAGAGGCCGAGGACGGCCCGCACGACGCGTTCGGAACCTTCCGGGAACAGCACCGGGAGCATCGCGCCGATGGCCAGGTAGGGCCCGAACGGGATCCGGCTGGCGAGCTTGGCGCGCCCGAGCGCGATCAGCGTGAACGCCACGAGGACGGCGCTGATGATGGTCCCGTAGGCGAACGCCACCAGCTGGAAGCCGCCGAGGTAGCCGACGACGAGGCCGAGCGATGCCGCGAGCTTCACGTCGCCCATGCCCATCCCGGACTGGCCGCGCAGCAGCCGGAACACCTCGGACAGCAGGAACATCCCGAGCGGGATGGCGACGCCGGCGATCAGCCCACGTCGCAGGTCGCGCCACTCGCCGTCAGGCGACCACGTGGACGACGAGGAGCGCCAGCAGCACGAACGGCAGCCGGTAGGTCAGCCGGTTCGGGATGATCCGGTGCTCGAGGTCGATGGCGGTGGCGACCACCAGCGACCAGGTGAACACCAGCAGCGTGACGAGCAGCAGCGGCGTCTCCCACCACACCCACGCCACGCCGGCGAACAGCGCGGCGGTGACGACCTCGACGACGAGGTAGCGCGGGCTGATCGCCGCGCCGCACTGGCGGCACCGGCCGCGCAGCAGCAGCCACGAGACGACCGGGACGTTGTCACGGGCCGCGATGAGCGTCCCGCACGCGGGGCAGGCGGACCGCTTCGGTTCGGTGACCGTCGCCTGCCGCGGCCACCGGTGGATCGGCACGTTGGCGAACGAGCCGACGCAGCGAGCCCGAGCAGACCGCGAGCGCTGACAAGCGCGACCACAGCGGCATGCACCAGACCATCAGTCGACGGCGAGCTACCGCACGCAATGCGAGTGGGGCGGCCCGAAGGCCGCCCCACCGCTACGAGCTTAGCTCGGAATCGTCGTGGTCGGGCACTGCAGCCGTCGCCATCGGCGCCAGACTCGCCGCCATGAGCGATGCTGCGATGCTCACCGTGGTCGCTGTCGTACGCACAGACCGCTGTCGGTGCCCTCGATGCGTGACCGTCGTGCCGGGTGCTCGCGGACAGCGTGCTGCGACCGTCACGGTGGTCAGACGTTGCTCACCGTCGATCGACGTGACCTGGTACTAGACCGGTGCCCTGCAGCCGTGATCGCGAAGCCGGCCTGGCCGTCGGTCAGCTGCGGTGTAGTCGACCGCGCCGCCGCGTGAACTGCGGCCTCGATCTGCGATGGCGGCGTTGCGGACGTCCGACTCGCAGCGCGGCCGCCAGGCGCTCTCGCGCTGGTTGAGGAAGACCGGGATGGCGATCGCGGCGAGGATGCCGATGATGATCACGACGACGAGGAGCTCGATGAGCGTGAAGCCCTCTTCGTCCTTCTTGGACTGGATCCAGGTGCTGAGCACTGGTGTGCTCTCCTGTGAGTGCGTATGAGTGTCGCTCGCCGCTGGACGCATCCTCCACAGGTGGCCCCTGAGGCCCCTGCGCGAGGCAGCTCGGTTGACCGGCTCCGATGAAGGTGGAGTGAGGTCCCGTGGCTCTGCACCCCCGCCTCTCGACGGGTTCGCCCTTGTCTTCGCGCTTGCGGTTCGCACTTCCCCGCATCGGCCGCAGGCGAGTGTACCCTTTAGGACACGGTCGGCTGCTCATCGCGCGCGGCCAGCGCTTCGGTGCGCACGGCCGCCGAGACCGCACTCAGGTCAGCCGATGAGCTCGAAGATCTTGAACATCGGCATGTAGAGCGCGATGACCATGCCGCCGACGATGCCGCCGATGACGCCGATCATCAGCGGCTCCATCAGCGCGGTCAGCGACTCGGTCATCGCCTCGACCTCGGTGTCGTAGAAGTCCGACGACCTTGCCCAGCATCCCGTCGATGTTCCCGGTCTCCTCACCGACGGCGATCATCTGCACCACCATCGGCGGGAAGATGTCGTGCTTGCGCGAGCGGGCCGTTGATCGATTCGCCCTGCCGGACCGAATCCTGGACGTCGCGTGATCGCGTCGCCGATCGGGCCGTTGTTGACCGTGTCCGCGGTGATCTCGAGCGCCTGGAGGATCGGCACGCCGGCCGCCAGCAGCGTCGACAGGTTCCGGGCGAACCGGGTCAGCGCGATCTTGTGGAACAGGATCCCGAAGACCGGGCACCTTCAGCTTGATGACGTCGAGCGTGTAGCGGCCCTTCTCGGTGGCGCGGATCGCGCTTGTAGCGCCTGCCACAGCAGCGATCGGGACGACGATGTAGGTCGACGACCCGAGCGGTGACGCGACGAAGCCGCGACAGGCTGACCAGCAGTCTGGGTCAGCAGCGGCAGCTCGCCGCCGAGGTCCTCGAACATCGCCGCGAACGTCGGGACGATGAAGATCAGCATGACCGTCGACAGGCCGATCGCCATGATCGAGGACGATGACCGGGTAGGTCATCGCCGACTTGATCTTGCTGCGCAGCTTGACGTCGGCCTCGAGCATCACCGCGACGCGGATCAGCACCTCGTCGAGCATGCCGGCGGTCTCACCGGCACGGACCATCGCGACGTAGAGCTTCGGGAAGACCTTCTCGTGCTTGGCGATGCGCGCTCGACAGCGACTGGCCCTGCTCGACGTCGGCGCGGACCGCCTCGATGGTCTCGCGCAGCTTGCGCGTTCTCGGTCTGCTCGGCCAGGATCGACAGCGCCCGGATCAGCGCGAGGCCGGAGTTGATCATCGTCGCGAACTGGCGCGAGAAGATCGCCAGGTCCTTGAGCTTGACCTTGTCCGCCGAGCCCGGGATCCTGATCTCGGTCTGCATCCCGAGGTCTTGACCTCGGTGATCCTGACCGGCGCGTAGCCCATCGACCGGAGCTTGGCGGCGACCGCGGCCTGGTTGTCGGCCTCGAGCTGGCCGGTGATCATCTTCCCGGAGCGGTCGCGGACCTGGTAGTCGAACTTCGACAGCGGTGGCGGTCGCCATGGTCGAACCTCCTGCGATGTCGCGGGTCAGGCCCGGCCGGCGAGGCGGTTGAACTCCGCCACGTTGTTGCACTTCTCGAGGGCGGTGTCGTAGGTGACCTTGCCCTGCTTGACGAGCGTCGCCAGCGACTGGTCCATCGCGACCATCCCGTGCGACGCGCCGGCCTGGATGGCGGAGTAGATCTGGTGGGTCTTGCCCTCACGGATGAGGTTCCGGATCCCCGAGGTCGCGACCATCACCTCGCAGGCCACGGTCCGGCCCTTGCCGTCGGCGGTCTTGAGCAGCGTCTGGCACACCACGCCGCTGCAAGCGCACCGGCGAGCATGACGCGGATCTGTTCCTGCTGGTGGGGCGGGAACACGTCGACGATGCGGTCGATGGTCTGCGGCGCGTCCTGGGTGTGCAGCGTCCCGAACACGAGGTGGCCGGTCTCGGCCGCGGTCAGCGCGATCTGGATGGTCTCGAGGTCGCGGATCTCGCCGACGAGGATGACGTCCGGGTCCTGGCGCAGGACGTGCTTGAGCGCCTCGTTGAACCCGTGGGTGTCGGTGCCGACCTCGCGCTGGTTGACGACCGACCGCTTGTGCTTGTGGAGGAACTCGATCGGGTCCTCGACGGTCATGATGTGCGACGGCCGGTTGCGGTTGACCAGGTCGATCAGCGAGGCCAGCGTCGTCGACTTGCCGGACCCGGTCGGGCCGGTGACGAGGACGAAACCGCGGGGCAGGTAGGCGAAGTTCGCGACCTGCTCGGGCACGCCGAGGTCCTCGAGCGGCTTGATCTCGAACGGGATGACGCGCATCACCGAGCCGATCGCGTCGCGCTGCTGGAACACGTTGACGCGGAAGCGGGCGAGGTTCGGGACCGCGTACGACATGTCGAGCTCGAGCTCGTTCTCGAACGCCTCGCGCTGCTTCTGGGTCATGATCGCGTAGAGCATCTTCTGCAGCTCGTCCGGCTGCAGACCGGCTGGTCGTCCATCGCGATCAGGTCGCCGTTGATGCGGATCGTCGGCGGGATCCCGGCCGTCAGGTGCAGGTCGGAGCCGCCGCGCTCGACCAGCGCCTTCAGCAGGCGCGTCGAGGTCGATCTCCGACTCCTCCTCGGAGCGCAGGAGCGGACCGGAGCCGCCGCCGAGGTCGTCGGTCGGGCGGGCTGGCCGCGGACGGGCCGTGGCGGCAGCGCGCTGCTCGGCGGCGGGGGCGGCTGAGACACCGGCGGTGACGGCACGTCCACCGCGCCAGCGGCGCCGACGCCGGTCGGGACCTGGTTCGCGGCGTGCTGTTCGATGGCCTCGATCAGCGCACGGCGGGGCGCCAGCGCCAGCTCGACGCGCAGCCCCATCTCCTCCTGGAGCGTCCCGACCAGCTGTGGGGTGTTCGGGTCGGCGACCGCGACGAGGACGTGGTCCTCCTCGCCGAAGCCGACCGGCAGGGCGACGAGCGTCCGCGCGACGTCGACCGGCAGCAGCGCGGCCGCGTGCGGATCGACGCTGCCGCCATCGACCTCGGCGAACGGCATGCCCAAGTTGGTCGCGAACGCACGGACCAGGTCCCGCTCCCCGGCGTAGCCGAGCTCGACGAGCGACCGTGCGAGGCTGCCGCCCTCACCGGCGTGCTCGGTCGCGTACTGCAGCTGTTCGGGCTGCAGCACCCCCTGCTCGACCAGCGTCTCCCCGAGTCCTGCCACGTCGCTTCCTGTCCTGTGTCGTGTCCAGCCCGGAGGCCGGCGGTGCTCCGCGCTGGTCAGGTGACCACGCGGCCGACCTCCTCGATGGTCGTGCGGCCGAGCAGCACCTTGGCCAGCCCGTCCTCGCGCAGCGGCCGCATGCCCTGCTCGACCGCCACCCGCCCGATGTCCTCCGACGAGGCGCGGCCGACCGCCATGCGTTCGATCTCCTCGCTGACCGAGCATCACCTCGTGGATCGCCAGCCGGCCGCGGTAGCCGGTGCCGCTGCACGAGGTGCACCCGACCGCACGCGGAACCTGCGGGCGTGCTTCCACGGTCTCGTCGTCGAAGCCCGCCGCCTTGAGGATCTCGGCCTCGGGCGAGTACATCTCGACGCACTTGCTGCACACCCGGCGGGCGAGCCGCTGGGCCAGGACGCAGTCGACCGCCGAGCCCACCAGGAACGGTTCGATGCCCATCTCGGTGAGGCGGACCACGGCCGACGGGGCGTCGTTGGTGTGCAGCGTGCTGAGCACGAGGTGGCCGGTGAGTGCCGCCTCGACGCCGATCTGGGCGGTCTCGCGGTCGCGCATCTCACCGACGAGGATGATGTCGGGGTCCTGACGCAGGATCGACCGCAGCGCCCTCGCGAACGACAACCCGACCTTGTTGTTGACCTGGACCTGGCTGATCCCCGGGAGCTGGTACTCGACCGGGTCCTCGGTGGTGATGCAGTTCACGCCCGGCTGGTTCAGCACGTTCAGCGTGGCGTACAGGGTGGTCGACTTGCCGGACCCGGTCGGGCCGGTCACCAGGATCATCCCGTAGGGCTTGCGGTAGGACTGCTCGTAGCGGCGTTCGTTGTGGTCGAGGAACCCGAGGTCGTCGAGGGTCAGCATCACCGACGTCTTGTCGAGGATGCGCATCACGACCTTCTCGCCGTGCACCGTCGGCAGCGTCGAGAACCGCAGGTCGATGGCCTTGCCGTGGACGTTCAGGCCGATGCGGCCGTCCTGCGGCACGCGCCGTTCGGCGATGTCCACCTCGGCCATGATCTTCAGCCGGCTGATGACGCCCGATTGGATCGACTTCGGGGACCTCATCACCTCGTGGAGGACGCCGTCGATCCGGTAGCGGACCCGCAGCTCCTTCTCCCCCGGCTCGATGTGGATGTCCGACGCGCCGTCCGCTACCGCCTGCGAGATCAGCAGGTTGACGAACTTGACGATCGGCGCGTCCTCGGTGATCGCCGTGAGTGCCGCCAGGTCCTCGGCGCCGTCGTCGCCGGCCAGGTCGTCGGCCATGGCTTCGATGTCGTCGGCCATGGACGCGTATCGGTCGACCGCGGCGATGACGCTCTCGCGCGTGGCGATGACGACCTTGATGTCCATCTTCGTGACGGTGCGCACGTCGTCCATCGCGACGACGTTCGACGGGTCGCTCATCGCCACCACGAGCCGGCCGTCCTCGAACCGGATCGGCAGCAACGCGTGCCGCTTCGACAGCGCCGGCGGGAGCATCGTGACCGCACGCGGGTCGACCTCGATCTCGCTGAGGTCGACGAACTCCATGCCGACCTGGGCGGCGAGTGCCGTCACGAGGTCGCGTTCGGAGATGAAGCCGCGGTCGACCAGGATCCGGCCGAGCGATCGGCCGCGTTCGCGCTGCTCCTCGATCGCCTCGTCGAGCTGGGCAGTCGTGATCAACCCCTGGTCGAGCAGCACCTGGCCGAGCTGCCTCACGAGGTCGCTCCTCCGGTCCGGGCTGCTTGGGTCGGGCCGGTCGACGCGGCCCTCACGTGGTCTCGCACCTGCTCGAGGAGGGCGACCAGCACGCGCTTCACGTCGTCCCGCTCCCGCGCGTCACAGGCCACCACCGGCACCGTGTCCGGCACCTCGAGACGCGCCCGGACGTCGGCGATCACCGCGGCATCGTCCCCCGTGGCCTTGTTGATGGCAACCACGTGGGGCACGTCGGCCATGTCGGTGAACGTCTCCTGGATCCTGCGCGCCTCGACCATCCCATCGGCCCCCGCGGGATCGAGCATAAGGACGAAGCCCAACATCCCCTCGGCGAGGATGTCCCACATGAACTCGAACCGTTGCTGGCCGGGGGTGCCGAACAGGTACAGGGCGAGGTCGTTGGCCACCGTGATGCGGCCGAAGTCCATCGCGACGGTGGTGGTCGCGTCGTCGTCGCCCGACACCGCCCGCTCGGTCGACAGGACCGTGATCTCCGAGATCGTGCGGATGAAGGTCGACTTGCCGGCGTCGTAGGGCCCCGTGACCACGACCTTGAGCGTCCGGCTCCGTCGTCGGCTGCGGGGGGTGTCGGCCTTCGTGGATGCGCTCACAGGGCCTGCACCCCTTCGATGAGCCGCGACACGAGGTCCTCGTCGACGCTGGGATCGGTCCGGAGACGTTCGGTGCGGACCTTGGTGCGCAGCGATCGCGCGCTCGTGGCACGGGTGGCGACCTCGACGAGGTCCTCGTCCGGGCCCGCGACCGGCTTGGCCGTGAGCTTGCGACCCTGCTTCCTCCCTGCCGAGGCCGGCGCGGCAGGCTCGGGTCCGGGCGCGGCGGCAGGTGCGTCGGCGGCGGTGGCGGCGGGCGCGTCGTCGCGGGTCGTGCCAGCGAGGAGGTGTTCACGCTCGGACAGCGCGTCGTGGTCGTGCAGGAGCTGCTCCAGCCGTGACGGCGCGTCGGGGGCGCCGATCTCGACGACGCCTGCCTCGACGAGCACGTCGAGGCTGCGGCGGGTGCGGTGCTCGCCGCGGCCGGACAGCGCGACGAGGTCGCCGAGCGGTGCGGCGACCGTCGATCAGGGTCAGCAGCGCGAAGCCCTCGGCGGGCAGCTCGACCCGGCCGGCGTCTGCGGCGTCGGGCTGGCGCACCGACACCACGTCGCTGAGCGACCCGGTGCGGGCGTCGAGCGCCGACCAGGCCTCGAGCCGGCGGGTGGTCTCCTCGAGCAGCTCGTCGACGGGGACGGCGAGGTCGAGCACCGTCGGGCCGCGGCTCGCATCGTCGGCGGCGGTGAACCGGAACCGCCCGTCGGACCAGCGCAGCAGGTCGAAGACCGCGTCGACGGTCTGCTCGCGCACGAGCTCGGCCAGCGTCCCCGCCTCGACCGCACCTTCGGTGACGAGCGCTCGGGCGAGCTCGAGGTCGGTCGGCAAGCTCGTCGAAGCCGTCGAGGACCTCGAGCAGGCGCTCACCGTCGACCACACCGCTGCCGAGCACGCGCCGGGCGAGCTGGAGCCGATCGGCCTCGGCCGAGGCGTCGCGGACCCGGCCGTCGACGAGGTCGACCCGGCCGCGACGTGCCTCGAAGTCCACCGTCAGCCGGCCCGACTTCGTGGTGAAGGCGAGCAACCGGAGCACGTCCGGGATCGTGAAGTCGGTGAGGTCACCCTCGAGCACGGTCGGCTACTTCACTCGGACGCGGCGGACCGCGGTGGCTGGTACAGCTGGTGGACGGCGCCGCCTTCGGATCCCGGGTCGTCGTGCGACCGGCCCGGAGCTGCGGGGGGGCTGGGGGGCGCCTCCCACCCGCGGTGTGCGGGGGGCTGCTCCGCCGGCTGCTGCGGTTGCGCATGCTGCGGCTGCTGCGGCTGCTCGAAGATCGGCGGACGTTCGCCCTGCGGCGCGGCGTCCGGCTGCGGGGCGTACGGCTGCTCGGCCTGGTGCGGGGCGTGGTCGGGCGTCGTCGGCGGTTGCGGCTCGGGAGCCGACGCTTCCGGCTCGGCAGCGCCGGCCGTCGCCTCGGGGGCGACGAGGTCGGACGGGCCGAGCTCGAGCGCGCGGCCGATGCGTTCGGCGGCCCGGCGCATCTCGAACAGCATGAACCCGATCTTGGCGGTCCGGCCGGCGATCGCGGTCAGCACGGCCTGGTCCCGGGCGGACATCAGGAACACGAACCCGTGCTCGCCCTCGACGAAGACCTGGTTCAGCAGCCCCCGACCGAGCCCGAGCGCCGCCTGCTCGCCGAGCGAGAGCAGCGCGGCGCTCATCGCACCGACGCGGTCCTCCTCGAGCTCGTCGGGCAGCGCCGCGGCCATCGGCAGCCCGTCGAATGACACCACCGCGGCAGCTTCGACGTCGGGCGAGCTGCGGATGAACTCGTCGAGCGCTGCGGCGAGCCGGTCAGCACGGCTGTCGGACTCGTACACCTCGTGACCTCCTGGTGGACCGGCCGCCGCAACGGGCGACTCCCGCACGTCGCGAGCGAGCACGCCAACCGATCGTGCGGTACTCGTCCCTTCGGCCGTCGGTACGTACGACTTGAGGTAGCCGGCGGCCCCACCAGCGTAGGGAGCGGCTGGGGCACGTGTGGCAGGTGTCGTCACCCGTCGACAGGTGCGGCATGCGCGAGCGCGGCGAGGACGGCCCCGCCTCGGGTCTCGCGCCCGTCCGACCGGTCTGCGCACCGGCTGTTCGTTGTCCACACGTCGGCGAACTTCTTCTCGAAAGCGAACGCGCGTTCGAGTAGAATGAGTTCCGTTCGCGACACCGACAGGGACCGCATGCGCAGCCGCCAGGGCTACCGGCACACCAGCCGCCCGGCCCTGCCTGCCATCGCCCGCGAACACCACCCCGGCTACGCCACCGGCCCCGACCGTGACCACTCGGCGAACACCCCGCCGCCATCCGGGCCCGCCGTCGACGGCAGCGCGGGACCGGCCCGGGTAGCGGACGCGGTCGCCGCGATCCTGGCCGGGCACGAGGGTGCGCCGCTGCCGGACGGTGAGCTGGCCGAGCTGGTGGCCACGTTGCGGGCGGCGGACCGGCTGACCGCCCGTGCGGTCCGGCTCGCAGGTGAGCTGGATGCCCGTCGTGTGGCGGCCGAGGAGGGCATGACCTGCGACGGGGCGCTGCGCCTGCACACCGGTCTGGTCGGCTCCGACGTGGCGATGGTCCTCACCGCCGCCGACCTCCTCGTATCGATGCCGGCCGTTGCCGGCCTGTTCGCCCGTGGAGTGCTGTCGTGGGGCCACGTCCGCCAGTTGACGGTCGGCGTGCGCCGCTTCGATGCCGCGACCCGCACGGCGCTCGACGGCCATCTGGGCGACCACGCCGACCTGCTCGAAGCTCTGGATCCCGAGCGGCGGGCGTGGGCGATCGAGGACGCGGTCGACGACCACCGTCCCGAACGGACCCTGGAGCGGCAGGCCGACCGGCAGGAGCAGGCCGAGTTCCTGGCCGTGCAGGGGCAGCTCGACGGGTCCGGCAGCCTGTACGGCCAGTTCGGACCGGAGAGCTTCGCGACCATCGTCGGCCGGCTCGAAGCGGAAGCCGACACCCCGCAGGCCACCCCGTGCCCCGGCGACCGCGACGGACCTACCGAACCACCCCTGACCCGTGGCCGGCAGCTGGCCGACGCGCTGGTCCGCCTCTGCACCGGGGCGAGCTCCGGAACGGCCGGAGCGGGCGGAAGCGTCGGACCGCCGGTGAGGTTCAGCGTGATCGTGGACGCTGACCGAGTCACCGACCGTGCCGCTGGGCACATCGTCGCCGGCGTCCGGGGTCGGCCGCCTCGGATCGTGCGACGCGCCCTGGCCCGGCTCACCTGCGATGCGGCCCTCGACGTGGTCGTCCGTGACGGGACCGACCTGCTCGCCGCCCGCCGGTACGCCCCCGAGGTCACCGTCGCCACACGCCGAGCCATCGCCGTCCGAGACGGAGGCTGCCGCTTCCCCGGCTGCACAGCCCCCATCTCCTGGTGCGACGTCCACCACGTGCGACCCCGCGCCGCAGAACGTCACCCCGACGCGGTCGACGGCGACCACCACCCGGCCAACCTGGTGTCGCTGTGCCGACGGCACCACACCATCGTCCACCGACGCGGCTGGCACCAGACCCTCGACCCGGACGGGACCTACCGGCTCCGCCGCCGCGGCCGAGCCTGGACCACCCTGCCCCGTCGCGACCAACAGCTCCCACCACCGAACGGTCCTGACCCCGAAGCTGCACGCGCAGGACCCGCCGAGGCACGCGCCGGACCCCGAGCGAGACCTACCGGCTCAGGTGCTCCGCGCTCCGAACCACCGCTGCCGTTCTGATCGACTCCTGACCAGACCGACGCCCACGGCCGCTCTCGTCCCTACGGGTCCGCGCACCCTGCTGCACGATCGCTGCCTCCCCCGCCGACCGCTCGGTCGTGCGGGGCAGAGGCGCGTGCCGGGCACCCGGGTGACCCGCGTTGCTGCAGGTCGGTCTCGTTCGGTTGCCGGCACGGGCTCGGGTGCCCGCGCGCCATCCACAGGCCATTGTCTAGGCGCTCGACTGTGCGTAGTCTAGAGGGTAGACCCACCAGCAGCCGGCGCCAAGGACCAGGCACCCGGAACGCTGCGGAACATCCAGACCGCCCTCGCCGACGAGTTCGGCCCCACCTGGCTGGAGGAACGGCAATGACCGCCTACGACGTCCATGCCACCTGGGACGACACCGGATGGTGGATCGTCACCGTCCCCGGCCTCGGACCATCCGCGGTCACCCAATGCCGCCGTCTCGATCAGGTCGAACGCGATGTCGCCGAGGTCATCGAACTGCTCACCGGCGAGAAGCCCGGCAGCTACGCCCTCACACTGTCCTGGGACGAGGTGACAGCGGCGGCAACCGACGCCCGTCAACTCCGGGCCGAAGCCGAACAGCTCGCCGACCGAGCGCGGGCAGCCACCAAGGTCGCTGTCACCGAACTGCGTGACGCCGGGCTCTCGTACCGAGACATCGGCACGATCACGGGGATCAGCTACCAGCGAGCTCAGCAGCTCGTCAGAGGTTGACGGTCCGGTCGGGCCGCGAGCACCAGTGCGTAGCCAGCTCGGGGAACGCTGAGTCGAGAGAGCCGCGCGACGTGATGCGCGGGACTGGACCCAACAGCGCATGGCGGACCACCTCGGTGAGTGCTGCGCCGAGCTCGGGGTCACCGGTCCCCGTGATCGATGGCCGCGAGGGCGGCCGTCGCCGCGGCCGACATCGTGGCGACGGGGGCCTGCGCGCCGGTCCAGCGCCGGTAGGACGCCGCGGCCTGGCCGATGAGCATCCCGAGCCCGTGGTGCGCCCCCGCACCGGCCTCGTGCGCCGCCGTCAGGAACGGCGTCGCCCGCCCGTAGACGAGGTCGTAGGCGTCCTGGCCCGGCCGCAGGGCGTGGAAGGCGTCCGGCAGCGGCTCCCCCGCCATCCCGAGCGGCGTGGCGTTCAGCACCGTTCGAGCTGCCGCGACCACCTCACGCACGGCGGCCTCGTTCGCCACGTCCACGACGCCGCCGGTCGGTGCGCCGGCGCGGACGGCGAGGTCGGCCAGCTCCTGCGCCGCGTCGACACGACGGCCGACCACGGTGATGGGGCACCCGATCCGGCCGGCGGCGACGGCCACCGCGCGTGCGGACCCGCCGGTGCCGAGCACGACCCACGGCTGGCCGGCCACTGCGGCGCCGTCGGCCAGCACCGCGTCGGCCAGCCCGGCGGCGTCGGTGTTGTCCCCGACCAGTCCCTCGGTCGTCCACGCCAGGGTGTTGACCGCGCCGATCAGCTTCGCCTCGTCGGTGAGCTGGTCACACGCGGCGCGGACAGCGAGCTTGTGCGGCACCGTGACGTTGGCGCCGACGGCCCCCACCGCCCCGAGCGTCTCGACGACCGGCAGCAGGTCGTCCGCATCCACCGGGAGGGCGAGGTAGATCAGGTCGAGACCCTGCTCGCGGAACGCCGCGTTGTGGATCACCGGCGACAGCGAGTGCCGCACCGGCGAGCCGAGCAGCACGACCGGCCGGGTCGAGGCGGTCGGCCACGGTGCACCGGCGGGAGGACGCATGCGGGACGCTCCTCCGGTCAGCCGGCCACGCCGCAGCCGTCGGTCTCGCGGAACGCTCGCACGTTGACGTTGTGCTCGTCGAGGGTGTCGGCGAAGCGGTGCGATCCGTCGCACTCGGGGGCGAGCACGTAGTACCTCGCCGTCGTCTCCTCGGGCTGGTAGGCCGCCAGGAACGAGGCGTTGCCGACGCCAGAGATCGGGGTCGGGGGCAACCCGTCGATCCGGTAGGTGTTGTACGGGCTGTCGATCTCGGTGTCCTCGTACAGGACGCGGTCGGTCGGCTCGCCCCGGGCGTAGAGCACGGTGGCGTCGATCTGCAGCCGCATCCCGTCCTCGATCCGGCCCTCGAGGACGCCGGACACGAGGCCCCGTTCGCTGTCGACCCGGGTCTCACGTTCGATCAGGCTCGACAGGATGAGCCCCTCGTAGCGCGACAGCCCGCGTGCCTCGAGCGCCTGCTGGTCCTCCTCGGGGACCGAGTCGGCGGCGCGGGCGAGCTCGGTGACCATCCGCTGGAGCACGTCGAGCGCGGTCGCCTCGGCACGCACGTTGTAGGTCTGGGGGAACAGCAGCCCCTCGTACGGCTCGATGATGTCGTCGCCGGCCTCGGCGGGCTCGGGGACCCAGTCGGGCAGCTGCAGCACGCCGTCGGCGTTGCCGCCGGCGGCGGTCCGTTCGTCGAGCACGGCGCGCAGGTCCTCGGCGGTGATGTCGTCGAACTGGTCGGCGATGCGGTCGAGGGTCTGCTCGACGGTGAGGCCCTCCTGCACGGTGAAACGGACGTCGTCGCCGGCGCCACCGGTGGGACCGGCCGCGAGCACCTCGATGGCCTCGTCGTTGCTCATCCCGGTCTCGAGCGCGAACACGCCGGGCTGCAGCCGGCTGACGAGGTCGGCGTCCTCGGCGGCGATGCGGAAGCTCCTCGAGGAGCGCACGACCCCGAGCTCCTCGAGCTGGTCACCGACGGACCGGACGGACTCACCCTGGGCGACGGTCAGCTCGACCGGTTGCCCGGCTTCGACCTCGGACCCGATCGGTGACAGCTGACCGCCGAGGTAGAGGGTCCCGGCGACGACCGCCGCGATCCCCAGCACGACCACGACCAGGAACACCTTGGAGCCTCGCGACAGTCGTGCCACCTCGTTGCCTCGCTGGTCGTGTGCGACGTTCATCCCGCGGCCGCGGGTGACGCTACTGTCCCCGACGCCTCGCGCAGGCGTCGTTGGTTCTCGAGGACGCCCTGGAGCAGCACCGACGCCGCCACCTTGTCGATCGTGGCCTTGCGCCCCGCCCGCGACACGTCCGCGTCGATCAGGACCCGTTCGGCCTCGACGGTGGTGAAGCGCTCGTCCCGCAGCGCGACCGGCAGGCCGGTCCGCTCGCGCAGGTTGGTCGCGAACCACCGGGCGCGCTTGGCCGCCGCGTCCTCGGAGCCGTCGAGCTTGCGCGGCAGACCGACGACCAGCCCCGCGGCCTCGTGGCGGGCCGCGGCGTTGACGAGCGCGTCGAGCGTCGGGTCGTCGGCGTCGCGCGGGACCTGGAGGGTCTCGGCCGGTGACGCCAGCACCTGCCCGGGGTCGGACAGGGCCAGCCCGACGCGGACCTCGCCGAGGTCGATGGCCAGCAGCCGCCCGGTGCGGGGCAGCTCGTCGCCGAGGTGGCGCTGTTCACGTCCGCTCACGAGGCACCTCGCACTGCGTCGCGTGCCTGCTGGGCGGCGACCTGGAGGGCCTCGTCGAGCTTGTCACCCTGCTTGCCACCGGCCTGGGCGAGGTCGCCGCGTCCGCCCGCACCGCCACCGACCACCTGGGCCGCCGGGTGCAGGATCGGTCGCGCCTCGATGCCGGCGTCCACGAGGTCGCTGGTCAGCGCGCACACCAGCTGCGCCTTGCCGTCGGTCGCCGACCCGAGCACCACCACGCCACGCGTCCCGAGCCGGCCACGGATCTCCGACGCCAGGGTGCGCAGGTCGTCGCCGACCACCCCGTCGATCCGGGTGACCACGACCGCCAGCCCGTCCTCGCGGGTGACCTCGTCGGCCAGCTGCAGCGCCTGCTCGGTCAGGTTCCCGGCGCGGACCTTGGCGAGCTCCTTCTCCGCGCCGCGGAGGCGTTCCACGAGGCCCCGGACCCGGTCGACGGCCTGGTCGACGGGCGCATCCACCACGCGCGCGACCTCCTCGGCGACCATCCGTTCGTGGGCGAGGTGACGGAAGGCGTCCATGCCGGTCAGCGCCTCGACCCGACGGGTGTTGGACCCGATCGACTCCTCGCGGACGATCGCGATGGTGCCGATGCGTCCACCCGAGGGGACGTGGGTGCCGCCACACAGCTCCTTGGAGAACGCCCCGATCGTGACCACGCGGACGACCTGGCCGTACTTGTCGCCGAAGTTGGCGACGGCGCCGGCGGCCTTCGCGTCCTCGAGCGCCATCACCTCGGTGTGCACGTGCGGGTCGTGCAGCACGCGGTCGTTGATGGTCGACTCGACCTCCTGGAGCCGGTCGCGGGACACCGACTCGAAGTGGGGGAAGTCGAACCGCAGGCGCCCCGGCTGCACGAGCGACCCCGCCTGCTGCGCGTGGTCGCCGAGCACCTCCTTGATGGTGGCGTGCAGCACGTGCGTCGCCGAGTGGCTGCGCGCGGTCGCGAGCCGTCGGTCGGCGTCGACGACGGCCTCGACCGGCTGGCCCTGGGTGCACCTCGCCGGCCACCACGCGGGCGCGGTGGACGATCAGGCCCTCGAGCGGCTCCTGGGTGTCGACCACCTCGAGCCGGCCCGTCGGGGTACGCAGCTCGCCGCGGTCGCCGACCTGGCCGCCGCCCTCGGCGTAGAACGGGGTGCGGGCGAGGACGACCTCGACCTCGTCGCCCTCCTGCGCGCTGCGGGTGACCCCGCCGGCGGTGACGATCGCGCCGAGCTCGGCCTCGGCCTGCAGCGCGTCGTAGCCGAGGAAGTCGGTGGTGCCGACCTGGCCCGCGGCCTCGCGGTAGGTCTCGACCGGGATGCCTCCCCCGCCCTTCTTGGCCGCCGCACGGGCGCGTTCGCGCTGCTCGGTCATGAGCGCGTCGAACCGGTCGCGGTCGAGGGTGAGCCCGGCCTCCTCGGCGATCTCGGCGGTGAGGTCGACCGGGAACCCGAAGGTGTCGTGCAGCTCGAAGGTCACGTCACCGGGGAACGAGGTCGCCCCCGCCGGCGCGGATGTCGTCGAGTGCGCGGTCGACCCGTTCGAGGCCGGCACGGATGCGGGCCGGCGAAATCGCGCTCCTCGGCGCCGGCGACGCGGGTGACCAGCTCGCGCTGCCGGTCGAGCTCGGGGTACATCCGCTGGTTCTCGGCGAGGACCGTCTCGAGCATCGGCACGAGCAGCTGCGTGCCCCCCGCCAGGTCCATGCCGAGCAGCTGGCCGTGCCGGACCGCACGGCGGAGCAGCGCCCGGAGGACGTACCCGCGGCCCTCCTTGGAGGGCAGCACGCCGTCGGCGATGAGGAACGCGCTCGTGCGGGCGTGTTCGGCGATGACCCGCAGGCTGACGTCCCGGGTGGGGTCCTGGCCGTAGGTGACGCCCGACAGCTGCTCGGCGCGGGCGATGAGCGGCACGAACAGGTCGGTGGCGAACACGTCGGGGACGTCCTGGAGGATGACCGCCATGCGCTCGAGCCCCAGCCCGGTGTCGACGTTCTGGGCCGGCAGGTCTCCGAGGATGGTCCCCTCGTCGTCGAGCTCGTGCTGCATGAAGACGAGGTTGTAGTACTCGAGGAAGCGCTCGTCGTCGACGGCGGGGCCGCCCTCCTGGCCGTAGTCCGGGCCGCGGTCGTAGTAGAGCTCGGTGTTCGGGCCGCCGGGTCCCGCCGCGTGGGTCCACCAGTAGTTGTCCTCGGCGCCGAGCCGCTGGATGCGCTCGGCCGGGACACCGGACTCCTCGAGCCAGAGCTGCTCGGACTCGTCGTCGTCCTCGTAGATGGTGACCCAGATGCGTTCGGGGTCGAGGTGGAAGTGGTCGACCGACAGCTCCCACGCCCAGCGGATCGCCTCACGCTTGAAGTAGTCGCCGAACGAGAAGTTGCCGAGCATCTCGAAGCTCGACAGGTGCCGGCGGGTGCGGCCGACGTTCTCGATGTCGTTGGTGCGCACGCACTTCTGGAAGGAGGTGGCCCGGGGCGAGGGCGGCACGGCGTCGCCCATGAAGAACGGCTTGAACGGGACCATGCCGGCGATCGTCAGCAGCAGCGAGGGGTCGTTCGGGATCAGCGGGGCCGAGCTGTAGCGCTTGGCACCGCGTTCCACGAAGAAGTCGAGGAAGGTCTCTCGGATGGTGAGGCTGTCCACGGTGGGGCTCCGGGTGGGGCGTCGCCTCGCGCGTGTGGCGCCGGCGGTGGTGCAGGGCTGCGGCTAGCGGTTCGGGAGCGGTGCCTGCGCCGTCAGCTCGTGCAGGGGGGTGAGGTCGTACTCGCGTCGCAGCTGCGCCTCGCGGTCGGCAGCGGCGACGCGGCCTGCCTCCGCGGCGGCGGCGACCCGGGCCTGCAGACCACCCGCCGCGCGACCGGCGCGGTCGGCGATGGCGACCGGGTGGGCGGCGCGGGTGGCGCGGTCGACCTTGCGCACCACGTAGCCCCCGACGAGGATCCCGGCACCGAGGCCGACGGCCAGCACGAACAGGCCCCTCACGAGCCGTCCTCACGGAAGGTCCGCACCGCGCGGGCGACGCCGGCGCTGACCGCCGCGCCCTTGATGATGGGGTTCGTGACCGTCGCGTGCACCACCCCGACGAGCTGGTCGGTGGTCGCGGTGATGGACTGGACCCCGGCCACGATGGTGTCGACCCGGGCCAGCTCGACGTTCACGCCGGAGACGGTCTCGTTGACGCCGCGCAGGATCGGGACGGTCTCGTCGGCGACGGTGCGCACGGCACCGATCACCTCGTCGACGGCGCGGACGGCGCGGGCCACCAGCAGGCACAGCGCGATCACGAGCACGACCCACGCACCAGCGGCGAGGACGATCATCCAGTCGGTGACGTTCACGGCTGGGGGGTCTCCTCGGCGGACGGACGGGGGGCGGGGGCGCTGGGTGGCTGCGGAGCGGGGGTGCTGGGTGGCTGCGGAGCGGGGGTTGCGGTGCGTGCGGCCCGGGCTTGGCTGCGCAGGTTCGCCAGCCGGTCGGCGACCGCCGCCTCGTGCCCGTGGGAGGAGGGTTCGTACAGCACCGTGCCGACCAGCGCATCCGGCAGGTAGGTCTGCGCCGGCGCGAACCCGCTCGCGTGGTCGTGAGGGTAGTCGTAGTCGACGCCGTGCCCGAGGCTGCGGGCCCCCCGGTAGTGGCCATCGCGCAGGTGGGCCGGCACGTCGGTGTTGCCGTGGCGTCGAACGGCGTCCAGCCCCGCCCCGATGGCACGGGTGACGCGGTTGGACTTCGGCGCCACCGCGAGGGCGATCGCGGCGTGGACCAGCGCGAAGCGAGCCTCGGGCAGACCGACCTTGTCGAGCGCGTCGAAGGCCGCCACGGCCGTCGGCAGCGCCTGGCGATCGGCGAGCCCGACGTCCTCGGAGGCGAAGATCACCATGCGGCGGGCGAGGAACCGCGGGTCCTCCCCCGCCTCGAGCATCCGCAAGCAGCCAGTAGGCCGCCGCGTCGGGGTCCGACCCACGCATCGACTTGATGAAGGCGCTGACCTGGTCGTAGTGGCCGTCGGCCGCCTTGTCGTAGCGGAAGCGCTGCATCGCGTCGGAGACGTCGTCGAGGGTGATGGCGACCAGCTCGGCCAGGTCGTCGGCGTGCCCGGGGCCGGGTGCGACGCCGGCCGCGGCCGCCGCGACCTCGAGTGCGGTGAGCGCGGCCCGGGCGTCCCCGTCGGCGACGTGGACGAGGTGGTCGCGGGCGTCGTCGTCGACCTCGATGCGCCCGCCGAAGCCACGCTCCTCGTCGGCGATGGCCCGGCGGAGCACCTCGTGCAGATCCTCGTCGGTGAGTGCGGTCAGGCGGACGAGCTGGCAGCGGCTGAGCAGCGGCGCGTTCAGCTCGAAGAACGGGTTCTCGGTGGTGGCACCGATGAGGGTGACCCAGCCGGCCTCGACGCCGGGCAGGAGCGCGTCCTGCTGACCCTTGTTGAAGCGGTGGATCTCGTCGATGAACAGCACGGTGCGCCGGTCACGCAGCTCGAGCCGGCTGCGGCCCTCCTCGATGACCCGACGCACGTCCTTGACCCCGGCGGTGACCGCGGAGAGGTCGAGGAACGCCGCGTCGACGTGGCTGGCGATGACCATCGCGAGCGAGGTCTTGCCGACGCCGGGCGGTCCCCACAGGATCAGGCTGCGCAGGTCGCCGCGGTCGAGCATGGCCCGGAGGGGCTTGCCCGCCCCGAGCGCGTCGAGCTGGCCGACGTACTCGGTCAGGTCACGCGGCCGCAGGCGTGCGGCGAGCGGCACGCCCGCGCCGGGACTGCGGGGCCGGGCGTGGTCGGCGTGCGCGCCGGCGTCACCGACGGCCGGAGGCACCGGGTCGGCGGCACCCTGCTCGAACAGCTGCCCGCTCATCACCGGCACGGTACCGCCGGACCCTCCTGTACGGTGGAGTCGATGGTCCTGTACAGGAGGCCCCGTGGAGGTCCCGATCACCGAGTACCGCCGACGCTTGGCGCACTACCACGCGCTCGCCCGGGAGGGGGAGCCCGTCTACGTCACCGACCGTGGCAAGACCGTGGTCCGCGTCGTCGGGGCCACCGATGCCGAGGTGCTCGAGCGTCTGTACGCCGAGGGCCTCGCCCACCGACCACGTCGACCGCGCGGACCGCTCCCGCCGCCCGTCCCCTACGACGGCCCGCCGGCCGAGGAGCAGATCGCCGAGGAGCGTCGGTGATCGTCTGTTGGGACGCCTCGGCGGCGGTCAAGCTCGTCCGTTCCGAACCCGGGAGCACCCTGGCCGGCGTCCTCTGGAACGGAGGAGAGGTGGCAGCCGCAGCCACCCTCGCGCTCCCCGAGGTGGCGTCCGCGTTGGCGCGCAACCACCGGAGCGGCTCCCTCGACACCTCGACCTACCACTCGGCCCTCGAACGTTGGTCGCTGCTGCTCGACCAGTTCGTCCTCCTGCCCATCGACCGCTCCCGCGCGGAACGGGCGGCCACCCTGGTGTCCGAGCAGCTCCGTGGCGCCGATGCCGTCCACCTCGCGGTGGCACTGGGGCTCGCCGACGGAGGCGCCGACGTCACGTTGGCGACCTGGGACCGGCGGCTCCACGTCGCGGCTCGGGCGCACGGCCTCGGCGTCGTTCCCGCGGTGATCTGACCGAGCGGCCTCAGGTCGGCGGCGTGACACGGAACAGATCCCCCGGTTGGCAGTCCAGCGCGTCACAGATCGCCGTCAAGGTCGAGAACCGCACCGCCTTGGCGCGATCGTTCTTGAGCACCGACAGGTTCACGACCGTCACCCCGACGCGGTCGGCCAGCTCGCGAAGCGTCAGGCCTCGGGCGTCCAGCACCTCGTCGAGGTGGCAGGTGACCCGGTGCCCCTCGCTGGCTTCCACCTCGGCTGGCGCCACCTAGACCAACCCCTCGACGTCCTCGGTCAACCGCTGGCCGTGGCTGAACACCTGGGCCGCGACGAACAGCGCGGCCGACAACAGCAGCGGTTCGAACGACAGGTCGAGGACGTTGAACCCGAGCGGTGAGTCGGCGGCGCCGAGATGCTCGAGGGTGGCGATGGTCGCCAGGGACGCCAGCGCTCCTGGCAGGATCCCCGCGACCAGCACCAACCCCGCCAGCGCCTGCAACCGCCCCGGGTTGCGCACGTCGAACGGACGACCTGCAGCGATCTCCAGCAGCAGCCGGCGCAGCACCACGGCTCCGGCCAGGGCGAGGAGACCGCCGGCCAGGAACGGTGTCTCGCTGAGCGCCCGGAGTCCCGCCGGCAGCTCGCCGACCTGCAGAGAGACCGTCGCCCATCCTCCGCCACCGCCGAGCTCGCCGCCGTTCGCGACCTGCAGCCACGCCCCGGCCGGGACGCCGTCGACGTCACCGAGGCCGAGGAGCTGCTCCTCGATCAGCACCTCGACGGTGGCGCCGGGCTGGGTCAGCTGGTTCACCACCTGGACGACCCCGATGAGCGCGAGCACGACGCCGAGGAACAGCACCGCGCTCGCGAGGGCGCGGGCGGGGCCCGCGGAGGTCGGCTGCGTCATCGCGTCACCTGGCACCGTGCGCCCGATCCCTCTGTTCGCCGACCACCTGTCGGTTATCGAAGAACGATAGGGTATCGTTCTTCGATACGTCAAGAACCAGCTCCGCGGCGGGTCGGGATCGACGTGGAAGGTGACCGGGCGTTCGGGGCCGCTGCCCCGGTCCGGCGCTCCCCCGGCAGGGTGGTAGCCCGCCGCCGATCCGAGAGGTGTCCTCGTGCCACGTCCACAGCAGCAGCAGGAACCGCCCGGCCGCATCGCGCCGATGGAGCCGCGCCCCGACCACGGCGAGGACAGCTACGAGGGCTCCGGCCGGCTCGCGGGCAAGGCCGCGATCATCACCGGCGGCGACAGTGGCATCGGCCGGGCCGTGGCGATCGCCTACGCCCGCGAGGGCGCGGACGTCCTGATCTCGTACCTCGACGAGCACGACGACGCCGAGGACACCGCCCGCCTCGTCGAGGAGGCCGGACGGAACGCCGTCCTGGTACCCGGCGACCTCGCCGATGCCGACCACTGCCGCAGCATCATCGACCGTGCCATCGAGGCGTTCGGCAAGCTCGACGTGCTGGTGAACAACGCCGCTCACCAGCGGACCTACGCACAGCTCGAGGACGTGCCGACCGAGGACTGGGACCGGACGCTCGCGGTCAACCTGTCGGCGATGTTCCACCTGTGCCAGGCGGCGCTCCCCCACCTCGGTGCGGGCGCCTCGATCATCAACTCGTCGTCGATCAACGCCGATCAGCCGACACCGGTGCTGCTGCCGTACGCGATGACCAAGGCCGCCATCTCCAACTTCACCGCCTCGCTGGCGCAGCTGGTCGGCGACCGCGGGATCCGGGTCAACTCGGTGGCGCCCGGACCGATCTGGACGCCGCTCATCCCCGCCACGATCCCCGACGTCGAGGACTTCGGCGACGACACCCCGCTCGGCCGTCCCGGCCAACCCGCCGAGCTCGCACCCGTCTACGTGATGCTCGCCTCGGATGAGTCGAGCTACGTGTCCGGCTCCCGCATCGCGGTCACCGGAGGCAAACCCGTCCTCTGACCGTCCGGGCGACTCGCGGTCGGCCGAGGTCGGGTGGCTCACGTCCGGTGAGTGGCTCACGACACGTGGGTGTGTCGCCACGCACCCGACGGACGTGAGACACCCGACCGTGCCCCGCGGTCCCCCCGTCTCGGGCCGGCGTGGGGCGCTGCACGGCCACCTCGCTGTCCACAGGCGTCGCGAGGTGGATCGGGAGAGTCCGCGAACGACGAGGCACGCTCCGACGATGGACCCTCTCGCTCGCCACCTCCGCCTGGTACGCCGGCGCGCCGGCGTCTCCACCCGCGCCGCTGCCGTCGAGGAGGGGGTGCACCCGACGACCTGGAACCGCTACGTCGACGGCGAACGGTGGGCGCGGCCCTACGACGGGGTCGCGATCGCCGCCTGGGCAGCCGACCACGATGCAGCCACGCTGGCGGCGGTCGCCGCAGCGCACGACGGGGCGGTCGCCGGCGAGACGGCCAGGTGGTTGCACGGTCACGGCGGTCGACCGCGACGACTCGAGGTCGTGATCCCCCACACGCGGTCGGTGCGCCGTGTCGCAGCCGACCAGGCAACCGCGAGGCATCGAGGTGACGGCGATGGCGCAGCCCGTCCGCGACGAGCCGGGGCCGAGGACGCGGAGACACGAGCGGCCGAGGCCGCGGCGAAGCGCGCCGACTCGGAGGCCCGCGTGCTCCTCCGCCGCTGCAGCAAGGTGGTGGTGCGCCGGTGTCGGTGGTTGGCGCCCGGCGACGTCGTCCTACTCCGCGGCGTGCCTGTGCTGGACCCCGTGGCCACCTCCCTGTCCCTCGCTGCGACCGCACCGGATCAGGTCCGCGGCTTCCTCGTCGACGCACGCTTCGCCGGCCAGCTCGACCTCGTCGCGGTGAGGGCCCGGGTCGCGAACCTCCCGAGCTTGCGTGGTCGCCACCTGCTCACCGACGCGCTCGATGCCCTCGACGGCCGTCAGCCGGAGTCGGTCTTCCACGACCGGGTCCTCAGCGAGCTCCAACGTCGGGGGTACCACCCCGCGACGGCACCCGTCGTCCTCGACACCCCGCACGGCCGACCGGTGCACCCGGACATCGCGCTGCCGGACTGGCAGGTCTCGCTCGAGCTCGACGGCGACCGCTACCACCGTGACCGCGACGCGCGACGGCGCGAACGGGACCGGCTGTCCTCGTACGCCAGCTCGGACTGGGCCGTCGTCATCGTCGACCACCGGACCTGGACGCAGTACCGCGAGCGGGTGTTCGCGGACGTGGACGGCGCGATCGCCGCACAGCTCCGACGAGGTATCGGCCTCGGCGTCCCGTTGCCGCCACACCTCCGCCTGGCGTCGGGCGGCTGACGTCCGGCGGGGCGCTCGCGACACACCCTGGTGACACCAGGCGCCCGACGGACACCAGGCGCCCGACGGACACCAGGCGCCCGACGGACACCAGAGCCCCGACGGACCGCTGGGTGGTCAGTCCTTGACGGGCTTCGGTAGCAGGCGGAGGCCGACGTCGCGGAGGGCGGCCTCGTCGTGCGGGGCCGGCGCGTCGGTCATCGGGTCCGCCCCGGACTGGGTCTTCGGGAACGCGATGACCTCGCGGATGGAGTCCTCGCCGCACAGCAGCATCACCAGGCGGTCGAGCCCCGGCGCGATCCCGCAGTGCGGCGGCACGCCGTACCGGAACCCGCGGAGCAGGAACCCGAACTTGTCCTCGGCAGCCTCGTCGGAGATGCCGAGGAAGCGGAACACCCGGCGCTGGAGGTCGGCGTCGTGGATCCGGACCGACCCCGACGCGAGCTCGACGCCGTTCAGGACGATGTCGTAGGCCCGCGTCGTCGCCTCGCCGGGGCGCTGCTCGAAGTCGTCGATGAACTCCGGCGCCGGCGCGGTGAACGGGTGGTGGTTCGGGACCCAGCCGGCGGAGTTCGCAGCCGTCGGGTCGTCCGACTCGGCTGCCGGGTCGAACATCGGCGGCTCGACGACCCAGACGAACTCCCAGCGGTCCGTCCGGGATCATCCCACGGTCCTCGGCCAGCGCGTTCCGCAGCGCGCCCATCAGCTGCCGCGCGAAGCGGGTCGGGCCGGCGCCGAAGAAGATCGCGTCGCCGACGTTCGCCTCGGTCTCGGCCAGCAGCCCCGCCACCTCGGCGTCGGACATGAACTTGGTCAGCGGTGAGCGCAGGGTCGGCGCGTCACCATCGGACTCTTCGACGACACCCCAGGCCAGGCCCTTGGCGCCGCGGCGCTTGGCCCACTCGGTCCACTCGTCGAACTGCTTGCGGGTGAGGTCGCCGCCACCCGGAAGGGCCACGCGCGATCACGGACCCGCCGTCGGCGAGCACGCCCTTGAAGACGCCCACCTCGGTGTCGGCGAAGACCTCGCCGAGGTCGGCGAGCTCCATCCCGAAGCGCAGGTCCGGCTTGTCGGACCCGAACCGACGCATCGACTCGGCGAAGGTGATGCGCGGGAACGGGGTCGTGGAGCGGCTCGCCGAGCACCTCGTCCCAGATCTCGACGAACATCTCCTCCATCAGCGAGTAGATGTCCTCCTCGTCGCCGAAGGACAGCTCGAGGTCGAGCTGGGTGAACTCGGGCTGGCGGTCCGCGCGCAGGTTCTCGTCCCGGAAGCAGCGGGCGATCTGGTAGTAGCGCTCGATGCCGGCGACCATCAGCAGCTGCTTGAACAGCTGCGGGGACTGCGGCAGCGCGTAGGTCTCCCCCGGCTGCAGACGCGAGGGCACGAGGAAGTCGCGCGCACCCTCGGGCGTCGGGCGGGTCAGCTGCGGGGTCTCGACGTCGAGGAAGCCGTTGCGTTCCATGACGCGACGGATGATCGAGGTCGTGCGGGCGCGGACCTCGAGGTTGTTCAGCATCCGTGGTCGGCGCAGGTCCACGTAGCGGTGGACGAGCCGCAGCTCCTCGGACACGTCGATGCCGTCCTCGACGGGGAACGGCGGGGTCTCGGCGACCGACAGCACCTCGACGCGAGGTGGCCGCCACCTCGACGTCACCGGAGGCGAGCTTGTCGTTGCGCATCCCCTCGGGACGCAGGCGGACCTCGCCCGTGACCCGCAGCACCCACTCGGACCGGACCCGGTGGGCGGCCTCGAGCGCGTCGGACGCGGTCACCCAACGGGTCGGCCACGACCTGCACGATGCCGGAACGGTCACGCAGGTCGAGGAACGCGACCCCGCCGTGGTCGCGCCGGTTGTCGACCCAGCCGGCGACGGTGACGGTCTCGCCGGCGTGCTCGGCACGCAGGTCGCCGCCGGCGGCGGAGCGCATGGCGCCGTGGGGGGTGATGCTCACGTCGTGGCTCGATGCTCGGTGGGACGGGCGGACGGGGCGGGCCGGACGCGGTTCAGCGCCCGAGGATCGCCGCCGAGGTGAGGCGGGAAGCTCGCTCTCGGCGACGGTGGTCTGGTCGCCGGAGCGCAGGTCCTTGACCGCGACCGTACCGGCGGCGCGCTCGTCGGCCCCACGGATGACCGCCGTGCGGGCGCCTCGGCGGTCGGCGCGCTTGAGCTGCTTGCCGAGCTTGCCGCCGCCGACCTCGAGGTCGACCGCGAACCCGGCGGCCGCGCAGCCGTTGCGCCAGCGCCACCGCATCCGCGGCGCCGTCCTCGTCCATGACGGTGACGACCACGTCGGGGGCGTCGAGGTCGGCGGCGTCGGCGGCGGTCTCCTGCTGCTCGAGCAGGAGCAGGATGCGCTCGATGCCGAGGCTGCCACCGGTGGCGGGCACGTCGTTCGACTGGAACATGCCGATCAGACCGTCGTAGCGGCCACCGGCGGCGATCGTGACGGCGAGCTCGTCGTGCACCACCTCGAAGACCGGGCCGGTGTAGTACGACAGGCCGCGGGCGAGGACGGGCGCGTAGACCAGCTCGCCGCCCGGGCAGGTCGCCGGCGAGTTCGAGCACGCGGTCCACCTCGGCCAGCCCGGCGCGACCGCGCTCGGTCCCGGCGAGCCGCTCGCGGACCGCGGCGGCGAGATCGTCCGATCCGAGATCGTCGGCGATGGCAGCGACGACCTCGGCCGGTACGCCGCGCTCGCGCAGCTCGGCGGCCACACCCTCGACGCCGATCTTGTCGAGCTTGTCGAGCGCGACCAGGACGTCGGTCTCGGCGGCGTCGGGCAGCCCGTAGCTCTCGACGAGCCCCGCGAGCGCCTTGCGCGAGTTGAGCTGCACCCGGAAGCCGGACAGCCCGAGCTGGTCGAGCACGTCGGCCACCGCCACGAGCGTCGCGGCGTCGGCGAGCAGCGAGTCCGAGCCGACCGTGTCGACGTCGCACTGGAAGAACTCGCGGTAGCGGCCCTTGCCCGGGCGGTCCGCCCGCCACACCGGAGCGATGTGGTAGCGCTTGAACGGGGTGGGCAGCTGCGAGCCGTAGCGCGCCACGACCCGGGCGAGCGGCACGGTCAGGTCGTAGCGGAGGGCCATGTCGGCGTCGCCCGAGGCCTCCTGCTCGCCACGCTTGAGGATCTTGAAGATGAGCTGGTCGCCCTCCTCGCCGTACTTGCCGGTGAGGACCTCGAGCCGTTCGAACGCCGGGGTGTCGAGCGGGGCGAACCCGTGGCGGCGGAACACGTCACGGATCGTGGCGAAGGCGCGCTCGCGGCGGGCGACCTCGGCGGGGAGGAAGTCGCGGGTACCGGAGGGCGGGTTGGCGTCGATGGTGGCCACGGGGACCTCGAGGTGGTGGTGGGGAGCGGGCGGCGGGGCCGTTCAGCCGTGTCGGGCGGCCGCCTGGTGCAGGAAGGGGTTGGTGGCGCGCTCGCGACCGACGGTGGTGTCCGGCCCGTGACCGGAGAGGATCAGGGTGTCGTCGCCGAGCGGCAGGACGGTGTCGACCAGGGACCGCAGCAACCGGTCCCCGTCGCCGCGCGGGAAGTCGCTGCGCCCGATCGACCCGGCGAAGATCAGGTCGCCGGAGAACAGCACCTGGTCGGTGGCGACGTCCGCGTCGCCGAGCGCGAAGGTCACCGGCACGTCCCCGAGGCCGCGGCCGAGGTAGGTGACGTGGCCCGGCGTGTGACCCGGGTTGTGGTGGACCCGGTAGGTGGTCCCGGCGAGCGTCACGTCCTCGCCGTCGGTGACGTCGCGCAGGTCGCTCGGTCGGCGGGTCCCAGGTCAGGCCGAACTGCTGCTCGAGCAGCTCGGGCGGGGCGCCGAACGCGGCGGCCGGGTCGTCCCAGATCCAGCGATCCTCGGGGTGCAGCAGCACGGGCACGTCGAGTTCGCGGGCCAGCTGCGGGACGCCCCAGAGGTGGTCGAGGTGTCCGTGGGTGAGGGCGATCGCCTCGCAGGTCACGCCGGCGTCAGCCAGCAGTCCCGGGCACGGCATCCTCGGCGCCCTCCCCCGGGTCGACCACGATCGCGGTCCCGGCGGCGCGGTCACCGACGACGAAACAGTTGGTCTGCCACCGCCCGAGCGGCACGCCGAGCACGAACCGATCGGTCACGGGTGGCTGCTCCTCGAGGTGGGGTCCGGGCGACGCCGAGGCTAGCGGGAGGGTCGGAGCACCCTCCCGCCGGGGACCTCCTCCCCTGTCCGCGGCTCACCCGACGGGTGACGATCGGGGCGACGCCCCTCGGGAGCCGAGGGGCGGCCGCGGCTACGCCGTCCGAGCTGGTCGTGGATGGAGGTACCACGTGAAGGCCATCGTCTACCACGGCCCCGGCGACAAGCGCTGGGAAGAGGTCCCCGACCCGCAGCTGATCGACGACACCGACGCCATCGTCCGCGTCGACGCCGTCACCATCTGTGGGACCGACCTGCACATCCTCAAGGGCGACGTGCCCACCGTCACCGAGGGTCGCATCCTCGGCCACGAAGCCGTCGGCACGGTCGAGGAGGTCGGCGCGGGGGTGAAGAACGTCGCCGTCGGCGACCGGGTCCTCGTGTCCTGCATCACGGCCTGTGGCCGCTGCGACTACTGCCGGGGCGGCAGCTACAGCCAGTGCCTCGGTGGCGGTGGCTGGATCCTCGGGCACACCATCGACGGCACCCAGGCCGAGAAGGTCCGCGTCCCGTTCGCCGACACCTCGACCCACCCGGTCCCCGTCGGCGTCGACGACGAGCAGCTGCTGATGCTCGCCGACATCCTGCCCACCGGCTTCGAGGTGGGCGTGCTCAACGGTCAGGTCGCCCCCGGAGCGGTCGTCGCCGTCGTCGGCGCCGGCCCGATCGGGCTGTCGGCGATGCAGGGCGCCCAGCTGTTCGGCCCGAGCCACGTCATCGCGATCGACCTCGAACCGGCGCGGCTCGAGGCGGCCAAGCGGTTCGGTGCGGATGTCACCATCGACAACCGGACCGAGGACGCCGTCGAACAGGTCATGGCGATGACCGACGGGCTCGGCGCGGACGTCGTGATCGAGGCGGTCGGCTACCCCGCGACCTTCGAGCTGTGCACCGAGCTGGTCCGGCCCGGTGGCGTCGTCGCCAACGTCGGCGTCCACGGCGAGCCGTCGACGTTGCACCTCGAGAAGCTGTGGATCAAGAACGTGACGATCACCACCGGGCTGGTCGACACCTCCTCGACGCCGAGGCTGCTCAAGCTCATCGCCGCCGGCCGCATCGACCCGTCGGGGTTCATCACCCACCGGTTCGCGATGGCGGACTTCATCGAGGCCTACGACGTCTTCGCCCGGGCGGGCGAGACGGGTGCGCTGAAGGTCGTGCTCACCCCGTGACCGGTGCGCGGTGTCCGTCACCGCGCACCACAGCAGCGCCGGACCGCTCCGCGAGGGGCGGTCCGGTGCTCGTTCAGGCGCCGGATCCGGCCGCCTGCGGCACCACCCGGTAGGCGTCGTAGACGCCTTCGACGCGGCGGACGCTGCGGAGCGCGTACTCGAGGTGGGTCGGGTCGCCGAGCTCGAACTGGAAGCGCAGCACCGCGACCCGGTCCCGGCGCGTGGCCACCTGCGCCGAGGTGATGTTGATGTGCAGGTCGCCGAGGACGGCGGTGATGTCCCGCAGCAGGTGCTTGCGGTCGAACGCCTCGATCTGGACCTGGACGAGGAAGGCGGCGGTCTGCTCGCCGGACCAGTCGACGGGGACGAACCGGTCGTCCTCGCCGGCGCGCAGGTCGGCGACGTTCGAGCAGTCCGCGCGGTGCACCGACACCCCGCGCCCACGGGTGACGAACCCGACGATGTCGTCGCCCGGGACCGGGGTGCAGCAGCGGGCGAGCTTGACCAGCATCCCCGAGTCGCCCTCGACCGTGACGTCGTCGCCCGAACCCTGCCCGATCCGGATGGGCGCGGCCTGGGTCGGCAGGTCGGAGACCTCGCGTTCGGTCTCGACGACGTCGGTGAGCGCGGTGACGACCTGCGCGACCACCGTGCCCGCCGCGAGGTGGCCCTCGCCGACCGCTCGGAACAGCGCCTCGGTCCCCTTGTAGTTGAGCTCGGCGGCGGCGTCGGTCGAGCTCGCCGGAGGCCATGACGCGGGCGTAGGCGATGCCCTTGCGGCGCAGCGCGCGGGTGATCGCGTCGCGACCGCGGCCGATGGCGTCCTCGCGGCGCTCGCGGTTGAAGTAGGCCCGGATCTTCGACTGTGCCCGGGTGGAGGCCGCCAGCTTGAGCCAGTCGCGGGACGGTCCGGCGTCCTCGGCCTTCGAGGTCAGCACCTCGATGACGTCGCCGTTGGTCAGCACGTGGTCGAGCGGGACGAGCCGGCCGTTGACGCGCGCGCCGATGCAGCGGTGGCCGACCTCGGTGTGGACCGCGTAGGCGAAGTCGATGGGCGTGGCGCCGGCGGGCAGCCCCATGACGTCACCCTTCGGGGTGAAGACGAACACCTCGTCGGCGTAGAGGTCGATCTTCAGCGACTCGAGGTAGTCGCCCGGTTCGTCGACCTCGGCCTGCCACTCGAGGAGCTGGTCGATCCACGGCAGCTCGCCGGTGGTGTTCGGGTCCGCGTTCGCCGTTGCCGCGGGCGCGCGTCCTTGTACATCCAGTGCGCGGCGACACCGAACTCGGCGGTGTGGTGCATCGCACGGGTGCGGATCTGGACCTCGAGCGGCCGGCCCTTCGGCCCGATGACCGAGGTGTGCAGCGACTGGTAGAGGTTGACCTTCGGCATCGCGATGTAGTCCTTGAACCGGCCGGGGACCGGTCGCCAGGACGCGTGGAGCTGCCCGAGGACCGCGTAGCAGTCGCGCACCGAGTTCGACGATGACGCGCACGCCGACGAGGTCGTAGATCTCGTCGAACTCCTTGCCCCGCAGCACCATCTTCTCGTAGATGGAGAAGTAGTGCTTCGGGCGGCCGGTGACGTCGCCCGCGGACCTTCAGCTCGCGGAGCTGGTCCCGGATGGAGGCCATCACCTCCTCGATGTAGGCCTCGCGTTCGGGGTTGCGGTCCTCGACCATCGCCACGATCTCGTCGTAGCGCTTCGGGTGCAGCGTCTTGAACCCGAGGTCCTCGAGCCGCAGCTTGAACTGCTGCATACCGAGGCGGTGCGCCAGCGGCGCGTAGATGTCGAGCGTCTCCTGCGCGATCCGCTTCTGCTTGTCGCGCGGCATGTGCCCGATGGTCTCCATGTTGTGGAGACGGTCGGCGAGCTTGATGACCAGGACCCGGATGTCCTTGGCCATCGCCATGATCATCTTGCGGAGGGTCTCGGCCTGCTGCTCCTCCTTGGACTCGACCCGGATGCGGTCGAGCTTGGTGACCCCGTCGACGAGGTGGGCGACCTCGGCCCCGAACCCGGCGGTGATGTCGTCGAGCGAGGCGGCGGTGTCCTCGACCACGTCGTGCAGCAGCGCGGCGACGAGCGTGGCCGTACCGAGCCCGAGCTCGGCCAGCTCGGTGGCGACGGCGACCGGGTGGGTGATGTAGGCCTCGCCCGAGCGGCGGGTCTGCCCCTCGTGCATCACGTGGGCGTACCGGTAGGCACGGACCACGTCGCGGACGTCAGCCTTGCCGCCAGCGGCGCGGATGGCCTGCGCGAGCCCCTCGAGCTCGGCCGGTGTGTCCCCGCGCCGCACGAGCGGGAGGTTGGTCAGGACCCCCTTGACGCCGGTCGGACGCGCGGGCGGCAGCGGCGCGGACCGTTGTTCGCGCGCCGTGGGGGTGCCGGTCTCCGGTTCCGTCACGTCCTCCGCTGTCCCGACCGCGTCACGGGCCGAGCATCGAGCGTACCGCCGACGGGTCCGTGCTCACCCGACCGCGACGCCGTTGGCGGTGATGCGGAACTCGCAGCCGAGGGTGCGGGCGGCGCGGCGGCACATGATCATCCGGTCGAGGAAGATCTCGAAGTACTCGAGGACCGTGGAACGGGTCGGTGTCGAGCTCGAGCTCGAGGGTGATGGTCGCCGCGTCGCTGTCGACCCGCAGGAAGCTGTGGGTCACCGCGTCGTTGACGCGGTCGTGGATGTCCGCCGCCGTGTCGGCGCCCTTGCGGACCCGCGACCGGTGCACGTCGGCCTTGTCGGCCAGGATCACCGCCGCACCGACGGGTCCGACCGAGGACCCGTACTGCTCCTCGTGGTTGCCGACCGCGGACAGGACCAGGCCGATCCGGTACGGGTCGACCTCGAGCCGCCGCAGCGCGTCGTAGGCGACCCACGCCGACGACAGCCCGTGGTTCATGCGTGAGACCACGTTCCCGACGTCGTGCAGGTAGCCGGACACCGCGGCGAGCTCGGCCAGCTCGTCGTCGGCGCCGAGGTGGTGCAGCACGTTGTGGGCGATGCGGCCGACGAGGTTGGCGTGCCGGAAGCCGTGCTCGGTGAAGCCCTGGGCGGCGAGGAACTGGTCCGACAGCTTGAGGAAGGCGCGACACGACCTCGTCGCTCTGGAGCGCGGCGCAGGATGTCGGGTGAGCCGTCGCCCGCCCGCCGGGTGGCTGTCGAGCGCGACCTCGCGTGGCCTCGGCGACGCGTGTCGGCGGCGTCGACGCCCCGGACGATCGCCGCCTCGGCCGATCCGGAGATGGCCGCTCCGCGGGTCGGCCACCTGATCGGCAGCGTCGGCCCGCCCGCGCATCGCTGCGAGGTCCGCGGGGACACGTGGATCGTCCTGGTTGCGTTCGGCGGCAGCGTCGTCGACCGACGACGAGGTGTCCACGTCCCGCTCGGCCGCGGCCGGGTCCGAGCGTTCGAGGTCCTCGTCGCCGGGCGTGGTCACGCGGTGGTCTCGTCGTCGACCACCGCGACCTCGTCGCGGACCACGCGGGCGAGCGACGTGCGCTCGAAGCGCAGCACCACGTCCCGGTCGCCGGTGACGTCGAGGTCCATCCAGGTGTCGGACAGCTCGACGATCTCGCCGTGGAGGCCGCCGATGGTGACCACGTCGTCACCGACGTCGAGGGAGCCGACCATGGCCCGGTGCTCCTTCTGCCGCTTCTGCTGCGGGCGGATCAGCACCATGTAGAGGACCACGAGGAAGATGAGTGGGAGCGCGAGCCCGCCGACGTTCTCCACGTCGAACGACCTTTCAGTGGCTGGATACGGGGGCGCAACCCTACCGGCGTGAGCGGCGGTGGCCCGCCGCGCCGGGCGGTCAGGCCGGTCAGGCGGGGTCGGCGTCCTCGAGCGGCAGCGCCCAGGCGCCGGGTCCCGGCACGGCCAGACCGAGGTGGGCGTAGGAGCCCGGCGTGGCCGTCCGGCCCCGCGGGGTGCGCTGGAGCAACCCGCTGCGCAGCAGGAACGGTTCGACCGCGGTCTCGACGGTCTCCGGTTCCTCGCCGACGCTGGTCGCGAGGGTCGCCAACCCGACCGGTCCCCCGCCGAAGTTGCCGCACAGCGCCTCGAGCACGCGCCGGTCGAGCCGATCGAGCCCGAGCTCGTCGACGTCGAAGACGGTCAACGCCGCCCGCGCGACGGTGCGGTCGACCCGCCCGTCCCCCTCGACCTCGGCGAAGTCGCGCACGCGGCGCAACAGCCGGTTGGCGATGCGGGGCGTGCCGCGGGAACGGCGCGCGATCTCCGCCCCACCCTCGGCATCGATGTCCACGCCGAGGAGGTCGGCGGATCGGCGCACGATGCGTTCGAGCTCGGGCGGGTCGTAGTGCTCGAGCTGGGCCGAGAACCCGAAGCGGTCGCGGAGCGGGGAGGACAGCAGGCCGGTCCGCGTGGTGGCGCCGACCAGGGTGAAGGGGGGCAGGTCCAACCGGATCGATCGCGCGCCGGGGCCCTTGCCGACGACGATGTCGAGCTGGAGATCCTCCATCGCCGGGTAGAGGACCTCCTCGACCTGACGGGCGAGCCGGTGGATCTCGTCGACGAAGAGCACGTCACCGGGTTCGAGCCCGGTCAGGATCGCCGCGAGGTCGCCGGGGCGTTCGATGGCGGGACCCGACGTGGTCCGCAGGTGGGCCCCGACCTCGGCCGCCACGATCGCGGCCAGCGTGGTCTTGCCGAGCCCGGGTGACCCCGACAGCAGCACGTGGTCGGCCGCCTGACCGCGCTGCTTGGCGCCGAGCAGGACCAGCTCGAGCTGGCGCCGGACCCGGTCCTGGCCGACGAACTCGGCGAGGGACTGCGGTCGCAGCGACGCATCGACCCGGTCCTCGCCCGGGAGGACGGCCGGTTCGACCAGGTCGTCTCGCTCGGTCACGCGGCCCCCGTCCCGATGGCGCGCAGGGCCCGCCGCAGGAGGTCCGACACGTCGTCGCCGGTCCCGACCAGGGTGGCCAGCACCGGTTGCACCTCGGCGGAGGAGTAACCGAGGGCGAGCAGCCCGTCCCGCACCTCGGTGAGCGCGTCGGACGCCGGGACCTCGCCAGCGCCGGTCACCCCGACGAGGGGCGACCCCACGCCACCGACCTTGTCCTTGAGCTCGAGCACGAGCCGCTCCGCGCCCTTCTTGCCCACCCCCGGGACCTGGGTGAGGGTGTCGAGGTCGCCGGCCGCGATGGCGGTCCGCAGCACGTCCGGACGGTGGGTCGACAGGTAGGCGAGGGCGAGCTTCGGTCCGACACCGGACGCGGTGAGGAGCAGCTCGAACAGCTGGATCGACGCGCGCTCGGTGGCGCCGTACAGGGTCATCGAGTCCTCGCGGACCTGCAGCGAGGTGTGCAGCACGATGTCCTGCCCGCGCGCCGGCACACGGTCCGACGGGGCGACGTGGACGAGGTAGCCGACGCCGCCGACGTCGACGACGACCGAGCCGGCGTCGCGGGCGGCGACGGTGCCGCGCAGGTGGCTGATCACGGTGCGGCCCTCCTCGATGCGCCCCGAGCACGAGGCGACCCGGTCAGGCGGTCACCGAGGACCGCTTCCCACCCACCGCGGCGAGCCCGATCCGCCGAGGCAGCAGCCTCGGCGAGCGCCGTCGCCGCGGGGGTCGCAGCGGTGAGCGCGCTGACCCGGGACCGGGCGAGGTGGGTGAGCGCCACGGCGAGCGCGTCGGCGACGTCCGGCGGGCCGGGGATGACGTCCACGCGCAGCTGCGCCGCGACCATCCGTCCGACGGCCGCCTTGTCGGCGGTCCCCGACCCGGTGACGGTGAGCTTGACCTCGTTGGGGCTGTAGGGGTGGACGGACAGTCCGGCGCGCGCCGCGGCGAGCAACGCGACGCCGGCGGCCTGACCGGTGGGCATGGCGGTCCGGACGTTGACCGAGAACAGCACCCGTTCGACGGCCACGGCGTCGGGGTGGTGGCGGTCGATGGCCGCCACCACCGCGTCGTGGACGGCGAGCAGGCGCTGTTCGTGCGGGAGGTCCGGCGCCGTGCGGACGCAGAGCGCGTCGACGAGCACGGGCCGGGACACCGGCCCCGCGATGACCCCGATGCCGCACCGCGTCAGCCCGGGATCGACCCCGAGCACGGTCACCGGGGGTGACGGGTGGTTGGCGGACACGCGGGCTCCTCGGCGGTGGTGAGGTGGACCGAACACGCGTTCGTCACGCTACCAGCCACCACCGCCGGGCCCGAGGAACCCGACCCGCACCGTGGTCAGGCGTCCTCGAGCTCCTCGATCAGCTCGTCGGGGATGTCGAAGTTGGCGTAGACGTCCTGGACGTCGTCGTTGTCGTCGAGGTCGTCGAGCAGCCGCAGGACCTTGCGCGCCTCGCCCGCCTCGGCGATGGGCACCGTCGAGGCCGGGACCATGGTCGAACCGGACTCCTGGACCTTGAAGCCGGCCTCCTCGAGCACCACGCGCAGGTCGGCGGCGTCGCTCGGATCGCACCAGGCGGTGTAGGTGTCGGCGTCGGCCTCGAGGTCCTCCATGCCGGCGTCGAGCCCGACGAGCATGACCTCGTCCTCGTCCGCCCCGTCCTTGCTGAGGACCACGCGACCACGGCGGGTGAACTGGAAGGCGACCGAGCCCGGTTCGGCGAGGCTGCCGCCGGCCTTGGTGAAGGCGCTGCGGACGTCCGCCGCGGTCCGGTTGCGGTTGTCGGTCAGCACGTCGACGAGCACGGCGATCCCGCCGGACGCGTACCCCTCGTACTGGGCCGGCTCGTAGGCCGCCGCACCCTCGAGCTCGCCGGCGCCACGCTTGCACGCGCGCTCGATCGTGTCCTTCGGGACCTCGGCGTCCTTCGCCTTCTGCACGGCGAGCGCGAGCGACGGCGATGCCTCGACGTCCGCCGTGCCGGCGCCGCGGGCCGCGACCTCGATCTGCCGGATCAGCTTGGCCCACTGCTTGCCGCGGCGGGCGTCCTTGGCCGCCTTCTTGTGCTTGATGGTGGACCACTTGCTGTGGCCGGACATCGCAGATCTCCCGGGTCGGTGCTCGCGCCACGCCGGGCGCACGGAGGCAGCGAGCCTACCGTCCGAGGGTGCCGCTCCACCGTCGAGCGCCGTCGCGAGCGCGTCGGTTCAGTTGGCGGCACCGGCGACGTAGTCGGCCCAGATGGTCGCCGGCACCGAGCCGCCCGTGACGTTGCTGTAGTAGCGGCCGCCGATCCGCACGTCCTGCATCGGCCGCGGGGTCTCGAACCCGACCCAGGCCGAGTGGGTGAGGTCCCCCGCGGAGCCGACGAACCAGGCGTCCACCGAGTTGTTGGTCGTCCCGGTCTTGCCGAACACCCCACCGCCGACGCGGTTGCCGACAGCCGGCGCCGTCCCACCGGCGGTCACCGGTCCGCGCAGGGTCGCACGCATCTGCGACGCCGTGGCCTCGTCGACGACGCGCTCGCAGCGAGGTTCGTGCTCGTAGAGGACCTCGCCGTCGCGATCGAGGATCCGCTCGATCACGTAGGGCTCGCACAGCACCCCGTCGTTGGCCCAGGTCCCGTACCCGAGGACCATCCCGAGCGGGTAGATGTCGGCCGAACCGAGGGCGATGGAGCAGTCCACCGAGCCGAAGACGTCGAGGTTGCCACCGCGCAGCCCGTGCTCGATCGGCGAGCTCGGCGATGCGTTCGATGCCGACGTCGCGGGCGAGCTTGACGAAGTAGGTGTTGACCGACCGCCGCATCGCCTCGTCGAGACCGACCTCCCCGGCGTCGCTGCCCCCGTAGTTCGTCGGCGCCCAGTCGTCGTCCGAGCCGCCGCAGCCCGGGATGAGCTCACCGGACGGCGAGTCGTACACGAGCGGGGGGTTGCGGTCGACGTCGTCCGGGTCCGCGTCGCCGCTCTCACCGCTGTCGGCGGCGCCGCCGCCCCGGTCGGGCCGCGGGTCCTCGACCGGGATGCGGTCGAACCCGTCCTCGAGCGCCGCCGCCGCGACGAACGGCTTGAACGCCGACCCCGGCTGACGCCCGGATCCACCGCCCCACGGGACGGCGGGGTTGGTCGTGGTCAGCGTGCAGGGCTCCTCCTGGTCCGGGTCGCACTGCCCGTAGGCCTGCGGGCCGAGCGCGAACGCGCGGATGGCACCGCGTGGCGTGCTCGACGGCTGATCAACGAGCCCATCGGGTCGTCCGCCGGCTCGGTCAGCTGCTCGCGGATGGCGGTCTCGGCGGCCGCGGTCAGCGCCCGGTCGAGGGTGGTCTCGATCCGCAGACCCCCCTCGAACAGCGCGTCGATGCGATCGCTCGCGCTGTCACCGATGGCCTCCTGCAGCCCCGGCTGGAGCGCCGCGTCCGCGTCGTAGATCAGGCGTTTGACCGTGTCGATCCAGAACGGTTCGCCGAAGTCCGCGGCTGCGGATGTCCAGCTCGATCTCGCGGGCGAGCGCCTCGTCGGCCTGGGCAGGGGTGATCCGCTCCTGCGCGAGCATCTGGCGGATGACGACGTCGCGGCGCTCGCGGGCGACCTCCGGGGCGACGACCGCGTTCGATGACGGCCGGTGCCCGGATGGTCCCGGCGAGCAGCGCGACGTCGGCGACGTCGAGCTCGTCGAGCGACCGGGAGAAGTAGTGGTCCGCGGCCGTGCCGAACCCGTAGACACCCTCACCGAGGTAGACCGCGTTGAGGTAGCCCTCGAGGATCTGCTCCTTGGAGTCACGCTTCTCGAGCTCGACGGCGAGCAGCACCTCGTGGATCTTGCGCTCGATGGTCTGCTCCGGCGAGAGCAGGGTCATCTTGACGTACTGCTGGGTGATGGTCGACGCCCCCTCGGCGATGCCCCCCGCCGCGAGGTTGCGGCCGGCGGCGCGGAGCATCGACTCGTGCTCCACGCCGGCGTGCTCGAAGAACCCGGAGTCCTCGGTGGCGAGCACCGCGTCGATGACCAGCTGCGGGATGTCCTCGTACGCCACGGGTTCGCGCCGGATCTCGCCGGCGAGCTCGGCGATCCGTGCCCCGTCGCGGTCGTGCACCGTCGACAGCTGCGCGGCGACCGGCAGCTCGTCGGGCAGCGGCGGCGCGTCGAGCAGGGTGGTCTCGACCGCCTCGACCGTCGAGGTCCCCACGAGCACCACCGGGACGAGGGGCATCGCCAGCAGTGCGGCCGTGGCCACGACCACGACGACCGCCGCGGCGAGGCGGGCGAGGACGCTGAGGACGGGGGAGGTGGGCACCCCTCCAGCATCGCGGGCCGCACTCGGCCGTGCGGGGCTCCGACGTGGACCTCCGTCGGTAGCGCGCCCGGATCAGCGCGTCCGGGTGCGGCTCAGCGCGCCGCCAGCGGACGGTCGATCGGTCGGCGCAGCTGGCCCATGGCGAGCTCACCGAGGCCGGCGCCCGGCGCGTCGTCCTGCCAGGCGACGTGGCCGCCGACCAGCACCGTGCGGACCGCCCCCTCGCCCCGCCGGACGTACCGCTGCAGACCGGGGAACCCGGCCATCGGCGCCTCGTGGATGGCTTCGAGCCGGTCGTCGAGCTGGGTCGGGTCGACCACGACGAGGTCCGCGGGTCGGCCCGGTGCCAGCGTCCCGCCGTCGATGCCGAGGTAGTCGGCGATCTCGGCGGTGAGCCGGTGCACGGCCCGCCCCGTGCTCATGAACGGCTGCCCCTCGAGCTCCGCGTCACGGACGAGCTTCAGCATCCGCAGACCGAAGTTGTAGAAGGCCATGTTGCGCAGGTGCGCACCGGCGTCCGAGAAGCCGATGAGCACGGCGGGGTGGTCGACCACCCACCGCAGCGCCGCGGTCCGGTCGTTGGCGATGACCGTGTACCACCGCAGCTTGGTGCCGTGCTCGGCCTGGAGGTCGAGGAAGCAGTCGATCGGGTCGTCACCCCGTTCGCGGGCGACCTCACCGAAGGTCCGCCCGACGACCATGGCGTCGGGGCAGTCGATGATCCGGGACTCGTCGAGGTCGCGGTGGTAGGCGCGACCGGGGAAGAACGCCCGCCACTGCCGGCGGAAGGTGGCGCGGAACTCGGGGTCGCGCAGCAGGTCGGCACGCTTCTGACCGTCGATCTCGTGCAGCGCCGAGGTGCCGGCACCGAACTCCTCGATGACGGGCACCTCGATCCCGTCGACGAACATGTCGAACGGGGTCGGCAGCGACTGGAAGCGGAGGTCGGCGCCGAACACCTCGTTGGCGAGGCGTGCGAGCGCACCGGCGGTGTGCCGGATCGTGCGGTCGGCCTTGAGGTCGGCGAGCGAGATGATCATCGTCCGCAGCGGCGGCCGGCGGCCGATCGGCATCGATTCCCACAGGAACATGGCCACGTTGATCTTGGTGGAGACGTCGGGCACGCCCTGCCACACGGCGCCGTAGCGGCGCAGGACCCGGTTGAGGAAGCGGAACTCGTCCCAGTTGGCGAACACCGACGGGGTCGGGCGGCTGCGGAAGCGGTCCCCGTCCATCTTGTCCCACGGCAGGGTGTTGATGGACAGGCCGAGGTAGCCGGCCTCGAGCGCGTCGCGCAGCAGCCGCCCCATGCCGAGCAGCTCGTCGCGGGTGGGCTTGACGCCCTCGGTCAGCGACCGTTCCAGCCCCATGGCGTGGGCGCGGATGGTCGAGTGCCCGAGCATCGCGGTGACGTTCGGGCCGAGCGGCAGCGACGCGAGGTGGTCGAGGTACTCGGCCGGCGAGTCCCACGTGACGGCGCGCTCGAGGATCGGCAGCACGAGCTCGCGCGGGATCCCCTCGACGCGGCAGAACATGTCGGCCATGTCGACCGGGTCGCCGACGGCCATGGACAACCCGCACGACCCGATCAACGCCGTGGTGATGCCGTGGCGGACCGACTCGTCGAGGCTCGGAGCCACCTCGAGCTCGGCGTCGTAGTGGGTGTGCAGGTCGACGAAGCCCGGCGTGACCCAGCACCCACCGGCGTCGATCTCGGTGGCGCCGGCCACGGTCGTGCCGGGCGCGACGATGCCCTCGACGACCCCGTCCCGGGTCACCACGTCGGCGAGGACGCCGTCGCCACCGCGGCCGTCGAAGACCGTCCCGCCGCGGACGACCTGCGGCGTCGGTGCGCGACGCTCGGCTCCGACCGGGGTGGCCGCGCTGACGCTCACGGATCGCTCTCCTCAGGGTGGTGCGACCCACCCCCGGCCGCGACGGGGACACGGTAGCGAGGGCACGGGTCAGGGGTGGCGGCGGCCCTCGGCGATGGCGCGCCAGCGGGTGACGCCGGCGTGGATCACGGTTGCCACACCCACGACGACCGCCCCCGCGGTGGCGCCGCGGACCAGGAGCAACACCACCAGCAGCGTGCCGAGCCACGGGACCAGGGGCGCGAGTCCACGGACCCGCCCACCCCGCACCGCGGGCTCGTGGCGGGTCGCGACGGTGGTGGCCAGGGCGAGCGCGGCGATACCGACGCCGAGGGCGAGCGCCACCAGCTCGGCGCGGACGGTCGACACCTTCAGCTCGCCACGGTGGACAGCGAACCGACGAACGCGGCGTGGAGTCGGTCGTCGCCGGTGAGCTCCGGGTGGAACGACGCCGCCCAGACGTGCCGCTGCCGGACCAGTACCGGTCCGAGCTCGACCTCGGCGAGGACCTCGACGTCGTCGGCCAGGAGCGCGGTCACGACCGGAGCGCGGATGAACGACACCGCCACGGGACGCTCCCCGAGCGCGGGGACGGCCAGCCCGACGTCGAACGACTCGCGTTGACGACCGAAGGCGTTGCGCCGCACGCTCCACGTCCAGCACACCGAGCAACGGCTGCGGCCGGTCCTGATCGAGCGAGGTGGCCAGCAGGATCATCCCGGCGCAGGTCCCGAGCGCGGGCATCCCCGCCCGGATCCGGTCCCGTACCGGGCCCAGCAGGTCGAACACCTCGAGCAGCCGACCGATGGTGGTCGACTCACCGCCCGGGAGCACCAGCGCGTCGACCGCGTCGAGCTGCTCCGGGGTGCGGACCTCGCGGGCGTCGGCGCCCACCCGGCGGAGGGCGCGTAGGTGTTCGAGGACGTCACCCTGGAGGGCGAGCACGCCGACGACCGGCGCACCCGCAGCGGGAGCGGCCACCGGGGCGCGACCGGCGAGCCGCTCCCCCGGCGTCCACCGGGGGTGCGGGCTGGAGCGGGTCACCTCGGGTGTGGCTCCGCTCACCAGCCGCGGTCGGCGTACCGCTGCTCGGCCGGCAGCTGCGAGATCTCGATGCCGACCATCGGCTCACCGAGCCCGCGCGAGACCTTGGCGACGACGGCCGGGTCCTCGAAGTGGGTGGTGGCCTCGACGATGGCGCGCGCGCGAGCGGCGGGGTCGCCGGACTTGAAGATGCCGGAGCCGACGAACACGCCGTCCGCGCCGAGCTGCATCATGAACGCGGCGTCCGCCGGCGTCGCGATGCCGCCGGCGGTGAACAGCACGACCGGCAGGCGGCCCAGCCTCGGCGACCTCGCGCACGAGGTCGACCGGAGCGCGGTGCTCCTTGGCGGCGGCGTACAGCTCGGTCTCGTCCATCGTCGACAGGCGTCGGACCTCGCCGGCGATCGACCGCATGTGACGGGTCGCCTCGACGACGTTGCCGGTCCCGGCCTCGCCCTTCGAGCGGATCATCGCGGCGCCCTCGGCGATGCGACGGAGCGCCTCACCGAGGTTGGTGGCGCCGCACACGAACGGGACCTCGAAGCGCCACTTGTCGATGTGGTGCGCCTCGTCGGCCGGGGTGAGGACCTCGGACTCGTCGACGTAGTCGACGCCGAGCGACTGCAGGACCTGCGCCTCGACGATGTGGCCGATGCGGGCCTTGGCCATGACCGGGATCGACACCGCGTCGATGATGCCGTCGATCATGTCCGGGTCGCTCATCCGAGCCACCCCACCGTCGCGGCGGATGTCGGCGGGGACCCGCTCGAGCGCCATGACGGCGACGGCGCCGGCCTCCTCGGCGATGCGCGCCTGGTCCGGGGTGACGACGTCCATGATGACGCCGCCCTTGAGCATGTCGGCGAGCCCGCGCTTGACGCGGTCGCTCCCGGTGCGGGGGTGGAAGCGGTCGAGGTGGCGTCGCTCACGGGACGGCTCCTGTGGGGTGCCGAGGTGCGTCCACGGTGAGCGCGGGACGGGTCGAGGACGAGCGTACCGACGTGCGCGCCCGGACCGGTCCGGTAGCGCGTGGAACGGTGCGACGCGGCGCGCCTCACATGCCGGCGACGACCGCGGCTGCTCGGCAGGCAGGATCCAGGTGGGGCCGGGCTTGAGCGGGAAGGGCGCGCCGGTCGCGTCGAGCAGCTCGAGCGGCGCGTCGGCGGCGGTCTTCCGCCAGCGGGCCGCGAAGCGCTCGCCGTCGCGCAGGACGATGGCCACGTCCTCACCGACCGCATCGGTCTCGGAGTACGGGGCGCCGTTGGTGTCGCAGCACCCGTCGGTGTAGTGGCGGGTGGCGAGGACGACGACGTTCGCCGCGCCGATCCGACCCGAGCCGGTCACCGTGGACGCCTCGACCGTTCTGGTCGCGTCGGTAGAGCTCCGCGGCCGCGTCGTAGGTCCACCCGGTCCGGTGTCGCGTGCGACATCGGGACCGTGAGGCTCGCCGCCCGGGTCGGTGCACCCAGCAGCGTCGGACGCGCAGGCACCAGGGCCGCCGGTCGGGACCTCGTCGTCGAACGCCCACGGCGCCGTCGAGAGCGGGCGGGCACCGCGTTCGATGCCGGCGGCGAGCACCTCGGCCGGGCGGACGAAGAGGTTGTGCGGCGCACGGCGGTCCGACACGCGCCGGAACCCGGGTGCGCCCTCCTCGAGGGCGACCATGGGCGCGGCGCGCAGCATCGCCTGGACCTGCCGCGCGGGCACCGGAGTAGGCGAACACCGGCTGCCCGAAGCCCGACCCGACGGCGACGTCGACCGGCCGCGCGGATCGCACGGGCCCGACGTCGTCCGGGAGGTCGGTGTGGAACACCGCGATGAACCGGGTCACCCCGCCCTCGACGAGTTCCTCGAAGACGACGTCGGCCCGGTCGAGGCCGGCCTGGGGGCGAGCCTGCGGCGAGTTCTCGACCTTGACGATCAGCACCGGGCGCTGCGAGAGGACGGCCGCACCCTCGTCGGTGACGAGGACGCCGGTCAGCGGCGCGCGGTCGGTCGGCTCCGGCTCGGGTTCGGTCTCGGGCTCCGGTCGTCCTCGGCCGGGGTCACGACCGCCACGGGCGGCGGAGGCGGCGGCTCCTGCGCCGCTCGACAACCGGCGAGCAGGAGCGGACCGATGAGCGACCGCGGTGAGGACGCGGCGCGGCAGGGCGGAGAGCACGACGGGACCTCGCGGGTGGGGAGCGCGACGCCAGACGGTACCGGCCGTGGCCGTTCGGACGGGCCAAGCGCGACACCCGACGCGTCCCGCGCGCACCAGTGGCAGGTCGCACCGTCGCGCCAGGTCGTCACCGTCGCGCCAGGTCGTCACCGTCGCGCCAGGTCGTCACCGTCGCGCCAGGTCGTCACCGTCGCGCCAGGTGCGCAGAGCTGCGAGCCTGGCGCGACACCGCCGAGCTCCGCGACAGCTCGGCGGTGAGCGCCTCCCGGTACGCGTCCGCGACCTGGTCGGCGACGCGGGCCCAGTCGTAGGCGTCGACCGTCCGGCGGCCGTCGGTCGGCCATCGCACGCCGCAGCGCGGGTTGTCGAGCAGCGTCGCGATGGCGGCGGCGAGGGCCGCCGGGTCGCCGGCGGGACCAGCCGTCCCTGCCGGCCGTCGGTCGCCACGCTCCGGTAGCCCGGGGATGTCCGACGCGACGATCGGGACGGCCCGCCGCCATGGCCTCGAGCAGCACGATCCCGAACGACTCGCCTCCGAGCGACGGCGCGACGTACAGGTCGCAGGAGGCGTAGAAGCGCGGGCAGGTCGTCGTGGTCGACCCGGCCGAGGAACGACACGTCCGAGCGCAGTCGCGCCGGCAGGAGGGCCTGGCACCGGTCACGCTCCGGGCCCGTCCCCGACGACGAGCAGGCGCAGCTCCGGTCGGTCGGTCTTGAGGCGGGTGAAGGCGCGGATCAGCGGTTCGAGACCCTTGCGTCGCTCGAGCCGGCCGACGAACAGCAGCGTCGGGCCGCTCCGGGTCGACCAGCTCCGGGAAGGGCTCGGCGCCCGCGAAGCGGGCGACGTCGACCCCGTTCGGGACGACGCGGAACCGCGAGCTCGGCCACCCGAGCGCGCCCGCGTGGTAGCCGCCGCCGCGTCGCTCACCGCGAGCCGCGACGGCCAGCCCGTCGCGCGATCCGCCGGGCGACGGGCCGGCCGGCCCGGTACAGGCGGGATGCGTCGGACCAGGCGTGGAAGGTTCCGACGACCGGTGCGACGTCGCTGGTGGCGGCGGCGAGCCCCGCCCACGGCACCAGCGGCTCGTGGACGTGGATCACGTCCGGCGCGAGGTCGGCGAGCGCACGTCGCGTGCGTCCGCGCCGCCACCGGTGACAGTGCGATCGGGGCGACCGAGCCGTTGAACGGCACGCGGGACGTGCCGCCCGAGGTCGCACGCACCTCGGGCCCGAGCGGGGCCGTGCGTCCCGCGACCCGGCGTACCCGGCCCGAGCGATGGTCACCTCGTGGCCCGACGAGCGCAGGGCGGCAGCCAGCGCGTCGACGTGGGCCTGCACACCGCCCGGGACGGCGAGCGCGTAGGGCGAGACGAGCGCGACCCTCACGCCGTCCGCCCGTTCGGCCGCCGCGCCGCTCGGCCCACTCCGCGCGGGCGAGAGCGCGCCAGTCCTCGCCGCGCTGCCACGCGCCGACCACCGGGTGGTCCGGTTCCCGGTCGGCCAGCCAGTTGCGCACGAACACGTGCCACTGGTCGGGGAAGCGCTCGATGAGCGTCTCGAGCTCGGTCGCGACCGCCTGGGTGCCGTCGTAGACGTCGAGGTCGGCCACCTCGATGGGCGCGTGCACCACGCCGTGGAACCCGTCGCCTCGGGTGAGGAACGCGCCGATGCAGACCGGGCCGCCCGGTGCGGCGCGCGAGCGCCGCGGTCCCCGGCGGCAGGCGGCACGGCTCGCCGAAGAACTCGACGATGGGGCCCTTGCGCGTCAGGTCGCGGTCGGCGAGCAGGGTCGCCAGCGCGCCCTCGTCGGTGACGCGCGCCTCGAGCCGGTCGAGCATGTCACCGCCGCGGACGAGCGGGATGACGTCGATCCCGGCGGCGCGGCGCAGCTCGACGAACCGCTCGAACAGCCGGCGGGGTTCGACGACCTCGGCGACCACGACCATCCCCCACCGCCGCTGGCTGGTGAAGAAGGCGCCGACGTCCCACGAACCGAGGTGGCCGGTCGCGAAGATCCCACCCTCGCCCGGAGTCGCGGAACGCGTCGACGTGGTGGAGCCCCTCGGCGGTGGATGCCGCGACGACCTCGTCCCCGTCCATGGTGTGCAGCCGGAAGCTGTCGAGCCAGTAGCGGGCGTAGGAGACGTAGGCGTCGCGGACGAGGCCGTCGAGTTCGCGCGTCGCCGAGGTGACCGCGGGTCACGCGATCGAGGTTGCGACGGACCTGGTCGCGCTGCGGTGTCCGAGGCGAAGCGGTACCACTGCGCGCCGATGCGGGCCGGGACCCGTCGGGCGAGGCGGTCCGGCAGCCGCGCGGCGGCCTCCCACACCGACCGGTACTGCCAGTAGACCGCCCGCTGCCCGAGGGTCTCGGGGGGCGGGGGTGGCAGGTCGTCGAGCGAGGCGGCCTGCCTCACCGCGACCGACTCCCGGGCCGGACGTCGACCCGTCGGCCGGCGGGCGCGCGCCGCACGGTCGAGGTCCGCGTCGGCGGCGTGCCACGTCCGGGTGTGGCCGTCGGACGTCCGTCGGGCGCGTCCCGGCGCCGCGTCGCCGGCGGGCGTCGAGCGTCCGTCGTCGAGCGCGCCGTCGAAGTTGCGCTCACCGTAGAAGCGCCGGGCTGCCGCCTTGAACGCCCGGCTCCAGGCGCGGTCCTGCAGGGTGAGCGCGACGATCTCCTCCGGCAGGTCGCGGTCGATCTGGCACCAGACGTGGTGGATGCGCTGGACGACGGTGACCGACCGAGCCGACGGCGAGCACCCACAGGACCGGTTCGAGCAGCCAGCGGTGGAAGCACGAGCGCGAACATCAGCAGCACGGCCCGCTCGGCGCGCTCGAGGATGCCGACGCTGCAGACCAGGTCGATCGACTCGGCCTTGGCACGGACGTAGGAGGTCACCTCGGCGCCGACGAGCGCGGTGACGGCCAGGAGGAACAGGCGCGGTTGGTCCGCGACCCACCAGGCCACGCCCGGCGAGGATGACCCCGTCGGAGATGCGGTCGCTGACCGAGTCGTAGAAGCCGCCGAACGGGGTGGACCGGCCGGTCGCCCGGGCGACCGCGCCGTCGAAGGTGTCCATCAGCCCGCCGGCGACGAGGATCCAGCCGCCGAGCGACCGGCGTGCTCGTTGGCGACCGCCCACGCCGCGACGCAGGTCAGGACGATGCCCGAAGGTCGTCAGCCAGTTCGGCGTGAGCCCGGTCCGGGCGATGCCGCGACCGATCGGCGAGGTGACAGCCTCGACGTACTCGGGGAAGCGCGAACGGAGGGCCACGAGCCTCGACCTGGGAGTGGTGATGGTGCCCGCACGGTAGCCGCGGCACCTGGCGGCCGTCGTCGCCCGCACCCCACGTGCGGTGCACCGGGCGTCAGTCGAAGGCGGGCGCGAGCAGCTCGTAGACCTCGTCGAGCGCCTGCGGGCAGCACGCGCGCCGCGCCGACCACCGAGATGAAGTTGGTGTCGCCGCCCCACCGCGGGACGGCGTGGAGGTGGAGGTGGTCGGCGATGCCCGCGCCGCCGGCCGCACCGAGGTTCATCCCGAGGTTCACGCCCTGCGCGTGGCAGGCGCTGCTTGAGCACGCCGACGCGTCCGGCGGCCGAGCGTCCCACACCTCGGCCGCTGCCGCGGCGTCGAGGGTCTCGAGGTCGGCGTGGTGGGCGTACGGCACGACCATCAGGTGGCCGGGGTTGTACGGGTAGGCGTTGAAGATGACGTAGGCGTGCTCGCCGCGGTGCAGGATGAGCGACTCGGCGTCCCGCGCCGGATCCGCGGGCCGGGCAGCACGCAGAACGGGCAGCCCGTCGAGCGGGTTCGGCGCCCGGCGACGTAGCCGAACCGCCACGGCGCCCACAGTCGCTGGAGCTGGTCGGCGGCGACCCCCGGCTGGTCGTCGCGCGCGCTGCGGCGCGCGTCCTCGCCGACGTGGTCGCTCACGCAGCGCCGCTCGGCGGGCCGTCGGGCGACGACCAGCCCCCGGTCCGGCGGTCCCTCGCCGGCCGGCGGTCGCGGACGGTCGGTCGTCGCGAGGTGACCTCGAGACCCGGCCGCCGCGACGGCGTCGAGCAGGCGCTCGTGCGGGACCAGCAGCATGCGGTGGTCCTCACGCTCGACCGTCAGCCGGCCGGCCGCCGCGGACACGACCGCGACCTCGAGCACCGACACGTCGCCCTCGCGTCGCGAGGTCATGACCCGGACGGCACGACGCCCGTGCCTCCTCGACGTCGACGACCTGGGTGCGTTCGTCCGCCCAGTCGTCCGGCTCGACCCACGGCTCGATGACCAGCACCCCGCCGGGCGCGACGTGGGCCGCCAGCGCGGCGACGGTCGCGTCGAGCTCGTCGAGGTCGGCGGCGTACCCGATCGAGCTGAACAGCGAGGTGACGACGTCGAAGCGTGCGCCCGAGGTCGAGCGTCGCGCTGGTCGGCGACGCGGAGCTCGACGCGGCCACCGAGGCGGGCACGCGCCACGTCGAGCATCGGTTCGGACAGGTCGACGCCGACCACCTCGTCGACCGCGTCGCCGATGACGGCGAGGTGCTGACCGGTGCCGCAGGCCACGTCGAGCCAGGAGGCGGCGTCGCGGCCGAGCAGGTCGGTGACCCGGTCGAGCAGCGACTGCGCCTCGGTGGCGTGGTCCTTGCCGAGCGAGCGGTACAGCTCGTCGTACCAGGCGGCGTGGGCGTCCCCGTAGGTGCTCACGACGACCGCCTCGGCTGCGGCGCTCGCGCGATCTCGGCGACGACCTCGTCGACGAACGCGTCGAGCGGCACGCGTCGCGCCGGTCGCCCGCGGTACGGGTTGACCGCGACGGTGCGCGCGTCCGCCTCCGAACCACCGACCACGAGGGTGTAGGGCACCTTGCGTGGTCTTGCTCGCCCGGATCTTGTTGCCGAGCGTGCCGTCGCTGCGGTCGACCTCGACCCGGACCTCGTGGGCGCGCAGCGCCGCGGCGACCTCGTCGGCGTAGTCGTCGAACTCGCCGGCGACCGGGCACGACGTTGACCTGGACGGGCGCCAGCCAGGTCGGGAACGCGCCGTTGAACGACTCGACCATGACCGAGAAGAAGCGCTCGATCGAGCCGAACAGGGCCCGGTGGACCATGTAGGGCCGGTGCTTGGCGCCGTCCGCGCCGATGTAGGACATGTCGAACCGTTCGGGCAGGTTGAAGTCGACCTGCACCGTCGTCAGCTGCCACTCGCGGCCGATGGCGTCGCGGGCGTGGATGTCGATCTTCGGGACCGTAGAAGGCGCCCTCGCCCGGGTCGAGCTCGTAGGCCATACCCGGTGCGCTCGACCGCCTCGATCGAGCGCCCGTTCGGCGTTCGCCCACCCCTCGTCGTTGCCGGGCAGGGACTTGTCCGGCCGGGTCGAGATGGCCACGCGCGACGGCTCCCCCAGCCCGAAGGCGCGGTACAGGTCGCGGGCGAACTCGACGCAGGCGTGGACCTCGTCGACGACCTGGTCCTCGCGGCAGAAGATGTGGCTGTCGTCCTGGGTGAACCCGCGGGCCCGGAGCATCCCGTTGACGACGCCGGAGCGCTCGTAGCGGTAGACGGTGCCGAGCTCGGCGATGCGCATCGGCAGCTCGCGGTACGACCGCGTGCGCGACCCGTACGCCAGGATGTGGAACGGGCAGTTCATGGGCTTCAGGCGGTACGCCGCGGTTCCGTCATCGATGTCCATCCCGGGGTACATCAGCTCGCCGTAGTTCTCGAGGTGCCCCGAGATGCGCCAGAGGTCCTCCTTGGCGATGTGCGGGGTGTAGACCGGCTGGTAGCCGCGCTTCAGGGTCTCGGCCCGGATCCAGTCCTCCATCTGCTGGCGGACGATGGCGCCGTTCGGCAGGAAGATCGCGAGGCCGGGGCCGAGCTCCTCGGGCTGGTAGGTGAGCTCGAGCTCGCGGCCGAGCTTGCGGTGGTCGCGCTTGCTTGGCCTCCTCGAGCATCGTCAGGTGCTGCTTGAGGGCCTTGCGCGACTCCCACGCGGTGCCGTAGATGCGCTGGAGCATCGGCTGGTCCTCGCGACCGCGCCAGTACGCGCCGGCCGAGCGCAGCAGCGCGAACGCCGGGATGCGGTCGGTCGAGGGCACGTGCGGACCGCGGCACAGGTCGGACCAGGCCGCCGCGCCGTCCTCCCGCACGTTGCGGTAGACGGTGAAGGTGGGGTCCGTCGCCCTCGACTCTCCGGTGCGGCGTCCACGGTCGAGACGATGGTGCCGTCGCCGACCAGCTCGATGATCTCGACCTTGTAGGGCTGGTCGGCGAACTCCTCGAGCGCGTCGTCGCGCGCGACCTCCTCGCGGACGAAGCGCTGCTTCTCGCCCGAGCAGCTCGGTCATCCGGGCTTCGATGCGTTCGAGGTCGTCGGGCGGTGAACGGCCGCTCGACGTCGAAGTCGTAGTAGAACCCGTCCTCGATCGGCGGTCCGATCGCCCACTTCGCACCGGGGAACAGGTCGGTCACCGCCTGCGCCATCACGTGCGCGGTCGAGTGGCGCAGGATCGCGCGGCCCTCCTCGGAGGTGGCGAGGATGCCCTCGACGCCGACCTCGCCCTGCGTCCGGTCGGCAGCGGCCGGTCGAGGTCCCACTGGCGACGTTCGCCCCGGACCGTCACCGCCGCCGCGACGATCTGGCCGCGGACGGCCTCGAGGGCCTTCAGCGCCTCGATCGCGGTGACGCCCGGGGCGAGGTCGGCGGTGGCGTCACCGGCGCGCACGGGGACGGTGACGTCGGACACGGGGAGCTCGTCGGATCGGTGGAAGCTGGACCGGTCGAGCGTAGCCACGGCACCGCCAGCGGCCGGAGCCGTCGGTAGGGTGCCGACACGCCCACGCCCGCGGTCACCCGCTGCCGGCGGCTGCGGCGCCGGAACGGGAGACGAGGGACGTGGCCGATCGCACCCTGCTCGGACGACGGCGGGCGCCATCCCGCCCGGTGGTGTGGGCCGCCCGCGGTCTCGCCGCGTCGCGCATCGCGCTCGGGGTCGCCCTCGTGGCGGCCCCGGGGTCGACGACCACCAGGTGGCTCGGCACCCGCACCGAGGACGACCCGGGCCGCGAGGTCGCCGTCCGAGGGCTCGGCGCGCGCGACGTCGTCCTCGGGATCGGGACGCTCGTCGCCCTGCGCAGCGGCAGCGAGGTCCGTCACGCCGCCCGGTGGATCGAGGCGGGCATCGTCGCCGACCTCGCCGACGCGGCCGCGACGGCGGTCGCCGAGGACCTCGACGCCCCGCGCGCCTTCCCGCTGTCGCTCGCGCTCGGTGCGGCCGCCCTCGGTGCGGGTCTCCGCAGCCGTCTGCGCTGAGGGGCGAGCGTGCGCAACCTCCGGCTCCTGGTGATCGCCCTCGGCCTCGGCGTGGTCGTCGGGGCTCGATCGCGACGCCGATCGGTGGCGGCAGCCCCGGCGCTGCCGCCGGCGCTCGACCTGCGGGCCCAACTCACCGCCACCGAGGCGCGGCTCGATCACACCGTCCGCTCGCTCGACCGCGACCGTCGGCGGACCGGGGCGATCGTCTTCGCGGTCGCGGTGCTGATCGTGGTGCCGGCGGCGCTGCTCGCCGCGCGCCCGGACGTGCCGGACGCCCTGGTGGCGGCCGTGCTCGCCGCCGATCTGCTGGCGGCCGGGGTCGCCCTGCTCGTCGCGATGCGGATCGACCGCACCAGCCGACGCGACCGCCGCTGACCGCCGCGACACGCGACGACCCCCGCCTCGGCGGGGGTCGTCGACGTTGTCCAGGGTGGGCGCGAGAGGTATCGAACCTCTGGCCTCCGCCGTGTGAAGGCGGCGCTCTTCCACTGAGCTACGCGCCCTAGGCACGGCCCGAGGCCGCGCGGCGGCGAACGGTACCAGCACGCGTGCGGCGACCGCCAAGCGGTCGCGGGGCAGCGCGCGACCCTCCTGGAGGTCGTCCGGTTCGGGGTGCATCGACCCCAGCGCTGTGGTTCGCTCACCGGACCAGAGGAAGGAGGTGGTCCGTTGATCGGTAGTCATCATCACGGGACCCTGGAGGTGCCCGGCCGCTAGGTCGGAGTCGCTGGATCCCCTAGGGAATCCACACCGGGTACCGCCACCCGCGCCGGTCGGGGACTCGTCCCGCCCGACGCTCCGGCCGCCATCGAGGTACGCCTCGCGGGTAGCCGGGAGCGGTGCTGGAGGTCTCACCAGCGAACACGAAGCACCGAGGGCCGCGACCGGTGCGTCGCGGCCCTCGGCACGTCTGGTCGGGTCCGCGCGGGGTCCGTCCATCGGACTTGGCGCCACCGCCCACCATCGGCTCACCTTCGCGCACCGCTCGCCCGTCCGACGGAGACACCGTTGTCCGGAACCTCTCCGGAGCCGACCGCTCGGCTCCGCTCCATCGGCCGCGCCGCGACCGTCGTCGCCCTGCTGTACCTGTTCCTCGTCGGCGTCAAGCTGCTCGAGGGCGGCATCGCGGGGCTCGGCTCCGGCATCCAGCAGGGCCTGCTCGACCGCATCGACGACCCGCTCGCCGGCCTGTTCGCCGGGATCCTCGTCACCGTGCTCGTGCAGTCCTCGTCGGTGTCGACGTCGACGATCGTCGGCCTCGTCGGCGCCGGAACGCTGAGCGTCGAGCTCGCCGTCCCGATGATCATGGGCGCCAACATCGGCACCACGATCACCAACACCCTGGCCTCGCTCGGGTCGATCCGGCGGTCCGAGGAGTTCCGCCGCGGGTTCGCCGGCGCGACCGTCCACGACTTCTTCAACCTCTTCGCCGTGGCGGTGCTCCTCCCCGCCGAGCTGCTCACCGGCTTCCTGTCGTCGACGGCCACGTGGCTGACCGTGCGCCTGCGCGGCACGAGCGTCGCCGAGCCCGGCTCGAGCCCGATCAAGGATGCGGTCGAGGCCCCCTCCGACGCCCTCGCGTCGGTGCTCGAGCGTCTCGTCGCGGGCCCCGGGCTCGGGGTGCTGCTCCTCGTCATCGGCCTCGCGTTCATCTTCGTGGCCCTCGGGGCGATCACGCGGACGATGCGGGCCCTCGTCGCGGGCAGCGTCGAGCAGGCGATGAACCGTGTCATCGGCCGAGGCGGCGGCGTCGCGGCGATCGGCATCGGTCTGGTCATCACCATGGCCGTGCAGTCATCGTCGATCACGACGTCGATCCTCGTGCCGCTCGTCGCAGCAGGCGTGCTCACGCTGCCGAACGCGTACCCGATCACGCTCGGCGCGAACGTCGGCACCACCGTGACCGCCCTGATCGCCTCGCTCGCCGTGGCGCGCCCCGAGGGTCTCACCATCGCCCTGGTCCACACGCTCTTCAACGTGACCGCGATCGCGATCTTCTACCCGGTCCCGTTCCTGCGTGACCTGCCGATCCGCGCGGCCACGACGCTCGCGGATCTGGCCATCCGGCGCCGGAGCATCGTCGTGGCCTACGTGTTCGGTGTCTTCCTCGTCGTGCCGATCGTCGGGATCGTGCTGACGTCCTGAGCGCTCGGCACTTGCCGCGCGCGCGTGGCTCGGCTTGCCTGCGACCCACCCCGCTCCCGGCCGTGCGAGCTCGCGTGTCCTCCGCCCCACCTCCTGGTCAGACCCTGCCTCGCCGCGAGCTACCTGCCCCCGCTGCGCGCCGGGCTCGTGCTGGTCCTGCTCTACGTCTTCCTCGTCGGCGTGTCGCTGCTCGAGTGCGGCATCGCCGGGCTCGGCGAGGGCTTCCAGAGCGGCCTGCTCGAGAACGTCGCCAACCCGATCTCCGGGCTGTTCGCCGGCATCCTGTTCACGGTGCTCGTCCAGTCGTCGTCGGTGTCGACCGCGACGATCGTCGGGCTCGTCGGGTCCGGGACGCTGAGCGTCGAGCTGGCGGTCCCGATGATCATGGGCGCCAACATCGGCACCACGGTCACCAACACGCTGGCCTCGCTCGGCTCCATCCGCCGCTCCGACGAGTTCCGGCGGGGGTTCGCCGCCGCGACCGTGCACGACTTCTTCAACCTGTTCGCCGTCGCGGTCCTGCTGCCGATCGAGCTGCTGACCGGGTTCCTGTCCGAGTCCGCCGAGTGGCTCACCGAGCGGCTGCGCGGCGGCAGCGTCACCGAGCTCGGCAGCAGCCCGGTCAAGCGGCGCCGTCGACGTACCGGTCGGCGGCGATCGAGTCGCTCCTCGACGGCCTCGCCGGTCGGCTGGCCGCTTCATCGCGCCTGGCGCTGCTGGTCGTCGGGCTCGGCCTGCATCTTCCTGGCGCTCGGGCAGATCACCCGGAACATGCGCCAACTGGTCGCCGGGAGCGTCGAACGGGCGATGAACCGCGTCGTCGGGCGCGGCGGCGGGGCGATCGGCATCGTCGTCGGCATCGCGGTCACCGTCGCGGTGCAGTCGTCGTCGATCACGACCTCGATCCTGGTCCCGCTGGTCGCCGCCGGCGTGCTGACGCTGCCGAACGCCTACCCGATCACCCTCGGCGCCAACGTCGGGACCACCATCACCGCGCTCATCGCCTCGCTGGCGGTCCTGCGGCCGGAGGGCCTGACGATCGCCCTGGTGCACACCCTGTTCAACGTCGCGGCGCTGGCGTTGCTCTACCCGGTCCCCGCCGATCCGGACGCTGCCGGTCCGCGCGGCGGAGCGGCTGGCCGACGCAGGCCGTCGCGCACCGCTCGGTGGTCGTCGCCTACGTCGCTCGGCTTGTTCCTCGTCGTCCCCCTGCTCGGTGTCTTCCTCATCCCCTAGTCACCGCTCGACCCCCTCAGGAGGTGGTGCGCCGTGGTGTTCGGCTTCCGCGCGACGCCGGCGACCGTCTCGAACGCATCGAGGAGACGCTCCAGCAGATGTTCCGCGACGACCGCCACGCGTTCGACCTGGCGATGTCCGCCCTGCTCGGCGGCGCCGACCCGCACGCGGTCGGCGCCGAGCTGCGCGCCACCGACCACCGGGTCAACGAGGCCGAGCGCGAGATCCGCCGCGAGCTGGTCGTCCACGCCTGCGTCCACGGCGGCGATCGACACGCCCGGCGATCCTGATCTACATGTCGATCGTCAAGGACATCGAGCGGATCGGCGACTACGCCAAGAACCTGTTCGACCTCGCCGCCGACGGTGCGGACCTGTCCGACGACGTCCCGACGCCGCGCCGCCACGCCGAGCTGCACGCCGAGATCGTCGCGGATGATCGGCGAGGTCGGCCGACGCCTTCCGCGACCGCGACCCGACGCGGTCCCGCGAGCTGCTCACCCACGGCGACGAGCTGCTCGACGACTTCGACAAGCGCCGTGTCGGCGCTCGTCCGCAGCGACGACCGCGGCGACCGAGGCCGTCGCCCGGGCGCTGGCCTACCGCTACCTCAAGCGCATCGTCGCGCACCTGCTGAACGTGCTGTCGGCGGTGGTCATGCCCCTCGACCGGCTCGACTACTTCGACGAGGACCCCGAGGACCGCTGACCCTCGCGGTCAGTCACGCTGCGCAGCTCGCGGCTCGCCGATCAGCTCCGGGCGCTCGCCTGCAGCCAGGTCCGCGGTGGCGACCGCCGGCCCGTCGGCGCCTCGGGCCGGCGTCGGCCCGTCCTCCACGGTGACGACCAGCTCGGTCGGCGCCGTCGCTGCTCCACCGCGCCGGCGACCCTGCGGTCGTCCGAGCCGGGCGATCGAGGACCGGTCGTCCTCGGCGTCGCCGCCGCCGACGAGCCACACCACGTAGCGCTCGGCGCCCGACGAGCGGCGGCAGGCCGACGAAGGTGAACGCGACCTCGTCGCCGTCGACGACCACGAGCCCGGACGCCGGCGCCGACGGCGTCGACCGCGACCGGCACGCCCGGCGGCGAGCTCGGCCAGCGCCGTCTCGCTGCCGCTCGACCAGCAGGCGTCGTCGCGGCGACCTGCGTCCGCAGGTGCAGGTTCCAGAACGCCAGCGCCCCGAGCAGCGACCACGACGACGGCCGAGACCGAGGGCCGCGAGCGAGCCGTGGTCGACGGCCCCGGCGCCCGTCGGCTGCGGCTCGGGTTCGCCTCGGTCCGGCGGGCGACCTCGGTGCCGGACCCGCGCCTCGGCCCGCTCCTCGCGTTCGGCGGCGGCCAGGTCCGCGGCGATGTCGCGCAGCTCGGCGACCCGCAGGCGGCAGTCACGGCAGCCGAGCAGGTGGACTGCGGAACGTCGGCCGCGTCCGCCGCGGCGAGACCGCCGAGCACGTGCCCGACCGCCAGCTCCTCGTACCGCTCGTGCTCGTCCACGCTCGAGCAGCGTACGCCGTCCGGCCGCGGCGGTCGACCGTGCAGGGCGCCGGGCGCCGCGCGCGTCAGCAGGGGCCGCCGGACAGGTACTGGCGGGGGTTGACCGCCGAGCCGTTGACGCGGGTCTCGAAGTGCAGGTGCGGGCCGGTCGAGTTCCCGGTGCTGCCGACGTACCCGATGGTCTGCGCCCTGCGACGACCGACTGACCCGAGCTGACCGCGATGCGGCTCTGGTGGGCGTAGGCGGTCACGACGCCGTCGCCGTGGTCGATCAGCACGAGGTTGCCGTACCCGCCCTGCCAGCCGGCGAAGATGACCGTCCCGGCCTTCGACGGCGCCGATCGGCGTGCCCGTGCCCGCGCCCTGGTCGATGCCCTGGTGCATCCGGCCCCAGCGCGGTCCGTACTCGGAGGTCACCGGGGCGCACATCGGCCAGGCGAAGCCCGGACGACGACGGCGCGGAGACGCGGGCCGCTGCCACCGCCGGACCGGCGCGAGGCCGCTGCCGCTGCGCGCCTCGCGAGCGCGCCTGGCGGGCCTCCGGCCTGCTGGCGCTCGGATGAGCTCCTCGAGCTGCTGCGGACTCCGCCTCGAGGTCGTCCTGCTCGGCCTCGAGCTGCTCGACCCGCGCCCGGGCGTCGGCCGCGGCGAGCGCGCGCCGGTTGCGCAGCTCCTCGACCTCGGCCAGCAGCTCCTGCTGCTCGGCGAGCATCTCGTCGAGCCGCTCCTCCTCGACCCGCAGCCGCTCGCGTTCGGCCGTCGACGGCGACCTCGGCGGCGGCGAGCGCCTCGGACGTCGACGCGTCGCCGAGCGTCAGCGCGCGCAGGTAGGTCGACCGGGCGAGCGCCTCCTCGGCGCCCTCGGACGACAGCAGGACGTCGAAGTCACGGACCGCGCCCTGCTTGAACATCGAGGCCGCGCGCGCTTCGAGCGCGTGCGCGGACCATCGCCGCCTCGTCCTCGACCGCCGCCAGGCGCTGCTCGGCCTCGGCCACGGCGCCGCGCTGACGCTCGAGCGCCGCGGCGACGTCGTTGACGACCGCCTCGACCTCGGCGAGCCGCGCGTCGGCGTCCTCGAGCTCGGCGCTCGGCTCGCTCGGCGGTGCGCCTCGGCGTCGTCGAGCTCGCGGGTGACCGCGGCGATGCGGTCGCGGGCGTCGTCGAGCTGCGCTGCTCGGCCGACTGCGCGCCCGCGATGGCCGCCGGCACGAGCACGGCGACGGCGACGGCAGCGGCCAGCGAGGCGAACGCGCGCGTGGAGCGGAACGCCACGGATCCTCCGGGGTCGGGGCTGCATCTCGGGAGTCGGCACGCGGGAGCCCGTGAGGAGGCGAGGTCGCGCCGACGTCGAGAGGCGCCCGGGCGCGGTCCGGGGCCCGAGCGCGGACGCAGCGGAACGGTACCGCCGTCCGAGCGCGAGGCAGGCGCAGGTCCACCGACGGTCACGACGCCGTGCCGGCCCGGACGCCGGGACGGCCGTCCGGTGCCGCGGGACCGCCGCCGCACCGCGCGTTGGTACGGCTCCGCGTCGGCCTCGCCGCGGCGGCACCGAGGTCGACGCGCCGCTCGGGGCCCGCTCGCGCGTCCGACCGTGCACCGCTCCGCACCACCTGCCTCCGGGGAACCGACCAGATGGTCCTGCGCCGTCCCGCCGTCCTCGCGCGCCGTCGCGGCGCTCGTCGCTGCTGCTCCTGCTGCTCGTCGCCGGGCTGTGGCTCAGCCAGCGCGGCCGGATCGCTGCCGAACACCTCCGTCGCCGGCGTCGACGTCGCCGGTATGACGGCCGGCCGAGGCCGCGGCGGCGCTCGGCGCCGGTCGCCGAGCAGCGCGAGCGCGACCCGGTCGACGTTCACCTTCGAGGACGAGGCGTTCACGCTGGTGCCCGAGCGACCTCGGGTACCGCGATCGACGTCGACGCGCACCGTGGACGCCGCCGCTGGCCCGCGGCCGCACGCAACCCCGTCAGCGACATCGGCGTCCGGCTCACCTCGCTGTGGCGCGACGCGGGACCTGCCGCTGGTCGAGCTGATCGACGGACCCGGGCTCGGTCGCGGCCGTCGACGACGATCGCCGAGGAGGTCGACCGCGACCGGTTCGCCGGCGCCGTCGAGGTCGACCCGGAGACCCTCGAGGTCACGCTCGAGCGCACCGCTCGGGCGCGGCCGAGGTCCGCCGCGACGAGGCGCGTCGACGCGCTCGAGGCGGCGCTGCGGACCCCCGGCGCCGGACGAGCTCGAGCTGCCGGTCGACGTCGAGGACCCGCCGGTCGCCCCGGCCGACGTCGAGCGCGGTCGCCGACCAGGTCGAACGCGGCCATCGCCGAGCCGCTCGACCTCCGCGTCGGCGACGCGTCGCTGACGCTCGACCCGCGCGCAGCTCGCGACGCTCATCGAGGTCGGTGAGGCCGACGGACGGCGTCAGCGCCTGGAGCTGCGTGTGACCGAGGAGCGCGTCGACGAGCACGCTGACCGCGACGGCGTCCGAGCGGTTCGACGTCGCACCCGTGGACGCGACCTTCACCACCTCGCGCACACCGCCGACCATCTTCGACGACATGAGCACGACGACCTGGTCGCCGGTCGCCGCGCCCGCGGCCGGCGATCGAGCCCGGCGCGCGACGGCCGCGCGTTCGAGCCCGCCACCGCCGCCGAGCAGCTCACCGACGCGCTCCGCGCGGGGAGCGCTCGCGAGGTCGAGCTCGACGTCGAGGTCACCGCGCCCGACCTGTCCACCGACCGAGCCGCCGAGCTGCTGGCCCGACCCACCTGCTGTCGACCTTCACCACCTACTACACCGCCGGGCAGGTCCGGGTCGCCAACATCCAGCGGCTCGCCGACGTGGTCGACGGCACCCGGTGCTGCCGGGCGAGCAGTTCTCGATCAACGAGCTCTCCGGCGAACGGACCTGCGCCAAGGGCTACGCAGCCGGCCGGCACGATCGTGCAGGGCGAGCTGGTCGACACCTGCGGCGGCGGGGTGTCGCAGTTCGGGACGACCACCTTCAACGCCGCGTTCTTCTCCGGCGTGCAGCTCGACCAGTGGAAGGCGCACTCGTTCTACATCTCGCGCTACCCGCAGGGACGCGAGGCGACGCTGTCCTACCCGGCGCTCGACGTCCGGTTCACCAACACCACCGACGGCGTCGATCGTCGTCCGGGCGAGCTACACCTCGACGTCGGTGACGGTGTCGCTCTACGGCCAGCCGATCGCCGGTCGGTGTCGGCGCCTCGCACGGTCAGCCGTACGACCAGCCGCCCGCCACCACCGAGACCCGCACGACCGCCGAGCTGCCCGCCGGGCAGACCCGGACGGTCCAGGCACAGGGCAGCGGCGGGTTCAAGGTCGCAGGTCGTCCGCCGCGTCGACCTGCTCGACGGCGGCACCGACCAGCAGACCATCACGACCACCTACGTGCCCCAGAACGGCATCGTCGAGCGCGGCACGGGCTGAGCGGCCGACGCCGGGCGCGACGGACCCGCACCGGACGGACGCGTGGGCGACCTGACCCCCGACGAGCTCCAGCTGGCCCTCCACGAGGTCGAGTGCCGGACCGTCACGGCCCCGTTCGACGACGCGGCGCCGCACGCCGGGCGGGCGGACCTCGCGGTGGTCCGTCCCGGGCGGGCTCGATCGGGGCGATGCGCAGCAGCGGCCGCCGCCAGGTGCCCCCGGGCGCGTCGACCCACCCGTCGACCGCCACCGCGAAGCGTTGCCCGTCGTCGAGGCGCGGCGCCAGCCGGGCGGCGACGACCCGGTCGAGGTAGCCGACCCGCCACGGCGTGGCCGCCGTCGGTCCAGACCGCCACGGCGAGCCGGTCGCGCGGGTTGTCCGGTTCGCGGACCAGCCGCGCCGCGGCGCCGTGACCGGGCACGCGGCGCTCCCGGCGGCCGAGCCGCGAAGCGCGTGCCCCCGGACCGGGGTGCGGAACACCAGGACGTCGGCGGGCGGCGCCGCCGGAGCCGGCGCGCGGCCGGTCGGTGGGGTCGAGGCGGGAGGTCGAGGTCACGTCGGACCTAGCCGACCGTAGACCTCCGGGTGCGACCGGCGGACCCGTCCGATCACGGCGCTCGGTGATCAGGCCGGGGCCGCGTGCGCGGCTCGGGCGCGGTCGGCCTCGTCGCAGTCGTCGCTGCCGCAGGCACCCCCGGCACCACAGCCCACCGCGGAGCCGCGGCGCCGCCCGCCCGTCGCCCGACGGCGGCCAGGCGCGCCGCCTGCCGGACCGCGTCCACGACCCGGCGGATGGTCGCATCCAGGTGCGCGTCGTGCAGGTCCTCGGCCTCCGGCCGGCCCTCGGTCACGTAGAAGGTCGCCCACCGGAACGGCAGCCGGCCGGTGGCCAGTGCCGTCAGCAGCGCGTAGAAGCGGACCTCGGCCCGGTCGTGGTCGGACCGCGGCATCCCGGTCTTGAAGTCCACGACCAGCGCCCGGGCGCGATCGTCTCGGCGGTGGCTGTCGACGAGCAGGTCGAGCGTGCCCTGCAACCGGACGCGCCCGTCCGCCACGGTGACGTCGAGCCGACGCTCGGTGCGGACCTCGACCGCTGCCGCGCGGCAGCTCGGGCCAGACCTCGCGGAAGGTCTCGAGCAGCGCCGCCACCTCGCGGCGGAGCTCGTCGGCCTCGTCGCGCGGGCACGCGTTGAGCCAGGCGCTGACCGACCGCGGGTCGCCGGGCTTCCAGGCGGCCAGCTCGCGCCACGCCGCGGCGACCGCGACCACCGCAGGCGGTCGCGTCGCCCTCGCCGCCGGTCGAGGTCCCGCTCGATGGCCTTGTGCGCGAGGGTCCCGCGCACGTTGGCCCGGGTGTGCTCGAACGGGGCCGGGTCCAGTGCCCAGCCGTCGCAGGCCAGGCGGTCGAGCCGGGTCTTGGTGACCAGCAGCTGCTGCCGACCGGTGGAGGTCGCGGCGGCGTCGAGGTCGTCGCCGAGCTCGGCCAGCGCCGCTTCGAGCTGGGCCCGCAGCCGCGCGACCCGCGTCGCTCGGCACCAGCGGCCGCCCTGCTGCCACCCGAGCAGGTCGGTGCGCAGCCGCTCACGAGCCGCCGCTCCCCCGTCGCCGACGCGTCGTCACGCCGCGCCAGCTGCCGCAGGTCCTCGTCGGGCAGGTCGGCCGAGCACGAGCGCCCCGCCCACCTCGAGCACCGGGACCCCACCGATCCCGCGCTGCCGCGTCGGCCAGCATCCGGCGCCGGAGCCGCACGCGGGCGTCCCGGTCGGCCAGGAGCTCGCCGACCGCGTCGCCGGGTCCAGGCCCGGCGTCGCCCGCGAGCGCGATCGAGTGTGGTCGGTGTCGGCCAGGTCGGCGCCGCGCTCCCAGTACGCGCGCGATCACGGCCGTCCGCCACGCCGCCCCGAGGCCGGCAGGGTCGGCGATGTCGGAGACGAGGTGGACCGCGAGCGTCGGGCGGCCGCCGGACCGGCCGCCGCACGTCGAGCCGAGCTCCCGGAGGCGGTCCTCGACCCGTTCGAGCTCGGCCGACTGGTCGAGCGTCACCGGGATGGGCGCGTCGAGCCCGAGCGTGTCGAAGCCCTGGAAGGCCACGACGCCACCCTCGGCAGCCAGCTGCTGGAGCCGCAGGGTCGCCACGGCGGACGCCGGCGAGGTGGGATCGTGGTGGAGGATGAGCACGGCACGAGGGTAGGTGACGGCGGCGACACGGCCTGTCGTAGCCTCGAGCGGACCTCTCCGACCCGATCGACCGAGAGCAGCCCACGTGGACCGCGACGCCACCGCCCGACAGGTTCGCCTGCTCGGCGACGTCCTCGGCCGCACCATCGCCGACGTCGAGGGCGACGACCAGCTCGCGTTGGTCGAGCGCGTCCGGGCGCTGGCCAAGGCCCACCGCGGCGGCGACGAGGCCGCCGGGGACGAACTGACCGACGCTGATCACCTCCGTCCCGGTGGACGACGCACGCGTGGTCGTCACGGCCTTCGCCGCGTGGTTCCGGCTGGTGAACCTGGCCGAGGACCAGGGCCTGGTGCGGCAGTTGACCGCCGACCGGCAGCGCAACGCCGAGGCCGGCGACGACGGCCGTTCCCCGAGACGCTCGGCGCCGCGCTCGAGCAGTTCGCCGAGGCCGGGCTCGACGCCGACGCAGGCGGCCGAGGCGCTCGGCCAGCTCGCGGTCCGACTGGTGCTGACCGCCCACCCGACGGAGGCGAAGCGCCGCACGACCCTGACCAAGCTCGGACGGGTCGCCGACGCCCTGCGCGAGCTCGACCGGGCCGGATGCGACCCCCGAGGACCGGCCGCGCGGCCGAGGCGTACCTGGCCGAGGAGATCGCGTCGCTGTGGCTGACCGACGAGACCCGGGTCCGTCCGCCGACGGTCATCGACGAGGTCCGCAACGGCCTCTACTGGGTGGATGCGGTCCTCTTCGACCTCGTCCCGCGCCTCTACCGCGAGCTGGCCGACGCCGTACGCCGCGCCTACCCGGACGCGTCACCGCTCGACCCGGACCGCTTCCTGCGGCTCGGGTCGTGGATCGGCGGCGACCGGGACGGCAACCCGAACGTCACGCCGGCGGCGACCGAGGCGACCTGGCGCGAACAGCAGCAGGTGTCGATCCGGCTGCTGCGCCGCTCGATCGACCGGCTGCACGCCCACCTGTCGGTCAGCGAACGACGCGGGACCTCGGCGGCGCTCGCCGACGCGGCTCGGCGAGCTCCGCCGGCTGCACCCCCGCGCCGCGGCGCAGGTCGAGGGCCGCTACCCGCAGCAACCGCACCGCCAGTTCCTCGCCCTCGTCTACCAGGTGCTGCTGGCGACCGAGCGGCACGCAGCCGAACCCTGGCGCGCCGACCACCGCCCAGACCCCGACCCGCTACGGCTCGGCCGCCGAGCTGGTCGACGACCTCGCGCTGCTGCGATGCCTCGCTGCGCGAGGTCGGCGCGCACGCCATCGCCGACGGGCGCGTGCGCGACCTCGAGGTCCAGGCCGCGGTCTTCGGCTTCCACCTCGTCACCCTGGACCTGCGCCAGCACGCCGCCCGCCACCGCGACGCGATCGCCGCCCTGTACCGCCGCTACGGCGAGATCGACGACTGGCGCGGCCCTCGACGAGCGCGCCAAGGTCGACTCGCTCGTGCGCGAGCTCAGCCTCGCCGCGCCCGCTGGTCCCCGCCGTCTCGACCTCGACGACGACAGCGCGTGCCACCTTCGAGCTGTTCCGGCTCCTGCGCCGCGCACACGAACGGCTCGGACCCGACGCGTGCGACACCTACGTCATCTCGATGACCGAACACGCCTCCGACGTGCTCGCCGTCCTGGCGATGGCGCGGGACGCCGGCGTCGAGCGAGCAGCTCGACGTCGTCCCCCTGTTCGAGACCGTCGACGACCTCCGTCGTGCCCCCGAGGTGATGACCGAGCTGTTCGCGCTGCCGGTCTACCGCGACCACCTCGCGGCGCGCGGTGACCAGCCAGCAGGTGATGATCGGCTACTCGGACTCGCAACAAGGACGGCGGGTACCTGACCGCCACCTGGCAGCTCCAGCGGGTCCAGCGCGCGCTCGCGACGGTGGCCGAGCGAGCACGGCGTCACCCTGACCCTGTTCCACGGCCGCGGCGGCTCCATCGGCCGCGGCGGCGGCCCGGCCAACGCCGCGATCCGCGCGCAGCCCCCGGAGTCGGTCCGCGGGCGGCTGAAGCTGACCGAGCAGGGCGAGGTCATCGCCGCCCGCTACCGCGACCCCGACCTCGCCCACCGCCACCTCGAGCAGGTCGTCCACGCCACGCTCCTGACCACGCTGCCCGACCGCGACGCCGGTCGAGCTCGCCACGGCTCGACGAGGTGCTCGACGCGCTGCGCCGAGCTGCGCGCGCGGCCGCCTACCGCGACGCTCGTCCACGACACCCCCGAGCTGGTCGCCTACCTCCACGAGGCGACGCCGCTCGACGCGATCGCCGAGCTGAACCTCGCCTCGCGACCCGCGCGACGCAGCGTCCGGGGCCGGCATCGAGGACCTGCGCGCCATCCCGTGGGTGTTCGGCTGGACCCAGTGCCGGGTCCACCTGCCCGCCTGGTACGGGGTCGGGGCCGGGTTCCACGCCTGGGCCGGCGAGGACGACGCGCGGTGGGACGAGCTGGCCGAGCTCCACGACAGCTCGCCGCTGCTGCAGGTCACGCTCGCGAACGTGGCGATGGCGCTGGCCAAGGCCGACCTCGACCATCGCCGCCGACTACGCGTCGCTGGCCCGCGACGAGGTCCGCGACGCGGTGCTCCCCCGCCTCGACCGCCGAGCACGACCGCACCGTCGACGCGCTGCGGCGCATCACCGGTCACGGACCGAGCGACGGGCGACCCGGAGCTCGCCGAGGTGCTGCGCCTGCGCGACCCCTACCTCGACCCGCTCCACGCCGTCCAGGTGCGGCTGCTCGCCCGGCTGCGCGACGAGGCCGGGGTCGCGACGGCGGACGAGCCGTGCGGGACGCGGTGCTCGTGGCGACCAACGGCATCGCCGCCGGGCTGCGCAACACCGGCTGACCGTGCCCGAGACGGTGGAGTACCCGGCCGATCGGCTCCCAAGGTCCCGCGGGTTCGGGACCTCGTGCCCCGGGTCGCCGGCGGGGCGCGGACGACACGCTGCGGGTCCGACACCGCCACCTCGCGAGGCCACCATGAGCCGGTCCCTGCGCCACTTCCTCCCGCTGGAGGTCGATCCCCGTCGTCGGCTACGGCGATCTTCACCGCGGATCCGGAGCGTTGGCTGCCCGGACGCGCGGCGCGTCGGCGCCGGACCGGTTCACCATCGAGGTCGGCACGGAGACCATCAGCCGGCCGGTGACCGTGACGATCGGTGACCCGTGGCACGTCGGCGAGCACCTGGTGGCGATCGTGCAGCTGGGAGCCCGCCGGCGGCGAGCGGCGAACCGGCGAGCGTGCCGCCGGTTCCTGCCCCGGCTCGACGCCGAGCTCGGCTTGGCCGTCCGCGACGGCCGCGCGACGCTGCTGCTCGACGGCCGCTACGACCCGCCCGGCGGTCGGCTCGGCGACGCCGTCGACGCCGTGGCGCTGGACCGGGTCGCCCGTGTGACGGTCGAGCGCCTGCTCGCCGAGATCGTCCGGCGCCTCACCGCAGCAGTCCCTGGCCACGCCTCTGACCCACGGGCGCGCCACTCGGCTCCCAGCGGGGCCGATCGGGACCCGCCAGCGCACCTCGGTGCCCCGGCCGCCGGCCGGGGTCAGCGACCTCGAGCGTCCACCGCCGCAGGCCGCGCCCGCTCATGGAGGTTGCCGAGCCCGAAGCCACCCGGCCGGTCCGGTCGACGCCGCCGACCCCGTCGTCGCGGACGACGAGCACGCAGCTCGCGCCGTCGACGGACGAGCTCGCACCTCGACGTCCGTGGCCCGGGCGTGCTTGGCGACGTTGGTCAGCGCCTCGCGGAGGACGGGCACGAGGTGCTCGGCGACGGTCGGCGTCGACGACCGTGTCGACCGGCCCGTCGAAGCGGACGCGCGGCGGGCGCGCCAGCATCGTCGCGACCTCGTCGCACGACGCGCAGGACGTCGCGACCGCACGCTGGCGACCTCCGGCGGGGCCTGGAGCGCGAAGATCGTCGAGCGGATCTCCTTGACGGTGGCGTCGACGTCGTCGACCGCCTGGGCGAGCCGCGCGGCCACCTCGGGCCGGTCCTCGACGCGGCGCGCGAGCGCCTGGAGGCCGAGACCCGGTCGCGAACAGCCGCTGGATGACCGTGTCGTGCAGGTCCCGGCCGATGCGCTCCCGGTCCTCGATCAGCTCGAGCCGGCGCAGGTCCGCGGTCGCCCGTTCGTGGGCGAGCGCGAGGCTGGCCTGGGCGGCGAACAGCTCGAGCTGGTCGGCGTCGGCGTCGGCCACGGCTCGCGGCCGCCCCACGCCGAGCGCGGCGACGACCCGGTCGCCCTCGCTGCAGCGGGACCCAGACCGCCGCGCCGTCGAACAGCACCGAGCGATCCGTCCGCACCGGACGCGCCGTCCTCGCAGCACCCGCTCGACCGGTGTCTCGGGCGGGACGGGCCCGAGCGGCGGCGCGTCGCGCCGACGCTCGCGACCACACGCGGGCCGTCCGCGGTCGGCCCGACCACGACGGCGGCACCGGTCGCCGCCGAGAGGGTCCGGCGCCGACCTCGGCCACCCGCTCCCGGCGCGACCGCCCGCCGCCGCCGCCCAGCACGAGCGTGGCGACCTCGAGCACGGCGTCGCGCCACGCGTTCGCGGCGGCGGAGGTCGTCGAAGAGCCGCGCGTGCGCGATCGCGGCGCCCGCCACCGCGGCCAGACCCGACGACCAGCTCCTCGTCCTCCTCGGTGAAGCTGCCCGCCACCGACCTTCTCGGTGAGGTAGAGGTTGCCGAACACCTCGTCGCGGACGCGGATCGGCGTGCCGAGGAAGGCGTGCATCGGCGGGTGGTTCGGCGGGAACCCGAACGAGGCCGGGTGGTCCTTGAGGTCGTCGAGCCGCAGCGGTTCGGGGTGCGCGATGAGCACCCCGAGGATGCCCGCGGCCCTCCGGGCAGCCGCCCGATCCGGGCGACGGTGGCGTCGTCGATGCCGGCGTGGACGAACGCCGACAGCCCGTCGCCGTCGTCGGCCAGGACCCCGAGCGCGCCGTACCGGGCGCCGACGAGCGTCGCGCGCGGCCTCGACCACCCGCCGCAGTACCGTCTCGAGCTCGATGGTCGCCCGTGACCGCCAGCACCGCGTCGAGCAGCCGCCGCACCCGTTCGTCGCGCACGGTTCGTCCCCTCCTGACCGGCCGCGGGAGTCTAGCCTGCGGGTGCACCTCACCTCCGGAGAGCCTGACCGTGACCGACACCCCCGCACCCGCCGACGACGGCGCCGTCCGCGTCTTCCTCGTCGACGACCACGAGGTGGTGCGGCGCGGCCTCGCCGACCTGCTCGGCGCCGAGGACGACATCGACGATCGTCGGCGACGCCGGCACCGCCGGGATGGCCCTCGCCGGGATCGCGCAGGACCAAGCCCGACGTCGCCGTGCTCGACGTCCGGCTGCCCGACGGCAACGGTGTCGAGATCTGTCGCGAGGTGCGTGCCCGCGACCCCGAGGTCGCCTGCCTGATGCTGACCTCGTTCGGTGACGACGAGGCGCTGTTCGACGCCATCATGGCCGGCGCCGCCGGCTACCTGCTCAAGGACGTCCGGGGCCAGGACCTGGTCGACGCGGTCCGCCGCGTCGCCGCGGGCGAGTCGCTGCTCGATCCCGTCGCTGACCGGCCGGGTCCTCGACCGCCTCCGCCGGGGCGACGAGGAGGACCCGCGGCTCGCGTCGCTGTCCGACCAGGAGCGCCGCATCCTCGAGCACATCGCCGAGGGGATGACCAACCGGCAGATCGCCGAGCAGATGCACCTCGCCGAGAAGACGGTCAAGAACTACGTCTCCAACCTGCTGGCCAAGCTCGGGATGCAGCGGCGCACGGAGGCGGCGGTGTTCTACACCCAGCTCGACCGCGGGCAGAGCTGAGCCCGCGCCTCGCCGGCCGCCGGACCGTCCGGCCGCCGGCAGCGGAGGAGGACCCGACGCAGGTGGGGCCGCAGGTCCCAGCGGACACGGGTCACCCCGCCCTCCCGCGCTCGCGGCTGCGTCCGCGACCTTCCTCATCGACGCGCCGGTGACGCACCGGCAGCGCAGGGCGACGACCGCCCGGACGATGAGGAGACCTGACGTGGACGACATGACCGAAGCCCGGACGATGGGCTCGATCGCGACGGCCGTGCTCGCCGCGGTCGCCCTGGTGCTGTCGGGTGGCGCGCTGATCACCAGCGTGGCGCCGTGCGGCGGTGCACCGGCGCGCGGCCGGTGCCGTCACGCGGCTGAGGCCGCAGGGTCCGCCTCCGTCGCGGTCGAGCTGACCGAGTTCGCGATCGCCCCGAGCGACCTGACGATCGCCGCCGGCGGCACCCTCGAGGTGACCAACGCCGGCGCCATCCCGCACGACCTCGCGGTGGTCGACGACGGGGATCGGCACCGCGATGCTCGAACGGCGGCGAGTCCGAGAGCCTGAGCCTGGCCGGTCTCGCCCCCGGCACCTACACGGTCCACTGCACCGTCGCCGGGCCACGAGGCCGGGCGGCATGAACGGCACGCTGACGGTCACCGGGCGACGGCGCGCGCCGCTGCGGCGCCCGCCAGCGACGACGCCGGCGGCCACGGCGGCCACGGCGCCGACAAGGACTGGGCCGCCTACGACGCGGCCATGCACGACACGCATCCTCGAGTTCCCGGCCGAGACCGAGGGCGTCGGCAACCAGCCGCTCGAGCCGACCATCCTCGAGGACGGCACCAAGCGCTTCGAGCTGACCGCCGAGATCATCGACTGGGAGGTCGAGCCGGGCAAGATCGTCGAGGGGTGGGCCTACAACGGCCAGATCCCGGGTCCGATGATCCAGCACCGACTCGGGCGACAAGGTCGAGGTCGTCGTGACCAACAACCTGCCGATGGGCACCGACGTCCACTGGCACGGCCTCAAGCTCCCCAACGACGCAGGACGGCGTCGCGCCGCTGACCCAGGACCTGATCCAGCCGGGCGAGACCTACACCTACTGCGTTCACCGACCGACCGAGGCCGCGCGTGAACATGTACCACCCGCACCACCACGCCCAGATGAAGGTCCCGAACGGCATGTGGGGCGTGTTCCTGGTCGGTGACCTGCCGCTGCCCGAGGGCGGCTGCACCATCGGTGGCCGCACCCTCGCCGACGACCTCACCCCCGACCACGTCGTACCGATGGTCGTCAACGACGCCGGCACGATCGGGATGAGCCTCAACGGCAAGTCCTTCCCCGCCACCGCGCCGATCGTGGCCAAGAAGGGCGACCAGATCCTCCTGCACTACTACAACGAGGGCTACCAGATCCACCCGATGCACCTGCACGGCTTCCCGCAGCTGGTGGTCGCCAAGGACGGGTTCCCGCTCGACCAGCCCTACTGGTCCGACACCGTCAACGTCGCGCCCGGCGAGCGCTACTCGGTGCTGATCGAGGCCGAGGAGGCCGGGGTGTGGGCCTTCCACTGCCACATCCTGACCCACGCCGAGTCCGACGAGGGCATGTACGGCATGGTCACCGCCCTCATCGTCGAGGAGTGAGCCAGCGTCAGCTCTCGACCCGGTCGCGGCCGCCCACCTTGGCCCGGTACAGCGCCTGATCCGCGGCGTGCACCACCGCCGCCGGGCCGTCGTGCCGCTCCGGGTCGAGACACGCGACCCCCGCGCTGATCGTCAGAACCCGTCCATCGTCCGGTCGCGACGCGTGATCGATGCCGAGGTCCTTGACCGCCACGCGGAGCCGCTCGGCGACGACCGACGCCCCCTCGAGGTCGGTCTCCGGCATGAGGACCACCAGCTCCTCCCCGCCGTACCGGTAGGTCGTGTCCCCGATACGGGCAAGCGCCGCGAGGGTCTTGGCGACGTCGCGGATCGCCGCGTCACCCGCGGGGTGCCCGTAGCGGTCGTTGTAGGTCTTGAAGTGGTCGATGTCGGCGATGACGATGCCGTAGGACCGGCCGTGGCGGATCGACGAGGCGTGCAGTCCGGCGAGGTCCTCCTGGAACCGGAGGCGGTTGCCGACCCCGGTCAGCGCGTCGGTCCGTGCCAGCCGGTCGAGCTGCGCGTTCGCCGAACGCAGCTCATCGGCGACCTCGGTCAGCTGCCGGTGCACGGTGGTCACCCGCTCGGCTGCCATCAGCCGGAGCCGGAGGTCGAAGGGGTCAGGCGGTTTGACGAGGTAGTCGTCGGCACCCGCCTCGAAGCCCTCGATGACGTGCTCGCGGCCACCGACGGCCGTGATCATGATGAGGTAGGGGTAGCCACCCTGATCGTCGGCGCGGATGCGGCGGCACAGCTCGATCCCGTCGATGCCCGGCATCATCCGATCGGTCAACACCGCCCTGGGGGCCTCCTCACGGTAGCGACGCCACGCTTCCTCGCCGTCGTGCGCGACGAGCGCCTCGTGCCCGAGGCTGCGCACCGCCGCCCCGAGCAGCATCGCCGTGGTGGGGTCGTCGTCGACCACGAGCACCTTCATCAGGGCACGTTCCGACGCAGCTCGTCGCTGACACGTTCGAGTTCGGCGTCGAGCTGGTCGACCAACGCCGGTGCGCCGCTGAGGTCGCCGCGGGATGCCGCAGTCTCGAGATCGCCAGCGAGGTCGCCGAGCCGGGTCGCGCCGACGTTGACCGCCGAGCCGCGGATCCGGTGGCCCGCGCGTTCGACCCCGTCGAGGTCGTCGTCCGCGATGGCACGGCGCAGGTCCGCGGCGCGCGCGGGGACGTCGGCGAGGAACACGCCGAGGAACTCCTCGACGGCGGCGGCGTCGCCCCCGAGCAGGTCGACCACCAGCTCCCACCGTTGCGGATCGATGCTCGTCGTCGGGACGGGCGTGCCCGACACGCCCGGCGGCGGCGCCTGGCCGGCTCCGTACGGCGTCGAGGCGTCCGTCGGCTCGGCCGGGCCCGGTGCTTCGGTCGGCGCGGCGTCAGCGGGACGCAGCCACCGTGCGAGTGCCTCGCCGATGGCCTCGGGACGGACCGGCTTCGGGGATGAAGTCGTCCATCCCGGCCTCGACGCACCGCTGCCGATCCTCGAGGGTGACCCCGGCCGTCACCGCGATGACCGGGATCCGGTGCCCGGTGTCCTCCTCACGCGGCGCGGAGCTGGCGGGTCGCCTCGTAGCCGTCCATCACCGGCATCTGGCAGTCCATGAGGACGGCGTCGTACCGGCGGCGGCGGAGCGCCTCCAACGCTTCTCGGCCGTCTCCGACCACGTCGACGCGGTGGCCGAACCGCTCGACGAGCCGACTGCCGACGAGCTGGTTGGCCGGGTTGTCCTCGACGAGCAGCACGGTGCCGACGACGTCCGGACCCGCGGGGAGCGGGCCCGCCGACGGGCCGCCGGTGTCGCCGGTGTCACCCGGGGTGAGCAGGCTCATCATCACGTCGTAGAGCTGCGACTGGCGGACGGGCTTGCGCAGGTACTCCCGGATGCCGGCGAGTCGCCGTTCCGCGATGGTCGTGTCCGCCGAGGACAGCAACGCCAGCTGCAGGTCCCGGTAGCGCTCCTGGCCCGTGATCCGGGTGGCGAGCTCGAGGCCGTCGACGTCCGGGATGTGCATGTCGAGCAACACGACGGCGAACGGGTCAGATGGCGGCGCCGACTCCAGCACCTCGATGGCCTCCGCTGCACTCGCCACCGCGACCGGGGCCATCCCCCACGCCGAGGTCTGCCGCTCGACGATCTCGCGGTTGGTGGCGTCGTCGTCGACGACCAGGACCCGGATGCCCTGGAGCGGGCGCAGCGACCGCCCGCCGTGCTCGGCGAGGGCTCGGATGGGCAGGGTGAACCAGAAGGTGCTCCCGACCCCCGGCGTGCTGTCGACCCCGATCTCGCCACCCATCAGCTCGACGAGCTGGCGGCAGATCGCCAGGCCGAGGCCCGTGCCGCCGTAGCGGCGGCTCGAGGAGGCATCGGCCTGCGTGAACACCTCGAAGAGCCGTTCCTGTTCCCCGGCCGGGATCCCGATCCCGGTGTCCGCCACCTCGAACCGGAGGCAGGTCGCCGACCCGGTCTCGCCGGTCTCGGCCACGCGGACGCGGACGAGGATCTGGCCCCGCTCGGTGAACTTGACCGCGTTGTTCACCAGGTTGACCAGCACCTGGCGGACGCGACCCGCGTCGGTCCGCACCCGCCGTGGCACCTCCGGGTGCAGGTAGCTGTAGATCTGCAGCCCCTTGCTGCTCGCCGATCCACCGAACAGCTCGGCGACCTCCTCGACGGTCCCCTCGAGGTCGAAATCCGCCTCCTCGAGCTCGAGCTTGCCCGCCTCGATCTTGGAGAAATCGAGGATGTCGTTGATCAACGCCATCAGGGCTTCGCCCGCGGTGCGGATCCCCCTCGCGTACCGCTCCTGGTGCTCGTCGAGCTCGGTGTCCATGAGCAAGCCCGACATCCCGATGACGGCGTTCATCGGCGTGCGGATCTCGTGGCTCATCGTCGCGAGGAACTCGGATTTCATCCGGGAGGCGTCGATGGCCGCGTCCCGACCGGCCACCAACCCGGCCTGCGCCGTGGCACGTGCCGACACCTCGGTCATCAAGCGCGCTTGGCGCAGGCTGATCAGGACCACCGCCGTCGCGATGGCGAGCGACACGGGCACCTGGATGAAGCGTTCCGCCGCGTACTGGTCGATGGCGAGCCCGACGAGCGGCAGCGCGAGGACGATGGGCAGGGCCCACGGACGCCACGCCGCACTGACCTGCTCGGTCGGTGGTTCGGACAGGACGCGCATCGAGGGGTGGAGGGCCAGGGTTCCGAGCAGCCCGGAGAACACCAGCCACAGCGTCGTGTACGGCGCACCGTGCTCGAAGGTGCCACTGAGGGTGGTGACCGCGTAGGCGGCATCCGCCACCAGGTTGGCGAGGATCGCCCCCGCCAACAGCCAGAACGCGGGAGGGCGACGCCCCGGCAGGATCAGCAGCCCGGCCAGGACGGAGACGAACACGACGTCGAAGCTGGGGTAGGCGAGCGCCGCGAGCTTGGTCAACAGCGGGATCGAACCGTCGACGGCGTACGGGGCCATCAGGAACAGCCACGCGAGCGCCCCGAGGGCGATCGTGACGACCGCGATCTCGATCGCGGACGTGCCGCTGCGGTGCGTCGAGCGCAGCAGGACGAGCCGCCAGAGCCCGAACCCGAAGATGATGTAGGAGCTCACGTACAGCACGTCGGCGATCGACGGGAACGACAGGCCCCACCCGAAGCTTCCGGTCCGAGGTACCACGCGAGGTTCGCTGCGGCGTAGAACACCTGCGAGCCGACGATCAACCACCAGACGCTGGGGTTGCGAGGCCGGTGCAGGACGATGCCGGCCACCACGGCACCCACCATCGCCAGGTGGGTGGCGCTGTAGATCCAGGCCTGCACCTCGGCGCCCGTCGGCTGGAGGAGGTGGGCGAGCGCCGCGGCGAGGGCGACGCCGAGGAAGAGCCACGCGGGCAGCGCCGGACCCTCGGCGCGGCTGTCCGCCGCGAACCGCTCGACCCGCCGCTGCGGGCGATCAGCCACGCCTGCCCCTGTCGTCCTGCGTGTCCACCCGCTCGGCTGTGCGGCGCGCCTGGCGAGACGCGACCGGCCAGGCGGACGCTCCGTCGCGGCGACCCTACTCGGCTGCCCCGACTCGCGGCCGGACCGCACGGCGGTAGGCTCGCCGGCGTCAGCAACACCCGGGGAGCTCGAAGAGGTCGGGCTGAGAGGGTGGCCGGCGCCGCGAGGCGCGCGCCACCGACCCGTGGAACCTGAGCTGGGTAACGCCAGCGGAGGGAGCGTGTTCGCGTGGTCGTGCCGTCGTCCCATCCGTCGACCCCTCCGTCACCCGGAGGGTCGACCGCGGTCGACGTGCTCGTGCTCGCCGGGGGCGACCCGGTCGACGCCTGCGGTCGTCGGCGGAGCTGCCCTCCGGTGCGCGCGTGATCGCGGCGGACGGCGGGCTGCGACCTGGCCGCGCCGCTCGGGCTGCACGTCGACCTGGTCGTCGGCGACCTCGATTCGGTCGACCCCGGCCGAGCTGGCGGCGGCCGAGGCCGCCGGGGCGGAGGTGGTCCGCCACCCGACCGTCGCAAGGACGCCACCGACCTGGCGCTCGCGCTCGACGCCGCCCTGGCGGCCGGAGCGACCCGCGTGACGGTCGTCGGAGGCGCCGGTGGACGGGCGGATCACCTGCTCGCCAACTGGCTGTTGCTCGCCTCCGACGCGTACGCCGCGGTCGAGCTCAGCGCCCGATCGTCGGCGGCGCGGACCCACGTGGTCCGTCCCGGCCGGGTCACCCGGCTCGAGGGTCCCACGGGCAGCCTGGTCAGCCTCCTGCCGGTGGGCGGCCCCGCACGCGGGGTCCGCACCACGGGCCTGCGTTACCCGCTCGACGGCGACGACCTCGACGCCGGTTCCTCCCGGGGCGTCAGCAACCAGATGCAGGCACCGCAGGCGACCGTCGCGCTGACCGACGGCGCGCTGCTCGCGGTGCAACCGCTTCCACACACCGGAGTTCACCCGTGATCCACGTCCGTTCCCGTACCCGCCACCTCGCCGCCGCCACGATCGCCGCGCTCACCCTCGCCGCGTGTGGCACCGACGACGCGACGCCCGACCCCGGCACCGACCCGGACGCCACCGACGCGTCCCCGGACGACGACGGTGATGCCGCACCGACGACGCGAGGTGACGCTGCGGCTGCTCACCCACGACTCGTTCGACGTCTCCGACGAGGTCCTGGCCGCCTTCACCGACGACACCGGCATCAGCGTCGAGGTCGTCCCCTCCGGTGATGCGGGGACCGCCCTGAACCAGGCCATCCTCACCGCCGACTCCCCGCAGGGCGACCTGCTCTTCGGCGTCGACACCACGTTCCTGTCGCGGGCGCTCGACGAGGACCTGTTCCTCCCCTACGCGTCGCCCGAGCTCGACCGGGTGCCGGCCGAGCTCCAACCGGGCGACGACCGCGTCACCCCGGTCGACGTCGGCGACGTGTGCCTCAACTACGACATCGCCGCCTTCGAGGACGGCGACGTCCCGCCCCCGGCATCGCTCGACGACCTCGTCGACCCCGCCTACGAGGGGATGACGGTCGTGATGAACCCGGCGACCTCCTCCCCCGGCCTCGCGTTCCTGCTCGCGACCGTCCAGGAGTTCGGTGACGACGGCTGGCTCGGCTACTGGGAGCAGCTGCGCGACAACGACGTGCTGGTCACCGACGGCTGGTCGAGCGCCTACTACGACGAGTTCTCCGGCAGCGGCCAGGGCGGTGACCGCCCCATCGTGGTCTCGTACGCGTCCTCGCCCGCCGCGGAGGTCGTCTTCGCCGACCCGCCGGTCGACACCCCGCCCACGGCCGTCGTGCAGGCCTCCTGCGTCCGGCAGATCGAGTACGTCGGCATCCTGCGTGGGACCGAGCACGAGGCCGAGGCCCAGCAGCTGGTCGACTTCCTGCTGAGCGTCCCGTTCCAGGAGGACGTGCCGCTCACCATGTTCGTCTACCCGGTGGTCGAGGACGCCGAGCTGCCCGAGGTCTTCGCCGAGCACGCGGAGCTCGCCGACGAGCCGTACGCGGTCGACCCGCTGACCATCGGTGACGAGCGGGACGCCTGGATCCGCGACTGGACCGAGACGGTGCTGCGCTGATGGCGACGGCGCGAGCGATCGCTCGTGCCGACCGCCGCGACGTTGTCGCGGGGCGGGCAGCTGGCGCTGCTCGCTCCGCCGACGTTGTTCCTGCTGATCCTCTTCGTCCAGCCCGTCGCGGCGATCGTCTGGCGCGGGCTGGCACCGGACGGGCTCGGTCGACCTCACCGGCGTCGTCGGCGTGCTGACGAGCCCCGTCGGTGCGCGGGGTGGTGTGGTTCACGCTGTGGCAGGCGGTCGCTGTCGACCGCGCTGACCCTCGCGCTCGGGCTGCCTGGCGCCTACGCGCTGTCGCGGCTCCGCTTCCGTGGGCGCCGCACGGTGTCGGCGCTCGTGCTGGTTCCGTTCGTGCTCCCGACGGTCGTGGTCGGGAGCGCGTTCCTGGCGCTGCTCGGTCCGCGCTCGCCGATCAACTCGGCGCTGACCGGCGCGCTTCGGCGCGGGGGCGCCGACGCTCGACCTGCGGCGGACCGTCGTCGCCATCCTCCTCGCCCACGCGTTCTTCAACTACGCGGTGGTCGTCCGCACCGTCGGCGGAGCGTGGGCGAACCTCGACCCGCGGCTGGAGGACGCCGCTCGCAGCCTCGGCGCGTCGCGCTGGCGCGCGGTCACGGGAGGTCGCCCTCCCGCTGCTGCGGCCGGCCATCGCCGCGAGCGCGGCGATCGTGTTCCTGTTCACCTTCACCTCGTTCGGCGTGGTCCTGCTGCTCGGCGGACCGGGGCTCGCCACCCTCGAGGTCGAGATCCACCGCGCCACGGTGCAGCTGCTCGACCTCCCGCTCGCCAGCGTGCTCGCGCTCGTGCAGCTGGTCGCCGTGGTCGCCGCCCTCACGGTCTACGGCCGGCTCCAACGCCGATCGGTGGGCCGCACGCCCCGAGCCTCCGACGAGGTCCTGCACGCCCCGGTGACGGCCGGGCGAACGCTGGTTCCTGCGGGCCAACCTCGCGGTGATCGCGCTGCTGCTGGTCGCACCGCCGGCCGTCCTCGTCGAGCGTTCCCTGGCCACCGGGGACGGCTACGGGCTCGGTCACTTCACGGGGCTGGCGACCCAGGCACGCGGGACCGTGCTGGCCGTCGCGCCGCTCGCGGCGGTGCGCAACTCGTTGGTCTTCGCGCGTCGCCGCTGCGGTCATCGCCACCGTGCTCGGGACCTGCACGGCCATCGCGGTCACCGGGCGCCGCGGCCGTCTCACCCGCCTCGTCGACCGCGGGCTGATGCTCCCGCTCGGCACCTCCGCGGTGACGGTCGGGTTCGGGTTCCTCATCAGCCTGGACCGGCCGCCGTTCGACCTGCGCGGGAGCGTGCTGCTGGTCCCGCTCGCCCAGGCGCTCATCGCGACCCCGTTCGTGGTCCGTTCGCCTGGTCCCCGCCATCGAGGCCATCGACGCGCGGCTCCGCGAGGCGGCCGGCGTCCTCGGTGCGACCGCCGCGTCGCATCTGGCGCGAGATCGACCTGCCCATCGTCGCGCGGACGGCGCTCGTCGCCGCCGGCTTCGCCTTCGCCATCGCGGTGGGCGAGTTCGGCGCGACCGTGTTCGTCGCACGGGCCGAGCTCCCGACCGTCCCGGTGGCCATCTTCCGGGCGCTCGGCCGTCCCGGCGCGGCCAACTTCGGCCAGGCGATGGCCCTGTCGACCATCCTGATGGTCGTCACCGCGTCCGCGCTGCTGCTGATCGACCGGCTGCGGGTCGGCGAGGTGGGACGCTTCTGATGCTCGACGTCCGAGACCTCACCGTCCGGTACGGCGACGCTCGTCGCCGTCGACGACGTGTCGCTGCACGTCGCCGCCGGCGAGGTCGTGGTCGTCCTCGGCCCGTCGGGCTGCGGCAAGTCGACGCCTGCTGCGGGCGGTCGCCGGGCTGGAGCCGCCGACGTCCGGTGCCGATCCGGCTCGCCGGCGAGGACCTCGCCGGTCGCCGCGCCCGACCAGCGGGGCGTCGGGCTCGCGTTCCAGGACCACGCGCTGTTCCCGCACCGGACGGTGGCCGACAACGTCGGCGTTCGGCCCGAGGATGCGCGGCTGGCCGACCGGCCGACGGTCCGCGCACCGCGTCGACGAGGTGCTCGAGCTCGTCGACCTGGCCGGGTACGGCGACCGGCGCGTCACCGAGCTGTCCGGCGGCGAGGCGCAGCGGGTCGCGCTCGCCCGCGCGCTCGCACCCCGCCCGCGGCTGCTGATGCTGGACGAACCGCTCGGCTCGCTCGACCGGGCCCTGCGCGACCGGTTGCTGGTCGAGCTGCCGCGGGTGTTCGCCGAGTCCGGCGCGACCGTCCTCCACGTCACCCACGACCAGGACGAGGCGCTCACGCTCGCCGACCGGGTCGCGGTGATGCGTGCCGGTCGCGTCGCGCAGGTCGGGACCCCGGACGAGCTGTGGCGAGCCCCCGCCGACGCCGACGTCGCCCGGTTCCTCGGCCTCCACCAGCTGCTGCCCGGACGAGCGGACGCGTCCGGTGGTGACCACCGAGCTCGGGCACCTGCGGGTGGCCACCGGCCTGTCCGGCGACGTGCTCGCGCTGCTGCTCCCGGGCGCGCTCGAGCTCGATGCGACCGGGACGATCACGGCGACGGTCACCGCGCGACGTTTCGCCGGCGACCACCACGTGCTCCACCTCCGGGCGGGTGGCGCCGATCTCGAGGTCCCGGTCCGAGGGCTGGATCCACCCCGATCGGGCGACGAGGTCACCCTCCGGCTCGACCCCCGGCTCGTGCGGGTGCTGCCGGACGAGCCGTCACCGTGAACCGCCCGCTCGCCAGCCGCCGGTCACCTCGCCGTCCGCCAACGAACGGTGGAGCGCACCGCTGGTCGGGGGGACGCGGCCACCAGCGGTGTGGTCGGCGCCCATGAGCGGACCGAGGATCCGTTCGGTGAGCCCCGGTGCGACGGCTCTGGCCACCATGATCAGCCGCGGCGCCTGACCCACGACCACCTCGGCGCGTGGCCGTCGGAGCACCCGGACGATGGCGGCCGCGACCCGGTCGCGGGTCCATCGGGAGCGAGGGCGACTCCACGCGCTGTCCGGTGTGGTTGCCCGCGTGCTGGAACAGCGGGGTGTCGACCGAGCTCGGCATGACCGTGCACACCGCCACACCGGGAGCGTCGCGCAGCTCCATCCGCAGCGACTCGGACCACCCGCGCACGGCGAACTTGCTGGCGACGTAGGGGCTCATCAGCGGGGTCCCGAACCGGCCGAGGACGGACGAGACGTTGACCACGACCCCCTCCCCCTGTGCCCGGAAGCGGGGGAGGACGGCCCGGGCGCCGTTCGCCGACCCGAGGAGGTTGACCTCGACCACCCGATCGAACTCCTCGGCCGGGAGGTCCTCGAACCGGCCGTAGGTCGTGACGCCGGCGGCGTTCACCCACCCGTCGATGCGACCGTGCTCAGCGACGACGCGGTCCACGAGCGCCTCGACCGCGGGACGGTCGGTCACGTCGAGCGCCGCCACCTCGAGGCGACCAGCACCTCCGACCAGTTCGCTGGCGACGTGCCGGAGCGTCACCTCACCCCGGGCCACGCCGACCACGCGTGCAACCGGCGTCGAGCAGACGCTCGACGCAGGCGCGGCCGATGCCGCTCGACGCGCCCGTGACCACGATGACCCGCCCCGTCAGTTCACGCACGCCGTCCCCTCTCGGTGAGGTCACGAGCGTGCCCGAGCCGCGACACGACACGGCTCGTCGGACCCGGCCGGACGACGGACCGGGTGGCGCCGCACGCACGCGCCCTCACGCGCCCTACGGTCGCAGGTCCGACGACCACCGAGCCGACGTGCCCGAGCAGCAGGACGAGACCACCGGCGACGGTGCCGAGCACCGAGCCCCCGTGCCCACGGGCGGCCCACCCGAACCAGCTGGGTTGTGGCGGGTCGGGCGCAGCGCCTGGGCGCTGGTCGGGATCGCGGTCGTCCTCGCCCTGCTCGGCTACGTGGCGTCCGCGCTCACGATCGTCATCATCCCGGTCATCCTCGCGTTGTTCCCGGCCACGCTGCTCGCCCCGCTGGCGGATCGACTCCGCCGGGTCGGACTGCCGTCCGCTCTGGCGGCCCTGCTGTCGCTCGTGCTCGGTCTGGCGGTGTTCTTCGGCGTCCTCGCGGGCGCGATCGCCCTCGTCGTGGCGCAGCTGCCCGACCTGCTCGAGTCCGCCGCTGAGGGCGTGGGCGAGATCGAGACCTGGCTGGAACAGGACCCGCTCGGCATCGGCGTCGAGGAGCTCGCCGACCTGTTCACCTTCGCGCAGGAGCAGCTCGGATATGACATTGCGGACTACCGCAGTATTCATCCGAGCTACGGCACGCTGGACGATTTTGCTGAGTTTCTCGATGCCGCCCACGCGCACCGATTACGAGTGGTTACCGAGTTGGTGCTCAACCACACCTCCGATCAGCACGCGTGGTTCAAGGAAGCGCGGCGCTCGCGCGACGCTCCCCGGCGAGATTGGTACGTATGGAGCGACACAGACGATCGCTATGCCGGAGTTCGGATCATCTTCGTTGACACGGAACGGTCGAACTGGGCCTGGGATGCCGACTCCAAGCAGGACCGACTGGCATCGGTTCTTCAGCCATCAGCCCGACCTCAACTACGACAACCCACTGGTCCGCGAGGAGATGTGGAGTGTCATGAAGTTCTGGCTCGACTTAGGGGTCGATGGCTTCCGCGTCGATGCCGTCCCTTACCTGATCGAGCGTGAGGGTACGTCGTGCGAGAACCTTCCCGAGACGCACGAGGTGCTGAAGTTTCTTCGCGCGCGCCTCGACGAGAACTTCACCGACCGGATGTTGCTGGCGGAAGCCAATCAGTGGCCCGCAGATGTGCGTCACTACTTCGGCGATGGTGACGAATTCCACATGGCGTTCCATTTTCCGCTGATGCCGCGCATCTTCATGGCCGTGCGGCTCGAGGACAGAAAACCGCTCGTCGAGATCGTTGAACGTACGCCGGACATCCCCGACGCGTGCCAGTGGGGCATCTTCCTGCGCAACCACGACGAGCTGACGCTTGAAATGGTAACCGAGGTGGAGCGGGACTACATGTACGAGGAATACGCGCGTGATCCCGTGGCCCGCATCAATGTCGGCATCCGACGACGGCTGGCGCCGCTGCTGGATGGCGACCGGCGGCGCATCGAACTGATGAACGGGCTGCTCATGTCGTTGCCTGGCAGTCCGATCATCTACTACGGCGACGAGATCGGTATGGGCGACAACGTGTATCTGGGGGACCGCAATGGTGTCCGTACGCCAATGCAATGGAACGGCGGCTGGAACGCCGGCTTCTCCTCGGCGGACCCTGAACGACTCGCGCAGCCTCTGATCTCGAATCCTCTGTTTGGATACCAAATCGTCAACGTCGAGTCGCAGAAGCGTTCCGAGCACTCCCTGTTGAACTGGATGCGCCGTCTCATTACCGTGCGCCAGTCGACCCGCGTGTTCAGCCGCGGTTCGACAGTGTTCCTGAAGGCTTCGAACCACCGCGTGCTGGCCTTTTTCCGCGCGCTCGGCAAAGAACGGGTGCTGGTTGTATGTAATCTCTCGAGCACCGCCCAAGCCGTCGAGCTCGATCTCAGCTCGCTGGCCGGAGCCGTGCCGATCGAGATGTTCGGAAAGAGTCTGTTTCCGCGAATTGGAACGCTCCCCTACCTGCTGACGATGGGGCCCTATGCCTTCTACTGGTTCAGACTCAGACAGCTCTAACCACTCGACTCTGTACGGAGGCAGGAGCACGTAATGTCCGATAACTCCGCCGAAGCCGGTCGACGCTACGCGGCACGATAGTAGTAGTTCAGCACGCCACCGATCCGTTGGCGGCGGCGAACACGTCCTTGAGATTTGCTCCTCGGGCTGGGCTCGCACTGATGCAGCGAGCGCGCAGCGCGAAGCTGCAATTGATCTAGAGACAGGCCGGGGAGGGCTCAGACTCGAACCAGCAACCCTCCGGTTAACAGTTGTGACTCGCGAGCTCCATCACAATCGACTGAACACGATGATGATCCGACCGCTCAGTGATTTATCGCGAGCGAGCGCTTTGGTACCGACTTCAGTAACACGTCGTATAACCACATGTTCCGACCTAGTTGCGTCACAAAGCGCGTCACAGCTCGGCGATAATCTGCGGGTACGACTGCTCTGCCCCACGCGCACACCTACTCCAGAAGTAGTTCGTTGAGCGTTGAGACTTCGCACTCCTTCGCCTTCCCGGCTGCTCGAGGGAATGGTTCCCAGATTGCTCGAAATTGCGGCCTGTGTACGCCAAATCGAGGACGGCGAATTATTCGGACACTACGCCTGTCGCGGCATAGATCGTCTGAACGTGGAAGAGAATCTCCTTCACTTCGGTCCGTGCCTGTGCCGGGACCATTGGTCACTGCGTCGGCGCCCGAATTCGGGACGAGAGTGTTCAGGTCACTCGCTTCGCGGAGTGAGGTTCATCGACTTCAACACACCCGGCCACTCGGCCGACTGGCGAAGCACCGGCTCGAAGGGGCGAATCAGGACCGTGATGAAGACCGGGAAGCGCTGTTCGGCCGCCTTCCTCGCCCATACGACGGCGCTGTCGATGTCGCCTCGGGCCAGACACTCGACGAGGAATCCGACTGGTCCTCCGTACGAATCGCTGCGCAGCGTGGCGAGCAGCGGCTCGGCCTTCTCCGCCTGCCCTGTGTTCGCGAGCGCGCCCGCCATCAGACCAATGCTGTACGGAGACCAGGGCGCCGCACCCATGGCCTTCTCTGCGCAGTGCATCGCCTCGGACTGTTGGCCACGGTTTGCACAGAGCACGCCCAGCTGCGCCCATCCGAACCAGAAGTTCGGGTCGAGCTCCACGGCCTTCCGAAGATCGTCGCGGGCTGCGTCCTCGAAGCCCGAACCTTGCACGACATTGGCTCGCATGCAATGCCACATCTGGCACAGCGGATCCTCTTCGATCACACGCGCCACCTGTAGCCGGGCCTCACTGGCGCGGCCCGTGGCGAAGAGCCAGAAGGTGGCGTACCACTGACGCAGGTGAGGCGACAGCGGCTCGCGTTTCACGGCGAGGCGGAACCGGCGCTCGGCTTCGCCCCAGTCGTAGTCGTAGTGACCCGCGACGATGCCCAGCATGGCGTGCGCTTCGGGCAACTCCGGATCGATGTCGAGCGCCCGCGTCGCCAGCTCGCGCGCCCGCGGCATCGCCTCCCCTGCTGGGATGCCGCCGACGGCTGCGAGCGCAAGATGGTAATCTGCGAGGCCGACGTACGGCAGCGCAAACTCCGGATCGAGCGCGAGCGCCTGCTCCAGACACTCGCGGCTGCGCTGCGAGGCCTCACGCGTGAATTGCCACTGATACGAGCGGTATCTGAGATACGCCTCGTAGGCCGGCAGGCTCGGCATCCGGCGCTCGGCCGCGGGCACGAGCTTCAGTTTGAGCGCGTCCGCAATGGCCGCGGCGATCTCGTCCTGGACGGCAAAGATGTCCGACATCTCGCGGTCGTAGCGTTGCGACCAGAGGTGCGTGCCGTCGGCGGCGTGAATGAGCTGCGCCGTCACGCGGATGCGGGTGCCGGCGCGCCGCACGCTCCCCTCCAGGATGTTGGTCACACCAAGCGTCTCGGCTATTCGGCGGATGTCCTCGTTCTTCCCTTTGAACGCGAATGCCGACGTGCGCGCGATCACCTTGAGGCTGGGCACCTGTGCCAGCGCGTTGATCACTTCTTCCGCCAGGCCATCACTGAAGTACTCGTCGTCGGCGTCGCGGCTCATGTTGGCGAAGGGGAGCACCGCGATGGACGGAGACGCGTGCACCGGATCCGGCTTCGTCATCCGCAGGTGCTGCAGCGCCGCCTTTCAGGTCGGCCATCGACTGGAAGCGATGCGACGGCTGCTTCGCCAGACATCGCTTGACGATCTGCTGCAGCGGGAGAGTCCAGCGGGGGCGGTTCGTCGCGCACGACGGCGTTCAAGGTGTCGAGAACGGAGTCGCGTGCGAAGACGCGCCTGCCCGACAACAGTTCGTACAGCACGGCGCCAAGACTGAAGACATCCGATCGCGCGTCGGCCGGCCTCCCCTGCGCCTGCTCCGGCGACATGTAGGCCGCAGTCCCGAGCACCGTTCCCGCGATCGTGCGCGTGGCATCGTCGGCTGCGTCAGTCGTCATCTTGGCCAACCCGAAGTCGAGCAGCTTCGTGCCGCTGCTCGTCATCATGATGTTGGCTGGCTTCAGATCGCGATGCAGAATGCCCTTTGCGTGCGCCACCTCCAGCGCGTCGACGACCTCCGACGCGACGCGCAGTGCTTCGTCGAGGGGCACTGGACCGTGCAGGGGCGTTCCCTCCAGGTACTCCATCACCAGGTAGTCGGGGCCGACGTCGTGCAGGACGCAGATGTGAGGATGACTCAACGCCGCGATGGCTCGCGCCTCGTGCTGAATGCGCTGGCTTTGCCCGGTCGTGAGTGTCTTGATCGCAACCGTCCGGCCCAGGCGAGTGTCGATGGCCTTGTACACCTCGCCCATGCCACCCGCGCCCAATGCGGAGAGAATTTCGTACGGGCCGAGACGGGTACCGGGGGTCAGCGCCACTGTGGGAAGGCGTTTATTATAGCGATCCGTGACAGCCGGCCCTTGTCCTCCGCAATAAATCATTCCGCCCGCTGCCACAGTCAACTCGATGATGTCTCGTCGCTGACGTTATGATCCGGCAGACGTGCTGAGAACGACGTTCGCTCTTCTCGCTGACTTGTTGCGCCTTCTGCGGCTGATGTTCCAGTCCCGGGCGCAACTGGCGGCGGAAAACCTCTTCCTCCGAAAAACAGCTTGCCTGTTTCGTCGAGCGCCAGGTCCGAGCGCGCCGCACGGACAACGCCTCGCGAATCGCACTCGTTCTGCTCTCGCCGTTTGTCGACTGGCGCCAGTTCTTGACGAAGGTGCGGCCCGATACGCTCGTGCGGTGGCATCGCGATCTCTTTCGTCTCTTCTGGCGGTGGCAATCACGTCAACGTGGACGACCTTGCATTCCGGTCGAGGTGCAGCAACTCATCGCGGCAATGGCCACTCACAACCGCACATGGGGTGAGGAGCGCATCGCGGCGGAACTCCGCGTGAAGCTTGGTCTGACGGTGTCGCCACGTACCGTGCGCCGCTACATGCCGTCACGGCCGCCACGTCGTGGTGGCCGATCGGCTCAATCATGGACGACATTCCTCCACAATCACGTCGGCGCTGTCCGCCTGCGACGAGGCCCTTCGATCGATGTCCCTACAGGTGTTGAAGACGCCGGTGCGTGCGCCGCAAGCGAACGCGGCACGGTGAACGCGTCATCGGGACGGCACGGCGCGAGTGTCTCGATTGGATGATTCCGCTCAACGAACGGCATCTTCGGTCGGTTCTTGTGGAGTGGATATCCCACGACAACGGTGAACGACCACATGCCGCGTTGGGTCCGGGACTCCCGGATCACTCAACACGCCGAACGACCCTCACCGGACATCGCTTATCGGCCGCGCATCGTGTCGTCGGCAGCGCGCGTCTCGGCGGCCTGCATCATCACTACGAGCTGGAACCTATCGCCGCGTAGGTTTTTGCGGAGTACAGGTCTTACGACGGCATGTTCAGCACGCCAAAGACTGCTGCCGGAGTCCGACAGATTCCGTTGTCAGAGGCTGCGGTGCAATTGACTGTGGATTGGCGCGCGCGTCTGAAGCACACGGAGCCAGAATCGCTGATGTTCGCGACATGGTCCGGAAAGCCGATCTCGCCGAACAACGTCGTGCGTCGGTGGATTGTTCCGGCGTGCAAGACGTTAGGACTGCAACGCGTGACCTGGTTGACGCTGCGACGAACCTACTCGTCGTGGGCGCGCGAGAAAGGAGTGCCAGGCAAGGTCATCGCACAACTGATGGGACACGCGAAGGTCGATACGACGCTCAACGTGTACACGCAAGTGATCGACGGTTCACTTCGTCGAGCCGCCGACACAGTTGGCTCGGAATTGTTCACGATTGTGCACAAACCGGAGAAAGCGTCGGAGCTAACTCATTGAAAAATTGGCTCGCCGCACTGGACGATTTCCGCAACTGGTTGATCCGAGAAGCGGCGTGAATCGTGATTGTTTCGCCACTATTTCGCCGAGTCTTGCTGATCTGTATCGTCAGCACGTAAGGTGTACCAGCGCCTCTACGCGTCGGCGTATCCCGTCGCTAGATAGCTGTTCGCACAGCCTCGGATTGGCCTGTCGTCGAGCCGCCGCCAATTTCGTCTCCCTCCATCCCCCCACGACCGGACACTGCTCACTACATTCCACCTCCATCAGCATCGAGACGACAGCAGCGTTCAACGGGGTCATGGGGGCGTCGGATAGTCCACTCGGCTCGTGCATTGCGGCGAGTGTCCTGCCGCGCGAGCCGAGCTTTCAGAACAGGATTTCCTCGCGGAAGAACGCGAACACGCTGCTCGGATTCGACCCAGCCGCCAAAGCGGCGATCAGCAGCTGCAAAGGGAGCACACGCGAAGTTCTGCGCCACAACCGCCGATCCTGCAACGGGACACTGCGGGCATCGGGGGAGACACTCCCGGCGGGTTCGGCCCGCCCCCAGATGCGCTCGTACTCCGCCGCTGTCCGCCTTCAGCCGCACATGTTGCCGAGCGGACCGCGCCCGCCGCAGTAGCTCACGTCCTGAGTTGAATCTCGACGCAGTCGGGCGAGTCGAGCAGGATCTCGGGTGTACCGTCACCCCGCCGTCGCCGCCGAGGAACTGGTGGCGCACCGTCAGATCAGAGTGCAGGGCCGTGCTAATCTGCGCCGTGCGAGAGGGGTAGAATGACCCCAGAGCGGGGCCGGATCGGAGAGGGGCCGGCCGTCGCATAACGGCCATTCGGTAAACCCTCGCGCATGTTCTTCTAATGCTGTCTATCCTCCTTTTTCCGATGGCTATGTGATGGCACTGGTTCCGATCACAACTTTGGGGAGGCACAAATGATCAAACAAGCTTTGGGATGTGTCGTCGTGTTCGGGTGTCTGATGGCCAGTGCGTCGCTCCAGGCGCATCATTCCACCGCCGCCGTCTACGACCCGGCGAAAGAGGGGAAAGTCACGGGCACGCTGGCCAAGATTCAGTTCGTGAATCCGCACGGATCGATCACGGTTACGGTGAAGAACGCAGACGGTACGACGACCGACTGGACGTTCACGACCGGTTCGGCGAACGCGCTCGCCCAGCGCGGGATCACCAAAGTCGGCCCGAAGGCGCTGAAGATCGGCGAACAGTTGACCGTGTTGTTCACCCCGGCACGGAACGGGAGTCCATTGGGAGGCTTCAAGTCGCTTACGCGGGCGGACGGCCAGGTCCTAGGTAACGCCGGCGGCAATTAGTGAACCGCGCCCTCGACTGGAGATCACCATGGCTTCTCAAAAAAGAATGATGTGGACACATGTCGCAATCGTCGCGACGCTCATGGTCAGCGCGCACGTCCCTGTCTAGCGCTCAAGACGATCAAGCACAGGCCGGCGAATTCGGCGCCCGAATAACCGTAGCGCCGCCAACCGGTGTACATCACGTCCCGGGCGGAGGCGAGGCTCGGATCACACGCCCGCAGCCGGCGCAAAGGACGTGAAGTCAGTCCTGTTCGACTGGGCTTGGCACATGGCCATCCAGCGGCAGCACTGAGGAATACGATCCGATCATGTTGCTCGCTATGAGGGCTCGGGCACCATCCAAGTGAACGGACAGCCCTGCACGGACGAAGACCGCTCCGACATCAGCTACCAGGCGACTGGCGAGCGGATCTGGATCACCGGCACCTCGGCCGAATGGTTAGAGTTGCACCACCATCCGAAGTCCTCAGCTGGCGACAAAACCTGGGACGAAGGCCTCCAGGGCGCCGAGCTCGTCGCGGGCCAAGGCATAGCCACGCCGATGCCGGCCACCGTAGAGGAGCGGATGATTTGTTGGTGGGCAAACCCCCAGGGTGCGCGGAAGTCGGCATTGCCGGCACTCAGAATACAACGCACCGCAAATGGCCGCGAGGTCGTAACGGGTACCGGCTGACGTAATGATGGCGGTGAAAATATAGTCACGTGGGTAGCAACAAGCCCGCGCTGATATTCCCATCCCGGGTGTCCCCACTGCAACGGCAACCGCCACACTGACGCAAAATTCATGGCCGAGAGCGTCGTGGTGAAAAATGGCGCGGACACGTACGAGTTCACTTACAGCGACTA
>CAWKMM010000007.1:0-83760 GCA_963850715.1 uncultured Nitriliruptoraceae bacterium | reverse complement strand
GAGCTCCACCAGCGCGCGCGCGCGCTCGGGGTCCTCGTCGAGCACCGCCTTGATCGCCTTCAGCGGCATGAAGCGCTCCTCCTGGAGCTGCTTGATCAGCCGGATGCGCTCGACGAACTCGGGCGGGTACTAGGCCATGTTGCGCGAGGTCTTGCACCGGCTCGGGCAGCAGGCCCTCGCGCAGGTAGTGCTTGATCGTGCCCGCGCTGACGCCGCTGGCCTCGGCCAGCTCGCTCATCCTGAGCAGGCCGTTGTCGGCGCTCGACTCAGCCATGAAGCTCCCCGCGGCGCCTCGGCGCCGGGCCGGCCACGGCGCCCGCCTCCTCCAGCCCGGCGATCTCCTCGTCGCGAGTAGCCGAGCGCCCGCCAGCACCTCGCGCGTGTGCTCGCCCAGCGCCGGGCCCGGGCCCGGCGGCGCGCCGGGCGTGCGCGAGAGCTTCACCGGCACGCCCAGCTGGCGCACCGCTCGCTCGGCGCCGGGCTGGTCGAGCTCGACCACCATCTCGCGCGCGCGCACCAGCTCCGAGTCCAGCGCCTCGTCGAGCTCGAGCACCGGCTCCAGGCAGCAGTCGTGCTCGGAGGCGAACGCCTGCCACTCGTCGCGGGTGCGCTCCATGAACACGCGCTCCACCTCGGCGTGGGTGTCCGAGCCCGGCGGCCTCGAACTGCCTCTCGATCAGGTCCTCGCGCCCCACGCCCGCGGCACCAGGCCTGCCAGAACTTCGGCTCGAGCGCGCCGAGCGTGACCCAGCCGTCGGCGCACGCGTAGGGCCGGTAACAGACGAGCGCGCCCGGCCAGCTCGAGGCCGCCGCGCTGCGGGCACCTGCGCCGTCGCACAGTAGCGGCCGGCCACCATCGCCAGCCACGACAGCGCGCCGTCGGGCATCGAGACGTCCACGAACTGGCCCTCGCCCGAGCGGTCGCGCTCGCGCAGCGCGGCCAGGATCCCGAACGCGCGCCATCAGCGCGCCGCCGCCCAGGTCGGCGATCTGGCCGGCGGCCTGGACCGGCGGGCCGTCCTTCTCGCCGGTCAGCCCGAGCAGGCCGTTCAGCCCGAGGTAGTTCATGTCGTGGCCCGAGCGGTCGCGGTAGGGGCCGTCCTGGCCGTAGCCGGTGATCGCGCAGTACACGAGCCCGGGGTTCTCCTCGCGCAGCCGCTCGTAGCCCACGCCGAGGCGGTCGAGCACGCCCGGGCGGAAGGACTCGAGCAGCACGTCGTGCTCGCGCACCAGCCGCAGCAGCACCTCGCTGGCCCGCCTCCTCCTTGAGGTTCAGCGCGGATCGAGCGCTTGCCGCGGTTGAGCGCGAGGAACAGCGCCGAGCGCCGCCGAGTCGCTCGGCGCCCTCGTAGTAGCGGCGGCGCCCAGCGCACGTAGTCGCCCATGCCGGTGTCCTCGACCTTGAGCACCTCGGCGCCGAAGTCGGCCATCAGCAGCGAGCAGAAGCCGCCCGGCAGCAGCCGCGAGAGGTCGAGCACCTTGACGCCGCTCGAGCGGCGCTCACGCGACCACCACCGGGCAGCTCACCGAGTTGGCGATGAAGCAGGTCGCGGCGTGACGCTCACGCCTCGGCATGCCGAGCAGCTCGCGCGCCTCGGCCACCGTCGCCGGCCGCCGGCCCATGTCCTCGGTCATCTGCCGCGCCTTGGCGATCAGGTCGCCGTTGGAGCGCGCCATCTCGCCGTCCGGGAGGTAGAAGTTGTCCTCCAGCCCGACGCGCACGTTGCCGCCGAGCGTCAGCGCCGCGGCCACCAGCCGCCACTGCGTCGCGGCTGATGCCGATCACGCCCCAGTTGTTGCGGGCCCTCGGGCCCGCCGGGCACCTGCTCGGCCATGTGGGCGAGGTTGCGCGGCGTTGGGCCGGATGCCGCCGGTCACGCCCATCACGCACGAGATCTGCAGCGGCTCGCGCGAGGAGCCCCATGTCGAGCAGCGGGTCGAGGTTGGCGACGTGGCCCGGTGTCGAAGCACTCGTGCTCGGCCCTGATCCCGAGCTCGTTCATCGCGGTGAGGAACTCGATGATCGTGTCGAACGAGTTCTCGAACACCGCCTTGAACACGAAGTCCTTGCGCGCGCTTCGAGTACTTCGCGTAGTTCATCGAGCTCATGTTCAGCGCGGCCACGTCGGGCCGCAGCTCGCGCAGGTACTCGATCCGCTTCTCGATCGGCACGCCGATGGCGCCGGTCGAGTAGTTGATGATCACGTCGTCCACCTCGGCCCGGATCGCCTCGGTGATCGCGCGGAAGTCCTCGATCTCGTAGCTCGGCACGCCGTCGGGCGTGCGCGCGTGGATGTGGATCATCGACGCCGCCCTCGTCCACGATCCGCCGCGCCTCGGCGGCGTACTCCTCGGGCGTGTAGGGGATCGCCGGGCACTGGTCGCGGTTGGCGACCGCGCCGGAGATGGAGCAGGTGATGACGACCGGGTCCTCGAAGCGGCTCATCGCGCTGCTCTCAGCGGGGAACTGTCGGCAGGCCCTCGCTCGCCGAGCACTCGATCAGCTGCTTCAGTCGCTTCAACCTGGTCTCCTCCTTCTTGGCGCTGGTGACCCAGTGGATCGACGGTGCGCCGGTACCACGGCGGCTTGCGTCTCGAAGTACTCGGCGGCGCCGGCTGCCGTCAGCGTCCGCGTCGTACTCCGGCGGCAGCTCGCTCGCTCTGCTCGGACTCGAACGCGTAGACGCCGGTCTTGGCCTCCGTCGCGAGCCTCGAAGGCGCGGCGGCCGGCGTCGGTCATCAGGCCGGCGGCCTCGAGCTCGGCCATCTTGCGCGACGTTGACCTTGCTCCAGTTGCTGCCCGGCTTGCGCGGCGTGAAGCGCTGCGATGGCGCTCGTCGTCGATCGGTCGAGCACGCCGTCGATCCAGCCGAAGCACAGCGCCTGGTCCACGGCCTGCGACCAGCTCATCGTCTGCTTGCCGGTGGCCTTCTTCCAGAAGCCGACGTGCACCTCGGCCTCGGAGTCGTGGTGCTCCTCGAGCCACTCGCAGAAGCGCCTCGGGGCCGTCGAAGAAGATCGGCCACGCTCGAGCTCAGACCGGCATCACCCCATGCTTCTTCCACGGCCGCTCGACCCGCTTCGTCGCCGCCATCTCGAGCGCCCTGATCACCGTCGGCCGCGTCTCGCGCGGGTCGATCATGTCGTCGATCATCGCGTTGCCCGCCGCGATGTAGGGGTCGATCGTCTTGCGGATCCCCTCGATCATCTCGGCGCGGGTGGCGTCGGGGTCCTCGGCCGCCTCGATCTGCTTGCGGAAGATGATGTTCACCGCGCCCTCGGGGCCCATCACCGAGATCTCGGCGCGACGGCCAGGCCACGATCAGGTCGGGCTCGTAGGCCTTGCCGCACATCACGTAGTAGCCGGCGCCGTAGGCCTTGCGCACGACCACGGTGACCTTCGGCACGGTGGCGCGCGAGACCGCGTAGAGCATCTTCGCGCCGTGGCGGATGATGCCCGCCTGCTCGACCTTGGTGCCGACCATGAAGCCGGGCACGTCCTGCAGGAACAGCAGCGGGATGCCGAACGCGTCGCAGAGGTTGATGAAGCGCGCGGCCTTGTCGGCGGAGTCGTTCTCGAGGATGCCGCCCAGGTGCTTGGGCTGGTTGGCCACGATGCCCACCGGCCGGCCGCCCATGCGCGCGAAGCAGGTGATGATCGTGCGCGCGAAGCGCGGCTTGATGTCGAACCACTCGCCGTCGTCGACGATCCGGCGGATCACGTCGTACATGTCGTAGGGCTTGCGCGGCGACTCGGGCAGGATGTCGAGCAGCTCCTCGTCGCATGCGGTCGACGCGGGTCCGCCGGCTCGCGCATCGGCGGCGGCTCCTCGCAGTTCTGCGGGGAAGAACGACAGGTAGTCCTTGATCGCCTCGATGCACTCCTCGTCGGACTTCGACCTCGAGGTCGCCGACGCCGGAGATCTTGCGTGTGGACCTTCGAGCCGCCGAGCTCCTCCTGGGTCACGTCCTCGCCGGTCACCGCCTTGGTCAGGTGCGGCCCGGCCAGCGCCATCGAGCCGCGGCCCTTGACCATCGGCACGAAGTCGGCCAGGCCGGGGATGTACGCGGTGCCCGCGGCGCACGGGCCCATCAGCGCGGCGACCTGCGGGATCACGCCGCTCATCATCACCTCCTCGCGGAACAGGTGGCCCGAGCCGGCGAACAGCGAGCCGGCCGCCTCCTGGATGCGCGCGCCGGCGGAGTCGAGCAGCCAGATGATCGGGATGCGCTTGCCGAGCGCCAGCTCGCGCAGGCGCGTGACCTTGAGCTCGCCGGTCATGCCCATCGAGCCGGCCATCACCGTGAAGTCGTAGGCGCAGACGGCCACCAGCCGGCCGTCGACCTTGCCGTAGCCGGTGATCACGCCGTCGGCGGGCGCCTCCTTGCCCTCCATCGCGCGCTGGGAGAAGTGCGGCCGGCCGTGGATGCCGAGCTCGGTGAACGTGCCCTCGTCGATCAGCAGGGCCAGCCGCTCGCGCGCGGTGAGCTTGTCCTGCGGCGTGCTGGCGCTCGATCTTCTCCTCGCCGCCGCCGAGCCGCGCCTTGCTCGCGGCGCTCGTGCAGGTCGTCGACCAGCTCGCGCAGCGGCGGCCGCGCCACCAGCGTGTCGGCGGCTGCCATCGGATCGCTTCAGTCGCCGACATGGGCCTCCTCCGGGATCGCGTCGAGCAGCGGGCTCGAGCACGTGCAGCGCCGTCGCCGCGGCGGCCTGCGCGCTCGAGGTCGTCGTCGGGCGCCTCGAAGGCCGTGACCTCCACGCCCACCAGCTCGCACTCGCCGGCCACGGCCTCGAGCAGGTCGAGAGCTTCTCGGGCGGCAGCCCGCCGGGCGCGGGGAACTGCGCCGGGAACTGCTCGGGGTCGAGCACGTCGAGGTCGAGGTGCACGTAGACCGGCGCGCCGTCGAGCGCGTTCTTCACCGCCACCAGCGTCTCGACCGGGCTGGCGCCGATCACCGTCACGGCGCTCGCCCTCCAGCGCCTCGCGCTCGGCGCTCGTCGAGGTCGCGCACGCCGGCGAGCACCACCCGCTCGGCGGCATCGATCCCCTCCGCCGAGCCCGGCGTCCCACAGCCCGCACGCCCCGGCCAGCGCCATGCCGCCGAGGTAGCCGCTGGGCGTGGTGTCGGGCGTGTTGAAGTCGCCGTGGGCGTCGAGCCACAGCACCCTCGCGTCGGGGCGGTGGCGCAGCGCGGTGGGCAGCGTGGTGAGCGCCACCGAGCACTCGGCCGCCAGGAGCACCGGCACGTCGCCGCCGCCGAGGGCGTCGTCCACCTGGCCGCCGGCCTCGAGCAGGCAGCCGCGCGAGTCGCGCAGGTCGTCCTCGTAGCGGCGGCCGCGCGGCTCGCCCGGCGTCGCCGATCGAGCGCGGCTCGCGGCCCAGCCGCTTGGCCACCAGCGGCGCGAGCGCGTCGACGCCGCGCGACGGCGCGGGCGTGCGGTCGCGAGGTGCGGCAGCGCAGCGCCACCAGCGCGGCGCTCACCGGCCCGTCCACTCCGGCTCCCGCTTCTCGAAGAAGGCCGTCACGCCCTCCTCGATGTCCTCGGTGGTGAGCGCCAGCGAGAGCTTGCGGCGCAGGAAGTCGAGCGCGTCGTCGAAGGGCATGTCCATCTGGCGGTACATCGCGTCCTTGCCGAGCTTCATCATCACCGGCGACTTCGACGGCGAGCTTGCTCGGCCCACTCGTCCACCGCGGCGTCGAACTCCTCGGCGGGCACGACCTTGTTCACGATGCCCGCCTCGCAGCGCCTCCTCGGCGGTGAGCCGCTCGCCGAGCAGCAGCAGCTCGTTGGTCTTCTTGCGCGGCACGTTGCGGTAGATCAGCGCCATGATCATGAACGGGAAGACGCCCACGTTGATCTCGGGCGTGCCGAAGCCGGCGGTGTCCTTGGCCACGATCAGGTCGCAGGCCAGCGCGAGGCCCAGCGAGCCCGCCAGCACGTGCCCGTTGGCCGCGCAGATGGTGGGCTTGCCGAGCTGGCCGATCAGCCTGAAGAGCGCGCGGGAAGCGCTCGGTGCCGAAGTGCTTGTGCACCGAGCGGCACGTCGGCGGCGAACCGGTCCAGGTTGCCGCCGGCGGAGAACACCTTCTCGTGCGAGGAGGTGAGCACCACGCAGCGCACCGTCGTCGTCGTCGCGCGCCGCCTCGAACGCCTCGATCAGCTCGCGCCAGCATCTCGTTGCCGAGCGCGTTGCGCGTCTCGGGTCATCGAGGGTGATGGTCGCCACGCCGTCGTCCGCGACCTCGTAGCGGATCTTCTCGTAGGCCAAGCTCGGCTCCGTCAAGTAGTAGTGGGAAGTCCTACTTTCTACTCTACACGGTATCCAGGCGGCGCGCATGTCCACCCTCTCGCCGCATCGTCGAGCGTGATCGTCGCGACCCCGGTCTCCGCCGTTTCGTAGGTGATCTTCTCGTAGGCAGTAGCCCTTCCCACTTTCGCCAGCCTATTGGGCGGGCGGCATCCAGGCCGCACGCATGTCCACCCGGGCGCCGCGGAACGGCACGCCTTCGGCTTCGAGCAGCCGGCGCTGGCGTTCGCCCTTGGCCAGCGACCCGTCGGCGCGCACCACTCGCTGCCACGGCACCCCGGGGTCCTCGCAGCGCGACAGCACCGCGCCGGCGTGGCGGGGAGCGCCCGGGGCGAGGTCGCCGTACGTGGTCACCCGGCCGGGCGGGACGCTGCGCACGCGGTCGATCACCGCCCGGTCATCCACTCGTGAGCCCGCGCGTCTACACCCCGGCCAGGCGCAGGTAGCGCCTCAGGGCCCTGGGCCTGGCGATGAGGCTGCGCGGAGCCACGGCGATGTAACGGATCCGGCCGCGGCGCACGGCGATCAGGCGGGTGCTGCGGCGGCTCGCACGAAACAGCCGGCGCCCCAGGGAGCGGCGGCGCGGGTAGGCGGCGCGCAGCCTGCGCGCGGAGGCACCGGGCCGGACCCGCCGGTTCCCGTGGCTGCGCCCGGTGGTCGCCACCAGCGCGACCCGGCCCTTGGCCGTGAAGGCGGCGAAGACCCTCCCCCGGCCGGCCCTGACGCACCAGCGCCACGAGCGTCGCTTCTTCGTGCCGGGGCCGGGGACGCGCCGGGTCAGGCGGCGCGCTTGGCCGCGCGTAGCCTCACCCGGCCGACGCTGCGCGACGCGATCCGCGCCCGCCGCGCGAGGCAGCCGAACGACGACGAAGCCGGCACAGCGCCGAGCGGCTTGCCCCCGGGCCCGTCCTCGTAGGTGAGCCACGGGACGGTGGGCGTGCGGTCCACGCCGCGGCTTGGTGTAGTCGCAGACGCCGCTCGGGAACGCCGCCCGCAGCCGGGCGAACTGGGCGTCGCGTGAACGGCCGGGCCGTAGTCGGCGCGGCGCAGCGGCCTGAGCACGCACTTCATCGTGTCGTCGGCCTGGTTCATGCCCGCCTCGATGCGCACGCTCGAGTAGCTCTGCACCGTGGCGTCGCAGGTCGCAGGCGGGCAGGCCCCGCCGGCGCCGTTGGTGCAGCGCTCCGTCACGTCGGCCGGCTTGTCCTGGATGATCTTGCGGGCGAGCGGGACGCGGCGCTTGTCGCGCTCGACCGCGGCCAGCCAGCGGTCCATCGCGACGATCGACTCGTCGACGAAGTTCGTGTCGCCGATCAACGGCACCGGCCCGCGCCACAGCACCTGGTTGGCGGCCGTGCCGTGCTCGCGCATGAGCCGGGCGCGCATCGCGTAGGTGCGGTAGACGTCGTGGAAGGCGCCGGGGTCGGGCCCGCGCAGGTCGATGATCGCGACCTTGTCGAGCTGGTCGGCCTGGTTGATGGCGCCGCTGCGATACACGCGGCTGAGCGCCGGGCGGTCGGCCGCCACGCGCCCCGGGGTCTGCTTGTAGTCGATGTCCCAGCCGCCGAGCTTGTCGTTGAGATCGACGAACTGCGCGGGCGTGATGGTCCCGGCCCGAGCGCCTTGCGCCCGTACTCGATGCCGACGTTGTCGAAGGCCGCTGCGCGAAGCCGTCCTTCGCCCGCCGGCCGAAGATGTTGACCATGTAGTCGTGCAGCGAGCAGCGCACGCCCTTCGGGTTGGACTGCGCGTCGTACACCTGCGCCGCGCGGCACGCCCGGGCAGCTGCGGCTCGGGTCGCCGCTCGACGGGATGGCCGTGGTGAAGGTGATCGCGTTGAGCGGGTTGGGGTGGCCCTCGACGGCGGCGATCTGCGTCGGGCCCCAGGTCACGCCCGGCGCCCAGCCGCCGGGGTTCTCGAAGTAGCGGCGCAGCAGCTGGTAGTCCACGTAGAGCATGGCCGAGGACCACGCGTCGGTGAAGCTGCACTGCGGCGTGATGCCCTGGTAGACGCCGGGGTAGGCGTTGGCCACCTGCTGCTGGGTGAGCGAGCCGCCCGAGCAGCCGCTGCCGATCGTGTAGCGGATCGGCCCGTAGCGCTCGACCACGCGCTCCTTGGTCATGATCATCGACTCGGCCTGGGTGGCGATGTTGCAGTTGTGGCCGGCGTTGTTGAGCGCGTGCGACATGGTCGCGAACCCGCGCGCCGAGCGCCTCGACGTTCAGCACGTCGGGCGCCGCGGCCTGCTCGTAGGAGGTGTCGCAGCTGACGCCGTGGAACGTCGACGAGCTTGTGGTTGTAGCCGCGCTGGCGGCGCCCACGGCTGCCACGGCTTGCCGGGCTGGTAGAGCACGGCGATGCGGAACTCGTCGCGGTCGAGCGCGCCGCGCTCCTGGCGGACGATGAACGGCACGGTCTTGCCCTGGTCGGTGGTGGTGTTGGCCACGTCCGACGGCGGGTTGGCCGGGTCGTAGGGCTGGAGCGCCGAGCCGCCCTCGGGCATGTAGTGGAAGGTGAGCTCGACCGGGCGGTTGCACTGCGCGTCCGTCGCGCCGCGAAGCAGGTCCAGGCTGGATCTGCGGGCCGGAGGTGACCGGCCCGCCGATCGGGTGGTTGCGGATCGTCAGCCGCGCGCCCTCACCGCCCGGCACCGCGCCGCGACAGTGTTCGGCCCCGTTGCGCAGGCCCGGTGACAGGCCCTCGAAGCGACCGGTGGGCCGGACGGCGAACCGCCCGTGACGCTCTTGCCGTTCAGGTTCACGCGCACGCGCGAGGCTCTGTGCCCTTCGGGAACTTCACGGCCACCAGGGCGTCGCCGCCGGAGACCACCTCCGCGCGGTTGGACAGGACCTCGATCGAGACCTTCGCCTGCGCGGGCGCGGCGCCCTCGGCGCCCCCCAGCGCCAGCAGGGCGACCGTCGCCACCGCTCCCAGCCACTTCCTGCCCATGGGCCGGAGTATCACCGAGAAGGGCTACAGCGTGCGGAGCGCCTCGTCGATCGGCGTCTCGCCGCTCACCACGTCGAAGGTCTTGCCAATCGTCGACGGATCGGCCAGCACGGCGAGGAGAACCTGCGCCACGTCCTCTCTCGGTATCTGGCCGCCGCGCTCGAGAGCGCGCCCGGTGGTCACGCGCCCGGTGCCGGAGTCGTCGGTGAGCCCGCCCGGGCGGGACGATCGTGTGGTGGAGGCCCGCCTGCTCCAGGGCTGCCGTCGGCCTCCGCCTTGGCGGCGAAGTACGGCTGCATGGGACCGGGCTCGGCGCTGCCATCGCGGGAGCCCCCCCCGATCGCGCTGACCATCACGTAGCGCTCCGATGCCCGTCTCCCCCGGCGGCCTCGATCAGCTTGACCGCGCCACCCAGATCGACGGTGCGCTTGCGCTCGGGGCCGCTGCCCGGACCCGCCCCGGCCGCGAACACCAGGGCGTCCGCGCCCCGCACGAAGGGCGCCAGGCTGTCCTCGGTCTCCAGGTCGCAGATCACCGGCTCCGCGCCAACCGCCTCGAGGTCGGCGGCGTGGTCGGGATCGCGGATCAGGCCGCGGGCCCGGTGTCCGCCCTCCACCAGGGAGAGCGAGCAGCCCGAGCGCGACCTTCCCGTGCCCTCCGACGACCACGACGTCCATCGGCGCAGTCATGCGGTCCGGGCCCGTCGGGGCATCCCGCACACACCCGGCCGGTCCGGGTCGCCCGACCCGCGCCGCAACGTGGCGAACCCCAGCGCGCCCACCAGCAACGGCAGCCAGAACAGGATCAGCCGGTAGCCACCACCGCCGCCACGACGGTCGCCGCCGGCGCGCCGTAGACGATCAGCGTCCCGATCAGCCCCCCGTCGATGCCCCCACCCCGCCGGGCAGTGGCAGCAGCCCGCCAAGCTGCCCGATCAGGTAGCCCATGAGCACCACGGTCAGCGGCGGGACGTCGCCGAACGCGCGGAAGCACGCCAACAGGACGGCATTGTCGAAGGCCCAGTAGCCCAGCGCCCCGAGGATGACCTTCCAGTCGTTGCGGCGCAGGACACGGCCCGCCTCCGAATTCCCTCGCCCAACGCCATCAGGACCTTGGCGATCGCCTCCCATTTGCCGCCCCGAGCGCCAAGCTCCGCCGCCCGCGAGAGCGCGAACGGGAGCAGGGCCACACCCACGATCGCGGCGAGGGCGAGCGCAGCCGGGAGGATGGTCAGCCAAGGCGACAGCTCGGGCCCGACGCCGGCGAACATCGCCACCCCCACCACCGCCACGGCGACGAAGTTGACCGAGCTCTTTATCGAGAAGAACGCGACGCTGCGGTGCGCGATGTCGTCGACAGCCATGCCGTCTCTGCGTCGCGGCGGCGGAGCGCGTCGATGCCGAGGTTGCGAGCGATCCGGAACACCCACGTGGAGAACCGTGACCGGCCCGCGAAGTCGTCGAGGTGGCGGTACATGCGCAGGAACGTCTCCTGCGTCAGGTCCTCCGCGAGCGCACGATCGGCGACCAGGTGGGTGAGGTAACGCCACACGGGAACGCGGTAGCCCTCCACGAGTTCGTCGAAGGCATCGACGTCTCCCGCCGCCGCCGCACGCAGCGTTCGAGGATCCGGTTCGTACACCGGCGCCCTCCTCGCCCCACGACATCCTCGCACGGTCCCCACGGGACCACTACCCGTGACGACGACCCGGGTGCGCGGATGGTTCACGCGACTCCTACCCGGCCCCAGCTCGGCAGAACACCTCGGCCTCCGCCGCGATGTGCTGACACGACACCTGGCGAGGCAAGAGGCACGACGGTCGACGACCCCGTGTCACGCACTCTCGAGCCCCGCTTTGACCGCCCGGTGAACCGACCATCTCGTCGAGACAGCAGAGAAAGTGACGCGTCAAGCCACGGTGCTGAGAAGAGCTCGCCCTCGCCGGAATCCCAGTAGCGACGACGCCCGCACCTGTTGCGAGCTACTCGTCGAGCGGGAGCCGCTCGAGCTGCTGGCCGGTCACGTCCGCGATGATGTCGAAGTCCTTGTCGTGGTGGAGAACCGCGAGGCCCGCCAGCTCGGCAGTCGCCGCGATCAGTAGGTCTGGCACGGCCGGAGCCCGGTGGTGTCCACGGTCGGCGAGCAGCTGCTGGACCTCGACGGCGCGGTCCTCTATGGCTGGCGTCAGATACTCCACCGGCATGGAGGCCCGTGGTGGACTCCGCAGACCCGTCCGCAGCTCATCCCCGGTACGGGCGCTGTACCCGATCTCCAGCCGTGTGACGGTGCTGACACGCACCAGACCGCGTTCGATCCGCTCGGCCCAGGTCTGCCCATCGACGACGTCACCGAGACGGACCAGGGGGACTTGTCGATGAGCCAGTCGGTCACTCCCACGCCCCGCGCATGACCTCGGGGTCACCGAGGTCGGCGAAGGTCTGGGCGAACTGGCGGAGCGACTCGACGCTGACAGGCTCATCAGGTGTCGAGGCGACACGCAGCATCTGCCGGCGGAGGTACTCGGTCCGCGACAGACCGAGACGCTTGGCCTTCGCCTCGATGGCGGAGACGACGTCATCGGGAACGTTGCGGATCAGCACGTCGGTCATACGTGATACCTCCGTCGGCGGTATCGCATGATATCGAAGCCTCACGACTGCGACCGGAACAGCGCTCCGACCTCAGGCCCTACAGCCAGGCGGACCTCGATGCCATCGCTGCCGAGCTCAACGGACGGCCCCGCAAGACCCTCGAGTTCATGACACCATCAGAGAAGTTCGCAGAGGTGTTGTAGCCACCCGTTGAGCCCGCACCTGCGGGCCGTACGAGCAACGCGTCCGAAACCATGACCGTGGGTGTCTGTCGCTACCGCGACCCAGTCCACGATCGCCAGCGCGGGACGAGTCCGTAGACCGCTCCTCCCAAAGCACCCCATACGGCCGCCCCTGCGGCCAGAGCTAAATCTGGTGTGCCTCCGAGCAACACCCAGAACCCGACAAGGGCAAGTCCAAGGTAGATGCCCTGGACCGCTGGAGGCCCCTGGACCAGCGACCTCGGTCGTCGACGAGAACCGTGGTCGGGATCGCTCCCGTCAGATCCCATGCCGCCTCCCAGGTCGTGTTCGGGCTCCCAGGTATGTCTCGGTCCTGTGCCGCACGCGTGACCCGGGTTCGGAACGTCGGCTCCCCGGTGGCGCATCAACACCACCTCCTTCGACGAGCCGTGCACAGACAGGGGTTCGTGTCTCGCAGCCGGGCGCGAGGCCGGGAGCGGAAGCTACGAGGTGGTCGAGGAGGGAACTGCGAGGGCCAGGTCGACGTCTGACCCTATCGCGAGCGACTGGACCGCCTTCGTCGTTCCTTCAGAGCGGGGCGATCGTTCCACTACCACGGCTCATGCGGCGAGAGCGAGGCGATGACGACGTCAGGGCAGGTCCGACGACGCTGGCTGCGGCCGCCGTGGTGACTTCCTGCCTACTTGCGCCCGCGGCGCCTGCATGGGCCGCATGCGCCGCGATGTCGCAGGCCCAGCAGCTCGAGTTGGCGGACGTCGTCTTCGAGGGTCGGGCGCTCCCGGGCTCGCAGGCCCCCGACGGCACCCTGCTGTCGCCCGCGCGCTTCCGGTGATCGACCTGCTCAAGGGCGAGGCACCGGATGTGGTTGAGGTCACCACCGGGACCAGCGCCCAGGGAGACGGCCTCGTGATGACGATGTCTGAAGGGATCACCCCGCGAGCAGGAGAAGCGTGGCGCATCTACGCGATGCATGCTGGGAGCGATGCTCCGCTGGACACCTCGGTGTGCTCAGGGGCGGTGCGGCTGACAAGCCGGGAGGCAGCGGCGGTGGAGGCCGATGTCGCGCCGCGGGGTAGTCCGGACCACGAGTACCGTCTCGTCGCCGAGCAGGTCCCCGGCTTCGGTGGCGCTTGGGTGGAAGGCGGCGACGGCGCTGCACGCGACGGCGGGACCCTGCACCTGTGGCTGGCTGAGGCGAGTGAGGAAGCCGAAGGACTGGCGCGAACGCTTCTGGTCGAACTGCTGGGAGCCGGCTTCGGCCAGGAACGCGTGGTCGTGCACGAGGCCGATTTCACCTGGATCCAGTTGCACGACTGGTTCACCGCGGTCGCAGACGTCCACGGCCTGCCGGGCGTGGTCTTCTCCGACGCCGATGAGCGGATCAACCGGGTGGTCGTCGCTGTTGAGGACCCGGCACGCAACGAGCGCGGCGTCCGTGACTGGCTGCAGGAACGGTCCATCCCCCAGCGGGGCGTCAGCATCATCCAGAGCGACCCCGTCTGGACCACTGCCGGCCCACAGTCGCCGTCCGGGAGCCCCTTCACCGGCCGGATGCTGATGGCGATGGCGGGACTTGCGTGGGCACTCGAGATGCTCCGGCGACGCTGGCGCAGAGGGCCAGAGTCCAGCCAGCACCCGGGTGAGGCAAGCGGCGCCTGATCACGCCCGACGCACGGTATTAGGAGCTACCCGCTACGGCGGTTGGTGCAACGAGCGAGAATGCTCCGGGCCACCCACCCCGCGGAAGCGCCGTGCCCCGGTCCGCCACGTTGAGAGGCGTCACGGCGCCGTCGCGCGACCCGGGCCCGGTCACCGGTGGTAACATTCCGGATATCCATAATGTTACGGAGTTGCGTGTGAGGTCGGCGGCGAACAACCCGTTCAACCCCGGGTTCGGGGATGCGGACGTCTGGGTCGAGCGACCCGAACAGCTCGGGGTCATCCGCAGCATGGTCGACCGGGCAGTCACCGGCGCGAAGCAGGCGCCGCGGCTGATCGAACAAGAGCGTGGGTACGGCAAGACGACGCTGCTGGCCGCGGTCGAGGACTACGTGCATGACTGGGCGCCCGGCGCGGTCGTGGTCCGCGTCGCGGCGGTGGACGGAGAACCGTTCACCACGCTGTTCGTCAGCCGGCTCGTGTCGGCCCTACGCGCCGCCTCAACGACCGCCGAGCTCGTCGGCGCCGTCACCGACGCCTTGAGCCGCATCAGGCAGGTCCGTCTCGCGGGAGTGCTCGACGTCGCTCTCGACGACAGCGGCGTCGATCAGCCAGCTTCGATCGCGCTGGTGGACGCACTCGAACGGCTCGGAGAGGCGGCGCGTGTCGACGGGACCGACCGGTGGTGCTGCTCATCGACGAAGCGCACGTCATCGACCCGCAATCGCTCCGGGCCGTGTTCACCGCCTTGCAAGAGGTCATCAACCGTTCCGACGGCACCGGCCGGGTGTTGCCATTCGCGGTGCTGCTCGCTGGCCTGCCGGGGCTGCGGTCGCGCTTCAAGCAACACAAGGTCACCTTCGGTGAACGGTGCCGCGACCTCGAGCTCGACCGCCTAGAAGATGAGGCGATCCGTGCCGCGTTGCTCCGCTTCGAGCAGTTCAACGAGCAGGGCGTGCGGTTCGTGCCAGACGCGATCGAGCGACTGGTCGAGGAGTGCGACGGGCACCCGCACGTCTTCCAGCTGATCGGTGAGGGCGCCTGGGACGCCACCTCGGACGCGGACGTGATCACCGTCGCCGACGTCGATGCCGGCCTGTCATCGTCACGGCGGGAGCGGTCCCGGATCGCAGCGGCCCGGATCTCGGGGCTCACCGAGGCGCAGATGAGCTGGCTCGCGGCCGCGGCTGAGCTCGATGACGATGAGCGGACGCTCACGGCCATCTGCCGCGGCTACCGCGGGAACCCGAAGGCGACCGCAGCCGATTGCGGCTCACTGGGCTCAGCCCTCCTGTCGGCGGGCGTTGTCAGGCAGTCGGCGGACGGCCGCCGCATCCTGTTCGCGCTGCGTGGGATGCGTGAACACCTGCGCTCCTGACCTCCGCCGCGAGCGCGATCGCTCGGGCAGGAGGCACGCAGATCAGGAGGACGGATCGGTCGACACGGCTTCCAACCCGGCGTAGCTAAACGCCCGTTGAAGCTACTCGGTGCGAGACGCCATCACCGCAGATGCTTCTATAGCCGTCAAGCGGCTGGGACCAGGTCGGGTTCGGCCTCGGTGAGGGCCTCGACGATCAGGGGGTAGAGCTCGCGTGCGGTGTAGCGCTTGAGGCGTCGGAGGATGTCGAGGTTGGCCTTGGTGCCGCCGGTTCGCTTCTTGACGTAGGCCTTGGAGCGGGGGTCGCAGAGCAGCCGGTTGACGGCGATCAGGTGCAGCGCGGCGTTGGCCTGGCGGTCTCCGCCGCGCGAGAGCCGGAACCGGTCGGTCTGTCCGGATGAGGCGGGGATGGGGGCGGTGCCGGTGAGCCGGGCGAACGCGCCTTCGGAGCGGAGCCGGTCGGCGTTGTCGCCGGCGGTGACCAGCAGCGTGGCGGTGGTGTGGATCCCCACTCCACGCAGGGCGACCACCTTGGGTGCGGTCGTGGTGACCAGCCGGGTCAGCTGGCGGTCGAGGTCTTTGATCTCGGCGTCGAGGGCGCGGAAGCGCTGCGCGAGCTTCTTCATCGCGTAGCGGGTCGCGGGCGAGCACGGTGTCGGGTTCGTCGCCGGGTCGGAACTTGGCGGCGATCGCGACCCGCTTGCGGGTGGTGCGGCCCTCGAGCTGTTCACGTAGGGCGGGGGGTGCGGTCACGGTCAACGCGTGCAGCTGGTTGGTGACCTGGCTGCGGGAAACGAGCGCAGATCGGCGAGTGAGCCGCAGAACCCGGATCATCTCGACGTTCCCGGCCCCCGACTTCGGGGTGACGGTCGCTTCGCCCGAGAGCACCTTGCGGGCCGCAGCCTCAGCGTCGATCGGGTCGGACTTGCCGGTGTTGCGGCGCAGCTTGCGGTCGGGGCGTTCGACCTCGACCACGACCAGGCCACGAACACGCAGCCAGCGGCACAGGCCCGCGCCGTACGCGCCGGTGCCTTCGATCCCGACCGTGTCGATGGTGCCGAGCTCGCTGGCCCAGGCGTACAGCTCGGCGAACCCGGCGGTCGTGGTCGGAATCTCGAGCTGGTCGAGCCGGCGACCGAGCTGGTCCAGGGCGACCGCGAGATGGGTGTGCTTGTGGGTGTCGATGCCGAGGGTGACGAACACCTGTCAGGGTGATGTCGCTGGAACGCGGGCCTTGTGCCCGGGTCGTTCGGGGCTGCTCGTAGGCTCGCCGCGCGATGCTGCGGACGTTCTCAGGTCGGCCCGCGGGTGAACCGCGGCGTGGTCGACCGCTCCCGAGACGGCCCAGTCCGGGTGCCACTGCTCGTGCCGCTGGGCGGCCGCGATGGTCGCCTGCTCGTGGAGCTGTGGGGTGGTCGGTGCCGCTGACCCGGCGGCGCACGGCCGCTTCGAGGTTCACTGGTCGTTCGGGAACCGGGCGAGGTGGGCCGCCAGAGCCTGCTGCCGAGCGAACGCTCGGACACGCGCTGTCGAGCTCGGCGAGGGTGGCCAGTAGTTCTGACAGTGTCGCCATCGGACTCCTTGGGTGCGGTATGTGAACCGCACAGCACGGCGTTCTGTCTACGCGTCACAGAACGCCCGAGTCGGGAGGGTCGCGTCTCATCTGTGTGCTTCGCGGTACTGCCGTCGAACCTCCGCGCTCAGCCGTCCACGATCCCCGACCTCCAAACCCTTCGCCTGCGCCCACGCGCGTACGTGGGCAGCGGCTGGCTCTGCATCCTCCGCGGCCGGTGGCGGATCGGTCTTGGTTCGGTTCGTCGCCGGGCGTCGGAGGGGAAGCTGGGGCGAACTGGCGGCGGCCGGTCGGTCTGGTGCGAAGCCAAGCTGCTTGTAGCCAGGCAGTCGCCGGCGGTACATGGCGGCGAACATGGGGACGTCGGCGTCGAGGTAGTCGTGGACTTCGACGGCGTCCTTGCCCGGATGCTCGCGGAGGATGCGTCCGACGTACTGCGTGATCCGCTGTGGCGCCGAGACCGGGAAGGTGAGGAACAACGTGTCGAGTCGCGGGCAGTCGAAGCCCTCGCCGATGTAGCGGTCCGTGGCGACGAGCAGCACCTGGTCGTTCTCGGCGAGGCGACCGTGGACGTCTCGCCGATGCTTCGGCTTCAGCCCGCCGTGGAGCACCAGCGGGGTCAGGCCGTGGCCGCGCAGCCGATCGGCGAGAACCTCGACGTGTTCGGTTCGGCCGCTGAGGACGAGGCAGTTGCGGCCGGCTGCCAACGCGCTCACGACGTCGCGACAGACCTGTTCGACCCGCGCCCGGTCTTCGACCAACGCGGCGTTGCAGAGCGCGAGCACCTCGCCGCGGGTGAGCCCGTCGGTGGCGTGATCGATGACCAGGTTGGTGCGGTGGACGTGCATGCTGCGCTCGAGGTTGTCCGTCCGCTGACGGAGCCGGTGCCGGATCGGTCCGCACTGCATGATCATGATCTGCTTGAGGCCGTCCGAGCGCTGTGGTGTAGCCGTGAGCCCCAGCCACCGGCGGGCCGCGATCTGTCGGAGCGCTCGCTCGACGGTGGGTGCCGGGACGTGGTGGCACTCGTCGACGACGATGAGCCCGTAGCCGTCCAACAGTTCGCCCGGCTGTTCACTGCGCGTGACGGTCTGGATCATGGCGATGTCCACCACCTTGGTCGGACGCTTCTTGCCCGCACCGATCTGACCGGCCTCGATGTCGAGGTGGGCCCGAAGACGTTCTCGCCACTGTTCCAGTAGCGGCTTACGATCGACCAGCACCAGGGTCGGGGTCCGATGATGAGCGATCAGGGCGCACGCCATCACGGTCTTGCCCGTTCCGGGCGGCGCCTCCAGGATCCCGAGGTCGTGCCGTGCCATCGCGTCGACGGCCGGCAGCTGTGCGTCTCGTAGATCGCCTCTGAAGGTCACCTCGATGCCGGCCGGCTCGGTTCGCTCGTCGACGATGACCAGACGGCTCCCTGCGTCCTCGATCAGGGCCACCGCTCGATCGGTCAGTCCGCGTGGTAGGTAGAGATGCTCCAGATCTTCGACGTAGCAGCGGATGAAGCGTGGTGTGGCGTGGTTGGACGAGCCGCAGGTTCTCGTTCTTGTGGAACTCAGGGTTGTGCAACGTCGCGAGATGCTTCAGGGTCGGCGTAGAGCCCGGGCGGGATCCCAGCACGGCGGATGGCGAGCATGGCGCCCAGCTGTGCCTGGATCGTCGAGGGTGCAGGCGGGTCGGGCCGGACCGAGGAGCGATGGGGACGCGTCTCCGGGCCCACGGTCACCGGCTGTAGCTTCGCCACCGTCCGTCTCACGTGCGCCGGCGTGATGCGTCCGACCGAGCTCAGGAACGCGAACTGGTCCGGCCAGGGATGCCAGGTTCGTGGATCCACGAAGACGGTGGTGTTGCGATCGCGGCGGCACTCCCCCTGCAGAGGCAGCGCGATCAGGTTGCCGAACCCGCGGGCTGGAAGGTAGTCCTGCGAAGGGAAGAACCGGTCGTAGCTGTCCAGGCCCAGTCGCCCCGCAGGGCCATCGCCTCACGCAACAGGCCCGCCCCCATCGCGCGCGCATCGGCCGAGGGGACGCGCGCGGTGAAGAAGGTCCACACGTGGGCCCCGTCGCCGGAGCGCGACACTTCCACGGCCGCGGGCACACCAACCAGCTCGGCCGCCTCGACGTACGCGAACGCGTCCAAGCGCCAACTGGTCCCGTCGAAGTCGCAGACGAGCAGACAGCACGTGTCGTCCGCCAGTAGCGGGTACAACCCGATCGTCTCCCTGCCCTCGAGGTGCGCCGCGAGAACCTCGTCTGTCAGCGGGGTGTAGCGGCGTTGTTCCCGCGGGGTGTTCCAGTTGCCCAGGTGCACGGGCGACCAACCGGTCGTGCCCTTGTTGCGGTTCTCCCACCGGCGGGCGTCGACATCGTCGCGGCCGACGAACAACTGTCGGTAGAAGCGCGAGCTTCACCTGGCTCGAGGAGTGCTGATCGGCGTACTCCGTTCGGCCCTCGGCGCCCGAGTGCGACGCCGAAGCCGACGCATCCGCAGCTGTCATGGCGACCGTTCCGGGACGCGGCTCGGAAACCGAGCCGTAGCCAACGATGCTGAGCTGCGCCGAAGCCGAGCGATCTCGTGACGCAGTTCGTCCAGTTCTCGAGGCCTGGTCATCGAGCTGTCGACGCATCACGTCGTGCTCGGCTGCGTGGTCACGGGCGCCGACCGGTACGTCGCCTGTCACGGTGCCTCCCGGACAAAGTTGTCGACGTTCGGTTACGACGGACGACCGGCAGCACGGCGCCCGTCGAGAGGACTGCCGACCGCCCGCGACCGTACCGTGGTACGCCACATCAACGGCCATCCGCGGCGCGAGCCGGCGCGGGGCTTGCGCCCGCGCCGGATACCGGCTACCGTTGCCTGCACGCAACGCTCGCGTCCGGCGTGGCGAGGAGACCGTAGTGTCGAAGCTCGACCAGGATGATCGCTACCCGCAAGGCCGAGAGCCCGCGGTTCGCTGACGCTTTCGACCGGGCGTGGCACGAGATCGAGGCGACGAACGAGTTCATGTCCGCGTTCGCCGACATCCTCGAGCGAACGCAAGCTGTCGAAAGCCGAGCCGGCCCGGCGGATCGACCGCGGTCCGTCAGCGGTACGGAAGCCTGTTCCTCGACGGCGCCAACCCGACACTTGACACCGCGTTGCACTTGCTCCACGCCCTCGGGCTCAGATGATCGTCGTGACCGAAGCGGCAGACGGGAGCCCAACGGCCGACGCCTGAGATCACTCGACCGAACGCGGCTCCGTCGGGCGTAGACCTCCCCACTGCTCACGCGGGTCAGCCCGTAGAAGTCCGTGCTGATCGCCGTCTCGTTCTTCTTGGCGTCACCATCAACGACCACGATGGCGTGGTGTGGCAGGCCGGGCGAGTAACCCGGTCCAATCGGACGAACAAGCGGTAGAGCAGCTTTTCGTGCTTGTCCCGGGCTTCGAACCAGCCGCTCATCTCGTCGCGCATCGCCTGCCACCGCGCCCCACCCCGGAAGGCGAACAGTGGTCTTCGTCCCCTCCACCGCCTTCAACGTGGCCAGCAGCTCTGCTGCAGGCCGTCCGGGATCCGCTCCAGGACCTCACGAGCCGGCACCCGCCCGGCGTCGCCGATCGCTTGAAGAACTCGACCTGCAGTTCTGCCGAGGCACGCCCGGCTCCTCCTCGCCTCTCGTCGATGACGTGGAACGTCGTGGCCGTCCGCCCCGAGCTCCTGGGGCCGAGCACTTCGGTCGCGCCGGACCTGACCGCCGGTCAGTCCGCTGAGGACTATCTGTGCCCCAACTCCCGCTCCATCGCGCCTGGCGGCGACGTGCAGGGCCCTGCCTTCTGCACCTGCCGACCGTGCGATGATAGTCGCCGCCTGCGACGGGGCCCCGATCGGTGGGCGGACTCGATGCCATCCGTGAGGAGGCCCTGCTCGAAGAGGGCTTCGAGGATGCGTGCGGCCTGGTGGGGGGTCGGGTCCACAGAGAGGCGCTCTCCGGCGAGGAGCCCTCGGTGGGAGCATCTTCGGGTAGGACGATGATCTGGGCGCCGTGGGCCTGAAGTTGTCGACAGAACGGGGGGGCGGGTAGGGCCCCGGGCCGTCCGAGGTGGAAGCCCTGGGCCGCGTCGGCGCCAAGCTCGGCCCACGTGGCTAGGTCGGAGGCGTGCTCGATGCCCTCGGCCACCAGTTGGCTGCCCGTCTGACGGGCGAAGCGGATGAGACAGTCGGCAAGGGCGCGGCGTGCCGGGCGCGCGCCGTTCAGGTCGGTCCTGACGCAAGCCGGTCTCGAGACCGCGCGTCCCGCCCCATCGTCGGTGCGCTCGACAGGAGATGGCCGAAGGCATCTCGCGGTCCGCGCGGTACCTCGATCGGCTGGTGGACGCGGTCGCCCCGGGACCCGGTCGGCCAAACCGCCCATTGCGGCGCCAGGATGGCAGAAGCCGATGTGCCGACCTCCGGTGTACGCGACACAGCCATCGGTGATCGGTGGGCAGCCGGCGGGGCTCGCAGAAGTCGTCGCCAGTGCCTGCCCGCGCCGGGGTGGCCCTTCGCGGTCACGGGCGGTGACGGCGGCCCTCCCGGCGGCGTGACGCGACAAGCTCAGCTGCGAGGCGTCTCGTCCGCCAGTCTGAGAAGCAGCGCGCCGGACGACGTGGACGGCGAACCAGGCGTCGTCGCGCGTCACGAGGTCGGCGTTATGCGTGTCGCCCAACCGGCTCCGGTCCGCGCCAACCCACTCGACGAGCTTCGGTCGAGGCGGCGAGGAGGGCGTTGTCGCACGGTCGTGCGCTCGCGCGGGAGTGCACTCATACGTCATCCCTCTGGTGGAGTAAGACCGTGGCGCGGTGAAGTTACCGGCCCATCAAGGCACACCTCCCCGTGCGCGGACATCGCCTCGACCTGGCGAATCCGGTTGTTGCCGGGTAGCTGCGATCGGCCGGCGACGTCATGCGAAGTCGGCGGGAACCCGGAACTCGGAGCATTGGAGACCTGACCCGTGGCCGATCTGGCGCGGGCGCCCAGCACCACTCGGTGCGGTCACGGCTCGCTCGGCGGTTCCCGCCCGACGGGGCCATGCACCAACGGAATCTCGGCGACCTGGACCCCCGTTGCTCCACGGTTCCAGCAGCGCCGCTGCGTGGTCGACGTCCTCTGCCTGCGCGACGACCACGTTGTCCGGCTCGTGGATGCTGATGGACAGCTCGCCGAGGTCCGGGTGCGTCTCCAGCTCAGCCGCCAGCCGCTCGAGCTCGGCGAGAGCGTAGGTGACGCGTTCGAGACGCAGCCGTCGGCCGTCGGCGACCAGGCGCAGCTGCTCACGTTCGGCGTCGCTCACCTCGTCGGCAACGGCCACGACGAACGTTCCGTTCTCGGCCCAGAACCCGCCGTAACGGGCCGGGCCGAGCAGCTCCCGGGCTCGGCTGCGTACCGCGGCGGGCGTCTCATCTGGAGCGTCTCCGGGCGTCTCGTCGGCCTCGTCCGGCACCTGCGGTTCCTCCGCCGTCGGCTCGGCATCGGAGCTCACGCTGACCCGCGCCGCCGCCTCGCCACATCCTGCCGCGAGCATCGCCGTGAGACTGAGCAGCGCAGCGCAGCGGAGCCTGTGCGCCTCGATCCCGGACGGCGGTCGGTGGAGGCTTGCGTAGAAGACCATCACGGGGCCGTCGTCCTTACCACACCGCCGACGCGGGTCTCGATCCTTCGGATCGGCGTGTAGGACATGAGCCGGTCCGCGGCTTGACGGGGGCACACCTCACCTCCGGCTTCGTCGAAGTGCAACCGGGTGCCCGAGACGATGCCCTGGGCGGTGCTGGTCCGCAAGACCGAGCCTCCGGAGTCCCCACGCAGGGCGCAGGCGTTGGTGAAAGTCTGTCCAGTCAAGAGCGTACTGCCGACGGTGATGTCCCGGTTCGTTGCGGTAATGGTTCCGCAGGTGTTCCCCGTGGTCCGTCCGAGCTTGCAGGTGGCCTCGCCGACGTACTGATCGGCGGTGACCCTGCGAGCGGTGATGCGGTGCGTCTTCACGCTGTCGTTCCAGTACGCCATGTTGCTCGGCTGCCAGGGTGCAACCTGGCTGAACACCGCCCCGTCGGTGTCGCCGCGGAACTGCGAGACCAGCATCGTGCCCCAGGTGACACCAGCGTGGCTCACCCGCACGTTGGCGCCCGCACAGTGGCCTGCCGTGTACACCACGTGCGCGCCGTTCCGGACACCGGTGAAGCCCGAGCTGCACACCGGCCGCGGCCCGGTCGTCTCCGGCCCAAAGATGATCTCGACCCCTCCGCGGGCGACCGGCGTGCAGTTCTTTCGATCCACGCACGTGTCGGGCACGGCTGTGCCAGCTTGAGCGGCTCGCTCTCGTTGACCGTGAACGGGACGTTGGGGAAGCGGGTGGCAACCTCGTCGGCAACCTCAGCACCTCGTCCGGGATGCGCCTCCAGCGCGACTGCGTTCGTGACGGGATCGGCCCCGGCTTGGTGCCATCCCAGATCGGCCGGGAGCGCCCTGACCGCCGCTTCGAGGTCCCGCAGCGGGTGCTCGACGGCAATGAACGTGAGGTCGAGACCTTCACTGACCGACAGCAGTCGATTCTGAACGGTCGCGGGGACGCCTCCGGCAGCAGCGACGGACATGCGAGCGGTCGCCGGCTCGGTCCAGAACCCGGCGAACGTGTGACCGAGCAGCGTGCGTGCCAACCGGTGGGTGGCGTCGATCCGGTCCACGTTCAGCAGCGCGTGCTCCACGTCGGCGACCGGGGCGCCCGTGTCACGCGAGATGGCTGCAGCCTCCGTACGAAGGTCGAGGTCGACCTCCTGCGACGACGGCGTGTCATCGCCAGCGGTCTCGCCGGCCGCTGAGGTAGGAACCAGGCCTACAGCTAGAGCGACGATGGCCGCCGCGGTCGTCGGCGCAAACTTCGAACGGGCCTTCACTCGGGCGGCTCCATGTCCAGGTGGTAGCGACCCGCTCGGGACCGTGCGGGCGGGACCTCTTTCCACCGTGCGACGTCCGCAACCTCCCGAGCGGGGCGTGCCGTGCGCTCGCCGCTCTCCCACGCTGCCCAGCAGCGCGCCTGCCGTAAGCCGCAGGTGGCGGGCTCACGACGACACGGCGACGTTCACGCGAGCGGGCTTGGCCGGTGCGGCAGCGTCTGCGGGACCCCGTGTGGAACTCCACCTCACGAAGAAGGCGAGCGAACACGCTCGTGGGACGCTCCGACCAGGTCGCTGCCAGCGCCGGTACCCGCCGGCCTTCGGAGGTGAACAGCACCGCGCGGTGGAACCGCTGACGGCGGCTGATCTGGTAGGTCATCGGGGATAGGATCCGACGCGATGAGCCTCTCATGCGACTACTTCAGAGCCGATGCCGAGCACGGCGGCTAGCGCGACGGCGTCATGGCCTCACGGGCCAAGCCAACCGGCCTCAGCCAGGGCTGGCCTCTTCCGCAAGAAGACTCACGAGGCGACTCAGCCGCTCCCGACGGTCGAGTTCCGTAGCGTCGAGCCCGTGATCATGCTGGCCGCGCTGGAGGAGCTCCTGACCGGCGCTTCAGCGGACACCGTGGTGAAGGCGAACGCCGAGGCACAGGTCGGCAACGCCGTTTCCGCAGATCTGCTCACTCCCTGGAACACCCTGAAGGCAGCCTCCCCGCACACCATCTGGGGATCGTCTACCGCGGACCCACCCACGAGCGTCGGGCGGCGCTCGCCTCCGGCCCGGACGTCTGGGAGATCGTCGCGCGACTTCGCGAACTCGAGGGCAGCGAGGAGCGACGCATCGCGCGCTGGCCGAGGAGAGCGAACTGCACCCTCGCCAGATCCGGACCGCGATCGACTTCGCCGCTGCACATCGGGAGGCGATCGAGGCGCGGAACCGACGCAACGAGGCGGCCGTTGGAGCCAGCCGCCACGCCGCCGAGGCTCGCGAGGCCCTCCTCGCGTGACCAGGCTCCTGCTCGACGAGATGTTCCCGCGCCACGCCGCAGCGCTGCTGCGCGAGCAGCACGGGCACGAGGCCGTCCGCGTCACCGATGTCGGCCTCGGCTTGACCGCCGACGGGGACATCGCCACCTTCGCCCGCGCCGATCGGTGGGCGGTCGTCGCCGAGAACGTGGCGGACTTCGCCCGCGAGGCCGATGTAGTGCTCGTGTTCGTCCTCAAGCGCAGCCTGCCAGCCGGCGCTTCCCAGTCCGCCGCGCTCAACGCGTCTCGATCGTTGGGTCCAGGGGCATCCCGACCTACCTGGGCGCGCACTGGCCCTCGTGAGGATCGCCGTTCCCCCGTCAGCCCGAGATGTTGGCTGACGACTTGGCTGACTCACGACTCACGGATCGACGGATTCGGCCGTTACGGGCACGCAGACGCTGTTCTGCGCTCACCGCGGGTGTTCGCCAGCAGAACACCTTCACCGGTCGCCTCACCGAGGAGATGCTGGACGGGGTGTTCCTGCGAGCCCGCGAGATCGTCGCGCTGACGGCGATATCCGGTTCCTAGAGGTGTCTCTGAGCCGGAGCCCCTTCCTCGTCGGTCGGTACCCCCCACGCTCCATCCGGACCACGGTCGACCCGACGGCCACCGGGTGAGCTACGATGTAGCGCACACCAGCTACCTGGAGTGGCCGATGTCGGCGAAGAGCACCTCGTTCCGTCTCAGCGACGAGGCCAGGCGGCGCCTGGCCGGCGGGCCGAGCACGAAGGCGTGAGCGCAACGGCGCTCCTCGAGCGGCTCATCGTCGAAGGCGTGGACGTGCTCGACCACCCGGGGATCGTCTACCGCGGTCCCACCCACGACCGTCGGGCGGCTCTCGCAGCCGGCCCTGACGTCTGGGAGGTCGTCGCGCGACTTCGCGAGCTCGAGGGCAGCGAGGAGCAGCGCATCGCCGCGCTGACCGAGGAGAGCGGACTGCACCCTCGCCAGATCCGGACCGCGATCGACTTCGCCGCCGCGCACCGTGAGGCGATCGAGGCGCGGATCGGACGCAACGAGTTGGCCGCCGGAGCGAGCCGGAGCGCCGCCGAGGCACGCGAGGCCCTCCTCGCGTGACCAGGCTCCTGCTGGATGAGATGTTCCCACGCCACGCCGCGGCGCTGCTGCGGGAGCAGTACGGGCACCAGGTCGTCCACGTCTCCGAGGTCGGTCTCGCCGCGACCGCCGACGGCGACATCGTCACCTTCGCCCGCGCCGACCGGTGGGCGATCGTCACCGAGAACGTGTCGGACTTCACCCGCGAGTCCGACGTCGCGCTCGTGTTCGTCCTCAAGCGCAACCTGCCAGCCGGCGCTCCACAGGCCGCCGCGCTCGCCGCGGTCCTCGATCGATGGGTCCAGGAGCATCCCGACCCCTACCTCGGCGCGCACTGGCCCACGTGAGGGTCGCCGTACACCCCGCGAGATCGTCGCACTGACGGCGGGCGGTGGAGCCGATGCGACGCACCTAGGCTGACCACGCTCACCGAGGCGACGGTCCCTACCGCGGGCGCGCCCCTCGACGAACTCGCAGCCCGAACGACACCGACGCGAGGGACCGGCGTGGACGTGCAGCTACAGCCGCTGGCTGGTGTCGCGGGGGTTGCTCGAGCTGACGGGCGACGAGGCGGACCCCGCGCCGGTGCTGCACCAACCGCTGGCGACCCTCGCCTCGGCGACCGGCCTTGTCACCTACGACACCGAGGTCCGCGACGGCACCCACGAGACCGGCGGCATCCGGTGCGGCCGGAGGGGCTCGCCCTCCACGACCACCTCGACGCCGGCGTGATCGTCTCCGAGAACTGGGACACCATCACCGACTGGGCCAGCACGGCGAAGGACGAGGTCGGCGACGCGCACGACGGCGTGGAAGGGTCCGTCAGTGACCCCTTCTGACCGCACCGACACCGACGCGGTCTTCGAGCAGGGGCCACGGTTCCCCCTCGGTCTGCTCTACCCGTGGGTCCTCGGCGCCGGGTTCCTCGGGTTCCAGCTGGTCATCGGAGAGCCGATGGACGCGCGCACGTGGGGAGCGATCCTGGTCGTCTGCGGCGGGCTGTTCGCCGTCCTCGCCGTCGCCGTCCTCCCCCAGGCGATGAGGTCGATCCGGGTCGACCACCGAGGGCTGCACGTGCGGGGAGACCTCGAGCTCGCGGCCCGGAGGATCGGTCAGGTGGTCGCGCTGGACGGTCGACGCGCCGCTGCCGTGTCGTGGCCGATGACCCGTCGGATCGGGACACGTCTTCGGAGCCGGCAGAACCTCTACGGCGGCGCGCTCGGCTCCGGACCGGCGGTCGGGATCGAGGAGATCGACCATCGCGGCGCGCGCACCAGCAGCTGGTTGATCGCCACCCGGGACCCCCACGCGCTCGTCGCCGCGCTCGAGCAGGCACGCGACCACGCCCGCCGGTCACGACCGTGACCGCGCCGGTCGCGATCCACGGATGTGCCGACGCTCCGCCGGCTGGCGGCGCAGCTGCACGAGGTCCCGACCGTCAGCCCCGGAGTGCGACCTCGAGCGCCGAGCGGATCCGCGGGTGTCGGAACTCGAACCCGGCCTCCTGCAGCACGGCGGGGACGGCCCGCTGGCTGACGGTGGCCAGCGCTCGCGCCCATCTCGCCGTAGAGCGCCTTGATGGCGAGCGTCGGGATCGGGAAGACCGTCGGCCGGCGCATCACCTCGCCGAGCGCGCGGCGTCAGCTCGGCGTTGGTGACCGGGCTCGGGACCGGTGAGGTTGACCGGGCCCGTCGAGGTCGCCGTCGATCAGGAACCGCAGCGCACGGACCTCGTCCTCGAGGGCGATCCACGGCACGTACTGCCGCCCGCTGCCGACCTTGCCGCCGACGCCGAGCTTGAACGGCAGCTCGACCTTCTCGATCAGCGGACCGTCGCTTGGCCATCACCACGCCCGTACGTGGGTGGACGACCCGGATCCCGGCCGCGGCGGCCGGCGCGGCCGCGGCCTCCCAGTCGACGCGTGACGCGGGCGAGGAAGTCGTCACCGGCGCTCGAGGCCTCGGTGAGCACCTCGTCGCCGCGGTCCCCGTAGTACCCGACCGCCGATCCGGACACGAGCACCGCGGGGGGTCGCTGCAGCGATGCCAACGCCTCGGCCAGGGTGCGCGTGCCGACGGCTGCGGGACTCGTGGATGGCGCGCTTGACCTCGTCGCTCCAGCCGCTTGGCGCCGATCGGCTCGCCGGCGAGGTGGACGACCGCGTCGACGCCCTCGAGCTTCGAGGTGTCGATGCGACCGCCCAGCGGGTCCCAGACCACGTCGCCCGGCCCCGCCGACGAGCGGAGCGGGTCACGCGGTGGACCTGGTGCCCGTCGGCCCGGAGGGAGGCGACGAGCGCCTCGCCGATCAGACCGGTCGAGCCGGTCACCGCCACGCGCATCGCTGTCCACGTCCTGCTCCGCCCTACGTCGGTCGCGGCCGCGTCGCGCGGTCGCCTGCCCGGGGTTCGCCCACATCCCGTGGGACGGATGGTCGCAGCTCCGGCGCGGTCACGCGCGGCGAGAGCGCCGCCGCGGCGAGCTTGCGCCGCCGACCTCGGGCGCGACAGCCGAGGTAGAGGTCGGGCTCGGTCAGCTCGAGCTCGGCGACCTGCCACGCGTCGTTCTCGTCGAGGAGCAGGTCGACGCGCGCGTAGAGCAGGTCGTGGCCGACCGCCTCGAGGACCCAGCGGCCGAGGGCGGCCGGGTCCGCGCCGTCCGCCGTCGAGGTCGAGCCGCTCGTACGTCGCCCCCGAAGCTCTCCTGGATGCGGAACTCGCCCGCCGGCGGGCCGCTTGCGCACGACGTGGGTGACCTCGCCGTCGACGAGCACCACCGAGACCTCGCCGGCGGTCTCGACCGACGGCGAGGTACGGCTGGACCATCACGTCTCCGTCGGCGAGCGACGTGTCGAGGTGCGCCTGCGCCGGACCGGCCGGCGCGTCGGTCTCCCGTCTGTGCGCAGGAGCCCGTCCGACACCGTTGCCACGGCCGGCTTGATCACGACCTGCGCGGCACCCAGTCGCGGCGCGAGAGCTCGGCGAGTCGACACCCGGTCCCCCCGCGCGAGCCACGCGGTGGGCACCACCGGTGCGCCGCGTTCCTCGAGCTCGAGCAGGTAGGACTTGTGGGTGTTCCAGCGCAGGACGTCGGCGGGGTTCCACAGCGACGTCGCCTCGCTCACCCGAGCGGCCCAGTCCACGAACTCGTCGCGGCGGCCGGGGTAGTCCCACGCCGTGCGCACGACCGCGACCGTCGAAACTCGACCAGTCGACCTCCGGGTCGTCCCACCTCGGAGCGTGGATGGTCGCCGCCGCGCTCCCGGCAGGGCCGCCTCGAGCGGGGCGTCGATCGTGGCGGCGAACCCCGGCGCGTGACCGGTCACGAGCGCGATGTCCACGGCTGCTCTCCTCGCTCGACGGGATCGGTCGGTGCGTGCCCCGGCCGTCCGGTGCGGTGCACTCGACCGGCGCGCGAGGAGGGTAGGGGGACCCGCCACGAGCCTCGGACGCCGATCGTCATCGACTAACGTGCTCGGACCCGTCCGCCTCCCGCGACGGCGGACGACGAGGTTCCGTGCGACTGGCCGAGCTGGTGCTGCTCGCCGCGACGATCGTCGGCGTCGTGCGGCCGGCGACCCGCCTCGTCACCCGCCCGTGGCTCGCCTGGGTCGTGGTCGGCGTGGTCGCCGCCTCCACCGTGGTCCACCTCCTGGTCGAGGGAGCCCGGTGGCAGCTCACGCCGCTGTACCTGGCCGCCGCCGTGGCGGTGCTCGCCGGCGTGGCCGACGGGGTCCGACCGCCGACGTCGCCGACCGGACGGGCGGGCTGGGCGCTGCTCGCGGTGCTCGCGGTGCTCGGTGGCGCCGTCGGCTGGGTGCTCCCCGTCCCGGTGTTCCCACCCCCGACCGGGCCGCATGCCGTCGGCACGAAGGTGGTGGTCCTCACCGACGAGGACCGACCCGCCGGCTACGGCGCCGCGCCCTCCGCGCCGCGCGAGCTGGTGCTGCAGGTGTGGTACCCCGCCGACCCGGAAGCGCCGGTCCGCCCCGGCCCGTGGGTGCCCGCCGGCGCGGCGCTCGGTCGCCCGGCCGCCAGCTGGCTCGGGCTGCCGATCTTCGTGCTCGACCACGTCGGACTGGTCCGCAGCAACGCCACCAGCGACGTACCCGCGACCCCCGAACCCGGTCCGTTGCCCGTCGTCGTCTACACCCACGGGTGGGGCGGCTTCCGCACCATCCAGTCGGACCTCGCCGAGTCCCTCGCGTCCGAGGGTACGTCGTCGCCGCGCTCGACCACACCCACGGAGCCGTCGCCACCGCGTTCCCCGACGGCGAGGTCGTGCCGATCGACCCGGACGCGTTGCCCTCCGGTGTGGACCCCGAGGCGCTACGACGCGGCCGCCGAGCGGCTCGTGGCGACCTTCGCCGACGACGTGGCGTTCCTCCTCGACGAGCTCGAGGCGGGTGCCGTCCCGATGCTCGCCGGCCGGCTCGACCTCGAGTCCGTGGGGATCGTCGGGCACTCCACCGGAGGCGGGGCGGCCGTCCGCCTGTGCGCCACCGAGGTCCGCTGCGGCGCGATCGTCGGTCTCGACCCGTGGGTGGAACCCGTGCCCGACGCCGATCGTCGGGGCCGGCATCGACGTCCCGTTCCTGGCCCTGCGCAGCGAGGAGTGGGTCGGCAACGACAACGACGCACGGCTGCGTCGCCTACGCGCGTCCTCGACCGGCCCCACCGGTCTCGTCGCGCTCGACGGGCACCACCCACCGTGACGTGACCCTGCTGCCGTTCCTGTCCCCGCTGGGCGCACCGGCTCGGCCTCGCGGGTTCGACACCGGGTGCCCGGACCCACGAGATCACTGCCGCCTGGACGGCCGCCTGGCTCGACCTGCACCTCCGGGGTGCCCGGCGCGACCCGCTCGTCGACCCGCCACCGTTCGCCGAGGCTCGCGTGGACGGGTAGGCCCGGTCAGGGCGGTCGGGCGGGCAGCTCGTCGGCGCGGCGGTCGGGGAGGAACGGCAGGTCGCGGCGGGTCGGAGCCGACCACGTCGGTGTCGAGGTCCGCCGTCAGGATGGTGGCCGCGTCGCCGGCCCGGACCAGCTCGTGGCCGAGGGGGTCGACCACGACGCTGCCACCGGCGTGGTCGGTGCCGTTGCCGTCCGGCCCGACGCGGTTGACCCCGACGACGTAGGCCTGGCTCTCGATGGCGCGGGCGACCAGCAGCGCTCGACCAGTGGTGGCGGCGCACCGCCGGCCACGACGCGACCACGAGGTAGACGTCGGTGTCGTCGACGGTGACCCGGTACTGCTCGGGGAAGCGCAGGTCGTAACAGATGGTGGGCGTGACGCGGACCCCGTCGACGTCGACGGTGACGTGCTCGTCCCCCGGGCGGTAGTGGTCGGGCTCGCAGGCCATCCCGAAGGGGTGGCGCTTGGCGTACCGGTGGAGGGTCCCGTCCGGCGCGACGAGGCAGCACACGTTGCCGGGCCGCTCGTCACCGGGCCGCACCTCGGGGACCGAGCCCGCCACCCAGACGTCGTGCTCGGCGGCCCGGTCGCGCAGCCACTCCGACGGTCGGTCCGTCCTCGGGTTCGGCGATGCGGTCGGTCGCCATCGAGAACCCGGTCGCGAACAGCTCGGGCAGCACGACCAGCCGCGCCCCCGTCGAGGCCGCCACGGCGACGGTCGGGGTCAGCGTCGGCGAGGGTGCGCGTCCCGGTCCTGCCAGCGCGGGTGGTGCTGGACCGCCGCGACCCGCAGGACGCTCACGAGGTGACCCCGGCGTCGGGAGCCAACGCCTCGCGCTTCTTGCGCGCCTTCTTCACGGCCTTCTCGTCGACCGGCTGCAGCTGCGCCAGACCGTTCCACATCAGGTTCACCACGTGCGCGGCGACGACCTCGCGCGCGGGCTCGCGTTCGTCGAGCCACCACTCCCCCACGAGCGCGACCGCACCGACCAGCATCCGGGCGTACATCGGCGCCGTCGCCGCGTCGAACCCGCGGTCACCGAACTCGTCGACGAGGAGCTGCTCGCACCGGGCGGCCACGTCGGCGATGACCGTCGCGAACGAGCCCTGGGTGATCGGGGTCGGGGCGTCGCGGACCAGGACCCGGAAGCCCTCCTCGTGCTCCTCGATGTAGCTGAGGAAGGCGTCGGCGGCACCGACGGCGACCAGCCGCGGGTGGACCGCGTCGAAGCAGCGCTTGATGGAGTCGGTCAGCTGGCGCACCTCGCGGTCGACGATGACCGCGTAGATGCCCTCCTTGCCGCCGAAGTGCTGGTAGATCGACCGGCTTGCTGACCCCGGCACGATCGGCGATCTCCTCGACCGACGTCGCCTCGTAGCCACGTTCGGCGAAGACCGAACGGGCGACGCCGACGAGCTGTTCGCGACGCTCCTGGGCGGTCATGCGGACACGCTTGGCCACGACCGAGCTCCTGGCGGGGGACGTCCTGGTGGGAGCCGCAACGGTACGGGCTGGCGGGCCGCCAGGCCCGGAGGCCGCGCTCAGAGGGCCGAGGCGCGCGACGCCCGACGGCGCTGCAGCTGCGCGGGTGTCGGCAGCTTGACGTCGCGGGCGAGTTTGACCAGCGACAGCCCGCGGATCACCACCCAGGAGATGTCGAACTCCCACCAACGCAGCCCGTGACGCGCGGAGGCCGGGAACGCATGGTGGGCGTTGTGCCACCCCTCACCGAAGGCCAGGAGCGCCATGATCGGGTTGTTGCGGCTCTCGTCGTGGGCGTTGAACGGCTTGGTACCGAACACGTGGCAGATGGAGTTGATCGACCAGGTCACGTGGTGGAGCAGCAGGACCCGGACGAGACCACCCCAGAGCAGCCCGGACAGCGCACCGGCCCACGACATCGTGATGAGTCCGCCGAGCAGCGCCGGCAGCGAGGAAGGTCGCCAACACCAGCCAGGGGAACAGCCGCGAGACGCGGGCGACGTGACGGTCCTTGAGCAGGTCCGGGGCCCACACCTCGGCGACGGTCTGGTCGGGCGCGAACATCCAGCCGACGTGCGCGTACCACAGGCCCCGGAGGATGCCCGCCGAGACCGTCGCCGGCGTCGACGTGCGGCGAGTGGGGGTCACCGGGGACGTCGGTGTAGGCGTGGTGGCGGCGGTGGGTGGCGACCCAGTCGATCGCCGCACCCTGGACCGCGAGCGAGCCGAGCACCGCGAAGGTGACGCGGACGGCGGTCGGCGCCTTGAAGCTCTGGTGGGTCAGCATCCGGTGGAAGCCCACCGTGATCCCGAGCCCGGTCGCGACGTAGAAGCCGACCAGCAGCCCGATGTCGACGGCGCTGACGCCCGCGGCCCCAGCCGTACCAGATCGCTGCGGCCAGCCCGACCAGCGGCAGGGTGGTGATGAAGACCATCGCGAAGCGTTGCCACTTCAGGACCCGAGGGGGTGCGACGCTGATGCCGCGGAGCGTCGGGGTCTCGTCGCGGACGGTGGGCGGGGCGGTGAGCGACATGCTGCCTCGTGCGGGTGCGGCGACGGGTTCTGCGTCCGTGCGTCGGGTGCTCCGGCGGCCGGGTGCGCCGAGCTCGTCGCTAGTTACGCCACCGTAGGTTACCGCCCCGTCGTCCCCGACAGTGGTCGCCGTCCGTCCGCACGGCCAGCGCGCGGCGGGAGCGCAGCTAGCGTCACCCGCTCGGGCGGACACCGCCGCCGACCACCGTGACCGGAGGCACCGTTGAGCGCACGCGACCTCACGTCGACACGCTCGCGCGGGCCTTGGTGGTCCTCGACGGGGTGCTCGACGAGCTCGGCCCGTCGCTGCTCGGCCCAGAGCGGGCGCATCGAGCCGACCGCCAAGGTCGACGGGACCCCGGTCACCGACGCCGACCACGAGGCCGACCGGGCGCTCTCCACCGCCATCCGGCCGCCTTCCCCGACCACGGCATCGTGTCCGAGGAGCAGGAGACCGTCGCACCATGCACCGACTGGTGCTGGATCATCGACCCCATCGACGGGACGTCGAACTTCACCGCCGGGCCTGCCGTACTGGTGCGTCTCGGTCGCGCTCGCGCTCGAGGGTGAGGTGCAGTTCGGCCGTCGTCGACGCGCCGCCGTTCCGTCGCCGGACGGTGGCCCTGCGCGGGAGGGGCACCACCCGCGGTGGACGGGCGCTGCACGTCCGGGACGGTGTCGACTGGCGCGACGGGCGCAACCGTCACGTGCCCGTGATGCTCACCACCGGGACCGCCCGCCGAGCCCGGTCGGCGGGGCTCCGGCTCAACCCCCGCGTCATGGGTGCCACCGCGCTCGACCTCGCCACCGTCGCCGACGGCACCGCCGCGGCATCGGTCGCACTCATCCCGAAGGTCTGGGACGTCGCCGCGGGGGCCCTGCTGGTCACGGAGGCCGGGGGGCGCGTGGTCACCCTCCACGGCGAGCCGCTCCTGCCGCTCCGGCCCGGCGTCGAGTACGACGACCGTGCGGCGGTCACCGCGGCGGGACCCGACGAGGGCTACGTCCGCGACCTGACGACCGGCTTGCTGCCGCCCACCTGACCACGACGGTCGAACCCGGAGGAGGCACGATGGGACGATCCAGGGTGACGGTCTGGGCGGCGTGGACGCTCAGCTTCGGCGGTGGCGTCGCGCTGCTGGTCGCGGCCTTCCTCGTCGCCCGGGTCGACCTCGCCGCCGCGTGCGCGACGGCGTCGGGCTGCGCGTCCGCGCTGTCGCCCACCGTCCGCACGCTGGCGTTCGGAGGGATGGCCGCCGCGGCGCTCGGCGGTGTGGCGGCTACGGCGCTCACCCTCCGGCGACCGTCGGAGCACCACGAGTCGGGTCCTCGGCACCCGTCCGAAGCGCGCTGACGGGTCGGGGGCGACGGATCAGGCGTTCCCGGTGAGCTCGGCCGCACGACGCAGGATGTTCGGCACCTCGCCGCCGTCGATCATGGCGCGCAGGTGGCCGCTGACGAACCGGTCGCGGCGCACGTGGGCGACCAGGAGGCGGCGGCACTCCTCCAGGGTGGCGCCGGCGATCTGATCGGGGTGACCGCTCAGCTCGCGACCTCGACCGGTCATCCACGTCGGCCAGTCGAAGCTGGTGACGAGCCCGGACCGGTGCGCCTCGCGCAACAGCCGTTGGACGGCGTCCGGTTCGTCGCGTTCCAACGGTTCGACGAGGGCACACACCGGAGCCCACCCCCCCGTGTACCCGAGGTAGCCCGTGCTTCCGGCGATGGTCTCGCTCACCTGCGTCCCCAGCTCCCGCGCGAACTCGGCGCCCGCGTGCCGCGGGGATGGTGGCACAACCCGCCCCGCACGCGAGGGCAGTTGTCGCTCAGAGCGCACACCCTCGGGCCCGGGAGGCCGGGCCCGAGGGTGCGTTCAGGTCAGGGCCGTGGCGTCGGGCCCTTGCCCGGAGTGCCGTCGGGCTTGCCCGGGGTGCCATCGGGCTTGCCCGGGGTGCCCTTGCCCTTCCCAGGGTGGTCGGGGCGGCCGGGGCCACCGATCCCGCCATCGCCACCGTCGCCTGGCCCGGGCGTCGACCGGCCGCACACCTCGCCGACGTCGACCCGCTCACCACGTTCGACGAACACGCTGCGCTGGCCCACCACCTCGCCGTCGACGCGGCAGGTCAACAGCCAGTCCTCGTAGAGGCGCGGGGTCGCGTCTCCGGCCACGTCGTAGGACCCGGCTTCGAGGTTCCACGCGCCGAGCCCGAGCGAGTTGTCGATCACGATCGTGTAGTCACCGGGAGTGATCCCGGCATCGTCCGGCCCGTGCCACACGAGGGTGTTGCTCGGACCGAACTCGGTCGCCGACGCGACCGTCGCTCCCGACGGATCGAGCAGCGTCACCCCGAACTGGCGGGTGTTGAGACCGGGTGTCGGGACGGGCACGGCGTTGGTCACCCGGGCGCGGATCAGGTCAGCCGGTTCGGTGAGCGTCAGCGGCACCTCGCTCACCTGCAGCAGGGGCGGGGTCACACCGGTCGTCTCGACGAACTCGATGGGGTCGCTCAGTACCAGGGCCGCCCGCGACTGCACGAAGGGTCGTGTCGAGGGGTTCACGTGCCAGTCGAACCGGTCAGCTGCGCCCACCACCATCGAGGTGGTGACGGTGTCGGCCACCTGGGTCCCGTCCCACAGCGGGAAGGTCCCCTCACGGGTCACGCTGAGCTCGGCACCCTCGGGACCGGTGCCCGTGATGACCGAGTGGGTGTCCTCGTCGACGACGTTCTCGAAGGCGCGGAGGAAGGCCTCGCGGTTGCCACCGCCGTGGGCGGCTCCGTGCGCGGCGTGGTTGTCCCCGGTGTACTCGGCGACGACCTCCTCGTAGGGCGGGTGGAACTCGTGGGCGCCGATCTCGAAGGTGTAGCCGTAGCCGCCGGTGGCGTTGTACGAGTAGTCCTCGGTCGTGCCGGTGGTGTCGTACAGCTCCCACCCGAACTGGCTCGAGTACCCGTTGGCGTCGGCCATGTGGTCCCCGAGGGCCGCCATGCCCTTCGGGCCGTGCTCGTCGGGCGAGAAGCCGACCGGGTAGCCATCGGGGGCGATGGTGTTGGGCTGCACGCCGACGGGGCGCAGGATCAGGTTCGAGAAGGTGTGGTTGCTGATCAGCGTGGTGACCTGCCGGGTGGAGATGAGCTCCCGGATGGCCTGCGTCTCCGGCTCGGAGAACGGCGCCGGGCCGCGGTAGATCGCGCTGTGCGGTTCGGCGTCCGCGCCGGGGCCGCCCCAGAGCGCGCCGTAGTTGCGGTTGAGGTCGACGCCGACCCCGTTGCCGCCCGGCGAGGGGAAGGCGATGCAGGCGCCGGCCGGCTGGGTGACACCGTCGAGGATTCGGCAGTTCTTGCGCTTGTAGGCGTTCCCGGGGGTTCCGAGGATCGACACGGTGCCGCCGCGGTCGAGCTCACGCAGGTCGACGAACTCACCCGAGGTCCGGGACGCGTCGAAGCCGTCGGGGTTGGAGACCGGGATGATGATCACACGGGCCCGGTCGAGCAGGTCGGTGATCCGCGCGTCCTCGCCGTCGTTGACGAGCAGGTCGTGCGCGAACTCCATCGGCAGCTCGGCCGACGGCCACTCGCGCGCGTGGTGGGCACCGAACATCAGGAACACCGGCCGGCCGTCCTCCGGTGCGTTGACCTCGCGTCCGATCTCGATGCCGGTCAGGTCACGGCCCTCGACCGACTCGCCGATCGAGATGCGCTTGGCCGTGTCCGGGTGGTTCGAGACGAGCTGGTCGATCTCGGCACCGAAGTCGTCGAGGAAGCGGTAGCTGTTGCGGCCCGACGGCAGGTCGGTGACGGGGTTCGCGGCCGCGAAGGCGGCATCGAGCTGCTGGCGCTCCACCCCGCGGGCGATCAGGTCCGGGATCCGGACGTCGTAGGCGAAGCCGTTGGCGGTCAGGAGGGCCACGTCGGCGAGGGTGTGGAGCACCACCTCGATGTAGTCGTGTCCCGCGTGCTCGGTGAGGTCGAGCCCGAGCGCGACGAGGCGGTCCTTGTCGGCCCGGGTCGGCGTCGTGACGGTGACCAGCTGCGGAGCGAACACGTCGTCGATCGCGGCGCCGACGGCCGAGGTGGCACCGTCGGCGGCATCGACGGCGCCGTCGAGGAGCTGCCCCGCGCCGGCGGCACCGGCGATCGCACCGCCCGCACCGCCCGCAGCCAGGCTGCGAACGTGTTCGAGGTCGAGGACATCGGCACCGGGCGTCAGCGACAGGGTCACCGCAGCGAGGAGACCGACGGAGGCGACGCAGGCGGTGCGGCGGAGCTTGCGCATGGTGGACGACCTCAGGTCACCGGGGCTCACGACCGGCGCGGATGCGTCAGCCGAGGTTGGACGAGACGGTGTTCGCCGTCGCCGCCCCTGACCCCTCCCCGGCCGCCGGATCGACTCAAGACCACGTGCGCGGGCCGTCCGCCGCGGACGACACGCGAGCCGAGCGCGCCCCGAACCGGCGGGTCAGACCGCCGACACGACCGTCAACGCGGGACGTTCGCGCTCCGGCTGCGGGAGGCAGACCACGATCCGAGCGCCGCCCTCGGCGCCCTCCTCGATGGTGACGTCCCCGTCGTGGAGCTGCGCGAAGCGCTGGACGAGCGTCAGGCCGACGCCAGTGCCCGGCTGGGGGTGATCGTGGTCGAGGCGTACGAACGGGTCGAGCACCTGGGCACGAGCGTGGCCCGGGATCCCCTGCCCCTGGTCCTCCACCGCGATGGTGACGGCATCCTCGCGCGCTGCCACCTCGATGGTGACCCTCGTCCCCGCGGGGCTGTACTTCACCGCGTTGCGCACGAGGTTCTCGACGACGCGCTCGATCAGTGCCGGGTCGACGTCCGCCGGCAGCGCCTGGCCGACGATGCGCACCACGTGGTCCTCGTGGTCGAGGGTCTGGACGACCCGGTGGACCAGCGCCAGCAGGTCCACGGTGCGACGTCGCGGCGAGACCAACCCGCGCGAGAGCCGATCGAGGTCCAGGAGGTCCGACAACAGACGGTCGAGCTTGCGAGCCTGCTGGTCGAGCCGTTCGAGCAGATCGGTCTGCTGGTCCTCGGTCAGTTGGGGCGACCGGACCCGGAGCGTCGCCGCCGCCCCCATGACGACGGTGAGGGGCGTGCGCAGCTCGTGGGAGACCGCGGACAGGAACGCCGACTTCATCTCCTCGAACTCGGAGCGCTCCACGGCGATGAGAGCGAGGCGCGCGAGGGCGCGCAACGCGTCGAGGTCGGGCGTCGAGAACGAGGCCTCGTTGCCGACGGGGTTCCGGCACGTGAGCACGACCCAGCCGCCGTCACCTGCGGCGCTTCGCACCGAGACGGTCTCCGCCGACAGGTACTGGTCCGGGGCGTCCGGCTGCATCCGGCGGCGCATCTCGAGCGGCAGGGATCCGAGTTCCGCGCTGCGGACCTCCTCGACCCCCGATGCGTCCGCCGAGACCACGAGCGCACTCTGTGCGTCCGCGCGCGGGATCACGATCGCTTCGGCGACCTCGGCCCCGAGGTGGACCCGGCACCCGCGGACGAGTTCGAGCAGGGCGCCGTCCAGGGTGGGGTGGGCGTGCGCGTCGACCGCGGTGTCGTAGAGGAAGGTGAGCGTGTCCTGCTGGCGCCACTGGGCCGCGTACGCGCGGTAGGCCAGGATCAGGACGCCGAGCGGCACGACGGGGATCCACAGCAGCCACGGGTCGATGGCGAGCACCAGGACGAAGGACAGGCCGACCGCGCCGTTCGCCGTACCGATGGGGATGCCGAGCTTCACGGCATCGACGAGCTGCGCGACCGTGCGGCCACCCTCGACCAGCCGGACGGCTGCGTCGAGTCGTACCCGAACGACAGGTTCAGGACCCGGATGTTGAGACCCCCGGCGTTGCGGTGGGCGGTCACCCAGTCGATGGCGGCGATCGCCTGCGACACGTCGGCCGCCCCACCGTGGTCGCCGATCTTGACGCTGACGACCCGTGCCCCCGGAGCGACGCCGAGGAAGCTGTCGGTGTCGCCGACGGAAGGGGCGTCGGCGTAGCCGGCCTCGCGGCCAGCGATGATCCCGGCGAGGTGGGTCCCGTGCCCGTACCCGTCGGTCTGGGCCCACGGGGTCTGCGAGTCGAAGGAGAGATCAGGGCCGTGCAGGACCTGGCCGGCGTCGAGGCCGGGGACGGTGGCGATGCCGGTGTCGACGACCGCGACGTCGACGCCCTCGCCGGTGAAGCCCGCCTCCCAGAAGTTCCGGAGCCCGAGGACGTCGCGGTTCAGCAGCGCCAGTGATCCGGCGTGGTTGGCGGCGTCGAAGTCGCCGTAGACCGGAGCTGACGCGGCCGGCGCGTCGGTGCTCGACGAGATGATCGGTGCGTCGTCGGTGACGCTCCGCACCGAGTCGGCGCCGAGCAGGGTCCCGACGGCGGCACTCGGCACATCCGCCACGACCCCGTCGACGATCGGCAGCTCGGCGAGGAGGTCACCTCCCACCGAGACGACCAGGTCGGCGACCTGGGCCGCAGCACCGCTGATGCCGGTGACGATGACCCGACGGTGCTCCGCACCTGCCTCCGAGGGGGTGATGGCGACGACGCTCGCGGTGGCCATCGCGAGCGCGACGAGGAGCGCGATCGGTCGGCGCGCGACCCCGACTTGCGTCGTCTGCTCCATCGGCTCGGTCCCCCGGTGTAGGCGGCTCTCCACGTGCCGTGACTATGCGCGAATCGGCGGACGACCACCCTGGCCAACCCGAACCATCTTCTCTCTAGTCACATCGGAGGGGTCACGTGGTGACAGGCCACCCAACGGACTACGCGTTCGTAGCGCTCGCCGCACGTCGGGCCCCGAGGGGAGGGATACCGCTCCAGCGTGGCGAAGGAGACCCCCAACCTCACGCCGGACGACCCACCGTCAGACCGCGGATCGGGTTCCGGCCCGGAACCAGGGTCTGCCCGTGCGCGCTCGACTGACGCTGCTCCTCGCTCTCGTCCTCTCGCTGCTCGTCACCGTGCCCACGGCGGCGGCGAGCCCGGCGGATCGGTGGTCCGGGCCGTACTTCGGCGACGGCAACATCCCACCCGGTTGCGTCACCGACATGGAGGTCAGCGACTGCTACCACATGCGCACCGGGCTGAACGCGCTCGACACGCCCAAGGTCGACGTCCTGGTCGTGGTGCCCGTGTCACCGTTCGCGGAGCGGGACGCTCGCATCCAGACCCAGGCGGTCGAGATGTGGGCCGGCGGGATCGACTACCTCGCCCGCGAGATGGGCCTCGACTGGTTGGCCGACACCGTGGAGTTCCGCATCGCGGTCAACCACGTCGACCTGCTCACCGGCGAGGGCACCGAGGACTTCTCCACCTACCCGCTGTGGGACCCCGAGATCATCGTGATCTCCTCCAACCCCGTCGGCGGGATCGGCATCGGCATCGACCCGCTCGACTTCTCGAGCCAACTGCTGGAGATCTTCGGCATCGAAGGCGCCGGCGAGGGCCCCTGCCACGGCATCCAGAACCCGTTCGACCTGTCACAGTGGCAGGCGTTGCCCGGGTTCGACGACCACCACGGCGAGGGCACCGGCACCTACTACGTCGAGGACTGCGACGGCGCCGGCGGCAACGTCTGCTTCGCCGTCAACGGCGCCATCGACCCCACCCCCGGGATGGACGTCGACTACGACAACCCGGTCGTCAACCTCCCGTTCGGGCTGTTCAACCTCGTCGCGCACGAGGTCGGTCACTGCCTGACGCTCGGCCACGTCGGTGACGCGCTCGACCACACCAGCAAGACCGTGCCGACCTACGACATCATGGCCTACACCGACGACCCGGTCGGCATGACCAAGTGCGTGTCCACCCTCGACGTCGAGGTGTTCGCGACGCGGATGAGCCGGTACATCGACACCACCGGCGACGGCACCATCGGCGAGGACGACATCCTGCTCGCCAACGACCAGGCCGGCGACGTCGACCCGGATGGGTTCGGGAACGCCTTCCACGTCCAGCACCCGAGCGACCACCTCTACGCGTCACCGACCGGCTCGCCCTACGACTGCCCCCAGCCCGACCTCGGTCTGCTCCCCGGTGACCGAACGACCTGGAGCCCGGAGCCCGCCCGCGAGGAGCGGGTGCTGACGATCACCTCGCCGGAGGATGGCGCCACGACCGACCCGACGTTCACCGTCACCGGCACCGTGGAACGCCACGGTCACGACCACACCTGGAACCCGCACCTGGCCTCGGGCTCGAGCACGTCGTCTGCTGGCCTCGCCGGGTCGGCCGTCGTTCGGCGCACGCTCGCCGACGCCCTGGCCCCGTTCCAGCTCCTGCGGCTGCTCGGCGGCGAGTCGGCGCTGACGGCGACCACCACCGGGAGCGCCGATCCGGACGGGAGCTCCGGGACCGAGGCCGTCCTGCTCCACGCCGATGGGGTCCTCGTCGGGAGCCAGGCCGTCTCGACGAGCGGGTCGGCGGACCAGTTCGCCATCGACGCCGCGCTCGAGGCCGGGACCCACACGCTCCGCGTCGACTGGGAGGATCGCGGCACGGTCGTCGCCAGCGAGACGATCACCATCACCGTCAGGGAAGACGGCAGCGGCGGCGGGGACGATGGCGGTAGCGATGGGGACGCCGCACACCCGAGCTGCAAGGCCCACCCGCAGAAGGGCACGACCCCGCCGGGGCGCGCCGGACGTTGCGACTGACGGCGGCCTTCCCGGCGAGGGGCGCGGGAGGTCTCGTCAACGTCCGTGCTCGCCAGCGAGCAACTCACCGAGCAGGAACTGCGTCTTCGGTGGCAACAACCCCGGCGGATAGATCGCGGCGACGTCGTCGATCGCGGCTTCCACGCTGTCGTAGCCGCACAGCGCGTAGAGGACACGCAGGTCGTCGGCGTCGCGATCGACCCGCGCCGCCGCGGCCTTCATGGCGAACAGGTAGCGCGGCGACGCCACCCTGACCGTCAGTCCCGGCTCGTCGAGCAGGACGGTCGCGTTCGCGTCCCGTCCCGGCAGGAAGCCCTTGACCGCGTCGTTGAGCCAGTCGTCCGGCAGCCCTTCGGCCGCAGCGACCACACGGGCGGCGTCGTAGACGATCTGTTTCGGTTCGAACACCTCATCGAGGTCACGCGTGGCACACCGACGGCTGTAGACCAAGGCCATCGCCGCACCGCCGACGACGAAGAGGTCCCCGTGGACCTCTCGACGTTCCAGCTCGGCTGCGAGCAGCTGCAGCAGGGTCCGCAGCTGCTCGCCGGACAGGAGCGGATCGGTCACACGCTCTCCAACGATGCGGCGTGGAGGAACACGCCGCGGTTGGCGAGCGCGGCCGGCGCCTCGGCGAACGCAGAAGCCCGCAACCCCGGAACCGTGGAGACGAACCACCAGCGCTCCAAGAAGCGGCCCGGATCGACCGTCCACGCCGGGACAGCCAGCCCGTGGCGATAGCACCCGTGCTCCACGGCCCCGGCGAGGAGCGCATCCCAGCGCACGTCGCCGGTCGATGGCGGCTCGTGCTCGACCAGACCGGCCCGGTCTCGCGGGGGGACGCGGCCGAGGTCGTCGAGCAACTGCACCACGCATCGGAAGGCACGCGAGGTGTCCTCGGCGTCCAGGGCGGCCGCGATGGCGGTCGCAGCAGATCGGACATCGACCGGGCGCCACGAGCCTCGATCCATCGGACGTCTCCCAAGGTGCTACCGCAGAGGTCGAGGGTACTGCGACGGGTGCAGCGGGGGCCCGAGACACGACGAGACCCCGCCTCTCACGAGGCGGGGTCCGCGTCTTCCGCAGGCGTCGTTGCGCCCCTGGATCCGTGAGATGGACGCGTGGGCAGGACCCTGACCCTCGCTCCCTTGCGGAGCGGCGGGTGGTCGCCTGCCCCTCCGGGACAGCCCTTGTCGGCCGATCCGGAGGCGCTTCCATCACACGAGCTTGGGTGGTCTGGTCGGTTGGTGCGAGGTGGAGCTGCCGGGAGTCGAACCCGGGTCCCGCGATCCCGAAGCTGTGGGCTCTACGTGCGTAGGTCGGGGATCATCTCGGACGCGGTGCTCCCCGACCAGGCAGCTTCCGCGATCCACACCGTCTCAGGTGTCCCCGCTGCGCTCGACGGTCCAAGTCAGCGGGTGGAGCTCGGTGATGTCGATCCGCTCCCCTTACCGAGCATCGGAGGGGGATCGTCGCAGGTGTTTAGGCTGCGAGTGCGAACTCTTCGTTGGCACGTAAGGTTCCTGACGTGGGATTAACGAGGTCGCGTCAGGCACCCTCGGCACGCTCCCACGACGACGGCATGACCACGGTCGAGACCGTGTCAGCCCCCTGTGTGGAGGTCGCAACGACGCTGTGTGGTTGTCAAGGTCCCGGCTGGGCCGGGCCGAACATCGTACGGCACCGTGTCAAGAGGGTGCCAGCCGAGGGTGACCTTTCGCCGACCTTCCTCGGTGCTGGCTGCACGGGACCGGATCGGCGGCCGACGTCGGCGCGGACGTGTGGCTCAGTCCGCCGACGATCCGCTCCGGCCGGGCCGCCCGTGCGCGAGCTCCCACGCGTCCCGGACCTGGCGCGGGATCCTGCCCCTGTCGGCGACCTCGTAGCCGGCGCGGCGGGCCCAAGCACGCAGCTCCGAGGCGCGCGGGTCGGCCTCCGCAGGTGGGGGCCTCGACTCCGCGACCACGCCCATCCGCGCCAGCGCCGCATCCTCATCGGCGGCCCAGACCGAAGCGGCGGCGAGGTAGCGGTAGGTCCACTCCTCCGCGAGCTTGCGGGTCTCGCAGAAGACGATCGGGATCGTCGGCCACCGGACCTGGAGCTCGGCGAGTCCGTCGGCGATCCCAGCGGGCTGCACCCACTCGAGCTTGAAGATGGCCGAGTAACGGTCCTCGACCACCACCGCGGACCGCGGCAGGGTCGCGAGCTCACCGAGGGCGTACCGCAGGGTGCCGTCGAGCAGGCTCGAGACCAGATCGGCGACGGACTTGCGCTCCACAGCGGCCACGATCCGACCGTCCTCGTCGATGCCGTAGTCACCGACGGCGAGAGCCCGACGGACGGTGCGGACCTGCTGCGTCGCGAAGCGGTAGCCGTAGCGCTCGCGCGTGTCGACGACGATCTCGAGGTCGGCCAGGCCCGCCGCACGGGCTGTCGGCGTACGCACGTTCGGGCGCGCCTGCTTGCGGGTCCGCGGGGCCTGCCAGAAGACCGCCTCGCGGCCACGGGCGGTCGTGAACACCAGTTGCGAGCGGTTCTCGCGCGCCCGGTCGACGACGAGGTCGATCGCGGCGCCACGCCGTGCACACGACCGGACCGGGAGGCGTTCGACGATCTCCGGCGAACTCGGCCACTCCTCGGCGGCGACGGGGTAGCAGTACAACGCCTTCGTCCGCGGCCAGGTGCCCGAGGTCCGGAAGATCAGCCCCTCACCGAGCGGCACCCGCAGCAGGTACGGCAGCCGCGAAGCTGCATCGGGGTTGCGGGCGATCACCAGCTCCATGGGCTGCACCCTACGGGCGAGGCGCGGCCGAGCACGCGGTCACGACAGCACGACCAGGTCGTCCTCGGTCGCCCCGGGGACCGCTGCCAGCGGCAGCGACCGGTCGAAGGTGACGAAGCGGCCGCCGCGGGCCACCGCGAGCGCGAGGAGGTAGGCATCGGTCACCTGCCGCGGGCCGTGCAGCCGGGAGCGGTCGATGGTCGCGGGGTCGAGGACACTGACGTCGCAGGTCCAGAACGTGTGGTGGACGCCGGCGGTCGCGAGCGCCAGCAGCTCGATCGCCGTCGCCGGCGAGACGGGGCTCGGGTACCTCGGCTGGCTGAGGATCCGCACGAGCCCGTTCTGGGTGATCGCACACGAGGCCCACCCGTCGGCGATCGAGGCGTCGAGCCACGTGCTGGCGAGCTGGTGGTCGACGTGATCCCGATCGAGCAGCGCGAGGAGCACGTTGACGTCGAGGAGCGCGCACGTCACTCCGGCTCGTCCTCGCGGAGCTGATCGATGAGCGCGTTGGACACCGTGGCCCCGCGGTGCGGGAGCGGTCGGAAGCCGTGACGTTCCGGGCTGACTGGTCCGTCGTGGACCCGGTGCTGTCCGGTCAGCGCCTGACGGGCGAGGTCCGACAGCACCGCGCCAACGCTGCGGCGTTCACGCTCGGCCCGCTCCTTGACCGCGAGCAGGACATCGTCATCGAGGCTCAGAGTCGTGCGCATGCACGTGATGCTAACGCATCAGCGACGGCCGCGCTCCTTGAGTGCGCGCTCGATGTCGCGCTTGGCGTCGCGCTTCGCGGCCGTCGCCCGCTTGTCGGCGACGTTCTTGCCACGCCCGACCGCGAACTCGAGCTTCGCGCGCCCCTGCTTGAAGTAGATGCGCGTCGGGACCAGCGTCACGCCCTGGGCACCGACCTGGTGGTGGAGCTTGTCGATCTCGGTGCGGTGCAGCAGCAGCTTGCGTGGGCGCACCGGGTCGTGGTTGTTGCGGTTGCCGAACTCGTACTCGGGGATGTGGGCCTGCATCAGCCAGGCCTCGCCGCTGCCGTCGACCTTGACCCAGGCCTCGGCGAGCGACCCCTTGCCGCCGCGCAGGGTCTTGACCTCGGTCCCCTGCAGCACCAGCCCCGCCTCGAACCGGTCCTCGAGGAAGTAGTCGAACGAGGCGCGACGGTTCTGGGCGGCGAGCTTGATGCCCTCGCCCCCGGACGTCTTCTGCGTGCTCTTGGCAGCCATAGCGGCCGAGCCTATCGACCGCGTCCGTCCACTTAGCAGGCGATGTAGCCGCAAGGGTCGCGGGGTGCGCCGCCCTCGCGCACCTCGAAGTGGAGGTGGGCGCCGTAGCTGTTGCCGGAGTTGCCGACGGCACCGAGCCCCTGGCCCGCCGCCAGCCACTGCCCGGCACCGACCGACACCGAGGACAGGTGGGCGTAGATGGTCGCCATCCCCGCCGCGTGGCTGACCATGACGTGGTTGCCGAAGCCGCCGCCGCACCCGAACGACGAGGTGGGGTGGCACGACGCGGTGACGCTGACCACCGTGCCGGGCTGCGACGCGACGACCGCCGTTCCGACCGACCCGGCGAGGTCGACCCCGTTGTGGTTGCGACCCCAGCGTGGCCCGAACGGCGAGGTGAGCGCGCCACCGACCGGACGTGTCCACCCGCCCGGACCAGCGGCCGGAGGTGTGCTCGGGGCGGGCGCGGCGCCGCCCCCACCGGTGTCGCCGCCGCCCGGAACGCTCCCGCCCGAGTCGGTACCGCTCGAGCTTCCGCCGCTCGGACCACCACGATCCGCTGCCGCCTGACGATCTCGAGCAGCCTGGTCCTCCGCCGCGCGGCGGGCCTGCGCGTCCGCGGCCTCCCGGGCCTCGCGCTCTGCCTGCGCGGCCTGCTCGCGAGCGATCGCCGCGAGCTGGTCGCTGATCCGCGACGACTCGGCGTCGAGGCCGGCGAGGTGGCCCTCGATGGCCTGGCGGTCCTCGCGGAGCGCCTCGAGCGCGGCCTCGCGCTCGGCGCGCTTGGTGGCCGACCGCCCGTGACAGCTGACGCTGCTCGGCGGCGCGCGCCTCGACCTCGGCGGCCTGGGCGACCGCTTCGCGAGCCTCCCGTTCGCCGTCGACCCGGAGCTGGGCGGCCTCGGCCCGCTGGATCTGCACCTCGGCCGACGCAGCCCCTGGACGTCGTCGACGAGCCTGCGGTCGGCGTCCATCACCGCGGTCAGGAACGGTGCGGTCGACAGCGCCTCGGAGATGTCCGCCGCCGCCAGCAGCTGGCCGACGAGCGCGGTCTCGGTCGCGCTGGCGCCGCGCTTGAACGCCCCCGCGACGCGGGCGTCGAACCGGTCCTTGGCGACCGCGAGCTCGGCCTCGGACTCGGCGAGCTCCTCCTCGAGCACGGCGAGGTCGGCGCGGAGCGCGCTCCGCCCGGCTCGAGGGCCGTGTCCCGGGCCTCGGTGGCCGCGGCCAGCGCCTGCTCGACCCGCTCGAGGCTCGGCGAGCGCGGCGTCGAGCTGCCGATCGGCCTCGGCGAGCCGCTCCCGGGCATCGCCCTCGGCGACGCGGGTCTCGACGAGCCGCTGCTGGGCGGCGCTGCGCTGCTCCGCGCGGGTCTCGAGCTGGCCGCGCAGGTCACCGGTGGTCTGGGCGTACGCGGTCGAGCTCAGCAGACCGAGCGCGGCGACCGCGACGATCGACCGGGACCAACGACGCTGCACGCCAGGACCTCTCGAGGTGGGAGCCGGTGGGGACACGGCGAGGACGGACGGGATGACGCCCGAACGTGCGGACGGTACACCGTCCGGACGTTCACTCACAAGGGCGAACACCCGCAACACCACGCAACACGAGGCTGCCCTCTGCGCCATCGACCCGACGCTCCGGGCGCTCCAGTCCCGCGCGCGCTCCACGCCCGACGCCAGGCGTTCCGAGCTCACCGCCGACCGCGGCTCGCGGGCCGGCGGCGGTCACACGTCCAGGAAGCGGCGCAGCGCGATCAGCGAGGCGACGGCGGCGATGCCGACGCCCGCGCCGAGCATCCAGCGGGCCGACCGCGAGCGACCTCCTCGGCACCGATGAACGGCACGAGCTGGATCTGGTCGCGCAGGTTGCTCGGCCACCCGGGGCACGGACGCCATCAGCAGGCCCCAGGCGAACACGGCACCGAGCGCACCGGCGAACATCCCCTCGAACAGGAACGGCAGCCGGACGTACCAGTTGGAGGCGCCGACCAGCTTCATGATCGAGGTCTGCTCACGCCGGGCGAAGGCGGCGACCCGGATGGTGTTGGCGATCAGCACACCGGCGGCGACGAGCTGGATGGCGGCGACGATGAGCGCGGCGCGCCGGACGACGTCGATGAACCGCAGCAGGTCGTTGAGCAGCTCCTGCTGGTCGACGACCTCCTCGACGCCGGGGTAGGCCTCGAACTGCTGGGCGATGACGTCGAAGTCGTTCGGGTCGACGAGCTTGACCCGGAACGACGCCGGCAGCGAGTCCGGCTCGACGACGCCGGCGACGTCCGGATCGTCCTTGAACATCTCCTGGAAGCGCGCGTAGGCGTCCTGCCTGCGACTCGAAGAAGACCTGCTCGACGATCGGCTGCGCTCTCGAGGTCGGCTCAGCAGCTGTCTCGCTGCTGGTCGGCGGTGATGTCGACCCCGCAGGAGCGCTCGTTGCACAGGAAGATCGACACCTCGACCTTGTCGATCCAGTCGTCGGTGGCGAGGTTGACCTGCTCGGACAGCAGCAGCGACGCGCCGAGGAGGGTCAGCGACACCGTCACCGACAGGATGACCGCGAAGGTCATCAGCAGGTTGCGGCGCAGGCCCGACGAGGGCCTCGCCGAGGATGTAACGCCAGCGTGCGGACACGGAGGGCTCCTGTCAGCCGGCGTAGCCGTAGACGCCGCGGGACTGGTCGCGGACGACGACGCCGTTCTCGAGCTCGACCACGCGGCGGCGCATCGAGTCGACGATGTGCTGGTCGTGGGTGGCCATGACGACGGTCGCACCGGTGCGGTTGATCCGGTCGAGCAGCTTCATGATGCCGACCGACGTGGACGGGTCGAGGTTCCCGGTCGGCTCGTCGCAGAGCAGGATGCGGGGGTTGTTGACGAACGCGCGCGCGACCGAGACGCGCTGCTGCTGGCCACCGGACAGCTCGTGCGGCTGGGCCTGGGCCTTGCCCTCGAGCCCGACCAGTTCGAGCACCTCGGGGACGCGCTGGTCGATCTCGCGGCGGGCCTTGCCGATGACCTCGAGCGCGAACGCGACGTTCTCGTAGACGGTCTTGTTCGACAGCAGCTTGAAGTCCTGGAACACGTACCCGATCTCGCGCCGGAGCATCGGGACCTTCCACGACGCGGAGGGTGGCGAGGTTCTTGCCGGCGACCCACAGCTCACCGCTGTCGGGCAGCTGCTCGCGGGTCAGCAGCTTCATGAACGTCGACTTGCCCGACCCCGACGGACCGACGACGAAGACGAACTCGCCCTTGCCGACCTCGAGGGTCAGGTCGTTGAGGGCGACGACCTCGCCGTCCTCGCCGCGCTTGTAGGTCTTGGTGACGTTCTGGAGCGTGATCACCCGGAGGTCCCTGACGTCGGCGCCAGTCGCACGGGAGCGCGCACGGACGGTGGAGAGCGTACGGGGAGATGTGGCCGGCGTCGGCGAGCGCGGCCGGGACGACCGTCGAGGGTAGCGACCGTGGTCCGGCGTACCGAACAGCGCGGCCGGCGAGCCGCAGCCGATCGGCGTGCCGGGGGTCGGGCGTCTACTCCTCGCCCTCGGCGGCGACGACGGACCCGCCGCCGCAGCTCGGACTCGATGCAGCGTCGTCGATGTCCCCGTCGAGCACGGCCGACACGTTGCCGGTCTCGAACTCCGACCGCAGGTCCTTGACCATCTGGTACGGGTGCAGCACGTAGGAACGGATCTGGGACCCGAACCCGACGTTCTGCTTGCCGCCGCGGATGTCGTCGAGCTCCTCGGCACGCTTCTGACGCTCGAGCTCGGCGAGCTTGGCCTTGAGCACGCGCAGCGCCGCGGCCTTGTTCTGGTGCTGGGACTTCTCGTTCTGGCAGCTGACGACCGTGCCCGGTCGGGATGTGGGTCAGCCGGACGGCCGAGTCGGTGGTGTTGACGCTCTGCCCACCGGGCCCCGACGAGCGGAAGACGTCGACCCGCAGGTCCTCGTCGGGGACGTCCATCTCCTCGTCGAGCTCGGGCAGCACGCGGCACGACGTCGACGAGCGCGAACGAGGTCTGCCGGCGCGCCTGGGAGTCGAACGGGCTGATCCGCACCAGGCGGTGCACGCCGTGTTCGGCGTTGAGGTAGCCGTAGGCGTCGGGGCCCTTGACCTCGAACGTGGCGGACTTCAGGCCGGCCTCCTCGCCGTAGGAGGTGTCGTAGACGTCGACGCGCGTACCCGTGGTCCTCCGCCCAGCGCGTGTACATCCGCAGCAGCATCTGGGTCCAGTCCATCGCGTCGACGCCGCCCTCACCGGCGTGGACCGACACGATGGCGTCGTTGCTGGTCGTGCTCACCCGACAGCAGCGTGGCGAGCTCGAAGCCGGTCGAGGTCGGCGCGCGATGGCGGCCAGGCCCGCGGTCGACCTCGGCGGACGGACGACGTCGTCGTCCTCCTCGTGGGCGAGCTCCTCGAGCACCTCGAGGTCGTCGAGCCGGTCGGTCAGGCCGCCGAGCTTGGCGACCTCCTGCTCGATCGCGCGACAGCTCGGTGGTGACGTCGCGGGCGCGGTTCGGGTCGTCCCACAGGTCCGGGCGTGCGGCGAGGTCCTGGAGCTCCTCGAGCCGCAGGCGCTTGCCCTCGAGGTCGAGGTCGTGCACGAGCTGGGCCACGCGGCGGCGCGCGGCCGCGAGCTCGTCGGCGTGGCTGTCGGGCATCGGCGTGCGTGCCTCACGGAGTCGGGGACGACGGCGCCGAGGGTAGGCCGGGCAGGCTCGGCCAGCCCGCCGCGGCGAGGCGCCGGCGCCCCCGGCTCGCCCCCGCCGCGTCCCGGTCCCGCCTCTCGTGCCCACGCGGACGCCCCGCCGTGTCCGACGCTGCCTCGCGTCTCCCGCCACGCCTGCGTCCCGACCCGGGGCGACGACCTCGTGACGCTGCCGAAGGTCGAGCTGCACGTCCACCTCGAGGGTTCGATCACGGCGGCACGGCGGTCGCGCTGGCCGAGGCCCACGGCGAGGACCCGACGCGGTCCTCGCCCTCGAGGACGGCGTCTACCCGCGCCCGCTTCCGCGACTTCGACCACTTCGTCGCCACGTTCCTCGCCACCAGCGGCGCTCGTGCGGACCCCCGACGACCTCGCGCGCGGTCGCCGCCGCCTTCGCCCGCGGCCAGGCGGCCCAGGGCGTCCGCTGGACCGAGGCGACCTTCACCGCGCTGACCCTCGTCCGACAGGGGCATGGAGCCGCGCGAGATGTTCCGGCGCCGTCGCCGACGGGTTCGCCGAGGTCCCCGACGTCCGCATCGGGCTCATCGTCGACAGCGTCCGCAACCTCGGCGTCGACGCCGCCGCGCGAGACCGTGCGCGCTGGTCGAGGAGCACGGTGACGAGGCACCGATCGTCGGGCTCGGGCTGACCGGCATCGAGGGCGTCGCTCCCGAGCCCGTGACTTCGTGCACCTGCGCGAGGCCGCGACCGAGCTCGGGCTCGGGTTCGCCGTGCACGCCGGCGAGACCGGTCCGGCCGACGAGGTCCGTGCCGCGCTCGACGACCTCGGTGCCGACCGCATCGGCCACGGCATCGCCACCGTGCAGCGACGCCGGACCTGCTCGCGCGGGTCGTCCGCGACCAGGTCCCGCTCGAGGTGTGCCCGTCGTCGAACGTGACGCTGTCGCTCGTGGCCGACCTCGACCACCACCCGCTCGTCGAGCTGTGGGCTGGCCGGCGCGAACGTGACGGTCAACTCCGACGACCCGCCGTTCTTCGGGACGACGCTCACCGACGAGCTCGCCCACGCCCAGCGGCTGTGCGGCCTGGACCGCAAGCGACCTCGCCGAGCTCCAGCGCCGCGCGGCGCGGGCGTCGTTCGCGCCGGCAGCGGTGCGGCGCCGACTGCTGGCGCCGCATCGACGCCTGGGCGATCGGGTCCGAGCCTCTGACGCTCGGACGCCTCGCCGTCGAGCTGGTGGCGATCAGGCCTTGGTGGCCGAGGTCACGACGTCGAAGCTCCACAGCTCCGAGCCCACCGCCGCCGGTCCGCCACCCGGCGCACCGCCGCGGTGACCGCCGCCCGGGTGACCGCCGCCCGGTGCCACCGCCGGGGTGGCCACCGGCCGCCGGCGCCGGCCATCGGCCGCCTCGGCGTCCTCCGCCGACCGGGCGTGGCCCTGCTGGAAGGCCATGCTGGACATCCAGGCCTGGAACGCCTCCTCGTCCCGCCAGCGGGTGACGACGAGGTAGCGGTCGAAGTCCTCGGTCGGGCGCAACAGCTCGAAGGACTCGAACCCGTCGACCTTCTCGACCTCGCCGGCGCGCGAGGCGAAGCGCTGCTCGAGCACCTCACCTCGGCCCTCGGGGACCTGCAGGACGTTGATGCGTGACGACGGACACGGGAGCTCCTCGGTCGGTGGAACGGGCGACCAGCCTACGGTCCTACCATCGCCGCAACGACCGAGCAGGAGCCGCCGTCCGTGGTCCGCACCGCCGCCTCGTCGCGATCCGGCGACCCCGCCGACCACCGCCGGGAGTTCGCGAACCTCCCCCTGTCGTCCCGACGTGCGGTCACCCGGGCCGTCAGCCGCGGCCAGGCCGTGGACGATCGCAAGCTCGCGGCCCACGCCGTGCTCGTCGCGCGCCGCCAGCAGCGGCTGTGGCGTTGGGTCTGGCTCGCCGGGCCGGCGATCGGGCTGACCCAGATCGGCGTCGGGCTCGAAGCGCGCCGTCGCGGCCATCCTCGTGTCGACCGTCACGATGGGGCTGCTCGCCCGGTGGTGGTACGTGCGGGCGCAGCGGGCGGAGGCGCTGAACCTCGAGCTGGTCCCGAAGCGGCAGCGGCAGCGCCTGGAACGTCCACCCGCCTAGCGCTCCCGACCCGCCGGTCACCGCCGGGCGCACGGAACCCGCAGCCACGCTGGTTCCGTGCAGCGGCGGGCGGGCACCGGCGCCGTGGCGGCTCGTCAGGCCTCGACGCGGCCGAGCACGTCGCGGGCGACCGCGGCGACGTTGTCGGCGGTGAAGCCGAACGTCTCGAACAGCTTCTCGGCCGGGGCGGACGCGCCGAAGCGCTCCATGCCGACGACCGCACCGGCGTCGCCGACGTACCGCTCCCACCCGAAGGTGGTCGGCCGCCTCGACCGCGACGCGGGCCCGGACCGCCGGCGGCAGCACCGCGTCGCGGTCGGCCTGGTCGAGCGCCGCGAACCGCTCCCAGCTGACGGCACCGACACGACGCGGCACGCCGATGCCCGTCGTCCGGCCAGCACGCTCGGCCGCCTCGACGCACAGCGTGCACCTCGGAGCCGGTGCCGAGCAGGATCACGTCCGGGTCGTCTCCGCGGCCACGCCGGCGTCGCGCACGCACGTAGGCGCCGCGGTCGACCGCGTCGGCCGGCTTGTCGCCGAGGGGCGGCAGCCCCTGGCGGGACAGGGCGATGACCGACGGGCCGTCGTGCTCGAGCGCGCAGCGCCACGCACCGACGACCTCGTCGCCGTCGGCCGGACGGAACACCTGCAGGCCCGGGATCGCCCGCAGGGCCGCGAGGTGCTCGATCGGCTGGTGGGTCGGACCGTCCTCGCCCGAGGCCGATGGAGTCGTGGGTCATCACGTAGACGACCTTGCGCTGCCCATCAGCGCGGACAGGCGGATCGCCGGACGGCAGTAGTCGGTGAAGATCAGGAACGTGGCGACGTAGGGGATGACCCCGCCGAACAGCGCCATGCCGTTGGCCATCGACGCCATCGCGTGCTCGCGGACCCCGAAGCGCAGGTTGCGGCCGAGGCGGTCGTCGGCGGAGAAGTCGCCGCCGCCGTCGACGTCGGTGTTGTTGGACGCGGCGAGGTCCGCCGAGCCGCCGAGCAGCTCGGGCAGGACCGGCGCGAGCGCGTTGATGACCGCGCCGGAGTGCTGACCGGCGTGGCGGCCTTCTCGTCGAGCGTCGGCAGCGCGTCGGTCCAGCCCGTCGGGCAGCTCGCCGCGGACGACGCGACGGTCGAACTCGGCGGCGAGGTCGGGGTGCGCCTCGCGGTAGGCGGCGAAGCGGCGCGTCCCAGTCGGCGCCGCAGCTCGCGCGCCGCGCTCGCCGAGCGTCGAGGTGGTCGCGGACGTCGTCGGGGACGGTGAACGGCTCCTCGTGCGGCCAGCCGAGCGCCGCCTTCGTGGCGGCGATCTCGTCGTCGCCGAGCGGCGAGCCGTGCGACCTTGGAGGTGCCGGCCTTGTTCGGCGAGCCGTGGCCGATGACGGTGCGGACCGCGATCAGGCGACGGCCGCGGGTCGGCGTCGGCCGCCGCGATGGCGGCCCGGACGGCGTCGAGGTCGGTGACGTCGTCGACGCGCTGAGGTGTGCCAGCCGTAGGCGTCGAAGCGGGCCAGCACGTCCTCGGTGAACGCGAGGTCGGTCGAGCCGTCGATGGTGATCGAGTTGTCGTCCCAGAGGTAGGTGACGCGGCCGAGCCGCAGCTGCCCGGCGAGCGACGCGGCCTCGGCTGGCGACGCCCTCCATCAGGTCCCCGTCGGAGACGATGCCGTAGACGCGGCTCTGGACCAGGTCGGGCCGTCGCGGTCGAACTCGGCGGCCAGGCGTTCGGCCGCCAGCGCCATGCCGATGCCGTTGGCGACGCCCTGCCCGAGCGGTCCCGTGGTGGTCTCGACGCCGTCGAGCAGGAAGTTCTCGGGGTGCCCGGCCGTCGACCGACTCGAGCTGCCGGAAGTTCCTGATGTCGTCGAGCGTCGGCCGCGCGTAGCCGGACAGGTGGAGCGCGGCGTACAGCAGCATCGACCCGTGGCCCGGCCGACAGCACGAACCGGTCGCGGTCGGCCCAGTGCGGGTCGGCGGGATCGTGGCGCAGCACCTCGCGGAACAGCACGTACGCCAGCGGCGCGCAGCCCATCGGCATGCCCGGGTGACCCGAGTTGGCCTGCTGGACCGCGTCCATCGCCAGGGTGCGGTAGGTGTCGATGGACCGCTGCTCGAGGTCGGTGGCCACGCGGGACCTTCGGTCGTGCGGGGGGCGCGCGGCGAGGCGCGGCGGGAGGGGGCCATCGGGGGCGAGGACCGACGTCGCGCGGATGATGCCACACCCACCGGCGGCCTACCCTGCGCGGCGCGGCCGCGTGGCGCGGCGCGCACCGCGACCGCGAGAGGGCCCGAACCGTGCCGCCGTCTGACCCAGAGGCTGACCTACCGGCTCGCGCTCGAGAACGCCCCGGGCATGCTCGGCCGCGTCACCGCCGCCATCGACGACGTGCGGCGCCGAGCTGGTCGACACCGAACGCACCGACGAGCAGCGCCACGTGGTGTTCCGCGACGTCACCGTCGACGTCCGCGACGAGCGCGCACGGCGACGAGGTCGCGGCCGCGCTGGTCGACCTCGAGGGCGTCGAGCTGCTCGCCATCCTCGACGACATCCTCGACGGCCCACGAGGGCGGCAAGATCCGCGTCGAGGTCACCCGCGAGGTCGACGGCAACGAGGACCTCGCGCTGGTCTACACCCCCGGCGTCGCCAAGGTCTGCCAGCTCATCGCCGACGACCCGGTCGCCGCCTACCGGTTCACGATCCGGTCGAACTCGGTCGCGATCGTCACCGACGGCTCGGCCGTGCTCGGCCTCGGCGACATCGGCCCGCTCGCCTCCCTGCCGGTGATGGAGGGCAAGGCGATGCTGCTGAAGTCCTTCGGTGGCGTCGACGCCTACCCGCTCCTGGTCGACGAGCAGGACCCGGACACTGTTCGTCGACACCGTCGCCCGCATCGCCAGCGGGTTCGGCGGCATCAACCTCGAGGACATCGCGGCGCCGCGCTGCTTCGAGATCGAGGGCAAGCTGCGCCAGCGCCTCGACATCCCCGTCTTCCACGACGACCAGCACGGCACCGCCATCGTCGTGCTCGCGGCGCTGACCAACGCCGCCAGGGTCGTCGGCCGCGACCTCGCCTCGCTCCGGGTCGTCGTGCAGGGCATCGGCTCCGCCGGCGTCGCGATCATCAACCTGCTGCGCGCCGCCGGCATCGAGGACATCGTCCCGGTCGACGTCGACGGCATCGTCGAGCCCAAGCGCAAGGGCACCGACCCGATCCGCCGCCGGCTCGCCAGGCAGGTCAACCCGCGCGAGCTGACCGGGCGGCAAGGACGTCGCGCTCGCCGGCGCCGACGTGTTCATCGGCGTGTCCGGGCCGAACACGCTGCCGCTCGAGCTGGTCGCAGACGATGTCGGCGGACCGCATCGTGTTCGCGCTGGCCAACCCGACGCCCGAGATCCACCCCGACGTCGCGCGTGGTCACGTGCGGGTGATGGCGACCGGGCGGTCCGACTTCCCCAACCAGATCAACAACGTGCTGGCGTTCCCCGGCCTGTTCCGCGGGCTGCTCGACGCGGCGGCGACGACCGTCACCGACGAGATGAAGATCGCCGCCGCCGACGGCGATCGCGTCGATGGTCGGCGACGACCTGGCCGCCGACTACATCATCCCCTCGCCGTTCGACCGCTGCGGTCGTGCCGGTCGTCGCCGAGGCGGTGGCGTCGACCGCACGCGCGCAGGGCCACGTGCGCCCGGGCTCGCTCGGCTCACGCGAGTCCGAGTCCGAGGCCGCGATGCACGAGGCCGCCCGGCGCGCGGTCCAGCGCGCCGTCGCCGCAGCGGTTCGCCGGCGACGAGTGACCCGCTCACCGACCGCCGATCGGCTCGGTCGCTCAGCGCGGCCGCGTTGCCCCGCCGCGACGAGCGCGTCGCGGATCTCGCGCAGCAGCACGACCTCGTCCGGGTCGGCCTCGGGTTCGACCGGCTTCCTGTTCGGGGCTCTTGCGCTGCATCGGTTGTAGGCCTTGACGACGAGGAACAGCGCGAGCGCGACGAGCAGGAAGTTGACGATCGCGGTCAGGACCGCCCCGACCGACCCGGCGCACGCCCCGGCCGTCGCAGGCGAACTCGCCGATCGGCGTCGAAGTTCGGCTGCCCGACCAGCAGCGCGATGCAGCGGCATCAGCAGCCGCTCGACGACGGCGTTGACGACCGGGGTGAAGGCGGCGCCGAGCACGACCGCGACCGCGAGGTCGATCGACGTTGCCGCGGTTGATGAACTCCTTGAACTCCGCGATCACGGCGCCACCTCCGGTCGCCGTGGCGTCCAGCGGACGCCACGCCGCCGTCCGGTCAGAGCGCCCGTAGCCAGTCGCCGCAGCCACGCGCGCGATCGGGTCGGCGAGCCGCGCCAGCACCTCGGCGGCCGGTCGCCGGACGCCGTCGGGGCGCGTGGACCCCGGCGACGTCCAGCGAGTGGTCCCCACCCGGGACGGCCACGAGCGTCGCGCGGCGCGGCAGCTTGGTCAGGTGCTCGCTCGAGCTCGGTCGGCCGTCCCGAACGGGTCGCGGTCGCCCTGCAGGAACAGCGCGGGCACCGGGACGCGGTGCCAGTGGTCGACCCGGAGCTGGTCGGGCTTGCCCGGCGGGTGCAGCGGGTAGCCGTGGAAGACCAGCCCGACGACGTCGAGACCGCGCGTCGGCGGCCGGCGAGCGACGCGACCCGGCCGCCGTAGGACTTGCCGCCGGCCACCCAGCGTCGCACCGCGGCGCCGACCTCGGCCGCGCGCGGCCGCGAGCAGCGCCGCGGAGGCGCGGCGACCGACGGTCTCGGCGCGTGGCGCGCGGCGGCCCGACTCGTGGTGGGGCAGGTTCGCGCGGACCACGGTGCAGCCGAGCGTCGGCGAGCACGTCGGCGAGCCCGACCAGCCGGCGCCCGTCGAGGTCGCCCCCGGCGCCGGGGGTCGAGCAGCACCGGCGGGCCGGTCGTCCGCGGCCGGGCCGGTGCACGGCGGCCGTGACCGCCGCGACGCGGCGATCGGTCGACCGGCGAGCGTCAGCGCGGTGACGCTCGACGCCGATCTCACGCTGCACGTGCCTCGGCGTCGCGCGCTCGGAGCTCGGCGACCAGCTCGGTCGCCGCCGTCGCGGTCGAGCTTGCCGTTGTTGCCGCGCGGGAGCGCGTCGACGACCACGACCTCGGCGCGGGCGGCGGTACCCGGCCACCTGGTCGCGCGCCCAGGCGCAGGAACGCGTCGTCGTCGAACCCGTCGGTCGGCACCACGACCGCGACCAGCGCGTTCGCCGAGCCGCTCGTCCTCGACCCCGACGATGGCGAGCTCCGCGACCCCGTCGGCGCCCTCGAGCTCCTCCTCGACCTCGGCCGGGAACACCGAGAACCCGCCGACCTTCAGGCGGTCCTTGGAGCGGCCCGCGAACTGGAACAGCCCCACCGCGCAGATCCGGCCGTGGTCGCCGCGACCCGAACCAGCCGTCGTCGTCCGGGCCGCGCGTCGTCGTGCGCCCTCGTAGCCCTGCGAGCACGTTCGGGCCGCGCCACTGCAGCTCGCCGACGGTGCCGCGGCGGACGCGGCCGCCGTCCTCGTCGACGGCGCGGACGCGTCACGCCGGGCAGGGTCGACGGCGAACGACGGCGCCGGCAGCGAGCCCGACCGGCGACGGCGGGTAGAGCGCGGACGGCGGCCGGGCCCGGACAGCTCGACCATGCCGAAGATGTCGACGACGACCGCCGACCCGAAGCCGCGGCCGGCGACGCGACCGATGCGCGCCGTAGCGCTGCAGCCGCCGCGCCCGGTCGGAGCGGCAGGACGTCCGCCGACGAGACGAACAGCTGGATCGACGACAGGTCGCGGTCGGCGGCGCCGGCGCGTTCGAGGTCGGCGTACATGGTCGGGACGGCGACGACGACGTTCGGGCCGGTGCCGCTCGATCAGGTCGAGCGCCTCGGCCGCGTCGAACCGGACGCGCCGCACGAGCGGGATGCCGGCGGCCAGGCGCGGCGAGCAGCACCGAGAACCCCATGACGTGGGTCAGCGGCAGGCAGGCGAAGATGCGCGTCGCGGTCGCGGCGCAGCGGCCCGAGGTCGGCGCCGAGCGGGACGGCGGTCAGCCGGCCGAGCGTCGACAGCAGGCCCGTGCGAGGTCAGGGAGGCGGCCTTCGGGACGCCGGTGGTGCCGGAGGTGGTCAGCAGGATCGACGGTCGCGCGGGGGTCCAGGTCGCCGGGCGGCCGCGAGCGGATCGGCGTCGGCCGACGCGGTCCGCGACGCTCGGCGACGCGTCAGCGGCCGCGAGGCGGTCGGGGACGCGGTCGACGCACCTCGTCGTCGGCGACGACCGCCACGGCACCGGTCGCCGTCGCGACGGCGTCCGATCTCGTGCGGCGGTGAGCCGGTGGTTGACCGGGACCGGCACGGCGCCGAGCCGCGCCGACGCGAAGGCGTGCAGCGCGACGTCGATGCGGTTGTCGCAGACGACCAGCACGCGGTCGCCCGCGCCGACGCCGTGGCTCGCGCTGGACCGCGGCGAGGCGCCCGACGGCGTCCTCGAGGTCGCGGAAGGTCCAGCGTCGTCGCCGTGTGTCGAGCCCGGGCGCGCGGGTCGGGATCGACGACGGCGGGCCGGTCGCCGTAGCGCTCGGCGAGCACCGCGGTCAGCGCACCGAGGTGGACGCCGTGCCCGCGGCGAGGCGAGCAGGTCCGAACGCGCCACGGGCGCCTCCTCCGGATGACGGCGGTGCAGCCGCGCGACGTGCGGGCGCCACCCCGCGAGTGACCGCAGGCCGAGCCGCACCGTCGCGGGGGGTCCGGAGGCTAGCCGAGCAGGGCGACGGCCGCGGCCGTCCGGCCCGACCCATGGACGGGCGAGTCAGCCGTCCTCGTGGCCGACGATCACGACCGGGCAGGGCGCGTGCGTGGCGACCTGCTGGCTGACCGAGCCGAGCAGCAGCCCCTTGAACCCGCCCCGCCCGCGGCTGCCGACGACGACCAGGTCGGCATCGTCGGCCTGGCTGCAGAGCACGCCCGCCGCGCCGCCCGACTGCGCGACGTGCGGATGACCGGGACGCCGTCGAAGCCCCCCACCTCCTCGAGCAGGTCGTCGATGACGGCGTAGGCCGCCACCTCGAGCTCCTCGTCGCGCGGGCAGGGCGGCGATGGCGGGCAGCACCGCCACCTCGGCGGCGGGTAGGCGTGCACGACCTCGAGCGTCGCGCCGTGCACCCGGGCTTCGTCGCGTGCCCACCGCAGGGCGCGCTGGGCGTGCTCGGAGGCGTCGATCGCCGACGACGATGCGGGTCGGCGGTCCTGGCTCCGCGGTGTCGCGGTCATGACGGGCTCCTCGGGAGGTCACTGCCGAGCGTGCCGCGCCGGCGCGGGGACCCGGCAGGGGCGTCGGCGGCCCCGAACGCGCGCGGACCGACGGCCACTCGTCACCGGCCGCGACGCTAGGCTCGCGTGCCGGCGAACGAGCCAGCCACGCCCGAGGAGGACGACGTGCGCTACCCGGAGCGGCTGCTGACCGACGACGAGGAGATCGTCCGCCAGTTCCGCCCGCACTGGCGCGTGCTGCTGCCCGCCCTCGCCTGGGCGATGCTGCTGCCCGCCGCCGTCGGGGTCGGCTTCGCTGGCGCTCGACGCCGCCGGTGCGGTGGGTGGTCCTCGCCGTCGCCGTCGCTGCTGTGGCTGGCGATCGCGGGCCGCGCGGTGCTCGACCTACTGGTTCACCAACTACGTGCTCACGACCGAACGGATCATCGTCCGGCGCGGGATGATCGCGCGCAGCGGGACCGAGATCCCGCTCGAGAGCATCAACAACGTGCTGTTCTCGCAGTCGGTGGTCGAGCGGCTGCTCGGGTACGGCGACGTGCTGCTCGAGTCGGCGGGCACCCAGGGCCAGAGCCGCCTGGCCGACATCCCGGACCCCGAGCACTTCCAGTCCCAGGTCTACCGGGTCCGCGAGGCTCGCTCGCTGGCGATGCGCCACGGACCCGGACCCGCCGGTGAGGCCGCGGGCGACGTCGTCTCGCCAGCTCGAGCGGCTCGCCGACCTCCGCGAACGTGGGCACCTGAGCGACGAGGAGTTCGAGGCCAAGAAGCGGCGCCTGCTCGAGAGCTGACCTTCGCGGGCCGGCCCGGACCCGCGCGGTCACACCTCCGAGCGGGACCCCTCGGTGGTCCGCAGCGGGTGCAGCCCGCTGACGATCGCGCCCGTGAGCTCACCGTTGCGCCGCGTCAGCGCCTCGCGGGCCTCGACCGATCCCCCGCGGGTGCGCAGCGCCCGCAGCTCCCGCAGGTTGCGGTCGCGCTCGTGCGTCGCCGCTCGGAGGCACTCGTTCGAGCAGCACGGCGCATCCGGCGAGGGGGCGCCACACATCAGACAGGTGTCGGGGGAGGCGGACAACGGCGTTCTCCTGGCGGAGGGCACGCACGACAGGCGCCGGCACCCCTCCCGCGGTCGGAAGGACCAGGAGCACCGGACTCGACCCCCGTCGAAAGGACACTGTACCCAGGCGAGCCCGAAGCACAACCCCCTCCCCGTCGACGACCAGGCAACATCCGACCCGGATCAGTGGCGCGCGTCTCAGACGTTGCGCCGGTACTGGCCGCCGACCTCGAAGAGCGCCTCGGTGATCTGCCCGAGCGAGCAGTGCCGGACCGCGTCCATGAGCACGTCGAAGACGTTGCCGCCCGACGTCGCTGCCTCCTGGAGCCGCGCGAGCTGGCGTGCGCCCTCGTCGGCGTGGTCGGTGCGGAACGCCTCGACGCGATCGAGCTGGCTGCGCTTCTCGTCCTCGGTCGCGCGCATCAGCTCCACCTCGCGTCCGGGTCGCCGTCGGCACCGTCGCGCAGGAAGGTGTTGACCCCGACGATGGGCAGGGAACCGTCGTGCTTGCGGTGCTCGTAGAGCATCGACTCGTCCTGGATGCGGCCGCGCTGGTAGCCGGTCTCCATCGCGCCGAGCACGCCACCGCGGTCCGCGATCCGATCGAACTCGGCGAGCACCGCCTCCTCGACCAGGTCGGTGAGCTCGTCGACGATCGCCGCGCCCTGGAGCGGGTTCTCGTTCGCGGCGAGGCCCCACTCCTGGTCGATGATCATCTGGATCGCGAGGGCCCGACGGACCGAGGACTCGGTCGGGGTCGTGACCGCCTCGTCGTAGGCGTTGGTGTGCAGCGAGTTGGTGTTGTCGTAGATGGCGCACACCGCCTGCAGCGTCGTGCGGATGTCGTTGAAGTCCATCTCCTGGGCGTGCAGGGACCGACCCGAGGTCTGCACGTGGTACTTGAGCTTCTGGCTGCGCTCGCTCGCGCCGTAGCGGTCGCGCATGGCGATGGCCCAGATCCGACGGGCGACGCGGCCCATGACCGTGTACTCGGCGTCCATCCCGTTGGAGAAGAAGAACGAGAAGTTCGGCGCGAAGTCGTCGACGTCCATCCCGCGGGCCCGGTACGCCTCCGCGTAGGTGAAGCCGTTGGCGAGCGTGAAGGCGAGCTGGGTGATGGGGTTCGCCCCCGCCTCGGCGATGTGGTACCCGCTGATCGAGACCGAGTAGAAGTTGCGGACCTCGTGCTCGATGAACCACTCCTGCACGTCCGCCATGCAGCGCAGCGCGAACTCGGTCGAGAAGATGCAGGTGTTCTGGCCCTGGTCCTCCTTGAGGATGTCGGCCTGGACCGTGCCGCGGACCTGGCGCAGCGCGCGGGCGCGGATCTCCTCGGCCTCTTGCGCGTCCGGTTCGCGGTCCTCGTCGCGGCGGAACGCGTCGAGCTGCTGGTCGATGGCGGTGTTGAGGAACATCGCGAGGATCGTCGGCGCGGGACCGTTGATCGTCATCGACACCGAGGTCGTCGGCGAGCAGAGGTCGAAGCCGTCGTAGAGCGCCTTGGCATCGTCCAGCGTGGCCACCGACACCCCCGAGGTGCCGACCTTGCCGTAGATGTCGGGCCGCTCCTCCGGGTCGCGGCCGTAGAGCGTGACCGAGTCGAACGCCGTCGACAGACGGGTCGCCGGGTTGCCCGAGGCGAGGTAGTGGAACCGCCGGTTGGTCCGGAACGGGTCGCCCTCCCCCGCGAACATGCGCGCCGGAGCCTCGCCGTCGCGCTTGAAGGGGAAGACCCCGGCGGTGAACGGGAACCGACCCGGCAGGTTCTCGGAGCGCAGGAAGGTCAGCAGGTCGCCCTCGTCGCTCCGGCGAGGCAGCGCGACGCGCGGGACCTTGCTCCCGGAGAGCGTCTCGCGCGTGAGCGGGACGCGGATCTCGCGGTCACGGACGGTGTAGACGAACTCGTCGCCCGAGTACGCCTCGACCGTCGCCGGCCACTCGCGCAGCAGCGCGTCGCAGTCGGCGTCCAAGCCGTCGGCCACCTCGGCGAGACGGCCCTCGATGACACGCCGCGCCTCACCGTCGGCGTCGTTCCACAGCTCGTCGCGGACCGTTCGCAGGTGCTGGCGACGCCGCGCGAGGTCGGCCTGGCCTCGGGTCCGCTGGTGGTAGGAGCGGACCGCCTCGGCGATCTCCGACAGGTACCGCTCCCGACCCGACGGGATGACGCTCGCGAGCGCGGTCGACACCTTCGTGTCCACCGCCGGCAGCGTCCCCGGACCGGTGTCGAGCCCGACCGGTTCGAGCACGCCTCGCAGGTGGTGGTAGAGGGCGGTGACCCCGTCGTCGTCGAACCGGGCCGCGCTGGTGCCGAAGACCGGCATCTCCTCCCACGGGGTCCCGAACGCCTCGCGGTTGCGGACCATCTGGCGCGCGACGTCGCGGCGCGCGTCGTCGGCGCCGCGTCGCTCGAACTTGTTGACCGCCACGGCGTCGGCGAAGTCGAGCATGTCGATCTTCTCGAGCTGCGAGGCGGCCCCGAACTCGGGGGTCATCACGTACAGCGACGCGTCGACGAACGGCACGATGGCCGCGTCGCCCTGACCGATGCCGGGCGTCTCGACGATGACGAGGTCGAACCCGGCGGCCTTGCAGGCGGCGATGGTGTCGGTGAGGTGCTCGGGGACCTCCGATCCGTGCGACCGGGTCGCGATCGAGCGGAAGAACACGCGGCCCGGGAGCGATGGCGTTCATGCGGATGCGGTCACCGAGGAGCGCGCCACCGCCCTTGCGTCGTGACGGGTCGATCGCCAGCACCGCGATGCGCAGCTTGTCCTCGAGGTCGCGGCGGAAGCGGCGGACCAGCTCGTCGGTGAGCGACGACTTGCCGGCGCCGCCCGTGCCCGTGATCCCGAGGACGGGCACCTGGCGTCGATCGGCGGCCGCGCCGGACGCCGCTCGGCGAGCGGCTCGCCCCGGCCGGTCTCGAACGCCGAGATGGTGCGGGCGAGGGCTGCCTCGTCCCCCGCGAGGACGGCGTCGACCTCGGGGGCGCTGCTCGGTGAGGTCGTGGTCGCACGCGATGATCATGGTGTTGATCATCCCGGGCAGCCCGAGCTCCTGACCGTCGCCGGGCGAGAAGATGCGGGCCACGCCGCGCTCGTGCAGGAGCGCGATCTCCTCGGGGACGATGACCCCGCCACCTCCGCCGTAGACCTTCACGTGGCCGGCGCCCCGTTCCCGGAGCTGCTCGACCAGGTAGGTGAAGTACTCGACGTGCCCACCCTGGTACGAGCTGACCGCCACGCCCTGGACGTCCTCCTGGACGCGCGGCGGTCACCACCTCGTCGACGCTGCGGTCGTGACCGAGGTGGACGACCTCGGCGCCCTGCGACTGCAGCAGCCGGCGCATGATGTTGATGGCGGCGTCGTGGCCGTCGAACAGGCTGCCGGCCGTCACGAACCGGACCGGGTGCTCGGGCACGTGCAGGTCGGCGGCGTCGCGCTCACGGTCGGCTCCCCGGTGGCGGCGCCGGCCCCTCCCCGGGGCACCGGCGCGGACCGCAACTAGTTGGACGTCCTAGTATCCCGCGTCTGGGCGGTCCGTGGCAACCCGCCGCGCGGACGGGTGCACCTCGGCCGAGCGGGTGCACCGATGCCGCCGGGGCGGGCGTCCTGCACCAGCCCGGGGGTCCTGCACCCGGTCAGAAGTCGCCGGCGCCCCGGCGCAGCGCCCGGAGGACGCCGACGAGCTGGTCGACCTCCGTCGGCGTCGATGCCGGGATCGGCGAACACGGTCCGCGTTGAGCCGTTCCGTCGCCTCGAGCACCCGGTCGCGTCCGGCGTCGGTGAGCTCGGCGAGCTTGGTGCGACCGTCGGTCGGGTGCGGCGAGCGCCGCACGAACCCCTGACGTTCGAGCCGATCGACGGCGCTGGTGACGCTGGTCGGGTGGACCTGGAGTCGGCTGCCGACCACGTTCATCGGGAGCCGACCCTCACGGCTGAAGTGCAGCAGCACGAGCAGCTCGTAGCGCGCGAAGGTGAGGTCGAGGTCGCGGAGCTGCTCGTCGATGCGGGCGAGCAGGATCTGCTGGGCCCGCACGATCGAGGTGACGGCCGCCATGCCGTCGGCCGCCTCCTGCCACCCGTGGTCGACCCACCGCCGGTGCGCCTCGGCGATGGGGTCGAACGGCAGCGGGGAGCGGGGCACGGCCACCTCCGGATCGGCGAGCGTCGGCGCCGGGAGGCTAGACGTCCACCAAGACCCCGTCCGTCCGGGCGGGCGACCGTGACAGCGAACGCTGTAACGTCTCTCCTGGCCGCGGGAGGACGTGCGGCCACCGCCGCGGGGTCCGGGAGGGACCCCTCGACCATGGAGGGCCGCGTGACCGCGACCGAGAGCCCCGTTCGCGACCCCGAACGGTTCGTGCCCGAACGGGCGCAGGAGGCCGGCGGGTCCATGCACGCCGGACCGCTGCAGGCACGCGCGCGCCAGCTGCCGCGCGGGCTGCGCCGGGTGCTGCGGTCGCGCGTCGTCGACCTCGCCACCACCCCGCACGGCATCGACCACTACCTCGGCATGGTCAACCCGCTGTGGTCGCTCGATCGCACGCGCGCGCTCCTCGTCGAACGCACCCGGGAGACCCGGGACGTGACCACCCTCGTGCTCGACCCGGGCCCCGACTGGGGCCCGCACGAGGCCGGCCAGCACGTCCGCATGCAGGTCGACATCGACGGCCGCCGCCGCACCCGCTACTTCACGATCTCCTCGAGCCCCCGCCGCCCGGACGGGCTGATCACCCTGACGGTCAAGGCCAACGACGACGCGTACGTGTCGCGTTTCCTGCAGACCCACGCGCGGCCGGGTCTGGTCGTCGAGATCTCCGAGCCTCGCGGCGAGTTCGTCCTGCCCTCCCCCCTCCCCGACCACCTCCTGTTCGTCGGCGGCGGCAGCGGCATCACCCCGCTGATGTCCATGACACGGACGCTCCTGGCCGACGGGTACGACGGCCGCATCACGTTCCTCGACTACGTCAAGACCGCCGCCGACCGGATCTTCGCCGACGAGCTCGACCGGATCGACGCGCAGCACGACCAGGTCACGCTCGTCACCGTCTGCAGCGAGACCGATGACGACCCCGACACCCTCTGCGGCTACCTCGAACAGGGCCACCTCGACCGGGTGGCACCGGACTGGCGTGACGCGCCCGCGTACGTGTGTGGTCCGCCGCCGATGCTCGACGCCGCGGAGGCGATCTGGGAGGAGGCCGGGGCGCTCGATCGTTTCCACATCGAGCGGTTCACCCTCGCCGCCCCATCCGCCGACGCGGACGCGGCGGGCTGCGTGAAGCTGGCGGCCAGCGACCTCGAGCTCGCCAACGACGGTCGTCCGCTGCTCGTCCAGGCCGAGGAGGCGGGCCTCGAACCCGAGTACGGCTGCCGCATGGGCATCTGCAAGACCTGCACGACCCGCAAGGTCAGCGGCGTCACGCAGAGCCTGACCACCGGCGAGGTGTCGAGCGACGACGACCAGGACGTCCAGATCTGCGTCAGCGTCGCGCTCGGCGACGTCGAACTCGCCCTCTGAGCACCGTCCACCGCCCGACGACCGACCACCCACCGCACCGACGACGTCCGACGAGAGGACAGCTCGTGACCGCCACGCAGACGCGCACGCCCGCCCACAACGCCGCGGGGACACCGTCAGCTCCGGGTCGGCGCGACGGCCCGACCGACGATTCGGTGCTGATGGAGCGCACCGGCCTCACCGCGGAGCAGATCGACGAGATCGCCCGCGAGTTCGACACCATCCGCGACCGGATCCTGGCCGAGATCGGCGAGGAGGACGCCGCGTACATCCGCAGCGTGGTCAAGACGCAACGTGCGTGCGAGGTCGCGGGCCGGGTCCTGCTGTTCGTGCCGACACCGGCGACGTGGCTCGCCGGCGTGGCCTCGCTGGCGATGTCCAAGATCCTCGACAACATGGAGATCGGCCACAACGTCATGCACGGCCAGTACGACTTCATGAACGACCCGCACATCCACTCGCAGTCCTACGAGTGGGACACCGCCGCGCCGTCCGAGCACTGGAAGCTGTCGCACAACTTCATGCACCACACCTACACCAACATCATCGGCAAGGACCGGGACGTCGGCTACGGCCTGCTGCGGATGACCGAGGATCAGGCGTGGCGTCCGCGGGACAAGTACAACCCCATCTACGGCACGCTCCTCGCCCTGCTGTTCCAGTACGGGGTGGCGGCCCACGACCTCGAGATCGAGAAGCTCAAGAACGACGAGAACAGCTGGGACGAGGTCCAGGACGTCGCCCGCGTGATCGCGCTGAAGACCGCCAAGCAGGACGGCAAGGACTACCTCCTCTTCCCGCTACTCGCGGGGCCGAACGCACCGGTCGTCTTCGCCGGCAACCTGGTGGCGAACCTGATCCGCAACGTCTGGGCCTTCACCATCATCTTCTGCGGCCACTTCCCCGACGGGACGGCGATGTTCTCCGAGGAGGAGGTCGAGCAGGAGTCCCGCGGTGGGTGGTACGTGCGGCAGATGATCGGCGCCGCCAACATCCGTGGGAGCCGGTTGTTCCACATCGTGAGCGGCAACCTCGGCCACCAGATCGAGCACCACCTCTTCCCCGACCTGCCGTCGCGCCGGTACGCGTCGCTGTCGGCGGAGGTGCGCGACATCTGCGAGCGCTACGAGCTGCCCTACAACGTCGGCAACCTCCGCGAGCAGTTCGGGTCGGTCGTCCGCAAGATCTGGCAGCTGCGCAAGCCGAACGGCTCCGGCGGCCCCGACCGGGTCGAACGGGTCGATCTGCACGCCAAGGACGCGCCGCTCGACCAGGACCGGATCAACGGCACGGAGATCCCGCTGGCAGCGTCACGTGCGGCCGAGCGCAAGCGTCGTCAGCGGGAAGCGGCGGCGGCTGCGCCAGCGGCTGCGGCTGCGGCTGCGGCGAGCTGACGCCACGGGGTGGCGGCCGGTGACGGCCACCACCACCGTCTCGTCGTCGGCGCCACGGTCGATCCACGCGTCGGCACCGGCCTCGAAGGCCGCGCCGAACCGCTCGGTGCCGTCACCGATCACGACCGTGCGCACGTCTGGCACGAGCCGGGTCAGCCGGCGGAGATCGCCGAGCCTCGACCCGTCCTCGTCGGTGACGGCGAAGACGTGGACGTCGGGGGTCGTCACGTCCGCGACCGTGAACGCCCCGGACCGCTCCCCGAGCGTGCGCAGGCGCGACACGGTGTGAGCATCAGCTTCGACGCGGCACACCAGGACGCGGCCCGCAACGCCGGTGGTCACTCGAGCCGGTCGCGACGGATGATGGTGCAGTGGTAGACGCCGGCGGGCGACGACACGGTGACGCGGTCACCGGGCCGGGCACCGAGGACGGCGGCCGCCAGAGGCGCGTCCATCGAGGTCCGCCGCTCGTCGAGGCCTGCCTCGACCGGGTGCACGATCAGGAACGTCTCGGTCGAGTCATCCGGGAAGCGGACCTCGACCTCGTCGCCGACCTCGACGATCGACGGGTCGTCGCGGACCTCGCTCGGCGAGACGGCGTCGCGCAGCACGTGGCGGAGCGCCTCGACCTGCTCGACCAGCTGCTGGTGCTCGGCGACCAGCTGCTGGGTGCGTTCGTTGCCGAGCTCGTCGTCGATCTGCGCCAGCCGGTCGGTGATCCGGTCGTGGCGAGCCTGCAGCCAGGCGCGGCCCTCAGCGGTCAAGACCGGCGGGTTGCGGGTGGCGGTGGCATCGGCGGACACGGGTCTTCCTTCGTTCACGGGCGCTCCACCGAGGGGTCGCCCCGCGCTCTCGGTGCGCTCAGGCGGGTGAAGCAACGCTTCATGGTAGCTCGACGGACTGAAGCGCGGCGGGTGCGAACCCGCGCCGCTCACCCCGGCGCGTGGTGCAGGGTCCACGTCACCTCGGCGGGCTCGGGACCCGGGTTCGCCCAGCCGACCACCGACGAGGTGGTGAGGTGGAGTGCATCGCCCTCGTGGATGGTCTCCGTGCGGCCCCCGAGCCGGACGTCGACCACACCGCGGAGGACCACGACCGACTCCGGTGCCTTGACCGCGAACGGCGGCCGGTCCCCCACGGCCCCCGGCTCGAGCCGCAGCATCCAGATCTCGCCGGCGTCCGACGACGCGAGGAGCCGCTCGCCGCTGAGTCCCTCCTGGAGACGCACGCGGTCGCGGCCACTCCGGCGGGAGACGAGGTGCCCCCGCGGCGCGGTCCCGACCGGCCCGAACGGGACCTCGAGCACCTCCCACAGGCGCACCAGGGTGTCCCCGGACGGGCCCCGCACCCCGCGTTCGACCTGCGAGAGGGCCGACGGGCTGATGCCGACACGGCGGGCGACCTCGGTCTGCGACAGGCCCGTCGCCAGCCGGCGCTCCCGCAGCGCGGTCCCGAGCCGCTGGCGGGTGCCGACCGGCGCATCGTCGGCCGACAGATCGCCATCGGTGACGTCCGCGTGCACGGTCCGGCCGACGACGTCATCGCGTCGCCCGTCGGCCTTCCGGACCGAGAGCCGGAACCGGCCGTCGACGGCGGCGACGTCGACCACGACCTGGGTGACCTCCTCGAGCCGGCGCAGGAACGTCGGCCGGTGCCGGTCGGTGCGGACCGGCCACACCGCGAGGCTGCGGCGGCGGTAGAGCCGTGGGCAGGTCGACAGGAACAGCTCGAGCGCCGCGTCCGGTCCCCAGGCGGCGGGGACCTCGGACAGCGGGCCGAACACGAACGCAGCCCCCTCGCCGACCGCCGCGTCCGCCGCCTCGAGGGAAGCCAGCGCCTCGGCGAGCGAGGCGTCGGGCCCGATGGCCTCGGCGTGCGGCGACCGAGCCCCCGTGACGGTCGCCGACCAGTCGACGATGGTCGCACCCGCGGGGATCGGGCCGTCCCAGGGTGTGGCGATGGTGACCAGCACCAGCGGCTGGCGACCCCGCGCCGCGGTCACGAACCGGTCGACGAGCAGCTCGAGCGGTGCCTCACCCGCGCCCTGGAGGACGAGGTTGTCCCCGACGTGGACACCGTCGATGAGAGCGTCGAGGACCGCGGTCCCACTGGTGTCCGGCACACGTCCTCCTCAGCCGAGCCTCGGACGGTAGTGGCGACGACGCGGCGTGCACACGTGTGTCGAGAAGCCGCCGCGCGGAAGGTCCTGCGCAGGACTAGTCCTTCCAGGTCACCGACGACCGCCGGAGAACCCTCCATGTTCGTCATACCTCGGCGGCCGTCCGTCGGCGACCTTGGGGTGTGCCGCTGGCCGACCGGCCGGCGATGCCCCACCTGGGACCGAGGAACCCGCCGTGATCGCACACCGCCGCACCGCCGTGCACCGCTCGTCGGCAGCGCTGTTGGTCGCCGTCGTGGTCACGTCCGTGCTGCTCGGTGCGGCTCGCCCCGCGACGGCGGACACCACCGTCGATCTGACGCTGATCGCGATCAACGATCTCCACCGCCAACTCGCTCCCCTCCCCGACCCCACCGCCGAGGCGGGTCAGGTCGGTGGCGTCGCCTGGCTCGCCGCCCACGTCGCGGCCGTGCGGGACCGTTCCCCGGGGGCCCTGTTCGTGGACGCCGGTGACCTGACCGGGTCCGGCAGCACCGGCTACGGCCTCCGCGGTGGCTACGCGGACGAGGCGACCGTGGACGTGATGAACCAGATGGGTCTCGACGTGACGGCCGCCGGGAACCACGAGTTCGACCTCGGGATCGGTGAGCTGCTGCGCGTGCGGAACGGCGGCTGCTACGTCGGCGACTGCGGCTACCGCGGCGGGGTGCCGTGGCGCGGCGCGGACTTCCCCACCCTCTCGGCGAACGTGACCCGTCTCGACCGGCCGTTCGGCTCGGTCCTGCCCCGCTGGACCATCCGCGAGACCGAGGGTGTCCGGGTCGGGTTCGTCGGCGTGACCGAGACCAGCCTCATCCCGGTGTTCGCCAACGAGCTGCTGAGCTCGCTGGCACCAGCGCTGGCCGTCGGACCCGCCATCACGCAGGCGCGTGCTGCCGGCGCCGAGGTGATCGTGATCATCCGGCACGATGGGTCGAGACAGCGCCCGGCCGCAGCGCTCGACCCGAACGCGTGCGACGGCATGACCGGCACCTCGACCCGTCTCCTCCCCTACGTGGGCGCAGACGCGGTCATCGACGGCCACACCCACCAGCCGTACGTCTGCGACCTCGAGGGGATGCCACTGCTCACGCAGGCCGCCGACCGGGGCAGGATGCTCACCGAGATCACCCTGACCTACGACCGGGCGCGCGGCGAGGTCACCGACCGCACCGCGACCAACCGTCCGGTCCACCACGACCTGGCTGCGGACCCGGCGGTCACCGCCATCGTCCAGAGCTACCGCGACGGTCGCCCCGACGCCTCGCCGGATCCGCGGCCGACCGCTCCCCCGACGACGACCGGGCCGGCACCCACCCCCACGCTGCCGGCGACCCGGTCGACCGAGACCGTGTGTCCGACGCCGTCGGTCCCCGCACCGAGCTTCGCAGACGTGGCCGGCAACGCGCACCGGCCTGCCATCGCCTGTGTGGCCTGGCGACAGGTCGCCCAGGGCACCACGACGACGACCTACTCGCCCAGCCGGTTGGTGACCCGGGGGCAGATGGCGACCTTCATCGCGAGGACCATCACCGCGTCCGGGGGGACGCTGCCGGCTCGACCACGTGCGGACTTCGGCGACATCGCCGGAGATCCCCACGCCCACGCCATCCGACAGCTCGCCGACGCGGGGATCGCCCGCGGTAGCGGCGGCGATTACCACCCCTCTCGCCCGGTGACGCGCGCGCAGATGGCCACCTTCATCGCGAACGCCGCGCTCCACCGCACAGGAACAGCGTTGCCCGCCGCTCGCGCGGCCTACTTCGACGACGTCCGCGGCGACCCGCACGAGGCCAACATCGGCCGGGTGGCGGAAGCGGGGATCACCAGCGGCACCGGTCAGCGTCGGTACGCCCCCGGGGCCCACGTCCGCCGCGACCAGATGGCGTCCTTCGTGACCCGACTCCTCGCGGCCATCGAGCCCGCCTGATGACGGCTCGCCGGGCGGACCCGAGGGTCGTCCGGCTGACGCCGAACGCGTGGACGGAGCGCGCGTGCGACGCCCCTCCGAGTAGAGTCCCGGCGACCCGCGGTGGTGGACCGGTGGTCAGAGAGATGGCTGATGAGCGGAGGTGAGCCGGTCGATCCGATGGCGGCGCCGCCATCCGAGCGACCGGCGGGCGCGGGCTCCCGACAGCACACGGATCCCGAGACGAGGGCTCGACACGCCGAGCAGCAGCTCGCGGCGACCGAGCAGCTCGGTGGCCTCGGCTCGTACGACTGGGACATGGTCGCCGGCGAGCTGACGTGGTCCGACGCGCTGTTCCGGATCTACGGCCACGAACCCGGCGAGTTCCCGCCGAGCTACGACCGTTTCCTGGAGCGTGTGCACCCCGACGACCGCGCCCGGATCCGACAGGTGCACGAGCGGGCGATCCGCGAGCTCGCGCCGTTCGAGACCGAGGAACGGATCGTCCGTGCCAACGGTGAGGTCCGGACGCTCCTGACCATCGGTGAGGTGCTCGCCGACGGGTCCGGGCGACCGATCCGCCTCCACGGCGTCTGCCGCGACATCACCGACGAACGCGACGCGCGGGAGCACGCGCGGGTCGCCGCCTCCCGCTTCGAGACGTTGATCGACGCCTCCCCGGACGCCATCGTGGTCGTCGATGCGACGGGTGGGATCACGTCGGTCAACCCGCAGGCGGAGCGGTTCTTCGGGTACTCGGCGACCGAGATGGCGCGCATGTCGGTCGACGATCTCGTGCCCGACCCGACCCGGGGCCGCCACGCGCAGCTCCGCGCCGGCTACGCCGACGACCCGACCGTGCGGCCCATGTCGGCCGGGACCGACCTCCACGCTCGTCGTGCCGACGGCACGTTGGTGCCGGTCGACATCGCCCTGACCCCGCTCGACCGTGAGAACGCGGGCACGGTGGCGGCCTTCGTGCGTGACGCGACGCAGCGCCGCCAGGCGGAGATCGACGCGCGGCGGGTCGCCGAGGCCCAGATGCGACGCCGTCAAGCGCTCGAGCTCAACGACAACGTCGTGCAGGGCCTCGTCGCGCTCCTGTGGGAGCTCGAGGACGAAGCCGTCCCCGAAGCGGCACGGGCGGCAGCGGAACGCACCCTCGCCGCCGCGCGCAGCATCATGAGCGACCTGCTCGAGGACCTCCCGGACGAACCCGGGAGCCTGGTGCGTACCCGCCCCAGCCACGCACCACCCACCGCCGATCCGCCACCCCCGCTCCCGGTGGTGGCCGCTCGCCCGTCGTCGGGCGACGCCCTCCGCGTGGTCATCGCCGACGACGCCGACGATCTCCGGCTGCTGCTGCAGCTGCGACTGAAACGGCTGCCGGGCGTCGAGGTGGTCGGTGAGGCGAGCAACGGCCAAGAGGCGGTCCGGCTGTGCGAGGAGCTCCGTCCGGATCTCGTGCTGCTCGACCTGTCGATGCCGCAGCTCGACGGCCTGCAGGCTGCCGGGTTGATCCGAGCACGGTCGGTCGCTGGCCACATCTTCGTGCTGTCGGGCTACCCCGCCGCCGCCATGCACCAGCGCGCGATCGACGCGGGTGCGGACGCGTACTTCGAGAAGCGGGGCAACCTCAGCGACGTGTGCGACGCGGTCACCGGGCTCCGCCAGCCGGCCTGAGCGCTCGCCGGGACAGCAGGGGATCGCCCGGCCGGTGACGCGACCTGCGCGCTCCCGTCTCGACGCGGGTTGACAGGATACCCCCCACCAGTACCGTGGAGCTGCTGCCCCCCCTCTGGAGCCACGATGGCGACCACGCACGCGCACACACCGACCGACGAGCCGACCACCGACGAGCACCGCGAGGAGCACGGCGGGCACGGCGACCACTCGGCGATGTTCCGCGACCGCTTCTGGCTGACGCTGGTGCTCGCCATCCCGGTGGTGATCTGGGCGCACCACGTGCAGGAGCTGCTCGGCTACACCGCGCCGGAGTTCCCTGGCTCCGCGCTGATCGGTCCCGTGCTGGGGTCGGTCATCTTCTTCCACGGCGGCTGGCCGTTCCTGACGGGCGGGGTCGCCGAGGCGCGCCGACGGCAGCCCGGGATGATGTTGCTCATCGCGATGGCGATCACCGTGGCCTACGTGGCGTCCGTGGCGACGTCCCTCGGCTGGTTCTCCCAGGAGGTCTGGTGGGAGCTGTCGTTGCTGATCGCGGTCATGCTCCTCGGTCACTGGGTCGAGATGCGCGCCATCGGCCAGGCCCAGAGCGCACTCACCGCCTTGGCCGAGCTGTTGCCCGACGAGGCCGAGGTCGTCCGCGACGACGGCACCGTCGAGCGTGTCGCCGCGACCTCGCTCACCGCGGGCGATGTCGTGCTCGTGCGTCCCGGCGCACGCATCCCCGCCGATGGTGAGGTGGCCGAGGGCACGGGGGACGTCGACGAGTCCATGATCACCGGGGAATCGACCCCGGTGCTGCGCACGGTGGGTGACCGCGTCGTCGCCGGCACCGTCGCGACCGATGCGAGCCTCCGGGTACGCGTCACCGCGACCGGCGACGACACGACCTTGGCCGGGATCCAGCGCATGGTGGCCGACGCCCAGGCGTCCCGTTCGCGGACGCAGGTCCTCGCCGACCGAGCCGCCGCGATGCTGTTCTACGTGGCGCTCGCCGCGGGCGCGGTGACCGCCGCGGTGTGGGTCCTGCTCGGCGAGCCGGCCTTCGCGCTCGACCGCACCGTCACGGTGCTGATCATCGCCTGCCCGCACGCGCTCGGGCTCGCGATCCCGCTGGTGACCGCCATCTCCACCTCGAAGTCCGCCCGCTCGGGGGTCCTGGTCAAGGACCGGCTCGCGCTCGAACGGATGCGTACCGTCGACGCGGTCCTGTTCGACAAGACCGGCACCCTGACCCGGGGCGAGCACGTCGTCCGCGACGTCGCCGCGATCGAGGGCGTCACGGAGGACGAGCTGCTCCGGCTCGCCGGAGCCGTCGAGGCCGACTCCGAACACCCGCTCGCACGCGCCATCCACACCCATGCCCGCACCCAGGTCGGTGACGTGCCCGCCGCCACGGGCTTCCGCTCGATGACCGGCCGCGGCGTCGAGGCGGAGGTCGACGGCGCCACGGTCGCCCTCGGGGGGCCGGCGCTGCTGCGCGAACGGCAGCTGCAGGTGCCGACCGAGCTGGCCGACCGGACCGGGTCGTGGGCGGAGCGCGGCGCCGCCGTCCTGCACGTCGTGCGCGACGGGCAGGTCGTCGGCGCGGTCAGCCTCGAGGACGAGGTCCGCGACGTGTCCCGGCAGGCGATCGAGCAGCTCCACGCCGCCGGGGTGACGGTGGTGATGATCACCGGCGATGCCCGTCAGGTGGCTGACGCGGTCGCCGCCGAGCTCGGGATCGACGAGGTGTTCGCCGAGGTCCTCCCGGAGGACAAGGACGCGAAGGTCGCCGAGCTCCAGGCCCGCGGTCTGACCGTGGCCATGGTGGGTGACGGCGTCAACGACGCCCCCGCCCTCGCCCGCGCCGACGTCGGCATCGCCATCGGTGCGGGAACCGACGTCGCCATCGAGTCCGCAGGGATCGTCCTCGCATCCGACGACCCACGCGGCGTGGTGGCGGTGCGGCGCCTGTCGGCCGCCAGCTACCGCAAGATGGTCCAGAACCTGTGGTGGGCCGCCGGCTACAACCTCGTCGCCATCCCCCTCGCAGCCGGCGTGCTCGCGCCCATCGGGTTCGTCCTGCCGATGGCCATCGGGGCCGTGCTGATGAGCACCTCGACCGTCGTCGTCGCCCTCAACGCGCAGCTGCTCCGCCGGGTCGACCTCACCACGACCGGGTGACCTCGGCTTGACAGTGCCGCGTCGCGCGCGGATAGTCCGAACGGTGTAAGGAGAACCGATGCGTGACAGGCGAGCCGAGCGGCATCAGGAGACGGTCGACGAGATCGTCGCCACGGCGTGGCGACTGGCCCGGGCCGAGGGCCTGGCAGGGTTGTCGCTGCGAGCGCTGGCCGGCGAGGTCGGCATGCGTCCGCAGTCGCTGTACACCTACTTCGACTCCAAGCACGCCATCTACGACGCGATGTTCGCGCAGGGGTGCCGCCAGTTCGCCGCGGCGCAGGCGGACTGGGAGCTGGTCGGCGATCCCCGGGCGGACCTCCGGTCGATCGGGCGCACGTTCCTCGCGTTCTGCGCCGAGGACCCCGTCCGCTACCAGCTGCATGTTCCAGCGGACCATCCCGGGGTTCGAGCCCTCCGCCGCGTCCCTGGCCATCTCGGTCCAGAGCCTGCAGGAGGTGGAGTCGGTCCTCGCATCGCTCGGTTTCGACGCCCCGGGCGACCTCGACCTGTTCACCGCGATCGGGTCCGGGCTCGCCAGCCAGCAGCTCTCCAACGAGCCCGGCGGCGATCGCTGGCTCCGACTCATCGACGACGCGATCGACATGTACGTCGACCACGTCCACGCACGGGCGCTGGCGCGCCCCACGAACCGATAGGCGAGTGCCCATGAACAGCACGCGTATCGACGAGGTCCCCACCATCGAACGGGCCGAGCGCCGGCAGCTCGCGGCGACCGAGTACGAGCGGCTCGCCGACCAGCTGCGCTCGCTCGGCGGCGACGACTGGTCCCAGCCGACCGACTGCCCCCTCTGGGACGTCCGGGCGGTCGCGGGACACTGCGCCGGGATGCTGTCGGACTTCACCTCCTTCGGCTCCATGCTGCGGCGGGTGCGTGCTGCCACCCGCGAGGCCAAGCGGAACGGCGGCGCCGTGATCGACGCGATGACCGCTCAGCAGGTCCGCGACCACGCGGACCTCACGCCCGGCGAGCTCGTCGGCATCGTCGAACGCAACGGACCCGTGGCCGCGCGCTGGCGCACCAGCGCACCGGCGCTGCTCCGGGCGATGCCGAAGAAGGAGACCGTCGGCGGCCAGAAGGAGACGTGGCGGATCGGCTACCTGCTCGACACGATCCTGACGCGCGACCCGTGGATGCACCGGATCGACATCGCCCGCGCGACGGGTCGCGACCTCGTCGCTCACCCCCGACCACGACGGCCGCATCGTGGCCGACGTGGTCGCCGAGTGGGCTCGACGGCACGGACAGCCGTTCGACCTCGAGCTCACCGGGCCAGCTGGTGGGCGGTACGTCGCCGGCGAGGGGTCGGCCGAGCGGCTCACCCTCGACGCGGTCGAGTTCTGCCGGATCCTGTCGGAGCGAGCCCCCGGGACCGGCCTGCTCGCCCAGCCGGTCCCGTTCTGACTCCGGACGAGAGAACGGCCCGGTCAGAGCGGCCGGTCAGGTGCCGAGCAGCGCGAGGGGGATGACCGCGACGCCGTCGGCCCGCCGGTAGGCGCTCGGGCCGGTGGTGAGCACGACCTTGTCGACCAGTTGTTCCCCGATCCTGCCTTCGAGCCAGTGCAGGTGCTTGACGTCGTCGTCGTTGACGGTCGCCGAGAGCTTGACCTCGAGCGCGACCACACCACCGTCGTCACCTTCGACCAGGAGGTCGATCTCGTGCTCGGCGTCGCGCGTGCGGACGTGGAAAACCCTCGCGTCGGCGGACTGGGCGAAGACGCGGACCGACAAGGTGGCCAGCGACTCGAACAGCTGACCGAGGTAGGTGCCGTCTCCGCCGTAGGGTGCACGTGCGCCCCCGAGGAGATTGTCCCGGCTGTGTCCGACGAGGCGGGCAGCGAGGGCGGGGTCGGCCAGGTGGTGCTTGGCCCCCTGGGTGAGGCGACGCAGGTGGTTGTGACCTGGCGACCAGGCCGGGAGCTCATCGAGCACCCGCACGGCGGTGAGCGTCTCGGTGTAGGGCAGGGTGGTGCTGCGCGGGAGACCGGCGTCGTCCCCACCGGTCGCGGCTCGTCGGATCTTCTCCGCACTGGTCACGGTCGAGACCGCGGCGGCGTAGGCGCGCAGCCAGCCACGGACGGTCTCGGGCCGGCGGACCTTCAAGCCGGCCTCGGCCATGTCGCGGTCGACGACGCGGTCGAGGTAGCCGTCGAGCTGTGCCTGCAGCGCCCGACCGGTCAGGTGGCGTAGACCCGGCAGCCCCGAGGCGAGGATCTCGTCGACGTAGCCGGCCAGCGACATGTCGGTGTCCCCGCGCACCTCGCCGCGGCCCTGCAGCAAGCCCGTGAGCGAGACGCTGGTCGGGTGTCCTCGTTCGGCGAGGGTCAGCGGACGCATCCGCATCACCGTGATGCGCCCGGCACCCGAGTGGGTCCCACGTGGGGGAAGCGAACCGGTCAACAGGAACCGGCCGCCGGTGCTGTCGCGGTCGACCGCACGCTTGACCGCGTCCCACACGTCCGGAGCTTGCTGCCACTCATCGAGCAGGACCGGCGGGTCCCCGCGCAACATCTGGTCGACATCAGCCGCCGCGATCTCCCGCACGGTCGGCTCGTCGAGACGACGAACCGTGGCGGCCCGCTGCAGTGCGGTCTCGGTCTTGCCGACACCCTTGGCCCCGTCGAGCAGCACCGCCGGAAGTGGGCCGAACAGCTCGTCGAGATCATCGTCCACGACGCGCCGGAGGTACTCGACCACGAACGCACCCTCTCGGCGCTACGCCATGCCGACTGCCTACACTACAGTATGCCGAAACCTCACGCGACGGTCCGCGGCTGATCGGAACGTGTCACGCCCGCCGACGCCGGGTGACTGAACGGTGACCTCCGAACACGCCGGAAGCCCCCGTGAACGGGGGCTTCCGGGGCACGACGCATGCTGTTTGGTGGCGGGGGCAGGATTTGAACCTGTGCAAGGGGGTGTCAGGGGTGATGGCCAGTGACGGAATGTACCTCTGACCAGGGGAAATGCAGATCCGTGTGTCGGTCAGTACTGCCCAATCTCGGCGTGTGCCAGACCGTTTGTTGCCAAAACGTTGCCACAAACCGCCGTTGCGCAGCGCCGGATCGTCGGGCCGATTAGCCGAGCTGCGCGATGAAGTCGGTGCAGATCGCGCGCACGCGCTCGGCGGGCAGCGCCAGGCCGAACGAGCGGATCGCCATCTCGACACCCGGAGCACGTCGAGCACCGAACAGTCTGCGCAGGTGCTCGATGCCATCGTGTGTCGCCTGTGCTGCGCGCTCGTCATCGAGGAGCCGCGTGAACGTTCGGTTCACCAGATCGAGGGGTGTCGCCTGCATCAGGCGGTAGACGTCGCCGGCGTCCTTGTCGATGAGTCGGTCGGGGTCTTCGAGTCGCTCGGCGATCTTGTGGGCCTTGGCGACGAGCAACGCGGTCGGACCAGCAACGTTGCAGTGAACGGCCCGCGGGTCGTTCGGGTCGAGCGCCTCGATCGGCATGCGGTCGTGGTCGACGAGCGCAGCTTCCAGCCCGACGGCACGGCGTGCGGTCCGATCACCGTGCGAACCAAGCCGGGCGGCACGCCGCCCGCCGGGTGGCGCGATCGCCTCGGGCACGATCAGATCGACGGAGATGTCGATGTCCACACCTTTGACGTCGATCGTCTGGACCCAGATGCCCGGCTTGACCGAGCCGTCCTCGGCGGTGTCGAGCGTGAACCGTTCGCTCATCATCACATCGAGCTGTGGCGTATCGGTCAGCCTGGCGAGGTCGAGTGCGAGGTCGCCGTCGGTCGTGTACGGCGCGACGCCGGGAATGATGTCACCGGCACGCAAGTACACGGCCTGACCGCCGGCGACGATGACCGCGTCTCGCTGGTCGACCAGCGCATCGAGCGCGTCGAGCAGCACCCGCCGGGCGGCGACGTAGCGAGGGTCGACGGTCATCGCTGCTTCTTCATACGCAGATATTCGTCGAGCGAGCTTGCCCGCCATGCCGGCTCGTTGTCACGCATCCAGTCCAGCACCGCTTCGCCTTCCGCTGGCATGCGCCCGGTACCGCTCAGGCAGTCGACGACGAGCTGCGGCAAGTTGACCAGCCGTAGTCCATTCTCCAGTCGATAGTCCTCGATCGGCCGTTCGCTGTTCGGTCGGAGCAGCGCGACATCACCACCTGCGCTGGCCTCCCGGAGCCCGAAACGCTCGGCGACCTCACCGACGTAAGCGGGACGTCCATCAGGGTCCATGTACAGGACTAGCAGGGCAGGTGCGGCAACCGGGGCGATCCGCACGGCCGCATAGGAACCCGTTAGGTACAGCTTGTCGGCGAACTCGTCGTTCGGGATCGCGTCGAGCATCGCCGCTGCGCCCTGGGACGAAACGTAGGTGCGTACCGTGTTCGCGAACAGGTCGACCGTCTGCCCGCGACGGCGCAGCAGCGCAGGCCAGTCGACCTCCTCGACCGGGCCGCGTGGCTTGCGTCGGATGAGCGCTTCATCTGCGAGCGCGTCGAGCGTGCGGCTCACCCACCCGCGGCTGACCTTCTTCGCTTCGTCCTCGATGCCCGTCGCGCGCTCGATGTCCAGCACCCCGTAGGGAGGCTGGACATCGACGAGGAACCGGATAACCCGCCAGGCATTCGGGCCGGCGAACGTCGCCGCCGGCTGGGATCGCTGCTCGCGGGGTTGTCGCTGCGCACCCATCGCCTCGACGAACATGGCTGGGTAACGCATCGTCAAACGAACGTTCCCCGTCAGGTCGAGGTAGCTGATGTCCTCTTCGGCAAGTAGTTCTCGCGTCCGCGGGCTGAGGTAGGAGCTGACCAACAAGATCGTTCGCCCGCCAGCGACGTCCCATAGGCGCCGCCCTAGTCCCCCGAGCAGCCGGTCGACGTCCACAGGCGAGAACCGTGGCTTGGCGACCACGATCGCGACACCGCTCGATGAATCGGATGGCGCTTTGAACAGGAACAGCGCATCGCCGTCGCTGGTCCCCTCGGCCTGGCCAGCAGTGCGCTCGACCGTCCAACCCTCCGGGAGACGCTGGTGTAGCACCTGGATAGCGCTGGCGAGGAGCTCGGCTTCCGTCAAAGGTTTCATCATCGCCTCACGAAAGCACCGGATACTCGGTTAAGTTTCGTATTCTTTCTAGTTTCGCGCGTCGGGAAACTCTCGTCAAGGCGAAACTTGACTGCTAGCGTTGTGATGCGCTGCTCTCGCTCGGCGGCTACCGACGCGACCTACCCCACCAACAGGTCGTCCGATGACCCACGGAAACAGCAGGAGAGCCCCAAATTGTTGCCACGGGGCAGGTTTGAGGTCTCTGAAATGCCGAAAACCGGCCGCTAGGGCCGGTTTTCGTAGTAGCGGGGGCAGGATTTGAACCTGCGACCTCCGGGTTATGAGCCCGGTTCTGGTCGTCGGACCTCATCCGACGTCGGCCGATAAAGGCCGCTGACCTGCGGAAACGCGGGATCGCTCATCCGACCTCATCGGACGACAACCGCCATGTTGCGGCGACGTCTGTGAGCATCGTGTGAGCATTGGAGGAACATCGTGGAACCCCAGGACGAGCAGGTCGCACTGTCAGGCCAGGCGGCCGGGATGCGAGGGCCCGATACCACCGGGTACGTCCGAACCGGCCAGGCCACCGAGCACGGCGACCTCGATGACAGTGGTGTCGCTCTGCATCCACGGTGCCCATTTCGCATCGATGACTGAACGCCTGACCTCCCTGGTCACGCGGGTGCGGCTCGCCGTGTGGACAGGCATCACGACCGGCCTCGACCTCGGCTCGGACGGCGACCGCTACCAAACGGCCGAGTGAAGCGTGAGGTTGCGAAGCGTCCGGTCCGGTGACACCAGCGGCATCCCGTGTGCGCGGGCCGTCGCCAGGATCACCCGGTCGAACGGATCGGGCAGCTCGTCTCGGCGGGGTCTCTGGCCAGGTGCGCGACCGCGTTGGTGACAGGCAGGACGTGGATGTTGATCTCGGGGTCGGCAAGGTCCGCATCGAGAGCGGCGAGCTGGTCGGTAGCGATGGGGTCGTTGCGCTTGTGTGTCGCGTACCACGTATCGATCAACGTGATGGCCGAGACGTGGATGCCGTCGCCCTCGTCGGCAGCTTGCAGGAGGTCGGCTGCCGGTTCGGACAGCTTTGCGTTGTCGGACAGCCACCAGATGATGGTGACCGTGTCGGCAACGACGGCACTCACAGGTCGCGGCGACGCTCGAACTCGGCCAGCCGGTCCGCCCGGTCAGCGGCGAGCTCCGCGCGCTGATCGTGGAAGTTTGCCTTCGAGGATGCCTCGGCTGGGCTTGCGGGTCGCCGGTCGGGGTCGTAGCTCGATGGCGACACGTTGTCCGGGTCCGGCTCCTGACGTGGCGACGTGATCGGCAGGGATCAGCACCGTGCCGTCGTCGCGGACCTGGACCTCGAGCGTGCTCATAGGAGGCAGTGTACCGGCGTACGTCGTCGACCGAGGTGGTGCCGCCGGTGTCCAGGTTCGAGATCGAACCGATGGATGGTGACGTGCAGCTGCACCTGATTAGAATCTCGCGACCGAGTCCAACATCCGCGATCGACGGCTCTGGCCGGGCGACCGATCTGCGCATGAAGCTCGAGTACCTGCGGGCATCGGGTTGGGAGCGGGTCGTGACCGGAGCGACGCGACCCCGAGGCCTACGTAATGCAGCGCTAGCTGCGGCCCGATCTGCTCGACGCCCCGGCCGGGGTTCCACAGTTCGTAGGCATCCGGGTGCGGAATCGGGCGCGTAGGGTGGTGTAGCTGCCAGATCCTGTGGCGGAGCCTCGGACGGCGTAGTAACACGACTTGTCGGCGGTGGTTGCTGTAGCTGCTCTGTAGCAGTTAGAACTGAGGCAACTTCCGGTGATGGGTGTGGTGGACCGTATACCTGCGTGAGACGAAGCGGACGAACGCTGACGGGTCGGTGCGCCGCTACCTGCAGCTGGCGCACAACTACCGGGATCCGGACACGGGACGGTCGAAGCCGCAGATCCTGTTCTCGTTCGGGCGGCTCGAGGACGTCGACCGTGACGGGCTGGAGCGGCTGGTCGGCTCGATCGCCGGTTCCGACGACGACGCGCTGGCCACGGCGGTCTCGGGGGAGCGTCCGGCAGGCGGGTTCGAGCCGGTCGACGCCCGGGATCTGGGCGGGGCGTGGGTGCTCGATCAGCTGTGGGACCGGCTCGGGATCGGCAAGGCGATCGTCAAGGTCGCCAGCGCCAGGGGCCGCAAGCTGGATGCGGTGGCGGTGGAGCGGGTGCTGTTCGCGTTGGTCGCCTCGCGGTGTCTGGCGCCGTCGTCGAAGTTGGAGGCGACCCGCTGGGTCCGTGAGGAGGTCTACATCGACCGGCTGGCCGAGGTCGACTCCGAGCCGGTGCTACCGGGCGATGAACTTCCTGCTCGACGCGCTCGGGGAACTGCAGGAGACGGTGTTCTTCACGGTCGCGGACCTGCTGCAGCTGGATGTGGATCTGCTGTTCTTCGACACCACCTCAACCTACTTCGAGCTCGAACAGCCCGACGGTGACCCCGATGACGATCAGCCGGGCTTCCGCAGCCACGGCCACTCCGAGGACCACCGTCCCGACCTACCCCAGGTCGTGATCGGCATGGCCGTCACCCGCGGGGGGATGCCGGTGCGGCTGTGGGTGTGGCCGGGCAACACCACCGACATGACCGTGCTCGACGAGGTCCGCGGCGACCTGGCCGGCTGGCAGCTCAACCGCACCGTGTGGGTCACCGACGCCGGGTTCAACTCTGCCGACAACCGTCGACTGCTCCAGGCCGGCGGGTCCGGGCTCATGTGGCGGAGAAGCTGCGCTCCCGGGAGGCCGCCGTCATCGACGCGCGCGGGCGGGCCGGGCGCTACCGCACCGTCGACGGGTCGCTGGAGGTCAAGGAGATAACCGTCGGCGACGGGGTCGGCGCCGAGCGGTTCATCATGTGCCGCAACCTCGACGTGGCCCGCCGGGACGCCGCGATCCGCGACAAGCTCGTAGCGATCC
>CAWKMM010000006.1:0-260663 GCA_963850715.1 uncultured Nitriliruptoraceae bacterium | reverse complement strand
GCAAGCGCTCTAGCCAACTGAGCTAACGCCCCGTGGTGCGGGCGGGAAGGTAGCAGCCACCCTCCGGGGCGGCGAACCCGGGCGCGGCGGTCAACCGCCCCCAGCTCGCGTCGGTCGGAACGCCCGCCACCGCGCACCTAGGCTCGGCCCTCATCGACGACCTCCAGGAGGCCTCTCGTGGCCGAGGTCCTGTTCGACCGCGACGGGGATCGCTACGCCGCGACCGAGCTCGCGAGGGGCCCGTGGGACCCCGGTAGCTGCCACGGTGGCGCGCCCTCGGCGCTGCTCGCCGCCCTGATCGACGCGAGCCCGTCGCTCGCTCCGTTGCAGGTCGTCCGCCTCACCTACGACATCCTGCGGCCGGTCCCCCTCGCCCCGGTGACGGCGGCCGTGCGGGTGATCCGCGAGGGCAAGCGGGTCCAGGTCGTCGAAGCGGACCTCACCGGTGACGACGGGACCGAGCTCGTCCGGTGCCGAGCGCTCCGCATCCGGACCGGCCAGGTCGACCTGCCGGCGAGCGCCGCGGACGACCATCCTCCCCCGACCCCGGGGCCGGAGCAGGCAGCCTCCGAGGTCGAACGGGCCGGCGAGCAGTGGGGCACCGGTTTCTGGACCGCGGTCGAGGTGCGTCCGACCCTCGGCAGCGTCCTCGGCGCGGCCGGGCCGGGGACCGCCTGGTTCCGACTCGGCGTCCCGATCGCCGAGGACGTCCCCACCACGCCCATCGCGCGCGTCGCCGCCGCGTCGGACTTCGGCAACGGGCTCGCGCCGCCGCTCGACATCGATCGCTACCTCTACCTCAACCCCGACCTGACGGTGGACGTGCACCGGCTCCCGGTCGGCGAGTGGATCGCGCTCGACTCGCGCTCGGTCGCGCAACCGGCCGGGGTGGGGCTGACCACCTCGACGCTCTACGACGAGGCGGGGCGCATCGGGACCGCGATGCAGTCGCTCTACGTCGAGGCCCGCTGACGGGCTCCGTCCCCGGCGCGGCGCGAGCCCGCGCGTCGGGTCACGAGCAGGATCCCGGCGACCAGGAAGATGAGCGCGACCCCGGACGGGCCCGTCGACCCCGTGACGGGAAGCGGCGGGGCCGCGGGGCCAGGATCACTCCTGTCGCTGCGACCGTCCGGCGAGGATCCACCAGCCCCACCATCGGCGTCGCCGCCGCCGTCCGCCACCGTCCCCGTGAGGAAGAGCGGGTTGGCGATGGTGGTCGGGAAGCGTAGGACGTCGCCGTCGGCGGGCACGTCGAGGGGCAGGTCGACGAGGTGGTCGGGCGCCGCCACCCCGTCGACGATCTCGACCGTGCGGATGGTCTCGACCCGCACCCAGGTGCCGAGCGGCCCCTCGCTCGCCGGGTGACGCTCGATCGGCACGGTGGCGGTGAACGGGTCGCTCGTCACCGCGATCGCCGACCCGAACCGCTGCCCGTTGCGGACGAGCACGATGCGGTCACCCTGGCCGCCGGTGACGGTGACCGCGAGCTCGGCGGCGTCGGCGGCGAGGTCGTCGCCGATCCCGGCGGTCGACCCGTCGGCCGTCGTCGCCACGATGCCCAGCTCGGGGCTCCGCAGCGCACCGAGGCTGCGCACGTAGGCATGGCCGGCCCGCAGGCCCTCCGCCAGCGCCGTCCGCGAGAGCTCGTCGGCGAGGATCGCGGTCGCCGACGAGCCGATGCCGACACGGGCGCGCTCCTGCTCCGGCTCGTTCGCCTTCGAGTCGGATCCGCTGACGGCCGTGATGCGGAACCCGGCCTGGAGCAGCTCGTCCCACCGCTCGATCGCGGTGCGCAGGAACGGGTTGGCGATGCGCGCTCCGGGGTCGAACGGGACGCCGGCCTCGGCGGCCGTGGCGAGCACGGGTCCGGTCAGGACCTCGATGGTGTCGACCCGGGACCAGTCGGTCACCGCGTCGAGCGTGTACTCGCACCCACGGCAGAGGCTGCCGAACAGCGGCCCCGCGAAGGTCGTCGGGTGGGCGACCCCGAACAGGGCGCCGTCCGCGAGGGTCCGGTCCTGGATCGTGGCCATCGACACGTCCTCGAACCCGTGGCGGTACTCGAGCACGTTCCGCGTCTCACCGAGGACGATGGCGTGCCCGAAGTAGGTGATGATCTCGCGCCCCGGCCACAGCAGCAGGTCGGGGTTGCGCACCTGCACGGGCCCGAGCTCGTCCCAGTGCTGTCCGGTCACGTACTCGGTGATCGGCAGCACCTCGAGCCCGGCGACGCGGGCCTGGTCGACGATGTCGTCCCACGCCGGGGCGTTGCCGGCCGAGTGGTAGCCGTGGGCGTGCAGGTCGGCGTGGTACCAGCCGGGGTCGGGGTCGACCACGAGGTTCGGGTCGACCGGCGCGGAGCTGAAGGCAGCACCGACGTCGGGGGCGGTGCAGGTGATCGTCCCCGTCCACGTGGCGCCGGTCGGGGCGACCGCGGCGATGCCGAGCTCGAGCCACCACGTCCCGGGCGCGATCGGTGCGGGCCGGTAACCGCGGGACGCTACGTCCTGTTGCACCACGATGGGGTCCTGGCCATCAGCGGTCCGCCCGGCACGGCTGCCGGACCAGCCGCGGAACCCCTCGACGTCGCGGTACCCGTGGTGGTCCCAGAGCCCCGCGTCGATCACCGTCTGGACCAGGCCGGTCACCGGGTTGCCAGGCGCAGGCAGATCGCCGATCGGGTCGGACCAGCCGTAGCTCACCTCGATGCGCGTCGTACCCGGCGCGACCTCGAACGGGTGCACCTGGTAGGTCTTGGCGTCGTCGGGACCGATCGACCCTGCCAGCGCCACCGGCACCCCGTCCGGCGCGCAGAGGGGCGCATCCGGAGCCGGCTGCGCCTGCACGCCTCCCGCGAGCGCGGCGAGCGCGACGGCTGTCGTCACGCCGGTCACGATCACACGACGCGGTCCGGCCACACGCTCACCCCTTGACGCTGCCGTCGGGACCCTAGCTGCGAGGTGGTGCCGAGCGGTTGACAGGCTCGGGACCGCCTGCTGGCATCGTTCCGGTTCGACGGTGACGACCGTGCCGGAGGCGTCGATGTCCGTGACCTACCGCACCGCCATCGCGCAGACCGGCAACAACACCGGGATCCCGGTCCCCGACGCCGTCCTCGACGAGCTCGGAGCGGGACGCCGGCCGAAGGTGGTCGCTGACATCGACGGGTACGTGTTCTCGACGACGGTCGGATCGATGGGCGGGACGGCGATGCTGTCGTTCAGCAAGGCGCACCGGGAGGCGTCCGGCTACGACGGTGGCCGCGAGGTCTCGGTCACGATCGCGTTGGACCACGATCCCGGATCCATCGTCGTCCCGGACGACCTGGCCGGGGCACTGGCGGCGTCCCCGGAGGCACGAGCGTTCTTCGACTCTCTGGCTCCGAGCTACCAGCGCAACTTCGTCGACCGGATCGAGGAAGCCAAGCAGGCCCCGACCCGGCGACGACGCATCGCGGCGACGATCGAGAAGCTCGAGGTCGGCCAGAAGCGCTGACCGACGACCGAGCGGGACGGTGCTCGCGTCCAGCCACGGGCTGTCGTCACCGGCCCTCGGTCGCGTCGGCCCCCGCCGCGTTCGCCACCGTCAGGAGCGCGACGCTGTCCTCGTCGGCGAGGAGCCCGTGGACCTGGTCCGGGATCAGGGCCCACTGACCGGCCGCCAGGACCGTCCCCTCGTCCCCGACGGTGATCTGGACCTGTCCGACGATGACCTCGATCGTGGCCCGGCCGGGCGCACGGTGGTCCTGGAGACGGTTGCCGGCCGCGAGCGCGAGCAGGGTCTGCTTCAGCGGCGCGTGCGCGCCAGGGGTGAGCGTCGTCGCCGCGCGTCCCGATGGTTGACCGGCGAGCGACCTCACGAGTTCCTCGGCAGCGGCTCGCAGGTCCACGGTGGTCGTCACACGGTGCTCCTCGGTCGTCGGGAGCCATCTTCCGTGGCTCCTCGCGATCGACGTAGGGCAGGAGGTCCTGAACCGACGACCTAGGGCACAGGAGGTCCCGTCGGCGGGGACGGCTGCGACGCCGCGGTCAAGCAGCGGACGGTGCCACGGATGCCTACCACGCAGGCCGCCTGTGGCGCTCGGCGGTCAGATCTCGATGATGGCGCCGACTTCGATGATCCGGTCGCGCGGGAGTCGGAAGTAGCGAACGGCGCTGGCCGCGTTGCGGTGCAGGAGCGCGTAGAGGCGTTCGCGCCACGGTCGCATCCCGGGGATGTCCGGGTTCGGGACGATGGTCTCGCGTCCGAGGAGGTAGACGGCGTCGGTCAGGTCGATGGTCGGGTCGGAGGTGCAGGCGGCCAGCAGCGTGTTCGGTACGTCGGTCTCATCGGTGAACCCGAAGGTGAGCAGCACCTGTGTGATGCCGGCCCCCAGCTCCCGGGTCGTGGCGCGGTCGACGCCGGCGACGCGAGCTCGGTCGGCCATCTGCACGGTGACCACGAGGATCCGCTCGTGGAGGACGCCGTGGGTGGCGAGGTTGGCCTCGAGGGCGGTCGGGACGCGGCCTCGGTCTGCACCGAGGTAGACGGCTGTCCCCACCACCCTCGGCGTGCTGGCGATGTCGGGGATGAGCTCGTCGAGGTCGCGGGCACCGAGGCGTCGGCGGCTGGCCGTGTGGGACCGGCCGCCGTACCAGGTGGTCATGACGGTGAAGATGACCGCGCCGATCACGAGCGGGAACCATCCACCGGCGGGGATCTTGAGCAGGTTGGCGCCGAGGAAGGCGAGGTCGACGGCCAGGAACGCCACTCCGACCACGACCACTCGAACGCGGGACCACCGCCACCGGTGCCGCGCGACGACCAGGAGCAGCACCGTGGTGATGACCATCGTCGAGGTGATGGCGATGCCGTAGGCGGCGGCGAGGTTGGTCGAGCTACGGAAGGCGAGCACGAGGCCGGTGCAGGCGATCATCAGCGCGGTGTTGACGGCCGGGAGGTAGACCTGGCCGAACTCCGCGGGCGAGGTGTGGTCGATCCGCACGCGGGGGAGGTAACCGAGCTGGATGGCTTGCATCGTGATGGAGAACGCGCCGGAGATCAGCGCCTGTGAGGCGATGACCGTCGCGGCGGTCGCCAGTAGGACCAGCGGCAGCAACGCCCACCCCGGCGCCATGAGGAAGAAGGGGTTGGACGCGGCGGCCGGGTCGGCCAGCAGCAGTGCTCCCTGGCCGAGGTAGTTGAGCGTGAGCGCCGGCAGGACGACCGTGAACCAACCGAGCTGGATTGGACGGCGACCGAAGTGTCCGAGGTCGGCGTACAGCGCCTCCGCTCCGGTCACCACCAGGAACACCCCGCCGAGTGCGAGGAACGCCACCCCGGGCCGGTCGGCTGCGAACTGCCACGCGTAGGCCGGGTTGAGCGCGACCAGCACCGCGGGCTCACGCACGACCTGGTTCGCCCCGAGCACACCCAGGGTGGCGAACCAGGTGATCATGACCGGCCCGAACATCATCCCGACCTTCGCGGTTCCCAGGTGCTGGACCGTGAAGAGGCCGATCAGGATGGTGATGGCGATCGGCACGATCCATCCGCCGAGTCCAGAGGTGACCAGTTCCAGCCCCTCCACTGCGGCCAGGACCGAGATCGCCGGGGTGATGATCCCGTCGCCGTACAGCAGCGCCGTGCCGAAGATCCCCGCCCAGATCAGCAGCCGCCGGCTGCCGGCAGGGAGTCGGTCTGCGGGGAGGATCAGGGCAGTCAGCGCGAGGATCCCACCCTCTCGGTGGTTGTCGGCGCGCACGACGACGGCGAGGTACTTGACGCTGACCACCAGCGTCAGCGCCCAGAAGACCATGGACAAGATGCCGAGCACCCCGGCCGCGTCGGCCGCCTGCCCCCCGGTGGCGTGGATGGCTTCCCGGAAGGCGTACAGCGGGGAGGTCCCGATGTCGCCGTAGACCACGCCGAGCGCGCCGAGGGACAGCAACGCGAGGTGCCCACGTTCCCGGGTCCCTCTCTCGGCCACATCCCACCCCCTGTTCGCGGTGCCTCCGGTCGGTTCGTCCGAGCGACGTGTCGCTGCCTACAGCCACCCGCTGCGACGGAACAGCAGGTAGAGCCCGGTGCACACACCGAGCATGACCAGCAGCACGGTTGGGTAGCCGAACGGCGAGGTGAGCTCCGGCATGTGCCGGAAGTTCATGCCGTAGATGCTCGCGATCGCGGTGGGTGCCGCCACGATCGCCACCCACGCGGAGATCCGTCGCATATCGTCGTTCTGCTGGATCGTCACCTGCGCCTGGTGGGCGGCCAGCACGCTGTCGAGCAGCGCATCGCCGTGGACGACCTGCTCGACCAGCCTCAACGCCTGGGCGTGCAGCGCGGGCGCCGCGGCAAGATCGCGCTCGGTAGCCCCCGTGGTCGCGGAGTCGAACAGCTCCGGAAGCGGGCCGAGGCACCGGCGCGCCGTGTGCACCTCGCGCTTGAGCCGGTAGATCCGCTCGGCGTGGCTGCCCCGTTGCGGCGCGAACACGGCCACTTCGATGTCCTCGACCGCATCATCGAGTGCGCTGACGACCTGACCGGCAGCGTGGAGCACCTCGTCGAGGATGGCGTCAACCACGCCCGGTGCGGCGGCAGATCGCGATGCGCACCGCGGGCCTATACGCGCCACGAACTCGACGGAGGTGACGTCGGGCAGTCCGCCACAGGTGATGACCCGCGGCCCGTCGGTCGCGACGACGAGGTGTCCGACCGCGACCGATGAGGTGGCCGCACGGAAGGCGACCGGTGCGAGCACCCAGACGTGCCAGGCGCCGTCGTGTGTGCGCTGCGGCCGTGAGGGCGTACCGCGCAGGGCGTCGAGCACGCCTGCTGGCAGGTCGAGGTCGCGGCTGAGCCTCGCGAGCGCGTCCGCGGTCGGGGCGGCGTCGTGCCACCAGACGGCTCCTCCGAGCTCCTGCCTCTGGGGGCCCTCCGGGCCGCTGCCGGCAGCCTGCTCGCTCGCGCTCACGTCCGGCCCTTCCGGTGGGCGGCCACGCGGGCGGGCACCTTGCGGCGCTCCTCGACCGCCAGAAGCGTGCTCGCGGCCGCTGCGGCAGCCATCCACGGCCCGAAGCTCAGATCGACCACACCGCCGACACCCACTGCGTCGACCGACTCGGACCCGAGACCGAGCTCCGCGTCGCTCATGCCAACCGGCGAGGAGAGTCTGGTGGTGGACATCGGTGGCCTCCGAGCGCCACGACGCGGGCGCGGCGAGTCCGAAGGTCTCCCTCCCCGAGTGCGACCCCGGGCGCGGCACCGGACCCCGGAACGGGACCGTCCTGACGATGCCGACGAGGATGAGGTACTCCCCTTCGGGCCAAGCTAGCTGTCACCGCTCGTCCCCGGCGTCCGGCCACGGCCACCGTCCGCCGCGGACCCCCCTCGGCACCACCCAGTCAGCTCGAACCCTCCGGACGGGTGGTCGAGAACTCGGTTCGCGGCGTCGACCGGAACTGATGCAACCTGCGGGTCGCCTCGTGCATTGCATCAGTGTGAGGTTCAAGGCCGACGCGAAGGGGTGGGCAGTGCGGGTAGATGGTGGATGAGTTCGATGGGTACGAGTCGTTCTTCGCGGCCAACTACGTGCCGTTGGTGCGGACGTTGTGGAGCTACTGCGGCGAGCAGGATGTGGCTGAGGAGGCCGCGCAGGAAGCGTTCGTACGAGCGAGCCGGGACTGGCGGCAGGTGTCGCGCATGGGCTCGCCGCGGGGGTGGCTTCATCGGGTCGCGATCAACGAGACGAACCGGCTGTACCGGCGCAGGGCCGCGTTCTGGCGGGCTGTCACCCGTCACGGAGTCGATGACGTGGAGGACGCCGTCGACGTGGCCGGACGCGTGAGCTTGCACCAGGCGTTGCGGCGACTGCCGGCACGGCAACGTGCGGCGTTGGGGCTGCACTACTTCGCGGGGTTGTCCGTGACCGAGATCGCGGGGGCCCTCGGAGCGCGGGAGGGGACCGTCAAGTCGCTGTTGTCACGGGGTCGAACCGTCCTGGGTGAACAGCTCGATGCTTCGAAGGAGGAGGTCGATGATGTCCGACGACGTGCGTGACTTGCTCGCCGACAGCTATCCGGCGGAGGACGTCGTAGCGCCACCTGTCGGTGACCTGTGGGCACGAGGCCGCCGCCAGCGGCGGCGCAGGACGATGGGGCAAGCGGCCGGGGTATCGGCGTCGATCGTCCTGCTGGCTGGTGTGGGCGCGATGTACGGACTGCCGGCGGCGCTGCCCGGCCCAACGCCAGCGCCGCAGATCGGTTCCGATGATCTCCCGGCTCCGGAGGGCGAGATCGACCCAGAGGGGGGTGACGGTGTCGATGGGCCCCGGTGGGAGGTGTGTGACTACGCCGACTTCGCCGACGCGAAGATCGATGCCTCGTCGAACTGGGAGCGGAACATCGCAACGGCTTGTGAACAGGTGCGTGCAGGCCACCAGCCGGACCGCCCCGACATCGTTGCCTGCTACAGCCGGACCGACGAGCCGGGTGGCAGGTCGGCGGGCGAGATCGCCACCGAGCTCTGCGATCGACTCGCCGCTCGCGACGCCCCGATACCCGTGGACGAGGTCGACAACCTTGCACGCTCGCGTCCGTACGGTGACCGTGAAGCTGCGCTCTCGGGGTGGCAGCCGACCTCCCCACCCCCTGATGCCTTGCAGCTTCTCGCCGCTGATCCAGGCGAGACCGCGTGGTACGCCAGCGAGGACGCCACCACCCCCGAGTCCTGGCTCGCCCACGGGTTGGCAGCGTGGGACGACCGCCTCGGCGCCGACGCCGACGCGGTGTGCGCATGGATCGTCGAAGAGATCGCTGCGATGGTCGACGACGGGGCGGAAGCGGTGTCCATCGTGCTGAACAGCACCCTCGAGGGAACCGTCGGTGACGGACTCACGCCGATCATCCTCGAGCGCTGCGGCCAGTAGACGGCAAGGGCCTCGTCGACCTCCACGCACGCCAGCGCCCCGTCGTGCTCGGCCACTCGCCAGCTGCGGGATCCACCGTCGAGATGTGCATCGCCCCGTCCTAGAGGGCGACCACGGGGGGCGGGCGACGATCTGCTCGGTCCAGGTCGTGCCAGGTCGTGGTGAGGCGGGCGACGGCTTCGGTGAGTACAGCCTCGGGCTGACCGTAGGGAAGACGCAACCGGTGACGGTGTTGGCCGGTGGGGCTGGAGATGGTGCCGGGGGCGATCTGGATGCCGTGTCGAGCGGCGTGGGCGGCGAACTCGATGCTGTTGGTGGTGCCGAGGTCGATCCAGAGGCAGAGGCCGGCTTCGGGTGTGCGCCAGCTCCAGTCGGGCAGGTCACGGTGCAGCGCGATCTCGAGGTGGTCGCGCCGTTGGGCGATGGCTCGGCGGCGTCGGTCGAGAAGTTCGTCGAGGTTGTCGTGGAGGCGGTAGGCGAGATGCTGGCTGGTGGCGGGAGTGCCGATGTCGTTGATGGTCTTGAGGTGGACGAGCCGGTCGATGAGAGGAGTCGGGGCCCGAAGCCAGCCGATACGGAGGCCGCCCCAGACGGCCTTGCTGAGCGAGCCGATGGTGATGACGTGGCCGGGTGCGTCGGGGGCGGCGTACGCGGCTAGGGGTGGCGGGACGGGGCCGGTGGCGGTGTCGGCGAGGCTGACATCGTCGACGAGCACCTGGCCGTCACGGGTGAGCCGCGCGATGCCGTCGCGGATGAGGGCGGGGGCCACGGAGCCGGTGGGGTTGTGGCCGGTGAGAACGAGGTAGGTCAGCCGCGGGCGCACCTGCGCGATCCGGCGGCGCAGATCGGTCAAGTCTGGGCCGTGCTCGTCGCGGTGCATGGTGTGGAGGTGTGCGCCGTAAGCGCGGAACAGATCGAGCGCACCGGGGTAGGTGGTGTCCTCGACCAGGACCGGGTCGCCGGGGTCCACCAGCAGGCTGACAACCAGCGCCAGGGCTTGTTGTGCGCCGGTGGTGACCAGCAGCTGTTCGGGCCCCGTGGGCAACCCTTGGCTGGTGAGCCGGTCGGCGATGACGGCACGGAGTTCCAGCAGGCCGTGTGGGTGGTACCCCGAGCCCAGCAGCAGCTGGCGGTGGCCCGGGTCGTCGGTCAGGTCGAAGATGTCCGGAGGCAGCTCGTCGGTACCGATCCAGTACCCGGCCCGCAGGTCGATCGAGTCTTCGGCGGGTGAGAGGAACCCGTCGAACACGCTGTTGGGCGTGAGGGTGCCAGCGATGCGCTGAGCACGGGGGCTCAGGGCATCGCGGCTGGTGACCGAGGTGCCGGAGCCGCGGCGGGAGGTAACACGTCCGGTCTCGCGGAGCTCGCTGTAGGCGGCAACGATGGTGTTGCGGCTCAGGTGCAGCTCGTGGGCGAGTGCGCGTTCGGAGGGCAGCGTGGTGCCGCCGGGGAGGTGTCCGGCGTCGATCAAGTCGCGCAGCGCGACGGCCAGCTGGCGGTACAGGGGGCCGGCATCGGAGCGCCAGGCGGGGAGCAGCCGGTGCAACTCGTGCAGGTCCACTCGAGGTCCAGTTGGTCGCAGGTGGCTCTTGTACGGATGCTGCACCGGGAGGAGGCTGCCGTCCAGTGCCGGAGGGGGGCAGGTGGACCAGCAGGAGCGTCGTCAGTCGGCGAACGAGCTGTGGCGCCGGCTCGAGCCCTACCACGCGGTGGTGTACTTCGCGCCCGAGCACCGCCACGAGTGCGATCGGGCCGGGCTGCGAGGGGGATGGATGGCCTACTTCGCCTCGCGGACAGCACCACTGGGACCGACGTCGCCGGCGGTGGTGGCCGCGATCTTCTTCGGGTTCCACCCTGACATGGTCGCCCGCGCGCTGCCGGACGCCTGGAGCTACGCGACCCCCGACCGGGTGCTCGAAGCACGCCGCGCCGGGGTCGACACGGCCCTGCGCCGGATCCTCGACACCACCGTCGACCAGGAGCACCTGTGGGAAGCGGCGCTGCTGGCCGCCAGCGCCGTCGCTGACCTCGACGGCTCCGGCAGACCGCTGTTCTCCGCCAACGCCGCGCTGCCGTGGCCGGATCCGCCACACCTGGCGTTGTGGCAGGCCGCCACGCTTCTGCGTGAACATCGCGGCGATGGGCACGTGGCCACGCTGACCGCTGAGGGAGTGAGCGGTCCGCAGGCCCACGTGCTGCAGGTCGCGTCCGGGGCGAACCGTCGTGACGTGCTCCAACCCAACCGGGGGTTCTCCGACCGGGCGTGGGACACTGCCGCCGACCAGCTACGCACACGTGGTCTGCTCGACCTCGACGAGAACCTCACCGACGCGGGTCGAGGTCTGCACGGCCACATCGAGCAGCGCACCGACCTGCTCGCCGCGGCAGCCGTGGATGCCCTCGGACCGCGCCGCTGCCGTCGCCTGCTCGACCTGCTCGAGCCGATCGCTGCCCGGGCGGCCACGGCAGGGGCCGTGCCCTACCCCAACCCGATGGGCGTCCCGCGCCCCGACCACCCGCAGCCGTGAACGTGATCCAGCTCACCGACCGGCTCGGAATCGAGCTGCCCATCATCCAGGCGCCCATGGGCGGTGGACCCACCACCCCGCAGCTGGTCGCCGCGGTCAGCGTCGCCGGTGGACTCGGCTCCCTGGCCGGCGGCTACCTCACTGCCGACCAGCTCGAGCGCGATATCACCGCGGTCCGTGAGCGCACCGACCGCCCCTTCGCCGTCAACGTCTTCGCCCCCGGGCAGGCCGCGACCGCGGATGAGGCCCACATCGCGGCCGCCCGCGACCGCCTCGCGCCGCTCCGCGCCGAGCTCGGCGTCGCCGACAGCGAACCGGAGCAGGCGAGCCCACCGGCGTTCGACGAACAGGTGGAGGTGCTCCACCGGCAGCGTCCGACGGTGGTCAGCTTCACGTTCGGCACCCTGCCCGCCGACGCGGTCGCCGCGCTGCATGACGCTGGCAGCACGCTCATCGGGACCGCCACCACCCCCGACGAAGCGGTCGTGCTCGCCGAGACCGGCACCGACATCATCTGCGCCCAGGGTGCGGAGGCCGGCGCACACCGCGGCAGCTTCCTGCCCGGCGCCGCCGGCAGCCTCATCACCACCCTCGTCCTCGTCCCACGGATCTGCGACACCGTCGATCTACCCGTCATCGCTGCTGGCGGGATCATGGACGGTCGAGCCCTCGCGGCCGCGCTCGCGCTCGGCGCGTGCGCCGGTCAGCTCGGCACCGCCTACCTGCGCTGCCCGGAAGCCGGTACCCACCCCGTCCACCGTGCGGCGCTCCGCGACGCCCGAACCGACGAGACCTGCGTCACGGACGCGATCACCGGCCGTGCCGCCCGCACCATCCGCAACCGGCTCGCCATCCACCTCCAGGGCCTCACCCCGCCCACCTACCCCACCATGCACCGGCTCACCACCCCGGTCCGGACCGCTGCGGCTGCCGCGGGCCGGAGCGACCTGTACGCCTGCTGGGCCGGCCAAGGCGTCGCGGCCGGCACCGAGCTGCCCGCCGGACTGCTCACCCAGACGATCGCGCGCGATGCCGCGGCGCGACTTCGCGGCCTCGCCTGGCCACCGACGGACCCGGAGGATGACCGTGCGTGACCCACACCCCGGCTGGCAGCAGCGAGTCCGTGACTCGCTCCACCGGCAACGGTTCATCACCGACACCCTCGCTGCCGAACTCGTCGACCTCGAACCCGGTCACGTCGTCCTGCGCATGCCCTTCGCCGATGCGATCTCCCAGCAGCACGGCTACATCCACGCCGGCGCCACCGCTTCCCTCGCCGACAGCGCCTGCGGCTACGCCGCCTTCTCCCTCGCACCGCCCGACCACACCGTGCTCACCGTCGAGTTCAAGATCAACCTGCTCGCTCCCGCTCGCGGCAGCCACCTCGAAGCCGACGGGCGCGTCCTACGCGCCGGCAGGACCCTGACCACCTGCACCGCGACCGTCACCGCCCACGACGACGGCGCCACCACCCTGGTCGCCGCCCTCCAAGCCACCCTCATGCTCTTCCCCGGCGCCGACCAGTAACGGGACACGCTCGCGCCGCTGAGCGTTCACGCTGGTTCCTCGCGGAGGTGGGTTCGGGCAGCTCAGACCGCGCCTGGGGCTGACGCTGCTCCGTGGTCGGTGGCGACGACGACAGGTCCGCGGGTCTTCGCGGTGTACAGCGCGCGGTCGGCTCGCTCGATCAGCTGTGTCGCGGTCTCGTGCGGGGACCAGCGGGCCAGACCAGCGGAGCAAGTCACCCCGTCGGGCATGTCCGTGATCATCCGCCGAACGACGCGTTCGGCCTCGGCGATGTCGCACTCCGCCAGCACGAGCAGGAACTCGTCACCACCGGTCCTGGTGAGCGTGTCGATGGCGCGTGCCGACCGGCGCCAGCCCGCGGCCAGGTCCACGAGCACCGCATCGCCCGCCGCGTGGCCCTGCTCGTCGTTGAGCGCCTTGAACCCGTCCAGGTCGAACACCGCCACGCAGGTCTGCATCCCCGGGTGACGTCGTGACCTCGCCTGTGCCCAGTCCAACGCCCGCTCAGCCACACGCCGGTTACCCAGACCTGTCAGCCAATCGGTGTCGGCGAGCCGGCGTTGCCGTGCCGCCAAGCCCTCGACCACCAAGGCCGCCGACACCTGGGTGACGAGGGTCAGTGCGAGCTGCGGGGCGATGGAGGAGTCGTCACCCAGCCAGACCAAGGCCGCGGCGTGGGCCACGGTGGTCAGCACGAGGTGGCCGGCGATGACCGCACGCGAGAAGAACAACGAGCAGTGCAAGATGACCCAGATGTACAGCATCGCGTACATCGCGGTCGGACTGCCGCCCTGCGCGAAGACTTGGCAGAGAGCGATCAGCACGGTCCCCGACACCGTCAAGGCGTGGATGATCCCCCGGCTGAGATGGCGAGCGAACAGGTACAGACAGAGCGACCCCAGCGCCGCGGCGACCACCGTCACCGACAGGCCGGCAACGTTCATCCCGGACCACCCCGGCAGCACGATCACCGCGGTCGAGAGCACCGCCCCCGCGCCGAAGAACGCACCGAGCGCACGCCCCCGGGTCTCCCGGTCGAGCTGCGACTCGACGTGTCGACTTGCGCGCACAAACAGATCCAGTTCGAAATCCCCGGGAGGCCGATGAACCCGGTCCTCGACCCTTGGGTCGGCACCAGAGCGTCATCCTGAAGCTCGTGTCCTTCCAACGCGCCCTCAGCGCCCGCCTCGGCGCCCGGCGGCCACCCTCCAGGGCAAGATGCAGGGTCACGGCGCAGAAGACCGGCTCTGACCCTGAGCACACCGGCTCACGGGTGACATCGAGACTGGTGTCGGCCCGTGGGCAGAGCTGCATCGCTTCCGGAGCCTGCTCGCACACGCACTGCCAGGCGACCTGTCCGAGGAACGCGTCTGGTACGAGAGCATCACGGGTCTCCCACGGCTGACCGAGCAGGTCCAGCTAGCACGTGGGTGAAGCTGACGAGCCTGGCGCCCTGTCCCCCGTCGACGCCGCCAGGCCAACGGCCCCCGAGTAGAACGACCGGGCGTATCCGCCCGGTCGCCGGAGGTCGTCGATGTCGCGTCGAATCGTCATCGGTGAGCGGTTCCCGCGACGCTGACGAGCTGGCGCGACACGGTGTGGGGAACGTGGCGTTCTGTGTCTTCCGGCTTCGGAGGCGGGGACGGGAATCGAACCCGTGATGGAGGATTTGCAGTCCTCTGCCTTACCACTTGGCCACCCCGCCGCGGGGCGTGCGGGAGGGTAGCGGTGCCGCGCGGACGGGTGTGACTCGCCCGGCCGGGTCACCAGCTGGCGTCGTCGCCGAGCATCCCGAGCGGGCCGGTCCCCCAGCGTGACCCACGCCACCACGACAGAGCCACCCCGGCGGCGAGGACGCCAACGCCGAGCGCCCGCCCGGCGGAACGCCAACCGACCACGACCGCGAGCGGATCGCGCGTCGCGAACCTCCCGATCCGCGTGACCTCGATGGTCTCCGTCGGTGACAGCCGAACGGCCCGCCCGTCCTCGACACGGTCCCAGTCCGGGCGGACCGTGAACCGGTCGGCCACCAGTCGCGCGTCGTCCGCGGCGCGCCGGAGCGCACCGTGGGTCGGGCGGCTGCGCTTGGCGGTGCGTACCAGCTCACGCTCGACCTGCCGCGCGAACGTCCTCGACCGTGCCACGGTCCCTCCAGCGGCTCTCGGGCCCGCGACCCTAGAGGCTCACCCCGCCGCGTCCCGCAGGGCGGACAGCAACCGGCGGTAGGTATCGAGCCGGGCCGGGTGCACCTCGCCGGCGGCGAGCGCGGCCGGCAGTCGGCACCCCGGTTCGCCGTCGTGCAGGCAGTCGTCGAGCTCGCAGTCGAGTTCGGCGAGCTCCGGGAGGTGGTCGGCGAGGTGATCGGCATCGAGCGTGCCGAGCCCGAACGAGCGGACCCCAGGGGTGTCGACCAGCCACGCCTCGAGCCCGGGTACCGGCACCGCGATCGCGGCCACCGTCGTGTGGCGACCGCCGAAACGGCCGATCTCGGCCACGGCCTGGTCGACGTCGGGTACGAGCCGGTTGAACAGCGACGACTTGCCGACCCCCGAGTGACCGGTGAACGCGGTCCAGGTGCCCGCCAGCAGCATCTTCAGCTCGTCGACCCCCTCCCCCGTCGCGGCCGAGGTGACACGGACGGGGACGCCGATCGCCTCGTACCGGGCCACCACCTCGTCCAACGTCGCACGGTCGGTGACGAGGTCGACCTTGTTGACGCACAGCACCGGGTCGAGCCGCCCGATCGACGCGGCGACGAGCACGCGGTCGGCGAACCGGACCCCGACGTCGAGGTGGTCGGCGGTGAGCACCACGACGATCTGGTCGGCGTTGGCGACCACGACCCGCTCGTCGTCCTGCGCGTCGTCACCGGTGCGGATGAGCCAGCTGTCACGGTCGAGCAGTTCGGTGATCCGCGCGACGTCGTTCTCGTCACGGGGCGGGACGACCCGGACGCGGTCACCGACGGACACCTTGGTGCCCCGCATCCCGCCAGCGAAGCGCGAGGGCAGCAGCTCGTCGTCGAACACCACGGTGATGCGGCCACGGTCGACCGCGACGACGCGTGCGACCTCGTGTTCGGCGACCTTGCGCTTGGCCGATTCGGACAGCGCATCGGTCTTGCGGCGCGGTTCGACGAACGCGTGGTCGTCCTCCCACTCGTCCTCGAACGCTTCGACATCGATACGGCCCATGTGCCCATCCTGCCACCCGCGCGCGCCCGGCCACGCCTCGACGACGCCGCTAGCGTCCCGCGCACGCTCGTACCTCGACGTGGGAGACCCGCACCGTGCCAGAACGTCCGCTCGATGACACCGGCTTCGACCTCGCCGGAGCCGCCGTCGAAGCTGCTCTCGCGGCCGGCGCCACCTACGCCGACGCTCGCCTGGTCCGCCGCCGGAACGAACGCATCGCCGCCAGGAACGGTGAGCTCGAGACCGTCGCGACCGCCGAGGACATCGGCATCGGTGTGCGTGCGCTCATCGGCAGCTCCTGGGGCTTCGCCGCCACCTCGGACCTGACCGACGCCGCTGCGGGTCGCGCGGGCGCCGAGGCGACGGCGACGGCCAAGGCATCGGCGCTGGTCCCGGGACGGGGCCTCGAGCTCGCCGACGTCGAGGTCCGCCAGGACACCTACCGCACCCCGCACGACGAGGACCCGTTCGCGGTCCCGCTGAGCGAGAAGGTGGAGCTGGTCACCGGCGTGACCCGGGACATGCTCAGCGTCGACGGCGTCGCGGTCGCCACGGCGCAGCTGATGTTCTGGGACACCGAGAAGTGGTTCGTGTCCTCCCAGGGGCACCGCATCGCCCAGCACCTGGTCGAGACCGGCTGCGGCATGGACGCGACCGCCGTCGGCGAGCAGGAGACGCAGCGGCGCAGCTACCCCCAGTCCTTCGGGCACGTCGAGACCGGCGGCTACGAGGTGATCCGACGCTTCGACCTGCCGGCCAACGCGCTCCCCATCGCCGAGGAGGCCGTGCAGCTGCTCTCGGCCGCTCCCTGCCCGTCCGGCGAGATGGATCTGATCCTCGACTCCTCGCAGCTCGCGCTTCAGATCCACGAGTCGGTCGGGCACGCCACCGAGCTGGACCGGATCCTCGGGTGGGAGGCCGCCTTCGCCGGCACCTCGTTCCTCGAGCTCGACCAGCTGGGGTCCCTGCGGTACGGCTCGGAGCTGATGAACATCACCGCCGACGCCACCATCCCCGGCGCGCTGTCCACCTTCGGGTACGACGACGAGGGCACCCCGGCGCAGTGCGTCGACATCGTCCGTGAGGGCACGTGGGTCGGGGTCCTGTCCGGTCGGGATTCGGCGCACCTCGCCGGCCTGCCACCCGGAGGGATGGTCCGCGCCGACGGCTTCAACCGGATGCCGATGGTGCGGATGACCAACGTCGGGCTCCTGCCCGGTGAGGGGTCGATGGAGGAGATCATCGCCGACACCGCACACGGGGTGCTCATGGCCCAGAACCGATCGTGGTCGATCGACGACCGGCGCCTGAACTTCCAGTTCGGCTGCGAGATCGGGTGGGAGGTCGTGGACGGCGAACGCACCCGCATGGTCAAGAACCCCACCTACACCGGCATCACACCGAGGTTCTGGGGGTCACTGGACCGGCTCGCCGGCGAGGACGAGTGGGTGCCGTGGGGGTTGCCGAACTGCGGCAAGGGCCAGCCGATGCAGGTGGGACACACCGCGCACCCGGCGCCGCCCGGCCGCTTCAGGAACGTCCGTGTCGGGGTGAAGGGGTGAGCGTGAGCGACGTCCAGGGACAGCTGCAGGAGCTCGCCGACGACGTGATCTCGAGCGTCGGGGCGCACCGCTCAGACGCCGAGGCCAACGTCAGCGTGACCCGGACCCGTCACGGGCTGACGCGGTTCGCGAACTCGTTCATCCACCAGCACGTCGGCGAGGACACCCGGGAGGTCCGCCTGACCCTCGCCATCGACGGGCGGACCGCCACCGCGTCCACCACCGACACCGACCCGGAGGGGCTGCGCCAGCTCGTCGAGCGCACGCTCACGTCGGCAGCGGTGCAGCCGGTCGATCCGACCTGGCCGGGCGCCACCCCACAGGCCGAGGTCACCGGGGCCGGCAACCTCGACCCCGCGACGGCGGACGCGGCTCCGGGCGACCGGGCCGAGCTGGTCAAGGCGTTCGTCGACGAGGGGCCGGGGCTGCGCGCCGCCGGGTTCGTCGACAGCGCGACCACCGAGGCAGCCTTCGCGTCCACGGCGGGCCAGCGTGTCAGCGGCGCCGCCAGCCGCGCCACCCTCGACGGCATCCACCAGACCGGGTCGTCCGCGGGCAGCGCCCACGCGACCTCGTTCCGCCTCGGCGACCTCGACGCCGCCGCGGCGGGGGCGCGGGCTGCCGACCTCGCTCGCCGCAGCGAACGGGCCATCGACATCGACCCGGGCACCTACCCGGTCGTCCTGATGCCCGAGGCCGTCGCGACGGTGCTGACCTTCATCGCCCTGTACGGGTTCAACGGCAAGGCCCACCACGAGGGTGCGTCGTTCGCGGAGCTCGGCGAGCAGCAGTTCGACCCGTCGATCACGATCACGGCCGACCCGAGCGACCCGCGGTCGCTCGGGCTGCCGTTCGATGCCGAGGGTTCGCCCCGACGGCGCTACCCGCTGGTCGAGGACGGGGTCACCCGCAACCTCGCCCACGACCGGCGCACGGCACAGGTGGCCGGCGCGGCCACCACGGGTGACGCGCTCCCCGGCGGCGAGGGTTTCGGGGCGATGCCCGGCACGGTCGTGCTGCGCCCCGGCACCGCCACCGCCGACCAGATGATCGCCTCCGTCGAGCGCGGTCTGCTCGTGACGCAGTTCCACTACTGCCGGATCCTCGACCCGAAGTCCCAGGTGGTCACAGGTCTCACCCGCAACGGCACCTTCCTCATCGAGGACGGCGAGGTGACGGGGGCCGTCGGCAACCTGCGGTTCACGCAGTCGTTCACCGACGCGCTCGGGACGGGCAAGGTCCTGCAGGTCGGTGGCGACGACCGGTACGCGTCCGGGGACTTCGGCGAGGGGATGATCATCGCCCCCTCGCTCCAGCTCGCCGGCTGGAACTTCACCGGAGGAGCCAAGGGCTGACCCCTACAGCCGCCGCGCCCGGCCGACCGGTTCACCCGTGGCGTGGGTCGCGTAGCGTTCGCCGCGACCGACCGAGGAGCACCGATCGTGCAGGAGTTCACCCGAGCGCTCGTGACCGGTGCATCGACGGGCATCGGCGCGGCGATCGCGACCGACCTCGCGCGACGCGGCGTCGACCTGGTCATCGTCGCCCGCTCCACCGACAAGCTCGACGCGCTCGCGGAGCAGCTCGCCGGCGCCCACGGCGTCGACGTCGAGGTCCTGGCCGCCGACCTCACCGACCCAGATCAGCTCGGCGCGGTCGAGGAGCGGGTCCGGCGGACCGGCGCCGACGAGGTCGACCTGGTGGTCAACAACGCGGGCTTCGGGACCTCGGGACCGTTCCTCGAGTCGACCCCGGATCGCGCGGCGGGCGAGATCGCGCTCAACGCGACCGCGCTGACCCGCCTGACCTACGCCGCGCTCGGGCGGATGGTCGCGACCGGGCGGGGAGGCATCCTGAACGTGTCGTCCATCGGCGCGTTCCAGCCGGTCCCCCACCTCGCGGTCTACGCCGCGACCAAGGCGTTCGTGTCGTCCTTCACCGAGGCGGTCCACGAGGAGGTCCGCGGCACGGGGGTGCACGTCACGGCGCTCTGCCCGGGCTTCACCCGCAGCGACTTCGTCGAAGCCGCCGGCGCCGAGTCCGAGGCATCGAGGTTGCCCGGCTTCCTGTGGCAGGAGGCCGAGCCCGTCGCAAGGGCCGGGGTGGACGGGGTGCGCCGTGGTCGCGCCGTCGTCGTCAGCGGTTCGATCAACAAGGTCAGCTCCGGGCTGTCCTCGGTCACCCCCTCGCCGGTCAGCCGGCGGCTCATCGGCGGGGTCATCGGGCGCCTGTCCTGACTACGGTCCGTGCGGGAGCGACGAACCGCCGGACCGCCGTGCGGCGACAGACGGACGAAGGGAGCACCGTGGCATCCGACGCGATCGAGGGCCTGCTCGACGAGGCACGTACCTTCCCCCCGCCGGACGGGTTCAAGGCCGAGGCCCGGACCACCGGCGCAGAGGTCTACGACGAAGCGAACGCGGACCGCGAGGGGTTCTGGGCCCGTCAGGCGGCGGAACTCGAGTGGTTCGAGGACTGGACCACCATCCTCGAGTGGGAGCCCCCCTACGCCAAGTGGTTCGTCGGCGGTGAGCTGAACGTCAGCCACAACTGCGTCGATCGGCACGTCGCCGCCGGGCACGGTGACCAGGTCGCCTACCACTGGGAGGGCGAGCCGGGAGACACCCGCACGATCACCTACGCGGAGCTGCTCGCCGACGTCCAGCGTGCCGCCAACGCGCTCAAGGAGCTCGGCGTCGAGCGCGGGGACCGGGTCGCGGTCTACCTGCCGATGATCCCCGAGCTGCCGGTCACCATGCTCGCCTGCGCGCGGATCGGCGCCGTCCACTCGGTGGTCTTCGCCGGGTTCTCGGCGAAGGCCCTGCGCGACCGCATCAACGACTCGGACTGCAAGGTCGTGGTGACCGCGGACGGCTCCTGGCGGCGTGGCAGCGTGTTCCCGCTCAAGAGCCACGTCGACGAGGCGCTGCAGGACACGCCGTCGATCACCAGGGCGCTCGTGGTCAAGCGCACCGAGAACGACGTCCAGATGCAGGACGGCCGCGACGTGTGGTGGCACGACCTCGTGCCCGGTCAGCCGACCGAGTGCCCGCCCGAGTCGATGGACAGCGAGGACCTGCTCTACCTGCTCTACACCTCGGGCACCACCGGCAAGCCCAAGGGCATCATGCACACCACGGGTGGGTACCTGACCCAGGTGGCCTACACCCACCGCGAGGTGTTCGACCTGCGGCCCGACACCGACGTGTACTGGTGTGCGGCCGACATCGGCTGGGTCACCGGCCACAGCTACATCGTCTACGGGCCGCTCGCCAACCGCGCGACCTCGGTGCTGTACGAGGGCACGCCGAACTACCCCGGCGAGGACCGCTTCTGGGACATCATCGAGCGGTACGGGGTGACCCAGCTCTACACCGCACCGACGGCGATCCGTGCCTTCATGAAGTGGGGTGACCACCACCCCGAGGGCCACGACCTGTCGAGCCTGCGGCTGCTCGGCACCGTCGGTGAGCCGATCAACCCCGAGGCCTGGATGTGGTACCGCAAGGTCATCGGCGGTGACCGCTGCCCCGTGGTCGACACCTGGTGGCAGACCGAGACCGGCGCCATCATGATCAGCCCGTTGCCGGGCGCGACCACGACCAAGCCCGGGTCGGCGACCTTCCCGATCCCCGGCATCTCGGCCGACATCGTCGACGAGAAGGGCGAGAGCGTCGGTATCCCTGGCGGTGGCTACCTCACGCTCGACCAGCCGTGGCCGTCGATGCTCCGCGGCATCTGGGGGACGAGCAGCGGTTCAAGGACACCTACTGGTCCCGTTTCGAGGGCCGCTACTTCGCCGGGGACGGCGCGAAACGCGACGACGATGGCTACTTCTGGCTGCTCGGGCGCGTCGACGACGTCATGAACATCTCCGGGCACCGCATCTCCACCACCGAGGTCGAGTCGGCACTCGTCAGCCACCCGTCGGTCGCCGAGGCGGCGGTCGTCGGCCGCGCCGACGCCCAGACCGGTCAGGCCATCGCCGCGTTCGTGACGCCGCGCGGCGGTGTCGAGCCGAGCGACGAACTGGCCAAGGAGCTCCGTGACCACGTCGCGACGGTGATCTCCCCGATCGCCAAGCCCGCGTCGCTGCTGTTCACCGCGGACCTGCCGAAGACCCGGTCCGGGAAGATCATGCGCCGGCTGCTCAAGGACATCGCCGAGGACAAGCAGCTCGGCGACACCACCACGCTGGCCGACGCGTCGGTCGTCGACGGCATCAAGGACCGCTACCTCGCCGGCTCCGGCGACAACGCCTGACCCGAGGTGGTGCAGCGGTCCCGAGGTGGTGCAGCGGTCCCGAGGTGGTGCGATGGTCCCGGGGAGGCGGGATGATCGCACCCGCCCGGGACGATCGCACCGGTCCGACCTCGGCCGCCCGCGGGGGGCCGAGGTCCGACGGTCAGACGGCGGAGAACCAGCCCATCGCGCCACGTTCGGCGATGTGGTGCTGGTGCGGGTGGAACATGTACCGGCCCTTGGTCGGCAGACGGAACTCGACGATCGCGCGGTCGCCCTGGCCGAGCGTGATCAGGTCGGTGTGCTCGTCGGGGGTCAGCGACGTCCCCGACCGGAAGACGTCGAAGGTCTGGGCGTGGAGGTGGAAGCTCGCGAGCGGCTCGCCCTCGACCATGTTGATCACGTACGCGCGCACCAGCTCGCCGACCGGGACGACGATCGGATGGCGGTCGTACAGCCCGGCGACCCCGTTCCAGCCGTAGAGGTCGTTGCGTCCGTCGCCGGTCAGGTCGAAGCCGCCGAGGATCAGCACCACCTCGGTGGCAGGCTGGCCGGCCCGCGGGCGGATCGACGATGAGGGCGCCGTACAGCCCGCGACGGATGTGCTCGGCGAAGGGTGGCAGGTGACAGTGGTAGGGGTGCAGCCCGGCCGGCTCGGCGACCACCTCGTAGGTGAACGAGCCGCCGGCCGGGATCGGCTCCCAGCCGTCCATCTGCGGATCGTGGGTGCCGTGCAGGTGCAGGTTGTGTGCCAGCGACGTCCGGTTGTCGACCCGTACCCGGACCCGGTCGCCCTCCGTGGCCCGCAGGACCGGCCCGGGCGCACGTCCGCCGTAGGTCCACGCGTCGATCGCAGCCCCCTGGGCGACCTCCCAGCGGTGGGCGGTGACCGGAAGCTCGAACTCGCGAACCGTCCCCGGGTCCCGCAGGTCGCGCGGGGGCGGCAACGTCAGCGCGGCGACGGCGTCGTCGTCGAGCGACCGTGGCGGGCTGGGCCCGTGGCCGTAGCCCTCCTGGACGATGCCGAGGTGCTCGAGGTCGTGGCCACCGTGACCGTGGTCGCCCGTGGCGGACCCGCCGGGGTAGCTATCGCTGGACCCGTCGACGGTGGCCGGCGCTCGGCCCGCCTCGGCGGTTCCCCGGCCGAGCGCACCACCGAGCAGCGCGGCACCACCGAGACCACCACCCACGAGGATGGCGCGACGGTCGATCCTCCTCGGGCCGTCCGCCGAGCCGCTGCCCTCCGTCACAGGATCCCGCCCACGACCATGCCGGCGACCACGAGCGCCGGCGTCACCAGCAGCACGGTGCCGAGCGACCCGCCGATGGCCAGCCAGCGACGGCGGCGCGAGAGGCGGGGGGACGGACGGGCGAGCGCGACCACGCTCACGAGCACCGACGCGACGATCGCGACCGGCCACCAGGTGACGGCCATCACCGCGGCGGGGACCCCGATCGCGACCAGCCAGGCCACGCGGGCGCCGGCGGATCGGTCCCGCCGCCTGGCCGCGTCGACGAGGGCGACGGCGGCGAGCGCGAGGAGCGCCAACGCCGGCAGCAGCCAGCCGACGCCGACGAAGTAGGCCGGCCACCCACGCACGTCCGCCAACGGCAGGCCGAGGATCCGTGCGTGCGACGAGCCGACCTCCTCGCCGGCGTGCTCGGGACGCTCGATGGCGTCGAGGTCCACGCCGTCGTAGGTCGCGAACACGTCGACCGCCGGCCGGACCGGCGCGTCCGCACCGCCCGGGAGCTGGTCGAGGCCGCTCGGTTCGGGGAGCCCGTCCATGTCCTGCGGCTTGCGCTCACCGGGGAACTGCGGGAGCTGGCCCATCATCAGCCAGGTGTCGCGGAAGCTGCCGAGGCTCGCGACGGTCCGGCCCTCGCAGGGCCGCGCGCTGCGGATCAGCCACGGCGAGGTCCGCTCGATGTCGTTGTCCGCGAAGCAGTCGCCGCCGTGCTGGCTCGGGGCGGCGGTCACGAGGTCCGCTCGCCCCGAGCCGCGGACGAGGTTGCCCTCGATGCGGTTGCTGCCCGGCTGCCAGAAGTTCTGCGACAGGTTCGGTGTCGTCGCGATCCCGTAGCCGGGGTGGTCGAGGACGAGGTTGTCCACGACCGTGTGGTGGATACCCCCGGCGAGCATGATCCCGTTCCCGAAGGCGGGCCACGTCGCGGACACGACCGGCGCGTCGAAGTTGCCGTTCGACAGGACCCGGTTGCCAGCGATGGTCGCGCCCCGCGACGGTGCGTAGCGCTGCGAGTCGAGGGTGTTGGGCACGATGCCGGCGCCGTTGTTGGTCCACAGCGAGTCGACGAGGTAGAGGGAGTTCGACGCGTTCGTGCCGGAGAACCCGAACCCGTTCCACTCGGCGGTGACCTGGTTGAGGATGGTGCGGCAGTCCTGGCACTGGCCGATGTAGTACCCGCCGTCGGCCGACCCGGACGCGTAGGAGTGCTCGAAGACGCCGTCCACCGAGTCGAAGGCGTAGATGCCGTAGACGCTGGCGTTGGTGGCGGTCAGGTAGCTGCCACGGAAGCCGGTGACACCGTCCCAGTAGAAGCCGTTGCTGGTGACGTCACGCACCGTCATGTTCTCGACCGCGACGGCGTCGGCGGTGACGAGGATGCCCATCTCGCGCTCGAACTCGCCGTCGATCACCACCTGCTCGCGGTCGGTCCCGCGGATGACGAGGTGGCTGGTGGCGACGTTGACCTGCTCGCGGTACGTCCCGGGCCCGATGAGGACGAGGTCACCCGGCTCGGCCGCGTCGACCGCGGACTGGATCGTCGGGAAGTCCTCGGGGACCTGTCGCACCTCCCCGGTCGGCTCGAGCGGTGCCACCGCGGCGATGCGCTCCTCGGTGGCCTGCACATCGACCTCCGGGCCGTCCTGGTCGGCGACCGCCTCGGTGCCGTCGGTGACGGTCAGGGTGCCGGACATGCCGGCCGAACCGTCCGGCGGTGCGTGGAGGCTGCAGTAGAAGGTGTAGGTGCCCGGTTCGTCGATCGTGATCGTGTCGCTCTCACCCGGATCGACCGCCTCGGCGGTGTTCCAGGCGCCGTCGACGTCGATGGCGTTGTGGATCACCTGGCCGACGTTGTCGAAGACGAGCGGCTGGCCGGCGGCGACGGTGACGGCGGCCGGGTCGAAGCTGTTGTCCATCATCGTGACCGTGACGACGTCGTCGCCGTCACCGCCACCGCAGGCGGTCAGCGCCGCGACCACGAAGGCGGCCGCGCCCCACCGCACCGCGTGACGCACCGCACCTCGACCACCGACGTTCCCGAGCACACGACCGACCACCCAGCACCTCCCAGCGGCTGGGAAGCGTACTCATCGGTATCCGGCGGGTGGCGGAGGTCAGTCATCGTCGAGCAGGCCCTCCTGCTCGGCCTGCGGCGACCAGGCGTGCGACGTTCCGGACGTCTCCGGGCGAGCCGGCGAGCAGGTCGTTCCGGACCCGCAGGAAGGCGGCACCGAGGTCCTCGCGCTGGTCGTCGGGCACGTTCTCTCGGGCGGCGTTGAGGACGTCGCGCTCCTCCTCGTCGAGGTGGTGGGTGAGCGCCTCGGACAGCTCCTCGAGCGCCTCCTCGAACGCCTCGTCATCGTCGGCGTCGACGCGGAGCAGCTCGAGCAGCGCCTCGTGGCCCTCGGCGTGCTCCTCGGCGCCGTGCTCGATCTCCTCGGCCTCCTCCGGCGCCTTCCGCTTCAGCGTCGGGTAGACCTCACGTTCCTCCGCCTCGGCGTGCGCGACCAGGAGGTCCGCCAGGTCGCCGAGCACCGCGGCCCGGTCGGTCTCGCGGTTGCGCAGCTCGCGGAGCAGCCGCTCGAACTCGCGGTGGTCGGCGAGGATCAGCTCGACCACGTCGCTGCTGTCGATGGTGTCCGCGCCCCTCGGTGTGTCGCTCACAGGGTTCCGCTCCGCTCCTGGGTCGCCGGGCCGGCGACCTCTCCGCCGTGATTCGTACCCCCACGGGCGCCCGTGCGAGGTACACCGACCCCGCTCGACCGGACGGGCACGGCGGCGGTCGGCCTCGACGGAGCTAGCCTCCGCGGAGCGCCCGCCCAGGGCCCGCCTCCCTCCTCCCCCGAGGTTCCTGCCCCGTGCCCGCTCCCTCACCGTTCCCGGCGCGACGGCCGGCCGCCCCACCCTGGCGAGGTGCGGGGTGATGCTCCTCGTGGGCGTGGGTGCCGTGTTCGGGCTGGCCGCGCTGACCCCGCTGCTCGTCCGCCTGCTCGGGCGCGACGCCGGCTACGTCGGCGCCGGGGTGCTGGCGGGCATCGCGGTCTGGCTCGGCGCCTCCGGGCCCGCGGTGTTGGCCGGCGACGCGGTTGCCGCCGAGGTGCGGTGGATCCCACAGGTCGATGTCGCCTTCGCGCTGCGGATGGACGCGCTCGGGCTGCTGTTCGCGCTCATCGTGCTCGGCATCGGTGCCGTGGTGCTGGCCTACGGCGCCCGCTACTTCGGCCGCGAGCAACGACGCGAGGCATCGCGCTACCTGGCGCTCCTCACCTTCTTCGCCGGCGCGATGCTGGGCCTGGTCCTCGCCGACGACGTCGTCCTCCTGTTCGTCTTCTGGGAGCTGACCAGCATCTCCAGCTTCTTCCTGATCGGTGGCCTCGGCGAGGGCAAGGCCGGTGCCACCCGGGCGCTGCTGGTCACCTCCATCGGCGGGCTCGCGCTGTTCGCCGGGGCGATCCTCCTCGGGGTCGAGGGCGGCACCACCTCGCTGTCCGGGCTGGCCGCGGATCCGGCGGCGGTCGTGGCCTCGCCGCTCGCGCCGGTCATCGTCGTGCTGCTCCTGCTGGCCGTCGCGACCAAGTCGGCTCAGCTGCCGTTCCACTTCTGGCTGCCCGGTGCGATGGTCGCCCCCACCCCGGTCAGCACCTACCTCCACGCCGCGACGATGGTGAAGGCCGGCATCTACCTGCTGTTCCGGACCACCGGGATCCTCAGCGAGGTCCCGATGTGGACCCCGACGCTGGTGCTGCTCGGCGGCGTGACGGCCGTGTACGCCGCGTTCGTCGCCACCACCCAGGACGACCTCAAGAGCCTGTTGGCCTTCTCCACGGTCAGCCAGCTCGGGATGATCGTGCTGATCCTCGGCGTCGGCTCGCCGCTCGCGATCGCCGTCGCCGCGCTCTACACGCTGTCCCACGCGCTGTACAAGGCGACGCTGTTCATGACCGTCGGCATCGTCGACCACGAGACCGGGACCCGCTCGCTCGCGGCCCTCGGTGGGCTCCGACGACACCTGCCGCTCGTCGCGGCTCGCCGGTGGTCTGGCGGCGATCTCCATGGCGGGGCTGCTGCCGCTGGTCGGGTTCGTCGCCAAGGAGGAGGCGTTCGCGGCCCTGCTCGGTGCGGAGGCCGGGTGGGTCGGTCCCGTCGGCATCACCCTGGCGGTCCTCGCCGAGCTTCGGGACCTTCGCGTACAGCGCCCGGTACTACCTCGGCACGTTCGAGGGGCCCGATCCGCACCCCTGCCCACCGTGCGCCGGCGGCGTTCGCGTTGCCCGCCGTGCTCACCGGCGTCGCCGGGCTCGCGCTCGGTCTGGTGGTCCCCGTCCTCGACCCGCTCGTCAACGGCCTCGCGCGTGACGCCACGGGCACCGACCCGGAGCTGCACCTCGCCCTCTGGCACGGGCTCACCCTGCCGCTCGGCCTCTCGGTCCTGGTCGTCCTCGTCGGCACCGCGCTGTACCGGCCAACGCCAGCGGGTCACCGAGCTCCTGACCCGCCGACCGCTCCCGCGCGGTGCCGACGTGTTCGACCGCGCCTACGACGGGCTGCTCGTGTTCGGCGGCCGGGTCGGCCGAGCCGCGACGTCGGACGCCCCGGTCGCCTACCTCCTGCCGGTCCTGCTGCGCTCGTGGTCGTCGGTGACCGGCGCCGCGACGCTCGAGCTCGACCCGATCGCGCTCGGCGACGCCCGCCGCCGTCGCAGGCCGGCGACGTCGTCGGTCATCGTGCTGCTGCTCGGCGGCCGTCGTCGGCGTGCCGTCGCCGCGCACGGCCGGCTGGCCGCCATCGCCGCGCTCGGTCTCGCCGGGTTCACCGTCGCGGTCTGGTTCGTGCTGCTCGGTGCGCCCGACCTGGCGCTGACCCAGCTGCTGATCGAGACGCTCACCGTCGCGCTGGTCGTGCTCGTCTTCCGCCGCCTGCCGCGGACGCTTCCCCGACGCCGGGTCGCACCGACGCGGCTGGCGCGCTCGTCGCCGCGCGTTCGTCGGGGCGGTGCGCCACCGGCGGCGACCTACCTGGCCACCGGCCGTCGCGAGCTGTCCGAGGTCGGTGGCGCGCTTGCTGGCCGAGGGCGAGGCGCTGACCGGCGGCGCGAACGTGGTCAACACCATCCTGGTCGACTTCCGTGCGCTCGACACCCTGGGCGAGGTCGTCGTCCTCGCCGTCGCCGCGCTCGGCATCCTCGCGCTCGTCCGCATGGTCGCCGACGCGACGCCGTCCCGCCCCCCGCCGGACCTCGCCGCGGACGCGCCGATCGCGGCCGAGCACCGAGCTCGGGCTGACGCCCGCGGGTTCGGCGGGGCGCGGCATGATCGGCAGCACCTCCTGCGCACCGCGACCGGCGTGCTGGCCCCGGTGATGGTCGTCGCGTCGCTGTGGCTGCTGGTCCGCGGCCACGACGCGGTCGGTGGCGGGTTCATCGGCGGCCTGGCCGGCGGCGCCGCCGTCGTGCTGCTGCTACTTCAGCCGCGGCCACGACGCACGTCTGGCACCGCGCACGCTCCGCACCGTCGCCGACTGTCGCTGCCGGCGTCGCTGTCGCCGTCGGCTACGGCTTCGGCGGGCCTGTGGTCGGCGAGCGCGTTCCTGGCGGGTGCGAAGATCCCGCTTCCGCTGTTCGGCGACGTCGCCGCGTCGCTGGTCTTCGACGTCGGCGTCTACCTCGTGGTCGTCGGCCTGGTCGCCGGCGATCGCTGCGCCACCTCGGGCAGGGTCGTCGGCCGACGCCGAGCGAGTCCGACGACGACCCGACGACCACCGCGGACGCGACGACGTCGTGCCACCGAAGGGAGCGGCCACGTGACCGCCGCCATCATCGTCGGCGTGCTCGCCGCCGGCGGGACCTACCTCGTCCTGCAGCGAGGCATCGTCCGCATCGCGCTCGGGTTCGTGCTGCTCGGCCACGCCGCGACCACGGCGCTGCTCGCCGCCGGCGGCGTCGGCCGTCGCGCGACCCGCGTTCGTCGACGTGCCGCCGCCACGCCCGCCGACCCGCTCCCCCAGGCGTTCGCGCTGACGGCCATCGTCATCTCCTTCGGCGTGACCGCGTTCCTGCTGACCCTGGCCTACCGCGGCCGCGACACCATCGGTCACGACGACGTCGAGGCAGCCGACGACCCGGACGCACGCGCGACCGACGCCCTCACCGCGGACGCAACCGAGCGGGAGGTCGGCTCGTGAGCGACCGCGGTCCTCCTGGTCGCCCCGTTCGCGCTGCCCGCTGCCTCGCGGCGGCGGTGCAGCCTGCTGCTGCGGCGGCACCTCGTCGGGCAGCGCGTGGTCTCGCTCGGCGCTGCTGGCGGCGCTCATCGCGCGTCGGGGTCGCGCTGGTGACGCGCCACGCGCGACGGCGGTGCCGTCGCCACCCGGGTCGGTGGACTGGCCCGCGGGCCTCGGCGATCCCGTTGGTCGCCGACGGGGCCTCCGCGCTGCTCGTCGCTGGCCGCCGTGATGGTCAGCACCGCTGTGCCTCGTGGTCGCCGCCGCGCGCGACGAGGACCGCCACCCGCTGTTCCACCCGCTCGTCGCGGTGCTGCTCGCCGGCGTCCTCGGTTCGTTCGTCACCGGCGACCTGTTCAACCTGTTCGTGACCTTCGAGGTGATGCTCATCGCCTCGTACGTGCTCGTCGCGCTGCGCGGCGGCCGCGACGAGATCCGTGCCAGCGTCGTCTACGTGACGGTGAACCTGCTGGCCTCCACGGTCCTGCTGATCGGCATCGCGCCTGCTCTACGGCGCGGCGGGGACGGTCGAGCTCGCCGCGCTGCACGGGGTCGTCGCCCGGGTCCCGAACGCCGGCGATCGGCGCGTCGCTGGTCGCCGTCGCGATCGCGGTCAAGGCCTCGCTCGTCCCGGTGCACGCTGGCTCCCCCGCGTCTACCCCATCGCGGGTCCCGCCATCACCGCTCTGTTCTCGGCCCTGCTGACCAAGGCGGGCGTGTACGTGCTGTACCGGCTGTCGGCCACCGTGTTCGCCGGCCACGACGGCGTTCCGGACGGCGGTGCTGGTCGCGGCCGGGGTGACGATGGTCGTCGGCGTCCTCGGTGCGGTCGGTCGCGGCGACGTGCGCGGGATCCTGTCGTTCCACATGGTCAGCCAGGTCGGCTACCTGGTGCTGCCGCTCGGCATCGGCACGGTCGCCGGCGTTCACCGGCGGGACTGGTCTACCTGCTGCAGTACCTCGCGGTGAAGGGCGTCGCTGTTCCTCAGCGCGGCCGCGATCGAGACGCTCGCCGGCACCGGTCGGCTCGCCCGGCTCGGTGGCATGCTGCGGACGCGGCCGGCGGTGGCGATCGGGTTCCTCGTCCCGGCACTCAGCCTCGCCGGCATCCCACCGACGTCCGGGTTCGTCGGCAAGTTCCTGCTGGTCCGATGCCGCGTTCGACGGTCGGCCACCTGGTCATCGGTGGCGTGGCCGTGGCGGTCAGCTTCGCCACGCTCCTGTCGATGCTGAAGATCTGGAACGGGGCGTTCTGGGGCGAGCCCAGCAGCGACGTCGCCACCGAACCCGGGCGGAACCCGGCTCGGGTTGGCCGCCGCCGCCGGCGGGGCCGGGGACGACGACCCGCCGCTCGCACGTCCACGGTCGCTGCGTCTGGCCGCCCTGGTCGCACCCGCGTTGCTCGTCGGCGTCCTCGTCCTGGTGCTCGGCGTGCTCGCCGGCCCGTTCGTCGACCTGGTCCAGCCGGCGGCGGAGACGCTCGTCGACCCGACCGCCTACCTCGACGCCGTCCGGGAGGCCTGACCGTGGCCCTCGTCCGCTTCGTCCGCCGGCTCCCGCACATCGTCTTCGCGCTGCTGTACTTCCTCGGCGAACTGCTGAGGTCCAACGCCCGCGTCGCGCGGGACGTGCTCACGCCCGGGCTCCCCACGACGGTCGGGATCGTGCGGGTTCCGACCGACGCACGCGCACCGATGCCGAACGGTTCGCTGGTCGCCAACGCGATCTCGATGACCCCGGGGACGATCACGCTGGAGGTCGATGCGGAGGGCGGGCGGCTCTACATCCACGCCCTGTACGTGCGACGACCGCGAGGGCTTCCTCAGGGACATCGCCACGTTCGAGCGGGTCCTGCTCCGGAGCGGTACGCGGATGAGCCCCGTCGACCTCGCGCTGCTGGGGCTCGGCGTGGCGTTCGCGCTCGGCCTGGCCCGCATCATCCTCGGACCCAGCGTCGCCGACCGGGCGGTGGCCACCGACCTGTGCCTGTTCTCGGTCGTGGGTGTCATCTCCCTCACCGTGGTCCGTACGGGTTCACCGCAGTTCGTCGACGTCGTCCTGATCGCGACGCTCCTCGGCTTCCTGGCCAGCATCGCGATCGCCGCCCTGATCGGGAGGGGCAACTGATGGAGGTCGTGGACGTGGTCGCCGGCGTGCTGATCGGGCTCGGCGTGGGCCTGATGGTGCTGGCCGGCGTCGCCCTGCACCGCATGCCCGACGTGCTGATGCGCGCGAACGCTGCCACCAAGGCGGCCGGGCTCGGGCTGGCCACGATCCTCGGCGGCACCGCCGTCGCCGTCGGGACCGCGGACGCGTACGTGAAGCTGGGGCTCGCCATCATCCTGCAGTTCGTGGCCGCACCGGTCGCGGGACACGTCATGGCGCGAGCGGCCTACCGCTCGGGCACACCGCTGTCGGATCGCCTGAAGATCGACGACATCGCCGCCCTGCCGCCCGAGGACCGCCCGTAGTCCGCCTTCAGTCCGCCACCGCGTGCTCGTCCGCACCCGGTGCCGCGGCGTCCCCGTCCGACGGTACGACCACCACGAGCACGTCGTCCGCGTCCACCTGCTGGCCGACGGTGATCCGCACCTCGCTGACGGTGCCGGCGACGGGCGCCGTGACCCGGTGCTCCATCTTCATCGCCTCGAGCGTGCACAGCAGCGCACCCTCGGCGACGGTGTCGCCCTCGGCGACCAGGATCGACACGATCGCTCCAGGCATCGGCGCCAACGTCGCGCCTTCGACCCGTTCCGCAGCGGCGGTCGGGAACCGGGGCTCCACGGTGAGCCGGACGTGGCCGAGGACGCTGTGCACCGCGACGGCGTCATCCCGGCGAACCACGACGACCGCGTGGCGGCGCCCGTCCACCTCCAGGTCGAGGCGGTCGCCAACGTGGCGGTGGACGGTGACGGTGCGCTCTCCGGTCGTCGCCGGCACCGACGACGTGTCGCCCTCGGCATCCACCTCGGTCGAGACGACGAGCGTGCCGTCACGCCGCGCGCGGTAGGTCACTCGCCAGGTCGTCGCGTCGGCGGTGAGACGGACGTGCGGATCGAACGCGCCCGCGTTGGTGAACCCCGGGGCGAGCACCGGCAGCCCCCGGTCGGCAGCGACCTCGCCGGAGTCGATGCTCGCGACGGTGACCGCGACGAGCGCCAGCTCGACCGCATCTGCCGACGGCGGGAAGCGACGGTCGTCGTCGGTCGGGTACCGGTCGTCGAGGTAGGCCGTTGTGGTGTCGCCGGCGAGGAAGCCGGGATCGCGGAGCACCTCGACGAGCAGGTCGCGGTTGGTCGTCGCCCCGAGGATGACGGTGTCGTCGAGCGCCCGGGCGAGCCGCGCCGGCCGCCTCGACCCTGGTGGGCGCCGACCCCATGACCTTGGCGAGCATCGGGTCGTAGTGGACCGTGATGACATCGCCCTCGACCACACCGGTGTCCCACCGGATGCCGTCGCCTCCGGCCGGCGTGAAGGCGTCGAGGGTCCCCGTGGCCGGGAGGTAGCCCGCACCCGGATCCTCGGCGTACAGGCGCGCCTCGATGGCGTGGCCGACCTGCACCAGGTCGTCCTGGACGAACGGCAGCGGCGCACCTGCGGCGACCAGCAGCTGGAGCCGCACGAGGTCGAGGTCGGTGAGGAGCCCCGTGCCGCGATCACGGACGCGGACGACCTGTTCGGTGACCGGGTGCTCGACCTGGAGGCGGGTGTTGACCTCGAGGAAGGCGAAGCAGTCCCGAGGGTCGACCCGTTCGCCTGCGCGGCGGCGGGCGAGCGCGGACTCGTCGGCGACGAACTCCACCGTGCCGGCGTTCACGTACCCGATGGCCCGGGCAGCGGCGACAGCGGCGTCGCAGAGGGCGGCCCGGACCGCCGTCGTCGATCGACGCGGCGGGCGACTCCTCGACGACCTTCTGGTGGCGCCGCTGGATGGAGCACTCCCGCTCGAAGGCGTGGACGACGGTGCCGTGGACGTCTCCGAGGACCTGCACCTCGAGGTGGCGGGGACGCTGCACGAACCGTTCGAGGAAGACGGTGTCGTCACCGAACGCCGCGGCGGCCTCCCGGCGGGCGGCGGCGACGGCGTCCTCGAGCTCGTCCGGACCCGCGACGAAGCGCATGCCCTTGCCGCCACCGCCGGCGGCGGCCTTCACCAGCAGCGGGAAGCCGACCTCCTCGCCCAGGACCGCGACGTCGGCGCCGGTCGGCAGCTCGGCGCCGGGTACGAGCGGCACGCCGGCGTCGGCCATGCGGCGCTTGGCCTCGACCTTGTCGCCCATCGCGGCGATCGCGTCCGCCGTCGGCCCGATCCAGGTGAGGCCGGCGGCCACGACCGCCCGAGCGAAGCTGGCGTTCTCCGACAGGAACCCGTAGCCGGGGTGCACCGCGTCCGCCCCGGACCGGGCAGCGGCGTCGAGCAGCGCGTCGACACGGAGGTAGGAGTCGGCGAGGGCGTGGCGCCGCCGAGCCGGATCGCCTCGTCGCAGACGCGTACGTGGAGCGCGTCGGCGTCGACGTCGGAGAAGACCGCGACGGTCGCGATCCCCATCGACCGGCAGGTCCGGGCCACGCGGACGGCGATCTCGCCCCGGTTGGCGATCAGCACCTTGCCGCGGCAGCTGCGCTGGTCGCGCCACTCGCCGGCGGCGCTCACATCCGGAACACCCCGTAGCCGGTCGCTGCCGGCGACCGGCGCCCCGTGGACCGCCGACAGCGCGAGGCCGAGCACGTCGCGGGTGTCGCGCGGATCGATGACGCCGTCGTCCCAGCCCTGCCCGGTCGAGAACAGCGCGTTCGACTCGGCCTCGATCTGGGTCTCGACCATCTCGCCGGATCGCTCGGCGTCCTGCGCGTCGTCGTACGGCTCGCCGCGGTTCTCGGCCGCCGACCGCGCCACGATCGACAGCACGCCGGCGAGCTGCTGCGGACCCATGACCGCGATGTGGTGGTTCGGCCACGCGAACAGGAACCGCGGGTCGTAGGCGCGCCCGCACATCCCGTAGTTGCCCGGCCCCGTACGAGGCCCCCATCATCAGCGTCAGGTGCGGCACCTCGGAGTTGGTGACGGCGTTGATCAGCTCGTGCGCCGTGGCGGATGATCCCGCCCTGCTCGTAGCGGGTGCCGACCATGAACCCGGTGATGTTCTGGCAGAACAGCATCGGCACGCCCATCCGGTTCGCGAGCTGGATGAACTGCGCGCCCTTCTCGGCCTCCTGGCTGAACAGCACCCCGTTGTTGGCGAGCACCGCCGACGGGGAAGCCGTGCAGCGACCCCCACCCGGTGACGAGGTTCGGGCCGAACGACCGCCTTGAACTCCTCGAACCGCGACCCGTCGAGGACGCGGGCGAGCACCTCGCGGGCGTCGAACGGTTCGCGCAGGTCGACCGACGCGATGCCGAGCAGGTCCTCGGGGTCGTGGACCGGCGGGTCGGCCGGCTGGCGTCGGCCCGGGACCGAGCTTGCGGTGCCCGAGCCGGGCGACGATCTGGCGCGTCGACGCGGATCGCGTCCACCTCGTCGTCGGCGAGGTAGTCGCCGAGCCCGGAGGTCCGGGCGTGCATCTCGCGCGCCGCCGAGCTCCTCCTCGTCGGCGTCCTCGCCCGTCGCCATCTTCACCAGCGGCGGCCCGCCGAGGAACACCTTGGAGCGCTCGCGGATCAGGACGGTGTAGTCGCTCATGCCGGGGACGTACGCGCCGCCGGCGGTCGACGACCCGAACACGACCGAGATGGTGGGGATGCCGGCCTTCGACAGCGCGGTGAGGTCGTGGAAGGTCCGCCCACCGCGGACGAAGATGTCCTTCTGGGTGCGCAGGTCCGCGCCGGCGGACTCGGTCAGGTTGATGACCGGCAGACGGTTCTCGCGCGCGATCTGGCAGCCCGCGCAGCGCCTTGGTGACCGAGTACGGGTTGGACGCCCCACCCTTGACGGTCGGGTCGGAGCCGCCGACGTAGCACTCGACGCCGTTGACGCGTCCGATCCCGGAGACGGAGGACCCGCCGGGGTGGAAGTCGGACCCGTACCCGATCAGCGGCTGGATCTCGAGGAACGGGCGAGCCACGGTCGAGCAGCAGCGCGAGCCGTTCGCGCAGCGAGCAGCTTGCCGCGGCCCCGGTGGCGTTCGACCTTCGCGGGACCGCCGCCGGCGCGCGCGTCGGCGAACGCCTCGTCGAGCTCGGCGAGCAGCGCGAGGTTGGCGTCGCGGTTGCGCTGCGCGTGCTCGGTCGGCACGCGTCGAACCGGGTCCCGAGCACGTCGGTCACCGCAGGAGCCGCACGTCCCTCCGCCCCCACCTCGGCTCCTGTCCGACGGGCATCCGCACCCGGCGAACGGAACGATAGCGCAGAGAACGTTCCGTTCGGGGCCCGGTCACCGCCAGCGAGGGTGGTCGTGGGGGGCGCGCTCGCGGAGGGTCGGGTTGCGGCGATCCGCGGCCGACACCGTGGGGTCGGTGACGGGCCACGCCACGCCGAGGTCGGGGTCGTCCCAGGCGATGCCGCGCTTGTCGACGTCGGGGGACCAGTACCCGCCGACGTCGTAGAGGTAGTCGGTGTCGGTCAGGGTGCAGAAGCTGTTGGCGAGCCCCTCGGCCACGAACAGCCGCACCCGCTCCCCAGGTGGGTCGCCGAGGGTGAAGGTCGCGACCTCCCCGAAGGTCGGGCTGTCCGGTCGCGGATCGGCGACGGCGCAGAACGCGGTCCCCCGGACCACGTAGACCAGCTTGTCCCACGGTTCGGCGTGGAAGCCGCGAAGGACCCCCGGGCCGCTGCGGGAGTGGTTGCCCTGGCGCAGGACGGGCTCGCGGCCGAGCGCCTCGGCCAGCTCGGCGATCTGGTAGGTCTGGCGGAAGAACCCGCGCTCGTCGCCGTGGGTGTCCCAGCGGACCACGAGCAGGCCCGCGATCGCGGTCCGTTCGACGGGCACGAGCGAGCCGTTCGGTCGGGGCGGCCGGACCCTACCCGCGGGGCCGGCCGCGGTCCGAGCCTGCTCGGACCGCTCGCAGCGGTGCCGTACGGTCACGGGTCCATCCCCCGCCGCCGCATCGACCAGAACCGGACCGCACCGTGAGCGACTACCGCGCCGCGTCCATCAGCGTCCTCAAGGGCCTCGAGGGCGTCCGCAAGCGTCCCGCGATGTACATCGGCTCGACCGACGTCCGCGGCCTGCACCACCTCGTGTGGGAGGTCGTCGACAACGCCGTCGACGAGCACCTCGCCGGGCAGGCGTCGGTCATCACCGTCCGCGCTGCTCGGGGACGGTGGCGTCGAGGTCACCGACGACGGGCGAGGGATCCCCGTCGACCTCCACCCCACCGAGAAGCTCCCGGCCGTCGAGCTCGCGCTGACGGCGCTGCACGCCGGCGGCAAGTTCGACCAGCAGGCCTACGCCGTCTCCGGCGGCCTCCACGGGGTCGGCGTGTCGGTCGTCAACGCGCTCTCGACCCGCACGGAGGTCGAGGTCGTCCGCGACGGCCACCGCCACACCATCGCCTTCGAGCGCGGCCCGCGGGTCGAGGCGCTGGCGAAGGCCGGCAAGAAGCGCGGCTCTGGCACGCACGGTCCGCTTCTGGCCCGACGCCGACATCTTCGAGACCACCGAGCTGCGCTTCGACACGATCGCCGAGCGGCTCCGCGAGACCGCCCTGCTCAACCCCGGGCTCGAGATCGTCGCTCGTCGACGAGCGCGACGGGCGATCGGAGACCTTCCGCTACACCCGCGGGCCTCGCCGACTTCGTCGAGCGGCTGCTGGCCGGCAAGGACCCGCTGACCGCCCCCATCACCATCGTCCGACGAGCGCGAGCACGAGGGCCGCAAGGTCGCGCTCGACGTCGCCTTCACCTGGTCGGACGGGTTCCACGACGACCGACTCCGCAGCTACGTCAACATCGTGCGCACCGCCGACGGCGGCACCCACGAGGAGGGCTTCCGCCGCGCGCTCACCTCGACGCTGAACAAGTTCGGGCGCGACTCGGGCGCGCTGCTGAAGAAGGACCCGAACCTCACCGGCGACGACGTCCGCGAGGGCCTGGTCGCCGTCGTGTCCCTCAAGCTCCCCGACCCTCAGTTCGAGGGACAGACCAAGGGTCGCCTCGGGTCGACCGTCGCCCGTGCCTACGTCGAACAGGTCGTCTCCGAAGCCCTCGCCGCGTGGCTGGTCAAGCACAAGGCCAAGGGCCGACAGATCGTCAAGCGTGCCGCCGTCGCCGCCAAGGCGCGCCAGGCCGCGAAGGCTGCGCGCGACCTGACCCGGCGCAAGGGCCTCCTCGACAACCAGTCGGCCGGACTGCCCGGCAAGCTCGCCGACTGCACCTCCCGCGACCCCTCCGAGACCGAGCTGTACGTGGTCGAGGGCGACTCCGCCGGCGGCTCCTCCAAGCAGGCGCGCGACCGTCACACCCAGGCGATCCTGCCGCTGCGCGGCAAGGTGCTGAACGTCGAGAAGGCGCAGCTGTCCAAGGTCCTCGAGAACGCCGAGATCCAGGCACTCGTCAAGGCCGTCGGCACCGGCGTCGGCGACGCCTACGACCACGACCGGCTGCGCTACGACAAGATCGTGCTCATGGCCGACGCGGACGTCGACGGCGGCCACATCACCACCCTGCTGCTGACCTTCTTCTACCGCTTGTCCCCGCGCCTGATCGAGAAGGGCCACCTCTACCTCGCCCAGCCGCCGCTCTACCAGCTCCGCAAGGGCGGCAAGGTCGCCTACGCCATGAGCGACAAGGAGCGGGACACGCTGCTCCGCACGGAGTTCAAGCGCAACAGCAACGTCGAGGTGCAACGTTTCAAGGGGCTCGGCGAGATGGACGCCGAACAGCTCTGGGCGACCACCATGGACCCGGGTCGCCGCACCCTCCTGCGCGTCAACATCGAGGACGCCGCTCGCGCCGACGAGCTCTTCGTCCTGCTGATGGGCAACCAGACCGACCCCCGTCGCGACTGGATCGTCAGCAACGCGCACTTCGCCGAGAACGTGGACGTCTGATGGCCGATCGCAAGGACACCGCCGCGTCGACGCTCAGCACCGGGCAGGTGCTCGACGTGTCGCTCGAGTCACGGATGGAGCAGGCGTTCCTCGACTACTCGATGTCGGTGATCGTCGGTCGGGCCCTGCCCGACGTCCGTGACGGACTCAAGCCCGTGCAGCGGCGCATCCTGTACTCGATGTGGGAGTCCGGCCTGCGTCCGGACCGCCCGTACCGCAAGTGCGCGTCCGCGGTCGGTGAGGTCATGAAGACCTACCACCCGCACGGCGACAGCTCGATCTACGACGCGCTCGTGCGCATGGCGCAGGACTTCTCGACCCGCGAGCCGCTGGTCGACGGCCACGGCAACTTCGGCTCGGTCGACGGCGACCCGCCCGGCGGCCATGCGCTACACCGAGGCGCGGCTGTCGCTGCTGGCCATGGAGCTGCTCGCCGGCATCGACGAGGACACCGTCGACGAGGTCGACAACTACGACGGCTACGCCACCGAACCGGTCGTCCTGCCCGCCCGGTTCCCGAACCTGCTCGTCAACGGCGCCTCCGGCATCGCCGTCGGGATGGCCACCAACATCCCGCCGCACAACCTCGGCGAGGTCATCGACGCCGTCCTGCACCTGATCCGTCGCCCGGACGCCACCGTCGACGACCTCATGAAGCACGTGCCGGCACCGGACCTGCCGGGCGGAGCACGCATCGTCGACGGGCCCGGTATCAAGGACGCCTACGTCTCCGGCCGCGGCGCCATCACCGTCGAAGCGGTCGCCTCGACCGAGATGCGCACGGGCAACCTGCCGCGCATCGTGGTCACCGAGATCCCTTACCAGGTCAACAAGTCGGCGCTGCTCGAGCGCATCGCCGGCCTCGTCGCGAGCCGCAAGCTCGAGGCCATCCGCGACCTGCGCGACGAGTCGTCCCGCGACGGCATGCGCATCGTCATCGAGCTCAAGCGCGGCGAGGATCCCGCGGCGGTGCTCGCCAAGCTCCACAAGTTCACCGACCTGCGGACCAACTTCAACGTCAACCTCGTCGCCCTGGTCGACGGTGCCCCGCGCACCCTCGGCCTCCGCGACGCGCTGATCCACTACGTCGCCCACCAGCGCGAGGTGCTGACCCGGCGGACCGCCCACCGCCTGCGCCGTGCCCGAGGAACGCGCCCACGTCCTCGAGGGTCTGCTGCTCGCCCTCGACCACCTCGACGAGGTGATCGCCCTCATCCGCGCGAGCGCCTCCGCCGCCGCTGCCCGCGACGGGCTGCAGACCCGCTTCGGGATGTCCGAGGTCCAGGCGCAGGCGGTGCTCGACATGCAGCTCCGACGGCTCGCCGCGCTGGAGCGTGCGGCGCTCGAGGACGAGTACCAGGACCTACAGGACACGATCGAGGCACTGCGCGCCATCCTCGGCGATCGCGAGGTGCTCGACGGGGTGCTGACCGACGAGCTCAAGGAGCTCAAGCGCGTCCACGCAACGCCACGTCGGTCGCGCATCGTGAGCGCCGGCATCGACACCGAGGACCTGCTCGCCGGAGGGTCGCAGGCCGGGTTCGAGGCGCAGGAGGTCACCGTCCTCGTCACCCGCGGCGGGTACCTCAAGCCCCTCGCCCGGCGGCGCAGCACGCCCGTCCCACAAGCACCCGAACGACCCCGTCGTCGCGGTGATCCGCGCCACCACCGACGACACCCTGCTGCTCGTCGATGCGAACGGGCAGGGCTACCGAGTCGGCATCGGTGACGTCCCCGTCGTCAAGCCCGCCCAGCGCGGCACCCACGTCGGTGGGCTGCTCGGCGGCGGGCCCGACGCGCCGATCGTCGGAGCGGTCCCGCTGACCGTCGACCCCGGCGCTGACGCTCGTGACGGTCTCCGCGGCGGGCCAGATCAAGCGCACGGCCCTCGCCGGAGTTCACCGAGGCGCGGCAACGGTCGCTGCAGGCCGCGGGGGTCAAGGGCGGCGACGAGCTCGCCGCCGTCGCGCTCGCCCGGGACGGCGACCACCTCCTCGTCGCCCACGACGGCGGCCAGGTCGCCCGCTTCGCCGCCGACGAGGCCCGCGTCATGGGCCGCACGCGCCGCCGGCGTCGCGGGGATGGACGTCCCGGCGGGTGTCCCGTGTCGTCAGCCTCACGGTCATCGCCTCGGGGTCCGACGATGGCGAGGTCCTGACCATCGGCGCCGACGGGACGGCCAAGCGCAGCCCGCTCGAGGACTACCCGGTCAAGGGTCGTGGCGGGAAGGGCGTGAAGGCCGGCCCGGACGCGCTGCTGTGGTGCGGGGTCGCCGCCGACCTGCACCTCAACGGCGATCCGCCGCAGGTCCTGCGCCCCGTCGACGTCCCTGAGGCCCGCAGATCCGGCCGCGGTGACGCGGTCGAGGTCCCGCCCAGCGGGCCGGGGGCACCCGAGGTCGAGCTGCCGACGAACCCCTAGCCTCGACCGCGGACACGACGTGGACCGCGCCGCGCCCGACCAGTGGCGGCGACGCGCCCGACGATGCAGCGGAGGCTCCGTGGCAGACGACCCGCAGCTCCAGCACCGGACCTCCGAGATCCGCATCGAGCCGGGCCCCGATGCGCGGCGGTCCGGGATCGTGCGGTGGTACAGCGAGGAGAAGGGCTACGGCTTCCTCGCACCCGACGACGGCAGCGAGGACGTCTTCGTCCGCTACTCCGCCATCGAGGGTGAGGGCTTCCGCAGCCTCCGCGAGGGTCAGCCCGTGACGTTCGTCACCGGCTCGGACGGTCGCGGCCCACGCGCCAGCGAGGTCCGCCCGAGCTGACGTCCACCTCGGCCCGCACGGCGCGACGTGACGACGCCGGCGCACGGAAGCCGCGGTCACCGACGCCGACCCCGACCGTCGGCGAACTCGACCGGCGTCAGGTGCCGCGTCCACGGGCCACCGCCCGTTTCCATCGCCCGCAGCCGCTGCAGCACGGCGAGGTCGACGGCGTCGAGCCGGGTGCGTTGGACGACCTGCTCGTCCCAGGCCGCGTACCGGACCACCTCGGTGAAGCGGGTCGGATCGAGGGCGTCACGGTGCAGGTCCCACCGCCGTGCGCCGGTGCGTCGTCGGATGCCACGGACGAGACGCATGGTGGCCAGGAACTCCTCGGTGTCCGCGGGGTCGACCTCGCCAGTCCCGCGTCACGACCACCGGGCCTCGCACCTCGACCCGGAGGTGTTCGTCGAGCACCTCGAGACCCGCGGGGCGTGGTTGCTCGACCCGCCCGAGGACGGGGAGGTCGAGGCGGAACGACACGATGCCGAGGATCAGCGTGATGGCCGTGGCCACGGCGATCGACACGCCCGATCCGACGACCTCCGCGAGCGCGCCGGACAGGAAGGCGCCGACCGGCTGGATGCCGACCACCAACGCGTAGAGCGCGACCACGCGGCTGCGCACCCAGGTCGGCGCGAGCAACTGCACCGTGGCGTTCAGGGTGATGAGCGTCCAGACCCAGGCGAGCCCGGCCAGGGCCATGCCGACTCCGGCGAGCGTCCCGTTCGGTGACAGTCCGAGCAGCGACACCTCCGACGCCGAACAGGACGATCGATGCCGGGACCATGCGCGACCCCGTCCGCCGGCTCGCACGCCCCCGGGTCCCCACCCCGACGAGGGCACCGACGCCCATGCAACCCCAGAGGACCCCGTACCCGACACCACCGAGACCGAGGTCGACGGCCCGGGGTGCCAGCAGCGCCTGCACCGAGGCGGCGGTGAGGGTGAACACGGCGGTCACCACCAGCAGCACCCGGATGTCACGGGTGAATCGCGCGTACCGGACCCCGACGGCCGTGGCTCGGAGCAGGTGGCGGCGTGACTGGCCGACGACGCGCTCGACCTGATCGCGCGGCAGGGTCAGCAGCACGCCGACGACGACCAGGAGGGACAACGCGTTCAACCCGAACGACAGCGACGCCAACCCCGCGGCCACGAGCGCACCACCGATGGCCGGGCCCACGGCGCGCGCGACGTTGAACGCACCCGAGTTCAGGGTGATCGCCTGGGGCAGGAGCGGTCGCGGGACCAGGTCGGGCACCAGCGTCTGGAACGCGGGCATCGCCACCGCCGAACCGCTGCCGAGCGCGAACGTCAACAGCAGGAGCAGCGCGGGCGTCAGCAGGTCGACGGCAGCGAGCACGGCCATCGCGGCCACCGCAACGCAACCCATCAGGTTGCCGACGATGAGCAACGTGCGTCGGTCGACCACGTCAGCGAGGGCGCCGGCCGGCAGGGTGAGCACCAGCCGGGGCAGGAGCAGGGCCGTGGTCACGAGGCTGACGAGGAACGCGGATCCGGTGAGGTCGAGCATCAGCCACGGCGCGGCGGTCATCTGGAGGAACGTGCCGAGGTGGCTGACCACCGCCGCGGACCAGATCCGCCGGTAGGCGGGGACACGGAGCGGATCCAGCGTCCGCACCGGTGGCTGATCGGCCGTGTCGTCCGACACTGGGGTGCTCAGGTCTCGAGCGGTCGCGGCGGCACGTGGAGCAGGTCGTGCCGGCGCCGCCACACGTCCGGATCCACGGCTTCGACGTACAACGCGAGCTGGGTGCCGTCGGGGTCACGCACGTGCAGGGTGTGGATCAACCCATCGTCGGTCATGCCGTCGATGAGGACGTCGGCGGCCTCGAGGGCCCCACGCAGGGATGCGAGGTCGGCGGGATCGTCGCCCACACGCATGCCGATCCGCGCCGGGCCGACGCTGGACTCGTCTCGGGGGCCGGCGTCGACGTCCGCGGTGACGAGGACGAGTTCCAGTGGCGCACGTCCGGAGCCGAGCGCCACACCGGCCGCGCCGACGGGGCCGCGGACGCGCCACCCGAGCAGGTCGGTGTAGAAGCGCTGCGCCCGTTCGAGGTCGCGGACGTGCAGGACGACGTGGCCGAGCTCGGGTGGCACCGGTGCTCCGATGACGAGGGGGCGGGCCGGAGGACCGGCCGCCGCGCATCCAACCACGAAGCGCGGCACCCCACCGCGTCCGCGCGGTGCCGAAGGACCCGGCCGGGCCTCAGCCGCGTGTGCGACGCAACCGAGACGTGGGACGCGGGTCAGCCCCCGAGGGCGGGCAGCTCCTGGCGCAACGACGCCACGTCGGCGAACAGGTCCCCGTGCTCGGCGACGCGCGTCCGCACGTCGTCGAGGTCGAACACGAGCGCACCCTCGTCACGCGCCGACCGCGTCGGCGACCTCGTCCCAGCGTCACGGGCGTCGACACGGTCGGGCGGGGCCGAGCCCGAAGCGAGTAGGCGCACACCGTCGTCTTGGTGAGGTGGTTCTGGTACCAGTCGATGAGGACCTTGCCGGGACGCAGCGTCTTGAGCTGCTTGGACACCACCAGATCCGGGCAACCGCGTCTCCAGCAGCTGCGCGACCGCCTGCGAGAAGTCCCGCGTGCGGTCGTAGGTCAGCTCCGGGTCGTGCACCGGGACGTACAGCTGCAGCCCCTTCGACCCCGAGGTCTTGGCGTAGGCGCGCAGGCCGAGGCCGTCGAGCACCTCGCGGATGCGCAGCGCCACCTCGGCGCAGGTGCGCACGTCGGCGGGCGCACCGGGGTCGAGGTCGAACACCACGGCGGTCGGCACGGTGGTGTCCGGCTCCGCTCCCATCGTGACGTGCAGCTCGAGCGCGCCGATGTTGGCCGCCCACGCGAGCGCCGCGACCTCCGACAGGTCGCAGTGGTCCACGACCTTCTCCCGGCCCTCCCGGCCGAGCTGGACCGTTCCCGATCCACTCCGGGGCGTGGGGCGGGCAGCGCTTCTCGAAGAACCCCTGGGCCTCGACGCCGTCGGGGAACCGCTTCAGCGTCACGGGTCGCCCGGCGAGGTGGGGCAGCATCACCTCGGCGACGTCGACGTAGTAGCGCAGCACCTCGGCCTTGGTGGTCCCGGTCCGCCGGGTAGAGCACCTTGTCGAGGTTGGAGACCGACAGCTCGCGCTCGCCGACGCGGACGGTCGTGCGGGTCGACGCCACCGTCGCCCCGCTCAGGCCGTCTCGGCCGCGTCGACCCGCGACCCGTCGCGGGCCGCCGCGAGCGACGCCTCGAGCGCGGCGACGAGGTCGACCACGTCACCGGCCTCCGTTCCTCCTCCGGCACGGTGGTGATGTCCTCGCCCGCGGCCTTGCGCTCGATCAGCTCGAGGATCTGCTCGCGGTGGGTGTCGGAGTAGCGCTCCGGTTCCCAGTCGACGGTCATCGACTCGATGAGCTGGTTGGCCATCGCCAGCTCGCGCTCGTTCGGCTTCGACGTCCTCACCGGGCAGCCCGTCGAGCTGCGACGCTCGGCAGCACCTCGTCGTGGTAGACGACGGTCGAGACCGCCAGCGCGTCGCCGACCGGGCGGATGATCGCCAGGTGCTGCTTGGTCCGCAGCACGAAACGGGCGACCGCCGCCTTCCCGGACTCGCGCATCGCGGTGTGCAGCAGCGCGTACGGCTTGGCCGCGGTGTCCCCCGGGACGAGGTAGTACGACGAGTCGTAGTAGAGGGGCTCGATGTCGGCGAGCTCGACGAAGTCCTCGATCTCGATGGCGCGGGAGGACTCCGGTGCGAGCGACTTGAGCTCGTCCGGGTCGAGCACGACGTAGCGGTCGGGGGCGATCTCGTAGCCCTTGACCATCTCGTCGGTGGCTGACCTCCTCACCGTCGGCGGCGGCGACCTTGCGGTAGCGGATGCGCGAGGCGTCGCCGCGGCGCAGCTCGCGGAAGCGGACGTTCTTGCGGTCGACCGCCGTCACGAGCTTCACGGGGATGTTGACCAGCCCGAAGCTGATCGCCCCGCTCCAGATGGCACGTGCCACGTCTCGTCCTCCTCCGCTCGGGGTCGACTCCCAGCTCGGCGTCCGATGATCGCGGCACGCCGCAGCGGACCCAACGTAGCGCTGAGCGCACGCGGCGACGAGGGCGGGACAGGGGTCCGTCGCCGGGGTCCGCGCGCGGTGCGCACCACCGTCGAGCAGGACGTCGGCGGGGGCGATGTCGTCGCGCAGCCCGAGCCAGACCGGCTGCCGGAGCTTGCCGTCGCCCGTCAGTCCCCGGTGACGGACCGTGCCGACGAGCGTCGGCCTGACGAACCGGGCGTCGCGCGCGGCGAGCGGGCGCGCGAACGGTGAGTCGTCATCGGCCGGTTCGAGCCGCGCCCGCACCTCGACCCCGGCCTTGCCGGCGAGTCCGGACCCGACGGCTCCGAGCTCGTGCAGGGCACCGTCGTCGTCGTAGGCTCCGACGATCACGGCGCCGAGCCGGTCGCTGGCACCTGCACGCCGGCCCGACCCTTCCGGCGCGCCACGCCCCGACGACGACCTCGCGCTGCTGGGCGAAGGGCAGCTTGATCCAGTCGGTCGAACGGACACCCGGCCGGTAGGGGCTGCCGATCCGCTTGCTCACCACCCCCTCGTCACCCCGGGCGGCATGCGATCTCGAGCAGCTGCGCGACGTCGCGGGTCGCCGGCGGGACCTGGACGTGGCCGACCGTGCAGGCCGAGCCCCTCGAGCTCGCTGGCGGCGTCCCTCCACCGGGTGCTCGAGCACGGGACGGCCACGGCAGACCAGGACGTCGAAGACCACGTACATGACCGGGGACCGCGCTGCTGCGACGCGGACCCGGCGCCGGATCGCGCAGCTGCATCCGCGGCTGCAGCAGCGCTGAACGACGCGGCGCCGCGCTCGTCGAGCACCACCACCTCGCCGTCGAGCACGGTCGGCCGCGTCGACCCGCCCCGCGAGGTCGGCCAGCTCGGGGTAGGCGACCGTGACGTCGGCGCCGTTGCGGGACCGGAGCGTCATCCCGCCGGCGCCGTCGAGGTGGGCCAGCACCCGCGCACCGTCCCACTTGATCTCGTGGAGGTGGCCGCGGACGACGTCCGCGGGTCGACCCGGCGTGGCCAGCATCGGTCGCAGCCCCGCCGTCGCCTCCACCGCTCACCTCCCTCCGTCGGTGTGACGCTACCTCCGGCCGGCCGGCAGCTAGCCTCGGCCGGTTCACCGACCGCGCCGATCCGCGAGGACGCGCCGTGCTCGACCCATCGCCGGCCGCGCGGCCTCGCCGGGATCCGCCGCGTCACGCGACGCGGACGCCGACGCGCTGACCGCCCTGATCGCCGGCGCCTACGCCGAGTACCCCGGGTGCGTGCTCGACCTGCCAGGCGTCGACGACGACCTCCCTGCGCCGGGCACCACGGCAGCACGGCGCGGGCAGCCCGTGGTGGGTGGTCGAGCGCGACGGTGCAGCTGGTGGCCTCCGATCGGTGCCGGGCCGCTGACGACCGGAGCCGTCGAACTCAAGCGCCTGTACGTGGCGCCGGCGGCACGGGGACGGGGCCTGGCCACGCGCTCGTCCGCCTCGTCGAGTCGCACGCCGCCGGCCTCGGCGCCTCGCGGGTCGAGCTGTGGTCCGACACGCGGTTCCTGGACGCGCACCGACCGCTACGAGGCGCTCGGGTACGGCCGCACGGGCCGCGACGCGCGCAGCTGCACGACCCCTCCGACACCACCGAGTCCGCTTCGAGCGGCCGATCCGGCCGGGCACACCGGCGGCGACCGTGACCTGGGACGGACCCGCCGGGCGCGAGACGGCGTCGCTGACCGCGCTGCCGGACGGTTGGGCGCTCGGCTCCGACCTCCCCGACCGCGGCGTGGGTATCAGCGTCGAGGTCGACGCGGGCTGGCGGACCGTCCGACGCCGAGGTCGCCGCGGACGGGACGACCCGTCGCCTCACCAGCGACGGCGGCGGCCGGTGGTGGCGCGACGGTGAGACCGGCGCCGGAGCTCGCGGCTGCCAGGACGTCGACGTCGAGGTGACGCCGTCGACCAACACCCTGCCGATCCGCCGGCTGCTTGCGCTCGGACGCGAGGACGCTGCGGTCCGGGCGGCCTGGGTGCGGGTGCCCGGCGACCGCCGTCGAGGTGCTCGACCAGCACTACACCCACCTCGGACGACACCGGTGGCGGTACGCCTCGGCGACGGGTTTCGAGGCCGAACTGACCGTCGACCAGCACGGGCTGGTGCACCTACGGCGACCTCTGGCGACGCGCCTGACGGTCCCCGGTCACGGCCGGCTCGTAGGCTGCCCGCACCCACCGCAGCAGGAGCCCCGTTGAGCGACGCCACCCCCGGACCCGAGCTCGTCGGGCGCGTGCTCGGGACCGAGGACGCGACCCCGCTCGAGTTCTGGGTCGGCGTCGCCGAGGGGCAGTTCCTCCAGCTCGACGACGTGGTCGCGCTCCAGCGCACCCCACCGGGCCGCCAGCCGGTCAACATCTACGGCGTGGTCAGCCAGGTCCGGGCCCGTCACGAGGGTGCGCGGTTCGACTCGGACGTGTTCCTGATCGAGGACGGCGTCCTGCCCGCCGAGGTGTCGGAGGCCGCGCAGGTCCTGACGACCCGGTTCGAGCCCGAGGTGTTCGTCCCGCCGCTGCCCGGGCCAGGGCGTGGTCAAGGCCACCGGCGAGGACCGCGACCAGGCGCTGTTCTTCGACCGGATGGAGCGGCGCCTGCCGGCCGGGCTGACCCGCGACGGGCTGCCGGTGGTGCTCGACCTCGACTTCCTCGACGGCACCCGCGGCGCACACGTCAACATCTCCGGCGTCTCCGGCGTGGCGACCAAGACGACGTACGCGACCTTCCTGCTGCACGGGCTGTTCACCTCGGGGGTGCTCGGCGCCGCGCACAACGCCAAGGCGCTGATCTTCAACGTCAAGGGCGAGGACCTGCTGTTCCTCGACCACGACAACGTCAAGCTCGACGACACCTCGCGCGCCAAGTACGAGCAGCTCGGCCTGCCTGCGTCGGCGTTCGCGTCGGTCGAGATGTGGGCGCCGCCACGGCGAGGGGCGGCCAGCGCGGCCCCGGACACCGGGGCGCGCCGCGAGGGCATCGGGTCGTTCTTCTGGACCCTCGAGGAGTTCTGCCGCGACGCGCTGCTGCCGTTCCTGTTCGCCGACGCGGGCGACGACCGCCAGCAGTACACGATGGTGGTCGACAACGTCACGGCGCGGCTGCAGCGCGATGCCGTCCCGACCGGTGACGGCGCGGTCCGGCTCGAAGGCGTGACCTGCCGCACCTTCCGCGAGCTGATCGACGTCGTCCGCGAACGGCTCGAGTCCGAGGACGAGGCCCCGCGCTGGGCCGGCCGCGCCGTCGGCGTCGGCACCATCAACGCGTTCGTCCGGCGGCTGTACGGCTCGCTCCGGCACGTCGAGGACCTCATCCGCGGCGACGTCGCCCACCCCGAACGGCACCGGATCCGCCACGAGGCGCAGGTCACCGTGGTCGACATCCACCGCCTGAACGACCGGGCGAAGCGGTTCGTGGTCGGCGTGGTGCTCCGCCGCCAGTTCGAGGCGAAGGAGGCGTCGGGCAGCCCCGACCCGCTGACGTTCATCGTGCTCGACGAGCTCAACAAGTACGCGCCGCGCGAGGGCTCCTCCCCCATCAAGGAGCTGCTGCTCGACGTCGCCGAACGTGGCCGGTCGCTCGGCATGATCCTCATCGGCGCGCAGCAGACCGCGTCCGAGGTCGAGCGCCGCGTCGTCGCGAACTGCGCCATCCGGGTGGTCGGCCGGCTCGACACCGCCGAGGCCGGGCGGGACGAGTACGGCTTCCTGCCGACCGCGTTCCGCCAGCGCGCCACGATCGTGAAGCCGGGCACGATGATCCTGTCCCAACCGCAGCTGCCGGTACCGCTGGTGGTCGAGTTCCCGTTCCCGTCGTGGGCGACGCGCCCCTCCGAGGCCGGCGCGCGGTCCCGCACCGGGCGAGGACGACGTCGTGACCCAGCCCGACGACCCCTTCGCCGGCCTCGACGACGACACCGACCACGGGGACGGGATGCCGTTCTGAGCGCGCCCCCCTCGCGCCCCGTCGTCCCGCCGGCCGACGACCCCACGGCCCGGCTCGATCTCGCCGATCGCCTCACCAGCGACCGTCTGGTGCTGCGTCGCTTCGAGCCCGGCGATGCGGCGGCGCTGGCGGCCTACCGCTCCGACCCCGGGACGGCCCGGTACCAGGGGTGGTCCGTCCCCTACACCGTCGACCAGGCCGTCGCCTTCATCGACGCCGTCCGGTCCGAGCCTCCGGGCACACCGGGGTCGGCGTTCCAGTACGCCTTGGAGCGCCGCGACCGACCTGGCGTCGTCGGCGACGTGATGTTGGCGACCGGTGGCGATCGTCGTCTCGTCGAACTCGGCGTCACGCTCGCGCCGTCCGTCCGCGGTGACGGGCTCGCGACCGAGGCGATCACCGCGTTGCTCGATCACGTCCTCGCCGCCGGCCGCGGCGTGCACCGGGTCGAGGCGCGGTGCGACCCGCGCAACCGATCCTCCGTGACGCTGTTCGAGCGGTCTCGGCTTCCGCCGTGAGGGGCTCCTCGTGGCCGCCTACTGGACCGACGGCGAGGGGTGGACCGACGACCTCGTCCTGGCCGTGCTCGCCGACGAGTGGCGGGCCGGCCGGGCGGGGTCGGGGGATCGACCACACCGCTAGCGTCGGGCGGTCACCGATCCAGGAAGCCACCGTCAGTCCTCTCCGCCGCCGTCGCCTCATCCGCACCGTGATCGTGCTGCTCGCCGGGCTCGTCCTGCTCGCCCAGTGCACGGCAAGGGACGACGACGCGACGCCCTCCGACGATGACGGGGACGGGGACGGTGGGACCGCGCAGGAGGTCGATGCGCCGCCCTGCGAGGCCAGCCCCGAGGCCGCCAGGGAGCTCGACGCCCGAGCGGCACCACTGGACGCGAACGGCGCGATCTCGGCGAGCTTCGGGTGCGTCGAACAGGTCGTGGTGGTGCCGGAGGGTCAGCCCGCGATGGCTGCCGTCGCCGCCCCGCTGGCCGTCGCGCTGGGGGCGCCGCTGCTGATCGGGGACGAGACCGGGCTCGCCACCACGCTCGCGGAGCTCGGCGACCCGGAGGTCCGCCGGCTCGCGCAGCCGACAGGACGCCGAGGAAGCGGACACCACCGACGACGAGGTCACGGAGGACGCCCGTGCCGGCGGGGCTCTCGAGGTGGCCGAGGAGCTCGGCACCGACCGCTTCGTCGCCGCCGACGCCGACCGTCCCGAGGACCTCGCCGCGGCGGCCGCCGTCGCGATCCGCACCTCGGCCGCCGTCCTGCCCGTCAGCGTCGACGGCACGACAGGCGAGCTCGCGTTCCTCCTCGGGCTCCCCGAGGGCAGCGAGGTGGTCAGCATCGGCGATCTCGGCGACCTCTTCCCCGACGCGGATCCCGTCGAGGACCCGTGGGAGCTCGACGGCGGCGAGCTGGCGCTCCTCGTGGACCCCGTCGACCCGAGCGCGCCGTCGACCGTGGCGCTCGCCGCGCAGCGCGGGGACGCGGTGATCCCCGCCCCCGACGCTGACATGCTCGGCCGGGAGACCGTGCGGCTCGTCCGCGACGCGGAGTTCGACACCGATCAGCTCATCGCGGTCGGCGGGTTCGACGACGACGTCGCCGACGACCTGACGCTGCTCGCCGAGGCGCCCCTGCTGCCGGGCGGGACGCTGCGCCACTTCGACGGCACCCGCATGGTCGCGATGTACGGCAAGCCCGGGTCGCCGGTCCTCGGCGTCCTCGGCGAGCAGGACCTCGAGGCCTCGTTCGACCGCGTTCGCGACGTCTCGACCGGGTACGACGCCGACGGCCGCGACGTCGTCCCGGCCTTCGAGGTCATCGTCACGGTGGCCAGCGCCGAAGCCGGGGACGACGGGCAGTACTCGCGGGTGAGCCCGCCCGAGGAGTTCCGCGAGCTCGTGGACCGTGCCGGCGAGGAGGGCGTGCAGGTCATCCTGGACCTCCAACCCGGCCGCAACGACTTCCTCGACCAGGCCAGGATCTACGAGGAGCTGCTGCGCGAACCGCACGTCGGCCTCGCGCTCGATCCCGAGTGGCGGCTCGAGGACGACCAGGTCCACCTGCGCCAGATCGGCTCGGTCGACGCCGCCGAGGTGCAGGAGGTCATCGACTGGTACGCCGAGCCTCACACGCGACACGGGCGTCGCCGAGAAGCTGCTCGTGCTGCACCAGTTCCGCCTCGACATGCTGCCCGACCGGGACACCATCGAGGCCCCCGACGAGGTCGCGGTCGTCATCCACATGGACGGTCAGGGTCCTCAGGGCATGAAGCTCGAGACCTGGGGGGTGCTCACCTCCGGCGCCGAGGACCGTTGGCACTGGGCCTGGAAGAACTTCTACGACGAGGACCCGGTCGTCGCCGAACCCTCCTACATCCTCGACCTCGACCCCGAGGTGGTGCTCGTCACCTACCAGTGACCGAGTTCGCGGCTCGGGTTCAGCGGCGGCGCTTGCGCTTGCCGCCGAGGGCTCCCGGCAGGGCGCGCTCGAGGGTCTTGGCGAGGCCATCCTCGCCGGCGTCCCGTCGGCCGTGGGTCCGCACCTCCCGTGGTCGAGGCCGCGGAGGCTCCGGAGGGCTGTCGCAGCCGTCACGTAGCCTCGGGCCGATGCGCATCCTCCACACCTCCGACTGGCACGTCGGCCGCACCGTCCGCGGACGGTCGCGCGCCGACGAGCACCGTGCCGTGCTCACCGAGATCGCCGGCATCGCGCACGACCGCGACGTCGACCTGATCCTCGTCGCCGGGGACCAGTTCGACACCGGCGCCCCCTCGGCCGAGGCCGAACGCATCGTCTACCGGGCCCTGCTCGACCTCGCCGACACCGGCGCGCACGTGGTCGTCCTCGCCGGCAACCACGACAACCCTCGCCGGTGGGCGGCCGTCCGACCGCTGCTCGAGCTCGGCAACGTCCACCTCGCCGACCAGGTCGCCCGTGCCGACCGCGGCGGGGTGCTCGACCTGACCACCCGCGACGGCGAGGTCGCACGGGTCGCGCTCGTCCCGTTCGTCTCGCAGCGCGGCATCGTCACCTCCGAGCAGCTGATGCACGCACGGCGCGGTGCGGCCGAGCACGCAGGCACCTACGCCGAACGCGTCGCGCGCATCGTCGCCTCGCTCACCGAGCGACTTCGGGACCGACACCGTCAACCTCGTGGTCGGGCACCTGACCGTCGCCGGGGCGGCGGCCCCGCGCTCGGCGGCGGCGAGCGGCAGGCCCACACGATCTTCGACTACGTGGTGCCCGCCGCAGGCGTTCCCGTCGACGGCGCACTACGTCGCGCTCGGCCACCTCCACCTGCCGCACCGCGTCCAGGGGCCGGCACCGATCTGGTACTCGGGTTCGCCGTTGCACCTCGATTTCGGCGAGGCCGACCGCGGCGCGAAAGCCGTCCTGCTCGTCGAGGCGACCGCGTCGACCCCGGCCCGCGTCGAGCAGGTGCCGCTCGCGCTCCGGCCGGCGCCTGCGGACCCTCCGCGGCACGCTCGACCAGGTCCTCGCCGCCCGCGACGAGGTGGGCGACGACCTCCTGCGCGTCGTGCTCGAGGAGGCCCCGCGGCCCGGGCCTCGCCGACGAGGTCCGCGCAGGCCCTCCCCGACGCCGTCGACGTCGCCGTCGCCCCGCGCGAGGACGGACGAGGCCGGGACGCCCCACCCGAGCTCGACGTCGATGCCCTGCGCGCCTCCCCCGCCGCCCTGTTCGCCGAGTACCTCGACGAGCTCGGTCACGGACGACCCGCGCCTGACGCAGCCTGTTCCAACGCCTGCTCGAGGAGGCGCAGGACGCCGACCGCGACCCCGCGCTCGGAGGCCCACCGTGAGGCCGCTGCGCGTCGAGCTCGAGGGCATCGGTTCGTTCCGCGGCCGGACCGAGCTCGACCTCGCCGGCGTCGACCTGTTCGCCCTGTCCGGGCCGACCGGTGCGGGCAAGACCACCCTGCTCGTCGACGCGATGATGCTGGCGCTGTACGGGACCGTGCCGCGCTACGACGACCGCCGGCTGGTCGCCCCCGCCATCACCCAGGGCGCCAACGAGGGCCGCGTCCGGCTGACGTTCTCGGTCGCCGGCCGCACCTTCACCGCCACCCGGGTCGTCCGCCGCACCAAGCAGGGCGGCCGACCACCAAGGAGGCCCGGCTCGAGGAGATCACCGGCGGCGGGCTCGGTCGTCGCGCGCCGGCAACGCCGACGAGGTGACCGCCGCGGTCGAGCGGCTGCTCGGCCTGAGCTTCGACCAGTTCTGCCGCTCCGTGGTCCTGCCCCAGGGCGCCTTCGACCGCTTCCTGTTCGCCAAGCCCGCCGAGCGCGGCGACCTGCTGCTCCAGCTGCTCGACCTCCGGCTCCACGACGAGGTCGGTCGCCGGGCACGGCTCGTCGCCACCGACGCGCCGCCGCCCGGGCCGATGCCGCCCAGCGCCGGCTCGACGGCGACCTCGCCGGCGCCGACCCCGACCGAGCTCGGACGGCTCGAGCCGCGCACCGAGGTCCTCGACCGCGCTGGCCGACCCGGTGCCGACGAGGTCCAGAGCGAGCTCGACGAGCTCCGCGAACGCGGCGGCCAGCTCGCAGCGCGGCCTCCGACGCCGCCGCCAGCGACCGGGACGCGCTCGCGACCCTGCGCCGCCCGGCCGACGTCGACGCGCTCGCCGACACGATCCGCCGAGCCGCCGAGCACGGTGGCCGCCGCATCGCCGGCGCGCACCGACCGCCGACGGCCGCGGTCGACGCCGCCGAGGCGGCCCGCGCTGCCCTGCCCGACGCCACGGTCCTCGCCGAGCTGACCCGCACCGCCGACGGACCTCGCCGCCGCGAGCGCGGCCGTGCCGCCGCGCACGGAAGCGGCGGCCGACACCGCGGCGAGGCCGCCGCCGAGCCGCGGCGGCGGACGCCGACTCGCCGAGCGCGCCGTCGACCGACGCCGAGGTGGCACTCGACGCGGCCCGTCGCCGTGAGCTGGTCCACGCCGCTGACCGACGGCCTGCACGCCGGCGACGACTGCCCGGTCTGCGGCAGCACCTCGCCGAGCTCCCCGCCACCTCGACCGACGGCGCCACGCGGCAGCCACCGACGCGCTCCGCGCGGCACGGCGGAGCGCGCGGCCGGCCGAGGCGGCCGCGCGCCGAGACGCCGACCGCCGCGCCGCCACCGCCGCCGAACGGCGCCACGCCGCCGACCGGCGCGGCTCGCGCAGGCCCGGACGGCGCGGACGGCCGCGCTCGCGGCGCGGCGCTGCCGACGACGACGCGGCGGCCGACCTGCTCGCACGGGTCCGCGACGCCGACGAGCAGCTGACCGAGGCGCGACAGCGCGACCGTGCCGCACGCACGGCCGAGTCCGCCGCTCGGGCCGAACGCGACCGCGCCGGCAGCGCAGGCGACGAGGCCTGGCGTGCTCTCGACCGGGCCCGCGACGCGGTCGCGCGGCTCGGGCCACCGTCCCCCGACCGCCGCGACCTCGCCGCCGCATGGGATGCCCTGCTCGCCTGGGCCGACGCCACGCGACCACGCCGCCGTCGCGCCGGCGGACGAGGCCGCCGCCCGCGTCGTCGCCGCCCGCGAGCGGTACGCGCGGTCAGCAACGAGCTCCGCGACGAGTGCGCCGCATGCCGGGGTCCAGCTGCCCGGAGCCGCGTCGCCGGCGGCAGCGGTCGCCGAGGCGCTGGCCACCACCCGGGCCGAGCGGGCGCGCTCGCCGAACGTCTCGACGAGGTCCGCGCCGTCACCGCCGAGCGCGACGCTGCGCGCGAGGAAGCTGACGTCGCCGAGCACCTCGGCAAGCTCCTGCGCGCCGACGGGTTCTCCCGCTGGCTGCTGGCTCGGGCGCTACCGGCGCCTGGTCACCGGTGCGTCGACCATCCTGCGCGAGCTGTCCTCGGGGGCGTACTCGCTCGCCCTCGACCCGACCAACCAGTTCCTCGTGGTCGACCACCGCAACGCCGACGAACCGCGGACGGTCAAGAGCCTGTCCGGCGGCGAACGCTTCCTCGCCTCGCTGGCGCTCGCGCTGGCCCTGGCCGACCACGTCGCCGACCTGGCCGCCGACGGCGCCGCCCGGCTCGAGTCGCTGTTCCTCGACGAGGGCTTCGGCACGCTCGACCCGGACACCCTCGACGTCGTCGCGGCCGCCCTCGAGGAGCTCGGCGCACGCGGGCGGGTCGTCGGGATCGTCACCCACGTCCGTGACCTCGCCGAACGGCTGCCCGTCCGCTTCGAGGTCCGCAAGGGCCCGGACGGTTCGAGCGTGCGCCGTGTCGACGACGGAGCGCCGGCGACGGCGTGCCCGACGCGCCGGCCGCGACGCGACGATGCCCGGCATCCGCGCGAGTTCGGCGTCGCGACGGCGAGGAGGTCGCGTGAGCACGACGACCGACGGGTGTGCGCATCGCGGTCGACGGGTGGGACCCGTCCATGGGCTCGTCCACCTCCGCGCTCGACCAGATGGCGCTGTCCCCCGGACCGGTCGACGCCGGCGTCGAGGTCGCCGTGGACGACTGGGCGCCCCGGACGCCCCCCGGGCCGCCGGTCACCGGGCCCGTCCGGTTCGTCGACGGCGTGCGTCGCATCGAGGGCCACCTGTGGGTCACGCCACCGGGTGAACGGACCCGGCAGGCGCTCGCGGCCTCCATCGCTGCCGGCACGGTCTGCTGCGATGGGCCATCGGCGACCGTCGAAGCGCTGCGAGGTCCAACGGCTGCTCGTCGGCCCCGCGGCGCTGCTGCCGACGCTCACGACCTCGGCCGGCGACTTCGTCCCGCGGGCCGTCGCCGACGACGACGCCGACACGCTCCGCGCCGGGGTACAGGAGCGGTTGCGGCGGCTCGAACGCCGGCTGCTCGTCGGCCGCGGCGGACAGCGCGCTGCTGGTCGTCGACGGACCGCTCGACGGCTCGGTCGCGGTCGATCACGCGGTCGGGTACGTCAAGACCCACCACGTCGCCTACCTCGAGGACACCGTGGCTCGGACGGTCGCGGACCTGTCCGCCGGACAGCGCACCCCGCTGTTCCTGGCCACCTCGTCGTGGACGCGGTTCTCGTGGTACCTGCGGCTGCCGTTCGGCACCGGCGGACAGGGCGGGCGGGGAACCCCTGGTCGGGGATCGTGCGGTGCGAGGCCTCCGGCGACCTGCCCGTCGCGGACGTCGTCGCGCTCGCCGACCGGGTCACCGCCACGCTGCCCCGCTTCGCGTCCCAGCCGCACAAGGACCGGCGGGCACCCCAGAACCTCTACCCGATCGGCGGGCTCGAACGGCAGCTGACCCACCGGCTCGGCGATGGGCAGCACGTGCTGCGCGCCCTGCGGTCCGCCACCGCCTGAGCCGTCCGAAGCGGGTGTCCCGTTCGGCCCGGTCAGCGGTCCCCGCTGGTCGCTACCGTCATCAGGTGACCGCCGACCCCGCCCCCACCCCCGAGCACGCACGGCTCGTGGCCCGGCTCCGAGTCCGGCACGACGAGCTGACCAGCGAGCTCGCGCGGCTCACCGAACCTCCCGACGAGGCCGCCGTGGTGTCGTTCGGCAAGCGCATCGGTGACGGCACCACCGAGGCGGTCGAACGGATCAGCACGACGCTGACCGCGAGGTCGATCGCGTCGTCGCTCGCGGAGGTCGAGCGCGCGCTCGAGAAGGTCGACGCCGGCACGTTCGGCGTGTGCGACGTCTGCGACGCTCCGATCCCCGTCGAGCGGCTCGAGGCCCGACCGTTCACGTCACGGTGCATCCGCCACGCCGCGTGAGACGCCGGACCCGACCGCGCCGAGTCACACCTCGGTGAGGATCCGCGGCCCGTCGTCGGTGATGGCGATGGTGTGTTCGGCGTGGGCCGCACGGCTGCCGTCGGCGGTGCGCACCGTCCAGCCGTCGTCGTCGAGGGTGAACCCGTCGTCGCCACCGGCGTGGAACATCGGCTCGATGGCGATGACCAGCCCCGGCTTGAGCTTCAGCCCACGCCCCGGTGGTCCCTCGTTCGGGCACCGACGGGTCCTCGTGCATCTCACGGCCGACACCGTGGCCACCCCACCCCTCGGGGATGCCGTAGCCGCTGTCACGCCCGATGGTGCCGATCGCGTGCGCGATGTCACCGATCCGGTTGCCGGGGACCGCCGCCTCGATGCCGGCGTACAGGGCGGCCTCGGTGCGCTCGATCAGGGTCAGATCCTCGTCGCGCGGTGTCCCGACCACGAAGCGACCGGGCGGCGTCGCCGACCCAGCCGTCGAGGATCGCGCCGAAGTCGATGCTGACCAGGTCGCCGTCCTCGAGCGGGACGTCGTCGGGCCACGCCGTGGACGATGACGTCGTTGACCGACGCGCAGATCACCCCGGGGAACGGCGACGGCGCGAAGTGCGGGTGGTAGTCGAGGAAGGCCGACGTGGCGCCGTGCTCGCGCAGCACGTCGCGGGCGATCTCGTCGAGGTCGCGGGTGGTCACCCCGACGTCGGCCTTCGCGCGCATCGCCTCGTGGGCGAGCGCGACGACGCGACCCGCCTCCCGCAGCCCTTCGATGTCACGGGCGCTCTTGCGGACGATCAACGCATCGCCTGACCGGCGGAGCGCAGGCTCTGGCAGGCCTCGACGACGCGGTTCGCCATGCTCTCCTCGGCCGCCTTGCCGTACGAGCGGGGGTCGTAGACCTTCTTGTTGCCGACGTCGCCGTCGACCTTCAGCACGCCGTCGTAGTTGCTGGAACATGTGCGCCGCGATCGGCCGGGTGAAGGCGTACTGGGTGTCGGTGTCGACGTTCATCTTGACCACGCCGTGGTCGAGCGCCTCGTGGATCTCTTCGAGCGAGGAGCCGGACCCGCCGTGGAAGACGAGGTCGAACGGCTTGTCGTCGCCACCGACCTCGGCGGCCACCGCGTCCTGGAGGTCCTTGAGGATGGAGGGCCGCAGCTGGACGTGGCCCGGCTTGTAGACGCCGTGGACGTTGCCGAAGGTCGCCGCCAGCAGGTAGCGGCCGTTCTCGCCGGTGCCGAGCTTGCGTGCCGTCGCCAGCGCGTCCTCGGGCGTGGAGTACAGCTTCTCGTTCATCTCCCCGACGACGCCGTCCTCCTCGCCACCGACGACACCGATCTCCATCTCCATCACGGTCTTGCCGCGGCTGCACAGCTCGAGCAGCTCCTCGGCGATCTGCCAGGTTCTCCTCGAGCTCGACCGCGGACCCGTCCCACATGTGGGAGTTGAACAGCGGGTCCTCACCGCGGGCGACGCGGTCGGCGCTGATCTGCGCCAGCGGCCGCATGAACCCGTCGAGGTCACCCTTCGGGCAGTGGTCGGTGTGGAGCGCGACCTGCACCGGGAACTTCTCGGCGACGACCTTGGCGTACTCCGCGAACGCCGTGGCACCGACGACCATGTCCTTGACGGTGAAGCCCGACCACGCCGCGGCGCCACCGGTGGACACCTGCACGATGCCGTCGGACTCCGCCTCGGCGAAACCGCGCAGCGCTGCGAGCAGGGTCTGCGACGAGGTGACGTTGATCGCCGGGTAGGCGAAAGCGCCGTCCTTGGCGCGGTCGAGCATCTGGTCGTAGGTGTCGGGGCTGGCGATCGGCATCGGTCGCGGTCCTGTCGTTCGCGGGTTCTACGGGTCGGGTGGGGGCTGTGGGGGGGAGCTGGTAGGCCGGGTCAGCCGTCGAGGCCGACGAACGCGACCAGGTCGTGGGCCGACGCGGTCGGCGAGGGCGAGCTGCTCGTCCTCGAGTGCGCGGAGGTCGGCGCCGGCAGCCAGGTCGGCACGCAGGTCGACGTAGACCTTGCACTTCGGTTCGGTCCCGGAGGGCCGGATCATGGCGCGGCCGCCGCCCTGGAGCGACAGCTCGACGAGGTCGGTCGCGTCCAGCCACGGGGGACGCTGGTCGGCACCGACGCGGTAGTCGGTGACGCGCGGTCACGGGGACGCCACCGAGCTGGTCGGGCGTGCGATCGCTGAGGACCGCCATGGCGGCGGCGATCTCGCGCTGTCCGGCGGCTCCGGGGCGCACGACGCTGACCTGGTGGCTGATCCAGGCGCCGTGCTGCGAGGACAGCTCCCGGATGCGGTCGAGGACCGTGTGCCCATCGGCGCGCAGGCGCGCGACCATCTCGGCGAACGCGACCGCCGCCCCGATCCCGTCCTTGTCGCGGACGACGGGACCGACCGAGGATCCGAGGGCCTCCTCGAAGCCGTACACGAAGGTCCGTTGGTCGCTGACCTCGAGGTCGCGAGCGGCGCGAGCGATCCACTTGAACCCGGTCAGGGTCGCTTCGGACCGAGCACCGCGGGCCTCGCAGACCTCGTCGAACATCGGCGTCGACACGATCGAGCGCACCCCGAGGGGGCGGGCCGCATCGGAGTGGTCGAGGAGGTAGCTGCCGAGCAGCACCCCGATCCGGTTGCCCGACAGGGGCAGCCAACCCCCGTCCCCGTCGGGGACCGCCGCCGCCAGCCGGTCCCCGTCGGGGTCGTTGGCGATGACGAGGTCGGCGTCGAGCTCGCCGGGCGAGCTCGAGGGACGCGTCGAGCGCCCCCGGCTCCTCGGGGTTCGGGAAGCTGACGGTCGGGAAGGTGCCGTCAGGTTCGGCCTGCGACGGGACGACGTGGAGGTGCTCGAACCCGGCCAACGCGAACGCCCGGCGGATCAGTTCGCCCGCGACGCCGTGCAACGGGGTGTAGACGATCCGCAGGTCCCGTGGCACGTCGTCGGGCAGCGGCGGGCGGGCGCCCTCGAGCTCCTGGAGGAAGCGCTCCACCACGGCCGCGTCGACCGGGGCGACCTGCTCGCAGCCCGCGAGGTCCTCCGCGGGGACGAGCGGGACCTCGTTCGCTGGCCCGACGGCCTCGATCGCGGCGGCGATCGCGGCGTCGGTCGGGGACACGATCTGCGCCGCACCCTCGACGTACACCTTGTAGCCGTTGTCCGCGGGCGGGTTGTGCGACGCGGTGACCACCACGGCGGCAGCCGCGTCGAGCACCTTCTGGGCGTAGGCGATGAGCGGCGTCGGTTGCGGTGTCGGGAACCAGCGCACCTCGATGCCGGCCGCCGCGAGCACGCCGACGGTGTCCACCGCGAAACGTTCGGAGTCGGTGCGTGCGTCGAAGCCGACGATCACGCCCCGCGTCGCGGCGTCCGGGACCTCGGCGAGGAGGAAGTCCGCCAGGCCCCTCGTCGTGCGGATCACCACCGACCGGTTCATCCGGTTGGGACCCGGACCGACCTCGCCGCGCAGCCCCGCCGTCCCGAACGACAGCGCGGCACCGACGTGGTCGGTCAGCAGGGCGAGGTCGTCGCCGTCGAGCAGCGCCCGCATCGCCGTGCGGGTCCGTTCGTCCACGTCGCCGGCCATCCAGGCGTCGGCGCGGGCGCGCAGGTCATCGGGCATCGGTGTGGTCATAGCCGCAGCCTAGGTGTCCGACACGACGACGTGGTCCCCTGGCCCGTCGACCGGACACGTCAGAACCGCGGGGTGGGGTCCTCGTCGCGGTTCGAGGTCACGAACGCGTGGTGGATGCCCATCCAGGCGGTCATGCACCACGGGTAGAGGACCACGGGGACCACCAGGTTGGCGGCGACGGTCGCGATCAGCAGCGTCGTCCACGGCGGGTCGGGCCAGGTCAGGGCGATCCCGCCGAGGAAGATCGCCGTGAAGGTGATGATCACGAGGGCCATGGCCACGACCATCGCGCCGAGCCAGTAGCCCTCCTCGCGCTCGAACTCGAGCCCGCAGTTCGGGCACTGCTCGCGGATGGTGAAGAAGCTGGCGAAGATGTCCTTCTCGGCGCACACCGGGCACCGCTTCCGCAGGCCCTTGCCGAGCGCGCTTGCGTCCACCACCGACCTCCACGGTCCTCGCCAACGCGGGTTCGGTGGCGGCGCCGGTCAGGGTACGGCGGTCCGGGCTGCGAAGGCGTCGAGCAGGTCGCCGGCGAGTCGGCGCAGCAGCGGCGCGCGGGTAGCCGGATCGACGTCGTCGGGCAGATCGGGGACGCGAGCGGCCGAGTCGATCAGCCCGTGGATCGCGGTGGCCACGGCACGGGCCTCGTCGTCGCTGGCGTCGGGCTGGAGCGCGCGGAGCGGCTGCACCCACGCATCGAGGTAGCGGCGGTGGTTGCGCAACGCCCGTCCGCGGTAGTCCTCCGGCAGGTGTCGGAGCTCGGTCACGAGGAGCACCAGCGCCGTGGACCTGCCGGTCGCGAGCTCGACGTGGGCGTCCACGAGCTGGTCGAGCGCGTCCCGCGGGGCGATCCCGTCGGTCGCCCGCACGGCGGGGCCGAACCCGTCGGACCAGAGCTGGTCGAGGACGGCCATCAGGAGCGCGTCCTTGGAGGCGACGTGTCGGTAGACGCCCGGCCCGGAGATGCCGGCGGCCGCGCCGACCTCGTCGATGGAGGTGCCGTGGAACCCACGCTCGAGGAACAGCGCGGCAGCCGCGTCGAGGATGGCGCGTGCGCCGTTGCTGCCCCCGCACGGTCGTCGGCGGGGCGGAGCCGGCAGCGCTCGGCGGTCACGGGGGCCTCAGATCCCGAGCACGTCGCCGAGCAGCCGGCGGTGGTGACGAGGGCTGCCGAGCAGGAGCTTGCTGGCCTTCGCGCGCTTGAAGTAGAGGTGGATGTCGTGCTCCCAGGTGAAGCCGATGCCCCCGAAGATCTGGAGCGCCGTCGGCCGAGGTCGTCTCGTAGACCTCGGCGCAGAAGCTGGCCGCGAGCGGGACCGCGACCGCGACCTCGTCGCGGTCCCCGGCGGCCACCGCGCGGGCGGCGTGGTAGGCGGCGGAGCGGGCCGACTCGACCTGGACCAGCGTCTCGGCGAGGGTGTGCTTGACCGCCTGGAACGATCCGATCGCACGTCCGAACTGGATGCGCTCCTTGGCGTAGGCGGTGGCGTCCTCGAGGCAGCGCTGCGTGCCGCCGACCTGCTCGTTGGCCAGCACCGCCGTGGCGGTGGCGATCGCGCGGTGCAGTCCGTCGACCGCGTCCCCGCCCGAGAGCCGGTCGGCGTCGCTGACCCGGACCGAGCCGTAGGTCACGGTCGCCATCGGCCGGGTGAGATCCAACACGGGGACCCGTTCGCGGTCGACCCCGTCCGCGTCGCCGGGGACCAGGAACAGCTGCGAGCCGTCGTCGGTGGTCGCGGCGGTGACGAGCATGTCGGCGGTCAGCCCGTCGAGCACGAAGCCCGCCGTGCCGTCGAGCACCCACCCCTCGCCGTCGCGGGCCGCGCCGACCCCGGGGTCGGCGGTCAGGGACCCGGCCGCGTCGAGGTGGGCGACGGCCAGCTTCGTGGTCCCGGCGGCCACCCCCTGCAGGATCGCCCGCACGCTGGTCGGCGCTCGCGGTGGCGTCGACCAGCGTCGCGCCGAGGACGGCGGAGGACAGGAACGGCACCGGCAGCAGCACGCGGCCGAGCTCCTCGGCCACGATGGCCGCCTCGACCACACCGGCGCCGGAGCCACCGTCGGCTTCGGGGACCAGCAGCCCGACGAGGCCGAGCTCGGCCAGCTCGCGCCACCCCGCGTCATCGAGGGCGTCGTCGGTCATCATGACCTCACGCACCCGGGCGGAGGTGGCGCGCTTGCGCAGCGCGTCCCGGACGGTGTCGCGCAGCAGCTGCTGTTCGTCGCTGACGACGAAGGACACGTCGGCCATCGGTGGGGCTCCTCGTGGTGTGGCGCCGCTGCGGGCGCGGATCGGTGCGCGTCGGGTCGGGCGTCAGCTGCGGGGCACGTCCCGCCAGGGGATGTTCTTGTCGACACGGGGTTCGCCCGGCAGGCCGAGCACGCGCTCACCGAGGATGTTCTTCATGATCTCGCTGGTCCCACCCTCGATCGAGTTGGCGCGAGCCCGCAGGTAGGCGGTCGTCGGGTCGGTGGACCGTGACGACGACTCGGTCGGCCGCGAGAAGCTGTACCCGGCCTCGTAGACCATCCCCGAGGCGCCGAGCAGGTCGACCGTGAACGTCGAGATGGACTTGTTGAGGTCGGCCCAGTGAAGCTTGGAGGTCGATCCTTCGGGACCCGGCGTGCCGCGCTTGCGGGCCTCGGCGGCACGGGAGGTCGTCAGCCGCAGCGCCTCGGCCTCGATCCAGTAGCTGATGAGCCGGTCGCGCGTGGCCTCGTCGCGGTCCTCGACCTGCTCCCAGGCGGCCAACGCGTTGGCGATGGCGCCCGACCCGCGCGGGGTGACGTTGGCGCCGATGGCGACGCGCTCGTTCATGAGGGTGGCCATCGCGACGGTCCAGCCCTGGCCGACCTCGCCGATGCGCAGGTCGTCGGGGATGCGGGCGTCGTCGAAGTAGACCTCGTTGAACTCGGCCTCACCGGTGATCTGGTACAGCGGGCGGACGTCGACGCCGTCGGCCTCCATGTCGACCACGAAGTAGGTCAGGCCGGCGTGCTTCGGCAGGTCCGGGTCGGTGCGGGCGACCAGCAGCCCCCACTTGGCGGCGTGGGCGAGCGTCGTCCACACCTTCTGCCCGTTGACGATCCAGGTGTCCCCCTCGCGCACCGCCGTGGCCGCGAGGGCAGCCAGGTCCGAGCCGGCACCGGGCTCGGAGAACAGCTGGCACCAGATCTCCTCGAGGGTGAACATCGGCCGCAGGAAGCGCCGCTGGTGCTCTTCGGTGCCGTGGGCGATGAGCGTTCCGGCGCCCATGCCGATGCCGAGGACGTTGCGGTAGCGGTTCTCGACGCTGCCGCCGGCGGCGGCGATGCGCCGGTTGATCTCGGCCTGCCAACGCGGTGAGACACCGAGCCCGCCGAGGCCCTCCGGGAACTGGACCCAGGCGAGGCCGTGGTCGAACTGCGCACCCCAGAACTCCCGCTCGGGGGTGTCGGCCGGAGGCGCCTGCTGCAGCAGCGCCTCGATCGCCGCCTCGACCTGCTCGCGTTCGTCGTTCGCCACGGTGCTCTCCCGGTCGCTGGCGTGGTGCGCTCGTCCGGACGGGAGGGAACGCCGACCGGAAGTGAACGCTTCCTAACATCCTAGCCGGGCCGCGCGTTGCCCGGGGGTGGACGTCGACATCGGGCGGGTACGGCGACGCTCGCGACCCGGGATCGTGTCGCGGCAGCACCTCGATGTCGCGGCAACCGCTCACCGGTGACGACCTGGCGCGACACCGACGACCTGGCGCGACACCGACGACCTGGCGCGACATCGACCCCTCGCTTCCGGGCACCTCGCTGCGTCGGACCGAGGCGTGTCGCGGCTAGCGTCTCGAGCGTCGGACGGAGGAACGGGTGGACGCACCGCCAGGCGAGGACGACCCGATCGCGGTCAACCTCAGCAACTGGGAGGCGCGGGTCCCGATCCACGCCACCTCGTACGGGCTCGAGCGCTACCTCGAGGATCCGACCTACCGGTCCAGCGTGGTGCGCACCGACCTGCCGCACCTGCCCGACCTCGCAGGTCGGCGCCTGGTCCACCTGCAGTGCCACATCGGCACCGACAGCCTGTCGCTCGCGCGAGCCGGTGCCGAGGTGACGGGGGTCGACTTCTCCCCGAGCGCCCTCGAGGTGGCACGCGACCTCAGCCGGCGGGCGGGCCCCGAGGTCCGCTTCGTCGAGGCAGCCATCGACGAGGTCCCCTCGGTGCTCGCCGGTGAGCGGTTCGACGTGGTGTACGCCTCCGTCGGCACCATCAACTGGCTGCCGTCGGTCCGGCGGTGGGCAGAGGTCGCCGCGGGGCTGCTGACACCGGGTGGCCTGCTCTACCTGCGGGACGGGCACCCGATGCGGGGGACCCTGGACGACGAACGCGACGACGACCAGCTCGTCGTCACCTACCCCTACGGCACGGCGCACGGTCCGCAGCGGTGGGTCACCGAGACCACCTACGCCGGCGACGGTTCCGACCGCGTCAGCCAGCCGGTGACCTACGAGTGGAACCACGGGCTCGGTGACGTCGTCCAGGCGGTGCTCGACGCGGGCCTCCGGCTCACCGAGCTCCACGAGGGCTTCGAGCTCGACTGGCGCGCCCTCCCGACGATGGTCGAGCGCGACGAGCGCTACGTCCTGCCGGACCGCCCCGAGCGGCTCCCCATGGAGTTCCGCCTGCAGGCCGTGGCCGACGCCCGAGAGGACGGGGGTCCCACGTGAACCCTAGAGCCGCTGCGGCGGGTCGCCGTGGCGGAAGGCCAGCGATACGCGGGCCCCGGCGGAGGCGACCTTCGGCACGGCGTGCTTCCACGTGCGCTGGCAGGTCCCACCCATGACCAGCAGGTCGCCGCGACCGAGGAGCATCCCGATCGATGCTCCGCCCGCGGCAGGCTTCAACCGGAACGTCCGCGGGTGGCCGAGCGACACCGTGGCGACCGTCGCGGTGAGCCGCTCACGGAGCACCCGGTCGCCGTGCCAGGCGACCGAGTCACGCCCGTCGCGGTAGAGGTTCGCGCCGACGCTCGTGAACCGGACCCCGTAGCGGTCGGACACCAGCGCGCCGAGGTCCTCGAGCACCGCCAGCTCCGCCGGCACCGCACCGAGCCGCAGCCCGGCGGTCAGGCGCGGCTGGGGCACGAGCCCGCCCTGGATGCGCTCCTGGCGCTGCCGCCACGGCAGCACCGCGATGCAGGCCTCGAGGAGCGCGTCGCTGCCGGCGAGCCAACCGGGGACGTGGTCGACCCACGCGCTCTCGTCGAGCTGGCGACGCCGGAGCTCAACGAACCCCGGGTCGGCCGCAGGGCCGCGCCCGGGGTCGGGCCCGACGTCGCCGTCGAGCAGGGAGGTCTGCCAGGTCAGGGTGTCCACGGACCCGACGGTACCGAACGTACGTTCGGTCCGCCAGCCGTGGGCGTCACGACTGCGTCAGCTGGTCGGGTCCTGCTCCACCTCACCGCGCCACGCGCCGGTCTCGGCGCCGCGGGACTCGATGAAGTCCTTGAACTGGTCGAGGTCACGCTGGACGTTGTGGTCGATCACGCCGAGCGCGTCGCCGGCCTTCTCGACCCAGTCGGTCGGCTCGACGTCCATCTGCAGGGCGACCCGTGTCCGACCGTCGTCGATCCGGTGGAAGGTGACGACACCGGCGTGCTTCGTCTCGCCACGGGCGCGCCACGCGATCCGCTGGTCGGGCTCCTGTTCGGTGATGTCGGCGTCGAAGGAGCGCTCGGCCCCGAGGATCTTGACGTGCCAGCGCAGGCTGGTGTCGTCGAGCTGCTCGATGCGCTCCACGTCCTCCATGAACTGGGGGAAGGTCTCGAACTGCGTCCACTGGTCGTAGGCGGTGCGGACCGGGACAGCGACCTCGACGGTCTTCTCGACGGTGCTCATGGGACCTCGCTTCGTTCGGGGTGCGCCACTCGGGCGCCGGACGAACCCCATCGTGCCGTCGAGCGACGCCGGCCCCTGGGGTGCGTATGCCATCGAGCGGCCGTCGGAATCGAGGCCAGCACGACACCGTCGGTGGCCGCGTGGCCGAGCCGTCGACTACAACTCGGCCACGCGACGACGAGGAGGCCGGGTGGCGCGCTGGCGCAACTGGGCGGGCAACCAGCGGTGCGCGCCGACGGCCATCGAGCGCCCCACCGACGAGGCGGCCGTCAGCGACCTCGTGGCCGCCGCGGCGGCGACCGGCCGACGGATCCGGCCCGTCGGTACGGGGCACAGCTTCACGAGCCTGGCCGTCACCGGTGGGACCCAGCTCGACCTCGCCGGGCTGCGTGGCGTCGAGCGGGTCGATCCCGACACCGGCGTGGCCACCATCGCCGCCGGTACCACCCTGACCGACGCCAGCGCCGAGCTCGCCAGCGCCGGACGCGCCTTCGAGAACCTCGGCGACATCGCCGTACAGTCCATCGCCGGGGCGACCGCCACGGGGACCCACGGGACCGGGGCACGGTTCGGCAACCTGTCCTCGACGATCGTGGGCTGCCGGATGGTCACCGGTGACGGCGAGGTGGTCGACCTCGACATCGACCGCGATGCGGACGCGCTCCGTGCCGCGCGCGTGCACCTCGGCGCGCTCGGCGTCGTCACCTCCGTGCGCGTGCGGACCGTGCCGGCGTTCACGTTGGTGGCCGAGGAGACCGTCGAGGAGGTCGGGGACGTCCTCGCCGACCTCGACCGGTTCGTCGACGGCAACGACCACGCCGAGCTGCTCTGGTTCCCCGGGAGTGGACGCGGGCCGAACGACGTGGGCCTGGCGTTGGTCAAGCGCAACCGGCGTGTGCCCGGTCCGCCTGACCGGCGACGCAGGCCGCGGCAGGATCGAGACGTTCGTCGGCGACGAGGTGGTCGGCAACGCGCTCTACGGCGCCTTCGTCCGAGCGAGCGACCTGGCCCCGTCGGCGACCCGTGCCATCCACGCGGTGCTCCGTCGGCTCCCGGCCGCCCGGTACGCCGACCGCAGCGATCGCGTCTTCGCCTCGCCCCGGCGGGTCCGGTTCGTCGAGATGGAGCAGTCGGTGCCGAGCGAGGCCTTCCCCGAGGCGCTCCGACGCGTCGCCGCCGTCTACGCGGGCCTCGGGCGCCACGTGCCGTTCCCCGTCGAGTGCCGGTGGGTCGCAGGCGACGACGCCGACCTCTCCCCCGCCCACGGTGGTGACCGGGCCTACCTCGCCGTCCACCTGTCGCCGCGCCACCACGACCCGCGGTTCTTCGCCGCCATCGAGGCCGCGCTCGCCGACCTCGGAGCTCGGCCGCACTGGGGCAAGCTCCACGGCCTGACCGCCACCGAGCTCGCCACCCGCTACCCCCGGTGGGCGGCGTTCCAGGAGGCGCGGCGACGTTTCGACCCGTTCGGGACGTTCGCCAACGACCACCTCGACCGGGTCCTCGGCCCACCACCGGGGAGGGCCGCCGCGTGACCATCGACACCACCACCACCACCGACGCGACGCCGCCGAGGATCCCGCCGCGACCTACGACCGCTACCGGACCGCGCTGGCGGGCCGGAGCCTGCCGCAGGCGCTCGTGGACCTCGACCGGCTCGAGCTGAACGCGCACGCCGTGCTGGCGCGGGCCGGTGACCGACCGGTCCGGATCGCGTCCAAGTCCGTCCGGTGCGTGGCCCTGCTTGCGCCACCTCCAGGCTCTCTCCGATCGGTTCCGCGGGCTGCTCTGCTTCACCGCCGACGAGGCGCTGCACCTCGCCGCTGCCGGCTTCGACGACCTGCTCGTGGCCTACCCGACCGTCGATCCGGCGCAGCTCGTCGAGGTGGCCGCTGCCAACACCGCCGGGCACCGCATCACCCTCATGGTCGACAGCGACGCGCACGTCGAACGGCTCGAGCGGCTGCTGCCGGCCGGACACCCGGTCCCCGTGGCCATCGACCTCGACCTGTCGTGGGAGCTGCCGGGGCTGCGGTTCGGGGTGGAACGCTCACCGGTCGACGGGGCTCGGCGCCGCAGCCGTCCTGGCCGCACGCATCGACAGCTCACCCCGCCTCCTCCTCGACGCGCTGATGGGCTACGAGGCGCAGGTCGCCGGGGTCGCCGAACGTGCCCCGGGCAGGTCGCGGATCGAGCAGGCCGCCATCGTCACCCTGAAGCGCCGATCGCTGCGCCGCGTGGCCCGCCGTCGTGCGGCGGCGGTCGAAGCCGTCGAGTCCGTCATCGGCCGACGGCTCCGGGTCGTCAACGCCGGTGGGACCGGCAGCCTCGAGTCGTCGTCCCGCGAGCGCGTCGTCACCGAGGTGACCGCCGGTTCGGCCTTCCTCGCACCCGCCCTCTTCGACCACTACGACGGTTTCCAGCACCTGCCGGCGGCGGGGTACGCCCTGCCCGTCGTCCGTCACCCGCGCCCCGGCGTGGTCACCTGCCTCGGCGGCGGGTACATCGCCTCGGGCGCGACCGGGCCGGACAAGGCGCCCGTGGTCTGGCTGCCCGACGGGGGCCGTCTCACCCGGCTCGAGGGGGCCGGCGAGGTGCAGACCCCCGTCCTGCTCCCGTCCGGCGTCGCGCTCGACCTCGGTGATCCGGTCCTGTTGCGCCACGCGAAGGCCGGCGAACTGTGCGAGCGGTTCGACACGCTGCTGGCGGTGCGTGGCGATCGCATCGTCGACGAGCTCCCGACCTACCGCGGCGAGGGTCGGACCTTCCTGTAGCCCGGTACCGTCGCCACGCGGGGCGCGCCCGTGCAGCCGACCGGCAGCGAGGCCCCGTGGACGAGCACCCGCCAGGCGAGCAGGTCGCGACGGTCCGGATCGGACGCTTCCTGTCCCGTGCCGAGGCCGAGGTGGCCCGCGGGATGCTCGAGTCCAGCGGGGTGCCGGCGGTCGTCATCGGCGACGACGGTGGTGGGATCCACCCGGACGTCAGCTACGGCTACGGCGGTGTCGCGCTCGGCGTCCATCCCGACGACGTCGAGGAGGCGCGGACGTTGCTGCTCGACATCGGCGATCCGCTCGACGTCCGGGACCTGCGCACGCCGAACTGGCGCTCACGGCTGGTGCTGATCACCGCCGTGATCCTCGTCGTCCTCCTGCTCGCCGGCGTCATCCAGCGCTAACGGGCCGGCTGGCGCGTAGCGCGGTGGATCACCGCAGCGGTGAGGCCGAGCGCCAGGATCGCGACGGCCAGGGGGCCCCCGCGCTCGCCCCCGGTGGTTGCCCCGACGAGCTCAGCCGCGTGGTGGTGACCGGCGTGGCCGTGTCCCGCGTGGCCCTGCGCGGCCGTCACCGCCGCGTCGCGACCGGCGGGACGGAGCCGATCGGTGGCCACCGGCTCCGCGTCGGGCCCGGATGCGGCCGACGCGGGCGCGGTCCCACGGTCGACCCGCGTCACGGTGCCGTCGCCGCCGAAGCGCACGGTCGCGGTGCGGTCGCCCCGCAGGCAGTAGGTGAACCGGTCCCCGTCCCGCTGGCGGGGCTGGCCGAGGGTCAGCAGGACCGCTTCGGGGCTCTGCCCCCGGCGCACCTGGCGCAGCTGACGTTCGGTCAGCGGCTCGACGTCGGGACGGCACGAGTCGAGCGGGACCCCGACGGCGCGTTCCCAGGTCTGGAGGTAGGCCTCGGGACCACGTTCGAGGTCGCGCGACGATGTCCTCACCGGCGAGCTGGCGCAGGTCCTCCACCCAGTCCGGGTAGAGCCCGTAGTGAGCGACCCCGTCGGTGTTGATGTCGAAGGTCCGTTCGCCCGAGACCTGCCGGTGGATCGTGGTCCCGCCGAGGCCGCGGAACGGGTAGGTCACCGGGTTCTCGGTCTCGAGGCCGCGAGGCCCACCCTGGGTGGCGAACCCGTTCACGTCGCTGCCGAAGCCGATCCCGAAGTAGTACCGGTCGTCGGCGAAGGACCGCTGCCGCCGCCACTCCTCGACGAAGCCCCGCGACGAGCCAGCCATCGGGGTGACGACCCCACCGAGCCGTCTGGATGCGCTCGTAGATGCCCGCGTCCGACCAGCTGTGGCTCGACATGACGCCCGAGTAGCCGCGCTCCTCGATGAGGGTCATCGCCTCGTCGCGCGCCTTGGCGCTCATGTGGTCGGGGTCGAACAGCATCCCGCGCTCGGCCATCCGTTCGATGGTGTGGGCGCCGAGGTCGCTCAGGCCCAACTTGTTGCAGTGCGGGCCGGCCGCGTAGGCGGGTGCGAGCCCGGAGCCGCCGACCGCGTTCAGGACCACGCCGGCCAGTGCGTCACGGGCGGCGAGCTCGGGCGGCAGCCCGGCCTCGTCTGACACGTTCGGGTACGTGCGGTCGTGGGCGTGGTCCTCGTCCTCGTCGCAGGTCTCGAAGCGCCAGAACGACCCGGTCTCGAGGAAGTTGGCGCCGTTGACCAACACCCCGGTCGTCCCAGCGTCCCCGGCGACGCCCGACAGCGCGTTGTCGAACTTGTTGACCAGCTCCATCTGTCGCACGCCGAGGTCGTACACCTCCTCGAGCTGGCGGTCGATCTGCGCCTCGTCGCAGTTCGGCTGGCCGGCGGTGGTCGTGCAGTCGAACAGCAGCGACACCTCGACGCCGAGCACGACGGCGAGCTTGCCCTCGTTCATGACCCGGCGCGCCTCGAACGGGTCGGTGACGATGCGCAGCCACCCGCGACCCGGGCCACCGTGCTGGGCGTCGATGTAGCGCCTCGAACTCGCGCATCCGCTCGGCCTGGAGGCGGACCGCGTCCATCTCGTTGCAGCTGTTGTGCTTGAAGGGGTAGACCTCGCACAGGACGTTGTTGTCGACCAGCAGGTTGACGTACATCCGCAGGCCGCCGCGCCAGGCCCGCTCGAGCCAGCGGTGGTAGGTCTGCTCGTAGGTCAGCGACCAGTGCTCGGGCCACTCGGCGAACGTGGGCCAGCCGGTGGTGTCGTGGCCGGCGATCGGGTCGCGGCCGGACAGGAACGCTTCGAGGACGTGGGTGCGGCCCCCGGTGTCGGCGTGCTCCGGGCAGCCGACGAGCGCGACGGTGACGCCGTAGGGGTGCCACGGCCGGCCGCACCGGGCGCGGCCACCGAGGAACTCGAAGGCCTGCCCGTGGAGGTGGGCGTCGAGGTAACCCGTCACCTCGCCGAAGGGGGTGTCACCCGTCGCGATCGGTCCGTCGACGCCGACCTCGACGTCGGGGAAGGGCGCGCACCCGGTGGTCCGCTCGAAGGCGACGGTGACCGCCTCGTCGTGCGGGGTGAGGATCCCCCGGTCGTCACCGCCGATCCCGTACGCCGCGTCGGCCGCGTCGAGATGGAGGGTGAAGCGTTCGGTGCCCGCCTCCTCGACGCGCCAATCCGCAAGGTCGCTCGGGCGCGGCACGATGCTGACCCAGCGCCCGCGTCCGGTGGCCTCACCGAGCGGGCCCGAGGCGAGCTCGGCGGTCAGGTCGGCCGTCGCCCCGTGGGTGAGACCGTTGAGGACCCCACCGACGGTGCCCTGGTCGAGGTGGCGCTTGGTGTCGTCGAGCGTGCCGGCTGCGGCACCGAGCAGGTCTCGCTGGCTGGCCCACAGCAGGTAGCTGCCGAGCGCCGTCGGTTCGAGGTGGAACGGCTCGGCAGCGGCGCGGGAGCCACCGGTGGCCAGGAAGCTGCCCTCGCGCCGTTCGAGGTAACCGTGCCCGTCGACGCGGACGGCGTAACACCCCTTGGCCAGCTCGTAGCGGTCGTCCGCGACCTCGGCGCGGGCGGTGCGGGGCCAGACCGACGACCACCGCGACGCGGCGTCGGCCGCCTCGCGGGTTCCCGGGACGAGCTCGGCCTGCGGGGCGTTCGCACCGGGGGTGAGCCGGTCCGGTCGGTCGCCCTCGGCCCCGGCGGCGGCCGAGGCCGGCAGCAATGCGGCGACCGCCGACACGAGGACGAACGCGGCGACGGTGCGGCGACGAGCGGTCACGGTCTGCTCCCGGTGCGCTGCGTCCCGCGGGACGCGTCCGACGGGAGGCCGGTCACGTACCTCCCAGTACGCGAGAACGACCGACGGCCCGTCGGGTGACGTTCGGACACCGTCCGACGACCCGGCCCCGCGAGCCGGATCCAGCGGCCGGGTGCGGACCCACACACCGACGATGGACCCGGTGGAGCCGGGCCGGTCAGCCCTCGCCGAGGCGGCGCCCAGGGTGCACCCTGCTGGGGAGCCGGCACAGGAGGCCGCCGTGCGCACCATCGTCGTGGGGCTCGACCCGAGCGAGGCAGCCGGTGCGGGCCTCCGGTGGGCGGCGGAGGAGGCACGGACCAGTGGGGCGGCGCTCCACGTCGTGCACGCCTACAGCGCGCCCCTCAGCACCGTCGGGACCGCAGCGGACATCGAGCGGACCGACCCCGACCTGCACGGCGCCATGGTCGACAAGCTCGAGGCGCTCACCAGCGACGCCGACGCCGACCTGGACGGCATCGAGGTCCACCTCCAGCTCCACCCCGGCCGCCCGAGCGACGGCCTCGTCGACGCCGCACGGGACGCGGACCTGCTCGTGGTCGGCACCCGCGGAGCCGGAGGCTTCGCTGGGCTGCTGCTCGGGTCGACCGCCGCACGGTGCGTCCGTACCTCGACCTGCCCCGTGGTGGTGGTCCCACACGCCGTCGGCCCCGGGGCGGGCCGCGTGTCGGTGGGTGTGGACGGGTCCCCTGCCTCCCGACGAGCGTTGGCCTGGGCGGTCGAGGAGGCAGGCCGTCGGGGCGTCGAGGTCGAGGTGATCGGCATCTACCACCCCTACGACGAACCCGGCCCGTACGGCGGCACCTTCATGCGGATCGCGGACCCCGGCTCGACCGAGCGGTTCCGCCGCGAGGCGGAGGGCCACGTCACCGAGGCGGTGGCAGCGCTCCGAACCGACGTCGAGATCCGGACCGAGATCGTCTCCGGCCCGCCTGCCAAGGTGTTAGTGCAGCGCTCCAGGGACACCGATCTGCTCGTCCTCGGACGGCACGGTCGTAGCAGCCGGTACGGCCGAGGGGCGTCACTGCTCGGCTCCGTCGCGCGGCAGGTGCTGCACCACGCGGCGTGTGCAGTGGCGATCGTGCCCGGGCCGGAGACTTGAGGAGAGGCGAGATCAGCCGAGGAGGCGGGCCTTGGCGCGGCCGAACTCCTCGTCGGAGAGGGCCCCGGAGGTGTGGAGCTCGGCGAGGGCTCGAAGTTCGGCGACCAGGTCGGACGCGTCGGCTGGGGAGGTCGACACCTCGGGGGGATGTGACGCCGGCTCGCGCACATCGCTGGCCGTCTCCGACGTGGGCGGCGCGGTCGTGATGGCCACCCCCGAGGACAGCCGCCCCTCGTTCGGCCCCTCGTCGCGGGGCATGCCGCGTTCCTGGACGTGGCGGTCCACGAGTCGGACGAACCGCCGCGCCGAACCGATCGACCGTGCCGTCACCGGCAAGGTGTAGGGATCGCCCGCCGCCGCCAGCTCACCGGGCGGTGCCGGCGATCCCCCGACCACCCCGACGTGGAGCCAACCGGGGGCCCCACGTGCAGGGGCGCGGAGCTGGGTGCCACGGACCTGCTCGACCCCGAACTCGACCGACGTCGGCGCGTCGCGGGTGGGTGCCTGCTTGCTGATGGTGATCCGGCCGTCGGCGACGCGCAGCTCGGAGCGGTCGCCTTGGACCACCAGCTGCGTGCGTTCGAGCGCGGTGCCGTCCGCCACCGGTGACCTCCCGTCGCGGTGCGGCGCGAGTGAAGCAGCGCACCGCTTCGAACGCACGGCCGTCTCGACTCCTGGAGGACCGCTGCCGCCGCCTACTCGCAGCCGATGCCATCGTTGTCGCGGTCCAGCCGCGAGTGGTAGCCCGGGTCACCTCGGTACACCGGAGCAGCGCCGGCTTCGCGGGCGGCGGTGCAGTTCGCCCATCCACCGCTCGGAGCGCCGGAGGCGGGCGGCGCCACTGGGGCCGGCTTCGGTGCGGGCGCAGGGGCCGGGGAGGGCTTCGGTGCGGGCGCAGGCGCCGGGGAGGGCTTCGGAGCGGGCTCGACGCATGTGATCGTCAGGCCCCCGTCGGCAGCGACGTAGGCAGCCTCCCGATCGTGACGGCCGTACCCGTCCCGGCTGTCGTACCGCGAGACGGCCAGGCCCTGTTCGAGGAGTGCCAGACCGGCATCCTTCCCGGCGACGTCGACGTACCGGAGGATCCGGCCGTACCGGTCCCGATCGTCGCGGGCACCAGCGACGAGCTGGACCTCCTTCCCGTCCACGAGCGCCGCCATCGCCGACGTCGCCGGACCGAACCCGCACTGGCCACGCTCGGGCGTGTCGATGCCGATGATCCGGACGCGTTCCTCGGTGCTGTCTGCGTGCCGGACGTCGATCGTGTCACCGTCGACGACGTTGTGGACCGTCCAGGTCGCGGCCGCGGCGGCCTGCCGTTCGGCCTCCTCCCGTTCGGCCTCCCGTTCGGCCTCCCGTTCGGCCTCAGCCGCTGCTGCAGCCTCAGCGCGCTCCTCGGCTTCGGCTGCCTCGCGGGCGGCTCGCTCCGCAGCACGGGCCTCGGCCGCTTCGGCTGCAGCTGTCTCAGCCGCGACGACCGCCGCCGCGTCAGCGGCTTCGACCTCGGCGAGCTCGGTCGCTTCCGCCTCGGCGGCGAGCTCCGCCGCGACGCGAGCCTCCCGAGCGCCACCGTCACCGTTCGGAGCCCACAACACACCGCCCGCGACGAGGACGAGCGCAGCGACGGCGTACCGGGCCTTGGACACCTCCGCGCCGCTGACGATCAGCAAGGCGCCGACGACGGGCCAGACCAGGATCCACGCGATGACCTGGACCCAGACGGGAAGCCCCCGGAACTGGGTCCACAGCTGCGCCAGCGGTGGCGCCTTCTCCAGCGGCGACGCCCCAGGTGGTGGCGGCGGTGGCGTAGCGGTGTTCATCAGGTGTCCCCCGGTCGCGGCAGCCCAGCGCTCCGCTCTCCCTCCACGTCGTGATCGGCCGCGCCGTCCACCGCTCAAGGGGCTGGTGCGACGGAACCACGCCGGAACCAGACCGCGAAGAAGGCCCCCGGCCGGAGCCGGGGGCCTTCTCTGAACCTGCGGTGACCTGCGGTGATGCCTGGAGCGGATGACGAGATTCGAACTCGCGACCTCCACCTTGGCAAGGCGGAAGACGGGGTCCAGCGCGGTCCGCGGTGGTCCAGCGACGTCGATCAGGAACCTGGCTCTGACCAGGGGTTTCGTCCAGCGACGTCCACGTCCACCGGCGTCGTTCCCCCGTCCGCAGACGTCGCCGCGTCGCTCGTCGTTACTCATCCGTTACTCACAACCGGCGTCCGCACTCCCGCGGTCAGAGCCCGACCCGGCGGCCGGCCGGTAGACCTCAGCGCGAGCCATGTCGACCTCGACTATCGTGGTATCATGCGTTAGCCCACGTTAGGAACGGTGATGTCGACAGCGACCCTCGAGGAGCTCGCGGACGAGCGTGGCCTGACGATCGAGGACATCGAACAGGCCCTGCAGACGCTGCCACGTCCCGGTGGCGGCAGCCTCTCCGAGCACGAACGCGGGGTGCTCGCCGACCTCGGCGTCGATCTCGACCGCACGGAGCGCTCGCCGCTGGTCGCAGGCGTGCTGCGACGGCGTCAACTCGAGCACGACTCGTTGACGACCGAGCAGGTCGCCCAGCTCCTCGGGCGGGAACCGTCCCGGATCCGCCAGCGTCTGGCGGGCGAGCGACGGTCGCTGCTCGGCTTCCACCGCCAGGCGGGCCGCCGCGACTGGCTGCTCCCTAGGTTCCAGTTCGACCTCGGCCTGGACGGGCTCGACGGGTGGGCTCGGCTGATCCGGGCGCTGCCCCCCGCCGGCGCGACCAGCCCCGTCGCCCTCGTCGCGTGGCTCACCGAACCACTGGCGCGGCTCGGGGGACGTTCGCGGGCGACCGCCCTCGCTGACGGGGCAGACGTCCGGCCGCTGCTCGACGAGGCGGCCGCCTTCGGCGTGCTTGCGTGACCCAGCAGCTGCCCGACGTCCCCGCGTCGTTGCCGCCGCTGGAGGACGAGCATCTCGTCGTGGTGCCGACCGGCACGACGCTGGTACGCCTCCACGACGTCGGTGGCCGACACCCGACCGCGTACGACCGGCTGCGCTGGTTCGGGCCGCTGCCCGGTCGAGGCCGCTTCGACCACCACCCACCCGGGTCACCCGCCGATCACGAGCCGCACCACGGCGTGCTGTACGTGGCCCTAGACGACGCAACGGCTCCACCGCCGCGCGCCCGTCGTGCTGAGGGCACGGCGCTCGACGTCGTGCTCAGCGAGGCCGTCCAGGAGGGCGACGTTCTCACCGTCACCGACGGGCTCACCCTCACCGTCTGGCGCACCTCGGACGACCTGCGTCTGCTGGACCTTCGCGGGCGGTGGGCGCAACGAACCCGGACCGGCAGCCACCTGTCGTCCGCACCGCACGCGCGTACCCAACCCTGGGCGCGAGCCATCCGCCAGCAGTACCCACAGCTGCACGGGCTGCTCTACACACCGGCCACCGGAGGCCGCGCGGTGGCCGTCGCGCTCAACGAGACGAGCACCCCGCACCTCGGTGGGGTGATCGAGCTGTCACGCCCGCTCCACCACCCGCAGTTGCTCCCGCTGGTGGGCGAGGTCGGCCGGCGCCTCGGCTTCTCGATCGAGGTCGTCTGACGACCTCAGTCCAACAGCCGGTGCTGCGGGCCAGTCGCCCGCAGCCGCAGCACCTCGAGCGCGGTGGCCCGTCCGCCATCGGTGAGCCGGTCGAACCGGCCCTGCCGCGGCACGTCACGTTCGACGAGAGCCCGAAGGTCTCCAGCACGGTCAACAGCGGGAACCCGGAGCGGCCCAGCTCCTCAGGCGTCGGACCGTACCCCGTCATGCGGTCGTGCCACCCCGCCTCTGCCACAAGTTCGGCAGACCGACCAGGAGCTGGCGGCGTCCGACCTGCTCGACGTCGAGCAGCACCAGCAGCGCGCACTCGCGGGCGAACCGCACGCCGACGGTCTCGCGGTCCCGACCGCAGGGTGGGTGAGCCGCGCGTGAGTCGCGTCTGCTGCCCGAGATCCCGCGGACGACACGGTCGAGAGCCTTCGGATCAGATGTGGGCGTCACGGAAGCCTCCGCGGGCCGCCACACTCGTACCCCGACGCGGTACGAGCGAGGTGCGACCGGCGTGATGCCGTGACGATTCGGAGGACAGATGGCCAGCTCGTCCGGGCGGCAGAAGCTCGAACGCCGCGTCGTTACGGTCGCCGAGCAGGTGCTCGCGGCGCAGCGGTACGTCACCGCGGTCGACGTGCTCGTCGGGCTGGGCTGGCTCACGCCGAGCGCCCTCGACCGCTGGCGGCAGGGACGCGTCGAGTCGCTCGAGTCGGTGGTCGGCGCCGGGCTCGGCAAGATCTCGACCGCCATGCGCGTCCTGCGCCGGTGGGCCGAGGAGCACGACCTGAAGCCGAGTGAAGCGGTGTACGTCGCACGGACCCGAGCCCGGCGGGAGCTGCGGTTCTCGGTCAGCGGCGACCCCGCGATCGAACAGGCCTACCGGACCCACTGGGTGTCCCCGGAGCTGTCGGAGCGCAAGCGTCAACGGCTCGCTGAGCAGACCGCGAAGCCGCCGGACCTGATCGTGATCCAGCCGCTCAGCGCGTGGTCGTGCACCTCCTGTGAAGGCACCGGTGACCTGCTGATCATGGAGGAACCAGGCCCGCTCTGTCTGACGTGCACCGACCTCGACCACCTGGTGTTCCTCCCGGCCGGCGATGCGACCCTCACCCGTCGAGCGCGCAAGGCGAGCACGCTATCCGCGGTCGTCGTGCGCTTCAGCCGTACCCGCAAGCGCTACGAACGGCGCGGCGTACTGGTCGAGGAGGACGCGCTCGCGGAAGCCGAACGGCGCTGCCTGGCTGACGCCGATGCTCGGGCTCGTCGCCGAGAGCGGGAGGCCGCACGCCGCGCTGCGACCGACGACGGGTTCGTCGAGCAGTTCGCCGCGACCATCCGTGGCGCCTACCCCGGCTGCCCTCCGGACCGCGCGGCGCAGATCGCCCTTCACACGGCCGCGCGTGGCAGCGGGCGTGTCGGACGCACGGCGGCCGGTCGCGAGCTCGACCCGGCGGTGATCGACCTCGCCGTCGCTGCGGCGGTCCGGCATCACGACACGCGCTACGACGAGCTGCTGATGGCGGGGACCGATCGGCACACCGCTCGCGCCACCGTCCGGGACGAGGTCACCGCCGTCCTCGACGCGTGGCGGTCACCAGGCGGTCACCCCTCATGACTCGGGGTGTGAGCACCTCGACGTCCGAGAGCTCGAGGGTGAGCAGATCGTCGTCGCCGGAATGAAGACATCCACGCCAGGGTCGACCACCACCCGCCGCTGGACGGTGGTCACGAGGTCGTGCGGCGCTCGGCTCGCATCGCCTCGAGTTCGGCGTAGGCCAACTCGAGGCCCTGCTCGTCGGTGAGATCGCTACGACCACGGACGTTGGTGGCCACGTGCTGAAGGTCCTCGTCATCGAACTGCCGGCGGCGTGCCATGGGCTCCTCCAACACGCCAGCATGGTAGGTCACCCACGGGTGACGGGCTCGCCGGTCGGACATGATGACGCGGACGGTTGGGGCTCCCGCCGGTCACAGCCGGGCGCGGTCGAGACGCTTGATGAGGTTGCGGCGCCGCTTGAAGCCGGTGCGGATCTCGTTGACGAGACGGTCGAAGTCGACGTCCTGGTCGAGCCCTTGGTGGAGCGGTCGCAACAGCGTGAGCAGGCGCACCACCTCGGCGTAGGCGTGGTCCTTGGCCGGCTCGAGGGCACGGTCGAGGTGGCGGCGGTAGACCGCGATCGCGTCGGAGGGGTGCTGGTCTGCGCGGCGGTTGGCGAGCTGGAGTTCGAGGTCGGAGCTGCATCCGTGCGCCTCGGCCGCCTGCCAGGCGGCGTCGAGGTCATCGTCGAGCAACAGGATCTCCACCAGCGTGGTTCCGTCGGGCCGGTGCCAGGGCGACCGGCGCGTCGCTGTCTGCTGTCGCTGGCGCTCGATCCTGTCGCGTAGCCCGGCCAGGGCGGCCTCGCGTTCGGCCGGCCAGGCATCGAGCGGCTCGGCGCAGACGCCGAGCCGCCGGTAGGCGTCCACGGAGGGTGCGCGTGTGAACAGCTCCCTGGCCGCATCCAGGGCCTGGGTCGATCTTCCCGCGGCCGTGTGGAGGTCGACGAGCAACTCCAGCAGCCGCAGCTCACCGGGGAAGGCGGCGCGGCCCTGCTCGGTCCACCCGAGCGCGAGGTCGTCGCGGTCGTGGTCCCGGCACACCTCCGCCAGTCGCAGGAACGCGTACCCGGACGACTGGTCGCGAGCCATGACCTCCAGCAGCTCGTCGAGCCCACCGGTCGCGGCAGCGAGGTGCTCCATGATGGTGCGGATCCGGAACCGGTCGGTGAACCCCTCGCGCCGGTCGTCGCCGGGACTGAGGGTCGGCACGCCGGCCCAGTGTTCCTCGGCCAGGGTGCGGTAGGCAGCCAGCCCGTCGTCGCCCAACACGGGGGCGTAGTCGCTGACCGCGCCGAGGTAGCGGTCGAGTTCGTACTCGAGCGCCCATCGGACGAGCTTCTCCGCGAGGATGACGGGGTCCGGGCGCGCGTGCCGGCAGGCGTCGAGGTGCAGCGCCATCGCGCGTTCGAACAGGTCGTACAGGTGCCCGTCGGAGTCGTCGACGTGGCCGACGCTGCCGTTCAGTTCGCCCAGCGCCACCTCGGCGAGGTCGACGACCTCCGCCGCGAACCCGGACTCGAGCAGTGCGTCGAGGTCCGCCAGCACCGCCTCGACCTCGTCGCGCCACGCCCAGGCGTCGCGGTAGTGCACGAAGCCGAACCCGTCGAAGCTCGCGAAGGTGAACGCGTCCTCGATCGCGGCCCGGTAGGGCGCCACATCGAGCCGGCCCTGCCCTTCGGCCGCCGCCGCGACCAGGGCCTGCCGCGTGCAGGTGCAAGGCGAGGCCATCGGTCGGGTGAGCATCCCACGCGTCTGGGCCGCCGCCGGCCACCTCGAGTCCGACGGCAACGAGGTGCTTGCAGAAGGTGCGGTCGTCGCCCATCGGGCACGAGCAGTCGAAGGCGAGCAGCCCGTCGGCGAGCCGGATCGCCACCCGATACGGGCTGGAACCCAACACCACGGCGGTGACGTCGGCATCGGTCTCCGTGAGCTCGGTGACATGCCCGTGGTCGGCGTAGACCACCCCGCGCTCGAAGATCAGCCAGCCCGCCTGCTCCTCCAGCAACGCTGCGTTCAGCGCCGCCGACACGGTGCGTGCCTGGGCCATCGAGGGCGAACGCGCGCGTATGGTCACGGGTAGACCGTGCCGACCTGCACGAGCTGCCACGCGCCGTCGAGCCGCGCCAGAACGACGGTGACGTGCCAGCCGACCTCGGCCAGGTCGCTGGCCGCGGTCGGGACCTCGACCGGACCGCTGTCGCCGAACCACACCCGGCCGTCCTCGACCCGGGTGATCGGCAGGTGGTCCTCGACCCAATCCTGGTCGGGGATGTCGCTGGGGTGCGCTGGCAGCCGGGTGCGCTGCGTGTGGAGGAACAGCTGATGGCCGAACTCGTCGGCCCGCGGCAGTTCCCTGCCGGCATCCGCAGCACGGTCCCGGGCAGTCTCGGCGTCGTCGGTGGCCACGTAGCCCTGCTCAGCGAGCCAGCGGGCGAGCCGTTTGGTGACCGTGCCGGCATCCTTGAGCTGCTGCTGTGAGGCGGCCACCTTGCGGACCATGAAGTAGCCGAGGAACTCGCCGTAGTTCTCCACGATCCGTTCCGGACCGCAGAGCCGCGTGAACGCCTCCTCGTCGCCGGCGTCGAACGCCTCCTGCCACGCCTGCGCCTCGGCACCGGTCAGCGACTGGTAGCCGTAGCCGTTCAGGCAGTCGCGCAACAGATCGATGATGTCCTCGTAGCGAGCGTAGGTCGACGCGGCCAGCCGCTCACGCTGGACGACGAGGAACCCGGCGAGCACCTCGTCGATCGACGGCGCGGGGGTCGCGTCCTCGCCGCCAGCCGAACCGCGGTCGCCGAACAGCGCGACCACCTCGCCGGCCTCGCCCACGTCGAGCTCCTCGCGCTCACCCCCGGTCCCTGCGCCGACACCATCCGAGCTGTCATCGAGCCGCATCCGGAACTCCCATCCCTCGAAGCTCGCCACCATCTGTCCGAACTCGCCCCAGTCGAAGCGGCGGCCGTCGATCACCACCGACGGCTCACGCACGGAACCATCCCCGGACCAGTCGATCCGGCCCGCGACCTCGTCAGCGGCGATCACCCAACGGGTGCCCCCGACCTCCGCGCCGGACTCCTGCGGCTCGAGGTAGGCCCGGCCGACCTCACGGTCCACCACGCGGCGCAGCTGCGCGAGGACCGCGTCCGGGTCGGCGTCGTGCTCGCCGTACACCCCGAACCGGAACCCGTCCCCCGGTGGCTGGCCAACTTCCTCCGCCTCGGCGCTCATCACCCCCGACAGAGCCCACGTCAACCGGTGGCGGAACGCCACCTCGCGGCCGTCCGCTGCCCGGACCGTCTCGAGCGGGGGTGGGTCTGGCAGTCGCGACCAGCCCTTCCGCTCGCTGACCCGGTCGTTGAGGCAGCGGTCGCACACCTGCGTGCCGCCGAGGTTCGTACGGGCGTCCCGGTCGCCACAGTCCGCGCACGGCGGGAACGGCGAACCCACCACCTTCCCGACCTCCGCACGTTCGACACGTCCTCCGTCGCCGAACCTATCGGGACCCTGCCTGTCCGCGCCTACCCCGCTGGCCGATCCCGTTCGGCGAGCAGGTCCTCGACGAGGAGCCAGGACCGGTCACTGAGCGGTTCATCCGGGAAGTAGCGGCTCACCACCGCCGTGACCTGCTCGAGCGTGTTGAGGTCGAGGGTCTGCAGCAGGAGACGGATGTCGTCGGTGTCGCGGGCTGCCCGGGCGGCACGCACCTTCATCGCCAGGAGATGCTCGGTCGGTGTGGTCATGACCCGCAGGTGGGGGTGGTCGTAGACCGGGGTCCCGCGTCCGGCCCGTCCCGAGACGTAGCTGCTGGCCTGGTTGTTGAGCCACGATCTCGGCAACCCCAACTCCTCGGCGACCTCACGTGCGGCGTCCAGCACCGGGCCGTCGGGCTCGAACAACGCATCGACGTCACGGGTCGCGGTCCGAGCATCGAACGCCAACACCATGGCCGCGCCACCGAACACGTGGACCTCCCCCACCACTCCACGCCGTGCGAGCTTGCCGGCGAGCAGATCGAAGGCTCGTTCCAGGAGTTCGCGATCCAGCAAGCGTCCCCGGGTCACGCCGCCTCCAGGTCGTGCCGGTCGAGCATGACTCCGCGGCGCCGGTAGGACGCCGGCGTGTGCACGAGCGCGCTGGCTCGCGCCGCGGGCAGGTCGCTGACCCACCACAGTCCGGCGAGGAACCGGCGGTCGTCGTGAACCCACGCCGGCGGAGGGATGCCGGCGTGGACGCACCGATCCTCCGCCACCGCGGCCAGCAGGGCATCGAAGCGCGGGTCTCCGGTCGGTGCCGGCTCCGGAGCAACGAGCACACGGAGGGGATGGCCGTCCGACGCTGCCGCGCGGAGGAACTCGAACACCAGACGCAGCCGGACCGCCTCGTCGGGCGCGGCCATGATCTCGTCGGCGAGGTCGGTGAGTCGGAACAGGTCCGGGTCCGGCTCGACCTCGAGACCCAGGACGTGGCCCGTCGCCCGGATGAGCCGGTCCAACACCGCCAGGGTGGGCTCACGCGCGCCGGTCTCGTACGCCGCGACCGCGGACTGGCTGGTGTCCGCCAGTTCCGCCAACTCGGCCTGCGTCAGACGAGCGCGGGTCCGCGCTGCTCGGACGACGTCACCAAGAGGCTGCATATCCCTCATCGTATATCTCGCTCGACCGCCGAGAACTCGATCTCTCCAGCGCGTGGGTGATCGGTGCCGTCGTCACGGACGCACGACCGCCGTGCCGCACCGGGCCGCGTCGCCGGCGTCGTCGCCTAGTAAGTCCCGTAGTGGTTGAGGTGGACATCCCCCCGGGGACGTTCAGGCTTGGTGTCCCAACCACCGGGAGGATGTCCGTGAGCAACCGTACAGAACTGTCACGCGGTGATGCCCGCCGCAACGACCGCCGCCGTCAGTTGCGCGAGATCGTCTCGCGTGATCGGGCGATCTGCGGGATCGATCTGGCCGATCAGGTCCAGGAGCTTGTGGTCGTTGACCACGACGGTGCGGTGCTCGGCCGCCGCGGGCTGAAGAACCGTCGGGCGTGGGAGCTCGAGCCGGCCCTGGCGTGGGCGCGCGAGCAGGCCCGTGCTGCGGGGTTCGACGATGTGGTTGTCGCGTGTGAGCCGACCGGGCATCGGTGGCGGGTGGTGGCTGAGCAGTGCGACCGGGTCGGTCTCGAGCTGGTGTGCGTACAGCCGTTGCTAGTCCACCGCGAGCGTGAACGGGAGGATCTGACCCGTGACCGTTCCGACCAGCGTGACGCGACCCTGATCGCCGACCTTGCAGCGCAGCTTCGCTGCTACATCCCCGAACGCACCGACCAGACCTACGCCCGGCTCCGACACCTCGGTGTCCGCCGTCAGGAGCTGGTCTGTCGTGCTGGCGCCTGCCGCCAACAGCTGGCCGCGCTGGCCGAGTGCGCCTGGCCCGCCGTGCTGGAGGCGGCGGCCAAGCCGCTGGACTCGGTCACCTGGCAGGCCACGGTGCAGGTCATCGTCGACCGGGTCGAGGGCGGTGACCTGCCCGGGCTGCGACGCCGGCTGCGATGGACCCGCTTCCAGACCGCGGTCCGCAAGAACGTCGCCGACCTCGGCGGACAGCGGGTGTGCTGGCGCATCGCCCGCGCCGTCTACGACGCCCTCGACAACGACACCGGCGTGCCCACCCAACGGCACGGCGTGCTCGAACGGAACGCCCTGATCTTGGCCGACTGGCACCACACCCGAGCCCTGATCGCCGAGGTCGAGACCCGGATGGTCGCCATACTCGACGACCTCGAGCTGACCGCCCTGCTCACCTCGATCGACGGGCTCTCAGCCGTCGGCGCCGCCACGATCCTGGCCGAGACCGGGGACCTGACCCGCTACCGCTCCGCCAGAGCGGTCGTCAAGCACGCTGGGCTGTGCCCCCGCGACAACCGCTCCGGCAAGTTCGAGGGTGACACCAAGATCTCCGGCCGCGGACGGCCCTCGCTCCGGCTCGCCGCCTGGCGGGCCGTGTGGGGCGCCCTGCCGCACAACGCCGTGCTCGCCGCCCGCCACGCACACCTCACCGGACGTCGTCGTAATCCGTTGACCGGCAGCCAGGCCCGTGCCGCGGTCGCCGCATCGCTGCTCCGCCAGATCCACGCCGTGGTCACACGCCGCCAACCCTGGGACCCCAAGATCGCCGCCGGCGGTCACGCACAGCAGGAGGTGCCTGCTGCCGCATGACCGGTCCGGCGGACCGGGCGGGGCGAGCTCGAAGTCGCCTTGAGGACCACCTCGTGCCTGAGCATGAGCAGCCCCGCCCGTCTCACCAAGCTCGATTGAGGGATGTCGGGAAACAACCCGCTTGCACGCTAGGTAGAGCCGAGACGGGCACACGGGCTACCCGCCCCACCCGCCGACCCAACGCCGCCGCGAGACCCGCCACACGCGCGGGACGCCCACCCCTGCCAACAACCGACCGACCCGCCAGAAACCGAGCCCTTGACCACCGCCACTTGGGATGCTCAGAACACGAAGATCCGGCCACGAGGGCCGGATCCGTGTGGAGCGGATGACGAGATTCGAACTCGCGACCTCCACCTTGGCAAGGTGGCGCTCTAGCCAACTGAGCTACATCCGCGTGCGGCGGGGGACGGTACTTCCCGGCGGAGGGGCGAGCAAACCGGACCGCGTCGTGCGCGCCACCCGGTCAGCGGCCGCTCGAACCGAACCCGCCCGCGCCACGGACGGTGTCGTCGAGGTCGTCGACCTCGACGACCGTGGCACGGCCGACCCGCTGCAGCAGGAGCTGCGCGATGCGGTCCCCGCGCCCGATGGGCACCGGCTCGTCCCCGAGGTTGACCAGGAGGACGACCAGGTCCCCGCGGTAGCCCGCGTCGACGGTGCCGGGAGCGTTGGCGACCGTCAGACCGTGCCGCCGCGCGAGGCCGGATCGGGGGTGGACCAACCCGACCCAGCCATCCGGCACCGCGACGCGCAGCCCGGTGGGGACCGCCGCTCGCTCCCCCGGCCCGAGGACGAGGTCCTCCGCCGCGTGCAGGTCGAGGCCCGCGTCCCCGTCGTGGGCGTAGCTCGGCAGCGGCAGAGCAGGATCGGTCCGCACCACGCGCAGCAGCGGTCGCTCGTCCACCGCGGCACCTCCACCGACCGTTCGGCCCCGTTCGCACGGCCAGGCGAGCGCACGTCCAGGGCTCTGTCCTACCCAGCGGGTGTCCGGGAACGTACCGTGGGACACCACCTCCGCACCCACGGGCCCGGCCCGTCGCGCGTGCCCGGCTCCTCCGCGGCTCACCTCCGCCTCATCCCTCGCTCCCGCACGGAAGGCTCCGCGTGTCCGTCTCCCCCGGACTCGACGCCCCTGACCGCGAACCCGCCACCTCCGACCGGGCCACGACCCCGTCGGACCCCGATCCGAGCCGCACCACGTCGGACGGCGCCCACCGCGGGCGCCGCTGGGTCGGTGCCGCCGCCCTCGCCACCCTCCTCGTCGCGAGCGCCTTCGCGATCCAACAGATCCGGGCGGCGGACGCCGAGGCGACCGCGAACGAGCAGCGCGAGGCCCGTGCCGAGCTCGCCACCGATCTCGCGGTCGTGCGTGACGCCATCGCCGTCCCCGCACGCGAGGGGCAGAACGGCGCGACGGCGCTGCTGCGCCACCAGCTCGAGCTGATCGCCGGCGAGGGTCCTGACACCGGCATCGGGGACCAGCTGATCGCCGATCTGCGGGTCGCCGCCGACGAGCTCGACGCCGCTTCCGGTACCCCACTGCCGGACCGTCCGCAGGTCCTGCCCGTCGCGACGGTCGATCCGATCTACGCACGCCTCGAGGGACTCGAGGACCAGGCTGCGGACGTCGCCACCACCTACCGCGACGCCGCGGACCACGCGGAAGCGTCGATCGGGGCCCTCCGCGAGCTCGAGGCCGCGGCGATGGCCTACGCCGACAGCACCGACCAGCTCCCCTCGGGCGACGACCCGGACGTCATCGCGGACGCGTGGCGAGCCGAACGCGACCAGCTCGAGACGTACGCGGCGGCGATCGCCGACGCTGCCGACGACCCGGTCATCGCGCCGCTCGCCGCGGCCCACGACCAGCTCGTGACCGGGTTGCGCACCTTCGCCGACGACGCCATCGAACGTCTCGAAGCCGACGACCTCGACGGCTACAACGCGCTCCGAGCCGAGCGGCTCGGCGGCGAGGACCCGTTCGGGTTCGCGTCGCAGCTGACCGAAGCCCGCGACGAGGTCGCCCGCGCCGCCGTCGAAGGTCCGCTCGAGGAGGCTCGTGCCCGCGGTCTCGGTCTGCTTACCGAACTCGAGGAGCTGCGACGGGTCACCCCCGCGCAGCTGGCCGAGGTCCGCTGACGTCCGCCGCACCGTCGCGTCTGACGGCGCGCTGACGGGCCAGTTCCCCGCGGACGTTGACCGCCTCGGCGGATCGGCGCAGCTCGGCGACGGCCTCCAGGAGGAAGCCCGTCACCTCGCTCGAGGTTCGGCACGCGCGTCGTAGTCGCCGATGAAGCCGAAGTTCAGCCACCCGTCGATGCTGGTCAGGCCCGACCGCGTAGGACTGGGTCGCCGCCAGCGGCGTGAACGGGAAGAACCCGAGCAGCCGGGCGCCGAGGCAGTAGATCGGTAGCTGCGGTCCGGGCACGTTGGTCACCAGGAAGTTGAACAGCCGGCTGCGCGGACGCCGACCGTGACGCCATGGCGTGGATCGTCGGCGGTGCGAACTGCGCCAGGCCGATGAGGAACCCGGCGCCGACGGCGTGGTGGGACGACTTCGACCTCGGCCATCGCGTCGTGACAGACGCGCAGCCGCTCGACCGGATCCATCTCGAACATCGGCAGGTCGACGAACACGGAGACCACCCGGTTCCCGAGCGCGTGACGCGTCGGAGGCGTCCCGCGTGGACGACCGGCACCATGGCGCGCAGCCACAGGCCCGTCGTCCGGGTCCCCTGGCTGCGCAGGTAGCGGCCGGTCGCGTCGGCGACGGCCGCGAGGACCACGTCGTTGACCGTGGTCCCGAACGCGTCCTTGATGTCCTTGACCTCGTCGAGCGGCATCCGCTGGACGGCGAGCCTGCGGTGCTGGGCCCGGCGGCCTGGTTGAGCAGCGACCGCGGCGCCGGCTTCGCCAGGTTCGCGCGCGCGATCGACAGCACCCCCCGTCCGACGCCGAGGGCCCGCAGCGCGGTCTTGGCCGGGGCATCGACCACGCGCCGGCGGTCCGAACGAGCTCGACGCGGCGAGGTCGCGAGATCCTTGACCGCACCGACCGCCAAGTCGGCGGGACGGCGGCGGCGACGCCGGCGACCACGGTCGCCGGTCCCGCGACGTCCTCGGGGGCCGTCCGGGGCGAGGTCGAGCATCACGGTCGCGATGTCCATGCCGGCGAGGCCGTCGATCATGGCGTGGTGGGACTTGCTGAGGCACCGCGAAGCGGCCCTCCTCGAGCCCCTCGATGACGTAGATCTCCCACAGCGGCCGGTCGCGGTCGAGCGGGCGCGACAGGATCCGGGCGCAGTACTCGGTCAGCTGCGCCATCGTGCCGGGCGCGGCAGCGCGGCGTGGCGGACGTGGAAGCTCAGGTCGAAGTCCGGATCGTCGACCCAGACCGGGTTGCCGATCCCGAGCGGTGGGTACGCCAGCTTCTGGCGGTACCGCGGCACCAGGTGCAGCCGCGAGCCGATGAGCGCGAGGAAGCGCGCGAAGCCGTGACGCCTCGGCAGCGTCCGGCAGCGGCGGCGGCGGCGTCGAAGATCAGCAGCCCGCCCACGTGCATGTGGAGCTGCGGCGTCTCCATCTCGAGGAACGCCGCGTCGACCGATGCGAGCCGCTCGCCGTGGCCCTGCGCGTCCGCGGCTCCATCGCTGACCTGCTGCCGCCACCGGTCTCCCTCCGACGTGTCGACGGAGACTACCGGCCGGAGCATCTGAGCCCGTCGACGGCGGCTGCCGTCGACGGGCTCACGCCGCCGCGGAGGGGGCCGACACGCTGATCGGACGACGCGTCCCGATGCCCCGGATCCGGACCGGACGGAGCCGCTCGCGTGTCGTAGCCGGCCTCCCCCAACTCGTCGGCGAGCTCGCTCGTCGGCGAGCAACCGCCACGGCCGTGCGAGGTCGGTGAGCCGAGCGGCGAGGTTCACCGGCGCACCGAAGACGTCCCCCTCGCGCACCAGTGTCGACCCCGAAGCCAGCCCGCCCCGGAGGGGAACGTCCTCGAGCGCCGGCACCTCGGTGGTCAGCTCCAGCATCGCGTCGGCGAGCGTGACGGCATCGGCGGCCACCAGCATCGCGGCATCGCCGAGGAACTTCACGACCGACACCTCGGTCCGCGGGGCGGTGACCTCGATGATGCGCTCCTCGAAGGCGTCGAGGACCTCGTCGAGCCCCTGCGGGTCGACGCGGGACGACAGCGAGGTCCACCCGACGACGTCGACGAACCCGACGGCGAGGTCGACCTCCGGTACGTCGCCACGGGTCAGGGTCACCGAGAGCTCCGTGCTCAGCTGGTGCTCGAGGTGCAACCCGTAGGTGATCTGCAGCACCTCGCGCGCGATGCCGTCGAGCTCCTTCGCGGTCTCGGCGAGCGTGACCGCCACGGTGAGGTCGTCGGCGCCGGCCTGGCGCATCGGCAGCAGCAGCTCGTCGCGGACGATGCCGAGGTCGGAGCGCGCGACCATCGCCAGGGCCGTCCCCCGCGCCCGGGCGGACGACGCGACGGCATCGGCCGGGAGCACCTCGAGCAGCCGGGCGAGCAGGTGGGCCCACTGCAGGTCGGCCTCGCCGAGTCGGTCGGGTAGCGGCAGACCCGTCGCGACGCGGATGCGACGAAGCAGCTCGACGGGGACGCCGGACCGTTCCGAGACCTCCGCGAGTCGAGTACCGCCGTGTCGCCACCGACGACCCGCTGGGCGAGCACGAGCGCCACCCGACCCTCGTCGACGGCGGCCCGTGCAGCGTCCTCGTCGAGCCCGAGGTCGACGAGCGCGTGGACCGTCGCCGCGTCCTCGTCGTCGAGCACCGCGCGACCGTCCGGGCCCACCGGCCGCGGTCGGCCGAGACGGTCGCGTACGAACCGCGGCAGTTCGCCGGTCAGCTCGGCCAGCCCGGGCCGGGGGTCTTCGGCACCGTCGCCGCGTCGACTCACGGTTGGAGCTCGGGGCGGGTCGCGCGGGCTCCGGCGCTCCGGCGGATGGCGTCCACGAGCTCCGCCGGGTCGCGCGTCTTCTGGACGAGCTCGACCCCGAGCTCGAGCACCCGCTGACGGGAGGTCGCCGCCGCGACCGCGGTGTAGGCAACCGCCCCGACCTCGGCGTGCCGGTCACGGAGCATCGCCAGCGTGGCGTACCCGTCGACGCCCGGCATGATCAGATCGACCACGACCACGTCGGGAGCGTGTTCGGCCACGAGCCGGAGCGCCTCGTCACCGTCACCGGCGGTCGCGACGACCTCGATGCCGGGTCGCAGGTTGAGCCGCGCCCGCATGATGAGCCGGAAGTCGGGGTCGTCGTCGACGAGGACCACCCGGAGGGGGGCGCAACCCTCATCCGCCGGGGTGGCGTCGATCGTCGGTTCCACGGGACCTCCGGCCGGACGGACCGGGATCGATCGTAGCGGCGCCGGCCGACCGCTCCGCCGGCCGGTCGACCTTCAGGACCGTCCGCGGGCCGCGAGGAACCGGTCGCGCGCCTCGGCGTGGTCGACCACCGGCGGCGGGTAGTCGGCCACGGCGCAGCAGCTGGTCCTCCGCCTCCCAGGGAGCGTGGACGAGCCGATCGTCGAGGTCGGCGAGCTCGGGCACGTACCGCCGGATGTAGGCGCCGTCGGGTCGTAGCGCCGGGACTGGGTGACGGGGTTGAAGACCCGGTTCGGACGCGAGTCCGTCCCGGTCCCCGCGACCCACTGCCACTGCGCGAAGTTGTTGGCCAGGTCCCCGTCCACGAGGTGGTCCATGAAGTGCCAGCGCCCCGACGCGCCAGTCGACGTGGAGGTGCTTGGTCAGGAACGAGGCCGTCAGCATCCGGGCGCGGTTGTGCATCCAGCCCTCGCGCTGCAGCTGGCGCATGCCCGCGTCGACGATGGGGTAGCCGGTGCGGCCCTCGCACCAGGCAGCGAGGGCATCGTCGTCCTCGCGCCACCGGTCGCCCTGACCGCGCACGTCCTGGTCGCGGGCAGCTCGGGGTTGGCGGCGAGCAGCTGGGGTTGAAGTCGCGCCAGCACAGCTGCCGGAGGAAGGCCTCGTGGCCGGCGCGGTCGTCGTCGATCCGGGCGGCGACCTCGCCGGCGACAGGCACCCGAGGTGGAGGTGCGGGGACAGCTTCGAGGTGCGGTCGGCGCCGAGCTCGTCGCGCCCGTCCTCGTAGCCCTCGACCGCATCGTCGAACCACCACGTCGAGCCGCTCGCGCGCGGCCGCCTCGCCGGTGCGCAGCCGATCCGGCGCCTCGTCGCCCGTCGACGAGGTCGGTCCAGGCCGGGATCGCCCCGGTCGGCGACGGGCGGGGCAACGGGACCCGCGCGGAGCGGGGCACGAGGGCACGTCGGGGCTGGCGTCGACCCACCGCCGCCAGTACGGGGTGAACACCCGGAAGTGGTCGCCCGCCGGACGGTGCGATCGCGCCCGGGTTCGACCACGGCGACGCCGGGGTGGGCGGTCGACCGCGGACGGCCGAGTTCCGTCCCCGAGGCCGTCCAGCGCACGTGCGCGTCGGCGCGCGTGCCGCGAGACGTCGGCGCTGAGGTGGAGCTCGTCCGCCTCGACCTCGTCACCGCGACCGCACGGACCTGCTCGACGACGTCCCCGCGGCGCACCACAGCCCGCCGCCCCGGTCGACGCAGCGACGAACGCAGGTCCCGGAGCGCCTCGACCAGCGCGGCGACCCGGTTCGGGGCGGCGTACCGGCTACCGAGGATCGCGTCGTCGAGCACGAACAGCGGCACCACCCGGTCCGCGCTCGCGGCAGGCCGCGTCCAGCGCGGGGTGGTCGTGGACCCGCAGGTCGCGGGTGAACAGGACGACGGCGGTGCGCACGCAGGGCTCCGGCGCGGGTGGCGGTCCGACGAGGTTCGTCGGGTCGCGGGGCCCGGATCGGTCGGCCCGCACCGGCTCACGGCCACCGACCGGTGTCCGGAGCCGCGGGTAGCGTGCTCGCGATGGTCGACGACCACGCCCTCACGACGGCAACCCCCGCGATGAGGCGGGACCGGTCCGACGTGCTCGAACGGTTCAGCCCGCCGGTCCGGGAGTGGTTCCGGACCACCTTCGCCGCGCCCACCGAGGCGCAGGCTCGCGGGTGGCCCGCGATCGCCGACCGCGACCACACCCTCATCCTCGCGCCGACGGGGTCGGGCAAGACGCTGACCGCGTTCCTTGCCGCCATCGACCGGCTGGTCTCCGAACCGGTACCGCCGAAGGAGGAGCGGCTGCGGGTCATCTACGTCTCGCCCCTCCGGGCGCTCGCCGTCGACGTCGACCGCAACCTCCGCGCGCCGCTCGAGGGCATCCGGCTGGCGGCGGAACGCACGGGCCACACCGTGCACCGTCCCGAGGTCGGGCGTCCGGACGGGTGACACGCCCGCCCGCGACCGCGAGCGGATGAAGCGCACCCCGCCGGACGTGCTGATCACCACCCCGAGTCCCTGTACCTGCTGCTGACCTCGCAGGCCCGCGAGACGCTGCGTCACGTCGAGACCGTGATCGTCGACGAGATCCACGCGATGGCGGCCACCAAGCGCGGCAGCCACCTCGCGCTCAGCCTCGAACGGCTCGAGCACGAGGTCCGCTTCGGCGGCCTGGAGGACGGCGCGCCACCTCGCCAGGCGCCGCAGCGCGTCGCGCTGTCGGCGACCCAGCGCCCGCTCGAGGAGATCGCCCGGTTCCTCGGTGGCTACGCCCCCCGAGCACGGGGCCACGGGGGATCCGCGCCCCGAGCACGGGGCGGCGGCAGCGAACCGACCGACGACGGCGGCGTGCGCCCTCGCCCGGTGACCATCGTCGACGCGGGCGTCGCCAAGGAGCTCCAGCTCGAGGTCGTGGTCCCCGTCGAGGACCTCGCCGAGCTCGGTTCCGAGCTCCCGGCCGACGACGGCGGCCTGCGCTCGGGGCCTGCGGCAGCCGGGCCCGTCACGACGCAGCATCTGGCCCGCGATGCACCCGCGCCTGCTCGACATGGTCCTCGAACACCGTTCGACGCTGATCTTCGTCAACGCCCGCCGGCTGGCCGAGCGGCTGGCCGCGAAGCTCAACGAGCTGCACGCAGCCCGCCTCCGCGAGGCCGAGCTGCGTGCCTCAGGTCTCGAGGGCGACGCGCTCGAGGCCGCGCTCGCCGAACCCGACACCTCGGCGCCACCCGAGCTCGTGATGAGCCACCACGGGTCGCTGTCACGCGAACGGCGGCTCCACATCGAGGACCAGCTGAAGTCCGGCCAGCTGCGCGGGCTCGTGGCCACCTCGTCGCTGGAGCTCGGCATCGACATGGGCGCGGTCGACCTCGTGGTCCAGGTCTCCTCCCCCGGTGCGGTATCGCGCGGGCTCCAGCGGATCGGCCGGTCGGGGCACCAGGTCGGGCGCACCGTCCCGCGGCGCGCTGTTCCCCAAGTACCGCGGCGACCTGGTCGAGACCGCCGTGGTCGTCCGCCGGATGCGTGACGGGCTGATCGAGTCGACCCGGTACCCGCGCAACCCCCTCGACGTGCTCGCGCAGCACGTCGTGGCGATGGCGGCGACCGACGAGTGGCCCGTCGACGACCTGCTCGCGCTCGTGCGCCGAGCCGCACCGTTCGCCGAGCTGTCCGAGGACGTCTTCCACGCGGTGCTCGACCTGCTCGACGGGCGCTACCCGTCCGAGGAGTTCAGCGAGCTACGGCCGCGGATCGTGTGGGACCGGGTCGCCGGCACGGTCCGCGGTCGGGCCGGCGCCCAGCGCCTGGCGGTCACCAACCCCGGCACGATCCCCGACCGTGGGCTGTTCGGCGTGTTCCTGCCCGACGGCGCACGCGTCGGCGAGCTCGACGAGGAGATGGTCCACGAGTCCCGGCCCGGGCGAGACCTTCGTGCTCGGCGCGTCGACCTGGCGCATCGAGGACATCACCCACGAGCGGGTCGTGGTCACCCCCGCCCCCGGCCAGCCCGGCAAGCTGCCGTTCTGGCACGGGGACGGGCCCGGTCGCCCGTTCGAGCTCGGGGCGGCGATCGGGGTCTTCCACCGCGAGGTCCGTGCCGGCGCGGACGCCGACCGCGACGCCGAGGTCGCCCGGCTGCGTGCCGACCACGACCTCGACGCCGTGGGCCGCCGACAACCTCGTCGGCCTACCTCGAGGAGCAGGTCGAGGCCACCGGTGTGCTCCCCGACGACCGCACCGTGGTCGTCGAACGGTTCCGCGACGAGCTCGGTGACTGGCGGGTCTGCATCCTGTCGCCGTTCGGCGCGCAGGTCCACGCACCCTGGGCGATGGCCATCGAACGTCAGCTGACCGACGCGGGGTTCGACCCCGAGATCCTGTGGGCCGACGACGGCATCGTCCTGCGCCTCCAGGAGTCGTTCGACGCGGTCTTCGAGGGCGGATCCTCGGACGCGCCGTCGGTGATGGACCAGCTCCTGATCGACCCCGACGAGGTCGAGCAGCTGGTGGTCGACCAGCTCGCCGGGACGGCGCTGTTCACCACCACCTTCCGTGAGGCCGCGGGCCGGGCGCTGCTGCTGCCGAAGCGCCGGCCGGGCCAGCGCACGGCCCTGTGGCATGCAGCGTCAGCGGGCTGCCGACCTGCTCGGGCGTCGCGTCGCGGTACCCGACCTTCCCGATCCTGCTCGAGGCGACCCGCGAGGTCCTCCAGGACGTGTTCGACCTGCCGGCCCTGCGCGACCTGCTCGGGCAGCTGCGGTCGCGACGGTCCGGGTCGCCACCGTCGACACCGCGCTCGGCGTCGCCGTTCGCCCAGTCGCTGCTGTTCGGCTGGGTCGGCCAGTACATGTACGAGTACGACTCGCCGCTCGCCGAGCGCCGGGCCGCGGCCCTGGCCCTCGACCGCGACCTGCTCCGCGAGCTGCTCGGCGGCGACGAGCTGCGTGACCTGCTCGACGCCGACGTCCTCGAGGCGCTCGAACGCGAGCTCCAGCGTCTGGCGCCGCCCGCGTCGGTCGCCGAGCTGCTCGCCGGCGAGGACGTCGACGACGCCGCGGCACGGCGCGCCGCCGTCGACCGGCGGGCCCGCGACGCCGACGAGCTCCACGACGTCCTGCGGGCCGTCGGCGACCTGACCCGCGACGAGCTCGCCGACCGGACGACCGCCGACCCGGCGCCGTGGATCGAGCAGCTGCTCACCGAGCGCCGCGCCATCGAGGTCCGCGTCGGTGGCGACGACCGCATCGCCGCCGCCGAGGACGCCGCCCGGCTGCGCGACGCGATCGGGGTGGCGCTCCCGCCCGGCCTCCCGCAGGTGTTCACCGAACCGGTCGAGGATCCGCTCGCTGACCTCGTCGGTCGCTACGCCCGCACCCACGGTCCGTTCACCGTCCACGGCCTGCGCCGCGCGGCTGCACGTGCCCGGGCGAGCGCGTCGAGGCGACCCTGCGCCACCTCGAACGGATCGACCGCGTCCTGCCGGGCGAGTTCCGGCCCGGCGCGTCGCGGACGCGAGTGGATCGACACCGAGGTGCTGCGGCGCCTCAAACGCCGGTCGCTGGCGGCGCTCCGCCGCGAGGTCGAACCGGTCGAGCCCGCCGTGCTCGGCCGCTTCCTGCCGGCGTGGCACGGCGTCCGGGGCGCCGACGGCGCCGGCCGCCGGCGCGGCCTCGACGCGCTCGTCGACGTGGTCGCCCAGCTCCAGGGCGCGCCCGATCCCCGCGTCGGTCCTCGAGACCGACGTGCTGCCCGCCCGGCTCGACGGCTACCGCCCCGGCGACCTCGACGAGCTCATCGCCGCCGGCGAGGTGGTCTGGCTGGGCGTCGAACCGGTCGGGACGCGCGACGGGCGGGTGGTGCTGTGCTTCCGCGACCAGGTCCCGCTGCTGGTCCCGCTGCTCGGGCCGGCGACGCCGTGGACGAGCGATCCACCCGCCGGCGAGACCGGGCCGTCCACGACCGGCTGCTCGACCACCTCGCGACGCCGGGGCGCGTCGTTCTGGCCCGACCTGCTCGGCGCGGCGGGCGGCGCCAGCGCCGAGCCCGGGCTCCCCGACGCCCAGGAGGTGCTCGACGCGCTGTGGGACCTGGTCTGGGACGGGCCAGGTCACCAACGACACCTACCAGCCGGTGCGCGACCTCGTCGGCGGCGGTCGGGCGCGTCGCCGGCGGCGCGCGACGCCGGGCGCACGGCACACGACCCGGCCGCCCGACCCGTGGGGTCCCCCCGCCGCTCGAGGCCGCTGGTCGCTGACCCGCGACCTCCACGGACCACCGCCGGTGAGGGCGACGTGGCGACGACCGGCACCGAACAGCTCCACGCGCTGGCCGAGCAGCTGCTCGAGCGGCACGGGGTGCTCACCCGCGAGGCCATGCGCGCCGAGTCGGTCCGTGGCGGGCTTCTCGACCGTCTACCCGGTCCTGAAGGCGCTCGAGGAGTCCGGTCGCATCCGCCGCGGGTACGTGGTCGCCGGGCTCGGCGCGGCGCAGTTCGCCGCTCCCGGAGCGATCGACCGGCTCCGTGCCCTCGCGTACCCCCGGCGGGCGGCCGCGATGCATCCGACGACCCGGCGGAGGTGGTCGTGCTCGCGGCGACCGACCCCGCCCAGCCCTACGGCGCCGCGCTGGCGTGGCCGCCGACGGCGGGGCGACCCGCCCGCGCGGCGGGGGCGTTCGTGGTGCTCGTCGGCGGTGAGCCGGCGGTGGTGCTCGAGCGTGGCGGACGCAGCCTGACCACCTTCGAGGACGGCCCGCAACCCGCCGACGTGGGCGCCCGCGCTGCGCGGCCTGGTCGATCGGTCGGCGCCTGCGCAAGCTCGAGATCACCCGCGTGGACGGGGCCCCGGTGCACGACACGACATGGTCCGCGGTGCTCGCAGAGGAGGGCTTCACGGTCGGCTACCGGGGCCTGACCTACCGCGGGGCGACGCCGAAGTCGGCCGCGCACTGATGTGCGTTGAACGCACGCTCACCGGGCTCGGACGGGGTCGGGTGCTCGCCCTTCCCCCCTCCGACCCCATAGGTTGGGCTTTCCCGCACCAACCCCGACACAACGGAGGCGGACCGATGGCGGACTCGCTCGTCGTGAACAGCAAGCTCAAGGAGGCCGTCAAGGGCCTCGACCTGCGCATGGACTCCTCGCTCGGCGAGGCCGTGAACGCGAAGATCAACGCCATGCTCAAGGACGCCGCCGAGCGTGCCAAGGCAACAACCGCGGCACCCTGCGCCCGTACGACCTCTGATCCACCGCCCCCGCTCGGGGGCACGCACCTGCCCGAGGGGGCCGCTCCGGCGGCCCCCTCGGGCGTCGCCCGACGACGGTGCCGGGCGGTCGCGCCGCTCTCCTACCCTCGCCTCATGCCCGAGGGAGACACCATCCACCGCGCCGCCGCCGCCCTTCGGACGGCGTTGGTCGGCCGCACGCTGACCCGGGTCGACGTGCCCCGCCTCCCGCCGCCCTGGCCCGCGGTCGGCGCCGAGGTCACCGGTATCGAAGCTCGCGGCAAGCACCTGCTGATCGCGACCTCCGACGGGCTGGTCGTCCACACCCACCAGATGATGACCGGGTCGTGGCACCTCTACGCGCCCGGGGAACGGTGGCGGAAGTCGCCGCGTGCGGCCCGGGTGGTGCTGGCGGTCCCCGGGACGGTCGCGGTCTGCTTCGCCAGCCCCGTGGTCGAGGTGCTCGACGCCGCCGGGCTCGCGCGCCACCGCGCCCTCCGTCGGCTCGGCCCGGACCTGTGCGACCCCGGGGCCGACCTCGACGAAGCGGTCACCCGGCTCGGGCGGCTGTCCGCGCCGGACCGTTCCATCGGCGAGGCACTGCTCGACCAGCGCATCGCCTGCGGGGTGGGCAACGTCTACCGCTGCGACGTGCTGTTCCTGCACGGTCTGCACCCGACGACCCCCGATCGCAGCTGTGTCGAGCGACGAGCGCCGCGGGCTGCTGCGGACCGCTGGCGAGCTGCTGCGTCGGAACCTCGCTCCGGTGGTGGCCCGGACCACGGTCGCGGGTGGTCCCCCCGGCAGCCTGTGGGTCTACGGCCGGGGAGGGCGCCCCTGCCGGCGGTGCGGCACCGCGATCCGCTCGGGGCACCTCGGGGACCAGGCCCGGCTCGTCTACTGGTGTCCGACGTGCCAGCCGGCACCCGCTCCTCGGTCCACCACGGTGGCGGTGACCGCCCCCGTCGTCGACACCGACACCGGGGTCGGCTGACTACCCTGGGGACCGTGACGACCTCGCCCGCACCACCGCCGGCTCGCGACGACGAGCCCATCGTCCCCGCTCCGCAGATGGCGGCGTGGCGCGCGTTCCTGACGGCCCACGCACGGCTCACCGACGAGCTCGCCCGCGAGCTCCGCGACCGGGTCGGGCTGCCGCTGACCTGGTACGACGTGCTCGTGCAGCTGTCCGAGGCCGACGACCGTCGGTTGCGCATGCAGGACCTCGCCGGCCGCGTCGTGCTGTCGAAGTCCGGCCTCACCCGGCTCATCGACCGGATGGAACGCGAGGGCCTGGTGTCGCGGTCCCCCTGCGACGGACGACCGTCGGGGCACCTGGGCCCAGATGACCGACCACGGGTACGACGTCATCCGACGCTCGGCGCCGACCCACCTCGCCGGGGTGCGCGAGCACTTCGCCGACGTGCTCGGTGACGACGAGGCTGCGGTGGTCGCGGCCGCGCTCGGACGGATCGTCGAGCGGCTCGAAGCGTGACCCGCTCCGAGGTCCCGGGCCGCGGCCACGGGCGGACGCCCCCGGCCGAGGGCGGCGGCGCCCGCTAGGTTCGGCGCCGCGATCGACGCACGTCGACCACCGTCGACCGTGCACCGCCCCCCGACGGCCGGGGAGGGGCGACCCCGCTCCCCCGCTGCAGCTTCGACGAGGAGTCCCCCCGCGATGGGTGATCAGAAGGACACGCTCACCGTCACCGACAACCGCACCGGGCAGACCTACGAGCTGCCGATCGAGGACGGCGCGGTCCGGTCGATGGACCTGCGCCAGATCAAGGTGAGCGACGACGATTTCGGCCTGTTGGCCTACGACCCGGCGTTCAAGAACACCGCCAACGTCCGCTCCGAGATCACCTACATCGACGGTGACGCCGGGATCCTGCGCTACCGCGGCTACCCGATCGAGCAGCTCGCCGAATCCTCGACCTTCCTCGAGGTCGCCTACCTGCTGATCCACGGCGAGCTGCCGACCCAGGACGTCAGTACGACCGGTGGGTGTTCGACATCACCCACCACACCTTCATCCACGAGAACATCAAGAAGTTCATCGACGGGTTCCACCACGACGCCCACCCGATGGGCATCCTGGTCTCGTCGGTCGGCGGGTTGTCGACCTTCTACCCCGAGGCCAAGGGCATCGACGATCCCGACGCCCGCCAGCAGCAGATCGTGCGCCTGATCGCCAAGTTCCCGACGCTGGCCGCGTTCGCCTACCGGCACTCGATCGGGATGAAGTACGCCTACCCCGACAACGACCTGTCGTTCGCGGGCAACTTCCTCAACATGATGTGGAAGACCACCGAGCTCAAGTACGAGCCGGACCCGGTGCTCGAACGCGCCATGGACGTGCTGCTGATCCTGCACGCCGATCACGAGCAGAACTGCTCGACCACCACGATGCGGGCCATCGGGTCCTCGGACGCCGACCCGTACTCGGCCGCAGCGGGCGCGACGGCCGCCCTCTACGGCCCCAAGCACGGGGGCGCCAACGAAGCCGTGCTGCGGATGCTCGAGGAGATCGGCACCGCCGACCAGGTGCCGAAGTACATCGAGAAGGCCAAGAGCGGCGAGTTCCGTCTCAGCGGCTTCGGCCACCGCGTCTACAAGAACTACGACCCGCGCGCGAAGGTCGTCCGCGAACTCGCGCACAAGGTGTTCGAGGTCACCGGCAAGAACGCGCTGCTCGACATCGCGGTCGAGCTCGAGGGCATCGCGCTCGAGGACGAGTACTTCGCCGAGCGCAAGCTCTACCCGAACGTCGACTTCTACTCGGGGATCATCTACCAGGCGATGGGTTTCCCGACCTCGATGTTCCCGGTCCTGTTCGCGATGGGGCGCATCCCCGGCTGGCTCGCGCACTGGCAGGAGAACCTGCTCGACGAGGAGCAGGCCATCGTCCGACCACGCCAGCTGTTCGTCGGCGAGGACGAGCGGGACTACGTCGGCGTCGACGACCGCAGCTGACACCACCGCCCCGCACCGAACGACGCCCCCGCTCGCGCGGGGGCGTCGTCGGTGCAGGGGTCGATCAGGCGCTGGTGAAGGTGGAGCCGCCGAGCTCGCGGCGGGCCAGGGTCCAGACGGCACCGGCGCCGAGCACGAGGGCGGCGGCGAGGAGCTGGAGCGAGAGGGGGACCTCGGCGAGGTCCGGCGCGGCCGGGCCGCCGGCGAAGATCGCCTGCTCGGAGGCCGGAGCGACGTCGGGGGCGACGCTCGTGTCGATGCCGGGGACGATCGAGCCCTCTGCGACGAGCGGGTCGGCCGGCTCGTCGAGCTGCAGGCTGCTGAGACCACCGAAGGGCACGACCGGGCCGGAGAGGCCGCTGTCGAGGTTGGTCCCTGCGGCGAGGTCGGAGCGCAGGGCACGGATGCTGGCGAGCTGACGGTCGCGCTCACGCTGCTCGCTGGCCGTCGGGGCGGGGTCGGCGGTCCCAGCGGGCTGCACCTGCGAGCCGCCACGGGTGTCGCGGTCGGCGCGGTCGGCGCTGGTGCCACCGTCGGTGGCGCCTGAGCCGCCCGAACCGTCGGCAGCCGGGGCGTCGCCGCCGTCACCGCTCGGCGCGGAGGGGGCCGTCGGTGCGGTGCCCCCGCCCTGCGTGCCGCCGACGACCTCGTTGACCTTGTCGGTCACGGCCTTGGTGGCCTGCTTGACGGGTTCGGTGACCTGCTCGAGCGGGGACGAGGCCTCGTCCTCGGCGGCACACAGCTTCGGGTCGAGGTTGACGAGATCACCGAGCGAGAGGTTCGCCTCGAGGCAGTCCTCGGTGACGTCGACCGAACCGACCCCGGGGAGCCGCAGCTGCGCCGACGCCGTCCCGGCGGGGACGCCGACAGCGACGATCACCGTCGTGAGGATCGTGAGCAGTCGCTTGCGTCCCATCGGTGCTCCCATTCGTCCGGTCGCGAACGCACGCCTGCGCTCGCCTGGTCCCTCCAACGAGCGGCCGTCGCCGAGGTTACGGCCGAGGTCTCGATGGCTGCCACCGGTCCGTTCGGGAGGCGGAACGGGCGAGGGTCGCGCTCGACCGGCCGTCTGGACGCGTCAGCCGACGACGCTGCGCTCCGCCTGCTCGAGCGCGAGCGACGCCCGCTCCCAGCGCGCCATGAGCGCCGCAGCCTCGTCCTTGGCGGTGCCGTGCCGGGCGACCAGCCCCTTGACGCGTTCCTGCGTCGTCGTAGACGGCCGGGTCGGCGAGCTGGCGGGTGAGGTCGGCGACGGCGGCCTCGGCCCGCGCGAGCTCACGTTCGACGCGTGACACCTCGCGTCTTCAGGTCCTTGGTCGCCGCGTGGCGCGCCTGGCGCCGCTCCGCCTCGCGGCGCTTGTCCGCGGCGCGTCGGCGCCGTGGCCGGCGCTCGGTCCGGCGCTCACGCCGCGCCACCGTCGACGCGCGCCGGCGCGGCTGGCCGTGCCGACGCGGCGGCACGCTCGACGAGCGAGCAGCTCCTCGTAGGTGCCGTCGAACCAGCGGGCCCGGCCGCCGTCGACCTCGATGATCGCGTCGGCGACGCCGCGGATGACGTGACGGTCGTGGGTGATCAGCAGCACCGTGCCCGGGTAGGCCTGGAGCGCGTCCTCGAGGACGTCGCGCGAGGCGAGGTCGAGGTGGTTGGTGGGCTCGTCGAGCAGCAGCAGGTTGACCGGCGAGGCCATCACCTTGGCGAGACCCGAGCCGGGTGCGCTCGCCGCCGGACATCATGCCGACCACCCGCTCGGCGAGGTCGCCGGGGAACCCGAACGCCCCGAGCATCGAGCGGTGGTTGAGCGTCCCGGTGCGCATCGCCGAGGGCCGTGCGGAACTCCTCGAGCACGGTGCGGTCGTGGTCCTGCACCTCGGCCTGGTGCTGGTCGACGACGGCGATGTCGACGTTGTGGCCGAGCTCGTAGGTCCCCGACGTCGGCTCGAGCTGGCCGGCCAGCACCCGCAGCAGCGTGGTCTTGCCGGCCCCGTTCGGCCCGAGGACGGCGACCTTGCGGCCCCGCTCGATCGCGAGGTCGACCCCGTCGAGCACCACGTGGTCGTCGAACGCGACCCGCAGGCCCTTCGTCTCGACGACGATGCGCCCCGACCGCGGCGGCTCGGGGAAGGAGAACCTCGCCACGAGCTGCCTGCGGTCGGCGATCTCGATGCGCTCGACCTTGTCGAGCGCCTTGATCCGCGACTGGACCTGCTTGGCCTTGGATGCCTTGTAGCGGAAGCGTTCGACGAAGCGTTCGACGTCGGCGAGCTGGCGGTCCTGCTGGGCCCGGGCCGCGCGCAGCGACGCCAGCCGTTCCTCGCGTTGGTGCACGAAGGCGGCGAACCCGCCCTCCTCGGCGACGATGGTCCCCGTGCGCACGTCGTAGGTGGTGGCCGTGCCGGCAGCGACCTCGACGATCGTGTCCGCGACGGCGTCGATGAAGTCCCGGTCGTGGCTGACGAACAGCAGCGCGCCGGGCAGCGACGGCGAGCGTGTCGCTCGAGCCACCCGATGGTCTCGACGTCGAGGTGGTTGGTCGGCTCGTCGAGGACCAGCAGGTCGGGCTTGGCGAGCAGCAGCTGCGCGAGCGCGACCCGCACACGCCAGCCACCGGACAGCTCCTCGGTCGGCCGCGCCGTGCGCGTCGGGGGGAACCCGAGCCCGGACAGCACCCGGTGCGCCTCGGCCTCGAGCTCGTAGCCCCCGAGCTGCTCGAAGCTGGTCGGTGGTGCGGCCGTAGTCGGCCAGCAGCCGCTCCTGCTCGGCGCCCGTGGCGGTCTCGATGCGCTGCTCGAGCTCGCGCAGCCGCGCCTCGAGGTCGGTGATGTGCGAGGCGCCGCGGAGCACGTGGTCGAGGACGGTGCCCCCGACCTCCTCGCCGCTCATGGTGTCGACGATGTCCTGCGGCAGCAACCCGAGCCGCAGCCCCTTCGGGCGGGCCACCGTGCCCTCGTCGGCGTCGCGCTCGCCGACGATGGTGCGCAGCAGGGTGGTCTTGCCCGCCCCGTTGCCGCCGACGAGCGCCGTCCGCGACCCGGACGGGAAGCGCAGGTCGACGTCCCGGAGCAGCGGGCGACCGCCCACGCGCAGGACGACATCGGACAGGCTGAGCACGGCAGGACCTCACGGGAGGGGTGGAACGCGCGCCAGTGCCCACGGGGGACGGCGTCAGCGGGTGCGGTCAGGCTACCCCCGGTCGCGGCCTACCCTCCCCGCCATGCACCTCATCTCGGTGGACCGCGTCGGCGCGTCCGTCGAGGGTCGGACCCTCTTCGCGGACGTGTCCTTCGGCCTGTCCTCCGAGCACCGGGTCGGGCCTCGTCGGTCCGAACGGCTCGGGCAAGACCACCCTGCTGCGCATCCTCGCGGGCGAACGGGAACCCGACGAGGGCAGGTCGTGGCCCGCGGCGGGCTGCGGGCCGGGTTGCTCGCCCAGGACCCTGAGCTGCCGGACGTCCCCGCGCTCGACGCGGTGCTCGCCGCCGACCCGACCGCACGTCCCGACGAGGCTGAGCGGCTGCTGGCCGCGCTGCGGGTCGATCCGGCCCAGCCGACCGCGCGATGTCCGGTGGCCAGCGCCGGCGCGTCGACCTCGCGCGGACGCTCCTGCCCCCCTCGGACCTGCTCGATCCTCGACGAGCCGACCAACCACCTCGACGTCGACACCATCGACTGGCTCGAGGACGAGCTCCGGCGACGCAGCGGTGCGGTCGTGCTCGTGACCCACGACCGCTACGTGCTCGAACGGGTGACCGACCGGATGCTCGACCTCGTCCCCCCCTCGGCCAACCGCGAGGGCACCGTGGTCTGGCACGAGGGCTCCTACTCCTCGCTGCTCGAGGCCCGGGTCGAACGGGCCGCGTCCGAGCAACGAGCGACCGCCCGGGCCCGCAACCTGCTGCGCAAGGAGGTCGCCTGGCTCCAGCGCGGCCCCAAGGCGCGCAGCAGCAAGCCGAAGTTCCGCACCGAGCAGGTCGAGGTGATCCGCGCGGCGGCCAGCTCCGACGAGGACGGACGGCCGCTCGAGCTCGGCACCGGACGCCGCCGGCTCGGCAACGACGTCTTCGAGCTCCGCGGGGTGAGCCTGCGCCGAGGCGACGTGCAGGTGCTCGACCGGGTCGACCTCGGCATCGGTCCCGGCGAGCGCGTCGGCATCGTCGGACCCAACGGCGCCGGCAAGTCCACCCTGCTCCACGTGCTCGCGGGCCGGCTGCCCGTCGACGACGGCGAGGTGAAGGTCGGCACGACCGTCCAGCTCGGGCTGTACGAACAGGATCACGCGCCCCGAGCTCGAGGCGGCCAGTCGGCGGGCGTGGGACTCGACGCGACCCAGACGGTCCTCGACAGCGTGCTCGACGTCGCGACCCACGTGCCGCTCGCGAACGGCGAGACCTTGCCCGCGCACCGGCTGGCCGAACGGTTCGGGTTCGACGGCCAGCTCCAGCGCACCCCGATCGGGCTGCTGTCGGGCGGCGAACGGCGCCGGGTCGCGCTGCTGCACCTGCTCGTCGCGGCGCCCAACGTCCTCCTCCTCGACGAGCCCACCAACGACCTCGACCTCGACACCCTGGCGGTCCTCGAGGACCACCTCGACGGGTTCGCCGGCACCCTCGTCGTCGCCTCGCACGACCGCTTCACCCTGGACCGACTCACCGACCGCACCCTCGCGGTCGCGGGCGGCCGGCTGACCGAGCACCTCGACTGGGCGTCGCACCGGTCCGCCGCCGGCGTCACCGGAGCCGCCTCCGGAGCGTCCCGGGGAGGACCCGCGCGCGACAACCGCGAGCGCCAGGCCGCACGCAAGCGCGTGCGCCAGCTCGAGACGAGGGTCGCGACCCTGTCGACCCGGCGTGACGACCTGCACGCCGCCATGGTCACGGCCGCCACGGACCCCGATCGGCTGCGCGACCTCCAGGACGACCTCGATCAGGTCGCCGCCGAGCTCGCCGGCGCCGAGGAAGCCTGGCTCGAGCTCGCCGTGGAGCTCGACGGCTGACACCGCCGGCGTCCCGGGGACCGAGGCGACGGAGCTTGCCCGTCGAACCATCGGCGGGCGCACTACCGTGTCGCCCAGCCGGGAGCAGGGAGCCGTCGACCGGACCGCGCGGAGCGGTCCGGTGCGCATCGGCTCCGGGGGGTGACGTGACAGCCCAGGAGGTCGCCACCGACGACGAGAGGCGTCCACCCACGTCGGGTGTGGACCGGGACCGCGCGGGGCTCGGCGAGCTGCTCGCCCAGGTGGACAGACGCGGGTACGTCCTGCTCTCCGAGATCCACGACCTCCACGACCCGCTCGAGGACGCCGCCGACTGGCCGGACCGGTTCGCCGCCACGATCCGTGACCGCGGGCTCGAGGTCGTCGACGACCTGACCGACGACGGTACGGGGACGACGCCCGCACCGACCACGATCTCGACCACCGACGGCGTCCGCCACTACCTGAACGCCATCGGACGGGTGCCGCTGCTGACCGCCGAGGAGGAGGTCGACCTCGCCAAGCGGCTCCAGGCTGGGCTCGCGGCGGCGGCTCGGCTGGCCGACGGGACCGACCGCAGCCCGGCGACCCGGGCCCAGATGCGGCGGCTCGTCCACGACGGCCAGCGAGCCCAGGAGCGGCTCGTGACCGCCAACCTCCGGTTGGTGGTCTCCGTCGCTCGCCGCTACCTCGGACGCGGGCTGTCGCTGCTCGAGCTGGTGCAGGAGGGCAACCTCGGGCTGATGCGTGGCGTCGAGAAGTTCGACCACACGAAGGGCTACAAGTTCTCGACCTACGCGACGTGGTGGATCCGGCAGGCGCTCACCCGCGGCACCGCCAACAAGGCCCGCGCGGTGCGGTTGCCCGTCCACGTGCACGAGCTGGTCGCCAAGATCCGGCGCACCGAGTTCGAGCTGCTGCAGGTCGTCGGCCGCGATCCCACCGACGCCGAGGTGGCGGAGGCGCTCGGCCTCAGCCTCGACCGGCTCGCCGAGCTGCGCCTCGCAGGCCGGGAGGTGACCTCGCTGGACCGGACGGTCGGGGAGGACGGTGGCAGCACGCTCGGGGACCTGGTGCCCGACGACGAAGCGCTCGACCCCTCGATCCAGGCCACCTCGGGGGTCGCCCGACGCGAGGTCGCGTCGGCGCTCGCCCACCTGCACGACCGCGAACGCGGGGTCATCGAGCTGCGCTACGGGCTCGACGGTGCCGACCCGCGGACGCTCGAGGAGATCGGCGAGGTCTACGGCGTGACCCGTGAGCGCATCCGGCAGATCGAGAAGAAGTCCCTCGCCAAGCTGCGCCACCCGTCGCACGCCCGCGGCCTCCGGGACCTCACCGGGGACTAGGGCTGTAGTCGGGACACCGGCGTGCCGATGGACCCAGGGGGTGCCGTCCGGCACCCCACGACGTGCGAGGTCCGCGTGCGGACGAGGGCTCGACGAGGTCCGCTGGCAGCGCTCATCGCGGCCAGCGTCGTCCTCGCGTCGGCCGGGAGTGCTGCCGGTTCGCCCGAACCCACCGTCGACGACGCACGCGACCAGCTGACGACCGCCAGCCGAGAGCTCGACGAGGTGGCCGCGTCCGTCCGACGGGTCAACGATGAGGTCGCCGCCGCCGACGTCCGACTCCGGGAGGCAACGACCTCGCTGTCGCAGGTGCGGGCCCGGTTGGCGGACGCCGCCGACGCCGCGGACGCCTCGGCTGCCGAGGAGCGGGAGGCCGCGGCGACCCTCGAGGCCGCCAGCACCGAGCTCGCGACGCTGGCCGATCGGCACCGCACCGGACGTGACCAGCTCGCCCGGCAGGCGGTCACCGCCTACAAGCGAGGTGGCAGCGCCGCCCCCGGCCTGCTGTTCGGCGGGGTGGTCCGCGCGGGCGACCTCCACGAGGTGGCCGTCGCGCGCGGCGTGCTGTACCAACTGCTGGCCGAGCAGCGCGCCGACGTCGACGCCGACGCGGCGCTCACGCGGGACACGGCGGCGGCGAACGCGTCGGTCGGTGACGCGCGTCGCCTGGCCCTCGAGACCGCCCGGACCGCCGCGGCCGAGCGGCGCCGGGTGGCGGACCTCGTCGCCGCGCAGGAGCAGCTGGTGACCACCGTGTCACGGGAAGCCGAGACCCGTCGGACCGTCCTGGCGACGCTCGAGGCGGACGCCGCCGCCCGCGCGGTGCTCGTCCGGGAGCTCGAGGCTCGGGTCGCTGCCCTCGAGCTGTCCGCGGTGAGCGTGCGCGTGCCGGTCCGCGTCGTCGAGGCGCTCGACGGACCGCCACCCGTCTGGGCCACCGCTCTGCCCGCTCACGGGCGCGCGTGGGCCGCGACCATCGACGCCATCGCGGCGGGTCAGGGCATCGACGGCCGGTTGCTGGCGGCCCTCGTGTGGACCGAGTCGAACTTCCGTCCCGACGCGGTCTCGCACGCCGGCGCGTTCGGCATGGCACAGCTGATGCCCGGGACCGCACGCGGGCTCGGGGTCGACCCGCGCGACCCGGTGCAGAACCTGACCGGTGGTGCCCGCTACCTCGCGACCCAGCTCGACGCGTTCGGGCGGGTCGACCTGGCCCTCGCGGCCTACAACGCCGGACCGGGGCGCGTGCGGGGCGCGGGCAACGCCGTCCCCGACATCGTCGAGACCCAGCTGTACGTGGTCCGCGTCCTCGACCGCTACCGCGCCCTCAGCGCCCTCTGACCCGTCGGCGTCGTGGGGTTGCCCAGCATGCGCGGTCGGGCGACGGCGGCCACGGAACACGCGCAGGCGCTGGTTCCGTGCACCGGAGGCCCGATGTCGCGACGTCAGGCCACGGAACACGCGGGTCCGCTGGTTCCGTGAGGCAGGGGTCCGTACCTCACGGCGATGGCGCACGGAACACGCGTCGGCGCGGGCTTCGGCGCCGGCACGTCCTCCGCGGCGCGGCGGTCACGGCACGTCGCAACGGGGTCGAGCCGGCGTTTAGCCTCACCGCTCCCGCTGGAGGTGCCGCGTGTCCGATCGCTCCCCGTCGCGGCTCGCCGTCGGCGGCGCGTTGCTGCTCGGCGTCCTGGCGGTCTCGTCCTCGGCGATCCTGTCGCGGTACGCGATGGGCACCGACCCGCAGGTCGCCCGGGCGAGCGCCGGAGCCGCACCCGCGCTGGCGGTCGCCTTCTGGCGGTGCGCCCTCGGATCGGTGGCGTTGGCCCCGCTCGCCTGGCGAGCCCATCGGCGTGCCCCGGTCGCGCTCACGGCGACCCGCCGTCGGCAGCTGCTCGGATCGGGCGCGTCCCTCGGTCTGCACTTCGGGCTGTTCCAGGCGTCGCTCGCCCTCACCACCGTGGCCTCCGCCACCACCCTCGCGACCATGTCGCCGCTGTTCGTCGCGCTCGGGGCGTGGTGGTTCCTGCGCGAGCCGACGGACCGCCGCACCGCGATCGGCGTGGCGGTCACGATGGCGGGCGCGCTGGTGATCGGCGCTGGTGACCTGACCGCTGCGGATCTCGGCCCGCGCGCGCTGCTCGGTGACGGCCTGGCCTTCGCCAGCGCCATCGCGGTCAGCGGGTACCTCCTGGCCGGCCGCGCGGCACGTCGCGACGTGCCCGCGACGGTCTACTCGTGCCTGGTCTACGCGATCGCTGCGCTCGTCCTGCTGCCCGCCTGCCTGGCGGTCGGTGTGCCCCTGACGGGGTTCGACGCGGGGACGTGGGCGGCCATCGCCGGCATCGTCATCGGGCCGCAGCTGCTCGGCCACAGCGTCTTCAACGCGCTGCTGGCCCACGTCCCGGCCACGGTCATCTCGACGGTGGTGCTCTCCGAGCCGATCGGGGCCGGCTTCCTGGCGTGGCTGCTGCTCGGTGAGCTTCCGGCGGCAGCGTTCGCCCTCGGCGCACCGCTCGTGCTGGTGGGGGTCGCCGTCGCGGCGCGCACGCGGGGACCCGTGGCCTCACCTGATGCCCCGGTCGCCACCAGCGGCCCACACTGAACCGAGTGCTCGTCCTCTCGACTCAGAGGAACAGCGGCAGCGTCGGACGCTCCTCGAGCAGCCCCACGATCGCCCCGAGCACGCGTCCCTCCGCAGCGGCGGCGTCGAGCCGGGCGACGAGCGTCGCGACGTCCAGGTCGGCATCGACCTCGACGTCGCGCCCGAGCACCGTCATCGTCCCGCGGAGCCGGAGCGCCGCGTCGAGCCAGGCGGCGTCCAGTCCCTCGCGGGGAGCACGCAGGAGGGTGGCGTCCTGCTCGTCGACGAGCCGGAGCTCGGTCCGGTCCACCACGAACCCGAGCCGAGCGCCGCGCGGCAGCTCGATGCCGCTCACGCTCGGCAGCACGGCGAGACCGTGCTCGGCCACGTGGTCGAGGAGCACCCCGCCGGAGCCCGTCGAGGGCACCGCGGCGACCAGCAGCGGCAGACCCCCGAGCGTGACGGTCCGGACGCCGACACCGACCAGCGCGTCGTTCACGCCGAGAACCGCTGGTGGACGAACCGTGACGCCTTGCGCGAGACCACCGACGGGGTGAGGTCGACGGCAGCGACGTTCAGCTTGTTCGCCACGCCGGGGACGCACACGGCCCGGCCCCGGCCGAAGTCGCGGATCGCCTCGGCCACCACCGCCTCGGCCGACGTCCGCAGCGCCGCGGGCATCGCGTCGTCGGCCACGTCGGCGACCTCCTGGAACTCGGTGTCGGTGAACCCGGGTGAGAGCAGCATCACGTGGACACCGCTCCCACGCAGCTCCTCGTGCAGCGCCTCGGTGAAGGAGCGGACGAACGCCTTGGACGCGCCGTACACCGCACCGAACGGGTCCGGTTGGTAGGCGGCGGTCGATCCGACGTTGATGACCCCGCCGGCGCCACGCGGCCGCTGCTGGTCGAGCGCTGCGTGGGTGAGCCGCACGAGGGCCGTGACGTTGAGGTCGATCATCGCCCGGTGCAGTTCGGGCGCCAGGTCCGCGAACGCGCCGTAGGCGCCGAAACCGGCGTTGTTGACCAGCAGGTCGATCGGCGCCGAGGTCGACGCCGTCCGAGCTTCGACCGCAGCGACGCCGGCCGCGGTGCCGAGGTCGGCGACCAGCACCTCGACGTCCACCGGCAGGGTGGCCGCGAGGGCATCGAGCCGCTCCGCGCCGACGGGCGACGAGCGTCAGCGCCACCCCCCGATCCGCGAGTTGGCGAGCGAACTCGGCGCCGAGACCGGCGGAGGCTCCGGTGATGAGGGCGCGCTCGATACGGGTCGGCACGGGCAGCTCCTGCGCGGTCGGGGCGGGACGGTCCGAGGCTACCCAGCCGGTACCGTCGCTCCGGTCCTCACCCTGCCTCGTCGCCGCACCACGGAGCGTCCCGTTGCCCACCGTGCTCGCCGTCGACGGCAACTCGCTCGGGCACCGCGCCTTCCACGCCAAGCACCGCGACGAGCCCTCCGGCCCGTTCGTGACCGCGACCGTCCTCGGGATGCTCGCCACCGCCTGGTCCTACGGTCCCTACGACGCGGTGGTCGTCGGCTTCGACCACCCGGTCAACCGACGCAAGCTCGAGCACCCCGAGTACAAGGCGCACCGACCCGCCGAACCACCCGGACCTCGAGCGGCCACCTGCAGGCGCTCCGCCGCCACCTCGACGGCCTGCGGCTTCTACGTGGCCGAGCAGGAGGGGGTCGAGGCCGACGACCTGCTCGCGGCCACCGCGGACGCGTGCGCGGCGATCGGGTGGTCGTGCGACCTGCTGACCTCCGACCGGGACCTGACCGCCGTGGTCGGCCCGACCACCCGGCTCCTGCGACCTCGCGCCTCGATGTCGGACCTGCTGGTCGAGGACGAGGCGGCGGTCCGCGCCACCTACGGCATCGAGCCCTGGCAGTACGTCGACCTCGCCGCCCTACGAGGCGACCCCTCCGACGGGCTGCGCGGCGCGGATGGCGTCGGCCCGAAGATCGCGGCCCGGCTGCTGCGCGACCACGGCAGCGTCCTCGGCATCTACGCCGCGCTGCACGACCTGCACCCCAAGCTCGAGGCGGCGCTCCGGGCGTCCCGCGCCGACGTCGAACGCAACCTGGTCCTGATGGCGCCCATCCCGCACCTCGAGGTGGACGTCGTCGCCGCGGTCGACGGGGGCTGCGACCCGGGCCGGGTCGTCGCGGCCTGCGCCGACCTCGGCATCCCCTGGGCCGGGGCCCGGTTCCGCAGCGCCGTGACCGCACCCCCACCGCCGCCCGTGCCGCCGCCACCCTCGGATCCCGACGACGGGTACGACGCGGTGCTGCGAGACGTCACCTCCCGCGCCCGACCGCTCGTCGCCGCTGCCACCGACGGCGAGCAGGTGGCGCTGTTCTGAACGGCGCCAGCCGGTCGCCCGCTCCGACCGCGGCGAGGGTCGCGCCCCGACCCCGACTAGGGTCACGCAGATGGACGCACCGGACCTCTCGCGCACGTCGGACGCTCCCGACGACACCGGCGACCACGTCGATCACCTGCTCGCCCAGTGGAGCGCGCGAGCGCCCGGAGCTCGACACCTCGGTGCTCCGGTTGGCCGCGCGCCTGGTCCGCCTGACGCGCTACATGGACCGCGACCTCGCCGACCACCTCGCCCCGTGGGGACTGAAGGACGGCGAACAGAACGTGCTCGCCGCCCTCCGGCGCGCCGGCCCCCCCTACGAGCTCACCCCGACCGAGCTGTACCGGTCGCTGCTGGTGTCGTCGGGGGCGATGACCAACCGCCTCGATCGGCTCGAGGCCGCCGGGCTGATCGTCCGGACGCCGGACGTCGACGATCGACGTCGTACCCGGGTCGGCCTGACCGATCGCGGACGTGAGACCATCGACGCCGCTCTCGACGCGCACGTCGTCGCGCTGGAGGCGACCTTCGCGGGGCTCGGGTCCGACGAGGCGGACGCGCTCGAGGACACCCTCCGCGGCATCCTGCGCCGGCTCGAGCAGCGCGACGCGGACGCCTGAACCGGTCCCGGGGCGCGCTTCGCACCGTTCGCACGGTCGCGCCTGACCCACCGCGGGGTCGGCCGTACCGTCGGCGCACCACGTCGCGCTCCCGCGCCCACCGAACGAGAGGTCCCCGCACGATGTCGATCCGCCTCGGAGACACCGCTCCCGACTTCACCGCCGCCACCACCGAGGGCGAGCTCAACTTCCACGACTGGAAGGGTGACAGCTGGGCCGTGCTCTTCAGCCACCCGAAGGACTTCACCCCGGTCTGCACCACCGAGCTCGGTGCCGTCGCCAAGCTGAAGGACGAGTTCGACGCCCGCGGGACCAAGGTCATCGGCCTGTCGGTCAGCCCGCTCGAGGACCACGAGGCGTGGAAGCGGGACATCGAGGAGACCCAGGGCGTCGCGGAGCTCAACTTCCCGATCATCGCCGACCCGGACCGGAAGGTCGCCGACCTCTACGACATGGTCCACCCGGAGGCCAGCGAGACCACGACGGTGCGGTCGGTCTTCGTCATCGGACCGGACGACAAGGTCAAGCTGACGCTGACCTACCCGGCGTCGACGGGCCGCAACTTCGACGAGCTGCTGCGCGTCATCGACTCGCTGCAGCTGACCTCCAAGGAGCAGCTCGCGACACCGGCGAACTGGAACAAGGGCGACCGCGTCATCGTCACCCCGGCCGTCTCCGACGAGGACGCCCGGGCACGGTTCGGCGAGATCGACGCGCCGCGCCCCTACCTGCGCTACGTCGCCGACCCGACCGTCTGACGATCGCGCGCACCGACCGCGAACCACGCTCCGGGACCCACGCTGCGGCGTGGGTCCCACCGCGTCGGGTGACCGGTAGCGTCGTGACGATGCGGACCTTCAGCACCTCCCTCGAGGTCGACCTGCGGCGATCGTTGTCGCCGCTGGTCTCGAGCGCGCAGGACCCCACGATCCGCCTGCGGCCGCGACGAGGTGGTCCGCGCCAGCGTGACGCCGGCCGGCCCCGCGACGCGTCCACCTCGTCCGCGTCGGCGACCAGCGCTTCGACGGCACGGGCGTACGGCCCGGGTGCCGACTGGGCGCTCGACCACGCGCCCGGCCTGGTCGGTGCCGACGACGACCTCGCCGGCTTCGACGCCGGAGCTCCACCCGTTCGTGGCTCGCGCGCACCGGCGGCGGCCGGGCCTGCGGATCGTGCGGACCGGCACGGTCTGGGACCTGCTCGTCCCGACCATCCTCGCCCAGCGTGTCACCGGCGGCGAGGCGGCGCGGGCGTGGACCCGACTGGTGCGCCGGCACGGCGACGCCAGCGCCGGGCCCCTTCGGGTTGAGCCTGGCTCCCTCCCCCGAGGTCTGCGCCGCCCTGCCTGACCACGTCTGGCACCGGCTCGGCGTCGAGCGCTCCCGGGCCGCGGCCGTCCGGAGCGCCGCTCGACACGCCGCCAAGCTCGAGCGGGCGCTCGGACTGCCGCGCGACGCACGGCTGCGCACCTTCTGCCTGGTCCCCGGCATCGGCCCCTGGACCACCGAGCTGACGCTCCGGAGCGCCGCCGGTGACGCGGACGCGGTCGAGGTCGGCGACTTCCACGTCAAGAACCAGGTCGCGTGGAACCTCGCCGGTCGGCCGCGCGGGACCGACGACGAGATGCTGGAGCTGCTCGCAGCCTTCGCCGGCCACCGCGGCCGCGTCGTCCGGCTGATCACCGCCGCGGGCCAACGACCGCCAGCCTTCGGACCACGCCTCCGCGTGGTCCCCGTCGACCAGCTCTGACCGACCTCAGCCGGAGCTGTGGCCGGGGAAGACGCGGGCGCCGGGGTCGATGTAGACCGCCGCGTTGTTGACCGCGGTGGCCGCCTCACCGAAGCCGACGGCGATCAGGCGCACCTTGCCCTCGTACTCGGTGATGTCCCCGGCGGCGAAGACCCCGGGCAGCGTAGGTCTCCATCCGGGTGTCGACCAGGACGTGCCGACTGTCGATCTCGATGTCCCAGCGACTTGAGCGGACCGAGGTCGGACTTGAACCCGAGCGCGGCCACGACCGACTGGACCTTCAGGGTCTCGCGCTCGTCGGTGCGGTTGTCGAAGACCTCGACCGCCTCGACGCCGTCCTCGCCGCGGATGCTGGGCGACCTCGGTGAAGGTCATGACCCGCACGCTCGAGTCGTGGAGCTTCTTGACCGAGTCCTCGTGGGCACGGAAGCGGTCGCGGCGGTGGATCAGGGTGATCGAGCGGGCGATGCCCTCGAGGTTGAGCGCCCAGTCGCACGGCGGAGTCGCCGCCCCCGACGATGAGCACGTCCTTGTCCCGCATGACCTCGAGCTCGCGGACGAAGTAGACCAGGCCCCGGCCCTCGAACTCGTCGCGCGTCGGGCAACGGACGCGGCGTGAACGTGCCGATGCCGCCGGTGATGATCACGGCCTTGGTCGCGACCTCGGCGCCCTTGTGGGTGCCGATCACGAACGATCCGTCGTCGCTGCTTGGTCGAGCGTCTCGGCGCGGTGGCCGAGCAGGTAGGTCGGGTCGTACGGGGCGGCCTGCTCGACGCACCGCTCGATCAGGTCCTGGCCCTTGATGGCCGGGAAGCCCGCGACGTCGAAGATCATCTTCTCGGGGTACAGCGCCGCGACCTGGCCACCGGGCTCGGGCAGCGAGTCGAGCACCGCGACCGTGAGCCCCCGGAACCCGGCGTAGTAGGCACCGTAGAGGCCCGCGGGCCCGGCACCGATGATGGTCAGATCGGCCTCGTGTCGTTCCACGACAGCTCTCCTCGGACGTGTGGTCGCCACCGCAGCGTCGACCCGGCCCGCGCACCGTAGGCGGCAGGTCGCCCACGCCCCGAACCGAGGGGCCGACGCCACGCCGCGACGCGACGGTGCCCCGCGCGTATCGCACGGGGCACCGTCGGTGCGTCGGTTCGCTCAGCCGCGCCGCTGCAACGCTGCTGCGGCGCCGAGCGCGGCGAGTCCGAGGAGGGCCGCGCCGCCACCGGTCGCCGGCAGCCCGGGCCGGGCCGGACGCCACCGGGCGAGGTCGGGACCGCCCGGCTGAGTCGGGGTCCGGGGGCCGGATCGTCCGGCCCGGAGGGGTCGACCGGGGTCGTGCCGTCCGAGGCGTCCCACGCCGACCGCCGCGATCGCTGGGGCGGCGTCGAGGTCGATGAGCGGGTCACCGAGCGCGGAGAGGACCTGGACCGATGCGGTACCGGAGGTCGCCGACGTCCCGGCGAGCCCCTCGATCTCGGTATCGACCACGCTCTGCGGCAGCAGGGTGACCGACACGAGATCGTCGAGCGGCGACGCCCGGAGCTGGCTCAGCAGGGTCGAGTCCAGTTCGCGCGCGGCCCCGTCCAGGGCCGCGTCGAGCCCCGCGAGCACCGGCAGTTCGAACAGCGATCCGCCGAGCGTCACGAGGGCCGGCGTCGCCGTCCCCGAGGTGGCCTCGCTGTCGAGGTCACCGGTCGCGGTCGCCGACCCCGGGGCGACGCCCACCGCGAGCAGCGGCCCGTCGATGAGCTCACCGATGGTGCCCTGGGTCAGCAGCGGGGTGACCAGCGCGCCGACGAGGGGGATGTCCGCAGCCACGCCGCTCAGCGGCGCCAGCAGCCCCTGGAGCTCGGTCAGCACCGGCGCGACGGCACCCCGGAGCAGGTCGCCGAGGATCTGGTCGAGGAGCGGGATGTCGAGGGTGATGCGGACCGCGCCACCCTCGGCCGGACCGGCCGCAGCGGTGACGGTCTCGTCGTCGCCGGCGACGACGCTCTCGGTCTCGAGCAGCGTGACCCTCAGCAGGCCGTCGGCACCGGCGAGCGCGCCGACCAGGTCACCGTCGGTGAGCTGTGCGACGAGATCGCCGCCGGTCAGCGCCCCGGTGAGGTCCCCGAGCACATCGCAGGCCAACGGCAGGGTGCCGGTGATGCTGTCGAGCACGTCGGTGAGCTGTCCGAGCAGGTCGGTCAGCGGGTCCGCTGCAGTCTGGACGCCGATGCGGTGCCGGCCAGCCGCCGAGCAGGCCGGGCACGCCGGGAGGCCGAGCAGGCCGCGCGGCCGATGGGCCGCCGACGATGTCGTCGATGATGCCCCCGAGCCCACCGTCGCCTCCGAGGATCGGGTCGAGCACGCCGCCTTCGTTCAGGGGCGCGAGCGCCGCGATGCACTGATCGCCGACGTCGTCGAGCAGCCCGCCGAGCAGGCCGTTGATCTGCTGCTGGACGGGGTCGAGGACGGCGCCGACCGGCAGCGTGGCGAGCAGATCCGTCAGGGGACCGAGCTGGGCACCGTCGACGTTCAACAACGACAGTTCGGCGACCCCCCCGGTGGCCGACGCTGCGGGGACGGCACCCTCCGCGCTGGCGTCACCGCAGGCGAGGCCAGCGCCGATGATGCTGCTGAGCGGGGCCGGGATCGCCCCCTGGCAGCGGTCGCCGTCGGCAGCCGGGTCGGAGACCCGCGGACCGTCGGAGGAGGCGTCGCGCTCCCCGACGGGCGTGCCGCCGAGGGCGAGCGGGACCGCGACCGCGCGTGCCTGACCCGGGACGATCACCGCGCTGGTGGCCCCGAGGTCGAGCAGGTCGGTGCCCGCGAGGTCGAGGGCGAGACCGGCACTCTCCGCCCGCGCGGCGAAGGTGGTCTCGGCGGCGCCAGCCGGTACTGCCGTCGCGACGAGCGCCGCCACGGCGAGGCCGACGGTGAGGGTCCTGATGCTGGCCACGAGGCGGCTCCTGGTCGTCACGGTGGGCGGAGACCGACGACGCCTGGCTCCGCAGCGACCGGACGGTACGCCTGACCATGACGTCAGCGCCCGCCAGAACGCCCATGTCGTGCCAAGATGACCCGGCGGACTAGCCCGTCCCGCAGCGCACCTCGACCGGCGGGCGACCGAGCGGCCCGTCGTCCCCGGCGGTGACGATCGCACAGCCGTCGAGGTCCGCGACCAGCGCCAGCATGACCTCGTCCACGACGCGCTCGACGACCGCTCGCGCCCGGGCCGGCCCCTCGTTGCCGAGCACCGCCAGGTGGTAGCGCCGCTCGGCCGACGCGTGCCGGCGCCGCTCGGGTCCGCGTCGCGCGGCGATGACCTGCCCGGTCAGCGCGGTCACGTCGCGGAGCGTCCCGGTCTTGCCGAGCAGCCGGCCGTCGGCCGGCGGTCCCGACGCAGGCGCCCGTCGAGCGTGCCGAGCTGCCCGCGACCGCCTGGAGCAGCGACCGCCACGTCGCCCCCGAACCGCGGGGTCGGCCGGTCAGCCGCCGGTCGAGCTCGGTCAGCATCCGCGCGGTGAGCCGGTCGTCGCGCGACAGCCCCGACCCGTCGGCGAAGGCCGCACCCTCGTCGGGCACGCCGAACCGTGTCGAGCACCTGGGCGAACGCGCGCGGCACCGTGGTCCAGCTGCCGTCCCTCGTCCGCGTCCGGGCGACCACGCAGCGCGAGCGCGTCGGCGAGGTGGTTGTCGCTGCGCTGCACGGTGAACCGCAGCAGGTCGACCAGCGGCGGCGACGACCGCCGCGACCGAGCCGACCGGTGCTCGGCCGTGGCGAGGGCTCCGGGTCGGCGGTGCCGGCCACCTCGACGCCGCGCTCCCGCAGCAGCCGGGTGAGCTCGCGTCGCCGCGTGCAGCGACCGGGTCGGCGGCGAGGGAGGTGCGGACGGTCGGGCGCGCGTCGGTGTCGAGGGCCGCCAGCTGGTCGAGCACGTTGACCGGCGGCGCCGGACCGTCGTCGCGGGTCCGCGGCGTCGCCGTCGGCTCCGGCGCCGTCCCATCGGGTCGCCTGGTCCTCGTCGGCCGGCGTCCTCCTCGACGTCCGGGCAGCGCGATGCGGGTCACGAGCCCCCCGTCGACGGTGAGCCCGGCCGCGTACCGCCCGTCGAGGCTGTCGAGGTAGGCGTCGCGCCAGCCCGACGGCAGCGTCGGCGGCGCGAACCCCGGCGCGGTGCCGCGGACCTGGCCCGTCACGCGTCGGAGCCCGAGCTCGACGAGCTGGTCGGCGAGCGCGTCCAGGGACGTCCGCGGACGCGCCGGGTAGACGAACCGCGCGTACTCCTCGGTGACGAGCGTCGGGTCGCCCGACGCCGACCAGGAGCAGGTCGCCGTCGAGCACGCCGTCGCCGCCGATACCGGCCGTGGCGTCGACGATGGTGGGCAGCTGCGCGCCGGGTCCGAGCGTCGTCAGCGCCGCGGCCGCGGTGACCTGCTTCAGCGTGGACGCCGGCAGCAGCGGGCGGTCCGGGGCGAGCGCGACGACCTCGCGTCCGGCCTCGTCGACGCACGAGGACCCCGAGCACGAGGTCGGGCGCGGCGCGCCCGGCGGCCGCGAGGACCTGTTCGAGCCAGCGGGTCAGCTCGGTGCCGCGACGCGGGCGGGGCCGGTGTCGGCGGCAGCGTCGGCGCGCGGCGAGCCGGCGGCATCCGGTCGATCGCGGCGACGGCGTCACCCGCGTCGTCGCCGCGAGCGTCGGCGCCGGGTCGTCGACGGCGGCCGTCGGGTCGGCGCGATCCGTCGGCTCGCGTCCGCCGGCGGAGCAGGTCGCCGGCGGCACCCGGCGAGCAGCAGCGACGGCGACGGCCGGACCGCCGTCGCCGCCGGCGGACGCCGGTCGACCGGTTCAGCTCGGTGCGTCGACGCTGTCGAGCAGACCGCGCAGCTGGAAGCCACGCGAGGGGTGGCGCAGCTTGGTGAGGGTCTTCTTCTCGATCTGCCGTATGCGCTCGCGGGTCAGCCCGAACTGCGCACCGATGTCCTCGAGCGTGTGCTCCTCGCCGTCCATCAGCCCGTAGCGCAGCATCAGGACGGTGCGCTCGCGGTCGGTCAGCGCCGCGAGCGCCCGCTCGACCTCGCGCTTGGCCAGCACGGCGGTCGCCGACGACTCGGGGTCGATGGCGTCCTCGTCGGCGACGAGCTCGCCCATCGTGGCGTCGCCGTCCTCACCGATCGGCTTGTCGAGGGAGGCGACGTCCTGGGCGGCGAGCTTGACCTCGCGCAGCCGCTCGACCGGGCAGACCGAGCTCGGCGGCGATCTCGTGCTCGGTGGGTTCGCGACCGAGCTGCTGGAGCAGCGCGAACTCGGCGTACCGGACCTTGCCCATCAGCTCGTGCACGTGGACGGGCAGCCGGACGGTGCGACCGGTGTTGGCCAGTCCGCGCTGGAGCGCCTGGCGGATCCACCAGGTGGCGTAGGTCGAGAACTTGTAGCCCTTGGTGTGGTCGAACTTCTCCACGCCGCGGATGAGGCCGAGGTTGCCCTCCTGGATGAGCGAGAGCAGGTCGACGCCGCGACCGCGGAACTTGCGGGCGACCGACACGACGAGCCGGAGGTTGGCGCGGATCATGTGGTCCTTGGCGCGCTCGCCACCGCGGCCGACCATCCGCAGCTGCACCTTGCGGCGCGGGGTGAGCTTGGCGCCGGACGCGATGATCGCCTCCGCGGCGAGCCCGGCCTGGTAGCGCTTGGCGAGGTCGACCTCCTGCTCGGGGGTGAGCAGGTCGGTCCGCCCGATCTCGTTGAGGTACTGGCGCACCGAGTCCGACGATGCCGACAGCGGCTGGGCCTCCGGGACGGTCGGCGTCCTCGACGAGGTCGTCGAGGACCTGCATCCCGAGGTCGCGAGCGCGCCTGCGCGGTGTCCTCGACCCAGTTCTCGGGGTGCGTCAGCGGGTCGAACAGGTCCTGGAGCTCGCTCAGCAGGACGTAGCCCCGGGAGGCGCCGCGCTCGAACAGCTCGGAGGTGGGGGTGACGTCGGTCAAGGGGCTTCCGTCTCGTCCCTGTGGGCTCGTGCTGGGTCCGGCGCGCGCGGGCGGCCGCGGAGGGGTGGGCACGCCGCTGCGGCGACGCGACGTCCGGTCCCCCGGCGGAGGTCCCGCGGCCGGACCGCCACGAGCGGGCCGTGGTGGTGCTCGGTGAGGTGGTGTGGTGTCCCGGGAGCGTGGCGCTCCCGCGCGGGACCTGCAGAGGATACGGGGCAACCGCGGGAGTGTCAGCGGACGGGGCCGTCGGGACAGCCCCGCGGGTGCGCTCAGACGCGGCTCGGGAACCGGCGGTGCGGCGTCGTCGAGTGGCGGCGCCCGACGACCACGAGGACCCCGGCGGACACGTACATCAGCAGGCCGTAGACGGCCGAGGGGACGGCCAGGTCAGGTCGCCGAGCAAGCCGCCGAGCAGGATGCCGAGGGTCGAGTTCTTGACCCCGAGCTCGACGGCCACGGTGAGGCGGTCGGTCCAGTGCGAGCCCCGCGAAGCGGCCGGGCGGCCACCCGACGGCGATGCCGCCGAGGTTCAGCAGCAGCACGGCGGGACCGGCCTGGCGCGAGCAGCCCGAGGACGTCGTCGACCGACGAGCGGCGATCCCGACGATGAGCGCCGACGAGCACGACGGCGCCGAAGGCGGACACCGCCTCGCTCCAGCCGCGGCCGCGCGCTGCGGCTGCACGGGCGCGGACGGCCATGCCGACGACGACCGGGACGAGCACGACGCCGACCAGCGTCAGGATGGTGCGTCAGCGACCGGGACCTCGACGCGGGAACCGTCCGCCTGCGGCTCGCCGAGGTCGAGCGCGAGGTCGGCGAACAGCGGCAGGGTCACGATCGTCACGATGCGCGCGACCACGGTCAGCACGATCGACAGCGCCACGTTGGCGCGGGCGAGGAAGCTGACCAGGTTCGAGGTGGTACCACCCGGGCAGGCGGCGACGATGACCAGCCGACGGCGATGGCCGGGTCGAGGTCGAGCACCGCGATGATGACGAACCCGAGCGCCGGCATCACCAGCAGCTGGCGAGCGAGCCGACCACCATGCCCGCGGGGTGCCGCGCCTCCCGGCGGAAGTCCCCCGACGGTCAGGGTCAGGCCGATGCCGACCATGATGACGCCAGGGCGATCGGCAGGCCGATCTCGACCAGCGGTGACTACTCCACGCGCGCTCCTCCTCGGCCGCCTCGCGGCCTCGCGGCACGTCGTTCGACACCGGGGCCCGGCATCCCTCCCCGGCACCGGCGCGGACCTTAGCCGGCCGCTCGCCCGGCGGACGGTCCCTCGGCGGGCCATCGTCGATCGTCCGGCCTCCGGGTCGTCTCCGGCGCGTCGTCCGCCGCCGACCCCGTGCTGCTCGCAGGTAGCGCGCCCAGGCTCGCGCGGCCCGCGCCTCGTCGTCCTCGCCGTCGCCGGGGCTGTGGGCGTGGCCGTGGTCGGCGACGCGGGAGCGGCGCGGCGCACCGCTCGGGCCGGCGGACCGCAACGCGACGCGCGGCGAGCGCGGTGGTCAGCGGCACCGCGGCGATCAGCCCGATCGACCCGACCACGGTCTTGACGATCTCGACGGCGAGGACCTCGGAGTTGACGATCTCGCCGGTGGCGAGCCCGCCGGTCGAGAACAGCACCAGCAGCGCCAGCGACGCGCCGGCGTAGGCGAGGAACAGCGTGTTGACGACCGACGCGATGTGGTCGCGGCCGACCTTCATGGCGCGGGCGAACAGCGCCGCGAACGCCAGCGTCCGGTCGGTGCTCGTGCAGGGCGAACACCGTCGAGGCCTGGCGGACGGTGACGTCGTCGAGCACGCCGAGGGCGGCGATGATCAGGCCGGCGAGCACCAGGCCCCGCAGGTCGAGGCCCTCGACCTGCGAGCGGGCGAAGACGGCATCCTCGGAGGCGAACCCGGTGATCGCGCGCCTGGTCGATGAACACCAGGCCCGAGCACGACCGTCAGCACCAGCGCGCCGGCGGTCCCGACGATCGCGGCCGTCGTCATCTCGTTGACGCCGTGGGCGAGGTAGAGGGTGACGACCATGACCGCGAGGGCGCCGACGAGCGCCACGAGCGGGGGACTGTGACCGGCGAGGATCGCCGGGACGACGAACCGGACGACAGCAGCAGCGACGAGCGCGAGCCCGAGCAGCGACCGCAGGCCGTGCCACCGTCCGACCAGCGAGCACCGCGGCGACGAACAGGCCGACGAGCAGCGCCAGCGTCGGCAGCCGCCGGAAGTCGGTGACGAAGTAGTCGACCTCGCCGTCGGGGCGCGACCGTCCGTGCCAGCTCGACCCGGTCGCCGGGCCCGAATCGCGGGTAGCCGGCGAGGTCGACGCGCAAGGTGACCTCGCGCCCGCGTCGGCACCCTCGAGCAGTTCGCACGGCCGACGATCGGCGATCGCCCGCGCCTGCCGAAGGACGCGGGTCGCGCTCGCCTCGCCGGTGACCTCCACCGCGATGATCTCGGCCGGTGACCAGCGGCTCCGGGGGCCTCGCCGACGTCAGGGGAGCGCGTCAGCGCGCGGCCACAGCGCGACCAGAGCCGACGCGACCGGTCGACACGACGACGATGAGCGGCGACGACGACGAGCAGCCAGCGGTCGGGTGCGGGTGGTCGACGGTCCGACGCGGACACGCCTCCCCGGTCGGCTGCGCACCGGCGGAGCGCGACGGGCGGACGTGCGGTGGGTCGGGTCAGGCGGCGCGGTCGAGCACGTCGAGCAGACCCGGACAGGTTGTGCGCGCGCGAGGGGTGACGCAGCTTGGCCAGCGCGCGGTTCTGCATCTGGCGGATGCGCTCGCGGGTCAGCCCGAAGTGGGCGCCGATCTCCTCGAGCGTCTGCGGCTCCTCGCCGCCGAGGCCGAAGCGCAGCACCAGGATGATCCGCTCGCGCTCGTCGAGGGCGTCCAGCGCGGCGCTGATCTGCGACATCGCGTCGCCCTCGAGCGCGGTCTCGGCCGGGTCGACGCACGCCGGCGTCGGCGATGAGGTCGCCCATCGTGGCGTCGCCGTCCTCACCGATCGGGCGGTCGAGGCTGACCAGCTCCTGCATCGCCTCGCGGACCTCGCGCACGCGCACGGCGGTCAGGCCGACCTCCTCGGCGATCTCCTCCTCGGTGGGGTCGCCGCCCTTCTGCTGGCGCAGACGCAGCTCGGCCGAGCGGAGCTTGCCGTACAGCTCCCACACGTGGGCCGGGACGCGGATGGTGCGGCCCTTCGAGGCCACGCCACGCTGGAGCGCCTGGCGGATCCACCACACGGCGTAGGTCGAGAACTTGTAGCCCTTGGTGTGGTCGAACTTCTCGACGGCACGCAGGAGGCCGAGGTTGCCCTCCTGGATGAGCTCGATGAAGTCGAGGTCACGCCCGGAGAACTTGCGGGCCTGGGGGACGACGAGGCGCAGGTTGGCCTGGACCATGCGCTCCTTGGCCCGGGCGCCGTCGCGGCTGATGTTGCGCATGCGTGCCTTGCGAGCACGCGTCAGCGGGTCCTCCTTGGACGCCATCAGCTCGTCGGCGGCGAGGCCGGCCTGGTAGCGCTTGGCGAGGTCGGCCTCGTCCTCCTTGGTCAGGAGTGCGTGGCGACCGGCGTCGTTGAGGTACTGCCGGACGAGGTCGGTCGTCAGCGCGGCGGTGTGGTCGGCGAGCGCCTCGGGGGCGTCGTCGGCGACGTCGTCGATCACCTGCACGCCGGCGTCGGCGGCGCTGGCGGCGGCGTCGTCCATCCACGTGCTGCCGTGCAGCTCGGGGGCGTAGAGCTCCTGCAGCTCGGAGAGCAGCACGTAGCCGCGCTCGGAGGAGCGCTCGAGCAGTTCCTCGACCGGGTATCGGCGGTCGGTAGCTCGACGGGGTTCAACGGGGCCTCCTCGGCGGGGCGGGAGCGTGCGGAGCCACCCTCGCACGGGATGTTCGGAGCCGGGAGGGGGTCTGGTGGCCACGGTCGGACGGGGTCCGGGTCGGGATCGGTACCCGTGGCGGTGGCCTTCGGGACGGGGCGACCGGCACGATCGAGCTCACGGCAGGTCACAACGCCAACGCATCGGCCGTCGCGTCCCCACCCCCCACCGAGCGTGCGCGCAACGCGCGTGAGGCGCCCGTGCCGTGTGCGCTCATCCGGCCACCAGCTCGACCTTGAGGCCGTCCGGGTCCTCGCAGAAGGCGGCGTAGTGGTCGTCGCCGCCGGCGTACGGGTGGCGGTCGGCGTACAGCAACGTGGCTCCCTGTTCGACGAGCGCAGCGCGTCAGCCGGTCGACGTCGCTGCGGGTCCCCGCGTGGAAGGCGACGTGGTTGACGCCGGCACCGCGCCGATCGAGTTCCCGAGCCCCCTCCGGCGCCTGGACGAGGGCGAGGTAGGTCTGCCTCGGTGGTAGGAGCAGCCCTCGTCCCACTCCTGGTGCGGCTCGTAGCCGAGCTCCGCCGAGCAGCCATCCCCAGAACCGGTGCGCCCGTTCGAGGTCACGGACGTAGAGCTCGAGGTGGTGCAGGCTGCCGCGATCCACGTGGTGCTCCCCTACCGTCCGGTCCCGCCGTTGTACCAGCGACCGAACGGTGGCGCGGTCGGTGCCGAACCCTCGCCGCGACCACCCCACCGATCCCGCTCCCCGACCCGAGGCGTCCAGCCGTGCCCGCCACCACCGACCGCCAGCTCGCCGACCTCCAGGTGACCCTCCACACCGGCGAGCGCACCCGCCTGTCCGCGCTCGCCGCCGGCGGGTCCGCTCGTGGTCTTCTTCTACCCGAAAGCCTTCACCGGCGGCTGCACGGCCCAGGCGTGCCACTTCCGCGACCTCGGTGCGGAGTTCGACGAGCTCGGGGCGTCCCGCGTCGGCGTGAGCCGGGACGACGTCGCGACCCAGGCGCACTTCGCCGAGGAGCACGCCTTCGACTACCCGCTCATCGCCGACCCGGACGGCAGGTGGCCAAGCTCTTCGGCGCGAAGCGTCCCGGACCCCTCTGGAGCAAGCGACAGACCTTCGTGCTCGACCGCGACCTCGCCGTGCTCGCCGCGATCAGCAGCGAGACCGACATGGAGAAGCACGCGGACGAGGCCCTCGCAGGTGCTTCGAGACGCTCAGGCCTGACGCTGCACGCGACCGCGGCCGCGGTCGACGGTGACGCCCTCGGCTTCGAGCAGATCCGCCTGTCGACGGGCGTGGCCCGGCGCCAGACGCCCTCCGGCAGCCACCACCCGCCACCAGGGCAGCTCCACCCCGCAGGTGGCCAGGACCCGACCGACCGCGCGGGCAGCCCGCGGGTGACCGACCTCGGCCGCCACCTCGCCGTACGTCACGACCTCCCCCGGCTACGGTCGACGCCACCACCGCGACGACGCGTGCCGCGAAGTCGTCACGGTCCTGCCGTCCCCGATCCGGATCGGGGGCTGCGTCGGAACCCGGCCGCGAGGGACCCATCGTGATCACCGCCTTCGTGCTGCTCGACGTCGAGGTCGCTCGTGTCGGTGAGGTCGCGGAGACGCTCACCGAGGTCGCGGGGGTCCGCGAGGTGTACTCGGTGACCGGACGCTACGACCTGATCGTCAAGGTCGTCGTGGCCCACAACGAGGACCTCGCCGACGTCGTCACCGGCGCGATCGGCGCCATCCCCGGCATCGAGACCTCCGAGACCGTCATCGCGTTCCGCAGCTACTCGCCGCGGCTGCTCGACGAGGGGTTCGCGCTCGGCGAGTAGGTCGGCCCGTCGCGGACGGCGGTCCCGATCCCGCCCTACGCCGGCTGCTGCGGCTTGTCCGGGTAGGCGATCCGCGGGTGGTAGATCCCCACCAGCGACTCGACGATGGTGTCCCGAGCCTGGGACAGCTCGCGGAAGGTCAACTCGCTCTCGTCGAACTGTCCGTCGTCGACCCGCTCGGCGAGCAGCCGATCGACGGTCGACTCGATCTCCTCGCGCGGCAGCGTGCCCTTGGACATGGCCATCGCCCGCGTGGTCGCCTCGCAGCAGTCGGCGAGCAGCAGGATGCGCCGCCTCCTTCGACCGCGGCTTGCCGCCGTGGTAGCGGAAGTGGCCCTCGTCCACGTCGCTCGGTTCGCCACCGGCAGCGACCGCCGCCTTGACCGCCCGGTCGTAGAAGTAGCCCACCAGCATCGTGCCGTGGTGGGAGCCGATGCAGGCGACCACCTCGGGGGGCAGCCGGTACTCGGTCGCCATCTCGACCCCGTCCTTGACGTGGTTCTGGATGATGACCGCGCTCACCTCGGGTTCGAGCTCGTCGTGCGGGTTGGCGATGCCCTGCTGGTTCTCGATGAAGAAGTGCGGCTGCCGGACCTTGCCGATGTCGTGGTACAGCGCCGCCACGGTGCCGAGCAGCGGGTCCGCACCGACCTCGCGGCAGGCGCGCTCGGTCAGGGACGCGACCATGACCGAGTGGTTGTAGGACCCGAGCGCCTTGGTCTCGAGCTCGCGCAGCAAGCGGGTGGTTGCGGTCGGACAGGTCGAGCAGGGCCGTGACGGTCGGCAGCCGGAACAGGGTCTCGAGGAACGGCAGCGCGCCCTGCACGACGAGGGCGGTGATCAGTCCCCCGAGCGCGCCGGCGCCGAGCGCGACCAGGAGCTCGTCGTTCGGCCCGAAGACGGCGACCGTCCCGAGCGCCAGCAACGGGTAGGCGACCGCCGCACGCAAGGTGGCCGAGCGCAGGTCCGACCGTGCCGCGATCCGGGTGGTCAGCGGCACGCTGACCAGCACCGTGGCCGCGGCGAACAGCGCCAACGGCCCCCGTGAGGGGGCCGCGAGGAGCACGAGGACGGCCGCGGGCAGCATCGTCGCGATACCGACGACGGGGTGGATCAGCACGGCCACGAGCATGGCGTAGGCCCCGGCCGGCACGAGGTAGGCCAGCCCCGGCGTGGTCAGGTCGGTGAGGATGCTGGTGCCGACCACGAGCGCGGCGAACATCGCCGTCAGCGCACCGAGCAGGACCAGCTTCTTGCCGTTCACCCACACCCGCGGCTGCATCCGCTGGAGGTAGATGGCCGCGACCGCCACGATCAGCAGCGAGGCGATGGTGCTCCGGGCGAGGGCACGCAGCGGTGAGCTGCCCTCGAGACCGAGCCGTTCGATGGCTCGCATCTGCAGCGGCTCGACGATCTGGCCCTCGCGCACCACGGCGTCGCCCACGTTCCAGACGTTGGCGACCTCGGTGACCTCGTCGGCGGCCCGCTGCCGTTCCGCGCGCGTGGCCTCGGCGTCGGTGACCAGCGTCGGCCGCATGACGGCCCGCGCCAGGGGGCCAGCCACGGTCTCCGCACTGTCGCCGGGGAAGGATCGGACCGCGATCTCCTCCTCGATGGTGCTGTCGACGACGCTCTCGAGGTCCTCGGCGGTCACCTGCTGCCGAGCCAGCAGCTGGACCAACGACAGCGTCTCGCGTTCGACGTCGGCGAGGTCGTCGTCGGGGATGTCGACCAACGCCCGCGCGAGATCCGGCCCGAGCGAGGGGACCGCGTCGAGGATCCGCTCGGCCTGCGCGGACGCGGACGGCGGCGTCGCCGCTGGCTGCTCGTCCTCGTCGGCGCCCCCCTCCCCCTCCTCGGGCTCCTCCGGTTGCCGGGCGTTGCGCGCGGCGTTGAACGCCGCGCGGGCGTCCTGCGCGATCGACGTCTGGGCGGTCCGGTCGGGGGTGGTGACCGGCGACACCGACTCGGAAGCCTGCGCCCGGGCCGCCTCGGTCGCCTCACGATCCTCGACGCGGACCTGTTCGTCGGCGATGACCGTGCGCGGCGCCGGCTGACCCTCGTTGATCGGCTGCTCGTCGGCGACCGAACCGATCCCCACGAGCAGGGGGACCAGGACCGCCACGAGGGCGGCGGCGACCAGGCGCTGCACCAGCAGTCGCCTCGCACCGTTGCCGGACACCTCGCACCTCTCGTCACCTGCGGGGCGCAGTGTCGCGCATCGGCTCGCGTCGCGCGCGCCGGTCAGCGCACCGTCCGGCCCCGCGCCACCATCCGGGCCAGCGAGGTACGGCCGAGGCCGGGACCTCGCCCGCCCGGCGCTAGCCTCCGCCGTCCCGGCTCCTCACCCTCGGAGCGCCTCGTGCCGCACCACCGCACCCCGTCCCCCTGGGTGACCCTGCCCCGGGACGCGTGGGCGGCGTTGCGATCCGCCACGCCGCTGACGCTCACCGAGGACGACGTCGAGGCGCTCCGCGGCACGGCCGAGCGCCTGTCGCTGGACGAGGTCGCCGAGGTCTACCTGCCGATGTCCCGGTTGCTGAACCTCTACGTGGCGGCGCGGCAGGACCTGCACCGGGTCACCGACACCTTCCTCGGGTCGCTCGCGGCCAAGGTCCCGTTCGTGATCGGCGTCGCCGGGTCGGTCGCGGTCGGCAAGTCCACGACGTCGCGCATCCTGCAGGCGCTGCTCGCCCGGTGGCCGGATCACCCGGAGGTGGCCCTCGTGACCACCGACGGCTTCCTCCTCCCGAACGCCGAGCTCGAGCGCCGCGGACTGATGGACCGCAAGGGCTTCCCCGAGAGCTACGACGTGGCCGCGCTGGTGCGGTTCGTGGCTGCGGTCAAGTCGGGCGAACCAGAGGTTCGCGCGCCGGTCTACAGCCACCTGACCTACGACGTGGTGCCCGACGAGAAGGTCATCATCCGGCAGCCCGACGTGCTCATCGTCGAGGGCCTGAACGTGCTCCAGTCCGGTTCGAGCGCCGACGACACGAGCGTGCCCGCGCGCGGGGCAACCGCGTGTTCGTGTCCGACTTCTTCGACTTCTCGGTCTACGTCGACGCCGAGGAGGCGGACATCGAACGCTGGTACCGTGGAACGCTTCCGGACCCTGCGGGAGACCGCCTTCCGCGATCCTCGGTCCTACTTCTCCCGGTACGCCGACCTCGACGACGAGGCGGCCGACGCGACGGCCGCCGACATCTGGCGGCGGATCAACGGTCGCAACCTGCGCGACAACGTCCTCCCCACCCGCACCCGTGCGGACCTGATCCTCCAGAAGGGCCCCGACCACCGCGTCGAACAGGTCCTGCTCCGGAAGCTGTGAGCCCGGCGGCGACCGTCGCAGGCCGCGGTCCGCTCGTGGTGCCCGTCACCCGGAGCGCAGGAGGCCGACGCCGAGGGCGATGAGCCCGGCGGCCAGGGACACGCCACCGACGTGGACGAGGACGATGAACCGGTTCGGTTCCTGGCGCCCCTGCCCCAGGCTGGACAGGAAGAACCCGGCGGACATCAGCAGCGCAGCGACCGGTACTCCCGACCGAGCGAGCGTCCCGAGGGGACCGTCCAGCCCGACCGCGTCGGCGTACACCAGACCGACGAGCGACAGGATCAGCAGCACGCCCGCGTGCGCGTGGCCGGCTCGTGCGAACGACAGCTGGAACGGCGTCGCGGGTGCGTCGCCGCGGACCACCCGCAGCAGGTAGAGCCCACCGGTCTCGACGGTGACGAGCGCGAACAACAGGATCGCAGCGGTCAGTCGTGTCGTCTCCGAGAGGTCGACCATCCCACGTGCTCCATCGGTCGCCGGCGCTCCGGACGATCATGGCACACCGGCGGGGCCAGACCGAGCGTTCAGGGGCCGTTCGCTGGCCGCCGACGCATCGCACCGGTGATCGCGCGGCCGCCTCTCGGTGCACGGTCTGCTCGGATGGCCGGGAACCGATCAGCGTCGGCGGGCGTCTGGGAGGGGAGGGGGCCGACGTGCGCGACGAGGACGGGTTCACGGCGTTCTACGAACACCACCGTTCGCCGTTGCTGCGTGCGTTGACCGCGACGTTGTGCGACCCGCAGTTGGCGGCGGACGCGACCGACGAAGCGTTGGTGCGGGCGGCCGAGCGGTGGGAACTGGTGTCGACGATGGCTCGTCCCGATGGGTGGGTCTACCGGGTCGGGGTGAACTGGGCGACGTCGTGGCGACGGAAGTGGTCGCGGCGTCCGACGCTGCCCGCGACCGTGCTCGATGGTGTCCACCTCGATGACCTGGCGAGCGTGTCGATGCTCGAGGAGCTGGTCGCGCTGCCGCTGCGGCAACGGCAGATGCTGGTGCTGCGCTTCGTGCTGGGCTACTCGACCGCGGAGACCGCCGTGGCTCTCGGGATCGCGGAAGGAACGGTCAAGAGCAGCGTGTCCCGAGCCCGTGGGCGCCTGCGTGGGGACCACGATGGTCAGGAGGTCCTCGATGGACGTGCGTGAGCTCGGGGATGCCGTCGCCGCGTTGCCGGTGACCCCGGCGGGCGACGCTCGCGAGGTGTTCGCTCGTGGTCGCCGTCGTCGCCGTCGTCGCCGGCAGGTGGTGGCGGGGTCCGGAGCCGTCGTGGCGGTCGTTGCGGCCATCATCGTCGGTGGAGGCATGGCTGGCGATGGCAACCGTCCCAACGGCGTGGAGATCGTGGGTGGCCCGTCCGAGCTCACGCCGGTCGGACCCGGGTGGCCGCAGGTCCGCGGTGCCACCGGTGTGTTCCCGCTCGACGGGATCGAGCAGGGGACGACCTCCGGCGTGATCGAGGACCGGCAGGTCTTCTTCGTGCGTACCGGCGACGAGGTCGACGTGTTCATCGCCGCCGCACAGCACCTTCCCGACGAGGGGCTGTGGTGGTGCCCCGAGGAGCGCGTGTTCGCATCCCGCGTACCACGGCGAGCTGTTCGATCTCGACGGGCGAGCCCGGATGGGACCCGCAGCGCGCGACCTCGACAGGTTCGCCGTCGAGGTCCACGATGGCCAGCTGCACGTCGATGCGGGACAGGTGATCCCGGCTACCGGTGCGCCCGCACGAGCGCTCGAGCCGCAGCACGACGCCGAGCCGCCGACCAGCCCTGGAGCGAGGGGTTCTGCACCGGTCACCGACCCGCCACGCAACGGCCGCGCGTCCTCGCCCCCGACGTCGCGGCGGCCCCGGCACCAGGCGGTGCTCGATCGACGGATGTGTCCCAGGTTCCCGAGCGACTGCGGGAGCTCTTCCTCGTCGGTGACCCCACACGGTGGTCGCCATCCCCGTCCCGGATGCCGACGAGCGGTGGGTGTTCGCGACGCCCGACACCGAGCCACCGATGATGTTCGCGACCGCCTGCGACCTCCTGTCAGCCACGCCCCTACCTGCAGGGTGGCTCGGCTACTGCCTCGAACTCACCGATCAGGGGCGCCGTCTCGCCGGCCTCTACCCCTACGGGACGACCTCGACCGACGAGCTCGGCACGCTCGGCGTCCCCGAAGCTGCGAGCGCGTCGGCGGCGTACCTCGACGATGGCACCCCGGTGTTCGTGACCCGTACCGAGGACGCCACGGTCCACGTCGTCGATGCGCTCGACCCGCACCTGGACGGCAAGCTGCTCGTGCACTGCCCGATGATCGGCCGTCTCCTCGAACCCCGGGCCGGATCCACCTACCTGCTGGACGGGACCTACGCGGGCGGTCCGAGTCCGAGCGATTTGACCAGCTACGCGACCGAGATCACCGACGATGGCGACGTTCGTCACCGTCACCGGGCGCGCCCGCCCCAGCGACGGTCGCAGCGCCGAACAGACCGATTTCGAAGGTCATCGGTGCTCCGACGCCGAGGCTCACCTGCCCGACACCTCCCGACGGGACCTCGACCTGCGCACCGCGACCCCCGAGGACGGCCGCTGGCACTGGGCCTACGTCCGCCTCGAACAGGACGGCGGCCAGCCGGTCCTCTGCCACGCCCTGCGTGGTTGCGACGGCGGCGGCGACCAGCTACCTGGCCCTGCCACGATGCTCTCTCCCGACAGCTCACTGTTGTGGGCGCTGCTACGCCGCGACATCGATGCGAACGGAGGCGTCGAGGTGCGCCTGGCCACCCACCCCATCCACATCCCCGACGGACCGCACGAGAACGACACCGAGGCGGCGATCTGGAACATCGCCTGGCACCCCCGACACCTCGTCGACGTCACCGGGAGCGACGTCGACGAGCTCGGGAACCGACGAACGGTTGTTGCTTCGGTTCGACCCCGACGGCTGGTTCAGCGCCGACACGCCCTGTGGCAACCGCTTCGGCCGCTACCGGCTCGAGGACGCCACCACGATCACCTTCAGCGACGTCACCACGACCGCGACGTCGTGCCCGTACCGGCCGCTCGAGGACGTGCTGGCTGACGTGTTCGACCGAGGGGCGGACAGGACGCTCACCCTCGATGGCGACGAGCTGCGCATCGACACCCGGAGCGGAACCAGCCTCCTCTACACCTGGGACCCGTGACCGCCAGGCATCATCCACCTCGTTGAGCCTTTCTGTCGCTCTTCGAGGACGATCGTGAGGTCGCTCGCCGTGAGTTCGAGGCGTCCTGCGCGCAGGTTCCACGTGAGCGCGGATCGGAAGACATCCTCGAGCCACCGATCCTGCTCCGCGAGCTCCTCGGTGGAGCAGAGCATCAACGTCGTGTGGCCGAAACCGTTCAGTTCCAAACGGTCACCCGACAGGTAGCCCTGCGAAGCCCTCCGGTTGCAACCGGCATGCCACGTGACGAAACCGTCGGCATGGGGATCGACTTCCCGTTCGCCGTCAACATCCATCACCGGCGGTTCGTCGCGCAGTTCCAGTTCGAGACGCGTACCGGGCACGAGGTCCCGAGTGCCGTCACGATCGGTGACCTCCACCGAGACGAAGCTCCGGCCCCAGAGCCGCTCGTCAGCCCCCTCATGTACGGGCCGATCAGCGATCTCGAGGCCATGGCCACCGCTGGTAGCGAGCGGCGACATGAAGAGGGCCGCGGTACGAGGACCGCCAGACCCGCCGATCCCGCAGAGAACCGGGCCACCAGCACCTGCCGACGGGCACGACGCACGACCGAGCTGGTGTCCAGCGGGCGCGTCGGCGTCTGGGCGGTGTGCCGCAGCAGCTCCCGAAGGTCACCGGCCATCGTGGATCTCCTCTCGTCGTGCCGAAGAAGGGCGTAGCAACGGACGCAGACGTTCCACGGCACGGTGTGTCCGCGCCCGTACCGCTCCGGGGGGTCGTGCCGAGCACCGCCGACGCCTGTTCCGCCGACAGGTCGAGGACGTAGCGCAGGATGATGGCCTCGCGTTGCTCGTCGGAGAGCGTCCGCAGGGCCCAGGGGACCAGCAACTGGTCCTCGACCGGAACCGGGGCGACGACCGCCACCGGCGGCCCGTGCCGCTCGCGAGCTCGCCTCTCAGCCCGCCGACGCCGCCATGCCGATCTCGCCAGGTTCACGGCCACGTGGTAGGTCCAACCCTCGGGCGACTCCAGCTCGTGGCCGTACGACCAGCGGCGACATGCCCGAAGCAGCGCCTCTTGCGCGAGCTCCTCGGCCACGTGGACGTCACCGCAGTAGTGCGTCATCGCCCCGACCAGCCGTGGCCAGGCAGCGGCGCAGAACCGGCCCTGGTCCTCGAGTCCGTCGCGCAACAGCCGTTCCCGTCGATCGAGAGGGGGTGTCCCCTACCAGCGACACGCACGGGCGCCGGCGTTCGTTACGCATCCATTCCGGCTGGCTCACGGCCGGCCGACGGGCGCCTGAACAGCCCGGTACCGCGGAGGGTCGGGGGCAGGGTTCGTGGATCCATCGCGACCTTCAGGTGAACCTCGCGGCGGCCTCGTGCGTTCCACTACCCCGATCAGCTCCCAGCAGGCTGTTCCGGGAGAGACCGAGGACGTTCGATGAGGCACGCGGATCGCAGGAGCGTGGACGAACAGCTCGTCGCGTTCTGTGAAGCCGAGCACGCTCGACTGGTCGGCTTCCTAACGCTGCTCCTCGGCGACCGGCCGGTCGCCGAGGAGCTGTCACAGGAAGCACTGGCTCGGCTGTGCTCACACTGGCCCAAGGTCCGCCACATGAGGAACCAGCGGGCGTGGCTACGCCGAGTCGCGTTGAACTTGGCTGCTTCTCGGTTCCGGCGACGTCAGGCCGAGTGGCGGGCGAACCGTCGCCACGGCCAGTCGTCCGATCACACGGAGGACACGGCGACCGCGGTGGCCGTTCGCGACGCGGTTGCGGCACTGCCACCACGACAACGCACCGCCATCGCGCTGCGCTACTTCGTTGGCCTCGACGTCGCCGAGACCGCCGCCGAGATGGGCTGCGCCCAGGGGACGGTCAAGTCCCTCACCAACCGTGCCGTGACCCGGCTCCGCGACCAGTTGCTCGAGCCGGAGGAGATCCGCTCATGACCACCCCCCGCGACGATGCCGACCTCCGTGAGCTCATCCACGCCGCGGCACCCGCATGCGTCGACCCGCTCGACCACGCACGTCTGCAGGCGCGCGGTCGACGCCGACGTGCAGCTCGACGAGCGTCGACCGCGACAATGGGACTCGGAACGATCGCAGCGCTGATCGTCGTGGCGCCCCTGGTACTGCCCTCGACGACCGGCCCGATCCTCCGCGACGGAGCCGATCACACGGACCCGGACCCGGTCGTGGCCGAGGACGGCCCCGCTCGCGAGCTCTCCAGCCACTGCCCCTACCAGCTCGCGACCAGCTGGGCCTGCCTGCCACCGGGAACCCGACCCGTCGCCCCCGACCTGGATCTCGACGTGGTCGACCACGCACCTGCGGCCGCGACCGACCTCCAGTCGCTGCGGGGACGGAAGGTGGTACTGACCATCTGGGCCGACTGGTGCGGGCCGTGCGTCACCCAGCAACCTGACCTGAACCTCACGCGGTCCAACGCACCCGGCATCGCGTTCCTCGGGATCGCGACCGACACCCTCGCCGAGAACGCCGCCGCCTTCGTCAGCGAACACCAGGTCGCCTACCCGACGCTCCTCGACCCCGACGGCGACTACCTCACCAGGCTCAACCACACCCTCGACCGGGAGCGGCCCGACCGAACCGTCATCCCCGCGACCTACGTCATCGACAGCAACGGACGCATCGCCGCCTGGACCGTGGGACAGATCGACCGCGACGAACTGCACGCTGCCATCGAGTACGTCACCGATCGGTGATCGCGTGGCTGTTGGCGGGTCGGGCGGGGGTCGGGCGGGGGTCGGGGGGCCGGGCGGCACGGAACCAGCGCAGACGCGTGTTCCGTGCAGCGTCGTCGTGACCTTGGGCCGGGGCCGCACGGAACCAGCGCAGATGCGTGTTCCGTGCGGCTCAGGGCGGGGTGACCGGTCGTGGCCCGGTCCCCACCGGTGACCAGGTCGCCAGGATCGCGCGCAGGGCCGTCACCGTCGCCAGCGGCTCGTCGAGCAGCAGGTGGTGGTGGGCGTCCGGGACCCGGACGAACGGCACGCCGGCGGCGGCGGCCGGGGAGCCGCGCCACGAGCTCGCGCATGTGGTCGACGACGTCGTCGTCGACGATGGCGGACTGCTCCCCCGTTGACCACGGCGAGGCGGCACGCGGCCTGCGCCAGCTGCGGGCCGTACTCGCTCGGTCAGCCTCGGACCGGAGCGGGTCACGAACAGCAGCGGGTCGAACTTCCAGGTCCAGCCGGCGGCACCGTCCGCGGTGGTCACCTCGCGCAGGCTCTGCGCGCGCGACGTGGTCGAGCAGCCACGGGTTGCGGCGGGGCTGCGGGGGACGAGGTGGAAGTGCTCGACCGCGGTGGCGAGGTCGGGGTAGGTCTTCGGCGCGCGGAACATGTTGCGCCCGGTCCCGTCGAGCCTCCTCGGTCTCGGGGTCCGGTCGCAGGACGGGCGAGTCGAGCACGACGGCCCCGTGCGAGCTCCGATCCGTGGCGTCGCGGCGCCGACGATCGTCACGAACCCGCCCATCGAGTGGCCGACGACCGTCGGGGCGGCCGGTGCCCCCCGCGTCGGCCGCGACGGCCATGACCTCCTCCGCCCAGGTCTCCGACCGCGTAGTCGTCGCGGTGGTCGCAGTCGCCGTGACCGCGTCAGGTCGAGCGCGACGACGCGGTGGTCGCGGGCGAGCAGCGGCGCCAGCGGCGCCCACCACCGGGCATGCGCGGCCCCGCCGTGGACGAGCACGAGGGTCGGCGCGTCCCGGCTCCCCCAGCCGAGGTAGCGGATGCGCGCGCCCGCCACGACCACCTCGCCGGGCTCCCCGGGGTCGGCGAGCGCGGCGGTGAACCAGTCGGGAACCTCGTCGATCACGTGGCGGCTCGCAGGCTCGGGGGTGGTGTGCCGGGGTGCGCCGGCGGACCCTACGCTGCGGAGCACCGACCCGCGCCACCGTGCGCGCGGCCAGCCCGAGGACGCACGTGGCCGACTCGACCCGACGCCTCCCCCGCTGCGGGCCGTCCAGCTGCTCTGGTGGGCGTTCGTGGCCGTCGTGCTGGCCCTGACCCTGGTGGTCCCCCTCGCCGCCGACGCCAGCCTCGACGGTCCCCGCCGCTGCTGCCGGCGGTGCTGGCGCTCGCGGCCGGCCTCGGCGGGCTGGCCGGCACGCTCGCGATCGACCGCGGCCTGCGCCGCCACCCCGCCGGCCGACGATGCCGAGGCCGTCACCCAGCTGCGCAGCCGCCTCGTCCTCCAGTTGGCCATCATCGACGCCCCGGTGCTGCTCGGGGTCGCGATGGCCTTCGTGCTCGGACCCGCCGTGGGTGGTGGCGGCGGCCGCCCTCCCCACGGCGGTCGTCGCTCCTGATCGTCCGCCCGTCCCCTGGCCGGCTCGACCGCATCGACGCCGATTGGCGTGCGGCGGGCGCCGACGTCTCCCTCCGGCGTCGCGCTCCTCGACGCCCCGTACGACGGATCGGTCCCCGGACGGTGAGCCTCGCCACGACGACGCCCGCTACGACGCCGTCCTGCTGGTGTCCTTCGGCGGTCCCGAGAGCCCCGAACAGGTCCTGCCGTTCATGGAGCAGGTGACCGCCGGCCGCGGCATCCCCCGCGAGCGGCTCGAGGAGGTCTCGCAGCACTACCAGGCGTTCGGGGGACGCTCGCCGATCAACGACCAGAACCGGGCGCTGCGTGCCGCGCTCGAGGCCGAGCTGTCCGTCGCAGGGTGTGGCCCTGCCGGTCTACTGGGGCAACCGGAACTCGGCGCCGTTCCTGGCCGACGAGCTCCGACGCATGCGTGACGACGGGGTCGGCCGCGCGCTGTGCCTGGTCACCTCGGCGTACTCGAGCTACTCGGGGTGCCGCCAGTACCGCGAGGACCTCGCCCGCGCCCGTGAGCAGGTCGGCGAGGGCGCCCCCGAGCTCGACAAGGTCCGCGTCTACTACAACCACCCGGGGTTCGTCGAACCGCAGGTCGACCTGGTCGCGGAGGCGCTCGCGCAGCTGCCCGAGGACCAGCCGCGACGACGCGCACGTGGTCTTCACCACCCACTCGATCCCGACGACCATGTCCCGCCACAGCGACTACGAGGTGCAGCACCACGAGGCCTGCCGGCTCGTCATGGAGGCCGTCCCCGGACACGCGTGGGAGCTGGTCTACAACTCGCGGTCCGGCCCGCCCGAGGTCCCGTGGCTGACCCCGGACGTCAACGACCACCTCGAGGCACTGGCGCACGCCGACGGTGCCCGGGCGGTGGTCGTCGTCCCCATCGGGTTCGTGTCCGACCACATGGAGGTCGTCTACGACCTCGACGTCGAGGCGCGGGCGACCGCGGCCCGGCTCGGTCTGTCGTTCGCCCGGGCCGGCACCGTCGGCGTCGACCCCCGTTTCGTGGCCGGGCTCGTCGAGCTCGTGCGCGAGCGCCACGCTGGACGCACCGCGCCGCGCGCTCGGGACGCGTGGCCCGAACTGGGACGCCTGCCCGGTGGACTGCTGCCGCGTGCCGGGGCAGCCGGAGGTCGCGACCATCGCCTCGGCGCCCCCGCCCGCCCCACGCCCCGGCGCGCGGGCCGGCTAGCTCGCTGGTCGAAGGAGCCGAGCGTCCCGGCCAACCGGTGGGCAGCGTCCCGGATCCGCGGCCACGTGTCCGGTCCCGACGACCCGGCGTCCACCGCTCCCACGTCGACGACCAACCGGTGCAGCAGCGCCAGCTGGTCGCCGCGAACCTCGCGCCAGACCTCGGCGATCAGCGCATCGTCGTCGTCGCTCGGTGGGTGCACGATCCAGCTCCATGGTGGCGGACGGGGCCGCCTACCCGAGTCTGCCACGGCCCATCGGACACCGCGTCGGTCCGTGGCCCCGGCGACGGGCCCGAGCCCGGGGGTAGCGTCCGCCCCATGGACCTCCTCCTGCTCCGACACGCGCAACCGTGTGGTCCGACGACGGGGTCGCCCGCGCCGACCCCGGACTGACCGACCTCGGCCGACGGCAGGCGGATGCGGCTGCGGGGCGGCTCGGTGACACGCGCTTCGACGAGGTGCTGGTCTCGACCGCGAGGCGAGCCGTGGAGACCGCCGCACCGCTCCGCGAGCGCCTCGACCGGTCGGTCCGCGTGCGCTCGGCACCGTGGCTGCACGAGATCCGCACCGACCCGTCCTGGGAGGGCACGCCCAGCCAGGAGGTCGACCGGGCCTTCGCGCGATCGCGCAACCGGTCGCGCGACGAGTGGTGGGACGGGCTGCCCGGCGGCGAGAGCTTCCGCGACTTCCACCGCCGGGTCGTCGCGGGGCTGGACGACCACCTCGCAGCGCACGGCATCGTGCGGGACGACCGAGGGCCTGTGGACCGTGCCCGACAGGGCGCCCCAACGGATCCTCGCCGTCGCCCACGCCGGGACGAACTCCGTCGTGCTCGGCCACCTCCTCGGGCTCGATCCGGAGCCGTGGGAGTGGGAGCGCTTCGCCTCCGACCACGCGTCGATCGCCTGGCTGCGCACGACGCCCGATCGCCGGCGCGGCCATCTTCTCGCTCCAGCGGTTCAGCGACGTCGAGCACCTCCCCGACGATCTGATCAGCGCCTGACGCGACGCCGTGGAACCGGCGTCAGCGCGGCGCGGCCAGCGGCTGGTCGGCGACGCCGTTCGCCCGGGAGCGGGAACCAGCGCAGCGCCTCCGCGTCCGGGGGAGAGCGACAGGTGGACGTCGTCCGGGTGGGGTCCGGCGGCGCGCCAGGATGCGTCGGGCTTCGGCCGAGCACCTCGGCCAGATCCACGTCCGACGGCGGGCTCCGGACGCGCCGGCCAGGACACCCGACCCGCCGAGATCCGGACGTCCGCGAGCGACCACGGTGGCGTGACCGCGCCCGTGGCGTGCGTCCACCGGCCCGTCGCCACCTCGAAGCGGTAGTCGTCGAGCAGTCGCCACCCGTCCCGGGCGACCAGTCGGACCGCGTCGACCAGGAACCGCGCCACCTCGTCGGTCACCGACCAGGTGAAGTTCACCCGGACCCAGCCGGGCTTGATCCCCTCGCACCCGGTCGCCAGCACCTCGCTCGAAGCGGTGCGACCGGTCGAGGTCGATGCCGAGCAGGCGGTGGCCGTAGGGGCCGGCGCACGAGCACCCGCCGCGGGCCTGGATGCCGAACAGGTCGTTCAGGATCGCCACGACGAGGTCGTGGTGCAGGTACCGGCCGGGGCCGTGGCGCACCACGAACGAGACGATCGACAGCCGATCGGCGGTGTGGGACCCGAGCACCTCGAGGTTCGGTTCCTGCTCGAACGCGGCGACCGCGTGGCGGACGAGGGCACGCTCGCGCGCGGCGATCAGGTCGGTCCCGACCGCGTCCTTGACCGCGAAGGCCAGCCCCGCCCGGATCGACCCGATGATGTCGGGCGTGCCGCCCTCCTCGCGCTGCTCGACGTCGGTCGTGGTAGCGGTGCTCGAGCGCGTTGACGTACGCGACGGTCCCACCGCCGGGCACGCCGGGCACGCGGTTGGTGAACAGCGCGCGCCGCGCGACGAGCACGCCCGGGGTGCCCGGGTCCGCCGACGAACTTGTGCGGTGACAGGAAGATGGCATCGAGGTGGTCGAGGTGGCCGTCGGGACCCACGACCCGACGCCGCCACGTCGATGGCGACGTACGGCCCAGCGGCGGCGTAGTCCCAGAACGCCAGCGCGCCATGCCGGTGCAGCAGCGCCGACACGGCCCGGACGTCGGTGAGGATCCCGGTGACGTTCGAGGCGGCCGAGAAGCTGCCGATGCGCAGCGGTCGGTCCGCGGTGGCGAGCAGCGCCGTCTCGAGCGCGGCGAGGTCGACGTGACCGTCCCCGTCCTCGGGGATGGTGACGACATCGGCGATCGACTCGCGCCACGGCAGCTCGTTCGAGTGGTGCTCGTAGGGGCCGACGAACACCACGGGTCGGTCCTCGTCGGGGAGCCGCGCGACCAGCCGTAGCGGTCGTCGAGCGCCGCGGGGACACGCAGGCCGAGGACCTGCACCATCCGGTCGATGGCACCCGTCGAGCCGGAACCGCAGAACAGCACCGCGTGCTCGTCGTGCGTCGGCGCCGACGGCGCGACGCGATGAGCGACGCGCGCGTCCTCGCGGAACCGGGTGGTCTGGCGGCCCGTCCCGGAGGTCTCGGAGTGGGTGTTGGCGTAGCGCGGCAGCACGAGGTCACGGATGACGTCCTCGACGAAGCGTCAGCGCACGTCCGGAGGCGGTGTAGTCGGCGTAGACGACGCGGCGCGGACCGTACGGGCCGTCGACCACCTCGTCGTCGCCGATGACCGAGCGGCGCACGAGCTCGAGCGTCGCGAGCTGCGTCGGGGTCGGCACCCTCGAGCCCGCCGATCGGCGCGCGTCCTGCGGACCTGCCACCTGCCGTGGCCACGGCGAGCCTCCCGACGTCGACCGCGTCGGCGACGGTACCGAGCCGGCGGGCGTCCCGGGTCGTCGGCGCCGCGCCGCGACGTGCGAGACTCCGCGCGCCGCGCGGCGCGCCCGGCCGCGGCGACGGCGTGGAGGCGAGACGGCGAGGACGTGGCGACGACGGCCGAGCGGAGACGACGGCTGGGGCCCCGACCGTCGGCGGGACGCGGGCGACGACGCCGGCGGCCCTTCCGCGCGCCTGGCTCGTGGTCCTGCTCGTCGTGCGCTGCTGCTGGTCGCCGCCCTCGGCCTGTGGGCCAGCGCCCAGATCCCGCGCACGGACGTCGAGGGCCTGGCCGGCGCGGGTCGCCCGATGCACGTGCTCGTCGTCGGGTCGGACAGCCGCGCCGACCTGTCCGCGCGAGGAGCAGAACGAGCTCGACGACCGGCCGCGACGAGGGCGGACTGCGCACCGACACCATCTTCGTGATGACCATCCAGGGCGGCCGGGTGGCGCTGCTGGCCTTCCCGCGCGACCTCTGGGTCACCCGCTGCGACGGGTCGACGGGTCGCATCAACGCGGCCCAGGAGCTCGGCGGCCCCTCGTGCCTCGTGGCCACGGTGCGCGAGCTGTCCGGGATCGACGTCCAGCCACCACGTCACCGTCAGCTTCGGCGGCTTCCGCGACGTGGTCGACGCGGTGGCGGGGTCGAGGTCTGTCTCGACGAGCCCATCGCCGACCGCGACGCGGGCATCGACCTGCCGGCCGGGTGCCAGAACCTCGAGGGCGCGCGACGCGCTCGGCTACGTCCGCGTGCGCAAGATCGACGACGACCTCCAGCGCATCCAGCGGCAGCAGACCTTCCTGCGGGCCCTCGCCTCCGAGATCGCGGCGCCGTCGACGCTGTTCAACCCCTTCCGCGTTCGGTGCCCGCTCACCAACGAGATCGGCGACGCCATCACCGTCGACCGGCGCGCTCGGCCCCGATCGACCTGGTCCGGCTCGCGCTCGGCGCCCGGGGGCTGGCCGGCGGCGGCGGCGGTCACCGAGACGGTCCCGAACACCGTGGGCACGGTCGGGCGAGGCGTCCGTGCTGTTCGTCGACGAGGCCGCAGCGACACCGCTGTTCCGCGCGTTCGCCGACGGGTCGATCCTCGACCGGGCGGGCGAGGGCGGGACCGGCGTCGAACCGATCGGACGTCACCGTCCGGGTGCTCAACGGCGCCGGCGTCGCCGGGTCTCGCGGGGCAGGTCGCCGAGCTGCTCGAGGCTCGCGGCTACCCGATCGCCGAGGTCGGCAACACCGACGCGCGCGACACCTCCGTGGTCCTGCACCCCGCGCCGAACGCGCCGGCGCCGAGCTGGTCGCCAGCGACCTCGGCGGGCTCGCCCTCGAGGAGTCCACGGAGGTCACGCAGGTCACCGTCGTGGTCGGCCGCGACCGTGCGGCGCTCGGCTGAGGCCGCGCTCCGCGCACGCGCCGCCTCACGGACCGGACGGCCAGCAGGCCAACGCGTAGCCTGGACGAACTAGTCAGGGAGTGGCTCGTTGGGTCGTCCGACCCGGCGTGCCGGGACGCGCCGCCCGCCCGGGCAGCGAGACGAGGGAGAACACGACGTGACACCACCGACCGTGCAGACCACCGCTGCGACCACACCGGAGCCGTCGGACCGCCACCTTCGCCGTGGCGCTGCTCCTCGCGCTCGTCGGCGTGCTGCTGCCGGCACCGGCGCAGGCGCAGAGCACCTGGACGCCGGCCGACCAGGCCACCATCCGGCCCGGCGTGCAGCTGATCAGCGAGAGCGGCCAGTGCACCGCCAACTTCGTCTTCACCGACGGCACCGACGTGCTCATCGGCTCGGCCGCCCACTGCACCGGGCTCGGCGCGGCGACCGACACCGACGGCTGCCAGGCGGGCTCGCTGCCCCTCGGCAGCCCGATCGAGATCGAGGGCGCCCAGCACCCCGGCACCCTGGTGTACTCCAGCTGGTTGACCATGGGTCAGCGCGGCGAACGTGACGCGAACGCCTGCGCCTTCAACGACTTCGCGCTCGTCCGCATCGACAGCCGCGACCACGCCCGCGTCAACCCGACCGTCCCGCACTGGGGCGGTCCGGTGGCGCTCGGCTCGACCTCCACCACCCTCGAGCGGGTCTACAGCTACGGCAACAGCTCGCTCGCGGCGGGCCTCGAGCTGCTCAAGCCGAAGACCGGCTTCAGCCTCGGCCAGGGTGGCGGCGGATGGACCCACACGGTCTACACCGCGACGCCCGGCATCCCCGGCGACTCGGGCTCGGCCTTCCTCGACAGCCAGGGCCGGGCGCTCGGGACGCTCTCGACGCTCGCGCTCGCTCCCGCGGCCGGCGTCCAACGGCGTCAGCGACCTCGCCCTCGCGCTCGACTACGCGAACCGCTACAGCGAGCGGTCGCCGCGGCTGGCGACCGGCACCGAACCCTTCAACGGCGGCCGCCTGCCGGTCGGCGGCGATCGGCCGCCATCGGGCTCTCGACCGTCACGCCGTGGACAGCGTCGAGGTCACCGCACCGCCCGGCAGGCGGCCGGCTGCCACGCGCCCGCGCCCGTGCGTCGGCGTCCCCGCGCCGTGTCACCGTCCGGCGCGTCGTCCGGGCCGTCGGGACCGCGGTGGTCGGGTCCTCCGGCCACGGGTGCTTGCGGTAGCGGCCGCGGAGCTCGGCGCGCACCTGCGCGTACCCGTCGGCCCAGAAGCTCGGGAGGTCGTCGGTGACCTGCACCGGTCGCCCGGCCGGGGACAGCAGGTGGATGAGCACCGGGACCCGTCCGTCGACCACCGCCGGCGTGGCGGTCGCCCCGAACAGCTCCTGGAGCTTGACGGCCAGGACCGGCCGGCCGCCGTCCGGGTCGTAGCGCAACCGGACCCGGTTGCCCGGACGGGACGGTCAGCGAGGTCGGCGCGAGTCGGTCGACGTCCCGGCCGGCCGTCGGTGGGCCGAGCGCCAGCAGGACGTCGTCGACGTCCACCCGCCGAGGTCCGCCCGGCGCCGGGCGGCGGTCAGGAACGGGCCGACCGTGCCCGCGAGGTCGTCGAGCAGGGCGGCATCGCTGACGTCCGGCCACGGCGCCGCCGAGCGTCGCGTGCAGCAGCTGCATCCGCGCTTGGAGCTGGCGGTCGTCGCGGCGCCACCCGAGCAGCTCCAGGCCCTCCGTCGCAGAGCCCCTCGAGCAGGGCGGCGACGCGGCGATCGGTGGGCGCGGTCGGCCACGGCGAGGACGACAGGGTGATCGCGCCGAGCGACCGTCGACGCTCGGCGACGACGTCGCCGCCACGCCAGGCGACGTCGTCCACCGTCCTCGAGCTGGCCGTCGAGCACGTCGAGCAGCACGGCCCGGTCGACCGCCGCGGCGAGGTGGATGCGCGCCTCGGACGGCCCCCGGCCCCCGCCGTCACCTCGGTCGACCGCCGCGACGGCGAGGTAGGGCGCGCCGGCGAGCGGATCGGCCGGAGGCAGCGTGGCGCCGCGCCCGTTGGCGAGCAGCACCGCGCCCCGGCGTCCGGGTCGCGCGCCGCGCCGACACGGTCGGGCCACGCCAGCGCCACCAGCGCACCGATGTCGTCGAGACTCCCGTCCGACCGCGCGGGCCGATGCGAGCCGACGGCACGGATGCGCTCGGCCTCGCGGCGTGCGCGCGCGAGCGCTCCCCGGCGCACCTCGACTCCCGGTGGGGCCGGCCGCCCACGCAGGACCGCGACGCGGGTCGCCAGGTCGGCGTGCGAGCCGCCGCCGGTCGGGCGGAGCGGGTCGCGATCGGCGAGCACGCCGGCGAGGTCGGCGGCGAGCCCCCCGACGCCGCGCTCCCGGCCCGCGACGACCAGGTGGGCGAGCCGCGGGTGCAGCGGCAGCGACGCCAGCTCGCGCCCGTGCGTGGTCGGTCGGCCCTCGCCGTCGAGCGCGCCGAGCGTGCGCAGCACGGCCGTGGCCCGCGACCACGCGGTGCGGTCGGGCTGGTCGAGCAGCGCGAGGTCGGTCACCTCGGCGCCCCAGACCGCGACCTCGAGCGCGGCACCCGTCAGGTCGTCGGTCCGGATGGCGGGCGTCGCGTAGCGCGGGTCGGCGGTGGTGCGCCGCAGCGGACCACAGCCGGATCGCCCGCCCGGGGGCCACCCGTCCCGCCCGGCCGGCGCGCTGGTCGGCGCTGCCGCGGGACGCGGGCACGGTGACGAGGCCGGTCATGCCGTTGGCCGCGTCGAACCGGGGCTCGCGCGACACGCCGGCGTCGACGACCGCCACGACGCCCGGGACGGTCAGCGAGGTCTCCGCCACGTCGGTGGCGAGCACGACCCGGCGCCGGCCGGGTCGACCGGGCCGGAGCGCGGCGTCCTGTTCGGCCGGCGGCAGGCCCCCGTGGAGCAGGGCGACCTCCGCCGCGACCCCGCCCGGCGAGGGCGGGCAGCCGTCGGGCGACCGCCCGGAGCTCCCGGACGCCCGGGCAGGAAGACGAGCACGTCGCCGTCGTCGGGGGCGAGCGCCCTCGCCGATGGCGTCGGCGACCGCGTCGAGGAGCCCGCTCCGGCGGCGGGTCGGGGTCGTGGGTGACCGCGACCGGGAAGGTGCGCCCCTCGGCGCGCATCACCGGCGCGTCGTCGAGCAACGCCGCGACCGCCACGCCGTCGAGCGTCGCCGAGGTGACGATGAGGCGCAGGTCCGCGCGGAGGGCCGATCGGATCTCGAGCGCGAAGGCGAGCGCCAGGTCGCTCTCGAGGCGACGCTCGTGGAACTCGTCGAACAGCAGCGCGCCGACCCCCGGCAGCGAGGGGTCGCGCTGCAGGCGTCGCAGGAGGACACCGTCGGTGACCACCTCGATGCGCGTCGTCCGCGACACCGATCCGCTCGTCGCGGGTGACCAGCCCGACCGTCTCGCCCACCCGTTCGCCGAGCTGCTCGGCCAGGCGCCGAGCGGCCCCGCGGGCGGCCAGGCGGCGCGGCTCGAGGACGCACCAGGCGGCCGTCGAAGGCGTCGTTCGGCGAGCAGGTCGAGCGGGACGCGGGTGGTCTTGCCCGCCCCCGGCGGGGCCTCGAGGACCACGACCCCGGTCCGGGCCAGGGCGGCCCGCACCTCCGGCAGGACCGCGTCGACCGGCAGCGGGTCCACCTCGGGGGGCACGGGTGTCTCCTCGAGTGGCTGGTGTGGCGCACGTGGTCGACCTGTGGAAGGATGGTGCCGCCGCGGGCCCTCAAGTGCGACATCGGACCTGCCGACCTTCGATGTCGGTGCCTCCTCGGCACCTGGACGTGTCGCGCGGACGCGCGGACACGGCGTGATCGAGCGGAGCGACCGTGGCGCAGGCGACGCGGACGGTGGGGGGACGGCTCCGCGTGCACGCACCGGAGTTCGCCGTCGCGCTCGCGGTGCTCATCGCCGTCCGGGCCGCCGGGATCCCGGCACCCGGCCCCGCCTGGCTGGCGCCAGCGCTGCTCGTGGTGGCCGGCGTGGTGTCGGTCGCCAGCTACGGGTCCTGGGGGCGCGTCGCCGCGGGACGTGACCTGCACCTGCGGATCGCCGTGCAGGTCCTCGTGCTGACGGTCTTCGCCGCCTCCACCGGAGTCGGCCCAGCGCTCGTAGCCCCCGTCCTGTTGCTCGCCGTGGTCGATACGGTGCGGTACTCGGGTTCTCGCGCCCACGTCCTCGCCGTCACCTGGGCGCTCGGGGGGATCCTCCTGCACCAGCTCGCGGTCGCGGTCGGCGGGCTGCCCACGTCGCTGGATGGTCCTCCTGGACACGGACTCGCGGCCCTCGGCGCGGTGGTGCTCGTCATCGTCGCCCGCCGCATCGCACGGCTCGCCGACGACGGGGAGTCCGCCCGCGCGACGGTCGCCGACGCGCAGGCCCGGATCCAGGCCATGCTCGCCGGCGCGAGCGACGTCATCGCTGATCATCGGTGACGGCCGGGTCGACCTACCAGTCCCCCTCGACCCAGCGGGTCATGGGGCTACCCGGCCGACGCCCTGCTCGGACGCAGCTACCTCGAGATGGTCCACCCCGACGACCGCGGCCAGGTGGTCGATTTCGTGCGCGGACTGCTCGACGAACCCGGCGCGTCGGGCTTGATCGAGTGTCGGCTCGAAGCAGCCGACGGCACCTTCGTCCCGGTCGAGTCCTCCTGCCGCAACCTCCTCCACGACCCGGCCGTCATCGGCTTCGTGGTCAGCTCCCGCGACGTCACCGAACGCCGCCTGCTCGAGCGGCAGCTCGAGCACCGTGCCTTCCACGACGACCTGACCGGGCTCGCCGAACCGGGCGCTGCTGCTCGACCGGCTCGAGCACACCGGAGCCCGACTCGGCCGGCCCGGCGGCCGCTACGCGGTGCTGTACGTCGACCTCGACGGCTTCAAGCCGGTCAACGACAGCCTCGGCCACGAGGCCGGCGACGCCGTCCTGCTCGCCGTCGCCCGACGGCTGCGAGGCCATCACCCGGCGTCCGACACGCTCGCCCGCCTCGGCGGCGACGAGTTCGCGATCCTGCTCGAGGAGCACCACGACGCGGTCGACGCCGCCCGGATCGCCGGAGCGCATCCTCGACGACGTCCGGCTGCCGATCGACGTCGACGGCACCGAGGTGCACGTCACCGCCAGCATCGGCATCGCGTACGACGAGGACGGCGAGACCCCGGCCGACGTGCTGCGCAACGCCGACATCGCGATGTACCTGGCCAAGCGCGACGGCCGCGACCGCTTCGAGGTGTTCGAGCCCGGATGCACGTCGCCGTCGTCGAGCGTCTCCACCTCGAGTCGGACCTCCAGCGCGCGCTCGACGCGGGCGAGCTCCGGTGCCACTACCAGCCGATCGTCGCGCTCTCCGACCGACACGTCGTCGGGGTCGAGGCGCTGGTCCGCTGGGAGCACCCCGACCGCGGCACGATCTCCCCCGGCGAGTTCATCCCGCTCGCCGAGGAGACCGGCCTGGTCGTCGGGATCGGTCGCTTCGTGCTCCACGAGGCCTGCGCGCAGGTGCCACCGTTGGCGTGCAGAGCTGCCCGGTTCGCACGACCTCACGGTCTCGGTCAACGTCTCGATGCGCCAGTTCTCGGTCGGCGACCTCGTCGCCGACGTCGCGTCGGCGCTGGCGAGCTCGGGCCTCCCGGCGCGCGGCGCTGACCCTCGAGCTGACCGAATCCGCGCTGGTCCACGACGCGGAGCGGACCCTCGAGCTGCTCCACGAGCTCAAGGAGCTCGGGGTCCGGTTCGCGATCGACGACTTCGGGACCGGGTACTCGTCGCTGGCCTACCTGCACCGCTTCCCGGTCGACGTGCTGAAGATCGACCGCTCGTTCGTGACCTCGGTCGTCTCCGGCCGGCAGTCGCCCGCGCTCGCTCGCGCCATCGTCGACCTCGGCCGGTCGCTCGACCTGGTCACGATCGCCGAAGGCATCGAACACGACGTGGAACTCGACCAGTTCCGTGAGCTCGACTGCACCCAGGGTCAGGGCTACCTGTTCGCCCGCCCCGCAGCACCGGCGGAGATCGCGGCGCTGCTCGTCGGTGCGCTCGCCTCGCCGGCCACCGCGGTCCCGGCCGGGGTCGCGGCCACATCCTTCGACGCCGCGGCGCCTCGCCACTAGCGTCCCCCGGGTCGACATGAGGAGCGCAGCCGTGGGCCTGCTGGTGAAGATCGTCATCTCCGCGGCAGCGCTGTGGGTCGCGGTGCAGGTGGTCCCCGGCCTCGACTTCGAGGGGTCGGTGGTGACCCTCCTCCTGGTCGCGCTGATCCTCGGTGTCGTCAACGCCGTGGTCAAGCCGATCCTGACCGTGCTGTCGCTGCCCTTCATCATCCTGACGCTCGGCCTGTTCCTGCTCGTGGTCAACGCGATCGCGCTGTGGATGGTCGTCGCCCTCTCGGGCGCCTTCGACCTCGGCCTGACCTCGGAGGGGTTCGGCTCGACCTTCCTCGGAGCGCTCGTGGTGTCGCTGGTCGCCTGGGGGCTCGAGACGGTGACCGGCGTGCGCGACTGACACCGGCGCCTACGCTCCCTCGACGCGACGAGGGAGCCCCGCCCGTGCCAGCCGACCGTGACCTGACCGGTGCCACCACCGAGCTGCTGCAGACGATGATCCGCAACGCGTGCGTGAACGACGGCACGCCGAGCTCGGGCGAGGAGGTCCGTAACGCCGACCTGCTCACCAGCTACCTCGAGGGCAGCGGGCTCGACCTCGATCGTCACGAGCCGCTCCCGGGTCGCCGGTCGGTGCTGGCCACCATCGAGGGCTCCGACCCCTCGGCGCCGACGCTGCTGCTGCTCGGACACACCGACGTGGTGCCGGTCAGCCCCGACGACTGGCGCGAGGACCCCTTCGGCGGCGAACTGATCGACGGCGAGGTGTGGGGGCGGGGCGCGGTCGACATGCTCAACCTCACCTCGTCGATGGCCGTCGCGTTCCGACACCTCGCGAGCTCGGGGTTCCGGCCCCGCGGCACCCTGAAGTTCCTCGGCGTCGCCGACGAGGAGGCCGGCGGCACGTGGGGTGCGGGCTGGCTGGTCGACAACGCGTGGGACCAGGTCCGCGCCGACTACGTGCTGACCGAGTCCGGCGGGATCCCCACCGACACCCCGGCCGGGCGGCGCATCGTGATGATGTCCGGCGAGAAGGGCATCGGGTGGCGCCGGCTCACCGTGCACGGCACGCCCGGACACGGCTCGATGCCGTACGCGGCGGACAACGCGTTGATCACCACCGCCGAGGTCGTGCGCCGGCTCGCGGCGTACACGCCGACCCCCCAGCTCGGGGAGCACTGGCGCGCCTACGTCGACGCGCTCGGCGTGGAGGGGGATGCCCGGGCCGCGCTGCTCGACCCCGATCGGATCGACGAGGCGATCGCCGGCATGGAGCCGCGGATCGCCAAGTACTGCCACGCCACGACCCACACGACGTTCTCGCCGAACGTCGTGCACGGCGGGACCAAGACCAACACGATCCCGGACCGCATCGTGCTCGAGGTCGACATCCGGACCCTGCCGGGGCAGACCGACGCGGACGTGGACGCGATGCTGACCGAGGCGCTCGGTGACCTCACTGGCCGCGTCGACGTCGCTGCCGCGGTCCCCCCGCGGCCGGCGTCGGCCTCGGCGATGGACACCCCCCTGTGGGACGTGCTCACGGCACGCGCCGGAGCCGTGCACCCCGGATCCGAGGTCCTGCCGTTCATGCTCACCGGTGGCACCGACGCCGCCTTCTTCCGCGAGAGGGGCGCCATCGCGTACGGCGCGGGGATGTTCAGCGCGAAGGCGTCCCTCGCCGAGTTCCAGTCCCGCTTCCACGGGCACGACGAACGCATCGACACCGAGTCGCTCGGGCTGTCGGCCAACCTCTGGATCGACGTCGCCGAGTCGCTCCTCACGTGAGACCGCCACTCGCGCCGCAGGTCGTCGCACTCGTCGTCGCCGCGGCGCTCGTCGCGTGCGGGCCCGCGACGGACGAGCGGGGCGACCCTGCCCCCGTCCCGACCACCGACCCGCCAGCGGAGCCCGCCGACCCCGACCCCGGGGACGCCGACCCCGACCCCGGGGACGCCGACCCCGACCCGGACGATGGCGTGGGCGAGCCCGAGCTGTCCGACATCGCCACCGGTCTCGAGGCGCCGTGGGACCTCGCCTGGCTCGACGACCGGGCGTTCGTGACCGAGCGGGACAGCGGACGGCTGCTCGAGGTCGCCGACGACGGGACGGTCACCGAGGTACGGACGCTCGAGGTCGACGCCGCCGGTGAGGGAGGCCTGCTCGGACTCGTGGCGGCCCCCGACGGCCACCACCTCTACGCCTACCTCAGCACCGGCGCCGACAACCGCGTCGTGCGTTTCGATCCCGACGTCGAAGGCGACCCCGACGTCGTCATCGACGGCATCCCGTGGAACCGCACCCACAACGGTGGTCGGCTGGCGTTCGGTCCCGACGGGATGCTCTACGTGGCCACCGGAGACGCCGAGGACCCATCCGCGGCGCAGGACGCCGACTCGCTCGCCGGCAAGATCCTGCGGCTCACACCCGACGGTGCCGTCCCGGCGGACAACCCCTCGGCGGGGTCCCCGGTCTGGTCGCTCGGGCACCGCAACGTCCAGGGCCTCGCCTTCGACGCCGACGGCCGGCTCTTCGCCCCGGAGTTCGGCCCGGACCGCGACGACGAGATCAACCGCATCGAGCCGGGAGCCAACCACGGCTGGCCGGAGGTGACGGGCGCCGCTGGCGTCGATGGGTTCGTCGATCCGATCCTGGTCCGTCAACCTCCCGAGGCGTCGTGGTCGGGCGGCGCGGTGCTCACCGATGGCGCCATCGAGCGGTGGGAGGGCGACCTGTTCGTCGCTGCGCTCCGGGGCGAGCGGCTCTACCGCGTCCCGCTCGAGGACGGCGAGGTGGCCGGGGAACCCGAGGAACTGCTCGTCGGCCAGCTCGGACGGCTCCGCGAGGTGACGCAGGCACCCGACGGCTCCCTGTGGCTGCTGACCAACAACCGCGACGGGCGCGGGTCACCGGCCGACGGCGACGATCGCATCGTCCGGTTCGGTCCTCCCGCCGGGTGAGCGGCGCCGCCCTCCGCGGCGGTTACGGTGACCGGCGCAGGGACCGTTGAGGACGATCGAGGCCACGTCGTGCAGGGAGCGGACGAGCAGCGACCCCCCGGCATCCGCCCGGTCTGGGAACCGCCGGCGCAGCCGACCGGCGACCCGGTGCCGCTCCCCCCGCCCACGCCCCCACCGGTGAGCCTGGAGCCACCGTGGGAGGTGCCGGAGCGCGAAGCGCTGGAGCCGGAACGGCAGGAGCCGGAACTCGAGGAGCCCGGGCCGGAGGAGCCCTTGTGGGAGGAGCCGGTGCCGGAGGAGCCGGTGCCGGAGGAGCACCCACCCGAGGTACCCGACCCCGACCGACCCGTACCCGAGCTCGACCCTCGGCTGGTCGCGGGGCTCCGGGCCGGACGCGACGCGAGGTCGCGTCTCGCCCGTCTCGCCGACCTCGAGGGCGTGCCGCTCGGAGCGACCACCGTCCTCGAGGTCCTCGAGGCGCTGCCGGACGGGTGGCAGCGGCGGACAGCGGTCCGTCGGCTCATCGAGGCGGGGAGCTTGGACGACGTGGACGCCGACGCGATCGTCCGCGTCTTCGGTCGCGGGGCCGACCGGTTCGCGGTGGCGGCACGGCTCGTCGACGCCGGTCTCACCCACGTCGAGGTCGTGTCGCATGCCCTTCCGGCGCGAGCGGCCGCCCGGCTGCGTCGGCGCGGCGGGGCCACCTGAACCGACGCGACAGGGGTGAGGGGTCACCTCCGGCGCTACCGTCGACCGTTCCGACACCGAACGTGACGAGACGACGTGCGCTTCCTCGACGGCCACCGCCCGCCCCACGACCTGACCTACGAGGACGCGTTCCTCGTCCCGGTGCGGTCCGCCGTGACGTCCCGGCTCGATGTCGCGCTCGACTCCCCCGATGGCAGCGGGACGACCGTCCCGATCGTGGCCGCCAACATGACCGCGGTGTCGGGCCGGCGGATGGCCGAGACGCTCGCGCGGCGCGGTGGTCTGGCGGTCATCCCCCAGGACATCCCCGTCGACGTCGTCGCGGAGGTGGTGAGCTGGGTCAAGGGCCGTCACCCCGTGGCCGAGACCCCGATCGTGCTGGCCCCGAACGACACCGTCGGTGACGCGCTCGCCCTGATCCCGAAGCGGGCACACGGTGCTGCGGTCGTGACCGACGCCGACGAACCCGTGGGCATCGTCACCCTCGCCGATCTGGGCGACGTGGACCGCTTCACCCAGGTCGCCGCCGTGATGTCGTCCGGGCCGACGACCGTCCCCGCCGATGTCGACCCCCGCGTGGCGTTCGACCTGCTCGCCGAGGCGCGCCACCGGTTGGCCCCGGCCGTGGACGGCGACGGGAGGCTGGTCGGCCTGCTGACCCGCACCGGCGCGCTCCGATCGACGCTGTACCGGCCGAACCTCGACGCCGGTGGACGGCTCCGGATCGCGGCAGCCATCGGGGTGAGCGGTGACGCGGCCGCCACGTCGCGCAAGCTCGCGGCGGCGGGGGTCGACGTGCTGGTCCTCGACACCGCGCACGGCCACCAGGACCGGATGCTCGATGCGCTCCGGGCCGTGCGGGCCGAGGACCTCGGTGTGCCGTTGGTCGCCGGCAACGTCGTCACGCCCGAGGGCGTCCGGGACCTCGTCGATGCCGGTGCGGACATCTGCAAGGTGGGGGTCGGCCCCGGCGCGATGTGCACCACGCGGATGATGACAGGGGTGGGTCGTCCGCAGCTGTCCGCGGTCATCGACTGCGCGGCCGCAGCGGCGGAGCTCGGTGCGCACGTGTGGGCCGACGGCGGTGTGCGCCACCCCCGCGACGTCGCCCTCGCGCTGGCCGCGGGCGCGTCGAACGTGATGGTCGGCTCGTGGTTCGCCGGGACCCACGAGTCCCCCGGGGATCTCGAGCACGACGCGACCGGACGGCCCTACAAGATCTCGTTCGGCATGGCGTCCGCCCGGGCCGTCAAGCAGCGGACCGAGGGTGAGAGCCCGTTCGACCGCGCCCGGAAGGCGCTGTTCGAGGAGGGCATCTCGTCGGGTCGGATGCCGCTCGATCCGGACGCGCCGGGCGTCGAGGACCTGGTCGACCGCATCGTCGCGGGTGTGCGCAGCGCCTGCACGTACGCCGGCGCCGCGGACCTCGCCAGCTTCGCCGAGCGTGCGGTCATCGGGGTCCAGACACGGTCCGGCTACGCCGAGGGTCGTCCCATCAGCGGCGGCTGGTGACCGCAGCGGCACGGTCCGACCGTGGCACCGGCATCAGCTGACGACGTCCTCGATGCGCTGCAGGACGTCGTCTGTCAGCTGTGGCAGCAGGGCGATGGCGCCCATGTTGTCGTGGACCTGTTCGACCTTCGATGCGCCGGTGATGACCGTCGACACGTTCGGGTTCGCGGCACACCAGGCGATGGCGAGCTGTGCCAGCGATCCACCGAGCTCGTCGGCGATCGTGCCGAGCTCGCGGACCTTGGCGTTCTTCTGCTCGTCGGTCAGCGACTCGGTGAGCCACCCGAAGCCCTCGAGGGCGGCTCGCGAGTCGGACGGAACCCCGTCGGCGTACTTGCCGGTCAGGAGTCCGGAGGCCAACGGTGACCAGATCGTCGTGCCGAGGCCGATGTCCTCGTAGAGCCGGGCGTACTCCTTCTCGACCCGGCGCCGGTGGAAGAGGTTGTACTGCGGCTGCTCGACGACGGGCTTGTGCCAGCCGTTGCGGTCGCAGACGTCCCAGGCGGCGCGGATCTCGTCCGCGGTCCACTCCGAGGTGCCCCAGTACAGGGCCCAGCCGCGATCGATGACGTCGTTCATCGCGCGCGCCGTCTCCTCGATGGGGGTGTCGGGATCGGCACGGTGGCAGTAGACGAGGTCGAGGTGCTCGAGGCCGAAGCGCTCGAGGGAGGCCTCGACCGACTCGATCAGGTACTTGCGGTTCAGCGTGTTGCGCGAGTTCGGACCGTCGTGCAGGCCCCAGAAGAACTTCGAGGACACCAGGTAGGAGTGGCGCTCCCAACCGAGCTCACGGATGGCTTCACCCATGATCCGCTCGGACTCGCCGCCGGCGTACGCCTCGGCGTTGTCGAAGAAGTTCACACCCGCGTCGTAGGCGGCCGCCATGCACTCGACCGCCATCCGCACGTCGACCTGGTTCTTGAACGTCACCCACGACCCGAGCGACAGGACGCTCACCTTCAGACCACTGTGGCCGAGGCGGCGGTAGGGCATCTCGAGGTCGGGCACGGAGGGTTCCTCGTCGGGGTCGGGCGGGGAGACACAGCGTAGGACCCGTGTGGCCGAGGCGGCGTCGGTCGTCCGGACGCCGGTCCCGTGCGCCCCTCTCGCGGTCGGGCCGTTACCGTGTCGCGTCGCACGGACGGCCGTGCGACGCGCTGGGCGTGCCCGCCCGGCGACGGTGCGACTCAGCGCGGAGGCGTTCGTGGCAGCACCCAGCCAGCGCGGACGCGTCCTCGCCGACCGCTACGAGCTGCACGACCGGCTCGGTACCGGTGGCGCCGGCACCGTCTGGCGCGGGCACGACCGTGCGCTCGACCGCGCCGTCGCGGTCAAGCTGCTGCACGCCGAGCTGGCTGACGACCCCGACGCCGGGACCCGGTTCAGGACCGAGGCCACCGCCGCCGCCAAGTTGACCCACCCGAACGCGGTGCTGGTCTACGACCTCGGCCGGGATGGCGACGACGACTACCTCGTGATGGAGCTGGTCGAGGGTGTCAACCTCGCCGACGTGATCCGCGACGGGCCCCTCGAACCCGGTCAGGCGGCTGCCGTCGGGCAACGGGTCGCAGCAGCCCTCGGGACCGCCCACGAGGCCGGCATCGTCCACCGCGACGTCAAGCCGGGCAACGTCCTGTTGACGGCCGAGGGTGAGGCGAAGCTGGCGGACTTCGGGATCGCTCGCGCGCTCGGCGCCGCGACCGCCCGCCTCACCCGGACCGGGATGGTCCTCGGCACGGCCCGTTACCTCGCGCCCGAGCAGCTCCGCGACGAGGCCATCGACGCTCGGGCCGACGTGTACGCGCTCGGCCTGGTGCTGCACGAGGTGCTGACCGGACGAGCGCCCTTCGGGGAGGGCAACGCGGTGGAGGTCGCCGCTCGGCGTCTGACCACCTCGCTGCCACCGATCGACGACCTGGTCCCCGACCTGCCGGCCGGGCTCGACGAGGTCATCGACTGGGCGACGCGCATCGACCCGCGGGAACGTCCCGAGGACGGTGCGGAGCTCGCCCGGGCACTGGCGCCGTTCGCCGCCCCCCACACCCGCGGGCTCGCGGCCCGCATCGCACGGGTGCCGGCGCGGAACACCACCCCGGTCGCGTCGGACCGCATCGCACCCATCGCTCCCGGCTCGGCCGCCGGGCCGGGCGACCGGGGACTCGACCCCGGCGGCGACGCCGCGCCCGCCGAGCAGCGGCTGGCGAGCGACCTCGCCCCCGACGAGGACGTCGGCTCGACGCGCGCGATCGGTGCCACGGGCGGGAGCCTCGGTCGCGTCCCCTCCGTGGCCGCGAGCCCGCCCGAGGCCCGGACCGACGAGCACCCCCGCGCCCACGAGGCCACCTCGACCCTCGGCGCCCACGGGGCACCAGCCGAACCGCGTGACGCGGTCCCCACGAGCGCCGGTTCCACGACGCGCCGCTGGGTGCTCGCCGCGGTCGCGGCCGCTGCCGTCCTGCTGATCGCGATCGGGTTGAACACGGCGCTCTCGGACCGGCCGGGGACGGAGGGCGAGGCGGACCCCGCTGCTGGCGCCGGCGACCAGAGCACCGAACCGCTGGCGTTCGTCGGCAGCGGCGATCACGATCCGGAGGGTGACCAGCGCGAGCGCCGGGACGACGTCCCGCTGGCCTTCGACGGTGACCCCGACACCTTCTGGCCCACCGAGACCTACAACTCCGCGGACTTCGGAGGGTTCCCGAAGTCGGGCGTCGGCATCTGGGCGGAGCTCGAGGCGGCGACCGCCCTCGACCGCGTCGAGGTCGAACTGTCGACCGAGGGGGGCAGCATCGAGCTGTGGGCCTCCCCCGACGGGCCGCCTGCCGCCGATCAGGTGCCAGGCGACTGGGGGGTCCGGCTCGGTGGCGGCGAGGTCCCCGCGGCGCAGCTCCAGTTCCCGAACCTGCCGGACACCGAGTTCCGCACCGTCCTGGTGTGGTTCACCGAGCTCCCCGAGGGTGGTCGCCGGTTCAGGGCCGAGGTCAGCGAGGTGCGCGTCTACGGCCGCTGATGCGGGCCCGCCCGACCGAACGGGGTGGCGGCCGTGGTGGATCGGTGGGACCGCTACCGTCCCTCGGTGCGACGGCCCAACGCCGTCGCATGGAGGCACCGTGAGCACCGTGGTGGTGACAGGCGCGACCGGCTTCGTCGGTGGACGTGTCGCTCGCCGGCTGCGAGCGCGCGGCGACGACGTCGTCGCCATCGTCCGTCGACCGTCCGACGCCCTCGGGGCCATCGGCGTCGACCAGCGCACGGTCGCCCTCGGGGACCTCGAGGGGCTCCAGGAGGCTGGCCGAGGGGCGACCGCCATCGTGCACGCCGCAGCCGTCGCGGGTCCGGACCGGGCCACCGCGCACGCCGTGAACGTCGACGGGACCCAGGCCGTGACGGGCGCCGCGCTGCTGGCTGGACAGCGGCTGATCCACGTCTCGACGACGTCCGTCTACGACCTCGCGGCCACCGGAGACCGCGAGGTCGTCGAGGACGACCCGCTCGTCGGCCGGGATGGTGACGCGCCGCCGACCAGCAGCTCCGGGAGCGCCTACGCCACCACCAAGGCATCGGCCGAGGGGGTCGTCGACCGGGCCGTCAGGAACGGTCTGGCCGGCGCCATCCTGCGCCCGCCCGCGGTCCTCGGTGCCGGCCCGACCTCGACGTGGGGGACGCGGGTCCCCGCCCGGATCCGGGACGGGGACGGACCCCCCATCCACCGCGACGGGACCTTCGGTTGGGTCCACGTGGAGGATCTGGTCGACGCCATCCTCGCCGCTCTGGACGCCGACGTCGAGGTGATCCGTGGCCTGACCGCGAACGTCATCGGGGGGCACGTCACGTTCGGCGAGTACCGCGACGCGGTCGTCGACCGCCTCGGCGGCGCCCCACCTCCACCGCCGGACCCGGACGTGGTCTGGTGCGGCCGGTACGGGACCCGGCGGCTCGCAGCTCACCTCGACATCCACCCGACCCGGAGCTTCGAGGATGCCATGGACGAGATCGCCGACAGCTGGCCCGACGGAGGACCACGTGGCTGACGACGACGCGACGGCACGGACGGGTGAGATCCCGATCGGCACGCCGGCTCGGCCCGTGGGTGCGGGGTACCGGAGGGCCGTACCGCCAGGCCTGAGCGCTGCGGCGCGCGACCGACTCCGGTGGCTGTTGCACGACCCGGACCACTGGGTGCTGCGCAACAGCTGGGAGCGCTACCTGCGGTCCGGCGACGATGCGCTCCTGGTCCGGACCGACGCACTGACCCAGGACCAGCGCGTCGCTGCCGCCGCGTGGCTGCGCCAACAGCGACACGCGATCCATCGCGCCGTCGAGGGCGAGGACCGCGCCCCCGACGGCTGGATCGAATCGCTCCCGATGATGCGCGCGTTCCTCGAGCGGCGCGAACCCTCGGCCGACCTCGACCAGGTGCCCCGCCAGCCAGCCGGTCCCGCGCCAGCCGTCGCTCGCAGCGGCGACTGAGCGGCGGCGTCCGCCCGTCCGCCCCTCCAGGGGCGGACGCCGAACTCGGAGAACCAGACTGAGCGGCGGCGTCCGCCCGTCCGCCCCTCCAGGGCGGACGCCGAACTCGGAGAACCAGACGGAGCGGCGGCGTCAGGCGATCGTGCCCGACCCGGCCAACGCGCGTCGGATCGCGGCGATCCAGCGGTCCCGGTCGGCGGTCTTGAACGCCACGTGATCCGCCACCTCGGCGTGGGGCAGGATGAGGAACCGTTCCTCGGCCAGCCCCCGGACGACCGCGTCGGCGACGTCCTCGGGTTCGAGCACCGCGGACGCGCCACGAACCGCGAGCGCGGATGCGTTGCCGTCCTCTGCGGGTCCCTGCAGCAGCGGGGTGTTGACGGCCTGCGGACACAGCGCGCTGACCTTGATCCCACGGCCCCCGTACGTCACCGCGATCCACTCGGCGAGCCCGACGGCCGCGTGCTTGGTCGCGGTGTAGGGCGCATCACCCGGCGTCGTGAGCAGACCCGCTGCCGAGGCGGTGTGGAGCAGGTAGCCCGAGCCGCGCTCCACCATCGCCGGGAGCGCGGCTCGCGCCGCGTGCACGTGCGCCATCACGTTGACCTGCCAGAGCCGGTCCCAGTCCTCATCCGCCGCGTCCAGCCCGGCGCCGCTGCCGAGCCCTGCGTTCGAGCACAGCAGGTCGATCGGTCCGAGCTCGCTCGCGGCGACGGCGACCATCTGTTCGACCTCTTCCGGTCGCGACGTCGACCCGCCGGGCGAGCGTCCGGCGGTCGTCCGCGAGCTCCGCGGCGAGCGCGTCGACCGACCCGCCGTCGAGGTCGGCGAGCAGGAGCGCCCCCGCCCCCTCGGCGGCGAATCGGCGCGGCCATCGCCGCCCCGATGCCGCTACCTGCACCCGTGATGACCACCACCGCGTCCCGCAGCCGCACCCCCGGACCCTCTCGTCGTCGAGCGCGCGACGCTAGTACGTCGCACCGCGGCGGCCGCCGGGACCGTCAGCGGGGGCCGAGGGCGTGCATCGCGATGCGCCGGCCGCTGCCACGTTCAACGAGTCCACCCCGGCGCGCATCGGGATGCGGGCCTGGACGTGCGCCCCGTCGAGAGCATCGCTCGTCAGACCGGGACCCTCGGCACCGAGAACGATCGCCGTCGCGTCGTGCTCGAGCCCCGGGGCGAGGTCACGGAGATCCTCGGCACCGGGATCGGGCGTCAGGGCCACCGTCGTGAAGCCGGCTGCGTGCAGCTCATCGAGGAGCTCGGACGTGGTCCCTGGTGCGCGCGCGAACGGCACCCGCAGCACGTGCCCCATCGAGACCCGCACGCTGCGTCGGTACAGGGGGTCGGCGCACCCGGGCCCGAGCAGCACGCCGCCGACGCCGAGACCTCGCGCCGTCCGGAACAACGTGCCGAGGTTCTCGTGGTCGTTCAGACCCTCGAGGGCGAGCAACCGCCTGGCGCCGCTGGTGACGTCGGTCACCTGGAGCGGCGGGAGGCGCTCGCCGCAGCCGAGCACGCCCTGGTGGAGGGGGAACCGCGACCAGCTCGTACAGGACGTCCCGGGGGACCACGTAGACGGGTCCATCCACCTCGAGCAGGAGGTCGCTGACCTCGCTGACCCGTTCCTCGGCGAGCAGCAACGAGCGCACCCGGTAGGGCGAGGCCACGAGCTCCCGGACCGGGTTCGGACCCTCCGCGATGAGCACCCCGAGCTGGTGCTCGTAGCGCTTGCGGAGCGCCGGATCGGTGAGCGCGGCGTAGTCCCCGAGCGTCGGGTCGCTCGGGTCGGACAGGTGGACGAGGTCGGCCATGACGCGCAGCCAACCACGACGTGACCGCGGCCGGCGCCATCGACCTGGTACCGTCCTCAGCACGTCGCGTCCGCGCGACGACACGCGCGTCGCCCAGCCGCCCTCCCCCGACCTCCAGGTCCGTCGAGGACCGGCCCTCGACGCGGATCGATGATCACCGAGCTCCTCGGTGCCTTCTCGACCCTCCGGCTGCGTGTCCACCACGCACCGATCCTCTCGTGCCCCGGCGTCCGCGCCGACGTGCGCGCACGATCGCTGCTCGCCCCGGCCGCTCCCGGCCGAGGCGCCGCCGCGCCCTCACAACCCGGCGCACGAACCGACGAGACCTCATGTCCCGCACCACCGCTCCCGCACGACCCGACACCACCCCGGACTCCACGACCACCTTCGCCGACCTCGGCGTCCCCGCCGAGTTCACCCGCAAGCTCGACCGGCTCGGCATCACCTCGCCGTTCCCGATCCAGGAACTCACGGTCGAGGACTCCCTCGCCGGCCGCGACCTGTCCGGCAAGGCTCCCACCGGATCCGGCAAGACCCTGGCGTTCGCCATCCCCGTCGCTGCGCGCGTCGGCCGGGCGCTCCCGGCCGCCCGCGCGCCCTGCTGCTGGTCCCGACCCGTGAGCTGGCCTCGCAGGTCAAGGAGACGATCGCAACCGCTCGCCGAGCTCCGCGGTCGTCGCGTCGCGACCATCTTCGGCGGCACCGACATCCGCAAGGACGTCAAGCGGCTCCGCGCCGGCGTCGACATCGTCGTCGCCTGCCCGGGCCGGCTCGCCGACCTCGTCCGCCGCGGCGACATCTCGCTCGCCGACGTCGAGCTCGTCGTCCTCGACGAGGCCGACCGCATGGCCGACATGGGCTTCCTGCCCGAGGTCAAGCGCCTGCTCGACGCTGCCGCAAGGACCGCCAGACGCTGCTGTTCTCCGCCACCCTCGACGGCGACGTCGACGAGCTGGTGCGTCGCTACCAGCGCGACCCGGTCCGCCGCGAGGTCGCCTCACCGGTCGAGGAGCGCGGCGACGTCCGTCACCTGTTCTGGCCGGCCGAGCGTCCGATGCGTCGCGCGGTGACCGCCAAGGTGCTGCGTGAGATGTCACCGGCGATCGTCTTCACGCGCACCAAGCGCGGCGCCGACCGGCTCGCCCGCCAGCTGGCCACCGACGGCATCTCGACCGCGGCCATCCACGGCGACCGCAGCCAGCGTCAACGCGAGAAGGCGCTGCGCGAGTTCACAGAACGGCTCGGTCAGCACGCTCGTCGCCACCGACGTCGCCGCCCGTGGCATCCACGTCGACGACGTCGCCGTGGTCGTCCACTACGACCTGCCGGCCGACCACAAGGACTACGTGCACCGCTCGGGCCGGACGGGCCGCGCGGGCGCCGAGGGCGTCGTGGTCGCGTTCGTCGGTGACGAGGAGTCGACCGACGTCGACAAGATGCAGATCGCGTTGGACCTGCCGCGAGGTCTGCACCACGTCGACGTCGACCTGCTGACGACCGACGACTTCCCGGACCCGACCCTCCCCCACGTCCGACCCCACCGCACCGGCGGTGCCAAGGGCAAGGGTGGCGGCGCCCCCCGTACCGGGGGCGGTCGCCCGCGCGGTGGCGGCGGGCAGCGCAGCAACGGCGGGCGGGGCGGTGGCGCTCCGAAGCGTGGCGACGGCGGCGGCCAGCGCAGCGGGACGGCGAAGCGCTCCGGCAACGGCGGCCAACGCGGCGGCGGCAGCCCCCGTGGTGGCGCCCGCGACAGCGGACGCCGACGCAGCGCCTGATCTCGCGTCAGCGAGCCGTGGGGGGTCCGCCCTCCGCGGCTCGCCGCGCCCGACGTTCGGCCGCTTCCTCGTTGGCCCGCCGCTCGGCGTCCTCCGGCGTGGGAGCGCTGCCCCCGAGGTGGGCCGGCTGCCACCACGCGTCGTCCGGTGACGCCGGCGTCTGCGGGTACTCGTCCTGCAACCTCGTCACGAGCTCGCCGATCGCGGCCATGAGCCGCTCGTGCACCGCGACGGGGTCCTCACCGGGCTCGTAGGCGATGGGCGGACCGAAGACGACGGTGACGACCGCCTTCCGGGCCGGCGAGGGCTTGCGTCCCTTGGTGAAGATCCGCTGGGTCCCCCAGACCGCGCCCGGGATCAACGGCACCCCCGACGCCATGGCCATCCGAACCGCACCGGGGCGGCCCGGCAGTGGCACGAACGACCTGCTGATGGTCCCTTCCGGGAACATGCCGACCAGGTCGCCAGCGTCGAGCGCGTTCGAGACCTCGCGCATCGCCACGGCCGTGTTCCCCCCGCGGTCGACCGGGATGTGCCCCATCGCGCGCATCAACGGGCCCGAGAAGGTGTTGTCGAACACCTCGCGCTTGGCGACGAAGCGGAGCCGGCGCTTGCCCTGCTGGCGCACCCCGTACCCCGCGAAGACGAAGTCGAGGTAGCCGACGTGGTTGGTGGCCACGATGCCACCACCGGTCGCGGGGACGTGTTCCTCGCCGGTGACGCGCACGTCCCAGGCCATCGCCTTGAAGGTGGCCAGGACCGTCCCGATGACGGCCGTGTACACACGGTTCCCCACGAGCGACATCTCCCACGTGCGCGAGGGCGGGAACCTACCCGACCACCGCACGGCGAGCCCTCCCGCCTCGGCCTCGTCGGGGCGTCCCGGTCCCTGCCCGGGTCATCCCGCGGGCACCCCGTGCTCTACCGTCCGCCGGGTACCGACCGGAGCCCTCCTCGTTGCCGACCGTCACCTCCCCACGCGCCACCCCGTCACCACCGCGTTCACGCACGCCGCGCGTGGCCATCATCGGGACCGGGTTCTCCGGGGTCGCGACCGCCGTCGAGCTCCAACGACTCGGGGTGCGCTCGTTCACCCTGCTCGAGAAGGCCGACGAGATCGGCGGCGTCTGGCGGGACAACAGCTATCCCGGCGCCGCATGCGACGTGCCGAGCCACCTCTACTCGTTCTCGTGGGCACCCAACGCCGAGTGGTCGCTGCGGTTCGCTCCCCAGGCCGAGATCCACGCCTACCTCCAGCGCGTCGCCCGGCAGCGCGGTCTGCTGCCCCACTGCCGCTTCGGCGTCGAAGTGGTGCGGGCCGTGTGGTCGGATGCGACCGCGACGTGGGACGTGCACCTCGACTCCGGTGAGGTCCTCGAGTTCGACGTCCTGGTTGCAGGGACGGGTCAGCTGAACCGACCCGCGATCCCGCGGCTGCCCGGACTCGAGGACTTCACCGGTCGCCACTTCCACTCGGCCCGGTGGGATCACGCCGCGCCGCTGGACGGCGCGCGGGTGGTCGTCGTCGGCACGGGCGCGAGCGCGATCCAGTTCGTCCCGCACCTCGCCGAGCGTGCCGATCAGGTCACGGTGGTCCAGCGGTCGGCGCCGTGGGTCGTGGCCAAGACCGATCGCGCCTACACCGACCTCGAACGAGCGGCGTTCGCGAGGGTGCCCGGGTACGCCACCGCGCACCGCGCCTACCTCTACATCCGCTCGGAGGGTCGGTGGCCCGCGTTCAGCGGCAACAAGGTCGCCGGGCGCGCCGCCACTGCGCTGGCCGAGCGTCACCTGCGACGCGGCGCCCCGGACCCCGAGCTACAGCAGCGGTTGCTCCCCGACTACCCGATCGGGTGCAAGCGCATCCTGCAGTCCAACGAGTGGTACCCGACGCTGTCCCGGCCGAACGTCGACGTGGTCGAGGGAGGCGTGGCCCGGGTCGAGGCCGACGCCGTGGTGTTGACCGACGGGACCCGGCTGCCGTGCGACATCATCGTGTGGGGCACGGGGTTCAGGACCACCGAGTTCCTCGCGCCGATCGAGGTCGTCGGCCGGGACGGGGCCGAGCTGAACGACGCCTGGCGCGACGGCGCCGAAGCGCACCTCGGGATCACCGTCGCGGGCTTCCCGAACCTGTTCCTCATGTACGGCCCCAACACCAACCTCGGCCACAACTCGATCATCTTCATGCTCGAGTGCCAGGCGCGCTACATCGGGCAGGCGGTCCGCACCATGGTCGACCGGGACCTCGCGACCATCGAGGTCGACGAGGGGGTCCATCGCCGGTTCAACGACTCCCTCCAGCGCCGGCTCCGCGAGTCCATCTGGTCGGGCAACTGCGACAGCTGGTACGTCGACGAGAACGGGCGCATCGTGAACAACTGGGTGGGGACGACCATCGAGTACCGCTGGCGGACGCGCCGGTTCGATCCGGCCGCGCACACGCTGGTCGCGCGGTCGCAGCTGCCGACCCGGACCGACGTCGATCCCGCAGCCGTGGCTCGTACGCTCGGCGCCGCCCAGCCGGTGCCGGTGTGACGCGGGCCAGCGACGGCACCGAGCTGACCCGCGCTGAGCGGGCCGCCCGCGCCTTCACCCGGGGGGTCGTCAGGCGGACGCTCGATGGCAGCCTGTCGATGCCGACGGCGAGGCGGCTGCAGGACGCGCTCGGCGGCAGCATCGGCACGCTCCGCCACCCCGTCGAGGTGCGCCACGGTCACATCGCCGGCGTCGCCGTCGAGGTGCTGCGTGCCCGCGGTCGGGAGGCGCACCGAACGGCCGACCCGCACGTGCTGCTGTACGTGCACGGGGGTGGGTTCGTGGTCGGTTCGCCCCGGTCCCACCGTGGGCTCACCGCCGCGCTGGCCAGGGCGGCCGACGCCACCGTCGTCGTGCCGGAGTACCGCCTCGCTCCGGAACACCCCTTCCCCGCGGCGGCCGACGACGTCCGGGCGGTCCACGCGGCGCTGCTCGAACGCGCGCCACAGCGCCTGACCCTCGCCGGCGACTCCGCCGGTGCCAACCTCGCCATCGGGTTGGCGGTCGCCCTGCGCGACGCCGGGGACACCTCCGTCGCGGCGGTCGGCGCGATCTCGCCGTTCGTCGACCTGACCACGCCGGAGGGCAGCTGGGACACCTCCGACGACCCGCTGCTGATCCGGGGCGGGTTCGACGCGGTCGGCGACTACCTCGCCGGAGGCTACGACCCGTCCGACCCGCTCGTGTCCCCCCGCTGGGCCGACCTCACCTCGCTGCCACCGACGCTGGTGCAGGTCGGGGGCGCCGAGGCGCTGCGCGACGACGCCTTCGCCTACGTGGACGCCGCGGCGGATGCCGGCGCGGACGTCCACCTCCAGGTCTGGCCCGGGATGTGGCACGTCCACCAGGCGTTCGCCGGGCTGCTGCCCGCCGCGGACCGGGCCGTGGCCGACCTCGGCCGGTTCCTGGCGACCGGCACCCTGCCGGACGACGCCCGCCCGGCGGGTCGTCACCGCTGACCGTCCGGACCGACCCGGCCCGTAGGGTCACCACCTCGACATCGTCCGAGACGGGAGCGGTACCGGTGGGTTGGAGCGAACGCGACGTCCCCGATCAGGGTGGCCGGACCGTGGTGGTCACCGGGGCGAGCGCCGGGCTGGGGCTCGAGAACACCCGGGCGCTGGCCGCTGCTGGTGCTCGCGTGGTCATGGCCACCCGGAACGCGACCAAGACCGCGGACGCCGCGAACCGGGTCCGTCGCACGGTGCCCGGAGCGGTCCTCGAACACGTCGAGCTCGACCTCGCCGACCTGGCGTCGGTGCAACACGCCGCCGCGGTCATCGCCGACCGACACGAGCGCGTCGACGTGGTGATCGCCAACGCCGGGCTGATGGCGACCCCCGAGACCCGGACGGTCGACGGCTTCGAGCTCCAGCTCGGCGTCAACCACGTCGGCCACGCGGCGTTGGTGGCCGCGCTCCTGCCGCTGCTGGACCAGGCCGACGATCCGCGCGTCGTGGTCGTCTCCTCCGAGATGCACCGCGTCGGTCGCATCGATCTCGACGACCTGCACTGGGATCGGCGCCGCTACCAGCGGTGGCTGGCCTACGGCCAGAGCAAGCTCGCCAACCTGCTGTACGTCCGAGAGCTGAGCCGTCGCTGCGCCGCGTCCGCGTCGCCGATCACGGTCGCCGCCGCACACCCGGGGTACGCCGCCACCGAGCTACAGACCAAGGGTCCGTCGATGCAGGGCGGGCTGAGCGGCCGCTGGATGGACGCCGCCAGCACCGTCCTCAACGCGGTGATCGCACAGCCGGCTGCCGCGGGGGCGCTGCCTCAGCTGTTCGCGGCCGTCGCTCCCGGCGTGGTGACCGGCAGCTACTGGGGGCCGCAGGGGCTACGCGGGATGCGCGGCGCGCCGGGACCGGCAGGACGCAGCAGCGCCGCCGAGGACGACGCGCTCGCCCGTGAGCTGTTCGACCGGACCGAGGCGATGACCGGGGTCAGCCACGGGCTGGCCGCGTGACCCACGGGCGGGTACCGGGTCACGCATCCGCGGCGGTGACCTCGCGGGTCCAGCCGTGCGCATCATCGGCCTCGCCCCGCTGCAGGGCCAGCAGCGCGTTGCGCAGGCGGGTGGTGACCGGACCCGGCTCGACCGCCGGTCACCTCGCACTCGCCGTCCTCGGACACCAACGCACCCACGCCGGCGAGGACCGCGGCCGTCCCCGACAGCGCCACCTCGCCGCCGTCGCGACACCACGCGTACAGCTCGTCGACCGACACCGGCCGTTCCTCGACCTCGAATCCCGAGGTCGCGGGCCAGCGTCAGGACGCTGTCGCGGGTGACGCCGTGCAGGAAGGCGTCGTCGAGGCCGCGGGTGACGATGCGGTCCTCCGACAGCAGCAGCGCGTTGGCGGCGCCCGTCTCCTGGACGTCCCCGTCCGGGGCGAACAGCACCTGGTCGACCTGGTGCTCGCGCTTCTTCGCCAGCGTCGGTCCGAGCGCCATCGCGTAGTTCGCACCGGTCTTGATGCGGCCGAACTGCGGGGTCGTGCGCGGCAGCACCGTCTCGACCCAGAGCCGCAGGCCCCGATCGCCGGAGAAGTAGTCCCCCACGGGCGAGGCGATGACGTAGAACAGCGCGTCGGTGGACGGGGCGGCCGCCGCACCGATGTTCTCGAGCGTGCCGAGCAGCACCGGACGCAGGTAGAGCGCGCCCGGCGACTCGGGCGTGAGGTCGAGGTTCGCGGCGGTGACGCGGACGATGGCCTCGGTGACCATCGCGGGGTCCGGCACGGGCAGGTGCAGCCGACCGGCGGAGTCCGCCATGCGGTTCGCGTGCGCGTCGACCCGGAACAGGCGGACCGCACCGTCGGTGCCTCGGTGGGCCTTCAGCCCCTCGAAGCAGGTGCTGCCGTAGTGCAGCGCGTGCGCCGCCGGATGCATCGCGATCGGGGCCAGCGGCACCAGCTCGAGGTCGCCGTAGTCGCCGTCGACGACCGACACGGTCGCCATGGTCGGGGCGAGGACGGTCCCGAACGCCGGGCGCCGGAGTGCCGGTGGCCCGCAGCTGTCATGGGCGCGCTGGTCATCTGTCGGTCACCTCGCACGGGTCGCCGAGCCGTCGTTCGCGACGCTACCGCGCGCCGGGGGCGCACGCGCCGTCGCAGAGGCCGCGCGTCGAGCCTCCGCGCGATGCGCCTACCCTCGCCGCCTCGGAGAGGGAGCGCGCCGTGGCGGTCGAGGTTCGTCGAGGAGCTCGGCGACGCGCTGCCCACCGGCGCGCTCGTCACCGACCCGGACGTGCTCCAGACCTACCGCTACGACCGCACCGAGTGGATCGAGCCCGGCACGCCCGCTCGCGGCGGCGTTCCCGACGACGACCGAGCAGGTCGCGACCGCCGTCCGCGTCGCCGCCGCCCACCGCGTCCCGATCGTGCCGCGCGGGGCCGGCAGCTCGCTGTGCGGCGGGTCGTCGGCGATCGACGGGTGCCTCGTGCTGGGCCTCGAACGGATGGACCGCGTCCTCGAGGTCGACGCGGTCGATCAGCATGGCGGTCCTCGAGCCGGGCGTCATCAACGCCGACGTCTCGCGGGCGACGGCGGACGTCGGGCTGTGGTACCCGCCCGACCCGGCGAGCAAGACCTTCTGCTCGATCGGCGGCAACGTCGCCACGAACGCCGGTGGCCTCTGCTGCGTCAAGTACGGGGTGACCCGCGACCACGTCCTCGGTCTCGAGGTCGTGATGGCGGACGGCACCGTGATCGAGACCGGGCGGCGCACCATCAAGGGGGTCGCCGGTCTCGACCTGACCCAGCTGCTGATCGGCAGCGAGGGCACGCTCGGGATCGTCACCAAGGTCCGGGTGCGGCTGACGCCGCTGCCGGACGGCGCGGCCACGATGGTCGCGGTGTTCCCGACGCTCGGCTCCGCGGGCATCGCCGTCGCGGACCTCGTCGCCAGCGGGCTGCAGCTGTCGCTGGTCGAGCTGGTCGACCGGACCACGCTGCTGGCCGTCGACGACTGGCGCAACCTCGGCCTCGACCGGGACGCGGCCGCGCTGCTGCTCGTGCAGTCGGACTCGCCGGCGCCGCTGCGGGGCACCGAGGTCGAACGAGCCGCGGCGATCTGTGACACCGCCGGGGCGAGCTACACGGCAGCGACCGACGACGCCGACGAGGCCGAGATGCTGCTCCAGGCTCGGCGGTTGGCGATCCCCGCGCTCGAGCGTCTCGGTGACACCCTGCTCGACGACGTGGCGGTCCCACGGTCGAAGCATCCCCGCATCTCGTGGGCCGGACCGAGGAGATCAGCGCGGCCCGCGACGTCACGATCGGCACCTTCGGGCACGCCGGCGACGGCAACTTCCACCCGACCATCGTGCTGCCCCGCGGGGACGAGGACGCCCTCGTGCGCGGCAAGGCCGCCTTCGACGACATCCTCGAGGTGGCGCTCGACCTCGGCGGCACGATCACCGGTGAGCACGGCATCGGCGTCGTCAAGCAGCCCTTCCTCGAGCGCGAGATCGGGGCCGCCAGCCTCGCCGTCCAGCGGTCGATCAAGCGGGCACTCGACCCGCACGACCTGCTCAACCCCGGCAAGTGGCTGTGACCCGCTGCTGACCCGACCGGCGGCCCGCGGGGGACGAGGACCGGGTCAGCGCGGTGCGGGTCGACGTCGTGACCGCACGGCGGCAGCCGTCAGCGTCAGCACGAGCATCACCAGGAGCGAGCCGTCGCCGAACGGGACACCGTCGGTGACCGCCCCCACCAGCCGGCCCTGTTGCCCGGGCGCGTCATCGCGCCCGCCGCCGACCCCGCCGCCCTTGCCGTTGCCGTTCGTCCGTTCCCGTTGCCGTTCCCGTTCCCGCTGCCCGGCCCGGTCGGGTCATCGGGGCCGTCCGGGTCGGCCGGGTCATCCGGGTCTCCTGGGTCGTCCGGATCGGCCGGGTCATCGGGATCACCCGGGTCCCCGCCGGCGCCGATCGCGTCCGCCACCGCCAGGTAGAGGGCCTCCCACTCCGCCGGCGCCACGGTGTCCACGGGGTCGTTCCCGAAGCGCAGGCCGACCATGTCCAGCACCGGCGCGACACCGATGCGCTGGTGGCCGTAGCCCACGGCCGAGAACCCGTCGGACCAGGGGGCCCACTGGTACCCCCGGGGGCCGCCGGTCTCCTCCGAGTAGTCGGATGAGGCCTCGACCCACGCTTCCGGGACGACCTGCTCACCGTCGAGGTTGCGACCGCCGTTGCGGTACAGCTCCCCGAAGCGGATGGCGTCCTTGGCGGTCGCGAACAGGCCCATCGACGCGAACGCGTGCGCCTCACGGTCCACCATGATGAGCGCGTCGCTCTCCATCCCGGCCGGCTGCCACAGCTTCTCGGACAGGATCGTCGAGTAGGCGTCGTCGTAGACGTTCTCGAGCAGCCAGGCGAGCATCTGCGTGTCGGCGCTGTTGTAACGGTGGTGTTCGCCGGGCTCGGCCACCCGGGTCAGCTGCAGCAGGTACTCGTCACGGGTCAGGCCGAACAGGCCGCCCGTGTGGAAGTCGGCGCCCATCATCACCAGCTGCTCCGGCTGGTGGACGGGCACGTCGACCCAGTAGATCCCGGACTCCATCTGGAGCAGGTCCTCGACGGTCGTGCCCTCCCAGGCGCTGCCCGCCGCGTCCGGGACGTACTTCTCGATGGGGTCGAGCACCGAGTCGACGAGACCTTCCTCGGCGGCGATGCCGACCAGGGCGGTCGTGACGGACTTGGTCATCGACCAGAAGTGGTGCCGTGTGTCGGGCGTGAACCCGTTCTGGTAGGCGTCGAAGATGAACTCGCCGTCGTGAGCGAACGCGATCGCGTTGGTCGCCCCGTCGGCCAGGTACTGGTCGATGCTGCGTGTCTGGCCACCGATCTCGTAGGTGACGTCGCCGAGGTCGGCGCGGCGCTCGGGCATCGGGGTCGCGGCCGGGTCCGCTTGGACGACCTGTGTCGGCAGGATCACGATGGCGGTCGTCGCATCGATGGGCAGCAGCAGGATCGCCACCTCACCGTTCGCGGTGTCCTGGGCCTTCTTCTCCAGGTGCTGCGGGTCGGTGAGGAGCCCGGCCCGCGCGCCGAGCAGGCTCACCAGCGGCGCGACACCGGGGGTGGACTCGTACGGCGTCGGGTGGAGACGGCCGAGGTGCATCGCGATCACGTCGTCCGCGTTCCGGTCCATCGTGGAGAGCGGCTCGATGATGCCGTCGGGGTCCTGCGGCAGCGCGGAGAGGACGCTCCGATCGATGATGTGCGGGACCTCCTCGACGAGGATCGCGTTCTCGTCCGGCGCGGCCGAGGCCACGCCGGTGACCGCGAGCGTCGCCGCGAGGGTGGCGGCCCACAGGCCCGTGGCGCGCATGTTCATCTGCCGTCGACTCCTCGTCGGTGGTCCCCACCGACGAGTTCGACGCGCGGGCCGCGGATACCTCCACCGCGGCGGGAGGCCGCCGTGAGGGCTTCAGCTGATCGCGAGCAGGACCGGCACGGAGGCCAGGTGCAGCGCGATGAGGGCGATCCCGACCGGCCGCGTCACCACCGGACGCCGCGCGAGCATGAGCGCGGCCACGGTCGTGACGACGGCCGCGGCGACGACCACCACGAACGCCGGCGTCGCCACGGCGAGGCCCGTGCCACGAGCAGCGCCGACGAGCGCCGAGGCGCCGACGACCATGGTGGCGTTGAAGGCGTTCGAGCCCAGCAGGTTGCCGAGCAGGATCTCGACCTGGCCGCGTCTCGCCGACGCGATCGCCGTCGCGAGCTCGGGCAGGGACGTGCCCACGGCGACGAGCACGGACCCGATGAAGATCTCGGGGAGCCCCGCCCGTTCGGCCAGCGTGACGGCGCCCTGGACCAGCAGTTGCGCGCCGATGAGGACACCGATCAGCCCGCCGACGATCCGCAGCGCGATGAAGCGATCGGGGGCCGTCGACGCGACCTGCTCGGCGCCCGACCCCACCCGCGCCGTGCGGACCTGCCAGACGACGGTGGCGACGAGGACGACCACCAGCACGACCCCGCCGACGACACCGACCTCGCCACCGAACGCCACGGCGAGCAGGACCACGCTCGCCACGATGGCGATGATGCCGTCCCGCCGCGGTGCCTGGTCGGGACCACCGAGGATCGGTGACACGACCGCCGCGACGCCGAGGATGAGCAGCAGGTTGGCCACGTTCGACCCGGCGGCGTTGCCGATGGCGAGGTCCGCCCGCCCACCGAACGCGGCGATCACGGAGGTGACCAGCTCGGGCAGCGAGGTGCCGAACCCGACGACGACCGCACCGATCACCGCGGGCGACCACCGCCGTTGGACGGCGAAGGCCTCGGCTCCGACGACGAACTCGTCGGCCGCCTTGACGAGGATGACGAGACCGACGACGAGCGCCAGCACAGCGAACGGCAACGACACGGCGGAGGACCTCGAGGCTGGCCGGGTGACCGGCGGCGGACCGGCGGACGGTAGCCGGTGCCGCTCCCCGACGGCGACGCCGTACCGTCCTGACCGCTCCACACCCCGACCTCGCGAGGCTCACGTGTCCGATCGCCCCTACGACGTCGTCCTGCTCGGTGCGACCGGTTTCACCGGTGGCCTGACGGCCGCGCATCTGGCGCGCCGGACGGCCGGGACCACGGTCCGGTGGGCGATCGCCGGCCGCAACCGGGACAAGCTCGAGGCGGTCGCCGCGGATCTGCCTGGCGACGGGCCCGCGATCGAGGTGGTCGATGTCCACGACATCGATGCGCTCACGGAGCTCGCCGGGCGCACGACCGCCCTCGCGACGACCGTCGGACCGTTCGCCGAGCACGGTCTGCCCGTCGTGGAGGCGTGCGTGCGTGCGGGCACCGAGTACGCCGACATCACCGGAGAACCGGCCTTCGTGGCCGACGTGCGGCGACGCTTCGATCAGGGCGCACGCGATGCCGGCATCCGGCTGGTGTCGTGCTGTGGGTTCGACTCGGTCCCGCACGACCTCGGGGTGGCGCCTCGCCGTGGAGCAGCTGCCCCAGGATGCGCCACTGACCGTGCGTGGGTACGTGGAGGCCGACGCTCGCTTCAGCGGTGGCACGGCACGTTCGGCCCTGGGCGCCATCGCCTCCCGCCAGCTGCCGTCGAACCGGGTCGAGGGCGAACGCCAGCGCGAGGTGCGCAGCCTGCCCGCCCGGATCCACCGGATCGACCCGGCGGTGGGCCTCGACGGCTACGGGGTCCCGCTCCCCACGATCGATCCGGCCATCGTGCTCCGCTCCGCGGCCGCGCTCGACGGGTACGGCTCGAAGTTCCGCTACGGCCACTTCGCCCGCATCCGCACCCTCCCGGTGGTCGTCGGAGGTGTGGCGGGCGTCGCGGCGTTCGGCGCCCTCGCCACGCTGCCGCCGACGCGGGCGCTCCTCGACAAGCTGCTGCCGGAGTCGGGCGAGGGACCGTCCGCGGAACGTCGGGCCCGGAGCACCTTCTCGGTCACGTTCCACGGCACCGGGGGCGGCCGACAGGTCGTGACGCGCGTGAGCGGTGGTGACCCGGGGTACGACGAGACGGCCAAGATGCTCGGCGAGGCCGTGCTCACCCTGGCCCAGGACGGGCCGACCGGACACGTCGGCGCCGTCACCCCGGCTCAGGGTCTCGGGACCGGGTACCGGAGGCGGCTGGAGGCACAGGGCCTGCGCTTCGAGGTGGTGACCGCGGCGTGACCGATCCGACCCACGAGACCGACGACCCCGGCACACGGCGCACGCGCTCCGTGGTCGCGGCCGAGCTCGCGGACGTCGAGCGGCACCTCCGTGAGGTCCCGCCCCACAGTGGCGGGGGCCTCGAGCGGCTCGCCGCCCGGCGGTCCGAGCTGCAACGCGAGCTCACCGCGTTCACCGTGCACCCCGACGTGACGAGGAGAACCCCGTGAGCTGGACCTCCCCCGACGGCCGGATCGTGGTCGTGACCGGCGCCTCGAGCGGCATCGGTGACGCGACGGCGCGACGGCTCGTGCGGCTCGGCGCGACCGTCGTCGCCGTGGCGCGTCGGGTCGACCGCCTGACCGCGCTGGCCGACGAACTCGCCGGCGGACGGGGCCGGCTCGTGCCGCACGCGGCCGACGTGACCGACACCGCCGCCGTCGATGCCTTGGCCGCGCGCGTCCGCGACGAGTTCGGCGCCTGTCACGCCCTGGTCAACAACGCCGGCGTCGGCGGTGGCGCGTTCGTCGGGCGCGACGATCTCGACGACGCGCTCCGCACGTTGGACGTGAACCTGCTCGGCACCTTCCGCTGCCTCGCCGCGTTCGCCGACCTGCTCGAGGCGTCCGCGCCGGCGCGGGTCGTGAACGTCGCCTCGGTCGCGGGCAAGCTCGGGATCGGTCCCGCCGGCTACGCGGCCAGCAAGTTCGGGGTGGTCGGCCTGTCCGAAGCGCTGTCGCTGTCCTGGGCGGCACGCGGCATCACCGTCTGCCAGCTCAACCCCGGCTTCATCGTCACCGAGGGCTTCCCGCAGGCGCACCTGACCAGCGGCCCGATGGCGCGCCTCGTCGGCGAACCGGACGACGTCGCGGTCCGGATCGTCGAGGTGCTGCGGACCGGCGTGCCCGAGCGCACCGTGCCCGGCTGGTACCGCTCCTTCGTCGCGCTCCGGCACCTCGCGCCGCCGGTCTACCGAGCCGTCGCCAGCCGGATCGATCGGGCGGGCGGCGACCGGGACGCCTGAGCCCGCCGCGGGAGGTGCGCACCACCGACGGCGGCGGCCATCCGGCCCCCGTCCGGACGGGCGCGGGTCACCCGGAACCCGACCGTCGGACCCCTCCGGACACCTGACGTCCGCGAGCCGAGCCGGCACGGTGGGGGTCGAGGTCCTCCCGTGCGCTGCACGGGCCGGCCCGAGCCAGCAGACCCCCACGACGAAGGAACCCCCGTGCACCTCGACAGGATCCCCGACCTCCTCACCGATCAGGTGGACCGCGTCCGCGACCGCACCGCCGAGGCGGTCGGTTCGAACGAGGGCTCGGTCCTGCGTGAGCTCAGCAAGCTCGGCCGCAAGCTCGACGGCACCGAGAAGCACCTGGCGGAACGCCTCGACGACATCGCCGCCGCGACCGCCGGCGCCGGTGAGCGACTCGACGAGCTCGAGTTCGACCTCGACTCGTCGACGACCTGGCCGCGTCGACTGTTCTGGATCACCGTGGGCCTCGGTGCCGGTGCCGCTGCCGCCTACCTCGCCGACCCCGACCGTGGGCAGCAGCGTCGTCAGGAGATCGTCGGGCAGGCCCAGGAGCGCGTCCATGCCGTGACCGATGACGTGAGCCAGCGCGCCCGCGACGTCAAGGACGAGGTCGTGGACCGCGCCCAGGACGTGAAGGACCAGGCGGTCAGCAGCGCCAAGAGCGTCGCCGAGGAAGCGCAACACGCCGCCGAGGATGTGAGGAGCGAGGCGCAGCACGCCGCCGAGGACGTCAAGACGGAGGCGCAGCACGCCGCCGAGGGCGTCAAGCGTGAGATCGACTCGGACAGCTCGGACACGAACGGTGCACCCACCGCGGCGCCGGCCCCGATCACGCCGCCGCCGACACCCCGCCGCTGACACGACCCACCTCGGTGGCCCGGCTCGCCTCGCGGCGGCCGGGCCACCGCTCGTTCCACCGGCGATCTCGAGCGCGAGGGACCACGACCGACGGCGCCGTCGGCCGCGCGATCCCACGTTGTCTCGACATCGAGATACCGTGGGTCCCGCCACCGCTCACCCTCTGAGCTCCTGCAGCTCGCACGCACGCCAGGATCCCCCGTGTCCGTCCGCACCTCACCGACGCCCACCGGCGTCGGTCGCTCCTCGACGGCGCCCGACCGACGAGCTCCGGGTCGGGTCGAGCTGACCAGCTTCCTCGCGCTGTCGATGGCGTTGGCGGCGCTCGGCATCGACCTGCTGCTGCCCGTGTACGACTCGATCCGGGCCGACCTCGGCCTGGCCGTCGGGGCGACGGCGGTCACCGGGCTGATCACCACCTACTTCCTCGGTCTCGCCGCGGGCCAGCTCTTCTACGGGCCGATCGCCGACCGCTACGGGCGCAAACGCGCCTTGCACATCGGTTACGCGATCTACGGGGTCGCCGCCATCGCCACCGCGCTCGGCCCGAACCTCGGCGTGCTGCTCGTCGCGCGGTTCGTGTGGGGCCTCGGCGCCGCCGGTCCGCGCGTGGTGACGCTCGCGATCGTGCGCGACACCTACGAGGGTGAACGGATGGCGAAGGCCATGTCCTTCATCATGGCCGTCTTCATCCTCGTGCCCGTCATCGCCCCGACCATCGGCGCTGGTGTCGCGGCGCTTCGTGTCCTGGCGGTGGCTCGCGGTCGGGTCGGCCGTCGCGGCGGTCGGCGCCGCCTTGTGGGCCCGTCGGATCCCCGAGACGCTCGCTCCCGAGCACCAGCTCCCGATGACCTTCTCGCGCATCGGTGCCGCCGCCCGGGTCGTCGTCTCCAACCGGCAGACCGTCGGCTACACGCTCGCGCTCACCGCGATGTACGGCGTCTTCTCCTCGTACCTGGCCAGCAGCGAGCTGATCTACGACCAGGTCTTCGACGAGGGCGACCGCTTCCCGCTCATCTTCGGCGGGCTCGCCGCGGTCATGGGCGTCGCGATGATCGCCAACGGCAAGGTCGTCGAGCGGATCGGAACGCGCCGGCTCGCCCACGGGGTGCTGATGGGCTACCTCCTCGCGGCCGGCGCCCTGGTGGCGATCGCCGTCGTGACGGGCGGGCGGCCGCCGCTGTGGGTGTTCCTGATCGGCATCGCCGCGATGCTGGTGTCGCACGCCCTCCTGATCCCGAACTTCAACACGATCGCGATGACGCCGATGGGCGCCATCGCCGGCACCGCCGCGTCGGTCATCGGCGCCACCCAGATCGCCGTCGGGGCGATCCTCGGCGCGCTGCTCGACCGCACCTTCGACGGCACGATCATCCCCCTGTCGTTCGGGTTCCTCGGCTACGGTCTGCTGGCCTTCGCCCTGGTCATGTACGCCGAGCGAGGCCGCCTCTTCGCACCGCTGGTGCCACCGCCGACGGCCGAGGAGCGAGCGGTCGCCGTCGCCGAGCACGAGGTCGTCTGATGGAGACCCGCCACATCGGTGCCCTCGAGGTCTCGGTCGTCGGGCTCGGCTGCAACAACTTCGGTCGGCGGCTGGATCTCGAGGGCACCCGGCCGGTGGTGGAGGCCGCGCTCGACGAGGGCGTGACCCTGTTCGACACCGCCGACATCTACCGCGGCGACCGCGGGTGGTCCGAGGAGCTGCTCGGCGCCGCGCTCGGCCGCCACCGAGACGAGGTGGTCGTCGCCACCAAGTTCGGGATGGAGCTCGACGAGGAGCGTCGAGGTGCCTCGCCCGCCTACGTCCGTCGCGCGTGCGAGGCCAGCCTGCGGCGGCTCGGGACCGACCACATCGACCTCTACCAGCTGCATCAGCCCGACCCGGACGTGCCGATCGCCGAGACCCTCGGCGCGCTCGGTGAGCTCGTCACCGCCGGCTGGGTGCGCGAGATCGGTCACTCCAACCTGAGCGCCGACGAGGTCGATGCCGCCGCGTCGGCGGCCGCCGACGGTCCGCGGTTCGTCTGCGCCCAGGACCAGTGGAGCCTGCTCGACCGGGACATCGAGCAGGCAGGGAACCTGGCGGCGGTGCGCCGTCACGGGCTCGCGGTCCTGCCCTACTTCCCGCTCGCATCGGGTCTGCTGACCGGCAAGTACACCGGCGGCGACGAGCACGACCCCTCGTGGCGGCTGGTCGACATGCCGGAGGAGCGCCGCGCCGAGCGGATGAACGACGAGCGTCTCGCCACCACCCGGGCCCTGGCGGCCTTCGCAACCGACCGCGACCGCACGCTGCTCGAACTGGCCATCTCGTGGTTGGCGACCCAGGCGCCGGTGGCGTCGGTGATCGCCGGCGCGACCCGGGCCGACCAGGTCCGGGCCAACGTGCACGCGGCCGGGTGGCGGCTGTCCGGCGACGACCTCGCCGAGATCGACGCGATCACGCTCGGTGGCGACCCCGAGGCGTGACCATCGGACGACGCGGTCCGTTCCCCGTGCGCCCTCGTCAGGACAGCGTCACCGGCTGACGATCGTCATCACCGACCGCGGCGGGCGTCCCGGTCCGGGTGAGCACGGCTGGCCACCGGCGTCGGCCGCGCACCCGGGTCGCCAGCCGCTGCGCGAGGCTGTCGAGCACGAACCCGACGGCACCGATGAGCACGACCACACCCATGAGCTCGTCGTACCGGAGCCGGTCCCGGGCATCGAGGATGGCGTAGCCCAACCCGGAGTCGACGCCCAGCATCTCGGCGGGGACGATGACGATCCAGGCCGTACCGAGCGCGACCCGCAGCCCCGTCGCCAGGTGCGCCCGGATGCCGGGCAGCACGATCGAGGTGAGTTGCTCGCGCCGCGTCGCGCCGAGGCTGGCGCTGACCCGCAGCCAGCCGTCGTCGAGGGCGTGGACCCCGGCGGCGGCGTTCAACACGATCGGCCAGACCGCGGCGACCGCGACCAGGAACACCACGGGTGCATCACCGACACCGAGCAACACGATGGCGATCGGGGTCCAGGCGAGCGGCGAGATCATCCGCAGGAACTGGAACAGCGATCCCGTGAGCTCCGCGAGCCGTCGGGAACGGCCGACGGCGATGCCGAGAGGGGCGCCGACCAGCGCCGCGATGGCCAGACCGGCGAGCAGCCGCTCGAGGGTCACCACGAGGTGGACCACGCCGCGCCCGCCGGTCAGGAGCGCCACGAGGGCGGGGAGCGCGTCGACCGGCGTGAAGCGCGCCAGCATCGACCCCGGGGCCGCCACCACGTCGGTCACCACCCACCAGAGCACGGCGGCAGCGGCCAGGCCGACCAGGCTGCGGCGAGTGCGTCCGATGCGGCCGGCGGGTGGCTCAGACATCGATGGTCTCCGTCCGCGACAGTTCCGCCGGGAGGTCGAAGACCTCGGGTCCACCGACGGCGTCGATCGCCGCGCGGACGTACCGGTCGTCGACCAGGTCGCCGTGGACCGTCGCGGGGTCGAGCCCGTCGAGGAAGGTCCGGTCACCGTCGACCACCGTGTCCTGCATGCGGCGGACCAGCTCCTCGGTGTAGGACGGGAACGGGAACGGCTGGAAGCCGATGCGGCGCGTCTCCCACTCGGGGTGCCGGATCGCGCCGCTGCTGCCGTACTCGTCGAGGTCGTAGTGCGTCAGCGCCCGCGCGATCGCCGGCTCGCGGCTGGGGCAGGTAGCCCTCCCCGCGTCCGACAGCAGGGTCGCGGCGGCGAGCGGGTCCTCGCGGACGGCCGCCTGCGCACGGACCAGCGCCTCGACGGTCCGGCTGCGACCACTCCGGTCGCTCCTCGAGGGCGTCGGCGTGCATCACCGACACGCAGCAGGCGTGGTCGAGCCAGACGTCACCGGTGAAGCGCAGGACCTTGCCGATGTCCTGGAGCTCGGCGACGGCGTTGAACGGGTCGGCGACGATGTAGCCCGCTGATCGACCCCTGGGCCAGGGCCGGGGGCATGTCCGGCGGGGCCATGACGACGAGCTGCACGGTGCCGTCCGTCTCCGACGGTGATCCGGCGCCGACGAGCGGCGTCAGACCCGCCTCGGCGAGCAGCAGCTGCAGCACGACGTTGTGGATCGAGTGCCAGAACGGCACCGCGACGGTGGTGCCCGCCAGCTGCGACGACGTCGTCGATGTCGTTGGCGACGGTCAGCGCCGGAACCGCCGGTGTGGTTCCAGGCGACGACCCGCAGCGGGACCTCGCTCGCGAACCGCAGCTGGACGGCCATCGGCATCAGCAGGTGGACGATGTCGACCTGGCGGGCCTGGAACGCCTCGGCGACCTGCGCCCAGCTGCGGAGCAGCGTCGGGCCGCTCGACCTCGAGCCCCTGCTGCTCGTAGAGCCCGAGCCCGTGGGCGGCGAGCAGCGGCGTGGCGTCGGTGATCGGCAGGTAGCCGACCCGCAGGCGCGGGTCTCCCGGGTCACCCGCCGGCGAAGGCGTGGTGCTCCCCGCCGCCTGGGTCCCGTCGTCGAGCAGCCGGCTGCAGGCGCTGAGCACCCCACCGCCCGCACCGATGACACCGAGGCCGAGCAGTCCGCGGAGCAGCGAGCGGCGGTCGAGCGCGGCCCCGAGGGACAGGTCGTGATCGCGGCATCAGGCCACCAGTCCGTCGAGCTGGGCGAGAGGGTCGGCTCGCGTACCGGTCGAGCAGTTCACGGCGGGCGTCGCCCGAGGGCCGCGTCGTCGCGGTCGAGCTCGGCGACGTCCCACGAGGCGGTGATCCCGCGATCGCCACCGCGCAGGAGCGCCACGCGATCGCCGAGGTGCAACGCCTCGTCGACGTCGTGGGTCACGAGCACGACGGTCAGGTCGAGGAGCGCCGCGGATGTCGCGCAGCCAGTCCTGCAGCGTCCGGCGGGTGAGCGGGTCGAGCGCGGCGAACGGCTCGTCGAGCAGCAGCAGCGGTGGCGCGGTGACGACGGTCCGCGCGATCGCGACGCGCTGCGCCTGGCCGCCGGACAGCTCGGCGGGATCGCGTCGGCCAGGGCGCGCGAGCCCGAGGACGTCGAGCAGGCGATCCACCTCGCTCGCGGCCGATGCCGCGGTTGGCGCGGTACCGCAGCCCGAGCGCGACGTTCTCGCGGACGTCGAGCCACGGCAGCAGGTGGGCGTCCTGGAACACGATGCCGGCCGCGGCCGCCGTCGGTCGCCGTGGCGACCTCGAGCTCCCCGCCGATCAGCTCGTCGAGGCCGGCGACGATGCGCAGCAGCGTGGACTTGCCGCACCCGGACGGGCCGAGCAAGGACACGCACCTCGCCCCGTTCGACCTCGAGGTCGAGGTCGCGGAAGGCGGTGACGGGACCGGCGGGCGTCGCGTAGCCTTCGCCCCGCCGGTCACGCGGAACGCGAGAGTTCCCATCGCAGCTGGGCCTCCGTCGGGGATTGGATCGGGCAGGAAGGCGGCCTCGCGCAGCCGCCGTGCGGTCGCGGACGCGGCGAGGTAGCCGGCGCCGCCGCGTGACGGCCGCCTCGTGGCGGGTGGCGGCGACGGCGAGCTCGCTGGCCTCGAGCCGCAGCCGGACGAGGTCGCGTCGTCGGCCGGGCGCGGGGCGTGCAGGCGGCGCCGGTGCACGGTCGTCGAGGTCCGCGCGTCGGGCGACGCAGTCCGGCGTGGTCGTCGCGCGAAGGTGCGCATCGTCGCCCTCGTGCCGCGGCTCGGCGGCCGCGATCGCCGCGTCGGCGAGCCCGAGGCAGAGGGCGGTCTGCAGCAGCAGGAACGACGGCCGGACGTCGGCGAGGAACTCGAGGAACCGGTCGGTCAGCACACGCTGCGCCGGCACCGCGACGCCCTCGAGGCGTCACGGACGGTCGACGCGGTCGCGCCGAGCGCGAGCAGTTCCGGGTACGGCCGGCAGCCCGACGCCCGGCCTGGTCGGTCGTGATGGCGACGACGACGTGCGCGGCCCGCCTCGGTCCGTGCCGGCAGGACCACGACCGCACCATCGGGGAACAGGTTCGACGCCCACGGGATCGTGCCGTCGAGCACGACGCCGTCGTCGGCCTCCCGCGCGGTGACGGTCAGGTCGCGCAGGCCGAGCGCGGCCTGGAACGCGGTCGCCATGGCGGTCGCTCCGGGACGTTCCCCGGCGACGAGCGCGGGCAGAGCGTGCGCCGGAGCTCCTCGCTCCCCCAGCGTGCGAGGTAGTCCAGCGCCGTCCGGTGCGCCCACACCGAGAACGCCGTCGCGGTGCAGACCTGCGCGAGCTCGCGGACGACCTCCGCCTGGTCGGCGAGCGTGCCGGATCCTCCGGGCAGGCCGAGACCGAGCAGGCCGGCGGCACCGAGCTCGCGCAAGCGTGGCGCGCAGGTCCAGCTCGCAACGGTCGACCGCCGACGCCCGGTCGGCCGCGACCGCGACGAGTCGGGACAGCTCGGCAGCGGCCTCGACCTGGTCGAGCAACGTGTCGGTGCGCACGATCAGGCCAGTTCGTGGAGTCGGTCGATCGGCGCCGAGACCACGTTCGCGCGCCCGTTCCACGTCCTCGACGCACGGGGCGTCGTAGAAGCACAGGCACTTGCCGAGGTCCTCGCGGACGTAGGTCCGTCGGAACGTCGACCTCGGGCACCTCGTCGTACAGCGGCGACTTCTCGCGCTTGCGTGCCAGGTAGGTGTCCATGGTCAGCTCGGCGGGCAGGTCCCACTCGACCAGGTACCGGGGAGCGGACGCCGCCTCGGCCTTCACGTCCTCCAGGTCGGCCCCGACGAGCCGCACCTGCGCGACGTCCTCGACGTCGATCCCCGCGGTGGCTACAGCCGTGCGCACCCCGTCGACGTCGGCGGTCGTCGTGCTCGACGACGGCGAACAGCCGCTTGAGGTCCGCGGTGACGCGCGACTCGACGATGCTCGCGCCGGCGGCCGATACGGCGGGGACGAGCCGTTCGATCAGGTGATCCACCTCCGAGCGTTCGACGGCCAGGGTCGGGATCTCGATCAACAACAGGCTCACGCGGGCACCTCCGGAGGTGGTCTCGGTCGGGCAGGACGCTACGGAGAGCCGTCGCGTGACCGCGGCGGCCGGGGGAGAACCGTTCGAACGGTTCCCCCGGCGCCAGGTTGGTGCCGAGCGTCAGCGGTAGGTCAGCAGGTCCGGGCCGTGCGGCTCGAGGTGGGCGTGATCGTTGACGCTGACCAGCGTCGTGCCACGCCGGCCGACCACGAGCTTGGTGATCGACGAGTTCACGATCACGGTGTTGAGGCGCGCCCACCCCGTGCGGGTCGAGCCCGAGCGCATCGGCGCAGACCGCCGCGATGACCCCGCCGGAGGTCACCACCACCGCGGTGCCGGACAGGTCGCGGCCAGCTCGGCGACCGCCGCGCGGACCCGTGCACGGAAGCCGTCGTAGCTCTCCTGCTCCGTCCCCGTGTCGCCCGCGATCCACCGTGCCAGGCGCGTGCTCGAGCACCGCCTGGAACGCGCGGCGACGGATCCTCGTGCGGGCCTCGGCCGGCAGCCCGGCACGGGTCGTCGAGCACCTGCTGGACGAGCTCGAGGTGGTCGTACTCGTCGAGCCTCGCGTCCTCCTCGGCCACCTCGACACCGCAGCGTGCCGCGAGCGGCGCCGCGGTGTCGCGCTGACGGACCATCGCGCCGGTGCACGACCTGCGGTGCACGTCGGGCAGCGCGCCAGCCGCTCGGCGACGATGTCGGCCTGGCGGTGTCCGGCGGGGACAGCACGTCGTAGTCGTCGGCGCCGAACGACGCCTGCCCGTGGCGGACGAGCAGGAGGCCCCCATCAGCGGCCCGCCTCGCGGATCAGGCGCAGACACCGGCGGTGCAGGACGTGCACGCCGAGCCAGAACCACCGGAGGTCGGGGTTGCGCGACGCGCTCGCGACGTCCCGCGCGTGGATCTGCTCGATGATGACCGCCAGCCGGAACAGCCCGTAGACCTCGTAGAACCGCCACGCATCGGCGGTGAGCGACGCGGCCGGTCGCAGCGAGGTAGCGGGCGACGACCTCGTCGCGCGTGAGCATCCCCGGCGGCGTCGGTGGGCTGGCGGCGGAGCATCCGGAACGCGCGGCCGTCGTCGGCCTGCACCCAGTACGCCAGCGACGCGCCGAGGTCCATCAGCGGATCGCCGACGGTCGCGAGCTCCCAGTCGAGCACCCCGGTGATGCGGGACGGGTCGTCGGGCGCGAGCACGAGGTTGTCGAAGCGCCAGTCGCCGTGGACGACGCACGAGCCGACGTCGTCGGGCCGGTTGGCCTCGAGCCACGCGATGACGCGCTCGAAGCTCGGCACGTTGCGGGTGCGCGCGCAGCGCGGTAGCGCTGCGACCACCCGCTGACCTGCCGCTCGACGTAGCCAGGTCCGCGCCCGAACGTACGCGAGCCCGGCCGCGTGCCGGATCGACGGCGTGGAGCTCCACCCACCGGTCGACGAGCTGCTCCGACAGCCGCCGGGCTGCCGCGGCGTCGAGCGCCGAGCGAGGACGGGATCCGCGAGCGGAGGATGGTGCCGTGCAGCCGCTCCGTCACCGCCACGTCGCTGCCGACGGCGGGGTGCGTCCTCGGCCGCGGCGACCACGGTCGGGACGTACGGGAAGACCGGCCGCGAGCCGCTGCACGATCCGCGCCTCGCGCAGCACGTCGTGACCCGAGGCGGGCCTCGTCGCCGACGGGCGGGCGCCGCAGGATCAGCTCGCGGTCGGGGTAGCGCAGCAGGTAGGTGAGGTTCGACGCCCCGCCCGTGAACTGCCGCACCTCCGGCAGCTCGTCGGGCAGCCCGTCCACCTCGTCGCGCAGCCACGCGTGCACCGCCGCCACGTCGAAGGCGTCGGCCGTGCGCACGTCGGCGAGGTAGCGGCTCCTCGAGCCGATCGCTCACCCGTGCCGCCGCGTCGGCCGGCGCCGTCCTTCGCGCCGCTCGGAGGTAGGGGCCGAGCTCGATGCGCGCGACGACGCCCCGGTGCACCTCGTCCGGCCCGTCGGCGATGCGCAGGGCGCGGGCGATGGTCCACGCGGCGGCCAGCGGGTACGTCGTCGGACATGCCGGCGCCGCCGTGCAGCTGCATCGCGACGTCGATGACCTGCTGGGCCACGTTCGGGACGGCCACCTTGATCTGCGACACCGCCGACAGCGCGCCCAGCAGCCCCTGGGTGTCGAGCAGCCAGGCGGCGTGCAGCACGAGCAGGCGCGCCTGCTGGATCGCGATGCGGCAGTCGGCGATGCGTTCGCGGTTGCCGCCGAGGTTCGCGAGCGGCTTGCCGAACGCGGTACGGGTCGCGGCCCGCTCGCAGGCGAGCTCGAGCGCCGCCTCGGCCAGCCCGATCAGGCGCATGCAGTGGTGGACGCGTCCGGGACCGAGCCGGCTCTGGGCGATCTCGAACGCCCGGCCCGGGCCACCGATGATCGCGTCCGCGGGCAGCCGCACGTCGGTGAACGACACCTCGCCGTGGCCGGACGGCGCGTCGAGGTAGCCCATCGCCGGCAGCAGCCGCTCGACGCGCACGCCGGGCGTGTCCAGCGGCACCAGCACCATCGAGTGCTGCTGAGTAGCGGTGCGCGTCGGGGTCGGTGACCCCCATGAAGATCAGCACCTCGCAGTCGGGGTGCCCGATCCCGGTGCTCCACCACTTGCGTCCCGTTCAGCACGACCTCGTCGCCCTCGACGGCCGCGGTGGCCTCCATGTTGGTCGCGTCCGAGGAGGCGACGTCGGGTTCGGTCATGCAGAAGGCCGACCGGATGCGCCCCTCGAGCAGCGGGTCGAGCCAGCGGCGCTGCTGCGCCTCGGAGCCGAAGCGCAGCAGCACCTCCATGTTGCCCGTGTCGGGCGCGCTGCAGTTGAAGATCTCGGAGGCGAGGTGGGAGCGGCCCATCTCCTCGGCGAGCGGGCGCGTACTCGACGTTGGTCAGGCCCGCGCCGTGCTCGCCCGGGAGGAACAGGTTCCAGAGCCCCTCGGCGCGCGCGGCGTCCTTCAGTTCCTCGACGACCGGCGGGATGGTCCACGGCTGGGGCTGCGCCTGCATGTCACGCAGCAGGTCGTGCTCGATGGGCGCGATGTGATCGGCGACGAACCCGCGGACACGCTCGAGCAGCTCCTGCGCGCGCGGCGAGTGGGCGAAGTCCAACGTTCTGCTCCCGACGGCGAGGTGGTCCGGGTCGGTCGACCCCCGATCGGACGCGCAGCCTAGGAGCGCGGGCACCCCGACCCCGCTTCGTGCCAAGTGGCACGGTGTTGCCGCGCTGGCGGCGCGCTCGCTCGGCCAGACAGGGAACCGGCATCGCTGTGTGTCCCGGGCACGACCGGCCGCCGCGAGTTCGTCAGCAGGTGTGGCCCAGGTGCGGACACGGGCGTGTCCACCCGGTCGCGGGAGGTCATCCATGCCGCGTCAGGTCGTCGATGTCGCGTCAGGTCGTCACCGGTGAGCAGTTCCCGCGACGCTGACGAGTTGGCGCGACACGATGTGGGGTAGCGGCAACCGACGTACATGAACGGCACCGGCCCCCTCATGGTGCCGCTCGACCACCTGCTCCACGATCCAGCCCTCACCCTCACGGACCGATCGACGGGGCCTGCCCTCGGCCCCACGCACCGAAGCCTCCACGCGACGCTCGGTTGGAGCGCCGACGTACCGACCGAGTAGCCGAGCTTGCTCGTCTCGCGAACCGCCCTGGTAGCTCTACGGGCGCTCTCCACCGGCATGATCTGCGATGGAGACGTCGCGACGCAGGCTGCGGAGCAGGGCGTGCATGCACCGGGTTCCGTCCACGTCCGATCCGGCAGGCCCGGCACCGAACCCTCAGCCTGGGTATACTCGATGGTCCTGGAAGGGGGCGTGTTGACGCAGCAGACAGCGCGACGGGCGGGAGTGACGCTGCTCGTTGGGATGCTGCTTGGCGTGGCGGCGATCGCTGTCACGAGTCTCGGCGTGCTCGTGGCTCTGGGGGTGGACCTCAGGGGTGATGCTGACCACGCGCCTCTCGAGGGCTCCACGGGTCTGTCACCGGACGAACTGGGCGAAGAGCAGACACCCGGGCCTGAGTAGACCTGGGCGTTGCTACCCGGACGGGCGTGCGCCCGGTGGCGATCCGGTCGCGCCGCCTTCTCGGTAGACCTTCACCGAGCGCAAGAGGCCGTCCTCAACCTCGTAGAACGCGGCGATGTGCTCGATGGACTCGACCCCGTCCTCGATCACGCGCTCGCGCAGCTGGGCGGCAACTCGGTCCCCGTCAGCCACGAGTTGTTCCACGATCAGGTGCAGATCGAGCACGCCGAACGCCTCTTCGGAAGAAGGTCGCGATGGCCCTTCGCCCTTCGACGACGACATCCTGACCGGTGCAGATCGAGCACGCCGAACGCCTCTTCGAAGAAGGTCGCGATGGCCCTTCGCCCTTCGACGACGACATCCTGACCGGTGCAGAACAGAGCATCGACGTGGAACCCAGCGGCGACCAGAGCAGCGTCGGCACGGTTGAACGCCGAGATGTGGGCACGGACGAGGGCAGTTGCGTCGTCTGCAGCCGCCACGGTGCACCTCGTTGCTGTCCTCAGCCAGACGGTAGACGTGGAGAAGGCCGGCAGGTCGGGCGAGCTCACGGTCAGGCAGGACGTGCGCGGTGCCCCGGGAACCCGCAAAGCCGATGACTCTCGATCTCGGCCGGTGAAGTCGACGTGGTCCGCGTGACACGCTGGGGCCTGTTCGTGCGTGTCTGTTGTGACTCCCCCGAGATGCTGCCGATGTCCGATCGAGGCCGTGAGGCTGCCGAGCGTGTTCTGCGCTGCGCAGTACCCGCGTCTGGTCGGAACCTTGACGCTCTACGTGGGCGATCACGCAGTCGCCCAGGAACTGGCGCAAGAAGCGCTCCTTCGGGCCTTCCGCCGGCTGGGACCACGTCGAGCGGCTCGATACTCCGTCGGCGTGGGTGTGGCGTGTCGCGATCAACCTGGCGAACAGCCACTTCCGCCGTCGCCGGGCCGAGCGAAGGGCGTCGGACCGCCTCCGCGCGTCCGGGCCACCAGCGACCGATGACCGCGATCACGCCTGGGGTCTGGTTGTCCGGCAGGCCGTCGCTGCCTTGCCGCAGCGGCAGCGGACCGCGCTGATCCTGCGCTACTACCTCGACCTGTCGGTCGGGGAGGCCGCACACCGCATGGACGCCAGCCCGGATGCCGTCCGGTCCCTGACCAAGCGTGCGATGGCGGCTCTCCGAGAGGAGTTCGTCCCCGACGTTCCCGCCCTGGAGGTCAACGATGGCTGACGACATCCGACAGCTCCTGCACGACGCGGCCCCGAACCGCGAGCACCAGCCCGACTTCGACCACCTGTGGACCCTGAGCTCGATGCCACCGGCGTCTGTCGCAGGTCGGTGGCGCTGCCGCCGGCATCGTCGTGCTCGCCGGGACCGTCCTCGGGGTCGGGCAGTTGCTGCCCTCGACACCGACGTTGGAGGTCACCTCCACACCGAACGGCTGCCCGGTCACGATCCCCGACGGCGACTTCGTGCCACCGGCCCCGTACCCAGAGCAACCCACTTCCGGACGTGTCTGGTACGGAACTGCCGAGCTGTGGACCGTGCTCGATGTCGACGGCGACTACCTTCCCCGCAAGAGCGTCTGGTGGAGCGAACACTTCGAGGGCGGCCATCGCGAACCGGACCCACAGATCACCGTGTCCTGGGAACGGCTCGACGACCCTGACGCATCCCCGGTGACCGTCGACGAAGGCACCAACGCCCACACCTACGAGGACGGCTGGTTCATGATCGCCGGCGGCGATCAAGGCGGCGAAGGCTGCTGGCAGGTCACGGCCAGCTACGCCGGTGCCGAACTCTCCTACGTCTACCTCGTGGAACCCCCGCGTAGCCCTACTCGCTGCAGCTGAAAGCCAGACGTACACAACCGCCGCAGCGGGTACCTCCTACGGGCGTTGTGCACGGGTGCGACCGCCAAGGTCGTGACCCTTGCAGCCGAGGGCGAACTCCTGCACGGTGTGGACCCGACCGATCGGAGCCGTGATGGACCTGCTGGCCGTTCTTCTCTGGACAGCCGCGGCGGGCGGTGTCGTCTCGGTAGTTGTTGCGACGGCCCGCGCAATCGTCGGGGGGCGCTGCTCCTCGCAGCGTTGCTGTTCTTGCCGATTGGCATCCTTGGGATCATGTCGATCGGCGTCGTCTTCCTGTTGGCGGCTGTTCTGTGCGTCATCGTGGCTGTCTTGAGCCGAGCGCGGGTCGACGGTGCCCGTACGCAGCCTTCCTGAGGGCACAGCTCCGGTCGCGCTCGAACCGGGCCCGAGGCCGGGGGCTTCAGCAACCGGGTCGAGGCGGAGATGGCTCGCGGTGCGCTGGATGCTCGAGGGATCGAAGCCCGGGTCGTGGGCGAGGTCGCGTCCCGCGGCTGGTGTAACAGTGACACCGGGCGGGGTTCCTGTTGGGGAGGTTAGGCGGCGTCTGCGACGTCGCGGTGGGGGTCGGGTTCGGGGTGCTCCTTGCGGTTGGTGGTGAGTCCGAGGTCGCGGCGGATCATCTGCAGCAGCCGGACGTCGGCGGGGGTGTAGGTGATGCCGCGCCAGCCGCCGGCGGCACGGTCGAGCACGGCGAATAGCAGCGACAGTGCGGAGCGCTCGCCGGGGAGCCGGCCGATGACCTTGACCCGCCGGCGGGTCTCGCCGAAGGTCCGCTCGATCAAGTTCGTGTGGCGGATCCGGGGCCAGTGCGCCCGGGGGTAGTGCAGGTGGGCGACGAGCTCGTCGAGCCCGTCGACGACCGTCGCGACCGCGGCCGGGTAGGTGCGGCCCCAGGTCGCTGCGAACTGCCGGGCACGACGGCGGGCCTCGCTAACGGCTTCGTCGCCGGGAGCGAAGCTCTCGTCGATGTCGAAGATGTCCCAGTAGTCGCCGCGGACGGCGTCCTGGTCGATCTCGGAGACCTTCGCGACACAGTTCCGGGCTCGGTGGATCAGGCAACGTTGGCGGCGCGCACGGGGAAGACCTGGTCGATCGCGGCACACAGCCCTGGGGCGCCATCGGTGGCGGTGAGCACCGGTGAGCCGAGCCCGCGGGCGACCATGTCCTCGAAGAAGCCGACGCACGCATCGGTCGATTCGGCGGACACACCGTCCAGATGCAGCAGGACACGAGTTGCCCTCGGTCGTGATCCCGTAGGCCGACCAGCACCGGCTCACTTCGGGCGCCGTCGTGCATCTTGAAGTGCGACTGGCGTCGACGAACAGGTAGTCGATGGCCACGTCCGAGAGGTCGCGGGTCCGCCAGATCGCGAACTCGTCCTTGATCTGCTCACAGATCCGCGAGACCGTCGACTTCGACCGTCGCCTCCGGGCCGAGCGCTTCACGCAGCGCCGCTTCGATGTCGCGATCCGACAGGCCACGCACCCACCCGGAGATCACCAACGACTCGAGCGCGTTGGTCCGGGTGACGTGCTTGCCCAGCAACCGCGAGGAGAACGTCTCCAACGTGCCGCGCACCTTCGGGCGCTTCAACTCGACCGCACCGGCGGTGGTCTTGACCGTGTGTCGCCGTAGCCGTTGCGGCATCCCGGCCCGGGCGCGCTCGCCGCGGGCGTAGCGCTCACGGCCGAGGAACTCGGTGACCTCGGCCTCGAGCGCGGACTGCATCACCAGCCTCACGCTGACAGCCTGGCGACCTCTTCGAGGACCTCACCGAGCTCACGATCACGGTCGGCGAACAGCCCATCGATCTCTTCTCGGACACGATCGGTTGCAGTTACTCTCTTCGTTGACACGGGCGTACTCCTGAGCGACTTTGGAAGGTCTTCAGGAACCTACGCCCGTGTCGCTGTTACACCGAAGATGAGACGCCACCGTGGGCGATGACGGAGGCGGTGACCACCTGCCGATGTCGTTCGAGCACACGGGGATGGAGGTGCACGTCGCTGCCGAAGACGTGGCGGTGGCTCGGCGCGTTCTTGAAGGGAGATCAACCTCTTCCCCTCCGAAGCTCTCGACAACGGGCTGCGAGGGCCGACCTACGCTCTGATCATGGAATCGAGCGCGCGAGCTTCTTGGCTACCGGGGCACCAACTTCACGTTCTGGGCACCCTTGCGCACATCGACAGCCTCATCTGGCAGGTCGGGGAATCGCTCTTCGGCTACGTGAGCCCGCCGGGGCCGTTGGAGTTCGCGAACGTCCTCGATGGGGATCGAGCACACGTCACCGTAGAGGCCATCGCTCCCCTACCAGAGGCGGTATCTCGCTGGACTGCTGACGCGTTGACCCAGATGCGTGCCGCCATCGAGCACACCATCTATGCCGAGGTGGAACAAGAACTCGGTCAGCAGCTCGAACGACAGTCAGGCCAGATCTGTCGAGATGCCTTCTTGCACCGACCACACCCGCTTCGAGCAGTGGCTCAGTGGCAGACGCCGGCTTGAGCTGCCGTCCCTTCGACCCGAGTTTGAGAGCTGATCGGCGTTTGTGCAGGTCAGCGGGATGCGGCTGAATGTGTTTGCCCCCACACCACTACATGTTGTGGGTGCGGGGGCGTAGTGCGGGTCGGGTCAGGTGTGGATGGTGGGCTTGGCCCAGTCGCGGGTGTCGATCCCGAGACCGTCCAGGATCTGTTGTTGGACGCGGCTGCGGCGTGTGACCGCGACGATGGTCTGCTCGCCGGTGGTGAGTGTGACCCGGCGGATCCGGTCGAGTTCTTGGAAGGCCCGGTCGGCGGTGAGGTGCTGGTCGTGGAGGTCGGGATCGCGGATGTCGGCCTCGGTGAGCCGGTTGCCGATGAGCTGTTCGACCACCGCGGCCAGGACGCAGATAGCGATGTGGCCGCGCACACGGGGTTCGGTGAAGTGGCGGATCGGGCGGAGCCCGAGGGCGGACTTGAGGACCCGGAAGCGGCGTTCGACGTTCTGCAGCGACCGGTAGGCCGCGAGCACCTGCCCGGCGTCCGCGACCGTCGGGGCGAGGGAGGTGGCCAGCACGTAGTGGCCCGCGAGAGCTTCGTCGTAGGCCAGGGCGTCGTGGTCGTAGTCGTAGACGAACCGGCCCTCGGCGACATCCGAGACGTCGAAGAGGCGTTTGACCGGGGAGCGGGCCAGGATGGTCGCGGCTGCGGCGGCGATGTCGGTCGCGGCGACCAGATCGCCGCGCTTGACGCGGGCCTCGAGGTCCAGCAGCCGGGTCTCGGTCTTGACGATCAACTCGAGCCGACGGTGGATGTCACGCCGCTCACGCGCCTTCGAGAACACCACCACGAAGCGGCGCCCACCATGCTCGAGGTCGAGCACGTTGGAGCCGAACTGTTCGACCTCGGTCCAGGCGTCCTGGTCGGCCTGCCCAGCGGCGGTGAGGACCGCGGCGACGTCGGCACGCCTGCGGAGCTTGGTCGCGAACAGCCAGTCACACTTGGCGTCCTCGACCTCGGTGATGTTGGCCTCGGAGATCAGGCCACGGTCGGCGACGACACAGATCCTGCCGACCGCGAACCGGGCCACGAGGTCATCGAGCACCTGTTTCAACGTGGTGGAGTCGGTGGTGTCGCCGGAGAACACGTGGTGGGCGATCGGGATGCCGTCCGCGCTGGTGAGCAGCCCGATCACGACCTGGGGCCGGTCGGAACGCTTGTCGCGGGAGTACCCGAACGCTTTGGAGGGGAAGCGGACCTGCGGCGACGGGTCGCCCTCCAGGTAGGAGGAGGTCAGGTCGTAACACGCCAGCGCGAGGTTCAGGTTGGTCAGGTCACACACCGCGGCGTACACGTGCCGCTCGATGAGATCCTTGTTGGCACACACCACATCGAGCGCCCGGTAGTACTGATCCAGGGTGGGGAACGAGAACCCGTCCGGGGCGACCACGTCCTCCACGATCCACCGGTGGGTACGCCGCTTGGAGCCAGGGTCGACCAGCCGCCCGGCCAGCATCGCGAACACCGCATCCGGCAAGGCGAACGCACACCCCGCCGCATCGCCGAGCTCGGTGAACAGCTTCTGGAGGCCGAGCTCGTCCCATAGGTGGCGGACCGCAGCCATCGTGCCGAGCATCGGCGCGTTCTCGGCTTCGAGGTCGTCGATGTCGATGTAGCGCCGCTCAGCGTGGGAGGTCAGCGCGGCGATGATCCGGTCAAGCTCGCCGCTCTCGCGCAGCGCGGTGGCTTCACCGAGCCGGTACAGGGTGGAGTGGCGCTTCTTGCCGTCATCGCCACGGAACGCTTCGACCAACGACAGGTACTCGTAGGTCCGGTTGCCCCGCCGCACACGGGTCGTCTTGAGGAACATGGCCGCATCCTGCCCCACCGGTACTGAAACGGCAAGGACGACCTACACCGATGTTGCCCCCACAAACGGGAACCCGTCCGGAGCTACATTGCCGCCAACCGGCCCGGAACGCCCGAATCGGCCCTCACCACCCCCCGAAACCGCCCCCAACTCTCAAACTCGGGTTCGACGTGGCGCACCACTCGTGGACCGGATTGAGCGGCTTCAGCCCTACCACCGCCGTGACGTTGATGAGCATCCCTGCGGATCCTCGCCGAACACACGAATCGGGTGAAACATCGCACGCCGGCGGTCGCCGCAACCAGAATCGGAACGGTCGTACCCGATCAAGTTCATCCCGACCTCGAGGTCCACGTCATCGACCGGCCCCTACGGCCCGGCGATGTCCTCGCCAGCGCTCCGGCGGAGCTTCGTGTTCCGTTGTCCATCTGGCCCACCGTTTCCCTACAGCGACCACACACAGGCACTTGGCATGGCCTGATGCATGAGCTCCGCGACCTTGAAGAGTGGGTCCGCACTGTGGCTGTCCCCGTGCTCACGGTCGGTAGACGCGAGTTCGGGCCGTTGCCGCCACAGCTGGACATCACCGAAGGACACGCTGATCTGAGAAGTGCACTTCACACGGCAGGAACTGTTCCAGCGGCCAAGAGGGCGGAGAGACGCCTCGCTGCCTCTCTTGGTCGCGATGGTCTGGTTGACACACTGGCTTCGCATCCTCGAGGGGTGGCCAAACAAGCGATCAGGGCGTGGGTCGGCTCCCTGGATGACGACGGCGTCCTTGACCGCCTGGAGCGCCTCCAGGCAGCCTCCACGGGAGGCGGCCTTCGCGCCCTCGCCAGAGAGACGGAGCGGCAGCTGGACGACGTGCTCGACGCGTGAACAGTCCAGCCTCACCCAGTTGAACGTGGACGTCGACTACGTGCTTGGAACTGCGGCTTCCCATGACGCATCAGCAGTCGAAGTAGCGATTCCGGGCGTTGTGCGTCGTCGTGATGATGTTTGGCAGCACCACCGCGGTGGAACCGACGGCGGGGGTCATCGTGGTGAGTCCGAAAGGTGCCGTGGACGAGCTGAGGATCTCGCGGTGTTCGACCAGGGCTACCTGGGGGCTACCCGTCGGTGACAGCCGCGATCCGGGCGACGTGACACCGGCGACCGTTGTAGCGTCGGCATCAGAGGGTCAGGGACAGCGTGCTGGGCGGGGTCGCGATGCGGGAGCGGGCTTGCCCTGCGTGCGGCGGGAAGGTGCGCGGTCGGTCAGCCCGCTGGTGCGGGTCGTGTGGCGCGCCGCTCGAGCCGTTCGTCGACAACGACGCAGGCGCACGTCTTTCCTCGCCGCACTGGGTTCGCTTGGTGCTCGCCGGGGCTGTAGCGACCGCGGTCGCTGTCGCTGTCGTGGTGTCCGGCGGTGGGCTGGTGGAAAGGGCATCTCCGACGACTGCTGTTGACGACCCGGTTGTTGCCGGCCCGAACGAGGACGCTCTCGACGACCTCCCGCGTGGGGAGCCACCCGCGTCGCCGGTGGCCACCGATCCGACCTGTAGCGAGGGACCGGAACTGGGGTGCTTCCTGTGGACGATCGAGGAGGCCGACCGCGCAACGCCTCCGGCTCGGCGGACATGCACCGCCCTCGGTGGCGCGCCTCAGCCGGGGGCATCTGGTCACCCTGGTGCATCCGACCGGTCGGTCGCGGCGTACGACCTGCGTGACGGGATCGAGGTTTGGTCGGCGCCGGGTGCCAGGCGGTGCCGGACGGCTCGGTCTTGCAGGTGGTCGATGACGTCGTGCTGCACCACGACGAGGAGGCGTTGGTGGCCCGCGACCTCGTCACGGGCGAGGAGCGGTGGCGCAACCCCGAGCTCGTGAACTTCGGTGTGCGACAGGCCGAGCCGGCCGGCGGCAGCCTCCTCCTCGCGGGTCACCGGGGCGCGTTCTCGTCCGCCAGTCCGATCCCGCCCGGAGCCGCCTTGGTGGCACGTCGACGCAGCCACAGGGGAGCTGCGCTGGCACTACAGCGGTGACGGCGCGGCGGTCGCCGCGGGCGGGGGGTCGTGATCGACGACGGCAGCCTGCGGTCCTACGACGACACGGGGGCGGCGCGCTGGGAGGTCGAAGCAGGGGATGGCCACAGAGACCTCGGCATCTGGGTGATGGGCCACACGATCACGATCTACAGCAGTTCCGGACGCTCCCCGGGTGCATCGTCTCCGGGACGGTCAGCCGTTGCCTGTCCCGGTCGAACCGTTGGCCGAGCGACGCCGAGCACACGCTCGTGGCGGAGGTCGAGGTCGACGATGACGCGACGGCTACTCCCTCGGGGACGAGTGGATCCTTCTCGACGAGACCGGCGAGGTGTGGCGCACGCCCGCGGCCGGAGCAACCGTGTCGCGGCCCCGTGCAGTTCGGGCCCACGAACCATCACGCTGGCGGGCTGCGACGGAGAGACGATCGTGCTCGACCGGGCGGATGGTCGAGGTGCGCTCACGGACCCCAACGGGCCACGACGGACCGAGCGGACGAGTTGGTCTTGGCTTACATGGTCGGTGACTACTCGCTGTTCTACGAAGGTGGTGAGCCCGGCGGCGAAGACCTCGTCGTGGTGGACAGCCGGACCGGCGACGAGGTCGCCCGGCTGCCGTCGCCGTCCTGGCCCGTTGAGGACGCACCCGCGGGGGCTCGGGACCGGGGCACGACGGTGTGCTGGTGCTTCAGAGCCCAGGCTGGCTGGTCGCGCTCGAGATCCGCGACCTGAACCCGCGATCGAACACCGAGACGACCGCTCAGTAGCGGACAGTCGGCAGACGAGAAGCCGGACGCTGGGCAGCCCCCGCTGGACAAGTTGGCGGTGTAGGCCCACCTCCTTCTGGGGCTGCTTCCTACGGGCGTGTCCACCCGGTCGCGGGAGGTCATCCATGCCGCGTCAGGTCGTCGATGTCGCGTCAGGTCGTCACCGGTGAGCAGTTCCCGCGACGCTGACGAGTTGGCGCGACACGATGTGGGGTAGCGGCAACCGCCGTTGTCCTCCCTCGCAACACCTGCCGCCGGACTCAGACCGCGCTGAAGCCGAGGCGGTAGGGGCGGATGATGCGTTCCTCGGTGAACCCCAGCCGTCCGTAGAGGCGGCGAGCGACGTGGTTGTCCTCGCGGACGGTGAGGTGGGCCCTGGCGCACCCCGCGGACCCGACCCGCGCCACGCCAGCAGCCACGAGCGCGGCACCGACGCCGCGCCCCCGCGCGGCCGGTGCGACCCCCACCAGGTCGATGTAGCCGCTGCCGTCCTGGTGGCGTTCGACCGCGATGTACCCGACGGGCCCGTCAGCCGACCTCGCGACCAGTACCCACCGGCCGTCCCCTTCGTCGATCCGGTGGCCCGGGACGTGCGCCACCGGGAAGGCTCCGTCGTGGATCGCCGCGATCCGCTCGCGGTCCGCCTCCGCGAACGGCCGCACCTCGATGTCTTCGGTGGCAGGGGGTGCCAGCGGTGGGTCGGTCGCGCGCGACAGGACCGCCGATGCGGGATCGGCCGTGAAGCCCTCCTGCTCGGCGAGGTCGGCCAGGTCGCGGTGGCGGGCATCCGGTCCGAGCTCCTCCTGGCTGACCGACGCGGGCAACTCCGCCCGGCCGAGTTCGAGCAGGGTCGCACCGACCGACGCGAAGTCCTCGCCGTCGGCCACGAAGGGACCGTGCCACCACACGCGTGGGGGCTCGGTGTCGTGCTCGACCGCGAGCGCGCCGACGATGCGCTCGTCGCGTCGGGCCACCAGCACGCCACCCCAGCCGGCCGGGGCGAGGCCGTCGAGTTCGGCAGCGATGGGCTCCGGCTCGGACGAGAGGTAGCAGACGTGCCGCTCGGGACGCTGCTGACACGCCGCGATCAACGCGACCACAGCGTCACGATCGTCGGCGGAGGCGTGCGCGGTGCTGCGTTCCACGGTCGGCTCCAGGCTGGTGGCGGGGGACGCTACTGCCGGTCGGCCCCGCGGGGGCGGGTAGCGTCCCGCGCCCGCCCGAGGAGCCGCACGTGACCGCAGCCCCGAGCTACCCACCCGAGCCGTGGCAGCTCGGCGGCTCCATGCACGTCAGCCTCTGGCGGGTCCCGCGTCGTGCGCTGCCAGCGACCCTCGAGCAGGCGCTGCCCGCCAGCGCCGAGGTGGTGACCCTGCGTGGGTCGGCCTTGGTCGGCACCGCCTTCGTCCGCTACGAGCCGGGCAGCGTCCTGAGCTACGACGAGCTCCTCGTGGCGACCCTCGTCCGGCACGGCCGTGGGCTGCGGGTGACGATCGGCGACATCTGGGTCGACTCGCCCGCGTCGGTCGCCGGTGGGCGAGCGCTCTGGGGCATCCCGAAGCGCCTCGCGACGTTCGAACGCGAGGCCGGCAACGGTGGCACGGTCCGGTTCCGCGCGGAAGAGGACGAGGACGGGCGGACGCTCGCCGAGCTGCGGGTCAGGCCCGGTGCCCGGCTGCCGGGGTGGCGCCGACTGCCGATGCCGACGGCGCAGCGGCTCGACGGTGTCGACACGGTGAGCCGCGTCCAGTCGCTGGCCAGGGTCCGGCTCGCACGTGCCGCGTGGCGGTTCCCACCGGGGTCCCCGCTGGCCTGGCTCGAGGGCCACCGCCCCGTGACGAGCGCGACCCTCGAGGAGCTCGCCATCAGCTTCGGGACCACCGGCGGCTCGCTGCGCCGCTGACGCGGTGGCCACGGCCACACGGCCACGGACCGTGCCATCGAACGGCGCTCACAGGACGAAGGGTCGCAGCCGACGGAGGACGTGAGGGCCGTGGGCGGGCACCGTCGTGGACGACGATCGACCGTCGCCGTGGCGGTCGCACCGGCACAGGAGGCTCCGTGGGGCTGGCAGACGCACGACCGCACGCGCGCAGCGGCGCACCGGGGGACGATCCCGAGCGCGCCGTGCACGACCACGCCGGCCACGACGCCCGACGGCCACAGGACATCCCCGCGGAGGGGTGGAAGGACGTGGGGCGCCGCGTGGTCGCCAGCTTGAAGCAGGACCACGTGTCGCTGCTCGCCGCGGGGGTGGCCTTCAAGGGTCTGCTCGCCCTCTTCCCCGCGATCATCGCGGGCATCAGCATCTGGGGGCTGGTCGCGGACCCCGCGACCATCACGCGCCAGGTGGGATCGATCACCTCGGCCCTGCCCGAGGACGCGAGCGGACTGCTGACCGATCAGATGCAGAACATCGCCTCGAGCGACGACTCGACGCTCGGGATCGCGCTGATCGTGTCGGTGCTCATCGCGCTGTGGAGCGCGTCGGGCGGTATGGCGGGCCTCGTCGAGGGGATCAACGCCGCCTACGAGGAGATCGACCGACGCCCGTTCCCGAGGAAGCGCGGACTGGCCCTGCTGCTCACCGTCGGCGGCATCCTCGGGCTGCTGCTCACGATCGGCCTGATCGCCGTGCTGCCGCCGGCGCTGGACACGATCGGCCTCGGTCGGGCGGGTGAGCTCGCGGTCCGGATCGGGACCTGGCCGCTGCTCGCCGTGCTCGCGATGTCCGCGCTCGCGCTGCTCTACAAGGTCTCACCCGACCGCGACCAGCCACGGACGCGGTGGGTGACCTGGGGGCGGTCATCGCGACCGTCCTGTGGTTGCTCGGTTCGGCGGCCTTCACCCTCTACGTGGAGAACTTCGGCAGCTTCGGCGAGACCTACGGCACCTTCGCGGGCATCATCGTCCTGATGCTCTGGCTGTTCCTCACGGCCTTCATCGTCCTGCTCGGCGCCGAGATCAACGCCGAGACCGAACGGCAGACCGCCCGCGACACCACGGTCGGCGAGCCGGTCCCGATCGGTCAGCGCGATGCCGTGTCCGCGGACACCACGCCGGCAGACTGGGACGAGGAACGCGGGGTCGCGCGCGGACCCGCGACCGACGACCCCGAGGGACACCCGCACCGAGGCGTAGGCTCCCCGGGCCCAGCGATGCCGAGCCGGACGAGGCCCGTGGACCTGCCCCTCACCCCCCCGGTCGACCCGATGCTCGCCAAGCTGGCGCGGGAGCTGCCGATCGGGGACCTGCTGTACGAACCGAAGTGGGACGGGTTCCGGTGTCTGGTGTTCCGCGACGGGGACGACCTGCTGCTGCAGAGCCGCAACGGCAAGCCGCTCGACCGCTACTTCCCCGAACTGCAGACCCCGCTCCGTGCGCAGCTGCCCGACCGGTGCGTGCTGGACGGCGAACTGGTGGTCCCACGCGGCGACGGGCTGGACTTCGACGCCCTCTCCGAACGGATCCACCCGGCGGACTCCCGGGTCCGGATGCTCGCGGAGACGACCCCGGCCCGGTACGTCGCCTTCGACCTGCTCGCGCTCGACGCCGACGACCACACGGCTACCCCCTTCGATCAGCGGCGTGCGCTCCTCGAGCGCGCCCTCGCCGGCGTCGTGCCGCCGCTCCACCTGACCCCCGCCACCCGCGACCCGGCCACGGCCGCGGACTGGTTCACCCGGTTCGAGGGAGCGGGCCTCGACGGGGTCATCGCCAAGCCACTCGCCGACCGCTACCAGCCGGGCAAGCGGGTGCTGGCGAAGATCAAGCAGCAGCGCACCGCGGACGTGGTGGTCGGTGGCTTCCGGTGGCACAAGGACGGCCAGGGTGTCGGGTCGCTGTTGCTCGGGCTGCACGACGACGACGGGCGACTGCGGCACATCGGCGTGGCGTCCTCGTTCAGCGCGACCCGCCGAGCGGAGCTGGTCGACGAGCTCGCCCCCCACCGGGCGGCGAGCGACCAGGAGCTGGCCGACCACCCCTGGTCCGACGGCGCCGGCACCGCAGGCACCCCCCGTGCTCCGTCACGGTGGAACAGCGGGAAGGACACCTCCTGGGTGCCGCTCCGCATCGAACTGGTCGCCGAGGTGGCCTACGAGCAGCTGCAGGGAGATCGACTGCGGCACGGCGCCCGGTTCCACCGGTGGCGCCCCGACCGGGATCCGGACTCGTGCCGCTACGACCAGCTCGACGTCCCGCCGCCCGGCGAACTGGCCGACCTGTTCGCCGCGGGTGACGGTCCGAGCTCGATCTGAGCTGGACGTGCACGGACGGACGGCGGTGACGGCGCCCTGCGGACGGTGGCCGGCTGAGCGACGCTGCGCGGGTCCGGGGCCCGCAGGGGGCGCCGACCGTGGTGAGCCAAGGGACCGGCGACGTGAACGATCGAGCGACACCCGTCGACGGTGAGGTACGGGTCGGAGGACGTTCACCCTGGTTCCGACGGGCCGTCGTCCTGTTCAGCACCTCGATCGTGTTCGGGGTCCTGCTGCTGGCGGGCGGCGCCTTCGCGTTCTGGAGCCTCTACGACGGGGCGGACATCCCGCCGCCGGACGAGCTCGCGATCCCCGACCCGACCCGGATCCGCGACGCCAGCGGGGAGTACCTCTCCACGCTGCAGCCGGCCGCCGTGCGGCGCAACGTCGACATCGACCAGCTCCCCGACCACGTCCACCAGGCGGTCATCGCCGCCGAGGACCGCGCGTTCTACGACCACTCCGGGATCTCACCCCGCGGCATCCTGCGGGCGGCGTGGGCGAACGTCTCACGGGGGGAGCGGGTCCAGGGGGCGTCGACCATCCCGCAGCAGTACGTCGAGCTGGCGATCACCGACATCCCCGACACCTACGTCGGCAAGTTCCGGGAAGCGGCCACGGCCGTCCGTCTCGACCGTGAGCTCGAGAAGGACCAGATCCTCGAGAACTACCTCAACGCGGTGCCGTGGGGACGGCAGGCCTACGGGATCGAGGCGGCGGCGCGCACCTACTTCGACGTCGCGGCGACCGAGCTCGACCTGCACCAGTCGGCGGTGCTGGCCGGGATGATCGCCGCTCCCACCGCCTTCGACCCCGCCCGCAGCCCCGAGAACGCCTCCATCCGGCGCGACTTCGTCCTCGAGGGCATGGTGCTGACAGGCGCCATCACCCGAGCGCAGGCGGACGAGCTGGTCGGGGCCGAGCTGCCGCCGCTGCGCGAGCGGCCGCTGGTGAGCTTCGGCAACGAGGCGTACTTCCTCGACGTGGTCGAGCGCGAGACCGTGCGGATCCTCGACGAGCTCGGGGACGAGCGCGACCCCACCGTCGATCTGTTCATCGATACCACCTACGACGGCCGAGCACAGGACCTGGCGACCGAGACGGCACGCGAGGTCCTCGACGGGACCGACCACAGCGCCAGCATCGTCACGATCGACCACGAGACCGGCGCGGTCCGGGCACTGCTCGGCGGGCTGGACTTCCGTTCCCAGCAGTACAACGTCGCCATCGAACGGCAGACCTTGCGCTCCCCCGGCTCGGCGTTCAAGACGTTCGCGTTGGCCGCGTTCGTGGATCAGGGCTACCACCCGGACGCGACGCGGCTCGACGGACGCGACGACTACGTGCTCGAGATGCCCGACGGACAGGACGACTACGAGCCGAGCAACTTCGGCGACGCGTCGTTCACGAACATCACGGTCCGCGAGGCCACGGTCCGTTCTGTGAACACCGCGTTCGTCGCCCTGTCCGACGCGCTCGGGTTCGAGAGCGTCACCGACATGGCGACGCGGCTCGGGGTCGACAGCGAGCTCGCCCCGGTGCCCTCGGCCGTGCTCGGCAGCCAGGGCGTGACCCCGCTCGAGATGGCCGAGGCGTACGCCTCGATCGCCTCGGGAGGGCAGCACCACCGGCCCTTCGTGATCAGCCGGATCGAGACCCACGACGGCGAGGTCCTGTTCGAGCACGAGATCGCTGGCGAGGAGGTGCTCGACGCCAACGCGGCGGCCGTGGTCACCGACGTCCTCACCGACGTGGTGCGCTCGGGGACGGGGACCGCGGCGGCGACGGGGCGTCCGACGGCCGGGAAGACGGGAACCACCAACGACTCCACCGACGCCTGGTTCGTCGGTTACACCCCCGAGGTGACGACGGCGGTCTGGGTCGGCAACCTCGACAACTCCCCCATGGAGACCGTGACGGGTGGCTCCTACCCGGCGACCATCTTCGGGCGGTACCTGTCGGCGTTGCTCGAGGACGTCGAGCCGGCGTCGTTCCCGACGCCCGACTACTCGGGGCTGTCGGAGTTCACCGAGGTCGAGACCACGCCCCCACCACCACCGCCGCCCCCACCGCCGAGCACCCCACGTCCGGAACCGGAGCCCGAACCCGAGCCCGAACCCGAACCCGAACCCGAACCCGAGCCCGAGCCGGAACCCGAACCGGAGCCTGATCCGGAACCGGAACCGCCTGAACCCCCACCACCACCACCACCCCCACCACCCGGCGGTGGTGACGGCGGCGACGGTGCGGGCAGCGGCGACGGAGACGACTGATGGATGGCACCGTGTCGGGTGATCAGACGGCGAAGTACGGGCAGCTGCTCGGGAAGCTCTCGAGCGTCCTCATCGACCGCACCACCCTCGAGGGGACGCTCGAGCAGCTCCTGCACGTCGCGACCGCGGCGGCTCCAGCCGCGGATGCCATGACCGTGACCACGATGGCCGACGACGGGGACTACACCTCCGCCGCCACGACCGACGCGACGGCCAGGTCGGTCGATGAACACGAGTACCTGATGGAAGAGGGCCCGTGCATCGAGGCACTCCACACCGGCGAGGAGCAGCTCGTCGCCGATACCGCCAGCGATGAACGGTGGCCCCGATTCGCGTCGTTCGCCGCGGAGGCGGGGTTCCGCACCGTCCTCGGGTTGCCGCTGACGGCCCCCGATGGTCAGGTGCTCGGTGCCCTCAACGTGTTCGCCCGGTCGGTGGACGCGCTGATGGAGGACGATCTGGCACTGCTGCGTCAGGTCGCGGTCCCCGCGGGCGCCATCCTGGCCAACGCCCGCGCGTACCGTCGGACGGCAGCGATCAGCGACGAACTCACGGTGTCGCTCGAGGAGCGCGCGACCTGGCACCGCGCCATCGGGATCGTCCTCGGACGGCACGGTGGCGACGCCGCCGACGCAGCGCGCATCCTGGAGCGGACGGCCGAGGCCGAAGCGGTACCCGTCGAACGCATCGCCGAACAGCTCGTCAGCGGCGCACACGTGGAACTGCGGGGGGTGTGATCGCTGCCCGGTGCACCGCCGATCAGGCGGGCCGACGCATCGAGGGGACGTCCGTCTCCGCATCGCCCGGGCCGTCCCGTCGAACACGACGCGCCTCGAGCGCCGCCCGGCGCGCGGCTTCGGCTGCGGCGCCCGGTCGGGTCGCGAGCCACCGTTGGATGACCGGACGGCTCCACAGTGGGGTCCGACCCCGCTGGACCTGCGGCGCCGGCAGCGTGCCCCGCGAGCGGTAGCTGTCGATCGTCGCCTTCGAGACGTGCGCGAGGTCGGCGACGTCCGCGACGGTGAGCATCAGCTGGACGTGGAGCTCGGGGGCCGCCATCCCCACCACGAGGTCACCGGTGGTGGGCGTGCGGTCGCCGTGCCGCTGGACGAGCACCTCGCCGATGTCGTCGCGCTCGCCGGCGAGCCACTCGAGTTCGGCACGTCCGAGCTCGCGCGTGGCCTCGGCGTCCGAGGCGTGGATGGCGAGCAGGTCGGCGAGCGTCAGGTCCCGCGCGCCTGGCACGGGGTCGCCCCAGCGGTAGCGCCAGACCCCGAACTCGTCGCGTTCGTAGGTGTCGTTCGCGTACCTGAGGCGCTGTCCCACCGTTCTTCCTCCGCTCGGTGCACCGAGGTGGTGCGTGACGAGGAGACGGCACCGGTTCGAACGTGGGCCATCTCGACCGAACGCTCGGGGCTGAACGCGTGGCGGAGGGTACGGCCTCACCCCACCGAACTGTCAAGGACGTCCCGTCGACCGTGGCGGGGACCGGGTCAGGTGCGCTCGACTCCTGCACCCGGTCCGGCCGCCCGATCTCCCACCGCCCGATCTCCCACCGCCCGATCTCCCATCGAAGGAAGCACCGTGACGGTCGTCCTCGCCCTCCGCTGCGAAGACGGGTTGGTGATCGCCTCCGACTCCCAGATCACCGAGAGCGACCGCGGCATGAGCTACCCCGCGCGCAAGCTCCACGCCCTCGGCGACCACGCCGCGTGGGGCGGGAGCGGGGCTCGGTCGGTCCTCCACGACCTCGAGGTCCTGTTCGAGGCCGAGAGCGAGGAGATCGTCGGGGCGCGCGACGTGGGGCGCGCCATCCAGGAGCGCGTCGTTCCCGTGCTCCGACACCACTACGACCTGTTCATCCCCGAGGTCCCCGGCGAGGCGGTCGAGGGCACGCCCGCGGCCTACGTCCTGGCCGCCGGGTACTCCCACGACGACCCGTTCATCGTCAAGGTCGACCCGACGGGCCTGGTCGGACGCTACGAGGAGGTCGGTTTCCACGCGATCGGCAGCGGCGCACCCATGGCGCAACAGGCTGGGGCGCTGCTCGGCCACTTCCAGATGGGCGAACGCGACGTGGACTACGGCGTGCTCGCGGTGGTGCGGGTACTCGACGCCTTGGCCGTGAGCCAACCGATGGTCGGCGGTCCGCTGAGCATCGCCCGCATCACACCGGACGGGGCCGATCACCTCGACGACGATCGGATCGACGCGGTGCGGGAGCACGTGATCCGGTGGGAGGAGGCCGACCAGGCCGCCCTCGACAGCCTGTTCGACGGCGATCCCTGAGGGGCAGGGGCCGCCGCGCCGGGCCACCCGAGCCCCGCGGCCTCACCCCTCCCCGGGGAGCCACGGCGGCCGCGGCGCGTCGATGCGGGGCAGCTTCGACGGCACCGGTGCGAACCGGTCGGTGTCCCGGGCCTGCCAGGCGCGGTACGCGTCGGTCAGCTCGTCCTGGTCGCGGGCGACGAAGTTCCACCACATCGCGATGCGCTCGCCGAGCGGCTCGCCTCCGAGCAGCAGGTAGCGCGCGGTCCCGTCGCTCTCGACCAGGAGCTCGCTCCGCCCGGCCGGCAGCAGTGCCAACCAGCCGGGCTCGACCACGTCCCCGTCGACCTGGAGACGACCGTCGAGCGGGACCAGGGCGTGCTCGAAGGAGGTGTCGAGCGGCAGGGTGTTGCGACCCCGTGGGACCGCGAGGTCGACACCCACCAGGGCGGTGTCGGTCCGCGCATCCGACCGTGCGCCGCCGAAGCTGCCGACGAGAACCGTGCCGGTCCCGTCGCCCTCGAGCTCGACCTCCGGCAGGACGGCGTGGTGCTCGAAGGCGTTGGCGCCGTGTCTCGTGCGCTCCGGCTGCGCGATCCAGAGCTGGACGCCGCGGAACGGTGGCTCCGTGGCCAGCTCCGCGTGCCCGATGCCCCGTCCTGCGGTCATGAGGTTCAGCTGACCGGGCCGGATCACCTGCTCGGTACCGAGCGAGTCGGTGTGCAGCGCTTCACCCTCGAGCAGCCAGGTGGCGGTCGACAGGCCGATGTGCGGGTGCGGACCGACCTCGAGGGGGTCCGGCTCCTGCGCATCCGCGGGCCCGATGACGTCGACGAAACACCAGGCACCGACGGTCCGACGCCCCTTGGTGGGCAGCACCCTCGCGACGGGCAGACCACCCACCTCGGTGGTTCGACCCTCCCGCAGCTCGATGGGCTCGAGCGGTTCATCCTCGCACTCGGTGTCGGGACGCTGGACGGGACCGCTCACGACCGACCTCCTCGGGACGTCGCTGCCACCCTACGTCGCCCGATGCCCGTCGCGTGGGCGGGTCGCGCGGTCCATGGCCGGAGCGGCGGATCGGGTGGGGTTCAGGCGAGCGGTCGACCGAGCAGGCTCCTCGCCGCGGCACTCGGCACCGGAGGAGCGAACAGGTACCCCTGACCGAACCGACACCCGAGCGCTCGCAGCTCCTGCCACGGCGTGCCCCAGGCTGTCGTTGATCGTCTTGAAGTCGTCGAGGTCGACCAGGATGACCGCGTGGTGTCCGAGCGCTCTCCCGGTGACCCCGGAGGCGACGTCGGCGTCGAGCCGCTCGGCGACGCGTGCGGCGAACAGGTCGCGGTTGGCCAGCCCCGTCAGCGGATCGTGGGTGGCCTGGCGTTCGAGGTCGGCCTCGAGCTCCTTCTCACGGGTGATGTCGATGAACACCCCCCGGTAGACCGGCTCGCCGTGCTCCTCCTCGCGCAGGATCTGGAACTCGTCGCGGATCCACCACACGCGGCCGTCGCGGTGGTGCATCCGGTAGTGGAGGACGAACGGGCCAGCCGATCCGCTCGCGGTAACCCGGTCGAGCTCCTCCTCGATCCGAGGGCGGTCCTCCTCGGCCATGAGCTCGTACCACAGCGCCGGTCGTGCGAGCCACTGATCGGCGGTGACTCCGAGCAGCTTCTCGAGCCGCGGGCTGATGTAGCGCCACGGCTGGTCGAGATCGAGGCGGGCGACGTAGACGACCCCCGGGCTCTCCTCGACCAGCAGCCGGAAGGTCTCCTCGGCCTCACGCAGCTGTTCCTCGAGGTGGTGACGCTCGGTGATGTTCTCGGTCATCCCGATCGCCAGCCGTGGCGCGCCGTCGTCGTCGCGCAGCAGCGACACCGTCAGACGACCCCAGACCAGCGACCCGTCCGCGGCCACGAACCGCTTGTCCATCTCGAAGCGGTCGGACCGTCCCGAGGTGAGCTCCCCGAAGAGCTCGAGGTTGCGGGCGACGTCATCGGGGTGGGTGAACGACTCCCAGTGCTGGGTGGCGAACTCCTGCTCGCTGTAGCCGAGCATGTCACGGAGGGCATCGTTGGTGAGGATCGTGTGCCCCTCGAGGTCGACGATCCCGATGCCGATCGGTGCCAGGCGAAGGATGGCACGCAGCTCGTCGTAGCTCGGTTCGGATCGCTCGGCGACGTCGCCACCCCGTGCGCTGTCGGCCCGCAGGACGTCGGCGCGTACGGCGTCGCCCGGCTGCCGCGCTGGGTCGGGCAGCGCCGTCACCTGTGAGCTCCCACCTGTCGATCCACCACGAACGAGCGACCGCACGGAGGTCGGTCCCCCTCCCCATCGGCACGAGCGAACGCGGGCCGACGACCGCGGGCGACAGGCGCACTTCGAGCGCGCCGGTGACGCGTGCGCCCCGGGGCGCACGCCAACCGCGGCGCCCTCAGCTGTCGCGCGCGACCTTCAGGGCCGCAGCCGTGAGCCGGGGCAGCCGGAGGTCACCGATCGGGGTGGTGACGTTGCCGAGTCGGTTGGTCACGAACGCGAGCGAGAGGCCGGTCTCGGGGTCGGCCCACGCGCCCGATCCGCCGTAGCCGTAGTGCCCGAAGGCCTTGTAGGCAGGTCGGCCGGCGGTGAACGCCTGGTGGTACCCGAGCCGCCAGCGCATCGGCAGGCCGAGCACGTAGTCGCGGCCGCGGTACTGGACCCGGCCGGCCTGGTGCAGGGTCTCGGGCGTGAGGACCTCGTGACCGTCCACCGTCCCGTCGGTCGCGAGGGCCGCGTAGACCTTGGCGAGCGACCGTGCGGTGAACACCCCGTTCGCCGCCGGCATCTCCGTGGCGAGGATGCGGCGGTCGTCGTGGTCGAAGACGAGCCGCTCCCAACCGTCGATGAGCAGTGCCTCGGCGAGGTACCTGGTCCGGCGGTTCCCGGCGACTCGGGCCGCCAACTTCTCGTTGGCGATGCGTTCGGGCAGCGGCGGGAACAGCTCGGCGACCCGGTGCCACTGGTCGTCGGGGGTCCCGATGAAGCACCCGTCGAGCCCCAGCGGTCCCGCGAGCTCCTTCTGCACCGCATCGCCGAGACCGATGCCCACGACCCGCTGGACGAGGCCGGCCAGCAGCCAGCCGTAGGTGAGCCCGTGGTAGCCCGTGCCGCCTCGCTGGGGCTTGTCCGGTCGCTGGTCGGCGACGAGGTCGGCGACCGAACGGTGGTCGAGCAGTTCCTCGGCGGTCGGCACCACGCCGCGGATGCGGTGCAGGCCGGCCTGGTGGCTCATCAGGGTTCTCAGGGTGATGTGCCGCTTGTCGTCGCTGGCGAACGCGGGCCACCAGGTCGCCAGCGGGTCGTCGTAGGTGAGCAGACCCTGGTCGACGAACCGGTGCACGACCGTGCTGGTGATGCCCTTGGTCGTCGAGAAGCTCATCGACGCGGTCTCACGCTGCCACTCGCGCTGCCCGCGCGCGTCCGCGTAGCCGGCCCATACGTCCACGACCGGTTCACCGCGCCAGTACACGGCCAGGGCACCGCCCCCGTTGACGGGCTTGGTGAACGTGCGAGCGAACCGCTCCACGAGGGGACGGAAGCGACGATCTGCGGATCCCTGGACCATGCGGCGAACGCTACCCGGCTGCCGCGTGCGGCCCGACATCGACCATCGTCCGGTCAGCACACGGTCGCGGCCGACGGGCCGCGTGGAGGATCCGCCGCGGTCGAGTCCGAGACGAGCAGGCGGGCGCCGTCGGGCGAGATGGCCATGTGGTCCGACCGCTGGCCGTCCACCGGGAACCGCCACACGATGTCCCCGGTCTCGAGGCTGATGGCGACGACGTCGGCGAGGCTCTCCTGCATCCGTCCCTCACGGTCCGGGACGATGCCGATGCGACGCAGCCGCTCGAAGGTGGCCGTGTCGATCAGGTCGGCCGCTCAGCACGGCGGTGCCGGTCGTGCGTCATCGATGGCCGGCAGCAGCCGCCCGGTGGGGGTGGCCACACCGCGACCGTCGGAGGCGACGGCGTAGACCTGCCCCACGACCTGGCCGTCGGTGGCCACCACGGGCGACCCCGACGCGCCGGGAGCGACCTCGAGATCCAGCAGGAGCCGCCCAGGCTCGGCGACGTCGACGGTGCCTGCTGCGGTGAACGGCGTGGCCGCGGGGAACCCCACGAGTCGAACCTCCTGCCCGGCGGACGGCAACCCGCGCTGGAGCGACAGCGCGGGCGGCAGCCCCGAGGGATCGGCGACCTCGAGCACCGCGACGTCCGCGGTGTCGCTCAGCAGCACACCCGTCACCTGGACCTCGGTGGAGCCGTCGAGCGAGCGCACTCCCACCGTCCGAGCGTCCTCCACCACGTGCCGGTTGGTGAGCAACGCGGGTCCACGCGGGGTCTGGACCACGAAGGCGGTCCCGGTTCCCGCTCGGCCAGCACACCCGAGCGAGCGCACGAGCAGCACGGTGTCCGCTGCTGCAGCACCGCTCCGCTCCCCCTCGAGCGTCGCGACGACCGCGTCCGCCGACCGGCGGAAGGACCACTCGTCGCCGAGGAACGCGACGGCCGGGACGACCATCGCGATCACGACGACGACGACGAGCCACGTCCGGGCGGACGCCACCAGCCGCGACAGGGGCGAGCTGAAGCCCTCGAGGTCGTCCTCGGGTGCTTCCCCGGGGGCCCGGGACCCGGGCGCCACACCATCGTCCCCGCCGGTCAGTTCGGACTCCGGCGGACCGGCGCTGGGGAGCTGCGGATCCTCACCCTCTCCGGTCACGTCGCCTCGACCAGATCGGCGAGACCGGCGAGGGTGGCACGCATGCCGCGACGGTTGTGATCAGCGCGGTCGCGCACCCCGGTCGTGACCGGTGCCGTCACGGCGATCCACCGTGGACGCCGGTCGGTGGTCGACTCCCGCACGAGCGTCCCACCCCCCTCCGCCGGCTCGAGCTCGTAGCTCCACGACGACACCGGCACACCGACGAAGGTGACGTCGTAGGCGAAGCACCGACCCGGTTCGGCCCGCGTCACCGTGGCGGTGGTGGCCCACCGGAAGATCCCGTGCCGGTTGAACCCGCGGAAGCGGCGGCCCACCGGGTCGGCGCCGGGGTCATCCAGCCAGCGGACCCGGTAGCACTCGGGGCTGAGCGCGGCCGTGGCGATGGGGTCGGACACCACGGCGTACACGTCCTCGGGCGACGCGTCGATCCGTCGCTCCTCGCTGATGCTTCCCACGGATCAGGCCCGTTCGGTGGCGGTCGCCCGAGGGTACTGCCGGCGCGCCGACGCCTCGCCGCGCCCACCCGTCAGCGGGACCGGTGCGAGCGGCCCCGGACCGCTCGGATCCCCCGCCACGTGGTCCACCCGACGGCGGTCCCGGCCGCGGCCCCGGCCACGAGCAGGGCCACCGAGAGGGCCGGTCGAGCGCCGCTGACCGCGCCGCGCGCCGGGACCGCCACCCGGCCACGGACCCCCGGTTCGTCGGCCACGACCAGGAGCCGCTCGAGCAGCCCCTCGGGTGGTGCGGGCTCCACCGCGGCCGAGGCCGAACCGAGCTCCGCGAGCGCCTCCGAGACCAGCCGCTGCCGGTCCCGTTCGGCCGCGCACCGGTCGCACCGGCGCAGGTGCAGCTCGACCGCCCGGGTCCGCCAGGCGGACAGGCTGCCAGCGACCGCGGCAGGCAGGTGGGACCGCACCTCGGAGCAGATCCGTTCCATCCTCACCACCTCCTCACGTCGTCGTGCTCGGCCGTCGGCGCCACGAGCTCCCGCAGCTTGGCGTGTGCGCGGTGGAGACGCACCTTGACCACCGCCTCGGAGACACCGAGCACCTCGGCGGTCTCGCGCGTCGACAGCCCCTCGACGTCCCGGAGGAGCACGACCGCGCGGGCCGGCTCGGGCAGGGCGGCGAGGGCCTCGAGCAGGCGCGGATCCGTTGACCGCTCGACCGCCGCGTGCTCGGGGCCCCACGCCGTGTCGAGCGGCGCCTCGTCCGACCCGGGACCGGCGAACGCGGCCGCCCCGGCGACCTGCCCGCGTGCCCGCGCATCCCCGCGGCGGCGCAACGCCGTGGCGCAGACGTTCACCGTGACCCGGTGCAGCCAGGTCCCGAACGTCGACTCCGCTCGGAACCCCAGCACCGACCGGACCACGCGGACGTAGACCTCCTGGGTCGCGTCCGCGGCGTCGGCGGGGTCACCGAGCAGCCGCAGGCACCGCCGGTAGACGTCGAGGTAGGTGGCGCGCACCAGCTCGTCGACGGCGCCCGCGTCACCGCGCTGCACCGCCCGAACCAGCTCCGGGTCGACGTCCACCGGAGCATCGAAGCGCACCGGGCCTCCCGCACGCGGCAGGCCCGGTGCGCTCCGGTGCGATGGTCAGCCCGCTCGACCCGGCAGGACGCAGAACCCGCCACCGGAGCCGGGCGAGCGCGGCGGGGTGGGCCGTGGTGGCAGGACGGCCGGCAGCAGTTCGGCGGTGCGGTCGACGGGGAGGACGGTCCGCAGCGCCGTCGCTCCCGCGGGTGCACCCGCGACCGTCAGCCCGCTCGGACCACCCGTCCGCGTGGACGCCGCGGAGGGGTCCGAACGACCCGGCTGGTCGGGACGGCCCGGCTGGTCGGGACGACCCGGCTGGTCAGGACGACCCGGCTGGTCGGGACGACCCGGCTGGTCAGGACGACCCGGCCGATCAGGACGACCCGGCTGACCGGGCGCCGGTTCGGTGCCACCGAAGGTCGGATCGGCAGCACGGACCTGCGGGGCGTCGAGCACCTCGACCCCTCGGACCATGTCGTTGGTGACCAGGTAGCCGGCGTAGTAGTGCCCGCTCCACGCGACGCCGTCGTCCGGCATGTAGTGCGCGATCAGCTCGGGGGCCATCGGGTCGGAGATGTCGTGGGCGGTCGTCCCACCGCCGAACCACGACGCCACGATGACGTCGTCGTTGCCCGGCACCCAGTTGTAGTTGTGTGCCGCGCACCAGGAGTCGGCCCAACCGTCGATCGGGCCGACGTCGTCGTAGGTCCCGAAGCCCTGGTCGCTCGGGTGCCCCGGCGGCGACACCCGACCCGCGAGCACCGGGACCTCCGGGATGCTGATGTCGTAGATCCACAGCGACCCGTAGAGGTCCGCTGCCTCGCCCGAGCACGTGTGGAACCCGAACGCCTCGTCGTTGATCGCCAGGTACCGCCCGCTCGGACTGATGACGGCGTTGTGCGCGAACTGGATGGCCGGGTTCACGATCGTCCCGACCACCTGCGGGGACTCGATGCGGTCGCCCGCGATGTCCCAGACCTGGACCTCACCGAAGCCGGCGCAGTAGGCGTGGTCCCCGTCACCCGTGAACCCGAGGTCGTGACAGCCCTGCGCGTTGTGCTGGAAGGCGGTGACGTACCGGGGGGCGAGCGGGTCGGACAGGTCGACGATGCCGGTCGGGCTCACGCGCTGGTTCGGCACGTTGGTGCCGTTGGCGAGCCCGCCCGGGAGGATGTAGAGGTACGGCCGCGTCGGGTGCGGCATCACCGTGTGCGCGGAGTCGTGCCCCACCACCGACACGATGTGCGGATCGCGACTTGTCGGTCACGTCGACCACCATGACGCCGTTGAACGCGCCGTACCCGGGGCGGGCGTTCGGGTCGTCGGCGAGCGCGTCGGCGGTGCAGGCGTTGCCGTGGTGCGCCATCACGACGAACTCCCGGTCGCCGGACGCGGTGTTGTAGACCTCCGGGTCGAGGTAGCGGACGTAGTTGTCCGTGCCCGGGCAGGCGAGCTCGCCCACGACCGACAGCGTGTCGAGATCGATGATGCGCAGGCCGCCGTGCTGCCCCTCCGCGACGTCCTGCCGGTTCAGGTCGTCGGTCAGGTTCGCCTGTCCGGCGAACAGGTAGCGCTCGCCGTCGGAATCGACCTCGCTCCCACCCACGCCGGCGAAGCGCGCGAGCGGCGTCACGTCACCGACGATGGTCGCGTCCGCGTCGACGGGGAGGACCGAGGGAGCAGCCGCTCCGACGGTGAGCGGCGCCGACGCCAGCAACGCGGCGATGGTCAGGGCCTGGGTCCGGCGGACCGGGTGCGTGCGCACGATCGAGCTCCTCTGGAGGTTCAGGTGGGGAACGTCAGGCGCCGTCGGGGACGGCGTGGTCGCGGCGTCGCACCGCGGCGGTGAGCACCAGGGCGCCGGCGAGCGCCAGCGCGAGCGTGCTCGGGTGCTGCACCGCACGTCGCCAGAGCGGCGCGAGCTCGGCGGCCGAGCCGATCATCAGCAGGTCGAGCTCGCCGACCACCGTCCCGGTGGCGGGCTCCGGGCGGAGCCGGAGGACCTCGAGCCCACGCCGGTAGTCCATCGAGTAGACGATGTCGTCGGTGATCCACTGGGCCGACCCGGCGTAGCCCTCGGCCGGTGTGAACCAGCCGATCTCCTCCATCGTCCCTTCGGGAGCGACGTCGACGAAGCGGGTGCCCCAGTCGTAGTAGGCGACCACCATGCGCCCGCCACCGTCGAAGCTCGGGGCGAGCTCCATCCAGTGGGCGCAGTACAGGGTGTGCCCGGGCGCCTTCCCGTCCAGGAACAGCCCGCGCTCCTCGACGTGGAAGGTGTCGAGCGGCTCGAAGGAGGCGTCACGCACCCGAGCCGCCTGCTGGCTGTTGCGGGCGCGCTCGAACCGACGGTCGGCGTCGACGACCTCACGGGCGCCGTAGGTGCTGATCCACGACCCCTCGCCCTGGCAGTCGCTACCGGCGAGGTTGGTCGCCCCGGAGGGTGCGATCTCGGTCCCGGCCACGAGGATCGGATCACGGCCCTCGTTCGGCCACTCCACGCTGTGGTAGCCGAAGGTGTGGTAGTCGACCTCGAGATCGTTCAGCAGCCGAGGAGCCGCGGGGTCGCTGGTGTCCATCAACACGTTGTGCGCGCCGGCGGACATGACGCGCCCGGTCCGGACCTCGGTCAGGTCGTGGGTGTAGGGCGCGTTGGAGAACCCGACGCCGAGGCCGACGTGCTCACGCCAGGAGGTGTCGAGGACGGTGGGGTCGGTCGGGTCGGTGAGATCGACGATGTAGCCCGTCCGCCCGTAGGCGTAGGCGCACCCGTTGGTCGGTGTCGAGACGCACGTCCAGGTGTGGTCGACGACCGGCGCGGTCCCGATGACCCGCATCGACGTCGGGTCGGAGACGTCGACGACCTGGAGCTGTGGCATCGGCGTCGGCGCGGTCGGGTCGATGGCGTCCACCAGCAGGATCTCGCCGTCGGTGTCCGGGTCCTCCTGGGCGAGCGCGACCCCCGTCTCCGACTGGAGCAGCGGTAGGGACCCGAGCAGCTCCGGCCGTTCGGGGACCGTGACGTCGTAGACGAACACACCGCGCGGGTCGGTCAGGTGGAAGCGGTCCCCCACCAACCGGCCACCCGCCGTCCCGGCGTGTTCGGGGAAGCGGCCGAGGAACTCGACGTTGTCCGTGGCCGCGTACGTCAGGTCGAGCGGTGCGGTCGGGGTGAGCGGCAGAGCGGGGTGCGCCCACGCTGCCGGGAGCGTGCCGAGCGACACCGCGACGGCGCCGACGATGGTGGTGGTGAGGTTCCGTCGCACGTTCACTCGCACGTTCGCTCCCGGTGTCGGCTCCACGGACCCTTTCGGTGGGGTGCGCCACGCCCCCTCCCGACCGTGCGTCCCGAGCACACGCCCGTCCGCGGGCGACCGGCATCGCGGGCACCGCGCTCCCGCGTGCGGCCACCGACCACGAGGGCCGCGGGCGTAACCGATGTCGAGGGCGGCTGGTCCAACCAGGTGCGCGGTCCAGATCGGTCCGCGAGCCCACGTCCCGGAGGTGGATCGTGTACCCGTTCGTCGTCCTCATCGTCCTCGCGCTCGGTCTGTCGGTCCTGCACCAGACCCTCGACGAGCTGCTGCCGTTCCGCACCCCCGCTGCCCTCACCCGCACCCTCGCGGTCGTGATCGCCGCCGGACTGGCCTTCATGCTCGACTACTCCGCGTTCGCCGCCTTCGGACAGGACCTCCGCGCGGCATGGATGCACCCGGTGATGACCGGCCTGGTCCTGATCGCCAGCGGCGAGCTCGTGCGTGCCGTGATCAGCGCGCTCGCCCACCGCGCCGGCGAGCCTCCGGTCGAGACCGAGCTCGGTGTCCGCGGAGTCCGCGCCGCCTGATCACCGCGTCACCGACCGGCCCTGCCGGTCACGGCCGGAGGTCCCCCGAGGTGGGGCCTCCGGCCGCTGGCCGTCCGCGGGACGGCAGCAGATGCTCCCACCGGACCGGCGCACCGCCCGCGAGGACACGCCTCGGGGAGCAACGGCTGAACGTGGACGAGGACGGGCAGATGAACGAGCGCAGCCGGGCGGCCAGACGACGACGTGAACGCGGAGCCGCGGCGGTGCTCACCATCCGCCCGATCCGGGTCAGCGAGGCCGAGGCGAGGCGGCGGTCCATGGCCTCCCACCCCGCCGGCTCCGCACGGCTCGGCGAGCTGGTCGCCTTCCCGCTCGACCGGGTCGCCGTCCGCTGATCCGACGCGCGGCCGCTCGTGGCCAGCTCCATCGGGCGCGGAGCCCTCAGGCGGCACCCGCCTCGGCATCGTCCGCCCGGAGCGGTGGTAGCGCACCATCTCCCGGGACGTCGGAGCTCCAGGTCACGCCGCCGCCACCCTCGCGCTTGGTGCGGTACATCGCCGCGTCCGCGCGACGTAGGAGATCCTCGGCATCCACCTGCCCCGCGGTCGCCGTCGCGATACCCACGCTGGCCGTCACCGCGAGAGCTGGCCCGCCCGGCACCTCGATATCACAGGCAGCCAGCAGGCGGATCGCGAGGTGGTCGAGTTGCTCCTCGGGGGTGTCGGCGAGCAGCACCACGAACTCGTCGCCCGCGAGCCTCGCGACGGTGTCCTCCTCGCGGACCACCGCCTGCAGGGCGCGAGCGACCCGGACCAGCACCTCGTCGCCGGCACCGTGCCCGAGCGTGTCGTTGACGGCCTTGAACCCGTCGAGGTCGAGGAAGATCGCCGTGACCTCGCGGACGTCCCGACGCCCGGACAGGTGGGTGAGCCGGGCGATGGCCAGCGCCCGGTTGGCGAGACCGGTCAAGGGGTCGTGGAGGGCGTCGTGACGCAGTCGCTCCTCGGCGGCGCGCCGCCGCGCGGCAGCCGAGAGCACGAGCGCGATGGACTCGAGGAAATCCCGGTCACCGGGACGACCCGACGCCTCCGGGTCGATGACGGCGACGACCTCGGCGACGTCCTCCGCGCCGTCGTTGATCGGGAAACGGACGACCTCGTCGCCCTCGGTCCCGGCCGGGTCGGGCATCCCGGCGAGCACGATGCCACCCGGCACGCCCGCGAGCACCCCACCGAGCAGGTCGTCGGTGTCGCGGATGAGTTCGGCGGTCGACCGGTCGTCGAGCGCCCACCGACCGACCGTCGCGACAGCCTCGTCGCGGTGCGCGACCCGCTGGAGCCCGCGACGTGCCGCATCGCGTTCCGCGAGCAGCCGAGAGACACGCCAGATGGTCAGCGCGGCCACGATGACGCTGCCGACGGCCACGAGCGCCGCGTCGCTGCGGTCCTCCACGAGACGGAGCTGGCTGGCCGGGCCCGCGACGAGGGCGATGCCGAGCAGCACCAGCCGGTCGGTCGGCATACCACCGAGGAACGCCGGCGGCACCGGATCGGCGATCCGCGCCATCGAGGGGTGCAGTGCCGCCGCGCCCGCCGCCACGAAGGCCCCGATCCACAGGACGTCGATGCCGGCGACCTGCGTCTCGAGCCCGTCGCGCAGCAGCCGAGCGGTCCACAGGTTGCCGACCAGCGTCAGGACGCTGGCCGCGACCAGGAGCCACGCGGCGGGCAGTCGGTGCCCGTCGGCGAAGACGATGCGCAGGCTCGCGGTGACCACCGCCGCCAGGATCAGCGGGGCCAGCGTGACCCAGAGCCGGTCGACCTGTCCGACCTCAGCGGCGAACCCGGAGCCGAAGAGCCAGGCACCGAACACCGTCGCCAGGGCGATCATCACGATCAGGGCATCGATGACGTTGTCGCGGTCGCGACCGCCCGTGCGTGCACGGACCATCATCAGGCTGGCCACGCCGAGCATCGGGTAGGCCACCACGTAGATGCCGTCGCGGAGCAGCGCAACGGTGTCGGCCCCGGGGCCGTCCGCGAGTCCGAGCCCGAGCGTGGCCGACATCGACCAGCCCAGCCACAGCATCACCAGGGCGCCGGTGAGGGCGTACCACGGACGTCGGTTCGGCGGGCGCCGCCATCGCACCCCGAGGACGAGCGCGGCCACCGCGACCCCGGGCGCCACGTACCACCACCGGTACATCCAGGGGGTGTCGGCGGTCCACAGCGTCACCCCCACCGCTGCGCAAGCGGTGGCCAGGGTCAGCACGAGGCGTCGGAGGTCCACACCCACGCCGTCGGCATCCGCGCCGAGCCACTGGAGCGGACGGCCCGTCACGCGGGCACGTCGCGCGGTGCCGCACGCACCGGCGGCCCCTCGTCGGCCGTCGGGGGTCGATCCTGGCGGTGTCTACGCAGCAGCCACGACGCCGCAGCCACGAGGAGGACACCCGCGATCGCGCCGGGCTGCGCACCGAGGGCCATGGCGACCACGATGCCGCTGAACAGGGCCGTGCCACCCGTGATCGTCGCCGGCAGCGAGGTGGTCTGCGGCACCTTCGGGGTCCGGCGCGTCTCGAACGCGATGACCGCCGCCATGACCGGCGTCACCGCCAGCAGGCAGAGGACGATCCACACCAGCCGTCCGCTCCAGAACCCCGCCTCGCCCGGCACGCCGGCGTCGATGGGGGCTCCGAGCCGTTCACCGAGCCAGGCCGCGGGCAGTTCAGCGAGCTTGTGCCACAGGTACAACGGCATGCCGAGCGCGCCGAGGATGGCGACCACGCGACCGACGGGCCGTGACCTCAACGCCCGGCGTGCGGGGCGTTCGAACAGCAGGACGACGCCGACCTGGACCCACATCACACCGACGAGTGCCAGGGTCGGCGGGAGCACGTTCGACGACCCGTCGAGCGCGCCGCCGACCATGGCCACCGGGTACCCGACCGCCACGGCCGTCGTGAGCCACGCGAGGCCCGCGAGCAGCAGCAACGCACCGGTGCCGGTCCCACCGAACCGTCCCCGACGCCACGCGATCCCGAGCTGCTGGGGTAGCAGCCAGACGGCCAACCCGTTGATCCACCCGATCCCGCCGCCGGTGCTCGTGACCTGGGTCCCGAGCTCGGTGAGCTCACCGGGGGTCACGCCACCGCGGAGCAGGTCGACGACGACCGCGACCACCAGCAGGCCGCCGACGGCCCGGAGGCCGAAGCGCTCGTCCGCCCGGACGCCGAGCGGCAGCAGCGCCTGGACCGCCAGCAACATCACGAGGAACCACAGGTGGACGGTGAGCGACTGATCGAGCGGGCCGAGCAGACGCCCGCCGGTACGCAGCGCGATCAGCGCCATCACCGCGAGGACGGCGAGGTAGGTCACGGTCGGACGGGCCAGCGCGAGCGCTCGACCGGCCCACCACACCCTCTGGCTCGCCCCACGTTCGAGTCGGCGTGCGACCCCGTCGGTGCTGACCGCAGCCGAGACGAAGACGAACAGCGGGACGACCTGCAGCACCCAGGTCAGGGCCCCCGCCCCGTCCCACACCGTCAGCAGGTGCTCGGTGGCGACCATCCGGCCGTCCTCGACCCTCGGCAGCGTCGCCACCCAGTGGCCGAACACGACCACGAGCAGGGCCCCGGCACGGAGCGCGTCGGGGTAGCGGTCACGTGCGTCGGTCGGCACACCGGTCAACGGCCGAACCTCCCTCGACGGGTCGTGACGCACGGCCCAGGGCGCGTCGGGAGCGCCGCCGGCAGGCACGATACGCGGCGCGGCCACGCCACGGAGGCATCGGGCGCACGGGGGAAGAGGCTGCGGGCGGCGGGCGTTGACCGACCAGGCCCGACCGCTGTTGACCGGCCAGGCCCGACCGCTGTTGACCGACCAGGCCCGACCGCTCCCGTCCGATCCCGAGGTGCCCGTGTCCGTCCCGCTCTCGATCCTCGATCTGGCCGACCTCGGCCCGTCGGAGACGGTGCCGAGCCGGCTCGCGGCCAGCGTCGAGCTCGCCCAGCGTGCGGAGGGGTGGGGTTACCGGCGCATCTGGTACGCCGAGCACCACAACATGCGGACGATCGCCTCGGCGGCTACGAGCGTGCTGATCGCCCACGTCGCAGCGCACACCCGGACCATCCGACTCGGCTCGGGCGGGGTGATGCTGCCCAACCACTCGCCACTGGTGATCGCCGAGCAGTTCGGCACCCTCGAGTCACTGCACCCGGGCCGCATCGACCTCGGGCTCGGCCGCGCACCGGGGACCGACCAGGCGACCTTCCAGGCGCTACGCCGCCACCCCGTCGCCGCCGAGCGGTTCCCCGACGACGTGCTGGAGCTCCAGGGCTACCTGCGAGGCGAGTCGCTGGTCGAGGGGGTCCGTGCCACACCCGGCGACGGCACCGACGTGCCGCTCTACATCCTCGGCTCGTCGTTGTTCGGCGCCCAACTGGCAGCACAGCTCGGCCTGCCCTACGCCTTCGCGTCGCACTTCGCACCGGACGCCCTCCAGGCGGCCGTGGAGGCCTACCGCAGCGGGTTCCGTCCGTCGGCGCAGCTCGACGCGCCCCACGTCATCGCCGGCGTCAACGTCATCGCCGCCGACACGCGCGACGAAGCCGAGGCGCAGCTGCTGGTCGCCAAGCGGCGCCGCGCCAAGCTGCTGTTCGGACGCGGCCGCTCCTTCAGTGACGCGGAGATCGACCTCATCCTCGACTCGCCCTCGGCCACCCCGGTGCTCCAGATGCTGCGGTACGCCGCGGTCGGGACACCCGACGAGGTGGTCGCCTACCTCGATCGCTTCGTCGAGCACGCCGACGCGGACGAGCTGATCCTGGCCTCCGGGGCGAGCGACCAACCGAGGCGGCTGCGGACCTTCGAGCTCATCGCGCGGGAACGGGGCCTCGCGGATGCGGCCTGACGCTCAGCCTCCCGTGACGCGCCGGTAGCGGTCGGCCAGACCCGCCTCCGTGCGCTGCCACGACGAGCGCATCCATGGGACTCCCTCCATCATCCGGCCCCGGAGTGCCACGTCGGCCGTCCACCGGTAGGTCGTCGGCCAGCGCCTGAAGGTCGGCAGGACCCGCGTCACGATCCGGAGCAGCGGCGGCTGTCCCGACGGTGGCTGCCACGGTTCGGTCACCTCGAGGTGCACCTCCACGTCACCGGCGCCACGTCCCTCGATACGCCAGGTGCCCCCCGTGATCGGCAGGTCGTCGACCTCCACGCTCCAGCGACCCTCGGCGGCGTCCGTGCCGACGAACGCCTCGAGCGCGGGCATCGGCGGGTCGAGGACGAGCCGGGCGTGCGCGCTCCCGTCGCGGGCGGCGATGGTGGCCACGGCTCGGTCGGGCGTGAGGGTGACATCACCCGGTGCGGCCGGGTCGATGGGCCGCAACGGGCCGTCGCCGGCGGGGCAGACCTGCGCCGTCGTCAGCGGCGCGCCGTACTTGATCAGGTGCCGCCGGTGCAGCCGCTGGCCCGGCAGGCGGCCGGTCGAGACCCGCTCACCGGCGATCTCGATGACCGGGTCGGGGCTGACCCGCCGGACCAGGCCGAACGAGCGGATGTGGACCAGGAGCAGCGATGCCGGGCGATCGATGGCCGCCCCGACGGGAGCGAGCAGGACGGCGGGGCGACGCCGCCCGGCGAGCCGGTCGTCCACACGGACCTCGATGGACCGTCCGTCGACGTCGGTGAAGCGCACCGCGGCGTCGACGCCGCCGTCGGTCACCTCGAGCCGTGCCGGGTCGAGGTGGGTCTCGACCCACCGTCCGGTCCCGCCTCCGAGCTCGTACGAAGCACGGTCGATCTTCAGGCCGGGCTCGACGTAGTAGTCGACCAGCCGGCTACCCCGGCGCGACAGGAAGACCAGCATCCCGCGACCGTGCTGGGGGTCGTCGAACCGCTGGAGCTCGAAGCCGTCGTAGACCGGATGGTCGACCAGCTCCGCGTTCAGGAACGCGGCGATCTCGGTGACCTCGAGGCCGAGGGCGCACACCACCGGGAGCTCGCCGGTCGGACTGGGTCGCTGCAGCAGATCACCGGTGGTCATCTCGGGGGATCCTCCCGCGGGGCGCGCGGCTGCGCACCGGGCGAGGTCCATCTTCCGCGCGGAACCCTGCCGGGAGCAGGGCACGGCGTACCGGACCGGGGGGCCGAAAGTCACCGCGCAGCGGACGGGGAGCCCACCTGCGGCGCCTCGACGGCCTAGGGTCGTGCGACCGAACCGATGAGAGCAGGCGACACCGTGGCGGACGTCCTCGAAGCAGCGTGGCGCGACGGACCGGGGCAGCTCGATCTCGAGCACCCTCCGGGGTACGCGAACCTGCCGCTCGCGGTGATCGACGCGATCTTCGCGATCCGCGCCAACGACGCGTCCGCTCGTCACGCGGTGTCCCGCTACGCGGAGCGGTTCGGTGTCTCCGACGTCGGCCCCGAGCGCCGCGACGAGCACGAGGTCGGGCTCGACGCCCTGGTCGAACAGCTGCACGGCGCGGACGACGACGTGTTGGTGTCGCTGTTCTGCGACAACCAGCGGCTCGCCGCACGGCTGAAGGCTGCGGCGGTCCCGAAGGCGGCCGCCGCCCTCGTCGCCGTCGGGGTGGTGCACGCGCGCGATCTCGCCGACCCGCGCACCGATCCGGCCACGGCGGACACCCAGGAGGCGGCGTGGTGCGCCGTGCCGGGGTGCGGTGCGCTCAGCTGGCAGGCGGTGCGCAGCTCCGCGGGGTTGCCGGCGGTCCCCCCCGAGACCACCGTCGTGCGGTGGGTCGAAGCGGCCACCGGCGAGGAGGTCGATCCGGACCAGGCCGGCGAGATGCTCGACGACCTCGCGTCGACGCTGGGCATCGAGCGGACGGTGGTGGACCACACCATCGCGCGCTCACAACGGCAACGCTGAGCGGGTGGTCAGAGGTCCTTCGCGGACGTGGCCTTCGTGGCCTTCTTGTCGCGCTTGGCCTGCTTCTTCTCCTTGGGGCTGAGCGCGGCCGCGGTCTTGCTGGCCTTGCCGCCCTTGTCCTTGCTCGCCATCTGGCTCTCTCCGGGCCACGCGGGTGGTGGATCCCCGGCCAGTGTCTCACGCGCTCCTAGCCCGCGCTCTGCGGCCGAAGCGGACGCCCCCGTCGTCGAGCTCGCCGCTGCGGAACAGCTGCACGTCCCGGACGTAGTTCTGGTGCAGCTCCCACGGGGCGCGGTCGGCCTGCTTCGGGAGCTGGTCGACCGACCGCTGGACGTACCCCGAGGTGAGGTCGATGAGCGGCCGGAGCTCGACCGACGCGTCCGGCCGGACCGCGGTGACCTGGTCGTAGCCGCGAGCGTCCATGTAGGCCAGCAGGCGGCAGAGGTAGTCGGAGACGAGGTCGATCTTGAGCGTCCACGACGCGTTGGTGTACCCGATCGCGAACGCGAAGTTCGGGACCCCGCTGAGCATCATCCCCTTGTAGGCCACGGTGTCGGCGACGTCGATGGGCTCGCCGTCGACGGTGAACTCGATCCCACCCATCGTCAGCAGGTTCAGGCCCGTCGCGGTCACGATCACGTCCGCCTCGAGCGTGCGGCCAGACCCGAGCAGCAACCCCCGTTCGGTGAAGGTGTGGATGGTGTCGGTGACCATCGATGCCCGCCCACGGCGGAGCGCGGCGAAGAGGTCGTTGTTCGGGACGAGGCAGAGCCGCTGGTCCCACGGGTCGTACCTCGGGGTGAAGTGGGTGTCCACGTCGAAATCGGCGGGGAGCTGTCGTTCGAGCCGCCACCGCAGGACCTTCTTGACCACGAAGGGCACCCGCCGACTGAGCTGGTAGACCGACGAGGTGATGGCCACGTTCTTCCACTTGATCAGCGCGTGGGCCACCTTCGGCGGCAGGAACCGCCGCGCCGCGTCGGCGATGACGTCGCGGTCGGGCAGCGAGGTCACGTAGCTCGGCGACCGCTGCAGCATCGTGACGTGCTCGGCCTGCCGCGCGAGCGACGGCACGAGCGTGACCGCCGTGGCCCCGCTGCCGATGACCACGAACCGCTTCCCCGCCGGGTCGAGGTCCTCGGGCCAGTGCTGCGGGTGGACGATCCGGCCACCGAAGGCGTCCGTGCCGGGGAACTCGGGCGTGTAGCCCTCGTCGTAGCGGTAGTACCCCGTGCACGAGTAGACGAAGCTCGCGGTCACCTGCTCGGTGGCGCCGGTGTCGGTGCGCAGGACGTCGGCGGTCCACATCGCCCGATCGGAGTCCCACGCCAAGGCGGTGACGCGCCGCTGGTAGCGGATGTGGTCGACGACGCCGTACTCGCGCGCGGTCGCCTCGATGTAGCGGAGGATGTCCCCACCGTCCGCGATCGACTTCTCCCCGTCCCAGGGGCGGAACGAGAACCCGAGCGTGAACATGTCGGAGTCGGATCGGATGCCCGGGTAGCGGAACAGGTCCCAGGTGCCGCCCATGGCGTCGCGCGACTCGAGGATGAGGAAGCGTTTGTCCGGCTGCTTGTCGGTCAGGTGGCAGGCCGCGCCGACGCCCGAGAGCCCCGCGCCGATGATGAGCACGTCGACGTGCTCGACGGGAGCGCCGGGGGCGGTCCGGGCGGCGGGTACCGGACTCGGGTCGATCGGGGTGGTCTCCGGCGGCACGCCGTCTCCTCCTGCACGTCACGGTTGTTGCTGAGCAGTGTTCAACACCGCGTCGGCGGTTGTCAACGTCGTGCGACCGGCCGCGCGGTCGCGGTGGCACCGATGAGTTCCCGTCCCGTCGATCGTCCACCCCTCGGAGCGCGCCACCGGTGCCGCTCGAACAGCGGAGGACGACGTGGACCTGATCGTGACCGAAGCCTGGCGGAGCCGGCGACCGTGAGCGGGGTCCGCGTCCTCGTCGGCACCCGGAAGGGCGCCTTCGTCCTGACCTCCGACGGTCGACCGCCGCGACTGGGACGTCAGCGGTCCGCTGTTCGGCGGCTGGGAGGTCTTCCACGTCGCCGGCTCGCCGGTCGACCCCGACCGCCTGTACGCGTCCCAGGCCGGAGGGTGGTTCGGCCAGGTCGTCCAGCGCTCCGACGACGGCGGCCGATCGTGGGAACCGGTCGGCAACGACCTCGACGTACGACGGGTGTCCCCGGCACCCACCAGACCTACGACGGCATCGAGCGTGCCGTGGGAGTTCACGCAGCGTGTGGCACCTGACGCCCTCGCTGACCGACCCCGACACGGTGTTCGCCGGTGTCGAGGACGCGGCGCTGTTCCGCTCGACCGACGGCGGCGGAGTCGTGGCACGAACTGGCCGGCCTGCGCGAGCACGGCTCCGGCTCGGCCGTGGCAACCGGGCGCGGGTGGGCTGTGCCTGCACACCATCGTCCTGGACCCGCGCGGCGACGACCGGATCACGGTCGCGATCTCGGCGGCCGGCGTCTTCCGCACCGACGACGGCGGCGCGACCTGGCAGCCCGCGCAACGTCGGGCTGCGCTCCGGAGAGCATCCCCGACGGGGACGCGGAGGTCGGCCACTGCGTCCACAAGCTCGCGATGCACCCGTCGCGGCCGGACACCCTGTTCATGCAGAAGCACTGGGACGTGATGCGCAGCGACGACGGCGGCGACCACGTGGCGCGAGATCAGCGGCGACCTCCCGACCGACTTCGGGTTCGCGATCGACGTGCACGCGCACGAACCCGACACGGTCTACGTCGTGCCGATCACCAGCGACTCGCGAGCACTACCCGCCCGACGGCAAGCTCCGCGTCTACCGCGTCACGGACCGGCGGCGGCGAGTGGGAACCGCTCACCCGCGGGCTGCCGCAGGAACACTGCTACGTCGACGTGCTCCGCGACTGCCTCGCGGTCGACAGCTTCGACCCGTGCGGGCTGTACCTCGGCACGACCGGCGGGCAGGTCTACGCGTCCGCGGACGGGGGGGACTCGTGGGACGCGATCGTGCGCGACCTCCCCCCGGTGCTGTCGGTCGAGGTGCAGACGCTGCCGTGACCGCCGTCCGTGTCCTGCTCCCCGCTCACCTGCGCACCCTCGCGCGGGTCGGTCGACGAGGTGTGCGTCGACGTCGCGGCGCCGGTCACGCAGCGGACGGTGCTCGACGCGCTCGAGACGGCGCACCCCGCCCTCCGGGGGACCGTGCGCGATCACGGCGACCGGGATCCGGCGTCCGTTCGTGCGCTTCTTCGTCGGTGAGGAGGACCGCTCGCACGACGATCCCGACGATCCCCTGCCGCCGTCGGTCGCTGCCGGCGAGACCCCGTTCGCGATCATCGGAGCGATGGCGGGCGGCTGAGTCAGCCGACGCGGCGATCGGCGTCCACGTCCACGCCCTCGCGACGGAGGATCGGCTCCTGGACCGGGGCGTGGGTGCGGTACAGCTGACCGGAGGTCGGGATCACCCGCCACCAGGGCAGGCCGGGCACCCGCCGCAACACGTTGGCGACGGCCTGTGCGCTACCCGGGTGCCCCGCCTCCAGGGCGACCTCGCCGTACGTGGCGACCTCCCCCGGTCCCAGGGCCGCGACGACCTCGATCACGGCTGCCTGGAACGCCGTCAGCCGCTCGGGCGGGTCGGGTGAGCCGCCCGGCGGCAGCGGTGCACGGACCGGGTCGTTCACGTCGACGGCGGGCTCTTCGCCCGGCTCGGGGCGACCCTCGGCGGCTCGTCCGGCATCTTCGGGTAGACCGGCGGCCACGGGGCATCCATCAACCCCGCTCCACGGTCACGTTCGTGCATCGCCAGCAGCGGCTCGAGCGACTGCGGCTCGGCGTACATCGCCTCCCACGGGTCCCCGCGCTCGGCGACCCGCTCCGGGACGGACGCGATCGTGAGCTCGTCGGGGTGGACGTCATCGAGCTCGTCCCAACCGAACGGGGTCGAGACCTGCGCGCCCGGCCGGGCTCGGACGCACCAGGCACCGAAGACGGTCTTGTGCGGCGCGTTCTGGTTGTAGTCCACGAAGATGCGTGCTCCCCGCTCCTCCTTCCACCACGCGGCGGTGAGCAGGTCGGGACGGCGACGCTCGAGTTCTCGCGCCACGGCCACCGCCGCCGAGCGGACCTCGTAGCTGTCCCACCGCGGTTCGAGCCGGAGGTAGACGTGGATGCCCCGCTTGCCGGTGGTCTTCGGGTACCCGGTCATCCCGACCTCGGCGAGCAGGTCGCGCAGCTCGGCCGCCGCCTCCCGGGCCGTGTCGAAGTCGGTGCCGGGCTGCGGGTCGAGATCGATGCGCAGCTCGTCGGCGTGATCGGGGTCACCCGCCCGTTGCGGCCAGACGTGGAAGCCGAGACAGCCGAGGTTCACCGCCCAGGCGAGGTGGGCGACGTCGGTGGCGACGAGCGCGTCGGACGTCGTCCCGTTGACGGTGCTGACCTCCGCGGTGGTCAGCCACGCCGGCGCGTTCTTCGGCACGCGCTTCTGGAAGAACGACGACCCTCCCGCGCCGTTCGGGTACCGCTCGAGCAGCAGCGGCCGGTCCCCCATCGCGGCCAGGATCGGCCCGGCGACCGCCTCGTAGTAGCGGATGAGGTCGAGCTTGGTCTCGCCCCGCTCGACGAAGAAGACCTTGTCCGGGCTCGACACCTTCACCTCGCGCCCCGCGAGGTGAAGCTCCACGCCGTCGTTCTTCCCGCTCGCCATGCCGGCAACCTACGCCGCCGGGCGCGACCGCGCCGCCTCCCTCAGACGGCGGTGGAGCGCCGCGAACGGGGCACGCGGGCAGCGAGCGCGGCTCCCCACTCCCGGGCCCGACCGAGCTCGCCGGGAAGGAGCGGCCCCTCCACGTCGGCGACGTGGAAGCTGGTCGAACGCACCGCGATCCGGTACCCGAGCCGGCGGAGCCGCCTGTCCGCTGCCCGAGCGGCCGAGCCGGGGATGCGCTTGTCGACGTGGGTGTCGAAGGCTGCGGCCATCCCCGGTCGCTCCCCCGGCATCGCCTCGAGCCACTCGCGGAGCCCGATGTGTTGCGAGACCACCGTGCCTCCGGCCTGTTCGGCAGCAGAGGCACGGGTGGCGGCGCGGCTGAGGCCGAAGGCGTGCGTCGGCCCACCGACCACGAGCAGGCCCACCGCCTCGTCGGGGACGGCCGGAGCGACACCGACCTCGCAGACCTCGACGGTCACCCCATGTTCGCTCAGGCCATCACCGATCGCCTGAGCCACGCTGCGGGTGTTGCCGAACATGGACTCGTAGATCACCAGGGCCCGCACGCCGGTCCTCCTGACAGGGGCCCCATCGTCGCGCGTCGGGGTCGGGGTGGCGAGAGCCAGAGGTCCCGCCGCATCGGGACGAGCGGCCGGGGAGCGGGTCCGAGCCGACTAGACGCGAGCGAGCGTGAACCAGAAGGTCGCGCCCGAACCCTCCTCGCTGTCGATCCAGACCTCGCCGCCGTGCTCGTGCACGTAGCCCTGGACGATGTTGAGCCCGAGCCCGAGGCCACCTCCCGGTCGCGACCCCCCGCGACCGCTCCAGAACTCGTCGAAGACACGACGCTGCGCCGCCGGTGCGATACCCGGTCCCTCGTCCTGCACCCCGACGGCGATCCGACCGTCCCGCGCTGGCGCACCGAGGATCCGGACGGGGAGGCCGGGCCCACCGTGACGGGTCGCGTTGGTGACCAGGTTGGTGATGATCCGATGGAGGGCGAGACGGTCGGCCTCGACGCACAGATCGGGCTCGACCAGCACCTCGATCGGTCCGGCTCCGATGGCGGCGAGGTCCGCAGCCACCTGCCCTGCGACCTCGGCGAGCGTGACCGGTTCGAGGTTCAGCGTCACCGAACCGCCCTCGAGCCGAGCGAACTCCTGTAACTGTCCACGGAGCTGCTCGAGGTCCTCGGCGTTCCGGCGGGCGTTGCCGAGCACCTCGGCGAGGTCCGGATCGGGGTTCCCCTCGGTGATGTGGGTGAGCAGCTGGAGGCTGCTGCGGACCACGGTGATGGGGGTCGACAGGTCGTGCACCACGGCGGCGAGGAAGCGGCTGCGGTCGCGATCGAGCTGGGCGAGCTCGGCGGCAGCATCGCGCTCACGTTCGAGCGAGCGGCCCAGGGCCTCCTCGTGTGCGTGCATCTCCGTGCGGTCGCGGGTCACCTTCGCGAAGCCGACGAGGTGGCCATCGTCGCCGCGCAGCGCGGTGATGGTGACGTCGCCCCAGAAGGTGGTGCCGTCACGGCGGACCCGCCACCCGCTGTTCTGGACGGCGCCTTCGGAGCGGGCACGGGCGAGCAGCTCCTCGGGCAGGCCGGCCGCCTTGGACTCCTCGGTGTAGAACCGGGAGAAGTGCTGCCCGATGATCTCGTCCGGCGGGTAGCCCTTCAGGCGCTCGGCGCCGGGGTTCCAGGTCCGGACGTGACCCTGCGGGTCGAGCACGAAGATGGCGTAGTCCGTGACGCTGTCGATGAGCAGCTGGGTGATGCTGGCATCGTCGGTACCGAGCGCGTGCGGCACCCTGCGCTGCGCATCCACCGGCACCTCGTCGGCCCGAGCCGTGACGTGCGCACATGGCCCGTGCGCACCCGGTCGACCCTACCGCGGAGCAACCCGAGCGTCGGCCACACGGGCACGTGACGGCGGGCGTCCACCCCACGCGGGCGGTGGCCCGTCGGGAAGGGCACGTCGGCGACCTACGCTGGGCGCGACGACCGTCCGCACTGGAGCTCTCGTGACCGAACCTGACCCGCCGGAAGCCAGGTGGCGTCCGGACACGCAGGCGGTGCGCGGGGGGACCGAGCGCAGCCACTTCGCCGAGACCTCCGAAGCGCTGTTCCTGACCTCCGGCTACGTCTACGGCTCGGCAGCCGAGGCCGCCGCAGCGTTCGCCGGGGAGTCGGACCGCTTCGTCTACAGCCGGCTCGGCAACCCGACCGTCGCGATGTTCGAGGAGCGGATCCGCGGGCTCGAGGGCGCCGAGGCGGCCTGGGCCACCGCGAGCGGGATGTCGGCGGTGTTCAACGCTCTCGCGGCGACCCTCCGTGCCGGTGACCGGGTCGTGGCGGCTCGCGGCCTGTTCGGGTCCTGCTTCCAGGTCCTCGACCAGATCCTCCCGCGGTGGGACATCCACACCGAGTTCGTCGACGGCACCGACCTCGACGCGTGGGAGCGGGCGCTGTCCACCCCGGCCCAGGCGGTCTTCTTCGAGACCCCGTCCAACCCGATGCAGGAGCTGGTGGACATCCCGGCCGTGTGCGAGCTCGCCCACGCCGCCGGCGCCCGTGTCATCGTCGACAACGTGTTCGCCACGCCGGTGCTCCAACGCCCGCTCGAGCTCGGTGCGGACGTGGTCGTCTACTCGACGACCAAGCACCTCGACGGACAGGGCCGGACGCTCGGCGGCGTGATCCTCGGTCCGACCTCGTTCGTCCAGGAGGACCTGCGACCGCTGATGCGCCACACCGGGCCGACCATGAGCCCGTTCAACGCCTGGGTGGTGCTCAAGAGCCTCGAGACCCTGCGTCTGCGGGTCGAGCGACAGACGGCGTCAGCGCTCACCCTCGCGGCCTGGCTCGAACAGCACCCGGAGGTCGAGGCCGTGCGCTACCCGTGGCTGCCCTCCCACCCGCAGCACGACCTCGCTCGGGCGCAGATGACCGGCGGCGGGTCGATCGTGACCTTCTGGGTCCCGGGTGGGACCGAACGCGCCTTCGAGGTGATCGATGCGCTTGCGCTGATCGACATCTCCAACAACCTCGGGGACAGCAAGAGCCTCGTCACCCACCCCGCGACCACCACCCACCACCGGATCGGTCCCGACGTCCGCGCCGAGATGGGCGTCGGCGACGGCGTGATCCGCATCTCGGTGGGGCTCGAGGATCCCGCGGACCTGCAGGACGACCTCGATCACGCCCTGTCGCGCTGACCCGTCCACCGACGGTGGTCACCCGCGGTCCGGCCCGCGACACTGCCCGCATGTGTCCGAGCTCCGCAGAACGCCCGCAGGTCGCCGCCGCACGCCGAGCCGGTGTCACCGACGAGCGGGTGCTCGCCGCCGTGGCCGCGGTCGCTCGAGAGCGGTTCGTCCCTCCTGCGGCCCGATCCGAGGTCGACCTCGACCGGCCGCTGCGGATCGGTTCCAGCCAGACCACCTCCCAGCCGTCGCTGGTCGCCGCGATGCTCGAGGCACTGCAGCTGACCGGGACCGAGCGCGTCCTCGAGGTGGGGACCGGCCTCGGGTACCAGGCGTCCCTCCTCGGCCGGTTGGCAGCCGAGGTGCACACCATCGAGCGTCACGGCGTGTTGGCCGATCGGGCCCGCGAGAACCTCGAGGACGACGGTCTGACCAACGTGACGGTCCACACGGGTGACGGCACGCTCGGCGCGCCGGGTGCCGCGCCGTTCGATGCGGTCATCGTGGCCGCTGCAGCTCCCACCGTCCCGCCCGCCCTCGCGGAGCAACTCGTCGAGGGCGGGCGGTTGGTCGCACCGATCGGACCGCCCGGCGCGCAGGTGGTGGTCGTGCACGAGCAGCGAGACGGTCAGCTGGTGGTGCTCGAGCGCCTCACCGCCGTCCGTTTCGTCCCGCTGATCAGCGGAGGGTGCGGCTGACACGGCCGCGCGGGAGGGTCAGCAGGAAGGTGCTGCCCTCGTCCTCCGGTGCCGGTTCGAGCTCGAGGTCACCGCCGTGAGCACGTGCGGTCTCGCGAGCCAGCGGCAGCCCGAGGCCGAGACCGCTGACCTGCGGGTGCTCGCTGCCGCGCTCGTAGCGCTCGAAGATGCGCTCGGTGTCGTCGGGGACCACGCCGTGCCCCTGGTCGCGGACGCGCAGCTCGACCCGGTCGCGATGATCGTCCACCGCGACCACCACGTGCCGCCCCGCGGGGCTGTACTTGGCAGCGTTGGCCAGCAGGTTGAAGAGCAGTCCCCGGATCTGGTCCGCGTCGACCTCGACGAGCACCGGCCCGGTCGACTCGACGGTCGTCGCGTGCTCGGCGAGCACGGTCGACTCGAGGTCGCCCACGAGCTCACGGGCGAGCGCCGCGAGGTCGACGTCCGCGGTGACCGGCGGCTCGATCCCCGTGTCCAGGCGCGACAGCCGCGCGATCTGCAGCCGGGCGAGGCGGAGCTGGCGCTGGGCGAGCGCGATCGCGTCGAGGCTGACCGCATCCTCCGGATCGATGGCGCCGCCGACGAGCCCGATGGCCGCCTCCACGGTGGTCAGCGGACCCATGACCTCGTGGGCGGCCTCCGTGGCCACCTGCTCGAACTCGTCACGTGCGGATGGACCGACCATGTGCGGTCGCTTCCCGGCTCCGGTCTGAACCGTGTGGGCGTCACGTCGCAGCGTAGGGAGCACGAGCGACCTGGCGACGGGCCGAGGCCCTCCCTGCGGTGGTGACCGCACCGGTTCGCTAGGCTCCTCTCCTGCTCGGTGGGTCACTGGCGCCCCGCCGCGGTCCGTTCTCCGTCGATCCGTTGGGGGTGCCGTGTGCGTACGTCCTCGTCCCTGTCCGCAGCACCTCCGTCCGCTCGGGGCCTCTACGACCCCGCGTTCGAGCACGACGCGTGCGGCGTCGCCTTCGTCGTGGACGTCCACGGACGTCGGACCCACGAGATGGTCCAACGGGGGCTGACGGCGCTCCGCAACCTCGACCACCGGGGTGCGACCGGCGCGGAGGACAACGTCGGCGACGGGGCGGGCATCCTCATCCAGGTGCCGGACGCCTTCTTCCGCGAGGTCTGCGACTTCCCGCTGCCCGAACCCGGCACGTACGCGGTCGGCACGGCGTTCCTCCCGCAGGACCCGTCCGCGGCCGACGACGCGGCCAAAGCCGTGGACGCGGTCGTCGCCGACGAAGGGCTGCGGGTCGTCGGGTGGCGGGACGTGCCGATCGACGATGCCGCGATCGGGTCGATGGCACGGGACGTCGAACCCACCTTCCGCCAGCTGTTCGTCGCCGCCCGCGACGGCGATGCCCCGCTGTCCGGACTCGACCTCGAACGACGCGCGTTCGTCGTCCGCAAGCGCATCGAGCACGAGGTGGGCATCGGCGCGCCGCAGGTCGTCGATCGGACCCCCGAGCGTGCCGGCGACCGCGACGACCAGCCGGTCTACTTCCCGTCGCTGTCGGGCCGGACCCTGGTCTACAAGGGCATGCTCACCAGCACCCAGCTCGGCGACTTCTTCCCCGATCTCGGCGACGCCCGGCTCGACAGCGCGCTCGCGCTCGTCCACTCGCGGTTCTCGACCAACACCTTCCCATCCTGGCCCCTGGCGCACCCCTACCGGGTCGTCGCCCACAACGGTGAGATCAACACCGTGATGGGCAACCGGAACTGGATGCGAGCCCGCGAAGGCGCACTCGAGAGCCCGCTGTTCGGTGACGCGCTCGAGCGAGCACTGCCCATCATGACCCCGGGTGCCTCGGACACCGCCAGCTTCGACGAGTGCCTCGAACTGCTGCACCTCGGCGGTCGGAGCTTGCCGCATGCCGTCCTCATGATGATCCCCGAGGCGTGGGAGAACCACGAGTCGATGTCGGACCTGCGGCGCGACTTCTACGGGTTCCACTCCGCGGTGATGGAGCCCTGGGACGGCCCCGCGTCCATCGCGTTCACCGACGGCACGGTGATCGGGGCGGTCCTCGACCGCAACGGTCTGCGCCCGTCGCGGTACTGGGTCACCGAGGACGGTCTGGTCGTCATGGCCTCCGAGGTCGGTGTCCTCGACATCGACCCGGCGACCGTGGTCACCAAGGGTCGGCTCCAGCCAGGCCGCATGTTCCTGGTCGACACCGCGCAGGGACGCATCGTCGACGACGAGGAGCTGAAGACCGAGCTCGCCAGTGCCGAGCCGTACGGGCGGTGGCTCAGCGACGGCCTGCTGCGCCTCGACGACCTGCCCGACCGTGACCTGCTGACGCCGCAGCACGCGTCGATCGTCAAGCGGCAGCGCACGTTCGGCTACACCACCGAGGAGCTCAGGATCATCCTCGCGCCGATGGCACGCATCGGGTACGAGCCCATCGGATCGATGGGGACCGACACACCCATCGCGGTCCTCTCCGAGCGGTCCCGGCTGCTGTTCGACTACTTCAGTCAGCTGTTCGCCCAGGTCACCAACCCGCCGCTCGACGCGATCCGCGAGGAGCTCGTCACCTCCATGGCCGGCACCATCGGCCCGGAGGCCAACCTGCTCGAGCCGGGCCCCGACTCGTGCAAGCAGATCGTGCTGCCGAAGCCGGTGCTGTCGAACGAGGACCTCGCCAAGATCCTCTACGTCAACGAGGACGGCGACAACCCCGGTTTCGAACCGTTCGCGATCGACGGGCTCTACCCGGTGGCCGAGGGCGGTGCGGGGCTCGGGCGCGCGCTCGACGAGGTGTGCGCGAAGGTGAGCGCCGCCATCGCCGACGGCGCCCGGATCATCGTGCTGTCGGACCGGTACTCGAACGCCGAGCTCGCACCGATCCCGTCGCTGCTGCTGACGGGGGCCGTCCACCACCACCTCATCCGCGAGAAGACCCGCACGAAGGTCGGACTGGTCGTCGAAGCCGGCGATGCCCGCGAGGTGCACCACATGGCGCTGCTCATCGGGTACGGCGCGGCGGCGATCAACCCCTACCTCGCGTTCGAGACCATCGACGACCTGATCCGCGACGGCTTCCTCGGCGATGTCGGTCACGACGAGGCGGTCCAGAACTACGTCGAGGCTTGCACCAAGGGTGTGCTGAAGATCATGTCCAAGATGGGCATCTCGACGGTGGCGTCGTACACCGGCGCGCAGGTCTTCGAGGCCATCGGCCTCTCGCAGGACCTCGTCGATCGCTACTTCGTCGGGACGTCCACCAAGCTCGGTGGCATCGGACTCGACCAGATCGCCGAGGAGGTCGCGACCCGCCACCGGTTCGCGTACCTCGAACGCCCCGAGGAGGCGGCACACCGCGACCTCGATCTCGGTGGCGAGTACCAGTGGCGACGTGAGGGTGAGCTGCACCTGTTCAACCCGGCGACGGTGTTCAAGCTGCAGCACGCCACGCGGTCGAAGCGCTACGAGGTCTTCAAGGAGTACACCGGGCTCGTCGACGAGCAGTCGGAACGCCTGATGACCCTCCGCGGGCTGTTCCGGTTCAAGGACGGCGCCCGCCCCCCGGTGCCGCTCGAGGAGGTCGAGCCGGTGTCCGAGATCGTCAAGCGGTTCTCCACGGGAGCCATGAGCTACGGCTCGATCTCGGCCGAGGCGCACGAGACCCTGGCCGTGGCGATGAACCGGCTGGGCGCCAAGTCCAACACCGGCGAGGGTGGCGAGGACCCCGACCGGTTCACGCCGGACGAGAACGGTGACCTGCGACGGTCGGCGATCAAGCAGGTGGCATCCGGACGCTTCGGGGTGACCTCCGACTACCTGACGAACGCCGACGACATCCAGATCAAGATGGCCCAGGGCGCCAAGCCCGGCGAGGGCGGCCAGCTCCCCGGTCAGAAGGTCTGGCCGTGGATCGCCAAGACCCGGTACTCGACGCCGGGTGTGGGGCTCATCAGCCCGCCGCCGCACCACGACATCTACTCCATCGAGGACCTCAAGCAGCTGATCCACGACCTCAAGAACGCCAACCCGTCGGCGCGCGTGCACGTCAAGCTCGTCGCCGAGGTCGGCGTGGGGACGGTCGCGGCCGGCGTGTCCAAGGCCAAGGCCGACGTGGTGCTGATCTCCGGCCACGACGGTGGGACGGGCGCATCGCCGCTGAACTCGCTGAAGCACGCCGGCGGCCCGTGGGAGCTCGGCCTGGCCGAGACCCAGCAGACCCTCCTGATGAACGGCCTGCGGGACCGCATCGTGGTCCAGGTCGACGGCCAGCTGAAGACCGGTCGCGACGTCGTGGTCGCAGCGCTGCTCGGTGCGGAGGAGTTCGGCTTCGCGACCGCGCCGCTCGTGGTCTCGGGCTGCATCATGATGCGCGTCTGCCACCTCGACACCTGCCCCGTCGGTGTCGCCACGCAGAACCCCGAGCTCCGCGCGAAGTTCGATGGCAAGCCGGAGTTCGTGGTGACCTTCTTCGAGTACATCGCCGAGGAGGTCCGTGAGCTGCTCGCCGAGCTCGGCTTCCGCACCCTCGACGAGGCCATCGGGGCCGTCGACGCGCTCGACATCGCCGACGCGGTCGGGCACTGGAAGGCCAAGGGGCTCGACCTCTCGCCGATCCTGCACGTGCCCACCTCGCCGTGGGAGCAGGACCGACACGCGACCAAGACCCAGGACCACGGGCTCGACAAGGCGCTCGACAACCAGCTCATCGAGCTCAGCGAACCCGCCCTCGAGCGTGAGGAACCGGTCCGCATCGAGCTGCCCATCGCGAACCTCAACCGCACCGTCGGCACGCTGCTCGGACACGAGCTCACCAAGCGCTACGGCGGTCTCGGCCTGCCCGAGGGGACCATCGACGTCACCTTCCGCGGTTCCGCCGGACAGAGCTTCGGTGCGTTCGTGCCCCGAGGGATCACCCTGCGGCTGTACGGCGACGCGAACGACTTCGTCGGCAAGGGACTGTCGGGCGGCACGTTGGTGATCCGACCGCCCGAGCAGGTCCACCCCGACTTCGTCGCGGAGGACGCGATCGTCGCGGGCAACGTCATGCTCTACGGGGCGACGAGCGGCAACGCCTACGTCCGCGGTGTGGTCGGGGAGCGGTTCTGCGTGCGCAACTCCGGGGCGACCGCGGTCGTCGAAGGGGTCGGCGACCACGGCTGCGAGTACATGACCGGCGGCCGAGCCGTCGTGCTCGGCGACACGGGCCGGAACTTCGGTGCCGGGATGTCGGGCGGCATCGCGTTCGTGTACGACCCCGATGGCCGGTTCCGCGGACGGCTCAACCCCGAGATGGTCGACCTCGACCCGCTCGACCAACCGGACAAGTCGTGGCTGCGCGACCAGGTCCGGACCCACCACGAGGCGACCGGTTCGGCCGTGGCGGAGCGGTTGCTCGCGAACTGGCACCGGGAGGTCCGCCGGTTCAAGAAGGTGATGCCCCGCGACTACAAGCGGGTGCTCGAGGCGAGCCGGCTGGCGGAGGTCGAGGGGCAGGACGTCGACGAGGCGATCATGGCCTCCGCACGCGGCTGACACGGTGACCGGCGCGGCGACGGGCGGAGCACGAGGGCCCCGACGCGGGCCGACGACGACGAGGTGGAGGTAGACCATGGGTGATGTTCGCGGGTTCTTGAAGCACGAGCGCGAGCTCCCGAAGCGCCGTCCGGTGCCGGACCGCGTCACCGACTGGCGCGAGGTCTACCTGCCGTTCGCGCAGGAGAAGCTCAAGACGCAGGCCAGCCGCTGCATGGACTGCGGCATCCCGTTCTGCAACGAGGGGTGCCCCCTCGGCAACCTCATCCCCGACTGGAACGACCTGGTCTACCGCGACCACTGGCAGCAGGCGATCGACCGCCTGCACGCGACCAACAACTTCCCGGAGTTCACCGGCCGACTGTGCCCGGCCCCGTGCGAGGGAGCGTGCGTCCTCGGCATCAACGAGGACCCGGTGACCATCAAGCAGGTCGAGGTGTCCATCATCGACCGGGCGTGGGACGAGGGCTGGGTCGTGCCGCACCCGCCGTCGACCACGACCGGCAAGCGGGTCGCGGTCGTGGGCTCGGGCCCCGCGGGTCTGGCCGCCGCCCAGCAGCTGACGCGAGCGGGTCACGACGTCGTGGTCTTCGAACGGGCCGACCGGATCGGCGGGCTGCTGCGCTACGGCATCCCGGAGTTCAAGATGGAGAAGCGGCACATCGATCGCCGGATCGCTCAGATGGAGGCCGAGGGCACCGAGTTCCGCACCGGCGTCGACGTCGGCGTCGACATCACCGCCGACGACCTGCGCGAGCAGTTCGACGCCACCGTCCTGGCCGGCGGCTCGACGACGGCGCGCGACCTGCCGGTCGAGGGCCGCGAGCTCGACGGCATCCACCAGGCGATGGAGTTCCTGCCCTGGGCCAACAAGGCGCAGCACGGGGACATGGCCGTCGACGAGGTCCCGATCTCCGCAGCCGGACGCAAGGTCGTCATCATCGGCGGGGGGGACACGGGGGCGGACTGCCTCGGCACCTCCCACCGGCAGGGTGCGGCGTCCGTGCACCAGTTCGAGATCATGCCACGCCCACCGGACGAGCGGCCCGCTGCGAACCCCTGGCCGACCTACCCCATGACGTTCAGGGTCTCGTCGGCCCACGAGGAGGGTGGCGAGCGGGTCTACAGCGTCAACACGCAGCGCTTCCTCGGCGACGAGGACGGTCGGGTCCGGGCGCTCGAGGCGCACGAGGTCGAGTTCGTCGAGGGCCGCTTCCAGCGCATCGAGGGCAGCGACTTCGAGCTCGAGACCGACCTGGTCCTGCTCGCGATGGGGTTCGTCGGACCGGAGACGGGCGGCCTGCTCGACCAGCTCGGCGTGGCGATGACCGACCGCGGCAACGTCGCTCGCGACGACAGCTACGCCACCGACGTCGACGGCGTCTACGTCTGCGGCGACATGGGGCGCGGTCAGAGCCTGATCGTCTGGGCCATCGCCGAGGGTCGGGCCTGCGCCCGCACCGTCGACGAGCAGCTGATGGGCACCTCCGCGCTCCCCGCTCCGATCCCGGCGTCGGCCGTGCAGCTGCGCTGAGAACCGGTCAGTCCTCGACGTAACCACCGAACCGCTGGCCGCGGTGGGCAGCGAGTCGCTCGGCCTGCTCGTCGAGTTCTGGTGATCGCCGGTCCCGCCCGTCCCACAGGGCGACGCGCAGCCGGAGCGTGCTGCCACTCGAGCGCGGCCGCCACGTCCCCACCAGTTCGTGACCGTCGAGCACTCCCCCGGGTCGACCGAGGGTGCGCCAGACGTCCTTGCGACGCTGCGCATCCGCCACGAGCAGGTCGCGGTCCCGGACCTGCAGCCACGGGTCGAAGGCGCCGAGCAGCCGAACCTCCTGCGCGGCCGGAGGGTCACGCAGCACCTCGAGGTCCTCGGACAGCACGTGGCGCACCTCCCCCTCGACCCGGACCTCGCTGCTGTCACCTGGCCACCGGTCACGGACGGTTCGGACGGGAGCGTCGAGGAACTCGGCGACCAGCGTCGGTGTCGTCGGACCGAGGTAGCGCACGGTCCCGCACCGGATCGAGGTGGTCCGGCGCCCGCGAGCGGGTCCCTCCAGCCGTCGATGCGACGCAGGACCGGCGGTGCCGTGTCGGGTGTGAGCTCGAGACCCGCCCGCAGCGCCGCGAGGCGGAACGGCTGCTCGTAGGCGTGGGTCGCATCGCACGGACGGCACGCCCGCAGGTAGGGGTCGGGGAGCCGGGCGGTGAGGGCCGACGACCCTCACCCTTGACCGTCGGTGCGGCGACGATGTCACGCAGGTGACCGGCGATGACGTCGAGCGCCTCGATGATCCCGATCCCTGCGTCCTTCAGGGGCTTGGCCGCGTCGAAGATGCGTTTGCGTGCGTCGGCTTCGTCGTAGGCGCGGTCGCTGCCGCGACCTCCGCGACCTCGGAGCGGCGGTAGGCGTGCGGGGCGCCGCGCAGGGTCCAGGCGTAGACGAGGTCACCTGGGTCGACGTCGCACCCACGCAGCGCCAGCGCCCATCGGGCGGCGGCCGGGCCACCGGTGTCCTGCACGCCGAGGTCCAGGATCGCGCACCCGTCACCGGTCCCGTCGCCCAGCCGGTGCTGGTGGTGACGGAACCGCAGCGCCTGAGCACGATCGACGTCCACGTGAGGTTCCTACCAGTCGCGGGCGCCGTACCCCGTGACCGTTCCACCGGGGGGCCCACCGCGTCCGGATCCGTTCGACCGGCGGCGCGTTACGGTCTGCGCCGGTCGGACACGCCGGCCGCTGGAACGAGGGACGACGATGGCAGAGGGCGATCACCGGCGCGTGCGTCTCGAGCGGGTGGACGAGGGCGTCTACCGCGCCACGAACCCTCGGGGGGTCGAGCTGACGTTCGGGACCAAGGCCGACGACGGCTTCTCACCCGTCGAGCTGTTGCTCGCCGCGATCGGCGGGTGCTCGGCCGTGGACGTCGACGTGGTCACCGGACGTCACGCCGCCCACGAACGGTTCGAGGTGGTCGTCGAGGCGGACGCCACCCGCGACGAGGGCGGCAACATCCTGCGCGACGTGCGGATGACCTTCCACGTCGCGTTCCCCGAGGGTCCCGACGGCGACAAGGCCCGCCAGCTGCTGCCTCGAGCGGTCCGCACCTCCCACGAGCGGACCTGCACCGTCAGCCGCACCGTCGAGGCGTCCACGCCGGTCACCGTCGAGATCGCCGACCCCTGAGTAGGTGGCCGGTGGTACCGGATCGTCGACATCCCGCCGTCGGCAGCCCGGCCGGACCACCCGTCGGCGATGTGCTGATCTGGGTGCGCGATCGCGATCGGTACTCAACCGTTCCTGGTGAGCCAACGGACCCAACTGGAGTCGTTGTCGTCGGCGTGGGCGAGCAACTGGGCCTCGAGGGCAGCCAGGAGCTGGCCGACGAAGACGTCGTGCCGGTGTCGGGGGAAGGTGTCGTTGGTGAACAGCAACAGCCCGTAGTGCGGCTCGTCGCGATCGACCCGACGCTGGTGGCAGCGGACGAAGTCCGGGATGTTGTCGGTGACCACCGCTCGATGCTCCTCGGCCGCTTGGTCGAGCAGGAGACAGTCGGCGACGCCGCGAAGGTGTCCGAGCTCGGGGTCCTGCACGGCGACGACGTCATGGCCGCGGGCACGGAGCTGGTCGGCGACGATCGCAGAGATCATCTCGTCGAGCAGGAGCTTCACCCGAGCAGGGTCCGCTCGGTCTCGTAGCGTCCGCGCAGCTCGGCGGCTTCGCGGCGGCGCAGATCGATCTGATCCTCGATCTCGTCCCGGAAAGCGGCGTAGTAGCCCGTGGCGACCCGCACCCGGGAGGGGTGGATCCCGAACCACGTGGCGGTCTCGGCGATCCGGTCCTCGCCCCGGGCGTCCAAGCCGGTGAGCACGTCGATCACCTCGGCGACGTCGGGGCCGCCTGCCAGGCACGCGACCCGGCCGTGCGCTGCGCTGTCGTGGAAGGCCACACCGGGGTGGTCGTCCATGCGCAGCCCCTCATCGATGAGTCGGACCGCGAGGCTGGACGGCTTCTCGCGACCGCTGGCGGCGCGACGATCGAGCCGATCCTTGACCGGATCAGGGAGACGGAGGCTGGTTGGGCGGACCATGTAGCGGAGCGTAGTGGAACCAGCTACACGAAGGGAGGACCGGACAGGAGTCCTTGCCTGGTCCGTGTTCCATCGGGTGTCTCGCGTCCGTCGGGTGGCTGACGACACGCTGGTGTGTCACCCACCACCCGCGGGACGTCAGACACCCGACGACCGAGCACCGGGGCGGGGGCTCAACGCGGGAGGACACGGACCTCGGCGGCCGGGAGGTCCGCCAACCACCGGGTGTAGCGCGCGTACACGTTCGGATCGCGGTCGGCGAGCAGTCGCCCGAGGCCGTCCGCCTCGCGGGCGAGCCCTTCCCAGGCGTCGTCGCCCCACCCCTCGAAGGCGCGGACCTCGATGCCGTCCTCCACGGGACGCCACACACCCGCGACGTGACCGTCCACCAGGACGGTGGGCAGGACGTCACCGTTGCGGCGGATGACCAGCGGACGGCACTCGGGCGGGATCATGCGGCTGCGGTCGGCGTAGGCGAGCAGCACGCTGTCCCACATCGCCAGCAGGCGCGGCGGGGCGGGCGTCCCCTCGTCCGGCAGCAGCCCCTCCGGGACGTCGTACAGCACGGTGCCCCCTGGGCCCTCGAGGGTGACGAGATCATCGGCCATCGCCGCGAGGGCCGGAGCGATCTCGGGGCGTCGCAGCATCGTGAACTGGGTGATGTCCTGCACGGTGGCCGGACCGAACCCCTCGAGGTAGCGCCGGAGCAGGTGTTGGACGCACCGACCGTGGTCCTCCGGCGCTGACCCCGTCGGCGAGGCGACGTAGGACGGCCGTGTCCCGAACGTCCACGGCCCTCCGGTCGGCGCGTGCACGAGCGGGGCGATCATCCGCAGTGCCCGCCACAAGCCAGGCCCGGGCGATGCACCGAGCCGGTCGGCCAGCATCCGATCGATCTCGTTCGTCGTGCGCGGCTCGGCCGCGAACTCGACGAGGTGCGGGACGAGTCGGTCGGCGTCGTCGATCGACAGGCCGGTGTCGGTGAACCGCCGGTCACCCAGCCCGGCCGCCCGGTGCGTGGTCCGCATCCCGTCGCGGAACACCGGATGGTCAGCGGCGGTCACCGCGTGAAGGGTGATCCGCATCAGCGTGGCCTTGTGCAGCGCGCCCTCCGCGAAGGCCGCGTCGAGGTCGGCCGGGTCGAAGCCCGCGACGCGGTTCCACAGCGAGACGTACGGGGACGCCGGCGCCTGCGCCTGGATGGCGACGATGCGGTGCACCGCATCGACCACCGAGGTCGGTTCGCGCTGGAGGAGCAACTGGCGTGCGAGCGTCGCCCGGTTCAGCTGCCGTTCGGAGACTCCCACCGCAGCCCCCTCAGCCGCCCGGCGAGCCGGCGGCGGACGCTGCTGGTGGTGAGGTCAACCTCGTACCTCTGTCGGTCGGGGCGAGGGCACGGAGACCTTGGTGACCGTAGGTGATGTCATCGCGCGGAGCAGCGCGCTGTAGTTGGGTCGGAACCGGAGCTCGGTGCCGATGGGCCAGGTCGCGGCGGACGTCACGACCAGGTGGTCGCTGCTGGCGCTGGCGATGGTGACACCGGGCGGTGGCTCGAGACCGCGCGGGTCGACGTCCTGGTGCCCGACGGCGAGGATCGTCTGCGCGCACGGACCGAGGTCGACGGGGGCGATCGGCTCACCGAAGGCCGTCTGGGCGATCCGGCCCCACGGCAGCGACGGCTTCACCCGCGACTCGATGACCTCGGCCACGACCGTGAACGCGTCCGTGCGGAGCCCCGCGATCGGCCGCCGCCGGAGCGGTTCGCACCCGAGCAGGATCGCCTCGCCGAGCCGCAGGTCGTCGACGCGACCGACCTCGCCGTGCCCGAGCGCCCAGTCGAGGTTCGCGGAGTTGCCGCCGGACACCACCTCGACAACGACGCCGAGGTTGGCCTCGACCGCCCGCGCGAGCGCGGACAGCTCGGCCATCTTCGCCTCGTCGGGGACCACACCGCTCCGGCACGCGAGGTTGGTGCCGATGCCGACCAGCCTCAGGGCGGGGAGGTCGCCCACCACGCCGGCCACCGCGAGCAGATCGGCGGGCATGATGCCCTCCCGCAGGTCGCCCAGCTCGACCATGAGGATGACGTCGTGGCGTCCTCCCGAGACGGCCGGCCGCCGCCGACAACGCGGCGAGCACCGCCACCTCGGTGTTACAGCTGACGTCGGCGGCACGGACGACTCGGTCGACCTGGCTGCACATCGGCGAGCGGATGAGTGCCATCCGCGCCTCGATCCCGGCCGCCCGCATCGCCTCGAGGTTCTCGACCCGGGAGTCGCCGAGCGCCCGGACACCGGCGTCGATCAGGGCACGCGCGATCTCTGCGTCACCGAGGACGGCCTTGGTCACCGCGGTGACCGCGATGCCTCGGCCGGCCAGACGATCGACCAGCGTCCGTGCGTTGTGGGCGATCGCGCCCGACCTCGACCTCGACCCGAGGGGCGGTCACGACGCGCGGACGGTCCGCTTCACCTCGAGCTCGGGGAAGGCGGTGAGGACCATCTCGACGAGCCGGTCGGGCGACCGGCTGAGCGCGTCCGTGGTGGGCAGGCCGAGGGTGGCCTCGAACCCGGCGATCGCGGCCGACAGCTCGACGTCGGTCAGGTGCTCGTGGTTCAGGGTCAGCCCGATGACCCTGGTGTCGGAGAACGTCTCGATGAGGCGGATCTCGCTCGCCGGCGACGGCGTCGGGAAGGCGGGGAAGTCGCTCAGTCGGGTCCGCGCCGGTGCGTGCTGCAACACCACCGCCTGCGGTCGGCTGCCCTTCAGGATGAACGCCGAACTCGAGTAGGCGGGGTGGCTGAGCGCGCCCTGGCCCTCGATGACGATCACGTCGGGCCGCTCCTCCTCGAACGCGGCGACGACGGCAGCCTCCATCTCGCCGGCCGCGAACTGCGCTGGCACGGCGTCGAGGGCCAGACCGTGCTTCGCGCCCTGCATGAGTCCGGTCTGTCCCGTCCCGACGAGCACGGCGCGGAGCCCACGCTCCTCGAGTGCACGCACCAGCACGGTCGCGGTGGTGCGCTTGCCGATGGCGCAGTCGGTGCCGAGCACCGCGATCCGCGGGCAGGTGACGTCGAGGATGCGGCCGCTGAAGGTCCGCAGGTCCTTCTTGTCCCGCGGCCGCCGGACGTCGATCATCGTGACGCCGTGCAGCAGGCTGGCGGCGACGAACTCCGCGTCGTCCTGCAGGAACTCGTGCAGGCCGTTGACGACGTTCATCCCGCGGCTCATGGCGTCGAGCACGACGCCACGCTCGGTGGGCGAGAGCATCCCGCTGGTCGGGGCGATCCCGAAGATGAAGAAGTCCGGCACGGTTCCGGCGTGGGCCAGCGCGTCGGCCAGGTCGCGGCGGATCGGGATCCCGTTGTCGACCCCGTCGAGTACGGCGCCCGTGTCACGGCCGACCTGCGAGCTGTCGATGACCGACAGGATGCGGTACTTCTCGCTGTGGCGGATCAGACCGTTGGCGGTCTTGCCGTCGATGCGACCGAAGTTCGCCTCGCAGTAGACCACCGCGGTCGGGCGCTCGGTGCGGCGATCCGTGGGGCCGAACGGGACGGGGCGGGCAGGGGGCGACGAGGACATGGCGACACCTCTGGCGAGAGCTCAGAGGAGGCGACGTGTGAGGGTGCTGACCCAGGTCGGGTCAGCTGCCGAGAGGTCCCCGCTAAGACGGATGGACGAGGGTCTCACGGTACCGGTCAGGTCAGGAGCCGTCGCTGGTGACGCCCGGACCGCACACACTCGTGGCCCGAGGCAGACTCGCGGTCCGAACCCCACGGAGCTGCCATGGTCGTCCTCACCGGTGCCACCCCTGCGCTCGTCACGCCGCTCACCCCCGAGGGCGAGGTGCACGCCGACGACGTCGAGACCCTGATCCACCGCGCGGTCGGTGACGGGGCGTCGGGGGTCCTCGTCGCCGGCTCGACCGGTGAAGGCGCCCTCCTCGACGCCGCGCAGCGCGAGCAGCTCGTGCGGGTGGCCCGCGCCGCCGTCGATGCGACCGCGACCTCGGCCGGGTCTCGACCGACGTTGGTCGCCGGGGCGTGCGGTGCCACGGTCGCCGAACTCGACGCAGACGTCGCTCGCCTGGCCGCGGCTGGCGCCGATCTGGTCCTGGTGCTGCCGCCGAGCACCTACCCGTTGCGGGTCGAGGAGCTCGTGGACCTCCACGTCGCAGTCGCCGATCGGGCGGACGTGCCGACGCTCGCGTACCACATCCCGCAGTACACCGGTTCACCGCTCACCGCCGACGCGGTCCGTGAGCTGTCGGCTCACCCGCGCATCGCCGGGATGAAGGATTCCTCCCCCGATGCCGCCCGGCGAGCCGAGTTCATCGCGGCAGCCCGTTCCGCGACCGACCCGTTCGCGGTGCTCACCGGCCACGCGCCGACGCTGCGCGAGGCGTTGGCGACGGGCGCGGACGGCTCCATCACCGCGATCGCCAACGTCCGCATGCGGCAGGTCGTGTCGCTGCACAGGGCGGTCGCCTCCGATGATGACGACGCCGCGCACACCGATCAGGCGGGGTTGGTGCGCACGGCCGAGGCGCTCGGGGCGGTCGGCAGCTCGATGCCGGCAGCGCTCAAGGCGGCCCTGCAACTCGACGGCACGATCGCCGAGCGCTGGTGCCGCCCGCCGCTCCGGTCGGTGCCGAACCAGCGGCTCGACCACGTCCGGACCGCCACGATGCGGTGAGGTGCCAGGTGCCGGGCTAGTCGCCCGCGGCGAGGTCGAGCATCGTCGCATCCACCAGCAGCGTCGTCCCTCGCTGGCGATGTTCGGCCACGCGCTGCGAGAGCTGCCGTGCATCGGCCAGCAGGGGCCGGACGTCGTCGGCGGATCTCGACCGATCGAGCAGGTCGTCGGCGTCTGCCACCAGCTCGTCGTGCTCGCTGCGGAGCCGCTCGACCCGTGAGCCGTACCAGGCCGCCGTGTCGACGATCTGTGCCAACAGGCCCCCCGGCGCCTCGGCCTCCTCGACGTGGTGGTGCACCGCCGCGACGAACCGCTGCACGGCCCCGCGGAACCGCTCACCATCGGGCCGAGCCTCGGCGCTGAGCTGGTCGAGGTGGCCGTCGAGATCGATCAGCGCCGCTCGGAGCGCCTCGCGACGGGCGACGTACGCCGCGACGTCCGCGTCGGACACGTCCGCCCGCGCCAGCACCTCGCCATCCGCCACGACCGGTCCCCCTCCTCGACCTCCGACGCGGGTTCGCCTCGTCGGTCGAGCCTGACGCACCCCCTGCGGACCGTCAAGCGACGCCGTCGTCGCTAGGAGGGCGACAGCACGGCGGACGCACACTGCGGGCAGCGGGCCCGGAACGTGACCTCGACCCCGAGCAGCTCGAACCCGTGCTGCTCGCTCGTCCGGCAGGCGCGGGTCGTCGGCGCGGACGTCGAGCATCCGGCCGACAGTCGACGCACACGAGGTGGTGGTGGCGTTCCTCGACGTTCGGGTCGTAGCGCTTGCGCCCGTCGGCGTGGGTCATCTCGTGGAGCTCGCCCATGCCGACCAGCTCGTTGCAGGGTGTTGTAGACGGTCGCCCGGCTGACCTCGGGGAGGATCGCGCGGGCCCGTTCGAACACCTCGTCGGCGGTCAGGTGGACGTGCTCGCCGGCCATCACCTCGGCGATGACGCGCCGCTGCGCGGTCAGGCGCCATCCACGGTTGCGGAGGCGGTCGACCAGCGGTTGCCACGGGGGTTCCTCAGCGCGGTTCGTCGGGGAGCACGGGCGCCGGAACGCTACCAGAACTCGTACGGGTCGAACAGCGAGGTTGCCTCCACCCTTGGAACTGTTCTAGGTTGGCAGCGCCGCTCGCCTCGCGTACCCCGGTCCGCTCGATCGCTCGACCCGACCGCGGCCTCGACCCCAGCCCGAGCGACTCCCAGGACCCTCGAGGAGGACAACGTGTCCGACCAACAGCCCACACGCCCGGAGTGGGCCGCCCGCACGACGCCCAGCCTGCAGGGCAACGAGCACTGGTGGCCCGACCAGCTCACGCCTCAACGTCCTCCACCAGAAGCACCCGGGCTCGAGCCCGTTCGGTGAGGGCTTCCGCTACGCCGAGGCGTTCTCGCAGCTCGACGTCGACGAGCTGTACCGCCGACGTCGACGCGCTGATGACCGACTCCAAGGACTGGTGGCCCGCCGACTGGGGCCACTACGGCCCGTTCTTCATCCGGATGTCGTGGCACGCCGCCGGCACCTACCGCGCGCGTCGACGGTCGCGGTGGTGGCGGCACCGGCGCGCAGCGCTTCGCCCCGCTCAACAGCTGGCCCGACAACGGCAACCTCGACAAGGCTCGCCGTCTGCTGTGGCCGGTCAAGGAGAAGTACGGCGAGCGGATCTCGTGGGCCGACCTGCTGGTCTTCGCCGGCAACCGCGCGCTCGAGACGATGGGCTTCACGACCTTCGGCTTCGGGTTCGGTCGCGCCGACATCTGGGCGCCCGAGGACGACATCTACTGGGGCCCGGAGAAGGAGTGGCTCTCGACCGAGGACGAGCGCTACACCGGCACGTTCGAGGACGGCAGCCGGCGTCCTCGACAACCCGCTCGCCGCGGTCCAGATGGGTCTGATCTACGTCAACCCCGAGGGCCCGAACGGCGTCCCGGACGCGCAGAAGTCCGCGCACGGACGTGCGTGAGACCTTCGCCCGCATGGGGATGAACGACCGCGAGACCGTGGCGCTGACCGTCGGTGGCCACACCTTCGGCAAGATGCACGGCAACGGTCCGGCGGATGCCGTCGGCGGGACGCCCGAGGAGGCCAAGGTCCACGAGATGGGCATCGGCTGGGCCAACAAGCACGAGACCGGCCTCGGTGAGTACACCATCACCTCGGGCCTCGAGGGCGCCTGGACCCCGACGCCGACGCAGTGGGACAACTCCTACCTCGAGACGATCTTCGCCCACGAGTGGGAGGTCAAGCAGTCGCCCGCCGGCGCGAACCAGTGGGAGCCGGTCGAGGTCAAGGACGGGGTTCCTCGGTCCCCGACGCGCACGTCGAGGGCAAGATGAACCCGCCGGTGATGACCGCCGCCGACATGGCGATGATCGTCGACCCGGACTACCTCGAGATCTCCAAGGAGTACCACGAGAACCCGGACGTGCTCGCCGACGAGTTCGCCCGCGCTTGGTACAAGCTGCTCCACCGCGACATGGGCCCGACGCGCTCGCTACCTCGGCCCCCAGGTCCCGGACGAGGAGCTCATCTGGCAGGACCCGGTCCCGGCGCACGAGGGTCCGCTCGTCGACGACGACGCAGGTCGCCGCGCTCAAGCAGCAGATCGCGGACTCCGGCCTCACCGCCGACGCAGCTGGTCGGCACCGCGTGGGCGTCGGCCTGCACCTACCGCCAGACCGACCACCGCGGCGGCGCCAACGGCGCACGCATCCGCCTCGAGCCGCAGGCCAGCTGGGACGTCAACGTGCGCTCCGGCGTGGCCGACGTCATCGGCAAGCTCGAGCGAGATCAAGGACGCGTCGGACGCGAACATCTCGCTCGCGGACATCATCGTCCTCGGCGGCAGCGTCGGCGTCGAGATGGCGGCGAAGGCCGCCGGGCACGACGTCACCGTGCCGTTCACCCCGGGTCGCACCGACGCGACCCAGGAGCAGACCGAGGTCGACACCTTCGAGTGGCTCGAGCCGCGGCACGACGCCTTCCGCAACTACCTGCAGAAGGACGTCGGCATCCCGACCGAGCACCTGATGGTCGACCGCGCGTTCATGCTCAACCTCACCGCACCGGAGATGGCGGCGCTGGTCGGCGGCATGCGGGCCATCGGCGCGAACGCCGGTGACGACAACCGACGGGATCCTCACCGACCGGCCGGGTCAGCTCACGAACGACTTCTTCGTCAACCTCATCTACGATGGACACCGTCTGGGAGCCCATCGGCGAGGGCGAGGACCGCTTCGAGGGCAAGGACCGCGCGACGCGGCGAGACCAAGTGGACCGCCACGCGCGTCGACCTGGTCTACGGCTCGAACTCGCAGCTGCGTGCCATCGCCGAGGAGTACGCCGCCGACGGTGGCGAGGAGCGCATGATCGAGCAGTTCGTCCAGGGCTGGGTCAAGGTCATGAACAACGACCGGTTCGACCTGCACCGCTGATCCGACGCACCACCCACGCACCCGCGACGGCGAGCGGCCGCCCCACCCGGGGCGGCCGTTCGCCGTCGTCCCGCGGGCCGCCGTTCCGCGTGGACCGTGCCCTCGACGGTGGCCCGTAGAGTGGGCGTCCGACGACCCGAGGGGCACCCGTGGAGCTGACCGTCTCCCGCGAGATCGGTGCGGATCCTGCGCGCGTCTGGAGCGTCATCACCGACCTCGAACGCTGGGACCGGACCCTCTCCGGGGTCGAGCGCGTCGAGCGGCTCGACGACGGCGACGGCTTCGAGGTCGGGACGCGCTGGCGTGAGAGCCGCGTGATGTTCGGGCGGGAGGCGACCGAGGAGATGGAGGTCTTCGCCATCGAGCCGGGCCGCGGGTACTCCGTGGTGGCGGCCGGTGGGCACACCACCTACACCTCGACGCTGCGGATCGAGGAGCTCGCGACCGGTCGGTCGCGGCTCGAGATGACCTTCGGCGCCGAGCCGGCCGGCCGCGTCGCCAAGCTCCTCGGCGCCACCGTCGGTCGCCTGGCCCTCGGCAGCGTGCGTCGTTCGCTCCAGCGGGACCTCGACGACATCGCCGCGGCAGCGGCAACCTCGGACGACGGCACGCCGCACCCGTAGGGGTGGCAGGCGCAGCGTCGACCGCGCCGACGGGTGTTCAGTCGGCGAGGAGCTCGTCGAGGCGCTCGTAGCCCTCGCGGACGCCGACCTCCATGCCGCTCGCGATCATGGCGTCGCGCCCCTCGAACGAGTCGAGCAGCGAGCTACCCACCAGCCGCGTCCGCCCGTCCCCGAGGTCCTCGAGGGTGAGGGTGTCGAGGGAGACGCCGTCCGGGAAGCCCTCGTAGGTGAAGGTCTGCACGATCCGCTCGGGCGGCCGCACCTCGTGGAACGAGCCGTAGAAGCGGTACTCGCCGTCCGCGTCGGCGTGGGTGTATCGGTAGGACCCGCCCGTCCGGCAGTCGTAGTGATCGATGGTCATCTCGAGCCCGCGCGGCCCGAGCCACCGGGCGACGAGGTCGGGGTCGACGTGGGCGCGGAAGACCTTCTCCGGTGGCGCGTCGAACTCCCGGGTGATGCGGACGGCGGGGACGTCGGGTTCGAGGGCGATCTCGGTCTCGTGGTGGGTCACGGCGGTCACGGTGCAGCTCCTGGTCGTGGTGTGTCGGGGCCGGTCGGGGGATCGTCGGGCAGGTCCGCCAGCACCTCGTCGAGGCGTCGGTAGCGCTCCTCGGCCCGGCGGCGGTAGCGCTCGATCCAGGCGGTCATCAGATCGAAGACCTCGGCCTCGAGGTGGGCGGGACGTTCCCTGCCCTCCTGCCGGCGACTGACCACACCGGCGTCCTCGAGGACCTTGAGGTGCTTGGCGACCGCCTGGACCGAGACGTCGTAGGGGTCGGCGAGCGCGGTGAGCGTGGCGTCCCCGAGCGTCAGCCGAGCGACGATGTCGCGACGGGTCGGGTCCGCCAGCGCGGCGAACACCGGGGACAGCACGTCCGCGACCAACGGCTCCCCACCTCGCTCGGACCGGCTGAACGTTCAACCAGTCGGTTGAGTTTCCAACCTCGGCACGGTTCCCGTGAGCTGTCAAGGCCAGGTCCAGCTGGAACCGCTCGGGAGGAACCGGGCGGGCGGACGCGGTCAGGCGGTCGCGGCGATGGCGCGGCGGACCGCGGCGGCGGCCACCTCGACGTCCTCGCCGGTGGTCGCGTGGTCCGACACGCTGATCCGCAGCGAGGTGACGCCACCCCGGACGGTCGTGCCGAGCCAGACCACGCCCTCGCGCTGGACCTCGGCAGCGACCGCGAGGGTGCGAGCGTCGTCGTCGGCGACTCGCACGAGCGCCTGGTTCAGCACGACCTCGCTCAGGACGGTCACGTCCGGGTCGTCGACCAGCAGACGGACGAACTCGAGGGTCAGCGCACAGCAGCGCGCCACCAGGTCGCCCACACCGTCGCGGCCGAGGGAACGCAGCGCGGCCCAGGTCGCGAAGACCCTGGCACGACGCGAGCTCTCCGGCGTCCAGTCCGTCCCGTCACGTCCGCCGTCGGCGCGGGCGAGGTAGGACGCGGACAGGGCCAGCGCCCTGCGGTGGGCCCCGGGGTCGGCGCAGATCACGAAGCCGCCGTCGTAGGGGACGTTGAGCCACTTGTGCCCGTCCGTGGCCCACGAGTCGGCCAGCTCGGCACCATCGACGAGGTGACGGTGAGCCGGTGACGCCGCGGCCCACAGCCCGAACGCGCCGTCGACGTGGACCCACGCGCCGGCCTCGTGCGCCGTGTCGCAGACGGCACGGAGCGGGTCGGACGCGCCGGTGTTCACGTTGCCGGCCTGCGCGCAGACGATGGCCGGCCCGTCGCCGATGGCGTCCTCGAGCGCACCCGGCCGCATGCGTCCCTGGTCGTCGGCCGGCACGACGACCACGCGGCGCTCGCCGAGGCCGAGGAAGCGCAGGGCGCGGCCGATCGTGGCGTGGCGCTCCTCGCCGACGACGACGGTGACCGGCGGTGCGCCGTGCAGACCGTCGGCATCGACGTCCCAGCCGACGCGCCGGAGCACCTCGCCGCGCGCGGCGGCGAGACCCGCGACGTTGGCCATCTGCGCGCCGGTCGTGAACCCGACCGAGGCGTGCCGCGGGAGTCGCAGCAGCTCGAGGAGCCAGCCGGCACACACCAGCTCGAGCGCGGCGGCCGCCGGCGACAGGACGTGGAACGCCGGGTTCTGGTCGTAGGTCGACGCGAGCCAGTCGGCGGCGAGCGCTGCCGGGAGGACGCCGCCCTCGACGAACCCGAAGTACCGACCGCCGTTGGTGCGCACCAGCCCGGGGGCGACGTCACGAGCCAGGGCCTCGACGACCTCCAGCGGGTCGGACGGGCCGTCCGGGAGTGGCCCTCCGAGCGCCGCCACCAGCTCGGACACGACGGCGGGCTGCGTCACCGCGGCCTCAGGATCCGCCAGGAGGTGATCGGCTGCCAGCTCTGCGGTTCGAGCGAGCAAGGTACGCAGACCGTCGGTCGCCACGGCTGCTCCGAGATCGGTGGCGGGTTCGCCGATCCTAGGACCTACGCCGAGCCGGACGGCGGCAGGATGTGGACCAGCTTGTCGGGGTTGCGCACCGCCTCGACGCCGTGGACGAGCCCGTCGGCGACGTCGAGCACCAGCACCACCTCGATGTGGGGCTGAGCGACTCGGAGACCACGAGGAACGCCATCGACACCGACTCGGCGAGCTCGACGGTCGCCTCGACCTCGTCGCTGGTCTCGAGTGGCTCGGGCAGCCACGGCCCGACGTACACCTCGCGTCGCGCCCGGGCCGAGGTGAGACGGTCGAGGCAGATGCGCGAGGTCGTGCGGTTGAGCACAGTACCCGGCGGCGGAGCGGATCGAGTCCGCGCCGACACGGGGGTTCGGGCGTACCCCGCGGCGATCGGCGTGCGCACGGCGCGGGGCCACGAGGTCGTCGGGATCGATGTCCGGGGCCGGCTCGGCCGTGAGCTGCGACAGCAGCGTCAAGGTCACGTAGCCGTCGAGGCAGAGCGCGGTGTCGCTGTCCGGGGCGACACCGCTCCGACGGTCGCGGACGCCGAGGCTCAGCACCGTGCCGTCGTCGGCCTGCGTCGCGACCTCGAAGTGACCGAAGGCGTCGATGTCCGCCCAGCGGGCGCCACGGATCTCCTCGGGCGGCACGGCGGGCACGTTGACGTTGAGGGTCACCGGATCCTGCTGCGCGAGGGCCCAGCCGACGATCGACGGCGCGACCGCGGCCGCCGCCTCCCAGAACCAGCGGTCCCCCGGCGCGACGCTGAACGCCACCGCGCGGGAGCCGAAGGTGCGGCCGGTCAGCGCGGCACCGACCGTGCCCGAGTGGATGATCGAGGTGCCGGTGTTCAGGCCGGCGTTCGGACCGGACACGACGACGTCCGGCGGGTCACCGAACGCCCCGAGCGCGGCGGCGAGGACCGCCAACCCCGGCGGCCCGTCGATGCCGTACGCCTCGATGCCGTCGAGGTCCTGGCGGTCCAGCCGCGTCGGGTCGGCGGCGTCCAGGGGCCCCATGCTCGTCCCCGCACCGCTGACGTCGCGCGACGGCGCGACGACGACCACCTCGTGGTGCTCGGCCAGGGTGCGGGCGAGCAGCTGAAGACCCGGTGACCCGATGCCGTCGTCGTTGGTGAGCAGGAGGCGGGCACGCGGACCGGCCGGTCCCGGCGGTCGCACGTCGACCTCGGCGTCTCGCACATCAGGTCCGTCCATCGGTCAGCGCTCCTGCACGTCGGCTCGTCCGGTGAGTTCGTCGATCAGGCCCGCCTTGGCGCTCGCGAGCCCGCGACGCGTCACGTTCGCCGCGCCGGCCGCCCACGCCCGTGCGAGCAGCGTCCGGGTGTCGGCGTCCTGGCTGAGTGCCGAGGCGAGGGCGGCGGTCATCGAGTCCCCCGAGCCGTGGGTGTCCACCGGATCGAACTCCGGACCGGTCACCGAGAACCGGCCGTCCGGTCTCACGGCGAGGATCGGCTCGCCGCCACGGGAGACCACGACCGTGCGCACCCCGCGGTCGCGCAGCTCGTCGGCGACACGGTCGACCGCCGCCTCGTCGTCGCGGTCCTCCTCGGTGATCCGCCCGTCCTCGACGAGGTCGCCGCTGCTGACCTTGAGCACGGCGATCGGACCGCCCTCGAGGAACGCGTCGAGGTGGGCACCGTGCAGATCGGCGACGACCTCGACGTCGGCCGCGGCGAGGTCGGCACCGAGGCGGCGGTAGACGTCCACGGCGAGGGTCGCGGCATCCTCGGGACCGGTGATCACGCAGCGCCCCGCGTGCAGGGCCAGCTCGAGGAAGCGGTCGTAGAGGTCGTCGGCCTCGTGACGGAGCAGGGTCGGCAGCGCGCCCCGTGCCACCTCGTCGCGTTCGCCCTCGCGACGGTCGTGCACGTAGGCCGGGGTCGCGGCGACGGTCTCGACGGCGTGGACGTCGAGGTCCCAACCCTCCAGGATGCCGAGGAGGGTCCGTCCGACCTCACCACCGGCGGGGAAGCAGACAGCCGTCGGGTGGCCGAGCTGGCGCAGCATCCGCGCGATCCAGATCCCCTGTCCACCGGCGTGGATGTGGATCTCGTCGCCGTCGTCGGCCGGCTCGATGGTGATGGAGACGTACACCGCGGGCGTGAGGACCGGGATGGTGTCGGCGCCCAACTCGTCCTCGTCCGCCGGGGTCCAGGACTCGTCCGCCGGAGTCCAGGACCGCTGTCTACCGCTGCGCCACCGGGACCCACCCCGGTCGCGGGGCCAGGGCGGACCGGGACCGGACGGTGGCCGCGACCCGCCTCACGCGGCGCGCCGCGATCCCGGTCACCGACCGATGAGTTCCCGTCCCCCGGGCCGTCGGTCGTGTGGGCGCGGTGACTGCACCGCGCCCAGCGGACCCGACCTGGAGGAACGACCGTGACCGACGTGCAGATGAACCCCTACCTGATGTTCCAGGACGAGGCACGCGAGGCGATGGCCTTCTACAGCGAGGTCTTCGGCGGCGAGCCGACGATGGACACCTTCGCCTCGATGGGCATGAGCGGCCACCCGTCCAACGACGACCGGATCATGCACGCCCAGCTCGTGACCGACCGCGGCCTGGTCCTCATGGCGTCCGACGTCCCCGACGGTGTCCCCCACCAGCCGGGAACGGCCATCTCGATCTCGCTGAGCGGTGACGACGAGGACACCCTCCGCGGCTACTACGATGCGTTGGCGGACGGCGGCACGGTGATCGAACCGCTCGAGAAGGCGCCGTGGGGTGACCACTTCGGGGCGTGCATCGACCGCTTCGGCACGAGCTGGATGATCAACATCGGCAGCTCGCCCGTCTGACCGGAGACCGGTCGGGTGGCGCGCGCCGCCGTTCAGTCGCACCGCCGCAGCGCCCAACCACCGGCGAGCGCGGCCAGCGCCAGCACGGCCAACGGCGCCGGACCCGTGGCCGGCAGCTCGACGCCCGCGGGGCGGACCGCCGGTGGCCTGGCACCCGGTCGATCCGCCGGGCCGCCCGGAGCTGGCCGGTCCGACGACGGCGGGTTCGGTGTCGAGTCCACCACGTCCCCACCGCTCGGGCCGTACGGCACCGAGACGGGCGCCGGACCCATCGGCGTGCCGCCGTAGATGACGGATCCGTCCGCGTCCTGGTAGGTGAGCCAGGTGGTGGCTGCCTGGAAGCCGTGTGCCGGGCTTGCGAGTAGTCGCACACGCCGTCGGGGAAGGTCGCCTCGAGCGCCGCCTGCTCGGCCTCGGTGAACACCTCGGCGAAGCTCCGCCCGGCGTAGTCGAAGTCCTCGAGCGGCATCGTCCGGCAGTCGAGCCGGTCGTCGGTGAAGCCACCGGCCGACGCCGTTGACGGCGCCGGTCGCCGCCGCCGGCCTCGATCCGTGGCGAGGAGAAGATGCGTCGCGTCGACGGTGCCACGGCACACCTCGAGCGGCACGTCGGTGCCGGCCGCGCCGACGCAGCGCTCGGCCGATCGCCGGCCTCGTCCTTCGCGTCGATGATCTTCCGAGCGAGCGGCACGTCGCGCGTGTCGGCCTCGACGGCGGCCAGCCACTCGTCCATCGCGCGGATCGAGTCGTCGACGAAGGAGACGTCGCCGAGCAGCGGCGTCTGCCCCTCCCAGAACACCTGGTTGTCGGCCGTGCCGTGCTCGCGGATGAGCCGGTCGCGCATCGAGTACTTGCGGTAGACGTCGTGGAACGCGCCCGGCTCGGGGCCGCCGAGGTCGATGATCGCCACCTCGTCGAGGTGGGCGCCGGTGTTGACCGCGCCGCTGCGGTAGACGCGGTCCTGCGCGATCGGGTCGGCCTGCGTGCGTTCGGCCGTGCGGCTGGAAGTCGATGTCGTAGCCGCCGACGCCGGCGTTCAGCGCGACGAACTGCGCCGGCGTCAGCGGCGGACGCTGGTCAGGCTCGCTGACCTGGCCGGTCGAGACCCGCGAGCAGCCCGGACAGGCCGTACTGGATGCCGACGTTGCTGATGGGTCGGCGGGCCTTGCCGTCGCTCGCTCGCAGCGCCGAACACGTTGCGCATGTAGTCGTGGAAGGAGCAGCGCACGCCGTCCGGGTTGTCGGTCTCTCGTAGACGTCCTCGTCGGGCACGCCGGGGCAGCTGCGCGACGGGTCGCCGCTGTTGGGGATCGCCTCGGTGAAGGTGATCTGGTTGGCCGGGTTGGCGTGCCCGAAGATGCTCGGCCACTGGGCCGGGCAGGATCTGTGCTCTCGACCGTGACCGGGCCCCTCGAGGTACGTCGCGCAGCCCGACGTAGTCGACGTACTGCTGGGCCGAGCTCCACGCGTCGGTGAAGCTGCACTGCGGCGTGATGCCCTGGTAGACGCCCGGGTAGGCGTTGGCGACCTGCTGCTGCACGAGGACCCGCCGCAGCAGCCGCTGCCGATCGTGTACCGGATCGGCCCGAACCGCTCGACGACCATCTCCTTGGTCATGATCAGCGACTCGGCCTGGGTCACGAGGTTGCAGTTGTGGCCGGCGTGGTTCGAGGGCGTGGCGAGGCGACCGCGAAACCCTGCGACAGCGCGTCCTCGAAGCAGCACGTCGGGTGCGTCGGCCGACTCGTACGCGGTGTCGCAGCTGAACCCGTGGGTCAGGACGAGCTTGTTGGCGTACCCCGGGTTGGCGGCGGTGGGGTCGGGCGTCGCACCCTGGGCCGGGTCCCAGAGCGCGGCGATCCGGTACTGGTCGCGCAGGCTGTACCCGGTCTCCACGCGGACGATGAACGGCACCTCCTCGCCGTCGTCGGTGGTCGGTCGTCGCGACGTCGTTCGGCGGATCGGACGGGTCGTAGTCCTGGAAGCTGCCGAGCGGGGTCCCGAAGGGGGTGCTGATCGGGATACCCCCCTGCAGCGGGTCGGTCGACCGGTAGTGGTAGGTGACGGTCGGTTCCTGGCTGCAGTCCGGTTCGCTGGACCCGTTGGTGCAGGTCCAGGGCTCGATCAGCGGCCCGGAGAACACCGGGCCGGACTGGGGGGCGTTGGTGAGAGCGATCCGAGCACCGCGGCCGTCCGGGGCCTCGGCCCGGACGAGGCTCTCGCCGACCTCGAGCCCGGCGACCAGGCCGAGCGCGGTCCCGTCACCCTGGTCCCGGAACGCCTCGGTGACGTCCCGCCCATCGGCGGTGACCTGGATGATGGTGACGTCCACGTCGTCCGGTGCGGTGACCCGCAGCAGTGCGTCGCCGCCGCTGACGAGGTCACCCCGGCCCGACTCCACCTCGATGACGACCACGGAGGCGCTCGCTGCGGAGGAGGTCTGCGCCGCTGCGACGGCCGGCGAGGTGACGGCGAGAGCGGTGCCGAGGGCGGCGAGGAGGGCGATGGAACGGCGCACGAGGACTCCGAGGACGGTTGGCCCGACCGTGGAGGCTTCGCCGGCAGGCGGTCCGGTTCCTGCCCCCGGACGCCACCGCCCGGACCCCCGACCACGTCGGGCTACGGTGCCCCCATGAGCGAACGCAACGTCCTCGGTGGCGAACTCGAAGGTTGCAGCGTCGACCCGGTCACGGGCTGGTTCCGCGACGGGAGCTGCCGTACGGGACCCGACGACATCGGCAGCCACACGATCTGTGCCGTGATGACCCCCGAGTTCCTGGCCCACCAGCGGGCCATCGGCAACGATCTCGTCACACCTCGGCCCGAGTTCCGCTTCCCCGGCCTCACCCCCGGTGATCGCTGGTGCGTGACCGCCGCGAACTGGCTCCGCGCGCACGCCGACGGGGCTGCCGCACCGGTGGTCCTGGCGGCGACGCACGAACGTGCGCTCGAGATCGTGCCGTTCAGCATCCTGCGTGAGCACGCCGTCGACGTTCCCGACGACCCGAGCGGCCTCGACACGCCGTGACCGGCCCAGTGGCCGCTTCGACCCGCATCCGCCGGACGCTGGTCCCGACCCCAACCCGAGGACGCGGACGGCCCGGAGGCCTCCCCCAGGACCGGTCGCGTGGCCGGTTCGGCAGATGGCGCTCCGCTCCAGCAGTCCGCGTCACGACGAGTCCACTGCCGACCGCCGACACCGAGTCGTCGAGGTGGCGGTGCTCGGCACGGATCCGCTGACGGTAGGTCTCGTAGCGGTCAGCGTCCTCGCCGAGGACGGCGAGGCGGCCTCGCAGAGCAGTGGACCGCTGACGTCGCCCGCCGCAGTGTCGTGGTCGCCGGTGAGCGCGACGAGACGGACGAGCGCCGCCGCGAGCGGCTCGGGAGCACCGAGGACTGTGAGGTGCTCGCGCGCCAGGTTGGCCGAGGCACGTTCGCTGACGTCATCGGTCGGGTCGTAGCCGCGTCGTGGTACAGCGCGGCGGCGAGCACGGCCCGGCAGGTGGTGTCCTCGAGCCTGCGCGTGGTGGGGTCCAGGGGCGCGAGCGTGAGGCGCGTCTCGAACGCGTCCGTAGGCGTGCCGGACGGTGTGGTGGTGGCGCGGAGGGTCGGCGTACGCCTTCCACAGCCGGTCGGAGGCGCACGCAGCTGCGGCGTCGCGGCACTGGGCGCTGCCATCCGCACGAGGTCGTGGCCCCGTGCGCGCATCACCGCCTCACGCCCCGCATCCACCTCGCCTCCCCCTCGTCAGCCCGAGTTCCAGGGACCAGTGCTACGGAGCCGCGACGAACACGTCGCCGAGGGGCGGTCCCGATGGTCGGTGCCGGGCCGCGGCTCCATCGCTCCCCTCGACCCCCGACAGGAGGCACCCGCGACGACTCCCTCACCGTAACCCTCAACGACGCGACAGCCGGTTGCGTCGCAAGTGACTCACCATCGTCCCCACAGTGCTCGCGTCGGTTGCCGCGTCGTGGTCGCCATGGCTGGAGCGGCACCCCGACCGCGCCGCCGAACCCGACATCGCTCGACGCGTAGGCGCGGCACCGGCTTAGACCATCTCGAGGACGACCGGCACGCGGCCGTCCGCGACCCCGAGTGGAGGTGGCTCGGTGGACATCCGGTTCCAGGTCGTCGCGTTCGACGCGGCGGAGCTCGCCCCGGAGAGCACGTTCTGGGCCGGCGTGCTCGGCGGAACCGTGGACGAGGACGATGACTGGCACATGGTGCTGGACGCCGACGGCGTGCCGCGGATCGGTGTCCAGCTCGCTCCGGACCACGAGCCGCCGGACTGGCCGGACGGTTCACCGCCGCAGCAGGTCCACGTCGACCTCTGGGTGACCGACCTCCAGGTCGCGCACGACGAGGTGATGGCGCTCGGCGCGCGGCTCCTGCAGGAGGCCGACGACCTCGACGCCGTGGAGGGCTGGCAGGTCTACGCCGACCCGGCCGGCCACCCGTTCTGCCTCTGCTGGCACCGGTCCGCGTACAAGACCTGATCCCGGGATCTGACGCCGGAACGACTCCGCCGGGAGCCGAGCCGCCGCTCGGCCCGCTAGGCCCGCTAGCTAGGCCCGCAGGACCTTCTCCATGGCCTTGCCCTTCGCGAGCTCGTCGACCAGCTTGTCGAGGTAGCGGATCTCACGCATCGTCGTCTCCTCGACCTCCTCGACCCGGACGCCGCAGACCACCCCCGTGATCAGTTCACGCGCCGGGTTCATCGCGGGAGCCGTGTCGAAGAAGGTCTCGAAGTCCGTGCCCCGTTCCAGCTCCGCCTCGAGGCCGTCCTGGCTGTGCCCGGTCAGCCAGCGGAGGATCTCGTCGACCTCGTCCTTGGTGCGGCCCTTGCGCTCGGCCTTCGCGACGTAGAGGGGGTACACGTCCGCGACGCTGGTCGTGTAGATGCGATGTCCGGCCATGTCCACCCTCGATGACGTGTGCTGACGCGACCATCATGCGAGCACCGACGTCGCTGTCAACGAGGAACCGTTCCTCGGGCGGGGGTGCGTCGTTGTTCGGCACGGACCATCGTCGATCTCCCTCCTCCTCGAGGTACCACCGTGCGCGCTCGCCTGTCGTTCCTCCTGGTCGCCCTCCTGGCGCTCCAGCTGATGATCGTGACCGCCGCGGGCGCCAGCCCCGCCGACCGGTGGGCTGGTCCGTACTTCGGGGACGGCAACATCCCGCCCGGCTGCCTCACCGAGCTCCACGTCAGCGACTGCTTCCACATGCGCACGGGTCTGAACGCGCTCGACACCCCGAAGATCGACGTCCTGGTCGTCGTCCCGGTGTCGCCCTTCGTCGAGCGTGACCACCGGATCCACCTGCAGGCGGTCGAGGTGTGGGCGGACGGCATCGACAACCTCGCCCGCCAGATGGGCCTGGACTGGCTGGCCGACACCCTCGAGTTCCGCATCGCGGTCAACCACATCGACCTGCTCACCGGCGAGGGCACGGTGGACTTCTCGACCTACCCCCTGTGGGACCCGGAGATCATCGTGATCTCCTCCAACCCCGTCGGCGGGATCGGCATCGGCATCGACCCGCTCGACTTCTCGAGCCAGCTGCTGGAGATCTTCGGGTTCGAGGACGCCGGCGAGGGGCCCTGCCACGGCATCCAGAACCCGTTCGACTTCGCCGAGTGGGAGGACCTCCCGGGGTTCGACGACCACCACGGTGAGAACACCGGCACCTACTACGCCGAGGACTGCGACGGCGCCGGCGGCAACGTCTGCTTCGCCGTCAACGGCGCCATCGACCCGACGCCCGGCGAGGACGTCGACTACGACAACCCGGCCGTCAGCCTCCCGTTCGGTCTGTTCAACCTCGTGGCCCACGAGGTCGGGCACTGCCTGACCCTCGGCCACGTCGGTGACGCCCTCGACCACACCAGCAAGGTCGTGCCGACCTACGACATCATGGCCTACACCGACGACCCGGTCGGCATGACCAAGTGCGTGTCCACCCTGGACGTCGAGGTGTTCGCGTCGCACATGAGCCGGCTACATCGACACCACCGGCGATGGCGCCATCGGCGAGGACGACATCCTGCTCGCCAACGACCAGGACGGTGACGGCACCACCGCCTTCCACGTCCAGCACCCCGACGATCACTGGTACGCCTCGCCCACCGGCTCGCCCTACGACTGCCCGCAGCCCGACCTCGGCCTGATCCCGGGTGAGCGGACCGACTTCGATCCTGAACCCGACCGTGCCACCCCAGCGCTGTCGGTCACCGCTCCGAGCGACGGACCGATCACCTCGCCCGAGGTGACGGTCACGGGCACGGTGCAGCGCCTGCTCCAGGACCTGTCGTGGCCGGCAGCTCCCGGCGATGGCTCGGACGCCGAGGAGACGGCGGTCACGGCCGCGAGCACCGCCTCGCAGCCGCAGGTCCACACCTTCGAGGGCACGTTCCTGCCCGTCGAGTCGACCGGCGGTGCGCACTCCGAGACCGTCCACGTGCACACGCTCGAGATCACCGAGCCCACCACCATCGAGGTCCGACTCCAGCTCGACCCGGACTCCGTCCAGTTCGTCGGTGGCACGACCCTCGACCTCTACGTCTCGGGTGCCGCGGAGGGCGAGGCCGCCGACCTGCTCACCGCCGACCACCGCCTGGTCTTCGAAGACGTCGTCGGCACCCTGGAGATGGTGGTCGACCCGTACTTGATCCCCGAGGTGATGCCCGTCGGCTACATCCTGACCGTGACCACGGGCTACGAGTTCCCGGACGTCGACGACCCGAGCGGCTACGTCGCCGACGAGACGGTGACCCTCTCCCTCGACGGCGAGGAGCTGGGCAGCCAGCCCGTCCGCACCCGGCGCGGCGAGGTCGCCACGTTCGCGATCCCGGCGAGCCTCGACGACGGGACGCACGAGCTGCTCGTGGAGTGGACCGACCGCCTCGGTGTGGTGGCCAGCGAGACCGTGACGGTGTCCCTCGGCGACCCTGCCGCGTCCGGCACGCCCGGTGCGACCCCGGTGTCCGGTGTCCCCGGCACGACCCCCGTGTCCGGTGTCGCTGCCTCGACGCAGCTGCCCGCGACGGGCGGCGGCACGGTCCCGCTCGCCCTGCTGCTGCTCGCGACCGCCGGCGTCGCGTGGCGTGCCCGAACGACCGCCTGAGCCGCACCACGTCGCGCCGCTGGCTCCCACTTCGACGCTCGACCCTTCGTATTCCTTGACGGGAATATGTTGGCAGGCGTAGGGTCCGGCCATGGACGCGACCGTTCTCGCCGCGCTCGGCGAACCCAACCGGCTCGAGATCGTCGAGCTGCTGCGTCGCCGACCGTTCGCGGTCGGCGACATCGCCGAGACGCTCGGCATCCGTCAACCGCAGGTCTCCAAGCACCTCAAGGTCCTGCGCGAGGCCGGCGTCGTCGACGTCGAGGCGGTGGCTCGCCGTCGCATCTACCACCTCGAGCCGGCCGCGTTCGAGGAGCTCGCCGACTGGACCAGCTCCTTCCAGGACCTGTGGGACCAGCGGCTGGACGCCCTCGAGGACGTCCTCACGACGATGCACGCCACACGGGCCGACCAGCAGACCACCACCGACGACGAGGAGGGATCGCCGTGATCCCACAGCTGTTCAAGACCACCCAGGAGCACACCTTCGAGCGCACCTACGCGGCGCCGGTCGCCGACGTGTGGCGCGCGTGGACGGAACCGGACCTGCTGCGGCGGTGGTGGGGGCCCGAGGACACCGCCATCCCCGAGTGCGAGGTCGACCTGCGCGTCGGCGGGCGGATCCGCATCGTCACGGAAGCTGGCGAGGGGATGGGCAAGTACGCCGGGACCCGGTGGCCGCTCGAGGGCACCTTCACCCGCATCGACGCACCGCACCGTCTCGCCTACGACGCCAGGTCGTGGACCGAGGGTGAGGAGGCCGCGACGATCAGCCACGTCAACGAGGTCGAGCTGACCGCGCAGGGGGACCAGACGGTGCTGAGCCTCCGCATCCACGTGCGGGAGGTCGGGTCCGGTGTCAAGGCGCGCCTTGCCGCGTACGGCATGAAGTGGGGTTACAAGGCCCAGCTCGACAAGCTGGAGACGCTGCTCCGCTGACGCTGGCGGGCACGGATCACGCGGCTGCTGCGCCGGTTCCGTCCACCGGCGGGGTTCAGCGAACGACGATCGCGGCGCCTTCGTCGGTGAGTCGCCACCGACCGCCGTCGTCGCGATCAGCGAACCCCAGCGACCGCAGGGCAGCGAGCTGCTCGGTCACAGCACACTCGGTCGAGTGGATGCCCTCGGCGACCGCGTGAGCGGAGAGCCCAGGACTGGACGCGAGCAAGCGAGCCACCGGGCTCTCACGAGCCGCCTCCGCGGGTGTGGGCATCGACCGCGCGCCACGACCCGTGGGCTCGAGAGCGACGAGAGCGACGAGCAGCCCGAACAGCGGGGCGATCAGCCCGATGAGGAACCACAGCGCACCGTTCTGGCCCCGGCTGTCGGCGACCGACGCGGTCGCCGCGGCCAACGACAGACCGATGATGATCGCTACCGCCCACGTCACCCACATCGTCGATCCTCCCGGAGGCGAACCACCCGAACCCGCGGGCGAGTATC